>NZ_NSGF01000029.1 GCF_002294995.1 Mesorhizobium sp. WSM3860 | reverse complement strand
GTCAGGCTCTCGGCCGGCGCCGGCTTCGTCGTCATCATCTGCGGCGAGATCATGACCATGCCCGGCCTGCCCAAGGCACCCTCCTCGGAAAAGATCTTCCTCAACGAGCAGGGCCAGATCGAGGGCCTGTTCTAAGCAGCGTCAGGAGCTGAAACGACCAAGGGCGCCGCACTGTTGCAGCGCCCTTTTTCTTTCGGCGTTGGTGCGGCTAGAGCAATTCCAGGAAAAGTGTGAGCGGTTTTCCGTCCGGAATTGCGTCAAAAGCAAAAGCCAGAGCCTTCGCCGTGTCCGTGAAGCGGTGAAATGCTCTATGCAGCGTTCCGCTTCAGCGCCCGCTGGTTCGACGCATAGATCGTGTCGCGCTCCGGCAGGGCCCCGGTCTTCAGGCAATCGATCCATTCCGCGGTCTTGAGCACTGCGGCGAAGCGCGACTGCAGCACCACGCTCACCACGCGATGGATGTCTTCGGCAGACGCGTAGCCGGCGCTGTTGGCGTAGGGAACCGAGCCGCTGGCATCCGATAGGAACTCGACGGCAAAGCCCATATGCACCGCATGGATGATGGTCGACAGGTCGCAATTATGCGTCATGTAGCCGACGACCGCGATCGTATCGATGTGGTTGGCGCGCAGCCAGTTCTCGAGGTCGGTGCCTGTGAAGGCGGAGGGCAGCGTCTTCTCGACATAGTGGTCGCGGGCGCGCCCGGCGATCTCGGGATGCAGTTCGCCGCCATGGCTGCCCTTGGCGAAGATCGGCGAAGTCCCCGGCGCCATCTGCTTCACGACCACGACCTTGATGCCGGCAGCGGTGGCGGCGTCCATGGCGCGCGCCACATTGGCGACGCTGTCGGCGAAGGGCGGATGCTGGATGGCGAGATTGCCGCCATTGTAGTCGTTCTGGACATCGACGACGACGAGCGCGCGGCGTGGCTGGGTGGCTGGTGCTGACATGGCGGTTTCCTTTCGACCGGGTTGATGGGCGCGAAGCTAGGCCGAACATCCTTTCGCAGAAAGTGGCCCAATTGACATTATTCGAAAGAATTGGGACGCTCTTTGCCGTAACCTGGTGATGTCTGCATGCGCAATCCGATCATCGCCGTCGTCGCCTTCGACGGCATCAGCCCGTTCCACCTTTCCGTGCCTTGCCTGGTCTTCGGCGCGGACCGCACCAAGCTCGGCCTGCCGCGCTTCGACTTCCGCGTCTGCGCGGTGGAGCAAGGACCTATCCGTACCGATGCCGGTTTGAGCATTTCGGTCCCGCACGATCTTTCGGCGCTCGACGCGGCCGACATCGTCATCATCCCAAGCTGGAAGGATCTCGATGCTCCGCTGGCCGCGCCGCTCAAGCATGCACTCGAACAGGCACATGAGCGCGGCGCGCTGATCGTCGGCCTGTGCCTCGGCACGTTCGCCATCGCCGCCGCCGGACTGCTGGCGGGACGCAAGGCGACCACGCATTGGGCCTATACCGATCAGTTGCAAGTGCTCCACCCCGACATCGCCGTCGACGCGGATGTTCTCTATGTCGATGAAGGCGACATCGTCACCTCGGCCGGCGTCGCCGCCGGGCTGGACTGCTGCCTGCACATCGTGCGCGCCCGCTACGGCGCCGAGGCAGCGCTTCGGCTCGCCCGCCACATCGTGCTGTCGCCGCACAGGCAGGGCGGACAGGCTCAGTTCATCGAGCGCCCGCTGGCGCCCACGCCAAACGCCGACCGATTCACAAAAGCCCTTGATGAGGTGCGGGCAACGCTTGGCAAAGCTCACACCCTGGACAGCGTCGCCGAAGCAGCTGGCCTCACCCGCCGCACCTTTACGCGTCGCTTCCAGAAGACGACCGGCACCAGCTTCGGCAACTGGCTGGCCGAACAGCGCGTGGCGCTGGCGCAGAGGCTGCTGGAACAGACCGACAAGTCGATGGACATGGTGGCCTTCGAGGCCGGCTTCGGCAGCGCCACGTCGCTGCGCCAGCATTTCGCGGCGCGGCTCAGAACGTCGCCGATGCAGTACCGGCGGGAATTCTCGAAGGGCGGCGCACAGGTCGCCCTCAGCGGCGTGTAACCACCCGCGCCGGGTTGCCGACCACGGTCGCATTGGCCGGCACGTCGCGCGTCACCACCGCGCCGGCACCGACGATGGCGCCTTCGCCGATGCTGACACCGGCGAGGATCACCGCGCTGCCGCCGATCCACGCGTTATCGCCGATCGTCACCGATTTGGCGATCTCCAATCCGGCCAGCCGCCCGGCGGCCTCGCGGTGATGCTCGGCGCAATAGATCTGCACATTGGGGCCAAGCAGCGTCCTCCTGCCGATCTTCACCGGCGCGGTATCGAGGATGGTGCAACCGGCGTTGAGGAAGGCGCCGTCGCCGAGGAACAGGTTGAAGCCGTAAGCGCAGTGGAACGGCGCCTCGATGCGCGCGCCCTCGCCCACGCCGCCGAGCAGCGCTCGCAAGGCCGCGCCGATGTCGCCGCGCTGCCGGGGCGGCATGCTGTTATGCTCGAACACCGCATCGCTGGCGGCCACGCGCAGCGCTTCCAGCTCCGGGTCGATGCAGCTGTACCATTCGCCCGCCGCCATCTTCATGCGCTCGCCTTTCGTCATGGCCGCTCCTCCATTCCCGTCCCGCTGCCAAAGCACAATCCGCCCGGCCGGAAAAGCCCGTGGCCAAACGCCAGGCCTATGCTAGCTTGCCATCCGCGGAACCGTGCGGGGCTCCGAATTTGAGGGGGGTGATGATGCTCTACATTCTGGCATTGCTGATTGGCGTCGTCGCCGGCCTTCGCGCCATGACCGCGCCGGCCGTCGTTGCCTGGGGCTCGTATCTCGGCTGGATCCCGGTTGCCGGCACCTGGGCAGGCTTCATGGGCCACTGGATCGCGGTCGGCGTCTTCACCGTCCTGGCGATCGTCGAGCTTGTCACCGACCAGTTGCCGTCCACGCCGAGCCGCAAGGTGCCGCAGCAATTCGGCGCCCGCATCGTCACGGGCGCCTTCTGCGGCGCGGTGATCGGCGCCACGGCCGGCGCCACCATCGGCGGCCTCATCGCCGGCACGATAGGCGCGGTGATCGGCACGCTCGGCGGCGCAGAGGCACGCGCAAGGATGGCTGCCGCCTTCGGCAAGGATCCGCCTGCCGCCTTCATCGAGGACGCGGTGGCGATCATCGGCGGCCTGCTGATCGTGGCGGCGGTCGCATGAGCGCGAAGAGCTTCGACGCCATCGTCATTGGCGCCGGCCAGGCCGGCCCTTCGCTCGCCGGCCGGCTCGAGGCCGCCGGCATGAGCGTGGCGCTGATCGAGCGCAAGCTTATCGGCGGCACCTGCGTCAACACCGGCTGCATGCCGACCAAGGCGATGGTGGCGAGCGCCTACGCCGCGCATCTTGCCCGCCGCGCTGCCGACTATGGCGTCGCGCTCTCCGGTCCGGTCGGGGTCGACTATCAAAGGATCAAGGCACGCAAGGACAAGGTGACCAACGACGCCCGCGCCAATCTCGAAAGCTGGATCGCGGGGATGAAGGGCTGCACGCTTTATCGCGGCCATGCCAGATTCGAATCCGCTAATACAGTGCGCGTCGGCGACGACCTGCTGACCGCGCCAAAAATCTTCCTCAACACCGGCGGGCGCGCCTCCGTGCCGGACCTGCCCGGCGTCAACGACGTCCCTTATCTCACCAACTCCTCGATGATGGATCTCGATGTGCTGCCCAGCCATCTGGTCGTCGTCGGCGGCAGCTATATCTCGCTCGAATTCGCCCAGATGTTCCGCCGTTTCGGCTCCGAGGTCACGGTGATCGAGAAAGCGCCGCGGCTGACCGGCCGCGAGGACGAGGACGTCTCGGCCGCGATCCAGTCGATCCTCGAAAACGAAGGCATCACCGTCCATGTCGGCGCCCAGGACATCGCCTTTGCCAGGCAGGGCAACGGTATCGCCGTGACCTTCTCCGCCGGCAAGCCGCCGGCGGTCGGCTCGCATGTGCTGCTGGCGCTCGGCCGCGTCCCCAACACCGACGACCTCGGCCTCGACAAGGCCGGCGTCGAGGTCGACCAGCGCGGCTACATCGTCGTCGACGACCAGTTGCGCACCAATGTGCCCGGCATCTGGGCGATGGGCGACTGCAACGGCAAGGGCGCCTTCACCCACACCTCCTACAACGACTACGAGATCGTCGCCGCCAATCTGCTCGACAACGATCCGCGCAAGGTCACCGACCGGATCGAGGCCTATGCGCTCTATATCGATCCGCCGCTCGGCCGCTGCGGCATGACCGAGAACGCTGTCAAGAAATCCGGCCGCCGCGCGCTTGTCGGCCAGCGGCCGATGACCCGTGTCGGCCGCGCCGTCGAAAAGGGCGAGACGCAAGGCTTCATGAAGATCCTGGCCGACGCCGACACCGGCGAGATCCTCGGCTGTTCGGTGCTCGGACCGGGCGGCGACGAGGCGATCCACTCAGTGCTCGATCTGATGTATGCCAAGGCGCCGGTCTCGACGCTGGCGCGCGCCATGCACATCCACCCCAACGTCTCGGAGCTTCTGCCGACCATCGCCCAGGACTTGAAGCCGCTGGCCTAACGCCAGATCGCCGCTGCACGTCGGCCTCTCGGTCTTGGCAAAACAGTGCTCAAGGCGTTCGACAGTCGGCTTGCGCCTATCGCGCGGGCGGACTGGACCACTGACACCCTGGCCGCAACGATGCATGTCTGGCCGCTTCATTGGAGGTCAACCCCATGCAAAAGACCATCGAGCGCATCGCAGGCGACAGCGAAGGCGTTGCTTATGAATTCCCGGTTTTCCGCTTCGGGGGCACGGACAAGGCGGCGCCCTCGGCCTATCTGCAGGCGGCGCTTCATGCCGGGGAGTTGCCGGGCGTCGTCGCCATCGACGCGCTGATGCCGATGCTTGCCAGGGCCGAAGCAGAAGGGCGCATCAAGGGCGCCATCACCGTCGTGCCGTGGGCCAACCCGATCGGCCGCGCCCAGTATCACTTCGGTGAGCATCAGGGCCGCTTCAACCTCGGCACCCGCACCAACTTCAACCGCGCCTTCCCGCTGCTTGCCGCGCCGGACGCCAAGCTTTTAGCGGATGTCAGCCTCGGCGGCGCCGACCGCCGGCTGAAGAAGCGGGTCGAGCTCTCGCTCGGCAACGACATCGTGCTCGATCTCCACTGCGACGACGAAGGTCTTCCTTATATCTACATCCACACCAGCCTGTGGCCGCATATGGCCGATTGCGCGGCTGCGATGGGCATCGATGCCGTCTTGCTGTGGAGGGAGGACAGTAGCGGTACCTTCGAGGGCGCCTCGATCATGCCCTATCAAAATGTGCCTGCGAGCGTCGCGCGGTTCGACAGGCGCGTCGCCACCACGGTCGAATATCGCGGCATGCTGGATGTCGACAGCGGCTTGGCCGCCTCCGACGCCGCCGGTCTCTACCGCTTGCTGGTGACGCGGGGCGTCATCCAGGACCCTTCCGTCCCGAAGCCGAGCAGCTTCTCCGGCGCCGTCGTTCCGCTGGAAAACATCGAGATGATGCCCTCGCCCAAGGCCGGCGCCATCCTGTACGACGTCAAGCCTGGCGACCGCGTCAACAAGGGCGACCGGCTGGCGACGATCGTTCATGCGCCCGGCGAAGCTGGCGGCCGCACCGAGGTGTTCGCGCCCCAGTCGGGTTTCATCCTGACCCGCCGTTCGCGCCGCATCATCCGCGCCGGTGAGGATCTTTTGAAGTTCGCCGGCGACAAGAGGAGCGCCGACGCGCGCTCCGGCACGCTGGAGGACTGACGGGCCGGCTTTACCGTTCGCGTGAAATCCAGTTGCGTGGGCCGTCATTCGCCGCTATGGGAGTCCCTATGAACATGCGTTCGAACAAGACCGTTTGGTGGTGGGCTCGCTGACAGCGGCCGGTTCGAACGCGCGTGCGTGAAAATGAGGGTGGCCGCAACGGAATGTCCGGGCGGCCATTTGTTTTTTCAAGCCATTCCCGGGTCCGTTGCCCAAAACGCTGATGGAGACGGCAATGACGACTACAGTTCTGGACAACGGGGCGGAGCGCTTCGTCACCGCAGGCGGGGTGACGATCACCCGAGAGCGCCATGACCAGCCCTATGAAGGCGCGATCGACGCCTATGTCGACGGCCTGAATTCCCGCCGCGGCGCGGTGTTCTCCTCGAACTACGAATATCCGGGCCGTTACACACGCTGGGACACTGCCATCATCGATCCGCCGCTGGTGATCTCGGCGCGCGGCCGTGCCATGCGCATTGAGGCGCTGAACCAGCGCGGCGAAGTGCTGCTGCCGGTGATCGGCAAGGCGCTTGGCGCGCTGAGCGAGGTGACGATTGCCGAGAGCTCGAAAAAGCTGATCCGCCTCGATGTCGCCAAGCCCGGCCGCGTCTTCACCGAGGAGGAGCGCAGCCGGGTGCCGTCCGTCTTCACGGTGCTGCGTGCCATCACGGCTTTGTTCAAGACCGCCGAGGACGCCAATCTCGGCCTTTACGGCGCCTTCGGCTACGATCTTGCCTTCCAGTTCGACCCCGTCGATTACAAGCTCGAGCGCAAGCAGAGCCAGCGCGACCTGGTGCTGTTCCTGCCCGACGAGATCCTCGTCGTCGACCACTATTCGACCAAGGCCTGGACCGACCGCTACGACTATTCCGGCGAAGGGTTTTCCACGGAAGGCTTGGCCCGCGATGCTCTTGTCGAGCCGTTCAGGACCGCCGACCGCATCCCGCCGCGCGGCGACCATGAGCCCGGCGAATATGCCAATTTGGTGCGCCGGGCGATGGAGAGCTTCAAGCGCGGCGACCTGTTCGAGGTCGTGCCTGGACAGATGTTCTACGAGCGCTGCGAAACCCAGCCCTCCGACATTTCCCGCAAGCTGAAGTCGATCAACCCCTCGCCCTATTCCTTCTTCATCAATTTGGGGGAAAACGAATATCTGATCGGCGCCTCGCCGGAGATGTTCGTGCGCGTCAACGGCCGCCGCGTCGAGACCTGCCCCATCTCCGGCACCATCAAGCGCGGCGACGACGCCATCTCCGACTCGGAACAGATCCTCAAGCTGCTCAACTCCAAGAAGGACGAGTCCGAGCTGACCATGTGCTCGGACGTCGACCGCAACGACAAGTCGCGCGTCTGCGAACCGGGCTCCGTGCGCGTCATCGGCCGCCGCCAGATTGAGATGTATTCGCGCCTGATCCACACAGTCGACCATATCGAGGGGCGGCTGCGCGAAGGCATGGACGCCTTCGACGCCTTCCTGTCGCACGCCTGGGCGGTTACCGTCACCGGCGCGCCGAAGCTCTGGGCCATGCGCTTCATCGAGCAGAACGAGAAAAGCCCGCGCGCCTGGTATGGCGGGGCGATCGGCATGGTCAATTTCAACGGCGACATGAACACCGGGCTGACGCTGCGCACCATCCGCATCAAGGACGGCATCGCCGAAGTGCGCGCCGGCGCCACATTGCTTTTCGACAGCATTCCTGAGGAAGAAGAAGCCGAAACCGAACTGAAGGCATCCGCCATGCTCTCCGCCATACGAGACGCCAAGACCGGCAACGCCGCAGGCGCCGAACGCACCACCGCGCGCGTCGGCGACGGCGTCAACATCCTGCTCGTCGATCACGAGGACTCCTTCGTCCACACGCTGGCCAACTACTTCCGCCAGACCGGCGCCAATGTCTCCACCGTGCGCACGCCGGTGCCGGAAGAGGTGTTCGAGCGGCTGAAGCCCGATCTCGTCGTGCTCTCCCCCGGACCGGGCACGCCGAAGGACTTCGACTGCGCCGCCACCATCAGACGAGCCCGCGCCCGCGACCTGCCGGTCTTCGGCGTCTGTCTCGGCCTGCAGGCGCTGGCCGAAGCCTATGGCGGCGAGTTGCGGCAGCTGCACATTCCGATGCATGGCAAGCCCTCGCGCATCCGCGTCTCGAAGCCGGGCATCATCTTCTCGGGGCTGCCCAAGGAAGTGACCGTTGGCCGTTACCATTCGATCTTCGCCGATCCGGTGCGCCTGCCCGAAGGTTTCGTGGTGACGGCCGAGACCGAGGACGGCGTCATCATGGCCTTCGAGCACCGCAAGGAGCCGATCGCCGCCGTGCAGTTCCACCCGGAATCGATCATGACGCTCGGCCACAATGCCGGCATGCGCATCATCGAGAACATCGTTGCGCATCTGCCGCGCAAGGCCAAGGAAAAGGCTGCCTAGCAACGATGGCCGCCATGGAAGACACGACGACGGCGGCCGCAAGAGCCGCCGCGAAGCGCAAGATTGCCAGCCTCGCTCTCTGGTCGATCGTCATCGCCTTCCTGGTGATGGGGCTGAAATTCGTTGCCTGGCAGATGACCGGCTCCGTCGCCCTCTATTCCGATGCTTTGGAATCCATCGTCAACGTCATCACAGCGGCAGCCGCTCTCTGGGCGATCCGCATCAGCCATAAGCCGGCCGATAGCGACCACCCCTTCGGCCATCACAAGGCCGAGTATTTCTCTGCGGTGCTCGAGGGTGTTCTGATCGTCGTTGCGGCCTTGCTGATCATCGCCAAGGTGTGGCAGTCGCTGCAGAACCCCGCGTCGCTCGAACAGCCCTGGCAGGGCTTGGCGATCAATGCCGGCGCGGCGCTCGTCAATGCCGTCTGGGCATTCGTGCTGATCCGCAACGGCCGGACCGAACGGTCGCCGGCGCTGGTCGCCGACGGCCAGCACATCATGACCGACGTGCTTACCTCGGTGGGCGTCATCGTGGGCCTCGTCGCCGCGGTGATGACTGGATGGCACATCCTCGACCCGCTGCTTGCGCTCCTTGTGGCGCTGAACATTCTCTATCAGGGCTGGAAGCTCACCGGAGAGTCGCTGAGCGGACTGATGGATCGTGCCGTCGACACCCAGGAGCACATGCAAATCCGCGACATCATTTCGGCCAATTCGAAAGGCGCGCTGGAAGTGCATGACCTGAAAACGCGCATCGCCGGGCGAGCGACCTTCATCGAGTTTCACCTGGTCGTCGACGCCGACATGACGGTCGGCGCCAGTCATGTCATCTGCGACCGCATCGAGGATGCGCTAAAGGCCGAAATTCCTTCAGTGCGCGTCACAATCCATGTCGAGCCGGACGACGAGGCGAAGCTGCCGAAAGGCACGACGGCAGTGCCTTTCGCCTGAGCGCTTTCCCGGTCACGGCCCGGAAAATCAGCCGCAGCCTTTCGACTTCGTCATGCTCGGTCTGCGCCGCGTTGCTTCTCCTTGCTCCGCCATAGAAGGACGAGGCGCTAGTTACGGCGTGCAGGCCGACTGCGGCATCGGGTTCAGCCTGTAGATCTTATCGTCGGACTTGGTCTTGCCGCCCGCTAGCTTCGAGCAGAGGTCGACAATGGCGAGCGCATTGTTGGGGTTAGCCAGTAGCATCGTGCCGCTGGCGCCGCGCTTGAGAAAAAGCTCCTTCTGCGAGATGTCGCAGGCAAAGTCGCTCATCTTCGAGCTGGCCGAGCAGCGCCACTGATCGGCCTCGCCCTGGCAGGAATAGGTCTGCATGACCTTGGCCTCTTTCTGCCTGGTCGTCACCGAGATCGCGATGTCGGCGCCGTCTGGCCAGTTGGCGGCATCGCCACCGGCGGCGAAGGAAGCGAGCTCGATCGGCCCGCGGAAGACGCGGATCGACTGCGTCATCTGGTCGGGATGGGATTTCAGATGCGCGTCATCATAGTCGCGGCCGAAGCAGAAGGGCTGGTCCGGCTTCAGCCGCTCGCGCAGCGGAGCCCCGAGCGCCGGGTCGATCGGAGCGATGCGCGCGAACTCCGCCTTGCAGGTGTCGGCCGGCATTGGATCGAGACGGAAATTGTCGTCCTCCCTGCCAAGCGCCTGCTCGTTGTATCTCGCCTTGCCGAGATCCTCCTCCGCGCCGGCGTCGAGATAGACGTCAGGCTGCACGTTGGAGAGGATCAGCCGGCCCTTGTCGTCGACTTTCAGCGAGGCGAGCGTGCGATCGCATTCCATGCCGCAGCGGATGCCGCTCGCCTTGTCGCTCGGATCCTCATTGTTGCACCAGCCAGCCGCCCATTCCGGCTTCTTGGCGCCGCGAACCGTGGTGGTGAGAAAGCCGTTATAGGCAGCGTCGGACATCGTGCTCGGCTCCTCGTTCGGCCGGCTGACTGGATCGTGGCCATAGTAGAAGAAGATGCGCGCCACCTTCTGGTGCGGATGCGCCTTGAGATGGGCGGCATCATAGACCCGGCCGAAGCAGACGTCGGCGCCGTTCGGGCTGAGTTCGGTCAGCTTGCGAGCATCATCTGCGAGCGCCGCGCCGACAAAGAACAACGCGGCACCCAGCACCGCGCCCCCACCGTGATTGCGATTTATGCTAGTCTAGGCACCAAGGCTGGGCCACGCAAACTTGCGAGAGCCGCCGGATCGAGGAGGATGCGATGCTGCGCCGTGACATTTTCCGCGCCGGTCTTGCCGGAGCGGCCAGTTTTTTCGGTCTGCGCCAGGCGAGCGCCGCCACCGGCGAGGACAGGCTGAAGGTAGCCTATCATCTCAGCGACGCCGACAAGGTCAACTTCGTCCTCGGCAACATCAAGAACCACTATGAGGGCACCGGCGGCGATGTCGAGGTCGTGCTGGTCGTGCATGGTCCGGCGCTTGCGGCCTTCAAGGCAAAGAGCGCTTCCGGCGCAACCTCGAACCGCTTTGCCGGCCTCGTCCAGCAGGGGCTTGTTCCGCAGGCCTGCGGCAACACCATGCATGGCATGGACATCGCACTGACCGACCTGCTTGCCGGCTTCCAGGTCGCGGAGAAAGGCGGCGTGGTCAAGCTCGCGGAGCTGCAGCGCCAGGGCTATGTCTATCTGCGGCCCTGAATTCGCGCCGCGATCTTGCCTTGACTTGAACACCTGGCCGGCAAGCGTCTACCAATTGTCAGCGCAATCCTGGAGATACCGACGTGCCAGCCAATCCGACCACGCTTGTCATTCCCGATCTTGCCGGCAAGGCGGTGCTGGTCACCGGCGCCTCGACCGGGATCGGAGCAGCCCTCGCCCTCGCCTACGCCCGGCAGCAATGCCGGGTTGGGCTTCACTACAACTCAAGCCGGGAAGCCGCCGAAGAGCTCGCCAAAACCATCCGCGACGACGGCGGCGAGGTGTTTTTGACGCAGGGCGATTTTTCGGTTCCCGCCGACGTCGAGCGTGTGGTCGAGGAAAGCGCTGAACATTTCGGCCGGCTCGACGGGCTGGTCAACAATGCCGGCGGCATGCTCGGCCGCGTTGCCTATGCCGAGCAGACCGAAGCGCATTACGATGCGGTGATGGATCTCAACGCGCGCTCGGTGCTGACGGCCTCGCGCAAGGCGATCCCATGGCTGAAGCGCCAGGGCGGCTTCATCATCAACACCACCTCGATCGCCGCCCGCAACGGCGCCGGCGGCGGCGCCGGCATCTATGGCTCGTCCAAGGCCTTCGTCTCCAATGTAACTCGGGGCATGGCCAAGGAGCTGATCGGCTTCGGCATCCGCGTCAACGCCGTGGCGCCCGGCACCATCCTGACCCCGTTCCACGAACGCTATTCCAGCGCCGAGCAGATCAAGGGCATGGTCGCGACCATTCCGCAGGGTCGCGCCGGAACGGCCGAAGATTGTGTCGGCGCTTATCTATTCCTGTCTTCCGGCCTCTTGAGCGGCTACATCATCGGCCAGGTGATCGAGGTCAATGGTGGCCAGTTGATGCCGTGAGCCGGCGATTGCATACTCAGCTCAGCGTGCAACCTGGAGGGAGAGGAAGGGAATGTTCGGACTGATCGGCAAGCTGCGGGCGGCACGCGGCCAGCGCGATGCAGTCATGGACGTGCTGCGTGAGACCACCGGTGCCCTGCCCGGCTGCCTGAGCTACATCATCGCCACCGATCCGGCCGATGCCGACGCGATCTGGGTCACGGAAGTGTGGATCGACCAGGCAAGCCACAAGGCATCCCTGCAATTGCCCGAAGTCCAGGCAGCGATCGCCCGGGCGCGTCCTTTCATCGCCGGCTTCGAATTCCAGGTCGAGACCCATCCTGTCGGCGGCTTCGGCCTTCCGGTCCCCGACGAGGGCAGCTGAGCGCGAGACCGGCGCGAACGGCGCTTCCGCGGGAAAGTGGGTTCGCATTTGTCCGTGCCCGGGCTAAGAGCCGGATAGGGACTCTTCACCGGAGCGACCGTCGCTGGAACAACCATCTGTTGAACGCATGGCGCGATTACGCCCGCCGCAGCAGTGGCTGGAGCTGGTGGTGCTCTCACTGCTGTTCGCCGGCGCGCTGGAATTGGCCGCCTTGCCTGCAGCGCTGCTGATCGGCCCGATGCTGGCGGCGATCCTGGCCGGCACCAACGGCGCCACGGTGCGCGTACCCCGCGCGCTGTTCGGCTCCGCCCAGGCCGTGGTCGGCTGCTTGGTGGCGAACTCAATCTCTGTCGACATCTTTCCGGTCTTCTACGCCGAATGGGCGCTCTTCTTCGGGACGGTGGTGGCGACGCTCACGGCCTCCAGCCTGCTCGGCTGGCTGATCAGCCGCTGGCGCATCCTGCCCGGCACCACGGCCGTCTGGGGGTCCTCGCCGGGCGCCGCCACCGCCATGGTGCTGATGGCCGGCGCCTTTGGTGCCGACCAGCGCCTCGTCGCCTTCATGCAGTATCTGCGCGTCATCTTCGTCTCGATGACGGCGGCGCTCGTCGCCAAGATGTGGGTCGACACGTCGGGCGTCGAAATGCCGCCCATCGTCTGGTTTCCGCCGATCGATCCGTTGGCCGGCGCCACCCTCGGCATCGCGATTGTCGGCGGTCTGCTCGGCAAGCTGCTCAGGCTGCCATCGCCCTTCTTCCTTGGCACCTTCATCTTTGGCACGGTAATCCATCTCGGCTTCAGCGTGCCGATGCAATTGCCGCCCTGGCTGCTGGCCGTCAGCTACGCCATGGTCGGCTGGTCGATCGGGCTGAACTTCACCCGGCCGATCCTGCGCCACGCGGCACGCGCCCTGCCGCAGATCATCGCCTCGATCGTAGCGTTGATCGCCTTCTGCGGCGGCATGGCTTTCGTCACCAGCCGCGTACTCGGCATCGATCCGCTGACCGCCTATCTGGCGACCAGCCCCGGCGGCATGGACAGCGTCGCCATCATCGCCGCCGCCGCACAGAACGTCGACATCTCCTTCGTCATGGCGCTGCAGTCGGCCCGTTTCCTCGTCGTGCTGCTCATTGGGCCAAGCGTCGCCAAGCTTGTGGCGCGAAACGTCAGGGACTGATCCGCGCTACCAAATGCATGGGGAGGCAAAGGAAATGGCCATGAACCGTCGTTTGAATGCCGTCGATCTCTCTGGCCGTGTCGCGGTCGTGACCGGCGGCGCGCAAGGCATCGGCCTTGCGGTCGCCCGACGCCTGCTGTCGTCGGGCGCAAGCGTCGCCATCTGGGACATCGACCAGGCCGCGATGACGAGCGCTGCGGCCGAGCTTGCTCCCTCGGGCCGGGTCGAAGCCTTGCTTTGCGACCAGTCGCAGATCGAGGCCGTCGACCGCGCCGCCATCCTGACCGAACAGGCGCTCGGGCCCGTCGATCTCCTTGTCAACAATGCAGGCATTGCCGGGCCGGCCGCGACCGTGGTGGACTATGACCCCGCCGCCTGGCGGCAGATCATCGAAATCGACCTCAACGGCGTCTTTTACTGCTGCAGACGCCTGGTGCCCGGCATGATCGCGCGCAACTACGGCCGTATCGTCAATGTCGCTTCCGTGGCCGGCAAGGAAGGCAATCCCAACGCCGCCGCCTATTCGGCTGCCAAAGCCGGCGTGCTTGCGCTGACCAAGTCGCTTGGCAAGGAACTCGCCGGCCGCGACATCGCCGTCAACGCGTTGACCCCCTCGCCCGCCCGCACCCGTATCCTCGAACAGCTCACCGAGGCCCAGGTGACCTATATGCTCAGCAAGGTGCCGCGCGGTCGATTCGTCGAGGTGGAGGAGGCAGCGGCCATGGTCGCCTTCATGCTCTCGGACGAGAATTCCTTCACCACCGGGGCCACTTTCGATCTGTCCGGCGGACGCGCGACCTACTGAGAGCGGCCCGCGAAAGCGCGCCCACGCCACCGTTCCACATCAGAGGACCCGAGGCGACGGCCAACCTCGCGAGGCGCGATGGCGCCCTTTCGACTAAGGTTGAGCGATATCGCCGCCTGACGGCTGTGTTGGCTCTCCACTAGAGATGAGAGCAGAAGGTCATATTTGAGCCAGACGCTTGCCGATGAGCTGACGGGACGGATCTCAGGCGATGATCAGGCTGGCGATCCGGTCGCCTTCGGAACGGCCCCAACCGGTGAGCAAGGCATCGGCGGTGAAGGTGTCGAGAAAGGCCCCGGTGTCGCCGGCATTGGCGCGGCCCGACGGCCGCTTCCAGGTGGCGCTGGAGGCGCCGCATGACGCGAGGCTTCCACAAAGCGGCGGATTGGGTCGGGCGCGGTCGTCAGTCGATCCTGTGCATCAGGTCGTCATCCAGCCAGCGGCCAAAGAAATAGACGAGTTGCTTGTGCCACCACGGCCAGTCGTGGCTGACGTCGCCGCCCCAATAGTCGACCCAGGCCGGAATGGATCTCTCGCGCAGCACCTGCTCCAGTTCGCGCGTTTCGACGAGCATTCGTTCTTCCCAGGCGCCCTGCCCGCAGCAGAAGATCAGCCTCAGCGCCCTCAGCCGCCCGAGCAGCTTCTGGTCGACGATGCCCGGCAGATAGTCGAGCGGCGAATTGTAGAAGATGCTGCCCTCCAGCGCCCGACCGAAGAAGTCGCGCGTCGAATAGACGCCGGACAGCGAGATCACGCCGCTCGCCAGCTCCGGAAAGCGGAACACGAAATTCGACGAGTGGTAGCCGCCCATCGAGCAGCCGCAGAACAGCGGCTTGAGGGAGCGTCCGCCATTGGCCTTGGCGGCAACCGCCTGGAGCTCCGGCAGCGCCTCCTCGCGCACATAGCGGAAATAGGCCTCGTGGCGGGCGATGCGACTGGGGGGATCGCCGTGCTTGTCGAAGAAGGATTCGGAATCGATGCCGTCGAGCGTAAACAGCTGGATGCGGCCGGTGTCGATGAATTCGGCGAGCGCTGCGACGCCGCCCGAATCCTCGAACTGGTAAAAACGCCCCTGCGAGGTCGGAAATACCACCACCGGCCGCCCGGCATGGCCGTAGCGCTTGTGTTCCATGTCGCGGCCGAGGTTGCGGGCATGGGCCTTGTGATAGGAAACGTCCATCGGCTCACGCCTTTTCCGCGTGGATATAGTCGACCGCCTGACGCAGCGCCTTCTGGTCCTTCGAGCGCATCTGGTAGGCGTAGTTGCCCATGGCGCGGCTGAAAACCTCTTCGATGGCCTGATGGTGAACGATCTTGTCGCCGTGGGCGGCTAGCACGTCCTCATGGCTGTGCAAATAGTCGAGGTGCCGCTTGCGGCTGGCATAGGCGGTGAAATACTTGCCTTTGTAAGGGCCGCCGGCCGCGTCCTTCACCACCATGTTGGCCCATTCGGAATAGACGTCGATGTCGAAAGTGTAGTTGATCGCGTCCGTCATCCAGGCGCCTGGCGGCCGCATGTTGACCTCGAGCGCTATGATGCGCTTGTCCCTGGTCTCGAACAGTTCGATGTGGAAGAAGCGCTCGCGTACGTCGAACGCCTTCAGGATCTTGCGGCCTGCCTCCTCGACCGCCGGGGTGATCTCGGGGAAGCAGGTGTAGCTCATATGGCGGTCGCGGTTGACCACTTCCATGACGCTCTGGTCGTAGCGGTGGCTCGCCGCCAGCACGACCTCGCCGTCGCGGTTGACCAGCCCGTCGAAGGTCACCACCAGCCCCTCGATGAACTGCTCCATGACGAAGGTCACGCCCTCGGGTTTCTCCTTGAAGAACTGGTCGAGCTCCTTCGCGTTGGAGATCTTGAACGTGTTCGAGGCGCCGGAGCCCGAATCCGGTTTCACCACCACCGGATAGCCGACCCGGCGGATGAAGGTCATGGCGCCGGCGCGGTCGGAGCATTTGCGTTGCGGGATTGTCTCGACGCCGCTCTTGCGGAAAAACGCCCGCATGCGGCTCTTGCGCTTCAAATTCTTCACGAAGTCGAGCTTGGTGCCGAAGATGTTGAAATCGGTGCGGATATTGGCTTCAAGCTCCAGCCAGTGCTCGTTCAACGACTCGAAGCGGTCGATGCGGCCCCATTTGTGGATGAAATGGCCCATCGCCCGGAATACGGCGTCGTAGTCGTCCATGTCCGCGACCCGATAGTATTCCGAAAGCGCCGCTTTCAGCTTGGCGCTCAGCGTCTCATAGGGAGCGTCGCCGATGCCGAGCACGGTGGCGCCGGCCTTCTTCAGCCGGTCGCAGAAATCGGCGCCGTTGGCCGGAAAATGCGGCGAGAAGAACACGAAATTCATGCACGACCTCCCCCTGGGATCAGGTGCTGCGGAAGCGAGTGTGGCGCATTTGGCTGATGCGGGAAAGAGCCGCGCCAATGCATGTCGCCCAAAACTGTGCCGCGATTTTGGGAGGACGATATGCATGAAACCAAAGACTTAAAGCCGGACCGGCACTTGCCTCCAGATGCCCGCTCCTGTAAGAGAGCCGGCATGACCACGCGCACCCGCTCTGTCGCTTCTCCTCGCCCCGGCTTTGCCGGCGAGACCGTGCGCGCGCTTGCTTCGACCCTGCTTCTTCTCGGCCTTATCGGCGATCGCCGGGTTCGCTGAAGGAGCGCCCGGCGGTCGAAAACCGCCGCGTTAGGCGCCTGCTCCTTGGCTAGATAGGCAAGTCACATCAAGCGAACGAAACTTTGGTAAAGGCGCCGCTCGGCACCGATCCGCCTGAAAGCGGTCTCACGAGCCGCCGGGAGAAACGACGATGAATAGAAGGGAAGCAATCCGCGCCGGCGAGGCCGAAACGGGCGCGCAAGTGCCCGGGCACATGCCCGATGCCGCGCGCAAATATCAGCCCTATCCGACCGTCAACCTCGCCGATCGCACCTGGCCGTCCAAGGTGATCGACAAGGCGCCGATCTGGTGCTCGGTCGACCTGCGCGACGGCAACCAGGCGCTGATCGATCCGATGGGCCATGAGCGCAAGGCGCGCATGTTTGCGCTGCTGCTCGATATGGGCTTCAAGGAGATCGAGATCGGTTTCCCGTCGGCCTCGCAGACCGACTTCGACTTCGCCCGCTGGTGCGTCGAGGAGGGCGGCGTGCCCAAGGATGTGTCGCTGCAGGTTCTGGTGCAGTGCCGGCCCGAGCTGATCACGCGAACGTTCGAGGCGCTCAAGGGCGCCCACCGTCCGATTGTGCATTTCTACAACTCGACCAGCGAGCTGCAGCGCCGCGTCGTCTTCGAGAAAGACGTCGCCGGCATCAAGCGCATCGCCACCGATGCCGCCAAGATGATCACCGACATGGCCGCCAAGGCCGGCGGTGGCTTCCGTTTCGAATATTCGCCGGAGAGCTTCACCGGCACCGAGCTCGAGGTCGCGCTGGAGATCTGCAACGCCGTCACCGAGATCGTGAAGCCGACGGCTGACAACAAGCTGATCATCAACCTGCCCTCGACCGTCGAGATGTCGACCCCCAACGTCTATGCCGACCGCATCGAGTGGATGTGCCGCAATCTCGACAACCGCGACAAGCTGATCATCTCGCTGCATCCGCACAACGACCGCGGCACCGGCATCGCCACTACCGAGCTCGGCCTGATGGCCGGCGCCGACCGCGTCGAGGGAACGCTGTTCGGCAATGGCGAGCGCACCGGCAATGTCGACATCGTCACGCTGGCGCTCAACATGTACACGCAAGGCATCGATCCCGAGCTGGACTGCTCCGACATCAACCGGATGAAGGACGTCTACGAATATTCGAACCAGCTGAAGATCCCGGAACGCCACCCCTATGTCGGCGAGCTCGTCTACACCGCTTTCTCCGGCTCGCACCAAGATGCCATCAACAAGGGCATGAAGGCGCTGCGCAAAGCCAACACGCCGGTCTGGGAAGTGCCCTACCTGCCGATCGACCCGGCCGATGTCGGCCGCACCTATGAGGCGATCATCCGCATCAACTCGCAGTCGGGCAAGGGCGGCATCGCCTACGTGCTGCATGCCGACTACGGCCTTAATCTGCCGCGCAACCTGCAGATCGAGTTCAGCCAGGACATCCAGGCGATCACCGACGCCGAAGGCAAGGAAGTGCCGGCCAAGCGCATCCACGAGCGCTTCCTCGAAGCCTATGTCGACCAGCCTGGCGCGCGACTGAAATTCCTCGACCATCGCACCTATCCGGACACTGAGGTTAAGGGCCGTCGCGTGGTCGAGGCGGAGATCCTCGACAACGGCAAGGAAGTGACCATCACCGGCACCGGCACCGGCCCGATCGACGGCTTCGTCGATGCGCTTTCGCGCCATATCGGCGTCGACATGTCGGTGCTCGACTATTCCGAGCATTCCTTGCAGCGCGGCTCGAATGCCTCGGCCATTTCCTATGTCGAGATGGAATATCCGGGCGGCAAGCTGTTCGGCGCAGGCATAAACACCAACATCGTCGCCGCCTCGCTGGAGGCCGTGGTCTCGGCCGCGAACCGTATCCTGGGCCGCAGGGCCGGCTGATTGTTCGAAGCGTGGCGCGTTCATCGGACGTGCCACGCTTCATGGCAGGCGCGAGCCGCGTTCAAATTCGTTAACCGGCCGGTAAATTTCCCGTGGCTTACGCGATCACATAACAGAAGGTTCCTTGTCTGCCGGAGCGCGCGCTATATTATCGCGCTCTAACCTGTGCCGACTCTGAAAGGTCCGACACTTGGAGCCTGCCACGCCTGCCGCCCCCGCAGTGCGCGAGACATTGGAGCGACTGCTTGCCAGCGAAACGTTCGGACGATCCGAGCGGGCCCGCAGGCTGTTACGCTATCTCGTCGAACGCGAGCAGGCAGGCGAAGCCGACCGGCTGAAGGGTGTATCCATTGCCATGGATGTCTTCGGCAAGGACGGCGATTTCGACGGATCGACCGACGCGGTCGTCAGGGTCCAAGCGGGGCGGCTGCGCGAGCTTTTGGATCAGTATTTTGCCAGCGAAGGTATTGCCGAGCCGGTGCGCATCGCCATTCCGCGCGGCGGCTATGTGCCTTCTTACGAACTGAACGCGATACGGCTCCCAGCCGATGCCAAGTCTGCGAATGCAGGCCAGCCCGCTCGGCCTTCCAAGCATTTCGAGAAGCCTGAGCCGGCCGCCGCGCCGGTCGAAGCCGTGGCACTGATGACGACCCCGTCAACGACCGGATCCGCGTCATCGCTGACGCGCCAATTGCGGTTCTTCTGGGCCGCCATGGTGCTGGTCATCGCCATGCTGGGTATCCTTGTCGTCCGCCAGGGTAACGCGTTTCTTCATGGTGACGACGCGGCCGCGCCGGTCGAAGCCGAAACGGCAGGCGCGACCAGCAGCGTCGCTTCTCAAACGTTCGACGGCCTGCCTTTGATCTACTTGGCCATCAAAGCCGACGGACCCGAGGCGGCCCGTGTTGCTTCCTCGCTGCGCGCCGGTCTCGCCGGCTTCGATACAATAGACTTCATCGGACGCGACGCCGACGCTACGCGCAATCGTTCCGCCGATCCGATCAGCTTCGTTTTCGATCTTATTCCCGGGACTGCCGCCGGCGAGGTCATGATTGAGCTGCAGAGCGTCGCGACGGGACGGGTTCTCCTGTCCCGCAACCTGACATCGGCCGAAAGCGCGCCTGGTGCCGTCGAAAGCAACATCGCCAATCTCCTGACCTCTACGATCCCCGCTTCGGGCGCGATCTACAGCTATATCGACCAGAGCGATATCCGGACCAGCCAGATCGGATGTCTGGTGCTCGACGACCGCTACTATCTCGACCAGAGCGCCAAGGCGCACGAAGCTGCCTATCGCTGTCTGGAGAAGCTGGTCAGAGAAAGCACCAAATCGTCGCTCGTCTACTCGGAACTGGCTTCTCTGCATCTGGAAGCCGTCAACAACCGCTATGCCTATCCGCCCGGCGCAACGGTCGAGCAGGCCATGTCGTTTGCCCACCGAGCCATTCAGATGGCACCGATGAGCCCGCACGCGCATCGCGCCTATGGCTACCTCAACTCGCGCCTCGGCAATACGGACGAAGCGATCCGCTGGATGCGCAAGGCCTATGAGCTCAACCCCTATGATCTCGGCATGGCCGCCGCTTATGGTTATGGCCTGATTTTCGCCGGCAGATACCAGGAAGGAACGCCGATCCTGGGCCATGCCGTCGAAGCTTTCAGCGGTCATCCGACCTGGTGGGACTATGGCCTGTTTGTCGGAGCCTTCATGCAAGGCGACACCAAGAGAGCAGCGATTGCCAGCGAGTCGCTGCGGACCACTGCGTCCAAGTCGCATTATTTGGCGGCACGCCTGATCGGCGCCAAGATCTCAGGCCGCGACAAGCTCGCAAACGAATTGGCGAACGAGCTCACGGCCGAATTCCCGAAATTCGCCGCCAATCCGCGCGCGACCTTTATCGACCGGAGGTACCCCTCCGATCTCGTCGACCGGCTGGTGCAATCCTTGCGCTCCGCGGGCATCGGCAATCCAAGCTGAGCGAACGTTGGCCCATTCGCTGACGCGTGCGAGCCTGATTGAATTCGCATGCCGGCTCTGCTCGGCACCGCAGGCCTGATTGCGCGTTCGGTTGAGGCGCGCACAGCGAATTCGCAAAAATTTTACTGGCTTTCGATCCGCCCAGGGAGCAATTCAGCCACAATCTTGGATTGTCGTTCATACCGCTTCGCAGCCAACAATATCGATGTTTCACTCTCTTCACGTCGCCGAATGCGGTGCTGGCTCGAAGACGATCGTCTTCCTGCACGGCTTCGGCGCCTGCCATTCGATCTGGCGCGACGTGATTGCGGGATTGACGCCCGACGTGAGGACATTGGCCTACGATCTGCCGGGCCACGGAGACTCCCTCGAGTGCCAGGCGTCAGGCGTCAAGCAGGCCGCCGGGGCCGTCCTGACCGATCTGGGCGCGCGCCGCCTGGGCAAAGTTCACGTCGTCGGCCATTCGATGGGCGGCGCGATCGCGACCTTGATGGCATTTGCCGATCCCGACAGGGTGGCCTCACTGACCTTGCTAGCACCCGGCGGCTTCGGCCCCGAGATCAACGGTCCGTTGCTGCGACGCTATGCGGCCGCGGCTGATAGAGAGGAGGTCCGCGCTTGTCTTGCCGCCATGTCGGGGCCGCAAAGTGTTCCCCCCGAACATGTGGTGGAGGCGCTTTGCCGCATGCGCAAGCGGCCGGGCCAGTTGCGGACCCTCGTCCGTGCTGCAGCCGTGGTCACCAGGGATGACCGGCAAGGTATCATCCCGAGTGAACCGCTGGAAACCCTGAGCATGCCGGTGATGGTGCTTTGGGGATCGGACGATCCCGTCCTGCCCGTCGCCCAGGCCGAGAGTTTGCCGTCGCATTTCCACCTGCACCACGTGCTGGAGGCTGGCCACATGCTGGTCGAGGAGGCGCCTGACTTGATTGCCGAGGCCGTGCGCCGTAACACGCGCCGCCGCGGCAGAATCCAGAGACCGGTATTCAGCGCAGCGGCAAGCTGAGCCCATCTCGCAGTGCATTTTGCCGGCGACTGTGTTAACTCGCTGTTTACCAACAGCGAGGCAGCGCCATGAAGGATGCAGGCGACAAAATCACCCCGATCGAGCCGTCGCGGAAGCTCTCGGACGCGATCCGCGACGTCAAGAACGCCTTCGCCGACCGCGACGATGTGGTGGTCGACATGCGCGAGGCGCACCGCATGCGGCTCGAGTTGCTGGCCGCGGAGCTCGCCCCCGTTTTCGCCGATGTGCCGGCGGACATCGACAATTTCGACTTCGCCGTCTCCTCCGGCCTGCAGCCGCGGCTGTGGGTCGATGCCGTCAGCCATGTCGCCATGGGGCGGGATCGGCGCACCTTCCGCTTCCTTAAGGACACGCGCATCGGCCGCGTGGTGCTGGCCGAATCGACCGACATGAAGCCCGTCGCCGATGCCGTGACGCGATACGTGGCCGAGCGTGTCGTCGAGCGGCAGCGGATGATGGAAGGCGCGGTCGAGAGCGCGGTGACTGGCCTGCATCGAGCCGAGGTCCGGGAAGCCGAGCCGCCTTTGCAGGCTGCAACGCGCCGCAACGGCTGGACAACCTTCTTCGCCGGCCTTGGCTTGATCGCCGCCGGCGCCCTGGTCGGCCTGGCGGTATCGCTGGTGCTGTTCTGGGACCGCATCGCCCAGATGAAGATCAGCTTCTGACGACGGGCTCGCGCACCACCGGCATATCGGCACCGAGCTCAATCACCTGAATGTCCGATGGCGGCAGGGCCGGACCGGTCAGGCCGCGCCGTGTCAGGCGGATGGTCCAACCGCCTTTTTCCCCGCCGATCTCGAACAGATTGTACTGAGCGGCGGGATGACTGCCGCCCGGAGCCTGGCCGGCGGCGGCGACGCCGACCACGGGCACCTTGGCGCCGCGCGGACCGATGGTGAACAGCGAGGGCAAGTGCGAGTGGCCGTGCAGCACAAGCTCGGCGCCATACCGGCGAATGACTTTGTGGAAGCGCGCGATACCGAACAGCCGCTTATGTTGCGAGACCGCGCCGCGCACCGGCGGATGATGGATCATGATGGCGCGAAACAGCCCCTGTCTGGCCGTGGCGTCGAGAATCTTGCCGAGCCGCTCCGCCTGGCCCTCCATGAAGAAGCCGTTGGCCATGAACGGCGCCGTGGCCCGCGCCGTCGTGACGCCGATCAGAGCGACATCACCGCGCACCCGCAAATAGGGAAAGGAATTGCGATCGATCGGGCTGTTGATGCCGTCGCCCGTCATCCATGGCGCCCATGACCGGCAGACCTTGTCGAAGGCGCCAGGCACATAGGCATCATGATTGCCCGGCACCACGGATACGTCGTCCGCAGAGCCCAGCGTCTCCAGCCAATGTTTCGCCATCTCGATCTCGCCATCGAGCGCCAGGTTGACGAGATCGCCGGTGACGGCGAGGTGGTCGGGGGCGTTGGCTTTGATATCGCCGACAATCGTGTCGATCACCGCATCGTGCATATGGCGGCGGCGGTTGCGCTGCCAGTTGACGTAACCCAGCACCCGCTTGGACGCCAGATCGCGATAGGTTACATCGGGCAGCGGCCCCAGATGGACATCGGAAATATGTGCAAGCCTGAGCATAGCCCCTTCTTAAGCGACCCGGTCCGGGCTTTCTACTCAACGTTTCCTGTCCGCTCGCGGTTTCGTGGATGACCGGCGCCGATCCGGAACAGGCGTTCCGCCAGACCGGCTGGGCGGGACTCAGAGCAAGGCTGTTCCATCTCTACTTCCTGCTGCGGCGCCCGATGACGCTTGGCGTGCGCGGCTTGATCTACGACCGCACTTCCAACTCCGTCTTCCTCATCCGCCACACCTATGTTCCGGGCTGGCAGTTGCCTGGCGGCGGCGTCGAGGTGGGCGAGACCCTTGTCGAGGCGCTGGCGCGCGAGCTCGCCGAGGAGGGCAACATCGCGCTGACGGCTTCGCCGGTGCTGAGATCGATGCACTTCAACCGCCGCGCCAGCGCACGCGACCATGTCGGCCTCTATCTGGTCGAAGCCTTCAACCAGACGGCGCCAAAGCTGCCGGATCATGAGATCGCCGAGGCGGCGTTCTTCCGGCTCGATCGCCTGCCGGAAGATGCGACGCCGGCGACGCGACGTCGGATTGCCGAAATTTTCGGCGGCGAGCAGGTCTCGGCCTACTGGTAACTCAGGCCGCCTTCCTGAACCGGCCGCGATCGTGTGGCGCGGCATAGTCCAGCTCAGGCCCAACCGGGATTATCCCCGTCGGATTGATCGATTTGTGGCTGCCGTAGTAATGCGACTTGATGTGATCCAGGTTGACCGTGCCTGACACGCCGGGCACCTGGTAGAGGTCGCGCAGATAGTTCGACAGGTTCGGATAGTCGGCGACCCGGCGCAGATTGCATTTGGAGTGGCCGACATAGACCGGATCGAAACGCACCAGCGTGGTGAACAGTCGCCAGTCGGCCTCCGTGATCCGTTCGCCGACAAGAGAGCGCTGCTTTGACAGCCGCTCTTCCAACGTGTCGAGTGCTGCGAACAGCTCGCCGAACGCTTCCTCATAGGCTTCCTGCGAGGTTGCGAAGCCGGCGCGATAGACGCCGTTGTTGATCGCCGGATAGACCAGCGCATTGATCCTGTCGATCTCGGAACGCAAGGCCGGCGGATAGAAGTCCAGGCTCGCATCGCCCCATTCATCGAAGCCGGAATTGAGCATGCGGATGATTTCTGACGACTCGTTGCTGACGATGGTTTCCTGCCTTTTGTCCCACAGCACCGGTACGGATGCCCGGCCCGAATAGCCGGGATCGGCCTTCGCATAGATCTGGTGCAGGAAATCGAGGCCGTACAACGTGTCGCCGGTCGCGCCGTCCTCGGCTTTGAAGGTCCAGCCGTTCTCGCCCATGAAATGGTGCACGATCGAGACGGAGATGATGTCTTCCAGCTTCTTCAAGACGCGGAAGATCAAGGTCCGGTGCGCCCATGGGCAGGCGAGCGAGACGTAAAGGTGATAGCGCCCGGGCTCCGCCTTGAAACCGCGCTTGCGCCCTTGCGCCGGCGCGCCGTCGCGCGTCACCCAGTCGCGCCATTGCGCTTCGGCACGCACGAACCTGCCGCTGCCGTCGGCAACGGTCGAGCGGTCCTGCCATTTGCCTTCAACCAGCAATCCCATGCGAAATCTCCTTGCGGTTTCAACAGACATCTAGGCGCTTACCCGGAATGTCGAAGCCCTCAGGCGCTGAACAGTTCGTCAAACGACGAATCAGTTCATCAAATGACGACCCAGTTCGCCAAACGGCGGGCAGAAAGGTGAAAAGCGCCGATTGCAGCCGGGAAAAATTGATGCTAGCGGAAGCGCCCATGTTTGACTTTGCCACGATCCGGTTCGACCGACGACGAAAGGACGCCCGCGCTTGATGAAGCGCTGACTGGCGAACGCTGCCGCTTGCAGCAAACCTTTCCTCGCATACCGGAACGCAAAGACCATGGGCCTTGCCGACGTGAAATATCTGCCGGAGACCCCGGCGCACGATGCTGAAATCGAAGCCATCAACGACGAGGCCTTCGGGCCGGGCCGTTTCGTGCTGGCCGCTTATAAGATCCGCGAGGCGGGCGGGCACGACCGCTCGATGTCATTTGTCGCGGTCAAGGACGAGACGGTGATCGCCTCGGTGCGCATGACGCGCGTGGCGGCAGGCGCCGGACGCGCCATGATGCTCGGCCCGCTTGCCGTGCGGCCCGACTTCAAGAATCTCGGCATAGGCCGCAGGCTGGTCGCGATCGCGCTCGAAGCCGCCGCAAAGGCCGGTGCGCCGGCCGTCATGCTGGTCGGTGACGAGCCTTACTACGGGCCGCTCGGCTTCAAGCGCTTCCCGCGTGGCCAGATCACCATGCCACGTCCGGTCGATCTCGACCGGCTGCTCCATCACGAAATCAGGCCTGGCGCGGTGGCCCGGTTCGTCGGCGAGGTCTGCCATGCGGATACGGCGCGGGTTGCCGACCTGGCCCAGGCCGCGGTCCGTGCCTCGGCCAATCCGCAGTCCTCGATCGATCCGGTCATTCAGGTTGCGCCGCAGCAGCGCGCTTCGTAGCATCACCCGAAATCCTGGGAGGACGCCGGCATGAATCCGAACGGCCAGATCGCGATCGTCACCGGAGGTGGCTCCGGCCTTGGCGAAGCGACGGCGCGCGCCCTTGCCGCCAAGGGCGCCAAAATTGCGATACTCGATGTCGGCATCGATCGCGCGGCCAAGGTTGCCGCCGATTTCGGCGGCATTGCGGTTCAATGCGATGTCAGCAGCGCCGATAGTGGCAGCGCGGCGATCGTCGAAGTGGTGGCAAAGCTCGGCGAACCGCGCATCCTGGTCAATTGCGCCGGCATTGCCATTGGCATGAAGACGGTCGGCAAAGATGGCCCGCACCCGCTGGACCAGTACCGCAAGGTGATCGAGATCAACCTGATCGGCACCTTCAACATGATCCGCCTGGTCGCCGACCGGGCGGCGAAACTCGACCCGCTCGCCGGCGGCGAACGCGGCGTCATCGTAAACACGGCGTCGGTCGCTGCCTATGACGGCCAGATCGGTCAGGCTGCCTATTCGGCATCCAAGGGCGGCGTCGTCGGCATGACATTGCCGGTGGCGCGCGACCTCGCGCGCTCGGGCATTCGCGTCTGCACCATCGCCCCAGGGATCTTCAAGACGCCGATGATGGCCGGCATGCCGCAAGAGGTGCAGGATTCGCTCGGCGCCTCGGTGCCCTTCCCGCCTCGCCTCGGCGAGCCTTCGGAATATGCAGCGCTCGCGCTCCACATCATCGAGAACCAGATGCTGAACGGCGAGACCATCCGCCTCGACGGCGCAATCCGCATGGCGCCCAAATAAAGGGCAATGAGCACGCCGCCGACAGCCGCCGACAAGACAGGGCCGTTGGCTGGCCTCAGGCTGATCGAGATGGCGGGCCTCGGCCCGGTGCCGCTCGCCGCCCTGATGCTGTCGGAGATGGGCGCAGACGTCCTGCGCATCGAGCGGGCGGACGCCAAGGAGCCGCTTCTGTCCTTGCCCGAGGCCCACGACCTCGACCGCCACGGCCGCTCCATCCTCAGGCTCGACCTGAAACGGCCGGATGGCGCGGAGCTTCTGCTGCGCCTTGCGGAAAAGGCTGACGTTCTCATCGAAGGCTTTCGCCCAGATGTCATGGAGCGGCTGGGCCTCGGGCCTGATGTCGTGCTGGAACGCAATCCGGCGCTGATCTATGGCCGCCTCACGGGTTTCGGCCAGGACGGGCCACTATCGCGCCGCGCCGGTCATGACATCACCTACCTCGCCTATGCCGGTCTTCTGCATGCCATCGGCCGGCAGGCAGCGCCGCCCGTGCCGCCGCTCAATCTTGTCGCCGACCAAGGCGGCGGCGCCATGATGCTGATCGCCGGTGTGCTCGCGGCCCTTTTCCAGCGCTTGCGCACCGGCAAAGGTCAGGTGATCGATGCCGCCATGGTCGAGGGTGCATCGATGCTCGCGGCTCCGATCCATGCCTTCATGGCGGCCGGCCTCTGGAGCGAACGACGCGGTGAGAACCTGCTCGATTCCGGGGCCCCCTTCTACGACGTTTACGAGACCGCGGACGGACGCCATGTCGCCATCGGCTGCCTCGAACCGCAGTTCTTTGCCGAGTTCGCCCGATTGTTGCCGCTCGACCAGCGTTTTGTCGGCAGCCAGTATGACAGGACATCGTGGCCCGACATGCGCGCTGCCATTGCCGCGCGGATCAGAGAGAAGACACGCGACGAGTGGACCGAGGTCTTTGGACCGACCGATGCCTGCGTCGCTCCGGTCCTGTCGCTTACCGAAGCCAGCGATCATCCGCAGAGCCGCGCCCGGCAAAATTTTGGAAGATCGGGCGAGTTCGAACGTCCGATGCCGGCGCCGCGCTTCTCCAACGCTGCGCCGACGCTCGCCGCGGCGCCGACGGTCGCCGACCGCCGGCCGCCGGCCGTGCTGGCACGCTTCGGCATCGACGAGACTGAAATCGAAGCTCTTGTCAGCTCCGGCTTGTTTGGCCCATAACCGGAGATTAGCAATCAACTTTCGCGGTGAGCGCTGTGACCGAGACCAGGAAGGATGTCATCCGCGAGACCGACGCCGAGGCCGTCAGGCTGGCGAAGACTCTGCTCCGCTCGGCCCGCTTCGGCGCGCTGGCGGTGGTCGAGCCCGGCACCGGCGCGCCGCTGGCAAGCCGGGTCGGCATGGCGACCGACATCGACGGCGCGCCGCTGATCCTGGTCTCGATGCTGTCGGCGCATACCGGCGCGCTTCTCGCCGACCCGCGCTGCTCGCTGCTCGTCGGCGAACCCGGCAAGGGCGATCCGCTCGCGCATCCGCGCATCACGCTTGTATGCCAGGCGCTGCGCCTGGAGCGTGGATCGGCGGATCACGCCCGCGCCGAACGGCGCTATCTCAACCGCAATCCGAAGGCGAAGCTCTATGCCGGACTCGGCGACTTCTCGATATTCCGGCTCGAGCCTGAGCGCGCCAGTCTCAATGGCGGCTTCGGCAAAGCCTATCTTCTGGATCGCGTCGACCTGATCGCCGGCGGCCCGATCGTCGAGGAGCTGGCGGCCAGCGAACAGTCGGCGCTCGACCACATGAATGCCGACCATCGCGATGCGCTTTGCATCTATGCGCGCCATTTCGGCCGGGCCGAAGGCGATGGCTGGATCGCCACAGGGTTCGATCCGGACGGCGTGGATCTGGCTTCTCCGGATGCCACCTGCAGGGTCTTCTTCCCTCGGCCTCTCGGCGCTGCCGGCGAGTTGCGGTCCGTGCTGGTCGAGATGGCAAAGACCGGACGCGCCGCGGGCCGGGCACAGTAGCGAAAGTTAATCGTCCCCGATCGAAAGCAACTCTTGAGATTTAGATAAAATGATCTACCTTTTGTTGCAGCGCCGATTCAGCGGCGCTCGCTGACCTGAATAACGTGGAAATCAGCCGCCATTGCCCCCATGGCAGCTGGATGAGCCAGAAAACATGGGGGATCCATGATCTCAAGCAAGCTAGTCGCCAACGCCGAATCGGCTGCCGCGTTTCTGACGCTCATGGGCAATGAAAAGCGGCTGCTGATCGTCAGCTATCTGATCGACGGCGAAATGTCCGTCGGCGCCATAGCCGAGAAAGTCCAGTTGAGCCAGTCCGCTCTGTCGCAGCATTTGGCCAAGCTGAGAGCGCTTGATATCGTCGAGACGCGTCGCGATCGCCAGATGATCTATTATTCCTGCAACTCCGACGCGGTGCGCGAGCTGCTTCGCACGCTGGAAGGCATTTTCGGCGACGGCGACCTGTCTCAGATGGCCTACAGGATGCGCCGCGCCGGGACTTGACCTGCGCTCTGCAAAGCCCCTTACCTCGCTGACGATCGTTCGCCGGCGAGATTTCGATGAACCTCATCCCTGTCGACGACCCGCAGGATCCGCGTGTCGCTGCCTATCTCGATATCCGCGAGCGCGATCTCGTCGGCCGACACGGGCGCTTCGTCGCGGAAGGCAAGGTGGTGCTGGATCTTCTGCTGTCGGCCGGGCGCTTCGCGGCGGAATCGGCCCTCATTCTGGAGAACAGGCGGGCGGGCCTCGAAGGCGTCTTGCGCAAGGCGCCCGCCGACTTCCCGATCTATGTCGTCAGCGGCGAAGTCATGGACCGGATCGCCGGCTTCCACATGCATCGCGGCGTGTTGGCGATTGGCGTTCGGGGCTCTCCTAGACCGGCCGAGGTGTTGCTCGAAACCTTGCCGGCAAGCGCGCTGGTCGTGGTTTTGGTCGGGATATCCAATCACGACAATATGGGCTCGATCTTCCGCAACGCCGCGGCCTTTGGCGCGGACGCCGTGCTTCTCGATCCCACCTGCTGTGATCCGCTTTACCGCAAGGCGATCCGCGTTTCGGTTGGCGCGGCGCTGAAGGTGCCCTTCGGCTCTTTCGACGACGCTTCGAGCTTGACCGCAATGCTTGACCGGATGGGCTTCGGCCAGTTCGCGCTCTCGCCGCGCGGCGAAACGGACATCCGCGCTGCGGAGAGAACGTCTCGGCTGGCGCTCTATCTCGGCACGGAAGGCGAAGGCCTGCCCGAAGCCCTGCTCAGTCGCCTGCGGACCGTACGGATCGGCATGGCGGAGGGATTCGACAGCCTGAACGTTGCAGCCGCATCGGCCATCGCCCTGCATCAGTTCTCGAAACGATAGCAGCGCAGCGACCAAGACGCTCCGCTCTTTGGCGGCATTCGGATCAGTTGGTTGCGTTGGCCTTCTGCAGGGCCCGTACGCGGTCCGCGAGGCTGATGCCGCGCTCGCCAACATCTTGCCGCCCGTCGCGAGGCGTCGCCAGGGCCTTGGCGATCGGCGAATCCGGCCCGTCCAGCCTCATCGTCAGATTGACGACCTCGGCCGCCAGCTCGTTCATTTGTTCGCGAAGCGCCGCACTGGCGCGCGGTGCATCGCCTGCCTGTTCGGGCTGTGCCGTTTCGAGCGCGGCAAGATCGGTCTTGAGCCGCTTGTTCTCCCGCGCAAGCGCCGTCAGCCGCACCTCCAGCCGCTCGCGATCGCCTTCGAGCTTGGCGATGGCATTGTCGATGCCTTCGACTTCGTCGGCCTTGTGCGTTCCTCCATTTACCGCATGATCTTTGCGTGGGCGTTCGCGCATCCGAGCAAGCTCCTTCTCGCGCCTGTCGAGATTTTCCTCGCGGTCGGCAAGGGTTGCAAGCAGCCGTTCGACCTTCTTGTCCAGCTCGGCTGTCCGCTTCTTCTCCGCCTTGAGCGCGTCTCTGGCGGCTTTGCTTTCCGCTGCCAGCTCCTGATTGCGCCGGTCCGCTTCCTTGCGCTGGCTGCGCAGCACCGCAATGTCATTGGCGAGCTTGTCCAGTTCCGATTCCCGGGCCACGAGCTCGATCTGGCGGTTCGACGAAGAGAAGCTGGCTTCGTCATACATCTGCTCCAGCTTTTGCAGCTCCAGCGCGCGCTTCTCCAGCGAGCGCTCCGCCTGCGCCAGCTTTTCCGTAAGCTTGTGCAACTCTTCCTCGCGCAGCCTGAGCTCCGCGTTCTTGGCCTGCAGATCGGAAAGCGCCTGATTCTTGTCCTTCTTCTCGACCGCCAGTCCCTTCAGGGCCTCCTGGCCGCGGCCGATCTCGACCAGTTGCTCAGCCACCTTTTCCTTAAGACTCTTGATGTTCATCTCGAGCCGGCGCGTGTTCATGGCGAACTCGGCGCGGATACGGTCCTTCTCGGCCAGGATCTCGGCAGGCGTCAGCGGCATCGAGGCCTCGAGGCGCCGGCGTGTCAAGACGACGGCCCGCCGCCAGACGGCCGGCGCGATCAGCGACACCAGAAAGGCCGCGCAGAGGAAGCCGAGTGCGAAGAAAAGGATCGACTGGACCAAGGTGGACTATCCGTATGCGAGGCGGCAACCCGCCATGCCGACTGTGCCACCTTGGCATGGCGGAAATCCAGCGCCGCGGCAAGAGCACGCCGCGGCGCGATCGGTCTTATCCGAGCGGCTGTGGCAATCCTGTCCGGTCAGAACGGATTCCAGGTCGCCCGCTCCGTCAGCTTCAGATAGCCGAGATTGACGCCGAGCCGGGCACCGACGCCGGTGCGGATCGGAACGATCAGCACTCTGTTGCTCTGCAGCACGTTGAAGCCGACGCCCGCCACGACATAAGCCGATCCGGCGACGCCGCCGAAGCGGTTGTAGAGGCTGCTGATGTCGTCGAGATTGTAGACCAGCATCATCACGCGCGAGCCTTCACCGCCGAAATCCCAGCCGAGCGATGGGCCTTGCCAGAACACCTTATGGTCGCCGGCATTCTTGGTGTAGAGCGTGCCCTCGCCATAGGTCAGGCCGCCGATCAGCGCGCCGGATCCCTCCTCGCCGAGCAGATAACCGTTTGGCAGGCCGTAGGACGCGAAGACCTTTTCGACCACGGTGGCAAGGCCGCCCGACGTCGCGCCGAAGAACTTGTGGCCGGAATCGACAATCTCTTGCGCGGTGTATTCCTGGGCCCGCGACGCGGAGGGTGAGAGGATGAGAACACCCATGAGGGCGATCGTCATGGTGAGGACGCGGACGAACATCCGGTCAAAGAATCGGGAAAACATGCTTCCAATCTCCGTCAGGGAGCACTTTCGCCGACGCCTCGTATCCCTACGGCTCTTGGCGGCCGTTTCGAGATGACTGTTACGGGCAAACTATGCCGTAATCCTTTTTCAACCATTAAGCTGGCGCAGGAAGATGGCGGTTCGAAGGCTGACGAGCCCGACACGGTCTCTATCAGCCTCGTTTTCGCGGCGTTAACGCACCAATTTCGCTGTCCGCAGCTGTGGATTTGTTGATGCATGGACGGGCGCTGTGTATTCAGAAGGCCTTGGAAAAGAGCGTGATTCGCGTGGCGGGCACGAAAACGTTCGGCCATGACATGTGAACCAGCAGGGATTTCTCCGATGGCCGAGCTCTTCACCCTCTCCGCCCCCGATCTGGCTGCGCTTTTGTGCAGCCGCGTATGCCACGACATCATTTCGCCGGTCGGCGCCATAAACAACGGCCTCGAACTGCTCGATGAAGGCGGCGCTGACGAAGACGCCATGAAGCTGATTCGCCAGAGCGCCAGGAACGCCTCGGCGCGGCTGCAGTTTGCCCGCATCGCCTTCGGCGCCGCAGGCTCCGCCGGCATGATGATCGATACCGGCGACGCTGAGGCGGTGGCCATTGCCTTCTTGAAGAACGAGAAGCCGGAACTTGTCTGGAACGGCGCCCGCGCGCTGCTGCCCAAGAACAAAGTCAAGCTTCTGCTCAATCTCATTCTCGTCGCCAATGCCGCCATACCGCGTGGCGGCAAGCTGGTTGTCACGCTGGAGAACCTCGAGACCGAACCGCGTTTCTCGCTGTCGGCGAGCGGCCCCATGCTGCGGGTGCCGCCGAAATTCCTTGAGCTGCATTCGGGCCACAAGCCCGAGGAGCCGATCGACGCCCACTCGGTCCAGCCTTATTACACACTGCTTCTGGCGCGCGAGGCCAACATGACGATCTCGATCCATGCGACGGCCGATGAGATCGTGTTGTCGGCGGCCTGAGGCGACAGCAAGAACAGGTCAAGTATCTATTGTCCCTGATTTTGCAGCGGGCAGTGCGATAGAAGCATTGTCTGCCGCCTGCCACTGTATTGCATCGCAGGCCAAAAACCGCGCAATGCGGTTCTTTGGAAAAACTTTACCTAACCGCTTTTCAGCTTCTTTACCAGATTGTTCTAGGGTGCCCCACGGTTACCGGATTGCCGGTTCGGCAGATGGCAAAGAGGACCCGGAAATGAAACGCTGCCTGTTCGTCGACGATTCAAGCGTCATCAGGAAGGTCGCGAAGCGTATCCTTGGCGGCTCGGAAATCGTGGTCTTCGAGGCGGCCAGCGGGCTTGATGCGATCGAGATCTGCTCCGGCGACATGCCCGATGTCATTGTTGTCGACGGCGGCCTGCCGGATATGCAGGCGGTCGACCTCATTCGCCGTATCCGTGCCATCGAAAGCCCCGTCAAGCCGCAGATCCTGGTCTCGCTCGTCGAAGTCGACGTCGGCTCGATCATGCGGGCGAAACGTGCCGGCGCCCAGGGCTACCTGCTGAAACCCTTCAACCGCGCGCAGTTGCTTGAGAGCTTCCGCTTCTTGAAAATCGCGGCCTGAGCTTTTCAACACCAGACATTAGGCTTTCGACACCCCAAACAAAAACCCGGCCTGAGCCGGGTTTTGTGTGAATTGGCCGAGGATCAGGCGCTGACGCGGATGTCTTCCGGCTCACGCAGCACATAGCCGCGGCCCCACACCGTTTCGATGTAATTCTGGCCGCCGGACGCCGCGTCGAGCTTCTTGCGCAGCTTGCAGATGAAGACGTCGATGATCTTCAGTTCCGGCTCGTCCATGCCGCCGTACAGGTGGTTGAGGAACATTTCCTTGGTGAGCGTCGTGCCCTTGCGCAGCGAGAGCAGCTCAAGCATCTGATATTCCTTGCCGGTCAGGTGCACGCGCTGGCCGCCGACCTCGACCGTCTTGGCGTCGAGATTGACCACAAGATCGCCGGTGGTGATGACCGACTGGGCGTGGCCCTTCGAGCGGCGCACGATAGCGTGGATGCGCGCCACCAGCTCGTCCTTGTGGAAAGGCTTGGTCATATAGTCGTCGGCGCCGAAGCCGAGGCCGCGCACCTTATCCTCGATGCCGGCCATGCCGGAGAGGATCAGGATCGGCGTCTTGACCTTGGAGAGGCGAAGCGTGCGCAGCACCTCGTAGCCCGACATGTCGGGAAGGTTCAGATCGAGGAGTATGATGTCGTAATCGTAGAGCTTGCCGAGATCGACCCCTTCTTCGCCGAGGTCGGTCGTATAGACGTTGAAGCTTTCCGATTTCAGCATCAACTCGATGCTCTGTGCGGTTGCACTGTCGTCTTCAATCAGCAGAACACGCATTTCATTCCCCTTTTCTGCTGCCGGGTCGCGTCACGACCCGTCCCGAACCCGGAGCAGTGATTGCCTGAACAGAAGGTGCCACCGACTGGTTAACAAATCCTAATTTCGTGCCGGCCACGATATCAGATTTTTTAACCCCTTTCTACACCCACTTGAATCTAATAACGAATCATAGACCCAAATCGCTCACGTACCACATTAATAAGCCAGCCTAAGTGACTCCAGAGACTCGCAGGCCGCGCTTCCCGCCGCTGTCCGGAATTTTTACCCGGCCTTAAGTCCTCGCCCGTATGATTAACAATGCCCGTAAACGAATGGTTACCGCCGGCAAAAATCTTTAGGGCTTTGTTTCCCATAGAGTGGGGAATGCCGGTGGAAACGGGCGACGCGTGGGCCTTTCGAGGTCGATGGGACGATATGCAGGTGTGCGTTTTGCGGAGTACCGAGTCATGAAGTCACGTGAAAACCTCGTTCGGCTGAAGCAGTTTCAGGTGAATGAGAAGCGGCGCCAGCTGTTGCAGCTGGACATGATGATCGCCGAGTTCGAACGCATGGCCGTCGAGTTGGAGGCGCAGATCGTCGCCGAAGAGAAAAAAGCCGGCATCACCGACATCAATCATTTTGCCTATCCGACCTTCGCCAAGGCGGCCCGCCTGCGCCGCGACAACCTCAGGAACTCGCAGAGCGATCTCGCCCAGCAGCGAACCATGGCCGAATCATTACTCGGCGAAGCTGAAGCGGAGCTTTCCAAGGCGGAGATGCTGGAATCGCGCGACAGCAAGATCCGCGACGCGGAAGTGGGCGGCCGCAGCGCGATGATCGGCTGATCACCGGCCACGATGGTCTCGATCGTCGGGTTCTCGGGCGGATCGGTTAAGCTGCCCTGCTCAGGGAATAAGTCAAATCGTCCCTGGGGCTCGCGGACCCCATGCGCCGGCAGGCACCGGCCATCCCGCCAGTCGGCAAAGTTGCGCTGACTGTTTGAGGTTTACAAAGCGAAGGGCGCGGAGGTCCGCGCCCTTGTCTGTTTCCGGCAGTGGGAGCCTAGTGCCGGTATTGCTGGATCCGCGTCGTGCGCAGCCCGGCAAGGCCATATTCGTCGATCGATGCCTGCCAGGAGAGAAACTCCTCGGTGGTCAGCTTGTAGCGCTGGCAGGCCTCTTCCAGGCTGAGCAGTCCGCCGCGGACCGCCGCGACCACTTCCGCCTTGCGCCGGATAACCCAGCGCCGTGTATTCGTCGGCGGTAGATCAGCTATCGTGAGAGGGCTGCCGTCAGGCCCGATAACATATTTGACTCTAGGTCTAACCAGATCGGTCATCGTACTCTCTACTAAAAACTCAAAGACCCAATCCCCGCCACAGTACCGCCACAGCTTTAAAAATTGCCTAAGCGAACCCTAATGACTAGGTAAGGATCGTGAACGTCGCGTTAGGTTTTCGTTCGGCATTTGAGATAATCGCGGTCCGGCCCTGATTTTGCCGGGAAAAATCGCTTGAGGAGCCAAGCTGGCGCCGCCGGGATGCTTGACCTATATTCCGGCCATTGGCAGCCAGCGCCACGCAGATTGAAAGAACCATGAACAGCCTCGATCTTCCCGGACGCCCAGAAGACACCCGCGTCGTCGTCGCAATGTCGGGCGGCGTCGATTCATCGGTCGTTGCCGGCATCCTGAAGCGCGAAGGTTATGATGTCGTCGGCGTCACCCTGCAGCTTTACGACCACGGCGCGGCAACGCACCGGGCCGGTTCCTGCTGCGCCGGCCAGGACATCGACGATGCCCGCCGCGTGTCCGAGACGCTCGGCATCCCGCATTACGTGCTCGACTATGAAGAGCGCTTCCGCAAGGCGGTCATCGATCCCTTCGCCGAGAGCTATGTCGCCGGCGAGACGCCTATCCCCTGCGTGTCCTGCAATCAGACGGTCAAGTTCGCCGACCTTTTGGCCACCGCCCAGGATCTCGGCGCCGATGCTTTGGCCACTGGCCATTACATCCGCTCGCGCGCCAATGGCGCGCATCGCGCGCTCTACAGGCCGGTCGATGCAGACCGCGACCAGAGCTATTTCCTGTTCGCCACAACCCAGGCGCAGATCGACTATCTGCGCTTCCCGCTCGGCGGTCTTTCCAAGCCGCAGGTGCGAGCGATCGCCGAGGAGATGGGGCTGACGGTCGCCGCCAAGCAGGACAGCCAGGACATCTGCTTCGTGCCGCAGGGCAAGTACTCCGACATTATCGCCAAGCTGAAGCCGGCGGCCGCCAATCCGGGCGATATCGTCCATATCGACGGCCGCGTGCTCGGGCGTCACGAAGGCATCTTGCGCTACACGATCGGCCAGCGCCGCGGGATCGGCATCGCTTCGGGCGAGCCGCTCTATGTCGTCCATCTCGACGCCGACCGCGCCCGCGTCATTGTCGGCCCGCGCGAGGCGCTGGAGACCCACAGGATCTACCTGCGCGCCATGAACTGGCTCGGCGACGGCCCGCTCTCCGACGTTCCGGATGGCGGGATCGAGCTTTTCGCAAAAGTCCGTTCGACCCGGCCGCCGCGCCCGGCGGTGCTGCATCACCGCGACGGCGTGACCTCGGTCGAGCTGGTCGACGGCGAATCCGGCATCGCGCCCGGACAGGCCTGCGTGCTCTATTCCGATGACGGCAATGAGGCGCGAGTCTATGGCGGCGGCTTTATCGAGCGCTCCGAGCGCGGCGCCGAGGCCGAGGCGATGCTGTCCAGGCTTGCGCAGCAGCCCGCGCACGTCCCCGCCGGGTAACCGACCCCTTCAATCGGCGCTTTGGCTCAGGCCTCCCTTAGCGGACGCCTTAAGCGGGCGACCCGCTATGCGTCACCGTGCCAGCCGTCAGGATGCGCAGCACCCGGATCGCTTCCTCGCCGTCGGTGCGCGGTTCGGCGCGCGTCTCGATGCACTGCATGAAATGGGCGAGCTCGCGCGTCAGCGGCATGCCTTCGCCGACCGCAACGTAGGAAGGCTCGTTGGCGGTGAAGGCCCACTGGCCGCTGTCCTGCCAGACCGCGTGCCTGTAGACGGCAAGCTTGCGCTCCCACGGCTCGACATCGTCGAACACTGCCATCGCCTTGGTTCCGACCACGGTCAGCCGGCGCTCGCGATAGGGATTGAGACGAGAAGCGAACAGATGGCTGCGCACGCCGTTCGGAAAGCGCATGTGCAGATGCGCGAAGTCGCTGAGGTTGTCGAGCAGTGCCGCGCCCTCGCCCCGGACCTCGATCGGCTCGGTGCCGGTGATGGCGAGGATCATCGAGAGGTCATGCGGCGCAAGGTCCCAGAGCGCATCGTTCTCGGTGTGGAACTTGCCGAGGCCGAGCCGGTGCGAGTGGATGTAGCGCACCTCGCCGAGCTCGCCATTGTCGATCAGCGCTTTCAGCGTCTCGAAGGCGGGGTGGAAGCGCAGCACGTGGCCAACCATGAAAACGCGGCCATTGTTCCTGGCCGCCTGCACCGAACGCTCGGCGTCCTCGACCGTCAGCGCGATCGGCTTCTCCACCAGCACGTCCTTGCCGCCCTCGACGGCGCGCAGCGCCATGTCGGCATGGAGTTGCGGCGGCAGCGCCATGACAATGGCGTCGATATCGGCGCGCTCGAACAACTGGTCCGGCCCGATCGCCAGGCAGTCCTGCTCGCTGGCGAAACCTTCGGCGCGGGCGCGGTTGACGTCGGAAACGGCATGGAGCGCCCCAAGCGCCTTGAGGGTGCGGATGTGGTTGCTGCCCCAGTATCCGCAACCGAGGACGGCGATGCGCGGCTTCATTCGTTCAAACTCTAGAATTTCGTGGCCGAGACATAGCGACGTGCCCCGTCGAACTCAACCCCGATGCATGCGCTTCAGCGTCTGCCCGGCACGGCTTGTCCTGGATGAGATTATGCTGATGCGTGCGGCTTGACAGCTTTGCCCTGCCAACCTTATATCCGCGCGACCTTGGCGAACGCCTCAAATTGCCCACGATCGGTGTGGGTTCTTCGAGCCTCTTCGCCGCTCCTGGCGGAGTAGCTCAGTTGGTTAGAGCACGGGAATCATAATCCTGGGGTCGGGGGTTCAAGTCCCTCCTCCGCTACCAGTCCTCAGAGACAAACAATTCTCTGCTGAAAAGCGTCGGCTGTGAAGCCCAGCATCTGCGCGCTTCGAGGTCCGAACCTGGGGATCGACACTCACCGACGGAGTCCGAATTGTTCTCCGAATGGCCCACATTCTCCAAAGCTGGGGAGTAGGCGTTTTTAACCCCCAGCTTGCGACGTAAGCAATCTCAACGACATGCTGTCACGACCCAATTGGCGGCGGTTTTGTGTGTCGCTCGGTAGCCAAGTGGAGAACGAAACGGTTCATGGCCGAAGGCAAGTTTGCGCTAAAGTGGTCGCTCGAATATGCGATTTGGAATGGCGCGAATGGGCCGTATGCAGTCGGTCCGGTTCGGTACGAATTCAGCGATAAGCTGCCATTCTGCTACCGACCTCAGCGTTTGGCACTCGATTGAGCCAAAATTAATTCTCCCGTACCTCCAAGATCAATCTATCGGAACCAAGAAATGCGCGATTTTGTTCATTAGATCGGACTGAAAATAAAGTTCACGTCGCGCCTTGTTCGCACCTTAATTGAAGCGCATATAAGGAGCTCGTTGATTTGGCCGATTTGGCTTTGCGGTGTCAGAGACCCGCCATTCACCACCGAATTCTCGATAGCGGTCCATGCGGCGATCCGGCACGTATGCCGCTCCGTTCGAACCCTGGAATAGACGCCGGCGCTGACCACGGATGTACTGGCAGCATCGGCATCGTTCCGGTTCGGATGGGAATGATGCGGGAAGGGCGTCTGCGTGCTCCCGCGGAAATCGCAACCATGACGAGCCGTACCACACAGACCGTCGTTCACTTCTCCGCCCCGTTCCGGCTGCCGGACTTCAATACGCTGCAGCCGGCCGGCGACTATCGCGTCGATCATGACGAGGAAGCGATCGAGGGCGCCTCCTGGCTTGCCTGGCGACGTGTCGGCGCTTTCATCCACTTGCCGGCCATCGGGATGCGTGGACCTACGCAGCAGATGGTGCCGATCAATCCGGCGGACCTCGACCCCGCCCTGGAAAAGGATAACCAACCATGACCACCATGAGCATTCAACGGCGCACCGCGGATGCCAACCGCCGCGCGACACCGATGCATCTCTTCACCATTGGACAAGCTGTCCGCCTGCGCGGCAACTTCGGCACATTCCCGAAGACCTGGGAAGTCTACCGCGTCACCGGCACGCTCCCGCCGAGAGGAGATTCGCCGCAATACCGCATCCGCAACGACGAGGCGGCATGAGCGGGTGGCCACACAGGACAGCCTCGAACCAATCCGTCCGTCGCAATCCAGCGAAGGCGCAACCCTCATCGAAAGGACGTTCGGCGATGGCCAAGGGACAGAAACGCAGCAATCGCGAGATCAGGAAGCCGAAACAGGAAAAGGTGCCGCCCAAGTCTGAAAGCGGATCCGGCGGTCCGATCAAGGTAGCCGCGAACAGCAACGCTTCGCGCGGCAACGGCAAGGCCTGATGGCGGCGATGCGGGAGATCGGCGGGCAAGAAGATGAAGATCGTGATCGAATTCTACCGGACCCGCGACGCTGATGATGCCCATGCCGTCGTCGCTCGTGAAACCGTGGAGGTCGATCTCGACGGCGCCATCGCAGCCGCGCGGCTGTTGGCGCGGACCCTCGAGCTGCCGCAGCACCCCGACTCCATGATGATCACCGACGCAAACGGCAAAATGCACTACTCCGGCATCATCGGCTCGGAAGCGGTGAACGAAGGAAGGCAATGACAATGAATACGTTCTACCTTACCTAGCGTCGCTTACGCACGGAACGACCGGGCCCACGTGCCGATCTCGTCAGTCCAAGCTGTCCATATTGTTGTGCAGCGCAGCAACGATATTGCTGCAAGTGCGTTGCCTACGATGCCGTCCAATTCCGGGCGTCAAACAGGGACGGCCATATTGCAAAAAATCTCCGATACAATCGCGCGCCTGAGCGCGTTGCGGGCGCAACGCGCCATTCATGTCCAGGGCCCCAGAGGACAAGACCGTCTCCAGGCTTTGACCGACTTCGGTTCCAATCCTGGAGCGTTGAAAGCCAAATTCCACCTTCCGCTCGCTTTGCCGACGAATGCGCCACTCGTCGTCGTCCTCCACGGCTGCACTCAGGATCCCGCCGCATACGACCATCATTCCGGATGGTCACAGCTTGCCGACGAGGCCGGCTTTGCCCTGCTTTTTCCCGAGCAGCAACGTGCCAACAATCCGAACCTTTGCTTCAACTGGTTCGAGCCTGCCGACACCCGGCGCGATACGGGCGAGGCGCTTTCGATACGCCAGATGATCGAGGCGATGGTCCTCGCGAAGGGGATCGATCGAGAGCGCATCTTCATCACCGGCCTCTCGGCCGGCGGCGCGATGGCGGCAGCCATGCTGGCGACCTACCCGGAAGTGTTTGCAGGTGGCGCCATCATTGCGGGCATACCCTACGGCAGCGCGACGACGATCCCGCAGGCGTTCGACCGCATGCGCGGCCATGGCGGTCCGTCGGGAAAGGAACTGCAACGGATCCTTCGTCATGCTTCCGACCATAGGGTACCGTGGCCGAGGATTTCGATCTGGCAGGGCACGGCGGACCAAACAGTGGCGCCGTCCAACGCGGATGCCGTCGCGGTACAATGGCTGGGCGTTCATGGATTCGACAAGAAGACGCCGACGCATTCGGAAACGACCGGCAGGCTTGCGAAGCGAGTCTGGCGGAATGTCGGGGGTGAAGCAGTGATTGAGATCAACATGATTGCCGGAATGGGACACGGTACGCCGATCCGCGATGGCCTGGGCAGTCCAGGCGCTTTCATGCTCGATGTCGGCATCTCGTCCACGCGCGACATCGCGCGTTTCTGGGATATCGTTGCGACGCAGACGAATGGTTCGATGCGGTCGAATCTGAATATGGAGGGCGAAACGCCGTCCTCCGGCTCGTCGTCGCCGGCCGGGGAAGAGGCGCTAGAAAAATTTCACACTCCGTCAGCCGGCAACATATCCGCGTCTCGACCCGAGTCGGGCCCGCATGGCATACAGGCCGTCATCGAAGATGCCCTGCGAGCGGCGGGTTTGATGCGCTGAAAAAGGGGCTCTGAAAAGCGCACCGCTGCCGAGAAGCGGGACTACGTCCGTGGCGTCTCCGTCGCGCAGGGATGCCGGCTGATGGCCATTGCGCGTTCGACCTATTATGACTGCCCGGAGCGGCCGACTGATGCCGCAGTCAGTCCGATTAGTGTCTCACTTGCATACACTGGGGGATTGCTCGCTCAAATCCTGCCCCTAACGTCAGGGACGTCGCAGCGCATGTCTGCAATCATCCAATAACCGTTTGGCGTTCAAGAGTAGGCGAAGACGGACAGCAGTCGTGTGAAATAGGAAATCCGTGTAGATTGGCACGCCCAGCACGCAGTGTTTCCGTGAGCCCTTCAGCAGATTTTTGCATGGACCGTTCGATGGCCCAGTGAGACCCAAAGTGGATATCATGGTGTTTGATCTATCAGTCGAGCGGATCTTGGGAACTGGCGCACTTGTGCTTCTGGGCATCGGCTGCATTGTCGTGCTCTGGCCATTCCTCTCCGCCTTGATCTGGGCGGCGGTGCTCTGCTTCTCCACCTGGCCAGTCTACACTTGGTTGGAGCGACTTCTAGGAGGAAGGAGGACGCCCGCCGCGCTTGTCATGACGCTGCTTGTGGCAGCTGTTATTGTGGCGCCGTTTGCCATCTTGGTCGCAACACTGGCCGACAGTGTGGCGACCGTGGCCCAGTCCGTGAACAGCCTTCTTGAGCAAGGCCCACCTGCGCCGCCTGGGTGGGTAGCCGAAATCCCCTTCATAGGTGAGCGGGTTGCGCTTTACTGGCAGGGCTTGGCCTATAATGCACCAGCCTTCCTCGTCGAGCTGACGAAGCTGATCCGGCCTGCGACCGACATCGCAGTGGCCAGCGGCGCGGTTCTGGGCGTCGGGCTCCTCGAACTGGCACTGAGCGTGTTCATCGCGTTCTTCTTTTATCGGTACGGCCGCCAGATGGCAGCTTCCGTGCGCGGCACTTCCGAGCGGATCGGCGGCACTCGCGCACGGCATCTGCTCGCAGTTGCGGGCTCAACAGTTACCGGGGTGGTTTACGGTGTGATCGGGACGGCTCTTGCGCAAGGAGCGCTGGCCGGGCTTGGGTTCTGGATCGCAGGTGTGCCTCAGGCGCTGCTGCTCGGCTTCCTCACATTCCTTCTGTCCTTCGTGCCCGCCGCTCCTCCGCTGGTTTGGGGGTCCGCCGCCCTCTGGTTGTTCTTTCGGGGCGAGGTCGGCTGGGGCATCTTCGTTGCTACTTGGGGTTTGCTGCTGGTGAGCAGCATCGACAACCTGTTGAGGCCCTATCTTCTTACCCAAACGAATAGCTTGCCAGTACTGCTCAGTTTCTTCGGTTTTCTCGGTGGCATTTTGGCCTTCGGCTTCATCGGTGTGTTCCTCGGCCCTGTCCTCCTGGCAGTGGGATACAGCCTGTTTCTTGAATGGCAGGCTAACGACGGCCAGACGGGTAGTCCTCTTGGTGAGTAGTCCCGCCGAAAGGATGAGCGAGCGCGCGCATCTCGAATCTGGGGCGGCGTTGAATGCAGCGTCGTGCGCCGACTGCCGCATTTCTTCCATGCGGACGAGATAGCAGTCGTAGCAGTCGCCGAGCGGCTTCCTTTGGCGGTGTCGAACGCACGTGCGGTAACCGTCCGATCAGGTGCCAAAATGACGGCGAGAGACTGGAAGTCTGCTGGACAAGAAGAACCTCACCATCCCACGCCTTTGCCAGCGCCATGCATTGCCAAGCCGAATCGCTGGCAAGGCCGCACGGAACCAAACTCCTGCCTTATCCATTACGGGTATGGCGATATTCTTTCGTCTCTCCGGCGAGTCCGGAAGCGCCATAGCGGCGCAGAAAGACACTCAGATGAAGTACCTACAGCGTATGAACGAGAACCCCTCGTCGTGGCTCTTGCTTGCGACATTCGTCGCCGTCGTGGCTTACCTCGGCTATCTCGCGGGAACCGGGATGACGTGGTGACCTTCGCCCAAGCGCCGCTTGGCGACCAATCAATCACCCCTGATTTCGTGCCGCAATCGCTGCATTTCTCGTTCAATGTCAGAAAGAAAGCGCGGCCGTTTGCGGCAACAAAGACGACGTTGTGATGTCGCTGCAGACAGGTCAAAGGACATTTCCATGTCAAACCCGTCACGGGCATTCTACACAAGTTCGAACGGCGACCGCTGGTTGGTCGTCAAGGTCGGCGAGCGGGACGAGATTTTCGTGAGGCATGAGCCGAACCGGGCCTCGGGCGGTCAACCCTCCGAGGTCGACATCGAGACCTTTATTGCCCGCGGACCTGGCTCACCCGAAGGCAAAGCCTTGATCGATCTGCTCGACCAACTGCGCGGCGAACAGGACCGGGAGAGTATGGAAGAGCTCGGCGATCGATAGATGGCCAACCTATAGGGCCGTCGGTATGCCTGCGCAGCACCGATCACGTCTTGCGCCCTCGCCTTCGCACGGCCTCCGGCTTCATTTCTGATGCGCAACGTTCCGCCCTCGGGACGGTCGATTTCGAATGCGTTCGTTTTGCGGACAAGATCGCTCAGCTTGCGAAAACCAAACGTGCGGGGACCGAAGTCGAGGCCAGGTTGGCAAGCTGCGTGCCGACCTCACCGAGCGGAACCCAGCCATCCTCGCCTTCCATCTGCGCGATGATCTTGCGGATGATCGGCACGGCAGCTGAAGGCGGTTGCAATGGCTTCACGCTCGATACTGCCTCGGGTTCGTTCGCGGGTGCAGACGGAAGCAGATTCTCGGTATAGACAAATCGCCGGCACGCTGAGGCGTTCTTGCCTGTCGTGTAGGCGAACTGCTGCTGGGGTATGATTGCGTGCTTCGAAAGACGCTTCGAAAGAACGTCGGCCCACGCTTTCGAGCGCGAGCTTGAAAAATCCCCGTAGATGCGACGCACGCTGGCCTCGCCAATCTTGGCGATCTCCTCGAACAGCCCGTCGGCGATCTTGGCGGAGGCATTGTCGGCATCGATCAGAACGGCTAGGCGCGGCGACCGCGGCTCGGACGGTATCATAGAGCTTTCCTAGCGCTGTTCGTGCGACCTGAAGTTTTTGCTCTCAATGTCAATGATGTCGCCGCAGTTGGAGCATTCCATCTGGGTGTGAGTACGAATCCAGCCGACGAGCCTCTTTGCCTGATAATGGCAACGGGGGCACTCTACGTCGATTTCGAAGCTATCGGTCTCGCGCTTTGTCATCGCCATGCCTAGCTTTCATCAGTAGCGCTCTCCTGCGCTTCCTTCTTTTCTATGGACGAGGGTTTCTCCTTTGCAGCTTTCCCGGCAAGCTTGGCTTCTTTCTTGGCCGCCTTGGCGTTCTCTCGTTGACTCCGCTCGTATCGATAATTCGGCTTCATCGCCATTCGAACTCTCCGTATGCAGGTATGAAAACCTCGCTAAGCAAGAACGCTACTGAGATTTCGGAACCGCAATCCGGCCAGCGCGCGCGGTAAAAAAAACCGCAGAGTCGATGTCGCCAAGCTCAGTAATTCTCAACCGTGCGATCGTAGCTGATCCCCGCATCCTTAAGCGCGGTGAGGAATGCGACACTCGCGTCATCGGCGGCACTATCTTCGGCGCAGCACTTCATCGCGTCAGTCCACGCCGGGCTGTCATTTCCAGGCCAATGGTCAAACAGGAAATCCGAGGCCTGTGCGACGGACTCAATCAGAGTGAAGCCGATCGGACCGGCGATGTAGACAACCACAGGAACCCGAAACTTTTTGCCAGCCATCGTGCACCCTACGCCCGACTGCGCGGAAAGACGAGTAGCGTGATTGGCATATATTTTCAGCCCGCCTTGATCGCATTCCGGATACGGTCACCGGAAATCGGCGGCGGTCAAAGTGTAGGAGTCGCGGCGGTGGCGCGCATAAACCTTGCCTGCCACGTGCTGGATAGACGTCCTCAACGCATCGAATGCCGAAAGATAGGCCGTCTCCACGCTAGCTTTCCCACCCAGGACAAGGCCGTTTTTGGCCAGCGCCTCGGCCTCGATGAAGAAACGGATTTGAAACATGCCGTCATGACCGATGAAGTAGACGCCGTTACGCTCCTGATCAAAGCTTCGGCTGGGGTTCGGGAATGCGAGCGTCATGACTCGCCTGCCGGTGTCTCGGGAGCGCCGGCGGTGAATGACCGCGCGGCGGTCCTCGCCTTGCGGCGCTCGCTGTTGCGAAGGTTGAGCGACAACATGTTTTTCGTCGCTTCCGAACGGCTGAGCCCGATCATGGAGGCGCCGTTGACATGCGCTGGAATGCCCGTGAAGACGTGATAGACCGTCCAGGAACGGTCGGCTTCGACGCGGCGGCCATATTGGTGGTCCCTAAAATCGCATGCCTGCGCGCCGGCTGCATTTTCTTCGCCGGGATCGACCCGGGCGTTGCGCGGGGTGGGATGGTTGCTCGCGTTCATTGTGTCGGCCCTTTGTCTGTGCCCGCCTGCGCGGCAATGACGCTGGAATAGATCGTCGCGCCGTCGGCGTCGGCGATTGCGACCGCATCTGGCCACTGCGGCATGTTCAGCGTCGTTGCCAGAAGCCGCCCGATCTCGATCGCCGCGTCGAGGTCGGCCGCGTCCACGGTCTCACGGCCGACGACAGCGTGCGCGTCGTCGGTAACGCGCGTGCGATAGAATTCGATCACGACCTTCATCCGAGCCCGTCGCGCGGAAACATCCTGCCGTCAGCCCTTGCTCTTGGGCGTGAGTGCCGCCGGCGCCCTTTTGATTTGGCCAAACGCACTCTCAGGCTTGACCGGAACTTTTTCCTGCTTGGGCTTCCTGATCTCTTTGTTCGAGCGTTTCTGTCCCTTGGCCATGTCCAAATGTCCTTTCGATGAGCCTTATGCCGCCGTCCGATACTTCGGCGACCGGTTCCAACCTGTCCTCCGTCACCACCCGCTCGTGCGGCTCGGCGTCGCTGCGGATGCGGTATTGTGGAGAGTTTTCCCTTGGCGGCAGGGTACGGGTGACCCGGTAGACTTCGGCGGATGTCGGTCCCGTGCCGAGACCGCCCTTCAGCCGGACCGCCTGTCCGAGGTCAAAACGACGTGGCGGGGCTCCGTGCTGGATAGGGCGTGCATTGCGTTGCATGAGGGTGGTCATGGTTGTCTCCGGTCCTTGTCGAACGCCGCCTCGAGTGAGGCCGGTTCGATCTGCACCATTTGCTGCATGGACCTCTTCGCGGAGATCGCTGGCAGGTGAATGAACGTGGCCACGCGGCGCCATGGGGCGCGGGAAGCGCTTTCGAGAGTCTCCTCGTTGAGATCGACACGATACTCTGCGGCCGGTTGCGGCGCATCCAAGCCGGGCAGCAAAAACGCCGCATAGAAGCGAACGACGGTCGACGTAGTGCGAGTGGTCACTTGCGGCTTTCTGCGGAAACGCGTGCATGCGCCTTCCGCTCAAGTTCCAGCCAAACCGGCGAAACAATGTCGGATGCCGCCAATACATCCTTGGTCAGCGCCGGATTAACTTTACGGTCGAAGGTAGCGAGTTGCCGCGCCGGAGCGGGCGATCCATTCGCCGTCGGAGGTCGGTCGAGAGGCGTCGACATCAACCAAATCGAATTTTATATATGCGCCCTAATTGCGCTACACACAAGGCGCAGGCGGCGTTTATTTTTCCTGGTCAAATAAAAACCCGAACACAGCGGCAAAAAAACCGGCAGAAATTCTCCTGGTCCCAACGCGATATTTTCTACGGCTCGCGGATTATTGCGACGAATAAGTTGCCTGGCCCGGCAAATAATTTCGGTTCTCCTATCTATCGCGAGGCAAGCTGTTTATAGAAGGGTATGCACGCCCGTTCCGCGACAAGAAAGAAGTTGCCCTTGGAGCATGGTCGCCCGACAGCCGCGCCAACCGTGAAGTCTGGCATTTTGAGCACCGCCAGGGTCTTGTCCATGCGTGAACCGCCTCGCAGGTTTGGCAAGCTTGGCATCAAGGGGTCGTTCCCTGTCCCGACGGGGCGGGCCAGTGCGAATGGCATGGAGAATGTGGCGAAACGCATGGGGGTGGCGCTCTCCTCATACGGTTCACTCGCCTTGAAGGCGTGTGTCGCGCTCTGGATTGTCGCTGTGCTGGCCTCGGTTTTTATTATCTTGAAAGCCTGAACCTGGTCAGCATCGTCGAGAGGCGAAAACGAGAAGGATGCGAGCATGGCTAACCGCTACGCGCTTCGGATCGACGAGCCGAACAGTTGGACCGTTTTCGACATCTTCACAGGCCAACCCGCCGAGTTCGAGAAGAAGATGATGGTCAGCATCAAGACGCGCCGGGCGGAAAAAATTGTTGGTGAACTGAACATTCAGGACGCCAAGCGGCGGGAAAAGGCCGGCCGGCAATCCTGATTGGTGAGACCCATAATTCGGTTCAGGGCTCCTGGCCCGGTCATGTGGGGCAACCGCCGAATGTCGACTGCCTCCTGCAGTCATTTCACTTGAAAGGATAAGACCCATGAGAACCATGAAAACACCGGATGCACCGCCGCTCGTGATGGCCGCGGTCGCCAAGTCACCCAAGATTATCTCAGCTCGGCTGACGATCAGAACCGACGAAGCAGCAAGGCGCAGGATCGCCGACACCGACGGCACTCTGAGGCGGGCACGCGACCTCGCGGAACGCAATCGCCTGATCTGAACCAGCCCTTCGTTGGCCCAAAGTGTCTATCGCAACAGCCGCCCTGGTGATTAGCGCCTCAAACTGCGATCCCCAGCGAGGTTGGGTTTGGGCGGGTACCCAGTGGGATAATGGCAATGGCAACTATCGAATTGATAACCGTTGAGGAGCGGCCCGGTCGCCAGCTTCTATTTAATGTTCGCGTGACCTCCGCAGCCGGCAAAATAGAACTGCCGATCGCCATTGAGGGCCAAGGATCTGACGCTTCGAATGAAACGACGGTTCTTCAGTTCGCGCTTGGTTTTGCCAAAGACCTAGAGGCTTCGGTCCGGCTTCGCCTTGGAGTGGAAAAATAGCGGTCTCTAGCAGCGACGAGTCGCTGTGCCAATGCATCATCGGCGAGACGGTGCCGTCCAGAACGCCGATAAACGCCGACCGAAGCCTTGACCCTGCTTTAATTCCCACCAAGGCGTGGCTGAATACCTAGCCGCGGAGTTCCTTCGCTGCGCCCTTAATTTCGTCTCTGTGCATCGTTCTCGCCTTTTTAGCAGCGAAGTCTGCTTACGGCCGCCGGGCAAGCTAGCTCCAATGGCCGGGGGGGCGCATTGCGGTCATTCGTGACTCGGTCAAACAGTGCGATGGTCTGCCCTCAAACTAGACCTCACAATCAGCAGGTATTGCGGCGCTGGCGTTCCCACACAACCGGGAACCCTCGCACTAGTGGCTGTAATTGCATGGTCTTAGACTGGCGGCCATCAAGGATCGCTTCGACCAAGTCGGGTGCCAGCAGCGTTAGTCGGAGCATGTGTCCGACAAACGATCGATCGAGTCCTATTGCTTCGGCAAGTTCGGAGACGGTGGCAAATCGACCGGCATCCAATTGATGCTTCCAATCAAATGCCTGCACCACAGCCCGCAGCAGCGTGTTGTCGACGCGTGGGCGTGCAGCCTGCCATTGTTCCTGGGAACCAGGCGAGACCACCAGCTTGCGACCACCACGCTTTCTGATCGCCAAGGGAAGGCGGACGATGAGGATTTCGCCGTTGTCGCTCAATTCTGGGCCGGCCATCACGCTGCCCTCCCCAACTCGCGTCGGGTTTGCAATTCGGCAACAAGGCTTTTGATTCCGTCCGTTCGCAGACGGATTGAAACACCCTCGGGGCTGACGTCGATCCGTTGGACCAGCAACTGAATGATCCGGGCTTGCTCTGCAGGAAAAAGTTCGTCCCAAAGGGAATTGAATTCGAAGAGACGCTCTCGAATCTCTGCTTCGTTGGCGCCATCGCCTTGTTCTCGAAAAGCCGCCCATGTCTTCACGATCATCTCAGGCTGGCAGAGCATCTCCCTGACCTGATCGATCACTGCACCTTCGATTTCCGCAGCGGGCAATCGCCTCACGGTGCAGGTTTCAGGCCCGAGCTTCTGCACACTGGTCGTCACGTAATAGCGATAGAGGCGACCCTTCTTTCTCGTATGGGCAGGCGTCATTGCGTAGCCGTTCGGGGCGAATATGAGACCTCGGAGAAGCGCTGGCGTCTGCCGCCGGCAATGCCCTGCCCGCTTGCGTGGGTCTTCGGCAATGATTGAGCGGACCTTGTCCCATAGATCGCGACTGATGATCGCCTTGTGCTCGCCCGGGTAGCTGGCGCCTTTGTGGACGGCCTCCCCGATGTAGACCCGGTTGCTCAGCAGCTTGTAGAGCAGACCTTTGTCGAAGGCCTTACCATTCTTGCGCCGGAGCCCCTCGGCGGTGAGCGTTCGAGCCAAAGTGGTCGCTGACCCACTCTGAAGAAATCGCTGGAAGATCATCCGGACAGTTGCAGCCTCCTCTTCGTGAACGATCAGCTTGCGGTTCTCGACGCGGTAGCCGAGCGGCACATTGCCACCCATCCACATGCCCTTGCGCCGAGACGCCGCGAACTTGTCCCGGATGCGCTCGCCGATCACCTCGCGCTCGAATTGAGCAAACGACAGCAGGATGTTGAGCGTCAACCGTCCCATCGATGTGGTGGTGTTGAAGGACTGGGTGACCGAGACAAAGGTGACGTCGTTGGCCTCGAATGTCTCGACCAGCTTGGAGAAGTCCGTGAGAGATCGAGAGAGCCTGTCGATCTTGTAGACGACCACTATGTCGATCAGGCCTGCTCCGACGTCCTTCAGCAGACGTTTCAAGGCGGGCCGCTCCAGCGTTGCACCAGACAGGCCACCGTCGTCATAGCGATCGGGCACAAGGACCCAACCTTCGGCCCGCTGGCTGGCCACATACGCCTCACAGGCATCGCGCTGGGCGTCGAGGGAATTGAACTCCATGTCGAGGCCTTCTTCGGAGGACTTGCGCGTGTAAACCGCGCAGCGGAGCTTTCTCACGGCCGACTTTGTCTCTGATGGCATCACCGGGCTCCCTTCTGGCTGCGCAGGCCGAAGAACAGCCAACCATTCCACCTGGTGCCGGTGATTGCCCTAGCGATGGCGGACAGCGACTTGTAGGGGCGCCCCTGATATTCGAAGCCATCGGCAAGCACGGTGGCGATGTGTTGCTCGCCCTGCCATTCACGCAGCAGTCGCGTGCCCGAAACCGGCATATTGTCCTTCCGGCTGCGTGAGCCCCGAGGCTCAAGTTCCTCCGCCAGGGCGGCAAGCCGTTTCAAAGTCTCCGGTTTCAGCCCGCCGTAGGCGAGTTCCTGGATGCGATAGGCGAGCCTGCTCTCCAAAAACTTTCTGTTGTAAGGAGGCGGTTCCGCGGCGAAGAGGTCACGCCACGCTGACTTGAGCGTGACGATGTCCATCGCCTTCAGTTCGGCAATTCGGGCCAGCACGTTGTCGGTCATTTGCAATTCTCCGTCGGTGAAGTTTCGACGGCACCACCGCTCTGGTTGGCGATGAAGTCCACGCAACTATTCTCCAACTCCGCAGATAGTTTGCTTGACTGTCGCGCCCGTAGACGCATCAGGCCGAGCACAAGCAGCGCGGCGATTTCCGTTAGGCGCTCAGAGGCGTCCATTAGGTCTGCATGAAGCGGGTTCGGCCCTGCCATTCGTTTCGATTCCGGTAGCTCTCGGTAAGGGAGCTTTAACCGTCAAAATCAGTGTCTCCAGCCCGACGCGAAACGCGGTGGAGTGCAGCGAAAAGAATTGTAATCGTCGGTAGCTCAACGCAGTCCAGGCACGTCTATCCAATGGCTGATTTGATTCCCGAAGGCTGCATATCGCTTCACATGGCTTACGCTCAGTTCGCTTCGGAGCTGTGGGAAGGTCATTCACCGCTCAACGACTTTTGCGAGAGGTTGACGTACACCGGCAGTCCGCGGGCAGTGGTTGAACGCTGCAAAGCATCGTTGGCCGCGTTGACCGACGTTGTCCTTGAAGAATTCAGGCGGGCCTTCGCCAGCGGCATGCTGAGTGCTTTGGTGAGGCCACGTGGCTCGGCGGAGAATTTTGTTATCCCGGAGGATAGCTGGGCGTCTGCGTTTTTTCCCGAACGTGCCTTCCTGAGCGAGGAGATCGTGCATGGCCATGCCGGCTACTGGAACAATCTCCTTGGTCGCACTCCATTCGTCAGGCGGTCGGAATTTGACCCTTGGCTGGTTCACAAGATCAGTCGAAAGCGCGATGCCAAAGCCATTCCATCTCCGGCCGTCCAATCGCTGCGATCGCACCTAACCGAGCTTGCCGCGGACGGGCTTTTATCATCGGTCGATGCCGAAGCCTTTGCTTCGAAATGGGGGCTGCTGCCGTTGGCCACAAGACCGGCAGACGGGGACCACGATCCAATGACCCAATCGCACTGGACGATGTGCATGGCCGCTACCTGGATCATGTGCCGCGAAGTGGGTGCGGTCCGCGAAGTGATGGATGGATATCGCAAGAACTGCAGCATTTGGACGTCGGTCAGCCATCGCATTCGCGGTGATGGCGGCCAAATTATTGAGATCGAGGGCGAGGAGTTAACCACGCGGCGCAACAGCAGCCTGTTCGAGCTTGGACTGCTGGAAGCCGTTGGTGAGAAGCCATCCAGCTATCCAACAACGACGTCGGTAAAGGATGCCGAGGGGCTACTTTGGGATCATCTTGGCAACGGCCACCTGGCCGCCAGTGCTCTTGGACGATCAGGTGAAATTGAATCGATATCGGCTGATCAATGGCCTTATCTGGTACTAGCCACCGACCGCTTCGGTGGCGACTACCTGTGCTCGAGTTATGATCCGCTCGAAAAATGCTATGAACGCGTCACACTTCGCAGGGCAGATCTTCTGGCCATTTGGCCTTCCAATCCGACGTTCGTCTCAGAGTTGCCTCCAGCACCAGAGCGGAGGCCGACCCGGCAACGCGACGGAAAGCTGCAAGCCACCGTTGACGCATTGAAGGAGTGCTACCCGAACGGCCTGCCCAAGGGCCTCGCCGTTAAACAACGGCTCGATCGAATCAATGCGTGGCACGTGGAGAGGGGAAATACGCCGGTGTCCTTTTCTACCATCCTGCGCGCGTTGGAGCGCATCTCATCGCACCAAGTGACGTCAACTGGCGTCAACTGAGCTGCTGGACGAGTTGGAAATTTGAGCCAGAGATACTCCGGGCCCATCGTGATCCCACGGCCGCGTCAATCCCGACGCGCCTCAGGGAAAGACCGATGACCAATCAAAAACCCTTTGGCTCCCCGATCTACCTCAATCAGCAAGAACTAGCAGCGCGCTGGCGCATCAGTGCAAGGACACTTGAACGCTGGCGCTGGCTGAAAGTCGGCCCTAATTTTTTCAAGCTGTCGGGCAAGGTCACCTATGCGCTCGACGACGTCCAGGCATACGAGCGCCGCCGCAGGGCGGAGACGCACTCCTCGATCCTCGGCTCGTGGGGTGACTAATGGCCATGGAAAAAGAAAACCCGGTGGCGCTTGGAGGCGCTTGCCGGGCTAGTGTCACGATGCCGGTGAGCAAACATGACGCGGAGACCAATAGGGCATCCTGCGTTGACCTTCAAGCTCGACTGCTGGTCGCACGATACATGTTGTCGGTGCCGCTCGCTGTTGCGATTGCTGAACTAGCTTTCTCCTCCGGGAGGGGCAAATGACGTTCCATCAGGAAAGCCTGGCGCGGCGCCAACAAGAAGATGAATGCCTGGAGGGGTGCGGATTTGCCTCGCGGAAACTCGTTCTCCCTGAACTGATCAACGAACAGCAATTTGATTGGCTGCTAAGTCAGGGCGTCTCGGTTCCGACGATTGTGCGGCCGAGCATGATCAAGGCGGCAACTGGGACCAAAGCTCCTGACGGGTTGTTCGAGCCGACGCCGGCTGGAGCCAGTTGGCTAGTAGTTGAGACGGAGCAGGATCTGGTCTTCTGGAATCCGAAGACGAACGTGTTTGCCACCGACTTCGGCAATGCCTTTGCCCTTGGCGAGGAGATGATCGGCGCCGCGGCCACCTACAGTTTCGACTGTGCTCTGAACATCTATTCCCATCCCATGGATTGGTTACGCGCGAAACGCGATGGGATCGTCGTTTTGCCGGATCAGTGGTACCGAGCCTTCGACAGGTTGCGAGATGCACCTCGGATCGCGCTCGCCGAGAGCCTGCTACCAATCTATCGGCGACACATGCGGCCGGCCCGTTTGCCTGAACTGTTCGTCATGACGTCAAACAGGGAGGCGGTCGCATGCTGAACCATAAGCCCGTCCCTGTCGAAGATTATGAGCGGGCTCAGAGGAAGTCGGCCGGCTTCGCGCGGACCAAAACCACCACCCTCATGGCAACGGTATTTCCACCCATTCGCTGGGTAGTGCCCGACTATGTGCCGGAAGGTCTCGCCATCCTCGCTGGCCGTCAGAAGCTGGGCAAGACATGGCTGGCGATTGACATGGCAGTTGCTGTTGCTTGCGGCGGCGCTGGCATGGGCACGATCATGTGCGAGCAGGGTGACGTCCTTTACGTTGACCTGGAGAACGGTCCTCGTCGTATCCAGAGGCGGATTGAAACTCTCCTTCCGGATGCGCGTCTGCGCCCCGATCTTTCGCGCCTGGAATGGGTCACAACGGCTCCGCTTCTCAACAACGGCTTCATCGACGCTCTCGACCACTGGCGCCTCTCAGTCGTCAAGCCGCGACTTGTCGTGATCGACGTTCTCCAGCGCATCAAGCCGCCGGGCAATAGCAACCAGAATGCCTATGAGAGTGACTACGCGACTTTGTCGCCGCTGCAACGATGGGCGACCGAGCACGGCGTTGCAGTGATCGCGCTTCATCATACGAAGAAGGGTGGTGCCGACGATCCTTTGGAAGCCCTGAGCGGATCCAACGGCATGTCGGCCTGTGCTGACACAACCTTGGTGCTGGATAGGGATCAAAACGGCACTACCCTCTATGTCCGCGGGCGAGACGTCGAGGAGAAGGAAAGCGCGCTGACGTTTGTTGGTGGCATTTGGACCCTGTGCGGCGAGGCAGCAGATGTTCGCCGCTCAAGTGAACGCGGTAACATCCTGGCAACATTGGAAGAGGCATCGGAGGAGATGTCACCAAGCGAACTCGCACATGTTACCGGCATGAAGCACGGTAACGTCAGAAAGCTCCTCCATGTCATGGCAAAGGTTGGCGAAGTGCGGAAAACCGGGCGCGCGAAGTACATTCATCCGAGAAACGCCTCTTGAGAATTCATTCCGGCCACCCCCCGGTAACAGCGGTAACACGGTAACATCAGGGCTATCCCCGAAGGAATTCGGTTGGGTAGCCCATCAGCTAAAGTTACCAAGTTACCGATGTTACCGGGGTCTGGTTCGGCGATCGCTGCGGGGAACGAACGTCTGCGAACATCTGTCGGAAAATGTCGTCCTTACAGCAACTTAGGCGTTGCTGTAGAATCAAATCATGAAACTCGACGCCGCAATTTCGATCAGCTACCGCCCGACATCGGCGCTCATCCCCTACATCAAGAACGCCCGCACGCATTCGGAGATGCAGGTCGCACAGATCGCTGCATCGATGCGTGAGTTCGGCTGGACAAACCCGATCCTCGTCGATGGCGAAAATGGCATCATTGCCGGCCACGGACGCCTGCTTGCCGCTCGTAAGCTCGGCATGAACGAAGTGCCGGTGATCGAGCTGACCGGCCTCAGCGAAAACCAGAAGCGAGCACTGGTCATTGCCGATAACAAGCTGGCGCTCAATGCCGGATGGGACACTGAGACACTTGGCCTCGAACTCGTCGATCTCGGTGAGTTGGGATTCGACCTGGCGTTGACCGGCTTCGACGAGGCCGAGATCACAGCGCTGACCAGCAGCGCCAATCCGGGCCTGACCGACCCCGATGATGTGCCAGAAACTCCAGCGACGCCCACGTCCCTACCCGGCGATGTTTGGGTGCTGGGCAGGCATCGTTTGATATGCGGTGACAGCACCAATCCGGCCGACGTCGAGCGCGTGCTCAATGGCGTTAAGCCACACCTACTTGTTTCGGATCCTCCGTACGGGGTCAGCTACGATCCCGCCTGGCGCGAGCGGCTCGGCGTTCCATCGGATGCGCTCGCCAAGGGCGCCGTTCTCAATGATGATCGCTCCGACTGGCGAGAGGCGTGGGCCCTGTTTCCGGGCGACGTCGCGTATGTCTGGCACGCGGCTCTTCATTCGGCCTCGGTCGTCACCAGTCTTGAAGCCAGCGGCTTCGCCGTGCGCGCCCAGATCATCTGGGACAAGACCCGGCTGATCATCGGCCGCGGTGACTATCACTGGCAGCACGAACCCGCCTGGTACGCCGTCAGGAAAGGCAAGAAGGGCCATTGGACAGGCGATCGTAAGCAGACGACGGTCTGGGCCATTCCTCACCGCAAATCGGAAACAGGCCATGGCACGCAAAAGCCGGTCGAATGCATGCGGCGCCCGATCGAGAACAATTCCTCGCCGGGCCAGGCTGTCTACGAACCCTTCTGCGGTTCCGGGACGACGATCATCGCGGCTGAGATGACGGGTCGCGCGTGCCATGCGATCGAGTTGGACCCGACATATGTCGACGTTGCCGTGCTGCGCTGGCAAGCCTTTACAGGCGAGGGAGCGATCCTGGAGGGCGACGGCCGCACCTTTGCTGCCGTCCGCGTACAGCGGGCCAAGGAGGCCGCGTGAATGGGCAGAGCATCGCACAAGCCCGATGATGCATCCCGGCGCCAGGTCGAGGCACTGGCCGGCTACGGCGTGCCCGAGACAGGTATTGCCGACATGGTCGGGATCGATCCTAAAACGCTTCGCAAGCACTATCGGAAGGAACTGAGGATTGGCCATACCAAGGCCAACTCCGCTGTCGCGCAGAGCCTGTTCCGCAAGGCTACCGGTGAAGGCCATCAATCGGTCACTGCAGCGATCTTCTGGGCCAAGACCCGGATGGGCTGGAAGGAAACGGTCGTCAACGAACAAGCCGGCGAGCCAATACAGACGATCACCAGGGTGATCATCGATGCGCCCGACCGGCAACGGCTGAAAGCGACGGACTCCCCGGCGGCGCTGAAAGGACCCGCTCACGGTAGCGGCGACGATTGATCTTCCAAACCTGAGGCTCTGCCGTGGCCACACTGAGCATCCAAACCGCGCAGATCTTCCAGCCGCTGCTGGCGCCGGCTCGCTATAAAGGGGCGCATGGCGGCCGCGGATCGGGCAAGTCCCACTTCTTCGCCAGTCTGATGATTGAGGACAGTCTCGCCGAACGCGGACTGCGATCAGTGTGTATCCGTGAAGTTCAAAAGAGCTTGAAGGAATCCGCCAAGCGGCTCCTGGAAGACAAACTCGCCGAGTGTCGCCTCGGTGAAGCAGCCGGGTTCAGGGTCTTTCGTGAGGTCATTGAAACGCCAGGCGACGGCGTCATCACCTTCCAGGGCATGCAGGACCACACAGCCGACTCCATCAAGTCGCTTGAAGGCTTCAAACGCGCTTGGGTCGAAGAAGCGCAGACCCTGTCATCGACATCATTGGCGCTGCTGCGGCCGACCATCCGAGCGCCCGGCTCTGAACTGTGGTTCTCATGGAACCCACGCCGAAAGACCGACCCGGTCGACGTCATGCTGCGAGGCCAGGAACTGCCGACAGGAGCAAGGGTCGTTCGCGCGAACTGGTCGGATAATCCTTGGCTGCCGCCTGAGCTAGAAACCTGAGGCTCTGCCGTGGCCACACTGAGCATCCAAACCGCGCAGATCTTCCAGCCGCTGCTGGCGCCGGCTCGCTATAAAGGGGCGCATGGCGGCCGCGGATCGGGCAAGTCCCACTTCTTCGCCAGTCTGATGATTGAGGACAGTCTCGCCGAACGCGGACTGCGATCAGTGTGTATCCGTGAAGTTCAAAAGAGCTTGAAGGAATCCGCCAAGCGGCTCCTGGAAGACAAACTCGCCGAGTGTCGCCTCGGTGAAGCAGCCGGGTTCAGGGTCTTTCGTGAGGTCATTGAAACGCCAGGCGACGGCGTCATCACCTTCCAGGGCATGCAGGACCACACAGCCGACTCCATCAAGTCGCTTGAAGGCTTCAAACGCGCTTGGGTCGAAGAAGCGCAGACCCTGTCATCGACATCATTGGCGCTGCTGCGGCCGACCATCCGAGCGCCCGGCTCTGAACTGTGGTTCTCATGGAACCCACGCCGAAAGACCGACCCGGTCGACGTCATGCTGCGAGGCCAGGAACTGCCGACAGGAGCAAGGGTCGTTCGCGCGAACTGGTCGGATAATCCTTGGCTGCCGCCTGAGCTAGAA
>NZ_NSGF01000028.1 GCF_002294995.1 Mesorhizobium sp. WSM3860 | reverse complement strand
ATCCTCGATGGCCTCACCGCAACCGAATGCACCAACTACTTCGAAAACGCCGGATACTGTTCAACCTAAAATCATCCGGCTCTAGGCGCTAACCTTCTCGCCAAAGGTCGAGAAGAACTGGCCGGCCAGCTTCTTCGAGGTCGATTCGATCAGCCGGCTGCCGAGCTGCGCGATCTTGCCGCCGACCTCGGCCTTGGCGGCGTATTTCAGGACCGTCGTGTCCGCGCCGTCGGCGGTCAGCGTCACGTCGGCGCCGCCCTTGGCGAAGCCGGCGATGCCGCCCTTGCCTTCGCCCTGGATCGTGTAGGAATGCGGCGGCTTGAGATTCTTCAGCATGACCTCGCCGTTGAAGGTCGCCTTGATCGGCCCGATCTTCAGCACCACGGTGGCGGCCATCTCGGTGTCCGATTTCTTTTCCAGGCTCTGGCAGCCGGGAATCGCCTCCTTCAGGATTTCCGGGTCGTTGAGGGCTTCCCACACTTTCTCGACGGGTGCGGCGATCCGCTCCTCGCCTTCGATCACCAAAGCCATCAAGACCTCCCGGATTGCTGACGTCGATTGGTCCTAGCGCGCGGCCCTTTCCATGTCTATCGCACCAAAGTGCGGGTCTGCGGCGTGTCTGCCTCTTGCCTGCATGAGCGCGTTGTCATATCGATTTGTCATACAAATACGGAGACCACGATGGCAGGCGCCCCCACCAAGAAGAAGAAATTTCGCTCGCAGGAGTGGTTCGACAATCCCGACAACCCGGGCATGACGGCGCTCTATCTCGAGCGCTACCTCAATTACGGGCTGACCCGCGCCGAGCTGATGTCGGGCAAGCCGCTGATCGGCATCGCGCAGACGGGTTCCGATCTCTCGCCCTGCAACCGGCACCATCTCGAGCTCGCCAAGCGCGTGCGCGAAGGCATTGTCTCCATGGGCGGCATCCCCTTCGAGTTCCCGTGTCACCCGATCCAGGAGACCGGCAAGCGCCCGACGGCGGCGCTCGACCGCAATCTCGCCTATCTGAGCCTCGTCGAGGTGCTCTACGGCTATCCGCTCGACGGTGTCGTGCTGGCCATCGGCTGCGACAAGACCACGCCCGCGCTCTTGATGGCGGCGGCGACCGTCAACATTCCGGCGATCGCGCTTTCGGTCGGCCCGATGCTCAATGGCTGGCATAAGGGCAAGCGCACCGGCTCCGGCACCATCGTCTGGGAATCGCGCCAGCGGCTGTCGGCCGGCGAGATCAACTATGACGAGTTCATGGACATCGTCGCCTCCTCGGCACCGTCGACCGGCTATTGCAACACCATGGGCACCGCCACCACCATGAACTCGCTGGCCGAGGCGCTCGGCATGCAGCTGCCGGGCTCGGCCGCCATCCCCGCGCCCTATCGCGAGCGCGGCCAGATTGCCTACGAGACCGGCAAGCGCATCGTCGATATGGTGCATGAGGATCTGAAGCCGTCGGACATCATGACCCGCCAAGCGTTCGAGAATGCCATCGTCGTCAATTCGGCGATCGGCGGCTCGACGAACGCGCCGATCCACCTCAATGCCATCGCCCGCCATCTCGGCGTGCCGCTCGACAATGACGACTGGCAGAACATCGGCCTCAACGTGCCGCTGATCGTCAACCTGCAGCCGACGGGCGAGTATCTCGGCGAGGACTATCACCATGCCGGCGGCGTGCCGGCCGTCGTGGCGGAGCTGCTGAAGGGCGGGCTATTGCCGCACCCCGACGCGATCACCGTCAACGGCAAGTCGATCGGCGACAATTGCCGCGCCGCGGTCAACGAAAATCACGATGTCATCCGCGGCGTCGACAAGCCGCTCAAGAGCAATGCCGGCTTCATCAACCTCAAGGGCAATCTGTTCGATTCCGCCATCATGAAGACCAGCGGCATCTCGCCCGAATTCCGCGAGCGCTATCTCTCGAACCCGAACGATCCGGAGGCTTTCGAAGGCAACGCCATGGTCTTCGACGGCCCCGAGGATTACCACGCCCGCATCGACGATCCGGCGCAGGGCATCGACGAGCACACGATCCTGTTCATGCGCGGCGCCGGTCCGGTCGGCTATCCGGGCGGCGCCGAGGTGGTCAACATGCAGCCGCCGGCCCATCTCATCAAGAAGGGCATCCATTCGCTGGCCTGCATCGGCGACGGCCGCCAGTCCGGCACGTCGGGTTCGCCCTCGATCCTCAACGCCTCGCCGGAGGCAGCGGTCGGCGGCGGGCTGGCGCTGCTCAAGACCGGCGACCGGGTCCGCATCGACCTGAGGAAGGGCACCGCCGATATCCTTGTCAGCGACGAGGAGATCGCCAGGCGGCGGGCAGCGCTGCAGGGCGATGGCGGCTATGACTATCCCGAGCACCAGACGCCCTGGCAGGAGATCCAGCGCGGCATGGTCGACCAGTTCTCGGCCGGCATGGTGCTGAAGCCGGCGGTGAAATATCAGGATGTCGCGCACACCAGAGGCGTGCCGCGCGACAATCATTGAGCAAGCGTCGCGCAGCTTCCGAAAAATAGCGAAGGCGGCCTGACGGAATCAGGCCGCCCTCAGACAAGCAGCTAGAGAATGCCGGCCGGCTGCCAGCCCGCAAGCAACTTAGGCCTTTAAGCAGGCTTCGCCCCGGAAATCGCGACGATGGCTGTCACGCTGGACAGCAGTCCCACCTTGCGAATAACCGGTGGCTGATATGCCTTTTTCATAGGTCCCCGCCTGTAATCAAAATCCCAATCCGCGCTTGATGAACCGACCGGTTGGGCAAATCAAGCCCGTCATTGCGGCGCGGTGGTAGAATCTCGGTTTTAGCGTGGAAAATCAACACCTGGTGGTGCGCATGCCCGCCGGCCCGTGTTAGTGCGGGCTTGATGGACAATACCGCGCCGGACAAAGTACTGGATGTCGCAGTGGTTGGCGCCGGCATGGCCGGCCTGTTTGCGGCCTGGCGGCTACTTGATCAAAGCAACAAGAAGCTGAGAGTCAAGGTTTTCGAGGCTGCAGACCGCGTCGGCGGGCGGGCGTCCTCCGTATCCTTCCCTGGGGAACCGGACTTCGACATCAACCTCGGCGCAACCATGCTGATGCCTGAGCACCGGCTACTGGTGAATTTGCTTGAAAGCCTCGGTATCGGGACCTCGCCCTTCGTCATCGCCTCGGACCAAAACGTCCTCCATCTGCGCGGCAGGAGCATTCCTTACGGCAGGATATCGCGTTTCGCGCCACGGCGGCTGTTTCCTTTCGCGGTGTCGCGTCGGACACAGGAAAAGGGTCCCGCGCGGCTGATGAGGACCGCAGCCGAAAGGATCGCTCCCGGAGCCTCGAAATTCGGCCGGGATGACTGGAACAAGGCAGCGCGCGGGCTTGCCTATCGCGGCCGGCCGCTGAGCCACTGGACGGCGCGCGAGGTGCTCGCGACTGTGCTTACCCGCGAGGAATTGGCGTACCTCGAGGGGGCGATCGGATATTCCCTGATGGTTGACGGACCGAACGCCGCCGAGATTTTCAGGCTGGCGCTTAGCGAGCTGAGCGGCGGGCGGCCCTATCTCTCGCCTGACGGAGGGTTCCAACGGGTAGCTGAGAGGCTCAAAGATCGCATCCACGATAGTGGCGGCGCGGTCCATTGCGGACATGCTGTGGTCGGGCTGACGCCGACCGGCGAAGGGGCAGTCCTGTCTGTCGCCAGTGGTGGCGATGTCTCTGGGGTTGCGGCTCGCAAGGTCATTCTGGCCTTGCCGCGGGAACCGCTGAGCGCGCTTGCCGCAAAATCCGGTCCGCTGCTGGCCGAACGGTTCGCCGACCCTGCGCGCCGAGTCGTTGCCTGGCCCATGCTTGTGCTTGCCGCCTGCTACCGGGATGCCTGGTGGGAACGCCTTGGAATTCAGGGCGGCCACAGCGTCACCGATTTGCCTGTCCGTCAGATATGGCATTTTAGTCGCGCCGCGGGCGATCGCGGAACCGCGCAAAAGGGCGCCGTCGTGATCTATTGCGATGGCCCTGCCATCGGCTACTGGCGCAAGCTGCTGCCACTGCTTGACGCGCAGGATGGCTTTGCCGTCCTGCCTCCGGATCATCCGGTGCTGGCGGAAATCCATCGCCAGATGATCGAAGTCTACGGCTTGGCATCGAAGCCTGAGGATGCGATGGGCGGTTTCGCCCGGGACTGGGGTGCAGGAACCTTTGGTGGAGCCATCCATCTATGGGCCCGCGGGGTCGACGTTGCGAGCGCTGGCGAAACCCACGATCTGGCGCCGGACATCCACATCTGCGGGGAAGCCTGGTCCAACAGCCATGGTTGGATCGAGGGCGCGCTGGAAAGCGCGGAGGCGCTTCTCCAGCGCGACTTCGCATTAATCCCTTGGCTGGCCTGAACGCTGCTTGCCGGAAGATCCGATGCAAAACGATCCCCGATCCCCATATGAGTCACGAGACATCGGAACGAAAGGACCACCGTGGCGAAACGGCGCTCTTCCCTCGGCTTCCTCGGCATGTTCGGGCGTTCGGGCGACTTGCGCCAGCTCGACGATGCCTTGCGCAAAGTCGACTTGCATCCGGCGCTGGTGCCTGAGGGCGTCAAGCTCACCATCGTCAACCTGATGAAGGATCAATGGCCCGAGGAGCCGCCCCCTCAGACTTACCAATCGGTGGCGCAACTCTGCAGCTATTGCGTCGCCGGAGCGGAAACCTTCGAGCGGGCCAATGGCAGGGAGCACACTTTGGAAGCCGAGCGCCGCATCGAGGCCGCGCTCGAAGCCGGCGACAGCTTCGATGCGCAGATCGTGCTGATGACGCTGCATGCCAAGCTGATCAACGCCGAAGTCGTCGAGCGCTATGGGCTGCGTGCAGAGTGATCTGCGAGATCGGAAAGATCAGCCGCCCATTTTGTTGCGCGGCAGCTTGATCATCTCGCCGAAGCGCGCGCGCAGCTTGTCGTCGATGAGCCGCGACACATGGCGCGGGAAGCGCTCGGCCAGCACGCGCTTCTTCTCGGCGATCGCCCGCTGCAAAATGTCGGGCCGGCCCTTCTCGTTCCATTCCTTGGGCGAGAAACGATCGCCAACTGCGGGATAAAAATATTCGGTCTGCATCAGCTTCAAAGTCTGCTCGTTGCCGAGATAGTGGCCGGGGCCCTTGAGGCAGACATCGGCGATCGTGTCGATCGACAGCGCCTCGTCCGTCACCTCGATGCCGCGCACGCATCGCAGGCAGTGGCCGAGCATGTCGTTGTCGATGATCAGGCTTTCGAGGCAGAAGCCGAGCAGCGAGGCATGCATGCCGGCCGATTCGTAGACGAGGTTGAGGCCGGCAAGACCGGCCATCACATCGGTGATGCCTTTCTCATAGCCGGACTGGATGTCGGGCAGCTTCGAATCCGTCATGCCGGCCGCCGAGCCGCCCGGCAGGTCGTAATATTGCGCCATCTGCGCGCAGGCCGCGGTCAACACCGCCTGCTCGGCCGAACCGCCGGACATGGCGCCGGTCCTGAGATCCGACACGAAGGGCCAGGTGCCGAAAATCGCCGGATGGCCGGGCTTGATCGCGTTGACATAGACCAGGCCCATCAGCACCTCGGCCACCGCCTGCACGACGGCGCCGGCAATCGCGGCGGGAGCCGTGGCGCCGGCCTGGCCGGCAGACAAAAGCAGGATCGGAATGCCGCCCTCGACGCAGGCCTCGAGCACGCCGCAGGCGTCCTCGGCGAACTTCATCGGCGGCACAACGAAGCAGTTCGAGTTCGACACGAACGGTCGCGCCCGGAAATTCTCCTCGCCGCCGGCGATCGCATAGAGCATCTCCAGCGCCGGCTTGACGTTCTCGCGCACCGTGAACGAGGTGCCGACATGTTTCGACGTCCCCATCACGCAGGCATAGAGCGTGTTGAAATCCATCTCGAGCGGATCGGGGATGTCGCGCGGCACCATGGTGCGCTGGAAGAAGTGGATGTTGTCGAGCCCATCGACCAGCCGGGCGGCGTCGTAAATGTCCTGCAGCTGCGATTCGCGGTACTCGCGCTTCTCCACATCGACCAGATGCACCGCGGCGCCCGCCGTGCCGTAATGGACGCGCTTGCCCTGGATGACCATGTCGTGCTTGGGATCCTGGCCGTGAAGCGTGAAGTGGCGCGCCGCCTTCTTGATCGTGTCGAGGACCAGCGCGCGCGGCAGGCGGATGCGGCCGTCGTCGCCATAGGTGCCGCCCACCCGGGTCAGCGCCTCGATGCAGGAGGGGATGGCATTGGCGAAGCCCACCGTCTCCAGAAGCGTCAGCACCGCTTCATGGATGCGTTCCTTGTCGTTCTGGCTCAATGGTCCGTAGCTGCCGCCTTCGAGGCCGGCTCGCACCGGACGGATCTCGTCTGCGAGCGGCGCTGCCCGCATCGCGCGGCGCGCTTCGCGCCCGCCGGACCGTCGCGAACGCTGGTCCGACGACGCTTCCTGCTTCTCAAGAGCCACTGACATGGAAAGCACTCCACCTTTGCTTTTTCAGGGGCAGGATGCGCGGCGGTTGGTCCACCATCGGCCTGCCTCGTCCCCTTTATGCCTCGACTATGCCGTCGGCATTGGCACAGCCTATGAGCCAGCCAGTCCCGTCGAATATACCAGAATGCTAAAGCGATTGGGGCGCGCCAAAAAAAGAGCCGACGAAACGCCGGCTCTCATTTCCCAGTCCGGGGTGATCAGGCGGCAGCGGGCCTGCGGCCGGCCGCCGTGGCGAGTTCCCGGATCCCGGGCTCGATGTGCTGCAGCGAGATCGAAGAGATGCCCAAGCGCATGAAACGCGACGGCTTTTCGCTGCGGTCGAAGAACCGGTCGCCGGGTTCGATGATGACGCTGCGCGAAGCGGCCGCTTCGGCGAGCCCTCGTGAATCGGTGCCGCGCGGGCCCTCCAGCCACAACGATGTGCCGCCCGCCGAGTCGGTCGAGCGCCACTCTGGCAGGAAAGCGGAAATCGCATGGACCAGACGCTTGCGCCGCTCGTCGAAAGCGGCGGAGAGCCTGCGCACCAGCGCCTCGTGATGGCCGAGCGACAAAAACAGCGCAACGGCGCGCTGGTTGTTTGCCGGCGGGTGCCTGAGCATGAAGCGGCGCAACGCGCGAAGCTCGGCAATCAGTCCTGCCGAAGCGACGATGTAGCCGAGCCTCAGACCCGGAGCCAGCGTCTTCGACATCGAGCCGACATAGATGACGCGGCCCGAGCGATCGAGGCTCTTCAGCGCCTGCTGCGGCGCCTCGTCGAGAAGCTGGCTGTCATAGCCGTCTTCGATGATGATCTGGTTGTTGCGGTTGGCCCGCGCCAGGAGATCCTGCCGGCGCTCCGCCGACAGCGGCACCATGGTCGGGCAATGGTGGCTGGGGGTGACGAAGACAAAGCCGGAATCGCTGGGGATCGCCGAGGTCACGATACCCGACTGGTCGACCGGAACCGGCTGGATATCGGCGCCGGCGAGCCGGAAGATCGAGCGGGCATCCGGATAGCCGGGGTCTTCCATGGCCACCTTCGAGCCCTTGGTCATCAGCAGCGAGGCGAGCATATAGAGCGCGTTCTGCGCGCCCAGCGTCACGATGATCTCGTCCGGATTGGCGAAGATGCCGCGCCGCGGCAAAAGCCGGGCCTGGATCTGCTCGATGAGCAGCGGATCGTCCCGATCCACCATGTCGGATGCCCAGTTGCGGATCTCCAGCACCGCGAGCGCCATGCGGTTGCACTCGCGCCATTCGGCGGTCGGAAACAGCGCCGGATCGAACTGCCCGTAGACGAACGGGTAGGAGGACTTGATCCAGTTGTCGTGCTTGGCCGGCGGCGGCATGTCGCTGGCGGCGATCTGCCGACGCGCCTTCCAGTCGATCTCGTTCTGCTGGTCGGGCGCCTTCTGGTGCGGCTTGGCGGGGGTAGCCAGCACTTCAGGGTTGACGAAGTGGCCGCGCCGCTCGCGCGCTACCAGAAAACCCTGGTCGACCAGCTGCTGGAAGGCAAGCACCACCGTGCCGCGGGCAACCCCGAGCTTTTCCGCCAGAATTCGGCATGACGGCAGCGGCATCGAAGCGGCGATCTGCCGGTCGAGGATGGCTGCGACGATCGCCTGGCGGATCTGTGCCTGGAGGGTTTGTCCGGATTCGGCCGAAATCCGGAACAGGCCGGACCATATGGCCGTGTCATTGCGCTGTGGCATGGGAGATCATCCTCGGATGGCCAGCTGTTTTCACTTGGCTGGACCAGTCGAGTGTAGGGGTGGCACAAGGGGTTGCGCCAATCAATTTTTCTGATCGCTGGGATTTATGCCAGTGATCCATTGCTCCCGAAAGTGCGCGTCTGCCATGGAGCGGATGTTGCAGGGCATCATAAAAGCGTGATGCAGTGCGTCACTGCCGCGCTTGAACGAAACGGAAATCGGCTCAATACAATGTCGCGACGACACGCGCCGGAAACATCCGGCCTGCTAAAATAGGTCTAAAAACCCGCCAGGAGCCACCATTGGATCAGTCAGCCTTCGACAAGCAGGTCACCGCCCTGCGTGAGCAGCGCGCGGCAGCCAAGGGCACCATGCGCGAAGCTTTCGCCGCCGATCCCAGGCGCTTCGAGAAATTCTCCGCCACCGATGGCGATCTTCTGCTCGACTGGTCGAAATGCGCGGTCGACGCCGACACGATGGCGATGCTGGAGAAGCTCGCCGGCGCCGCCGATCTCGAAGGCCGGCGCGCCGCGATGTTCGAAGGCAGGAAGATCAACATCACCGAAAACCGCGCCGTGCTGCACACGGCATTGCGCAATCTGACCGGCAAGAGTGTCGTGGTCGATGGCCAGGACACCAAGGCCGATGTGATCGCCGTGCTCGACGCCATGGGCGCCTTCGCTGACGCGGTTCGCTCCGGCGAGGCGGCCGGCGCCACCGGCAAGAAGATCACCGACGTCGTGAATATCGGCATTGGCGGCTCGGATCTTGGCCCGGCGATGGTCACGCTGGCGCTCGCTCCCTACCATGACGGGCCACGCGCGCACTATGTCTCCAATGTCGACGGCGCCCATATCCACGACACGCTGAAGGGCCTGTCTCCCGAGACGACCTTGTTCATCATCGCCTCCAAGACCTTCACCACCGTCGAGACGATGACCAATGCCGAGACGGCGCGCAGATGGGTCGAAAAGGCGTTGGGCAAGGAGGCGATCGGCAAGCATTTCGCCGCCGTCTCGACCGCGCTCGACCTGGTGGCCAAGTTCGGCATCGCCTCCGACCGCGTCTTCGGCTTCTGGGACTGGGTCGGCGGCCGCTACTCGGTGTGGAGCGCCATCGGCTTGCCGGTGACGATCGCGATCGGCCCGCGCAATTTCCGCGCCTTCCTCGACGGCGCGCATGAGATGGACGAGCATTTCCGCTCGGCACCCCTGCCAAAGAACCTGCCTGTTTTGCTGGGGTTGATCGGCTGGTGGCACCGCGTCGTCTGCAAATACCCGGCCCGCGCCGTCATTCCTTACGATCAGCGCCTGTCGCGCCTGCCGGCCTATCTGCAGCAGCTCGATATGGAATCGAACGGCAAGAGCGTGACACTGGACGGCGGAGCGGTGACCACGCCGACCGGCCCGCTGGTCTGGGGCGAGCCCGGCACCAACGGCCAGCACGCCTTCTTCCAGCTTTTGCACCAGGGCACCGATTTCATCCCGGTCGAATTTCTTGCCGCAGCCGTCAGCCACGAGCCCGAGCTGAAGACCCACCACGATCTGCTGCTCGCCAATTGCCTGGCACAGTCCGAAGCGTTCATGAAGGGCCGCACGCTGGAAGAGGCGCGCGCGCAGATGCTGGCCAAGGGCATGAAGCCCGCCGATGTCGACCACATCGCGCCGCATCGCGTCTTTTCGGGCAACCGTCCCTCACTCACCATCCTCTACCGGAAGCTTGATCCGCGCACGCTCGGTCGCCTGATCGCGCTCTATGAGCATCGCGTCTTCGTCGAGGGCGCGCTGTTCAACATCAACTCGTTCGACCAGTGGGGTGTCGAACTCGGCAAGGAACTGGCGACAGGCCTGCTGCCCGTCGTGGAAGGCAAGGAGACTGCCGCAAAACGCGACGCCTCGACTGCCGGATTGGTGGCTCATATCCACCAATTGCGCGGCGCGGAGTAAAAGGATTGGCAGATATCAAGGGAATTCTGTTCGACAAGGATGGCACGCTTGTCGACTTCAACGCTACCTGGCTCGGCATTGCCGATTTCATGGCGATGGACGCCGCCGAAGGCGATCGCTGGAAAGCCGACAGGTTGCTCGCCGCCGCCGGCTTCGATTTCGTCAGCAAGCGCTTCAAGCCCGATTCGATCTTTGCCTCGGGCTCGAACATGGACGTCGTCGAGCTCTGGTTCCCGCGCCTGTCGGAAGAGGACCAGATGCTGGCCGTCGCCCGCTTCAACGAGATCACCTCGGTTCAGGGCTCGTCGATGGCTGTCGCGCTGCCCGGTATCGTCGAATCGCTGCGGGCGCTGCACAAGCGATCCTTCCGGCTGGGCGTCGCCACCAACGATTCCACCAGCGGCGCCGAGAAGACGCTCGCCACGCTCGGTGTCGCGCAGCTCTTCGAGGCCGCCTTCGGCTATGATGCGGTCGCGAACCCGAAGCCCGCGCCCGACACGGTCATCGCGTTCTGCGATCTGACGGGACTGAAGCCCGGCGAGATCGCCATGGTCGGCGACAATCGCCACGATCTCGAAATGGCGCGCGCCGGCGGCTGCGGCCTGGCCATCGGCGTGCTTTCCGGCACGGGCACGCGCGACTCGCTGTCGCCGATGGCCGACGTCATCCTGGATTCGGTCGCCGACCTGCCGGATTTTCTCGCCGCGCGGATGAGTGTGCCGGCGGGCTGATCAGGGCTTTCCGGGGAGGAACGCAAACACCCCGCTCGGCTTCGGCGTGCCGCCGCCGTTTCCGCCGACATCGGGCACCTGATATTCGCCAAGCAGGCGAAGCCGCCGCCTCGGCAGCCAGGCGCGGCCCGGGTCGCCGATCAGCACCTCGATGCCGGCAGCCAGGCAGCGGTCGAGGAAGGGGACGATCCGCCGCGCCACCGCCCGCCCGTAGAAAACGTCGCCGGCGAGCACCAGATCGACAGCAGGCGGCGGATCGCCGCTGATGTCCTCGCCGACTATGGTGATGGCGACGCCGTTGGCCTCCGCGTTAAGGCGGAGCGCGATGATGCCGTTGCGGTCGATCTCCGCCGCGGTCACTTCCCTTGCCCCGGCTCGCGCCGCGGCGATACCGACAAGGCCGGAGCCGGCGCCGAGATCGAGCACACGGCGGCCAGCAACGGTTGACGGCCGGTCGAGAACATAGCGCGCCAGCACCGCGCCGCCCGCCCAGGCATAGGCCCAGTAGGGCGGCTGCGGCTCGGCCGCCTGCTCATGCGAGCCGTCCTCCGGCTCCAGTAGCCGCCTCAGCCCGCTGCCGGGATGGGCCGTATAGAGCCGGATTTCAGCCAGCGACGGCACCGGCTGAAGCCGCATGTTCGCCTTGATGAATTCGGCGGGATCGAGGCCGGCGCGACGTACTGGCGTCAGGCCGGCAACATTTTCGCTCAAATCTACTCCCGCAACGCGCGCCGCAGGATCTTGCCGACCGGCGTCTTCGGCAGCTCGGCGCGGAATTCGATGTATCTCGGCCGCTTGTAGCCGGTCAGGTTCTCGCGGCAATAGGCGGTCAGCGTCTCGATGGTGAGCGCTGGATCCTTCCTGACCACGAACAGCTTCGGCACCTCGCCGGAGTGCTCGTCCGGCACGCCGATCGCCGCCACCTCGAGCACGCCAGGGTGCTGCGCCACGACTTCTTCCAGCTCGTTCGGATAGACGTTGAAACCGGAGACCAGGATCATGTCCTTCTTGCGGTCGACGATCTTGGTGTAGCCGCGCTCATCCATGAAGCCCATGTCGCCCGACTTGAAGAACCCGTCCTTGGTCATCACCTTGGCGGTCTCGTCCGGCCGGTTCCAGTAGCCGGCCATCACCTGCGGCCCGCGGATGCAGATCTCGCCGACTTCGCCGAGCGGCACGTTGTTGCCGTCGTCGTCGCGAATGGCGATCTCCGTCGAAGGCAGCGGCAGTCCGATCGTGCCGGTGAAGTCGCTGGAGCTGAAGTTGTTGGCGGTCGCCACCGGCGAGGTTTCGGAAAGCCCGTAGCCTTCGCTCACCGGACAGCCGGTCAGTGCCTTCCAGCGCTCGGCCACGCCTTTCTGCACCGCCATGCCGCCGCCGAGAGTCAGGATCAGCGGCCTGAAATCGAGCTTGCGGAAATCCTCATTGTTGAGCAGCGCGTTGAACAGCGTGTTGAGGCCGGGAAAGATGTGGGCCGGGTATTTCTGCAGTTCTTTGACGAAGCCCGGAATGTCGCGCGGGTTCGGAATGAGCACGTTCTGCGCGCCTTGCTGCATGCCCATCAGCGCGTTCACCGTCAGCGCGAAGATGTGGTAGAGCGGCAGCGCGCAGACGAAGTTGAGATGCGCCGGCTTCGGCTTGACCGTATAGGCGTCTTCCACCCAGAGCGAATTCTGCGCCACGTTGGACAAGACGTTGCGGTGCAGCAGCGTCGCGCCCTTCGAGACGCCGGTCGTGCCGCCTGTATATTGCAGGAAGGCGATATCGTCGCCCGACACCGCCGCGGGCTTGAAGGTGAGACCCGCGCCCGTTTTAAGCGCGGCGTTGAATTTGACATGGCCGGGCAGCGACCAGGCGGGAACCATCTTCTTCACCCGCCGCACGACGAGGTTGACGATCGCGCCTTTCAGCCCGCCCAGCATATCGCCCATCGCCGCCACCACGATATGCTTGACCGGCGTCCTGGCGATCACCGCCTGCAGCGTGTTGGCGAAGTTCTCCAGAATGACGATGGCCTGCGCGCCGGAATCCTTGAGCTGATGCTCCAGCTCGCGCGGCGTATAGAGCGGGTTGATGTTCACCACCGTGAAGCCGGCGCGAAGCACTGCCATCATCGCTACCGGGTATTGCAAAACGTTCGGCATCATCAGCGCCACGCGCGCGCCCTTCTCCAGCCCCTTCGACTGCAGATAGGCGCCGAAGGCCGCCGAAAGCCGCTCGAGCTCGGCATAGGAGATCGACTTGCCCATGCACACGAACGCCGGCCGGCTGGCGAACTGCTTGCAGGCGCCGACAAGGAAGTCGCCGATGGAATTGTAAGGCAGCGGACCGATCTCGGCCGGCATGTTCTTCGGATAGTTTTTCAGCCAAGGCTTTTCTGGCAACCCTGCCGCGAGTTCCGTGATCGCCTTCGGCAGCCGTTTGGGCGTTCCCGAGGCCGCCTTTGCGGCCGCAGGCCTGTCGGCCTTTGCGGTTGCAGCCTTGGCAGTGGATGTGGGGTTCGTCTTTTTTGCAGCGGCAGTCGGTTTCACAGTGGCCTTCGGCTTAGAGCCGGGCTTTGCAGGTGACGGCGTTTTGGCTGGCGAAGCGGTCTTAGAAGATGAAGCCTTGGGCGCGCCCGCATTGACGGTCGCGGCCTTGGCTCTTGCCTTCGCGGGGGGCGTTGTCTTTGCTGCTTTTGCCACCAAAATCCCTCCCTGGTGTCCTGGTCTTGCTGCTGGGCCGCGTCTCCTTCCGATATCGGACGCGTTCCTCCGCTGCGGCCGATTGCGGATTCCAAGAAATCCAGCCTGACGTCTATGTATTGCCTCTATCAGCGGCCGTGCAAGTCTTGCCCCAGCGGTAGCGGCGGAAAGATTTGCCGCCGAAATCTCTTTCCTCGACGCCGCCTTCAGGCGCGTCCCAACGAGGAACCGGGATCGCAGGCAGGAGCTCCTCGCTGCATTTCGGAGGAGGCTCGATCAATAAAAAAATGCGGTTGTTAACATTAGCGTGAGCGAAAAATTGTGCTCATTTTTTCCGCTGGCTGAGCAAAATACGGATTCTTCTCCTGCTTACCATGGGGTACGCAAACGGGGTGTTCCAAAGCCCCAAAAACGGTGCTTATATGCGCGCTTCGCGAGCCTGATAGAGGGGCTTGGAAGAACATCAGGGAGTGCTCAATGAAAAAGACAATGACTTTTGCAGCCGCGTTGCTGGCTGCAAGCGTCCTCGGCGGGATGGCCAATGCTAAGACGCTTGTTTATTGCTCGGAAGCGTCGCCGGCCAATTTCGATCCGGGTACCACGACGGGCGGCAACGACTTCGACGCTTCGTCGCGCACGGTCTATTCGCGCCTGGTCGAGTTCAAGCACGGCGGCACCGAGATCGAGCCGGGCCTCGCCGACAAATGGGAAATTTCCGACGACGGCCTGGTCTATACTTTCCACCTGCACCCGGGCGTGAAGTTCCAGACCACCGACTATTTCAAGCCGACGCGCGACCTCAATGCCGATGACGTCGTCTTCTCGTTCGACCGTCAGTTCAACAAGCAGAATCCGTGGAACGGCGAGAAGTATCTGCCGAACCTGACCTGGGACTATTACACCGGCATGGACATGCCGAAATACGTCGCCAAGTGGGAAAAGGTCGACGACCTCACTGTCAAGCTGACGCTGACCGAGCCGAACGCGCCGATGCTGGCCAATCTCGGCATGGACTTCGCCTCGATCGTGTCGAAGGAATATGCCGACCAGCTCGAGAAGGAAGGCAAGATGGCCGACTTCTCGACCAAGCCGATCGGCACCGGGCCGTTCCAGTTCGTCGACTATCAGCTGGATTCGGTCATCCGCTATGCGGCGAACCCCGACTACTTCAAGGGCAAGGAGAAGATCGACGATCTCGTCTTCGCCATCACACCTGACGCGACCGCCCGCATCCAGAAGGTGCTGGCCGGCGAATGCGATGTCGCTCCCTATCCGAACCCGGCCGACATCGCCACCATCAAGGCCAACAAGGACGTGACCCTGATGGATCAGGCCGGCCTCAACATCGGCTACATGAGCTACAACACGACGATCCCGCCGCTCGACAAGCCGGAGGTTCGTCACGCGCTCAACCAGGCGATCGACCGGGAAGCGCTGATCAAGTCGCTGTTCCAGGACGCTGGTGCAACGCCGGCGCAGAACCTGATCCCGCCGACCATGTGGTCGTGGAACAAGGATGTGAAGTTCGATTCCTATGATCCGGAGGCGGCCAAGAAGGTGCTGGCCGATGCCGGGCTGAAGGAGATCCAGCTCTGGGCCGCTGACCGCGTGCGTCCCTACAACCCGAACTTCCAGCGCGCGGCTGAGCTGATCCAGGCCGACTGGGCCAAGGTCGGCGTCAAGGCCAATATCGTCAACTACGAGTGGACCAAGTATCGCGAGGAAGGCAAGAAGAAGGAGCGTCCCGGCGCCTTCCAGATCGGCTGGACCGGCGACAATGGCGATCCGGACAATTTCTTCGCCACCCTCTTCGCGTGCTCGGCCATCGGCGTCTCGAACTACTCCAGCTGGTGCGACAAGGACTTCGAGGACCTGATCCAGAAGGCCAAGAAGACCAGCGACCAGGGCGAGCGCACCAAACTCTATGAGCAGGCGCAGGAAATCTTCGCCAAGCAGGCGCCGGCCTTCCTGCTCGCCCACAGCCAGGTCTATGCCGTTGTCCGCAACAACGTCAGCGGCTTCAAGATGGACCCGCTCGGCATTCATCGCTTCGACGGCGTTGACAAGGCCGAGTAATATTTGCGAACGGGGCGGCGCGAATTATCGCCGCCCCATTCCATTTCACGATGCTCAGATATCTCCTCAACAAAATCGCACTTCTGATCCCGACGCTCGTCGGCATCACCATCTGCGCCTTCGCCTTCGTCCGGCTGCTGCCCGGCGATCCGATCCTGGCCATGGCCGGCGAGCATGGCGTCACGCCAGCGCGCTACGAAGAGCTCAAGGAACAGTTCGGCTACAATCTGCCGGTCTGGGAGCAGTATGCGCGCTATGTCGGCGAGGTCGCCACCGGCGATTTCGGCGTCTCCATTTCCTCCAAGCGCCCGGTTCTCCAGGAGTTCAAGACGCTGTTCCCGGCGACGCTGGAATTGTCCTTCTTCGCCATGATCTTCGCCATGGTGATCGGCATCCCGGCGGGCATATTCGCGGCCGTCAAGCGCGGATCATGGTTCGATCAGTCGTTGATGGGCACCGCGCTGGTCGGCTATTCCATGCCGATCTTCTGGTGGGGCCTGCTGCTCATCATCTTCTTTTCCGGCTATCTCGGCTGGACGCCGGTGTCGGGCCGCATGGGCCTGCAGTTCTTCCTGAAGCCGATCACCGGCTTCATGACCATCGACAGCATCCTCTACGGCAAATGGGACGCGCTGCGTTCGGCGCTCAGCCATCTCGTCCTGCCGGCGATCGTGCTCGGCACCATTCCGCTGGCGGTGATCGCGCGCCAGACCCGTTCGGCCATGCTCGAGGTGCTCGGAGAGGACTATGTCCGCACCGCCCGCGCCAAGGGCCTTTCCGCCGCCCGCGTCATCGGTGCGCACGCACTTCGCAACGCCCTGATCCCGGTCGTCACCACCATCGGCCTGCAGGTCGGCACGCTGCTTGCCGGCGCTATCCTCACCGAAACCATCTTCGCCTGGCCGGGCATCGGCAAGTGGATGGTCGATTCCATCTTCAAGCGCGACTATGTCGTCGTGCAGTCAGGTCTGCTTTTGATCGCCCTCATCGTCATGGCCGTTAACCTCATCGTCGACGTGCTCTATGCCGTCATCAACCCGCGCATCAGGGCGGCGTGATGAGCCAGTCGACCGAAATCGCCCCGATGGCCGCCGGCAGCCCGGACCGGCTGACCGGCTTCAAGACCTTCTGGCACTATTTCTCGGTCAACCGCGGCGCCGTCATCGGCCTGGTCGTCTTCATCCTTTTGGTGCTGGCGGCGCTGTTTGCGCCGTTGCTCGCGCCCTATGCACCGGACGTGCAGGACAAGACCGCGTTCCTCAGGCCGCCGGCCTGGCAGGCGGGCGGCAGCTCGCAATATATCCTCGGCACCGACCCGGTCGGCCGCGACATGCTCTCGCGTCTGCTCTACGGCGCGCGCTTCTCGCTGCTGATCGGCGCCGTCGTCGTCACGCTGGCGCTCGTCGGCGGCATCACGCTCGGCCTGCTGGCAGGCTATTTCCGCGGCTGGGTCGACGTCGCCATCATGCGCATCATGGACCTGATCCTGGCGTTCCCATCGCTGCTCCTGGCGCTGGTGCTGGTCACCATCCTCGGGCCCGGCCTGTTCAATGCGATGCTGGCGATCTCGCTTGTCCTGCAGCCGCATTTCGCCCGCCTGGTGCGCGCTGCCGTGATGGCTGAGAAGAGCCGCGAATATGTCGTGGCTGCCAAGGTCGCCGGCGCCGGGCACCTGAGGCTGATGCTCAAGACCATCCTGCCGAACTGCCTGGCGCCGCTGATCGTCCAGGGCACGCTGTCCTTCTCCAACGCCATTCTCGAGGCGGCAGCGCTCGGCTTCCTCGGCCTCGGCGCCCAGCCGCCGACGCCGGAATGGGGCACCATGCTCGCCTCGGCTCGCGAATTCATTCTGCGCGCCTGGTGGGTGGTGACTTTCCCCGGCCTTGCCATACTTATCACGGTGCTCGCCATCAACCTGATCGGCGACGGCCTGCGCGACGCGCTCGATCCGAAGCTCAGGAGGTCGTGATGGCATTGCTCGACATCCAGAACCTCGTCGTCGAGTTCCAGACCGCGTCAGGCCCGTTCCGTGCCGTCGACGGCGTCTCGCTCCATGTCGACGAGCGGGAGGTGCTGGCCATCGTCGGCGAATCCGGCTCCGGCAAGTCGGTGTCGATGCTGGCGGTTATGGGCTTGTTGCCCTGGACGGCCACTGTCACCGCCGACCGCATGACGTTTGGCGGCCGCGATCTCCTCAAGATGAGTCCGGCCGAGCGCCGCAAGATCATCGGCAAGGACATTGCCATGATCTTCCAGGAGCCGATCGCCAGTCTCACTCCTTGCTTCACCGTCGGCTTTCAGATCGAGGAAGTGCTGCGCTTCCATCTCGGCATGGATCGCGCGCAGCGCCGGGCGCGTGCCATCGAGTTGTTGAAGCAGGTCGGCATTCCGGAGCCGGCCGAGCGGCTCAACTCCTTCCCGCATCAGATGTCGGGCGGCCAATGCCAGCGCGTCATGATCGCGATGGCGATTGCCTGCAATCCGAAGCTCCTGATCGCGGATGAACCGACAACGGCGCTCGACGTCACCATCCAGAAGCAAATTCTCGACCTGCTTGTGTCGCTGCAGGCCAAATACGGCATGGGCCTGATCATGATCACCCACAATATGGGCGTGGTCGCCGAAACCGCTGATCGCGTCATCGTCCAGTACAAGGGGCGCAAGATGGAAGAGGCCGGCGTGCTGTCGCTGTTCGAGAACCCGAAAAGCAACTACACGCGCGCGCTGCTGTCTGCGCTGCCGGAGAACGCCGTTGGCGACCGGCTGCCGACCGTCTCCGACATGCTGTTCGAGCCGGCGCCTCCAGAAGCTAGTGCATGATCGGAGCCGGCGCATGACCAAGGTTGTCGAAGGCAGGAACATCAAGCGCGACTACCATGTCGGCGGCGGCCTGTTCCGCCCCGCGCGTACGGTGCATGCGGTGAAGGGCGTCTCCTTCAGCGTCGAGAAGGGCAAGACGCTCGCCATTGTCGGCGAAAGCGGCTGCGGCAAGTCCACGCTCGCCCGCATCATCACGCTGATCGATCCCGCGACCGCCGGCGATTTGTTCATCGACGGCAACAAGGTCGACATCGCCAAGGACGGGTTGACCAAGGAAATGCGCCGCAAGGTGCAGATCGTCTTCCAGAATCCGTACGGGTCGCTTAACCCGCGCCAGAAGATCGGCGACGTGCTCGGCGAGCCGCTGCTGATCAATACCGACAAGCCGGCCGAGGAACGCCGCGACCTGGCGATGAAGATGCTGAAGAAGGTCGGCCTCGGCCCCGAGCACTACAACCGCTATCCGCATATGTTCTCCGGCGGCCAGCGTCAGCGCATCGCCATTGCCCGCGCGCTGATGCTGAACCCGAGCCTGCTGGTGCTGGACGAGCCGGTCTCGGCGCTCGATCTTTCGGTGCAGGCGCAGGTGCTCAACCTGCTTGCCGACCTGCAGGACGAGTTCCAGCTGACCTATGTCTTCATCAGCCACGATCTGTCGGTGGTGCGCTACATCGCCGACGACGTGATGGTGATGTATTTCGGCGAGGCGGTCGAATACGGTCCGCGCGATGAAGTCTTCTCCAACCCTCAGCACAGCTACACCAAGACGCTCTTCGCCGCGACGCCTCGCGCCGACGTGGCGAGCATCAAGGCGAGGCTGGCGAAGAAGAAGGCGGCTTGAGCCCGGAGGTCGTCATCCTCGGGTCTGCGCCGCGTCGCTTCGCCCCGTGCTTCGCCGGTGGATGACGAAGCCAAGAGCGCGGCGCCCTACCTCCCCCTTGTGGGGAGGTCGGACCGAAGGTCCGGGTGAGGGTAAAGCGCCAACTTACGACAGCATCGCGATGATCGCCCGCAGTGCCTCCCCAAACCGGTGCACTTCCTCGACCGTGTTGTAGTGAACCAGCGAGGCGCGGATCGCGCCGCTGTCCATCGACAGGTTGAGCCGCTTCATCAGCCGTGGCGCGTACATATGGCCGTCGCGGATGCCGATCTGCATGGCCGCCATCTCCTCGACGATCCTCTGCGGCGAGAGTGTGCCGATGTTGAAGCAGAAGGTCGGCACGCGCTCATGGATGCGCGCCTCGTCGGCGACGCCGTAGATTGTCGCGCCGCAGTCCTTCAGCACCTTCATCATCTCGCGCGCCAGCATCAGCTCGTAGTCGCGGATGGCACTCATGCCGGCGACGATGTTTTCACGGCGCGAGCGGTTGTTCTCGGCTAGGAAATTGCGACCGACCGATTCCAGATAGCGGACGGCGGCATCCATGCCTGAGACGTTCTCGTAGATGAAGGTGCCGGCCTCGACCTTGTAGGGCGGCTCATCCGGGATGAAATCCTCGCGGAAGGTCGGCAGCCGCTTCAACGTTTCGAAGCGGCCCCAGAGAAAACCCATATGTGGCGAGAAATTCTTGTAGCCTGAGCAGACGAGATAGTCGCAGTCCCAGGCCTGCACGTCGATCAGCCCGTGCGGCCCGTAATGCACGCAGTCGAGGAACGCTTCCGCGCCTGCCGCATGCGCGATCTTGGCGACCGAAGCGACATCGACGATCGAGCCGATCGAGTGCGCGGTCACGGTGCAGGCGACGAGCCGGGTGCGGTCCGACATCAGCGGCTTGAGGTCGTCGACATGTAGATTGCCGTCCTCGCGCATGCGCCACCATTTGAACCTGGCGCCGGCCTGCTCCAGCGCCAGCCATGTTGCGATGTTGGCGTCATGGTCCATGTCGGTGACGACGATCTCGTCGCGTTGCGAAAGCATCTGGCCGATGCCGAGGCTGACCAGGCGGATGAACGAGGTGGCGTTCATTCCGAAGCAGATCTCGGACGGGCTGTAGGCGTTGATCAAAAGCGCCACGCTTTCACGCGCTTCGGCGACGGATTGGTCGACGGCGACGCTGCGGCCGTAGCGGCCGCCGCGCTGCACGTTGTGCCGGACCAGATGGCTGGTCACCGCGTCGAGCACGCTTTGCGGGATCTGCGCACCGGCGGCGTTGTCCATGAAGATGAAGTCGCCGGCCTGCCGGATCGCAGGGAACATGGCGCGGATCTTCTCGACCGGGAACGAAGCGGCGCTCTCCTGCGCTTTCGAAACATGGTGCTGGTTCACGGGAGTCTCCTTCAGGTCATCGGGGGTAATTCTAAGGGGATCAGTGCGCAGACCGGGCCTTGCCGCGCTCTTCGAGGTAGCCGACCAGCCGCACCAGCGGCCACAGGAAGGCGAGATAGATGATCGCCGCGCCGATCAGCGGCGTTGGATTGGCCATCAGCGCCTGTGCGTCGGTCGCCTGCTTCAGGAGGTCCGGCATCGCCACCACCGAGGCGAGCGCGGTGTCCTTGAACACCGAGACGCAGTTGCTGGTGAGCGGCGGAATGACGACACGGATTGCTTGCGGCAGGATCACCTTGCGCATAGCGACCCAGAAGGGCAGGCCGAGTGCCGAGGCCGCCTCAAACTGGCCCTTCGGAATGTTCTCGATGCCGGCGCGGCAGACTTCCGCGGTGAAGGCCGCCAACACCAGCGACAGCGCAAGTGCTGCCGAGACGAAGGACGTCAGGCGGATGCCGACGAAGGGCAGGGCGTAATAGATCAGGATCAGCACCACCAGGATCGGCAGCGCGCGGAATATGTCGATGCAGAGGATCGCCAGCCGTCTGAGGGGCTTCGGCGCGTAGAGCCGCACCAGGCAGATCGCCAGCCCGCCGATGGTGCCGAAGACGATCGCCGCGCAGCCGAGCAGAATGGTGTTGCCGAGACCGCGGATCAGGATCGGAAACGATCGGACCAGAATGCCCCAGTTGAAGAAGGTGTCGATCAGTTCCATCGGCGTTCACCGTGAGACAGGGCGCGCTCCGTCTGTGCGGCGCCCAAGGGTAGAAGCGAGAGCGCCGGCGTATCGCCGACGCTCTCGTCGAAGCTGGCAATTCGCCGGCTTATTGCGGGATCGGGCCGGGCGTCACCGTGCTGGTGCCGGCCTCCGGATCGACGCCGAACCACTTCTTGTGGATCGCGGCCATCGTGCCGTCCTTCTTCATGGCGCTGATCGCGTCGTTGACCTTTTCCAGCAGCGGATGACCCTTCTTGGTCATCATCGCAAAACGCTCGCCGGTCGGGATGCGCACCAGGATCTTCAGCGCCGGCATCTGCTTGATCGCGAACAGGAAGCCGGCGAGCTCCCCGGCGCCGCCGTCGATGCGGCCGTTCTGCACGTCGAGCAAAAGATCCTGCTGGGCGTTGTAGCTCTTGGTTTCGGCGACGCCGAGCTTTGCGGCGTTTTCCTTCATGTAAGCTTCGCCCGTCGAGCCGGCGATGACGCCGATGGTCTTGCCCTTCAGATCGTCGAGCGACTTGATGGTCGAGTCGGCCTTTCCGACGATGGTGCCGTCGCTGTCGTAATAGGCTTGCGTGAAGCCCTGGTTCTGCAGCCGCTCCTTGGTGATCGAGATTGAGGACACGGCGAAGTCGATGCGGCCCGAAGCGGTCGCCGCGAACAGTGCCTGGAAGCCGAGATCCTGGAACTCGACCTCTGCGCCGATGCGCTTGGCGACATCATTGGCGACATCGATCTCAAACCCCTCGAAGCCGCCGGACTCGGTCTTGTATTCCCATGGCGGGTTGGCCGGATAGGCGCCAACCATGATCTTGTCGGCAAAGGCGGGTGCCGCAAAGGCGAGGCCGGCAGCGACGGCCACCCCAATCAGTCCTAGACGTTTCAACATCTTGCTTCCCTCTGGTTCGGTTCCTGATCCGCCCCTTTCCGGCGCCAAACTCCCGGGCGCCGCAGGCGAGGCGATACCTGAATTCAGGACGCGCGACGTCGCCGCGAACCGATATGCTCGGTGAGCCGCGCGATCAGCGCATCGACCGCCGTCTCTGTGGTGACCATGCCGGGAGACAGTCGCAGCGTCGTGCCGCGGGCATCGCAGTAAAGCCGCTCCTTGCGAAGCGCGGCTATGATCTTCGCCGGCTCGGCGCCTTGCGGCGGCAGGCCGACCATCACGCTGCCGCCGCGCTCCCTGGCGTCGAGCGGCGAGCGGATCTCCCAGCCATTCTCCAGCGCGGCGCTGATGATACGCTCGACCAGCCCGGCATTCTGCGCGCGGATGGCGTCGATGCCGGTCGGTTCCACCCACTCCAGCCCGGGCAGCGAGGCGACGCTCGCCAGGATCGCCGGCGTGCCATGATCGAAGCGGCGCGCATCGTCGGCATAAGTGAAAGCGTCGAGGTCCCAGGAGAATGGGTTCGGCTGGCTGAACCAGCCCCGCAACTCCGGCCGGCAGGACTTAAGAAGTTCCGGCGCGACCTGCAAAATGCCGGCGCCGGAGGATCCGCACAGCCATTTTAGCGAAGTCGAGACGACGAAATCGACCGGCGTCGCGGCAACCGAAAACGGCGCCACGCCGATGCCCTGTGTGACGTCGACGCCGACGATGCTGCCCATGGCGCGGCTATGCGCGGCGAGCCGGTCGACATCGCAGCGGTGCGAGGCCGTCGAGGTGACGAAGGTGATGAGCGCGAGCCCGACATCCGCTTGCCAGCGGGCGATGAAATCTTCGTCGCGCACCCAGGTCTCGCTTGGCCGCAATGGGACGGTGTCGAGGGTGAAGCCGAAACGCTCGCCCAAGCCCGCGAGCAGAAAATGCAGGCTCGGAAAACAGTCGCCGGCGACCAGCAGGCGTTTTCCCGCCAGGCGCGCGGCCGGCAGGGCGCCGATCAGGCTGTAGAGCGCGGCGGTGACATTCTCGGCCGTGGTCAGCGTGCCTTGCGGCGCCTCGATCAGCCGCGTCCAGGCATCGATGAAGCGTTGCTGCGCGGCAAGCGCGGCGGGCCACTGGCCGTCGTCTTGTGCCGACCAGATGTTGGAGAATTTCGTCAGCGAGGCGGCCATTTGCTCGGCCTTGCCGGGGAAGGTGCCGATCGAATGATAGAGAAAATAGCCGGACATTTGCTGTCTCGCTCCCTTGTGATCATGTGATCACAAATCCGGACAAGGATCAATCGGCAACAGGGAAGAAATGCGGATTGGCGACCAAGAAGTGCTGATTATCTTTGGTCCACGAGCCGCTGCTAAATCTCTGTGGAGATGGCCGAAGCGACGGATTCTCTACGTCTGCGTTGGCAGGTTCTACACTATGGAGATTGGCCGAACGCCCATTCCGTCGTCATCCTTGGGCGCAGCGGGAAGCGAAGCGTACCGCGTAGACCCAAGGTCCATTCCGTTACATATGAGCGGTGCAGCGGCGCAGAATTTTGCTCCGCGGCGGCGCCTCAAGGTCACGGAATCGATCCTCGGGTCTGCGCCGCGTGGCTTCGCTCCTTGCTTCGCCCGTGGATGACGAACCTGTAGGCGTCAGGGCGTCCTTCCGAAGGCGGCGAAATCGACCGGTCTGGTCTCCGGCACGTCAGGACAGATCGTCCGCAAAGTCGCTTGTGTCGCCGTGATATCGGCCACCACCTCGTCGCGCGCGCGGATGAAGTCCTTGTCTCTGATGGCCGCGATGATCGCGATGTGCCGGCCCGAAGGCTCCATGGCGCCGGCGCGCATCAGCGGCGCGACATGGTTGGAGAGCAATCGCATGTAGGGACCGAAGCGCAGCCACAGCGTCTCGATCAGCTGGAACAGAACATCGGAGCCGGAGGCGCGGTAGATGGTGAAGTGGAACTGCTGGTTCTTGGCGATCAGCTCGTAAATGCTGCCGTCGCGGCCGATCGCCTGCTGGTCGTCGGTGACCCGCTGCAGGCTGGCGATCTCGCCTGCGGTCAGGCGCGGCCCGCCAAGCTCGGCGGCGAGCCCTTCGACGGCGAGCCGGGCCCGGCAGAGGTCGTCGAGCCGCGCCCGCGTCACCACCGGCACGCAGGCTGAACCGTTCTGCGAGATTTCGAGCGCATTCTCTGCAGCCAGCCGCCGCAACGCCTCGCGCACCGGCATGTTTGAGGTGCCGAAAGCCTGCGCCAGCGAGGCGATGGTCAGCACCTGCCCAGGATCGAAGCTGCCGACCATCAGGGCATGGCGAAGCTGTTGGTAGACGCCATCCTGGACCGTGATGCGTCCCGATACTGGTTCGAAGCCCAGAGCCACGCTTTTGCTTTCCTTGACTGCTCACAAAGCCTATGTGCGAAGAGCACGCCAAACATGCCCCCGACGCGGGCGTGATCATCTGATCACAGATTGGGCCAAGATAAAAGCCGGCGGATCGGCGGAGTCGCCGCTGCGCGGCTACCGGGGTGTTGCCGCTGGCTGAACTCAGTCGGGAATGACCGCCGTAGCCTGTATCTCCACCTTCGCCCGGTCCTCGACTAGCGCCACCACCTGCATGGCGGCCATCGCCGGGAAATGCCGGTCGATGACGGCGCGGTAGGCTTCGCCGATCCCTTTGAGATTGGCGAGGTATTCGGCCTTGTCGGTAAAATACCAGGTCATCGAGGTGATGTGCTGCGGCTCGCCGCCGGCTTCGGCGAGCACGGCGACGATATTGGCGAGGGTCTGCCGCACCTGGCCGACGAAATCGTCGGTCTCGAACTGGCACGCGGCATTCCAGCCGACCTGGCCGCCGATGAAGACCAGCCGGCCACGCGCGGCCACGCCGTTGGCATAGCCGATCGGTTTGGCCCAGCCTTCCGGCTGCAGGATCGTGTGCATATCTAGCTTCCCCTTAACTGAAATGCGGTCCGCAAGGCATTGGTCTCACGCCGTTCCCATCACCTGCCTGGCGATCACCACCTTCTGCACGTCCGACGCTCCTTCATAGATGCGCAGTGCCCGGATCTCGCGATACAGGCTCTCGACGATATGGCCCTTGCGCACGCCGTCGCCGCCATGCAGCTGCACCGCCTTGTCGATCACTTCCTGCGCCTTGTCGGTGGCGAACAGCTTGGCCATGGCTGCCTCGCGCGTCACCCGCGCGGCGCCCATGTCCTTGGTCCAGGCGGCGCGATATACGAGCAGGGCGGCGGCGTCGACATCGAGCGCCATGTCGGCGATGTGGCCCTGCACCAGCTGCAACTCGGCCATCGGCGCGCCGAACAGTTTTCGCTCGGCCACCCTTTTGATGCTTTCATCCAACGCTCTTCGAGCAAAGCCGAGCGCCGCGGCGCCCACGGTTGAGCGGAAGACGTCGAGCACCGCCATGGCGATGCGGAAACCGTCGCCGGGCTTGCCGATCAGGGCGGAAGCCGGAAGGCGTACATTGTCGAACGACAGCCGCGCGAGTGGATGCGGGGCGATGACCTCAAGCCGCTCGGCGACACTGAGATCCTTAGTGTCGGCCGGCACAACGAAGGCGGAAATCCCCTTGGCGCCCGGCGCCTCGCCGGTGCGGGCGAAGACGATGTAGACGTCGGCAATGCCGCCATTGGAGATCCAAGTCTTCTCGCCCGAGAGCACATAGAAGTCGCCGTCGCGGACAGCCGTCATCTCCATGTTGGCGACATCCGATCCCGAGCGCGGCTCCGACAGCGCGAAAGCGGCAAGCGCCTGGCCCGCCCGCGTCTTTTCCAGCCAGCGCTGCTGCTCCGGTGTGCCGAACAGCGAGATCGCGCCGGTGCCAAGTCCCTGCATGGCGAAGGCGAAGTCGGCGAGCCCGTCGTGGCGCGCCAGCGTCTCGCGCGTGATGCAGATCGTACGTACATCGAGCGGTGCCGGATTGTCCGGGTCGAGCGCCGTCGGCTTTAGCCAGCCGTCGCGGCCGAGCATGGAGACGAGGTTGCGGCAGGCCGCATCGACGTCGTGGTGATCGACGGGCAGGTTCTTTGCGCACCAGGCGTCGAGTTGCTCGGAGAGTTGGCGATGGCGGCTTTCGAAGAAGGGCCAGTTGAGGAAGGAACGGTCAGGCATTTGTGCCTCAGCAGTTCCGCGGGGTTTGCACTCTACGGCGCCCCCCTCTGTCCTGCCGGACATCTCCCCCACAAGGGGGCAGATTGGCAGTTTTGGCGCCCCGCTCATTCTTGCGACCTTCGTGATTGGCGAAAGCAGAGATGACAGCTGATCTCCCCCCAAGTGGGGGAGATGTCCGGCAGGCCAGAGGGGGGCGCTGTCCCGCCAACGTCTCCAATAATCCACCCATCCTCAATTCCCCTCGAACACCGGCTTTTCCTTGGCGACGAACGCCTTGTAGGCGCGCTCGAAATCGCCGCTCTGCATGCAGATGGCCTGCGCCTGCGCTTCAGCCTCGATAGCCTGATCGAGACCCATCGACCATTCCTGGTTGAGCTGCGTCTTGGTGATGCCATGCGCGAAGGTCGGGCCCGAGACGATGCGTGCCGCCAGGTCGAGCGCGTCGGCCTCGAGCGCCGCCGCATCGACCAGCCGATTGTAGAAGCCCCAGCGCTCGCCTTCGGCCGCGCTCATGGTGCGGCCGGTGTAAAGCAACTCGGCGGCGCGGCCCTGGCCGATGATGCGGGGCAAGATTGCGCAGGCGCCCATGTCGCAGCCGGCGAGGCCGACACGGGTGAACAAGAAGGCGGTCTTTGCATCCGGCGTCGCGATGCGGATGTCGGCGGCCATGGCGATGATCGCGCCGGCGCCGACCGCCACGCCGTCGACCGCGCAAATGATCGGCTTGCCGCAATTCAGCATCGCCTTGACGAAGTCGCCGGTCATGCGCGTGAAGGCAAGCAGCGCCTTCATGTCCATCTTGACCAGCGGCCCAATGATGTCGTGGACATCGCCGCCCGAGCAGAGATTGCCGCCATTGGGCAGGAACACCACGGCATCGACATCGTCGGCATAGACGAGATCGCGGAACATGTCGCGCAGCTCGGCATAGCTGTCGAAGGTCAGCGGGTTCTTCCGCTCCGGACGGTCGAGCCGGATTCTTGCCACCCTGCCTTCGACTTCCCAGAGGAAGTGCTTCGGCTTGAGCTTGGCCATGGCGCTCATTCGCGTCCCTCCCAATTGCTGCGGAACGATTTCAGCATACCGGTCAGCCGCCGCGCCTCGTCCTCGCTGACGTTGCCGAGCAACTCGCCGACCCAGTTCTCATGCGCGGCGGCGATTGCGGCGAACGACTTCGCGCCTTCATCGGTCAGTCGCACCATCGAGGTGCGGCGGTCGCCGTTGCGGCGCGCCCGCGTCACCAGCCCTTCGGAGACCAGCCGGTCGACGATGCCGGTGATATTGCCGTTCGACACCAGCAGGAATCGCGACAGATCGCTCATCAGCATGCCCTCCGGCGACCGATAGAGCGCCGCCATCACGTCGAAGCGCGGCAGCGTGGTGTCGAACTCCTTCTTCAGCCGCTCGCGCAACTCGGCCTCGATCGTGCGCGAGGCGCGCAGCAGCCTAATCCAAAGGCGCAGCCTGTCCTTGCCCGGGCCGGCGAATGTCGGTCCCGCTACCATGTCTCGCCTCCCGAGACCGAGATCGCCTGTCCGGTGATCGACCGCGCCGCGTCGCTGCAGAGCCAGAGCACCGCGTCGGCGACTTCGTCCGGCCGGATGAAACGCCCTTGCGGGTTGACGGCCGACAGGCTCTGCCTTGCTTCCTGCGCCGAGCGCCCCGTTTTTTCGGCGATGCGCTGGACGGACTCCTCCAGCATCTCGGTTTCGACGAAGCCGGGACAGACGGCATTGACCGTCATGCCCGATTTGGCGGTCTCGGCGGCCAAGGCCCGCATCAATCCGACGACGCCATGCTTGGCCGCGACGTAAGGCGCGACATAGGCATAGCCTTTCAGCCCGGCAGTGGAGGCGATGAATACGATGCGGCCTGTCTTCCGCGAAAGCATGCCGGCCAGCGCCGGTTGCACGGTGACGAAAGCGCCGGTGAGGTTGACGTCGAGCGTGCGCCGCCAGTCGGCGAGCGAAGTCTTGTGCGCCGGCGCACTGGCAGCCATGCCGGCATTCGCGACGACGATCTCGAAGGGACCGCGCGCCGCTTCGGCCTTCTCGTAAAGCGCAGTCATGTCGGCTTCGTCGGTGACATCGGCGGCGATGCCGAAGACACGGTCGTTTTCCCTCGCGACTTCGTTCAGCGCCGCCTCACGACGCCCGCAGATGGTGACCTCGACGCCGGCTTGCGCCAGCGCCAGTGCGATTGCACGGCCGACGCCGGAGCCGCCGCCGGTGACGAGGGCATGTCTGCCGGCGATCATGCCTTGTTTCTCCAAGTCAGGCGCTGCCCCTCACCCTTACCCTCTCCCCGTGAAGAACGGGGAGAGGGGGGCATCGGCGCTGGAGCGCGTCCCTTCTCCCCGTCCTTCACGGGGAGAAGGTGCCGGCAGGCGGATGAGGGGCAGCGCCCACCTGGGAAAGATGAAGCGCTCATACCTTCAGCCCCGCTGCCGCTTCGCGTTCGGCCAGGCGGTAAATCTGGTCGCGCCCACGCAAATAAGGATCCGGCCACTTGACTCCGCGATCGCCGAGGGTGACCGCCGCATGCAGCGTCCAATAGGGATCGGTAAGATGTGGCCTGGCCAGCGCCACCAGATCGGCGCGTCCGGCCATCAGGATCGAATTGGCGTGGTCCGGCTCGTAGATGTTGCCAACCGCCATCGTTGCCATGCCGATCTCGTTGCGGATGCGGTCCGAGAACGGCGTCTGGAACATGCGGCCGTAGACCGGCTTGGCGGCGATCGTGGTCTGACCGGCCGAGACGTCGCAGAGATCGACGCCGGCTTGATGCAGAAGCTTGGCGATCGCTACCGCATCGGCCGGCGTGACGCCTTCGATGCCGACCCAGTCATTGGCCGAGATGCGCACCGAGATCGGCTTTTGCGCCGGCCACACGGCGCGCACCGCGTGGAAGATCTCCAGCGGGTAGCGCATGCGGTTTTCCAGCGAGCCGCCATACTGGTCGGTGCGCCGGTTGGTCAGCGGCGTGATGAAGGCGGAGAGCAGGTAGCCATGCGCGGCATGGATCTCCAGCATGTCGAAGCCGCAGCGCTCGGCCATTTCGGCCGAGGCGACGAACTGGTCGCGCACAACTTCCATGTCGGCGCGTTCCATCGCCTTCGGCACCTGATTCTGCGGCGACCACGGGACCGCCGATGGCGCCATCACCGGCCAGTTGCCGGATGGCAGCGGCTCGTCGGTTCCTTCCCAGCCGAGGCGGGTCGAGCCCTTCGGGCCTGAATGGCCGATCTGGGCGCAGATCTTGGCTTCGGTCTCGGCATGGACGAAATCGACCAGGCGCTTCCAGGCGACCTCATGTTCGGGCTTGTAGAAGCCGGTGCAGCCGGGCGTGATGCGTCCCTCGGGGCTGACGCAGGTCATCTCGATATAGAGCAGCCCGGCCCCGCCCTTGGCGCGCTCGGCATAGTGGGCGAAATGCCAGTCGGTCGGGCAGCCGTCGATCGCCTTGTACTGGGCCATCGGCGAGACGACGATGCGGTTCGTGAGCGCCATCTCGCGCAGCCTGAATGGCGCGAACATCGGCGCGCGGCGCAGCATGTTGCCGCCGGCGCCAGCCTTGCGCTGGAACCATTCCTCCGCGCCCGCCAGCCATTCGGCGTCGCGCAGGCGAAGGTTCTCGTGGCTGATGCGCTGCGAGCGGGTGAGCAGCGAATAGTTGAATTGAACTGGATCTAACCCGAGATAACGTTCGACTTCCTCGAACCATTCGAGCGAGTTGCGCGCCGCCGACTGCAGTTTCAGCACCTCTGTGCGCCGAGCATCCTCGTATTTGCGGAAGGCCGCCTCGAGATCCGGCTCGGACTCGACATAGTCGGCGAGGGCGACCGCGCTCTCCAGGGCCAGCTTCGTGCCGGAGCCGATCGAGAAGTGCGCCGATGCCGCGGCATCGCCCATCAGGGCCAGGTTCTTGTGCGACCAGCGCTCGCACAGCACGCGTGGAAAGTTGATCCAGGCCGAACCTCTGATGTGGTTGGCGTTGGTCATCAGCGGATGGCTGCCGAGATGCTTTTCGAAGATGCGCTCGCAGAGCGCGATCGATTCCTGCTGCGTCATCGCGCCGAAGCCGAAACGCTCCCATGTCTGCTCGCTGCATTCGACGATGAAGGTCGCCGTCTCACTGTCGAACTGGTAGGCATGCGCCCACACCCAGCCATGCTCGGTCTTTTCGAAGATGAAGGTGAACGCGTCGTCGAACTTCTGCGTGGTGCCGAGCCAGACGAACTTGCATTTGCGCGTGTCGATGTCGGGCTTGAAGACGTCGGCGAAGGCGGCGCGGGATTTCGAGTTCAGCCCGTCGGCCGCGACCACAAGGTCATGCGTTTCCATGAACGGCCTCGGATCGGAAATCTCGGTCTCGAACATCACCTTGATGCCGAGCTCGCGCGCCCGCCGCTGCAGCAAGATCAAGAGCCGCTTGCGGCCGATGCCGCAGAAGCCGTGGCCCGTGGAGACGGTGCGTACGCCGTCATGGATGACGGCGATGTCGTCCCAATAGGCAAAATGCTTCTTGATCCACACGGCGCTGACCGGGTCGTTCCTGGTCAGGTTCTCCAGCGTTTCGGCCGACAGCACCACGCCCCAGCCGAACGTGTCGTCGGGACGGTTGCGCTCATAGACCGTCACATCATGCGCGGCGTCGCGGAGCTTGAGCGAGATGGCAAAATAGAGTCCGGCTGGGCCGCCGCCGAGAACCGCAACCTTCATGTCTTGCGATCTCCTCTAGAGCAATTCCAGGAAAAGTGCGTAGCGGTTATCCGTCCGGAATTGCGTCAAACGCTCTAAGGGCATCAGGAGTCGCCGGCAAGGCCGGCGATCCCGACAGTCACTATCGCGCCGACAGGCAATTATTTCAAGCTTGAAGTTTCATAGTTGAACCAATGCAGATGCACATCGCTGCTCATGTCACTTGCTTGGGTCCTTTGGGCTCCACAGCACCGTCTCCGCGCCCTTCTCGTAAGCCATGCCATCGGGATAGCTGATCGCCTCGAGCTGCAACCCCCATGGCGCCTGGAAATAGAGGATGGTCTGGCCGGCGGCCGGCCCTTCCTTGACCGGCAGCGGTCCCAGCCTGGTCTTCACGCCCTTCGCGTCGAGATAGGCCTTCGCCGCAGCGACATCATCGACATAGAAGGCGATATGGAAGCCGCCGATATCGCTATTCTTCGGCGTCAGGTCCTTCTGGTCGGGCGCGGTGTATTTGAACAATTCGATGTTCGATCCATAGCCGCAGCGCACCATGGTGATCTCCTCGATAACCGCTTTCGGATCGACGCCGAGCAGGTCCTGCATGAAGGTGCCCTTGTCGTCGGCGAACGGCCCGAAGGACATCGCCTTCTTGCAGCCGACCACATTGATGAAGAAGTCGACGGCCTGCTTCATATCTGGCACGGTGACGCCGGTATGATCGTGCCCGCGCATGCCGGGTATCGAGTCGGCCGCAGCCATTCCCATTGAGCCGAACAGGATTGTGGCGAGCATCGCACTGCATGTTGCGTATTTCATGTCACCCTCCATTTGGCGGGCTGACTTTGCTCCCATGCACATCCGAGGCCCGCTGTTCGGTGTGCGGACGGTTTGGCTTTTCTCATGCCGGCACCTTTGCAGGCGGCTGCAGCCAGTTCGCATCGATCTCAGGCAGCGGGATGGCCGCGAGCAGGTCGCGCGTATAGCCCTCCTTCGGATTATCGAAGAGCGCATCGGTGGCGCTGGCCTCGACGATCCTGCCCTCGCGCATGACGATGACTTGCCGGCAGAGCCGCCGGATCACCGACAAATCGTGGCTGATGAAGGCGACCGTCAGCCCCATCTCGGCCGCCAGCTTTTCCAGCAAGGTCAGGATCTGCGCCTGCGTCGAGACGTCGAGGCCGGAAACGATCTCGTCGGCCAGCACGAATTTCGGCGACAGCGCCAGCGCCCGTGCGATGCCGACGCGCTGGCGTTGCCCGCCGGACAGCTCGTGGCGGTAGCGGCCGGCAAAACTCTGCGGCAGGCCGACACGCTGCAGGGCTTCCGCAACGCGCTCCTTCAGCCGGTCGCCAAGCCCGTTCTGCCTCAAGGGTGCTGCGATGATGTTGAAGATGGTGTGCCGCGGGTTGAGCGAGGACATCGGGTCCTGAAAGATCATCTGCAGGTCGCGGCGCAGCGGCCTCAATTCGGCTTCCGAAAGATGGCTGATGTCGCGCCCTTCGAAGCCGATCGAGCCGGCGCTCGGCTCGATCAGCCGCACCAGCGCGCGGCCGAGCGTCGACTTGCCCGAGCCAGACTCGCCGACGATGCCGGTCACCGATCCTTTCGGCAGGTCGAAATCCAGCCCTTTGAGGATCTCGGCCAGCGGCGTGCGGCCGATCAGCGGCTTGCGCGTCATGTCGGGCAGCGCCACCTTCAGCCCGCGCACCGAAAACAGCGGCTCAGCCATGGCTTGGCCTCCACGCCCGGTCGGCGGCCGCGATCTCGTCCGCGAGCCCGGCCAGCACAGTCTCGTCCACCGGCTTCAGCGATGCGTAAGGATCGGTATAGCGCGGCGTCGCCGCAATCAGCGCCCGCGTGTACGGGTGCTGCGGTGATGCGAAGAGGTCGGCGGTCTGGGCCTCCTCGACCACCTTGCCGGCATAGAGCACCGACACTTTCTGGCTGATCTTGGCAACGACGCCGAGATCGTGGGTGACGAACAGGATTGCCGTGCCGTGATCGCGCTGCAATTGCGCAATGAGCCGCAGGATCTGCTTCTGCACGGTCACGTCGAGCGCCGTCGTCGGCTCGTCGGCGACGATCAATCGAGGTTCGGCGGCGAAGGCAGCCGCGATCAGCACCCGCTGGCGCATGCCGCCGGACAGCTCGTGCGGATAGCATTTCAGAACACGTTCGGGCTCGCGGATCTGCACCTCGTCGAGCAACTGGCGGATACGTTTGTCGGCTTTCTCACCGCTCCAGCCGAGGATGCGCACCAGCCGGTCGGTCATTTGCGGGCCGATGCGGCGCGACGGGTTGAGCGCGGTGAGCGGGTCCTGTGGGATCAGTGCGGTACGCGCGCCGATCAGCGTCCGCCGCGCCTTCGCATCAAGGCGGCCGAGATCCTCGCCCTCGATCAGCATCTCGCCCTCGACGATGCGCACGCTTTTCGGCAGCACGCCAAGCACCGCCTTGCCGATCATCGTCTTGCCGGCGCCGCTTTCGCCGACCAGCGCGCGAACTTCCCCCGGCTGCACGGCGAGCGACACCGAGCGCAGCACCCGTCGTTCGTTTGGCAGCACGGCGCTCAAGCAGCGGATTTCGAGGCATGGTTCCATATTGGCGCTCATCGCAGCACCGGATCGAATCGCGTCTTCAACCCCTCGCCGAACTGGCTGAAGGACAGCACGGTGAGGATCAGGGTCGCCAGCGGGAACACCAGCACCCACCAAGCCTGGTGGATCGACAGACGGCCCTCCGCGATGATGCCGCCCCAGGTCGGATCGTCGGTCGAGATCGACAGATTGACGAAGGAGAGGATCGCCTCGACGATGACGGCGATGCCCATCTCAAGCGACAAGAGCGCCACCACGGAAGGCAGCACATTGGGCAGCACTTCGCGCAGCATGATGCCGGTGCGGCCATAACCGGCGATGCGCGCGCTCTCGACATAATCCATGCGCGCCTGGCTCATCGCCTCGGCGCGGATCACCCGGCAGAAGCGTGTCCAGTCGATGACGGCGATGGCGATGATGACCGAGCTCAAGCCCGTGCCCAGCACCGCGACCAGCAGAATCGCGAACAGCACCGGTGGGAAGGCCATCCAGACATCGACGACGCGCGAGATGATGCGGTCGGCCCAACCGCCGAAATAGCCGGCGATCAGCCCGAGCGCCGAGCCGATGAGGCAGGCGGCGGATGCTGCGGCGAAGGCGACGATGAAGGCGATGCGGCCGCCGAAGATCAGCCGCGACAAGAGATCCCGGCCGAGGCTGTCGGTGCCGAGCCAATAGCCGGGCTCGGCGCCGTCCAGCCAGAAAGGCGGCAGGCGCTCCAGCATCAGATCCTGCGCCAGCGGGTCCTGCGTCGCGATCAGCGGCGCGAAGATGGCCGCAAGCAGCGCCAGCAAAAGCCAGCCGCCGGCCAGCCACAGCCGCGGGCTCAGCCCACGCCGCGAAATGCGCGCCTCATCCATGGCGCAGCCTCGGATTGAGCAGCGCATACATCATGTCGACAACAAGGTTGATCAGCACGAAGAGCAGCGCAAACACCAGCACGATGCCCTGGATCAGCGGCAGGTCGCGATTGATAACGGCATCGATCGCCATATTGCCGAGACCTTCATAGGAGAACAGCCGCTCGACGATGACCGTGCCGCCGATGAGGAAGGTGAACTGCACGCCGACCAGCGTCAGCGTCGGCAGCGCCGCGTTCTTCAACGCCTCGCGCAGGATAACCTGCGTTTCGGAAAAGCCTTTGACCCGCGCCAGCACGACATAGTCGAGGTCGAGCACTTCCTTCAGCGACTGTTTCAGGAGTTGCGCGATGATCGCCGCCAGCGGCAGCGCCAGCGCAATCGCCGGCATCAGCATGTGCTTGAGCAAATCCCAGGTCAGGTCGAAGCGGAGCCTGAGTATGCTCTCGACGAGGTAGAATTGGGTCACGAAGGGCAAGTCGAGTTGCGGCGACACTCGGCCGGAAATGTCGAACACCGGGACAAGCACGCCGAACAACAGGATCAGCACCAGGCCCCACAGGAAATCAGGGATGGAGAGCGTCGCGCCGCTGGCGATGTCGATGCCGGCTTCGACCGCCGTGTCGCGCGAACGCGCACCGAGGATCGCTGCGGAGACGCCGATCGCCACCGCCATCAGCAGCGCCACGGTGGCCAATTCCAACGTCGCCGGCAGCCGGTTGAAGACCAGGCCGAGCACATCCTGGCGCAGCGAGATCGAATTGCCGAAATCGCCATGCAACACGCCGCCAAGCCAGATGAAGAACTGCTGCACGATGCTCTTGTCCAGCCCATAGAGCGCGCGCAGACGCGCGACGTCGTCATTGCTGGCGCCGGGCGGCAGCATCATGGCGATCGGGTCGCCGGGCGCCACGCGGATGACGACGAAGACGACGACGGCGACGCCGAACAGCGTGACCAGCATCGTCACCAGACGAACGAAGAATCTTTGCAGCAGCATGCTCGCTGGGCCTAATGCATTCGGCCCCTCACCCGGCTCCGCTTCGCTCGGCCGACCTCTCCTCGAGGGGAGAGGAGTTTGGCGGCGCTCGCGCCAGTCTCTTCTCCCCTTGGGGAGAAGGTGGCCGCGAAGCGGCCGGATGAGAGGGCTGCGTCGTTGGAGAAGGTGCGCTGCGCCAGCGCACCTTCTCAGATGTCATCACGCCGGGGTCATCAGCGCCGGCAGCAGCGCGCCGGATACATGCTGCACGACATTGACTTTCTTCGAATGCACGATCGGCTGCGCGTACTGCATCAGCGGCAGCACATAGGCCTGCTCGGCGATGTATTTGTCGACGGCCTTCCAGCCGGCGATGCGCTTGGCCTCGTCCTTTTCGCCCCACAGCGGATTGATCATGTCGATCAGGTCCTGACTGTCCCACACCGAATGCGGGCTCGGCCCGTACATGGCAAAGCCGGTCGAGGTGGTCGGATCGCCGATCGCATTGCCCCAATTGTAGAAGGCGGCCGGCGCCAGCTTGTCGGCGGCGCGCAGCTCGTAATGCTTGGCGATCTCGTAGACCTCGATATTGGCCTCGATGCCGACCTTGCGCCACATGCCGACGATCGCCTGGATCATCTCATAGTCCTTGGGCTTGAAGCCTTTCGTCGTCTGTATCGTGAACTTGACCGGCTTCTTCGGCGAATAGCCTGAAGCGGCGAGCAGTTCCTTGGCCTTTTTCGGATTGTGCTCGACCTTGATCGACGCATCGTAGGCCGTGTATTCCGGCGTCTCCAGCGTGGCGATCGGCTGGCCGTAGCCGCGCAGCAGCCGCTTGACCAAGAGCTCCTTGTCCACCGCCATCACGGCCGCCTGGCGGACGTTCTTGTCGAGCATCGCCTCGATGTCGTTGAAGAAGATCATGCCGATGTCGGAGACGTTCTTGATCGAGCCGGCAAGCCCGTCTTTGCCGATCAGCCGGTCATATTCTTCATAGGGGATTTCAAGCGTCACCTGCGAGGAGCCGGACTCGACCTCGGCGACGCGGCTCGCCGCGTCGGTGACGAACTTGATCGTGACATTCTCGAAGGCCGGCTTGGTGCCCCAGTAATTCGGATTGGCCTTCAGCCGCAGGAAAGCGTTGCGCTCGAATTTGTCGACCATGTAGGGGCCGGTGCCGATCGGCGCCTTCTCGAAGCCTTCAGCGCCCACCTTCTCGTAATAGGCCTTCGGCATGATGTAGCCGGTCAGGAACGACATCCACTTGAAATAGACCGGGTCGAACTGCATCACGTCGCCGGTGATCTTGTTGCCGTCGACCTTGAAGTTGCCGACATTCTTCCAGACGAACTGGATCGGGTTGCCGGTCTTCTCGTCGCCCGCCCGCTGCAGCGACCAGACAACGTCCTCGGCCGTGAAGGGCGAGCCGTCATGCCATTTCACGCCGTCGCGCACCGTCATCATCACCTTGGTGCGATCGTCGTTCCAACCCCATTCGGTGAGCAGGCCGGGTGTGAAAGAGAGGTCCGGCTTCTGCGGGATGAACTGGTCGAACACCGACTGGTAGAGGCCTTGGATGGTCGGGTTCACCGCCGAAGGTCCGGTCGTCGGGTCCCAGGATGGCAGGTTGACGTTGTAGGCGATGGTGAGCTCGTCCGCCGCCTTGGCCGCCCTCGGCAGTCCGAGGGTCGCCGCGCCGATCGCTGCCGCGCCAAATCCAAGCAAATCGCGTCTGTTGATGGTCATGGTCGTTCCCCTTGTTGGTTGTCGGTTTTTGACTTTCATTGTCGCGCGGCGTTGTTCATTCGCAAGGTCTGGTGGGCAACCGCGCCTTGTCCATCCTGGATTTCTTCGGCTCAATTTCCTCCCAGCTGTTGCGCCAGCATGAAGCCGGATCCGGCGCCGGTGCCGGCGCCGGGCCATGTCGCGGCGCCGGTGAGGTAGAGATTGCCGACCGGCGTGTTCCAGCGCGCGAAGCCGCGCGCCGGACGGAACAGAAAATTCTGCGCCAAATGGTGGCTGCCGCAAATCTGGTCGCCGCCGACGAGGTTCGGATTCTCGCGCTCGAGGTCGAGCGGCGAGAAGATCGCGCGGCCGAGGATCTTCTGGCGCAAACAAGGCGCATAGCTCTCGATGATGTCGAGCACGCGCTCGGCATAGGCGTCCTTGACCGCGTCCCAGGAACCGGGCGCGATCTTGCCGGCGGCATCGCCAAGGATCTCCGCCGGCAGCATGCGCACCTGGACCCAGAGCACGTGCTTGCCCTCTGGCGCCCGCGACGGATCGACGGCAGTCGGCTGTCCGACGACGAGCACCGGCTGATCGGGCAAGGTGCCCGCCATTGCCTGCTGGTAGGTCCGCGACATGGCATCGAGCGACGGCGCCAAATGCACATAGGCGAAGTGGCGAAGCTCGGCGCCGGCGCTCCAGTCCGGCAGATCGTCCAGCGCCAGGTGGATCATCATTGTGCCCGGCGCATGGCGGAACTTTTTCATCGCGGCGTCGAACCCGGCATCGCCGGATCCCTCCGGCAGCAGCTTGCCAGTCAGCGCCTTGGGCGCGACGCCGGCAATGACGGCCTTGCTGGCGACATGGAAATCGCCGGAGGCGAGCCGCACGCCGGTCGCGCGGCCGCCGGCGACAGTGATCTCCGCCACCTCCGCGCCGGCCATGACCTTGCCGCCGGCGGCTTTGACCATGCCGACAAGCGCGCGGATGATGGTGTCGGCGCCGCCCTTGCCGAGCACCATGCCAAAACTTTGGTTGGCCATTGATTCCAGATAGGGGAACACGGCGCCGCCAGCGATGTCTGGGGCGAAGTCGAGATGCATGCCCCAGGCAGCGAGCGTGGTTTGCACATGCGGCGTCTCGAAATTGTCCTCGAGCCACGCGCGGGGTGAGGAGAGAAGCAGCCGGCCGGTCTCGAGTGCTCCGCCAATGCCTTTCTTGCGCCACAGGTTCCAGGCCGTGCCGGCCAGCGCCCGCGGGCTCATCGGCGATCCGAGCAGCCGGAACAGATGCTCCGCCTCGCCCGGGAAGGCGCCAACCAGCCGGCGCCATGTAGCGACATCGGCCGCGGAGAAGGCGGCGAGCCGCGCCGCGGTCTTTTCGAGATCGTTGCTGACGCCGAACCACTTCCCATCCGGGAAGGCGCTGGCGAAACAATCGGCGACTTGAGCGAATTCCAGCCCGTGACTTTTCAATTCATTTGCATATTTCCGGTGGAAGGCCGAGCCGGCGAACAGGCTCAGATTCATCGCGCCGAAATCGTGCCTGAACCCGGGAAGCGTGTATTCCGCGGTCCGGACCGCGCCGCCGATTGTTGCGCTGCGCTCGAAAACCGCGGTTTTCCAGCCCTTGAGCGACAGATGCGCGGCGCAGGCCAGACTGTTGTGGCCCGCCCCGACAAAGATGGCGTCGAACTCGCTCACGCCCTGCCCCAAAATGCTTTATGCTTAAAGATAATTGCAGATGCATATGTTTTCGTCTAGTAGGATATTAAGGGCCGCAACGAGCCTTGATGAGCACGGAACAACAGGGAACGAAGACAATGGACACGCAAAAACTCCTCGGCGAAGTCGCCGGCCAGCTGCTTTCGGGCGCCATCAGGGTGGTCGACCTGTCGGCGCCGCTCGGGCCCAACACGCCGCTGATCAAGCTGCCGCCGGAGCTCGCCGTCGACACGCCGAAGGTCGAGATCCACCCCATCTCCAAGTATGACAAGAACGGTCCGTGGTGGGCCTGGAACTGGCTGAAGCTCGGCGAGCATTCGGGCACGCATTTCGACGCGCCGCAGCACTGGATCACCGGCAAGGACTATCCGGATGGCGCCACCGACACCATTCCGGCGCAGAATTTCGTCGGCCCGGTCAACGTCATCGACTGCTCGAAGGAGGCCGCCGACGATCACGATTTCCTTCTCACCGTCGACCACATCAAAGCGTGGGAGGCCGAGCATGGCGCCATCAATGCCGGCGAATGGGTGGTGATGCGCACCGACTGGTACAAGCGCAACGGTTCGGAAGCCGAGTTCCTCAATGCCAATGAGACCGGCCCGCACACGCCCGGGCCGACGGCGGAAGCCATTCAGTTCCTGATCGGCAAGGACATCAAGGGCTGGGGCTCGGAGACGATCGGCACCGATGCCGGCAAGGCCGGCGGCATGGAGCCGCCATTCCCGGCGCACACGCTGATGCACAAAGCCAATCGTTATGGGCTGGCCAGCCTCTGCAACCTCGACCAGCTGCCCCCGAAAGGCGCGATCCTGATCGCCGCCCCGCTCAAGATCGAGCACGGCACCGGCAGCCCGATCCGCGCGCTGGCGTTGGTGCCGGGCAAATAGGGCAAGGCGGGGTCTTCGGGAGAAGACATGCGCGCGGGCAGTGGAGTGAAGGAGAGGTCGAGGCGGTCGTCTTGGAGCGTCAGTGCTCTACGGCGCCCCCCTCTGTCCTGCCGGACATCTCCCCCACAAGGGGGGAGATTGCACGTCACCTCCGCTTTCGCCAATCTCCGACGTCGCAGGATTGAGCAGGACGCCGAAACTGCCAATCTCCCCCCAAGTGGGGGAGATGTCCGGCAGGACAGAGGGGGGCGCGAAGGAACGCGGCTTAGCCCGATTGGCCTCCCGTCACCCCGGAGCCGCCCCCAATGACCGCTGCCGATCACATCATCGTCGGCAGCGGCATCAACGCCCTGGTCTGCGCGGCGATGCTTGGCGCCAAGGGCGCCAAAGTGCTCGTGCTCGAGCGCAACGATCGCATCGGCGGCTGCATGCGCACCGACGAGATCACGGCGCCCGGCTTTGTCCATGACGTGATGGCGACGACCTTCGTGCTGTTCATCACCTCGCCTGCCTATGCCGCGCTCGGCAAGGACCTTGCGCGGCACGGGCTTGAATTCTGCTACACGACCACACCCACCGGCGTGCTGCGGCCCGACGGCAGCCATGCCGTGCTCACCACCGACCGCACCGCCAACATCGCGGCGCTGAACGCAATTGCCTCCGGCGACGGCGACCGCCATGGCGGCGATGTCGGCGACATCGAACGCAACGCCGGACTGCTCTTCGGCCTGCTCGGCGGCACGCTCTGGTCCTATCCGACGACGAAGCTCATGGCCGGCGAGGCGTGGCGGCGCGGTCCGCGCGAGCTTGCCGCCGTCCTGGGCGAGGCGCTGGTGCCGGCGCGCGGCTGGCTGGAGACGGCCTACAAATCCGATACCGTCCGCGCGCTCTGGGCGCCGTGGGTGCTGCATGCCGGGCTCGGGCCGGAAGACGCCTTCTCCGGCCAGATCGCCAAGGTCATCGCCTTCGCGCTGGAGGCGGCAGGCGCGCCGATCGTCAAGGGCGGGGCGAAGAACCTGCTCGCCGCCTTCGAGGCATTGATCAAGGAGCGCGGCGGCGAAATCCGCGTCAACGCCGATGTCGCCTCGATCGTCCAGGCCGGCGGCCGTGCCACCGGCGTCCGGCTCGCCTCCGGCGAGACACTAACGGCGGCAAAGGGCATCATCTGCTCGGTCACGCCGACGCAGCTCTATGGCCGCCTGCTCGGCAACGATGCGCCAGAAACCGCCGCGAAAGCCATGCGTGACTACCGCTATGGCAAGGGCAACTTCCAGATCCACTACGCGCTGAACAAGCCGCCGGCCTGGCGCGGCGAGGGTCTCGACAAGGTGGCGCTGCTGCATCTGACGCCGGGGCTCGATGGTGTGTCGAAAGCCTGCAACGAGGCGGTGCGCGGCCTCTTGCCGGAAGTGCCGACCATCTGCGTCGGCCAGCCCCACGCGCTCGACCCGTCGCGCTGTCCGGAGGGCAAGGCAATCCTGTGGCTGCAGCTTCCGGAAGCGCCGCGCCACATCAAGGGCGATGCCGCCGGCAAGCTCGAGACTCCAGCCGATGGCCGCTGGAACGAGGGGCTGCGCGAGGCCTATGCCGACCGCGTCGAGGCGATCCTCGCCAAGCACGTCCATGGTTTTCGCGACACCATCATCGCGCGCCGCGCCTATTCGCCGGCCGATCTGGACGCGATGAACATCAACCTTGTCGGCGGCGATCCCTATGGCGGCTCGTCCACCATCGACCAGTCCTTCCTGTGGCGACCGTTCAAGGCAAGCCGCAATCACGAGACGGGTATCAATGGCCTCTATCACATCGGCGCCTCGACCCATCCCGGCGCAGGCCTCGGCGGCGGCTCGGGCTTCCTGCTGGCGGGGAGGCTCTGATGGAACAGAAGCTTCCGGAAAGGCGCCAGCGCATCTCGACCCTCGGCCAGATCGGCCTGCAGCAATTCGCGCCCTATCTGATGAACCGCATCATGGGCCGCTACAACGCCACCCTGCGAGAAGACTTTCGCAAGCAGGGCCTGACCATTCCGCAGGTGCGCACGCTGGCCGTGCTCTCGGTCACCGACGGCATCACCGTCAATGACCTCTCGGTCTATACGGTGATCGAGCAGTCGACCTTGAGCCGCACGCTCGACGCGCTGGAAGGCCAGGGCCTCGTGCGGCGCGAGCAGGGCGTCGCCGACAGCCGCTTCCGCCATGTGTTCCTGACCGATGACGGCCGGGCGCTTTTCACCCGCGCCTGGCCGGCCATGCATGATGCCTTCGAAGCGATGTTCGACGGCGTCGACGATGCCGAATATGCCGCGCTGATCGCGATTCTGCAGAAGATGCTGAAGAACATCCGCAAGCACGACATTTGAGTTTGACGTACGCGCCGCCGTCCGATGGCGGTAACGGAAGGAGGCAGAGATGGCCGAACGGTCTTTTGCCAAGGAAGTCGAAAAGCTGAGGTTGGGGGCCGGCCAGGAATTTTCCGGCGAAGGCATCCTCGCCATCACCAAGGCGCTGCTGCAATGCGGCGTCGGCTATGTCGGCGGCTACCAGGGCGCGCCGATCAGCCATCTGATGGATGTGCTCGCCGACGCGCAGGACATTCTGGGCGAGCTCGGCGTGCACTTCGAGGCGAGCGCCTCGGAAGCGACCGCCACTGCCATGCTGGCCGCATCCGTGCACTACCCGATCCGCGGTGCCGCCACCTTCAAGTCGACGGTGGGCACCAATGTCGCCTCCGATGCGCTGGCGAACCTCGCGTCCGGCGGCGTCACCGGCGGCGCGCTGATCATCGTCGGCGAGGACTATGGCGAGGGCTCCTCCATCATGCAGGAGCGCAGCCATGCCTTCGCCATGAAGAGCCAGGTCTGGCTGCTCGATCCGCGCCCGAACCTGCCCTCGATCGTTAAGGCGGTCGAGGATGGCTTCGAGCTGTCGGAGGCCTCCAACACGCCGGTCATGCTGCAGGTGCGCATCCGCTGCTGCCACGTCCATGGCCACTTCATCGCCAAGGACAACAAGCGGCCGCCAATGTCGGTTGCCGATGCGCTGTCGGCCCCGCGCCGCGACACCGGCCGCATCGTGCTGCCTCCTGCCTCCTTCCTGCACGAGAAGGAAAAGGTCGCCAAGCGCTGGCCGGCTGCGGTGAACTTCGTCCGCGAACGCAAGATCAACGAGATCTTCGGCCCGGACAATGGCTCGATCGGCATCGTCATGCAGGGCGGCATGTATAACTCCGTCGTCCGCGCGCTGCAGCGGCTCGGCCTTGCCGACACCTATGGCGACACCGACGTGCCGCTCTATGTGCTGAACGCCGTCTATCCTCTCATCGATGACGAGTTCCTTTCCTTCTGCGAGGGCAAGCAGGCGGTGCTGGTCGTCGAGGAAGGCCAGCCCAACTATATCGAGCAGGCCTTGGCCGCGATGCTGCACAAGGCCGGGCGCGGCACCAAGCTGGTCGGCAAGGAGCATCTGCCGATGGCCGGCGAATATACCGGGCAGGTGATGCTGGACGGTATCGGCTCCTTCCTGCGTGCCTATGCTCCGCATCTGCTGCCCGGCGAGGTTCGCGCGCCGAACAAGCTGGGCGAGGGCGTCGACACGGCCGATCTCATCAATGTCGTTCCCGGACGCCCGCCGGGCTTCTGCGTCGGCTGTCCGGAGCGGCCGATCTTCGCAGCCACCAAGCTGGTCGAGCAGGAGCTTGGCAAGCACCACATCGCTTCCGACATCGGCTGTCACCTGTTCTCGATCATGCCGCCCTTCGAGCTCGGCGCCACCACCATGGGCTACGGCCTCGGGCCGGCCTCAGCTTCCGCCTTCAATTCGCCGGAAGCGAAACGCCGCTCGATCTCCTTCGTCGGCGACGGCGGCTTCTGGCACAACGGCCTGACCTCCTCGATCGGCAACGCCGTCTTCAACAAGAATGACGGCGTCATCGTCATCGTCGACAATTTCTACTCGGCCGCCACCGGCGGCCAGGACATCCTGTCCTCGCGAGCCTCGAACCGCACCAAGTCCACGAAACATCCGATCACCGAAGCGGTAAAAGGAATGGGCGTCAAATGGCTGCGCCACATCGACCGCACCTATGATGTCGGCAAGATGCGCGACACGCTGCGCGAGGCGCTGACCACCGAGGAGAAGGGGCCGAAGGTCATCGTCGCCTCGTCCGAATGCATGCTGAACCGCCAGCGCCGCGAGAGGCCGCTGGTCGACAAGGCGGTCAAGGGCGGCGAGCGGGTGGTCAAGCCGAAATTCGGCGTCGACGAGGACGTCTGCACCGGCGATCACGCCTGCATGCGGCTCTCCGGCTGTCCGTCGCTCTCGGTGAAGTCGCTCGACGATCCGCTGCGCGACGATCCGGTCGCCTCGATCGACCAGAACTGCGTCGGCTGCGGCAATTGCGGCGAGGTGGCGGATGCGGCCGTGCTCTGCCCCTCCTTCTACCGCGCCGATGTCGTCCACAATCCGAGCCGCTGGGACCGCTTCCTGGAAAGCGCGCGCCGCGCCGTGATCGGCCGTTTGCAGCGCCGCCGCGAGCGCCGCCGTTTGATGTTCGCCGATGCTTGAGCAGGCTTCACCGCTGCGCCCGAAGGCGGGCGCCTCTGATGACGAGCGGGTGATAAAACTCGCCGTGCTTGCCGTCGGCGGCCAGGGCGGCGGCGTGCTCGCCGATTGGATCACCGACGTCGCCGAGCGCAGCGGCTACATTGCGCAATCGACTTCGGTGGCGGGCGTCGCCCAGCGCACGGGGGCGACGATCTATTACATCGAGATGGCCCGCGACACCGGCCGGCTGCCGGTCTTCGCGCTGTCGCCCTCGCAGGGCGATGTCGACATATTGATAGCCGCCGAGCTGATGGAAGCCGGCCGCGCCATCATCCGCGGTTTCGTCTCGCCTGGGCGAACCACGCTGATCGCCTCCTCGCACCGTATCGCCGCCGTCTCGGAAAAGATCGAGCCGGGCGACGGCCGCGCCTCGTCGGAAAAGGTGCATGCGACGGCCGAGGCGGCGGCGAAGCGCTTCATCGCCTTCGACATGGAAAAGATCGCCGCCGAGCACGGCACGATGATCTCGGCCAGCCTGCTCGGGGCGCTGGCCGGTTCCGACGCGCTGCCCTTCCCGCGCGACAACTACGAGCAGGCGATCGGCGCCGGTGGCCGTGGCGTGAAGGCCAGCCTTGCCGCCTTCGGCACCGCCTATGACCGGGCGCGCGGCATCGCGGTCGCGATAGCCGGGGATGAGGCGACCGGGAAGCCTGCTGCTCCCGACACCGCATCAACGGCGAAGGTCAGTGGTCCCGAAACCCTGCTGACGGGCTGGCAGGAACTCGCCGCCCGTGTCGCGGCGCTACCGGAACCGCTGCGCGACATGGCTGAACGCGGCCTGAAGAAGGTCGTCGATTACCAGGACATCGCCTATGGCGGCGAATATCTCGACCGGCTGGACAAGGCCGTCGCGCTGGACAATGCGGAGCGTGGCCATGCGCTGTCGGTCGCGGCGGCGAAACATCTGGCCAACGCCATGTGCTACGACGACATGATCCGCGTCGCCGACCTCAAGACGCGTTCGACCCGCGATAGGCGCGTGCGCAAGGAAGTCGGTGTCAGGGAAGGCTTGGTCCTGCAGGTCACCGAATATTTCCATCCCCGCATCGAAGAATTCTGCGGCACGCTGCCGGTAGCAATCGGCAGTTACATCGAGAACCGCCCGAGGCTCGCCGCCTTCCTCGACCGCCGCATCAATCGCGGCCGCCACATCCGCACCGACAGTTTTTCCGGCTTCGCCATGCTGTGGTTCATCGGCGGCCTGCGCCGCTGGCGCCGCCGCCTGCTGCGCCACAAGGTCGAGGTCGAGCATCTGCAGCGCTGGTACCAACTGGCGCTTGCCCATGCGCGCGAAAACTACGCGCTCGGGGTGGAGATCCTGAACTGCCGCCGGCTGATCAAGGGCTACAGCGACACCCACGCCCGTGGACAATCGAAATTCGACCGCGTGCTCTCGGCGCTCCCGATGCTCAAGGGCCGTGAAGACGCCGCCGACTGGATCCGCCGCCTGCGCGAAGCAGCGCTCAAGGACGAAAGGGGCGACATGCTCGACGGCGCGCTGAAGACCGTGGCGACGCTCAACGACGCCGCCCGATAACGAGGATGTGATCTATCCCCTCCGACGGATTTCGACCCTGTCGTCCGTTTCACGGCGGTAGGGATGAATCACGGAGACGAACTTTATGCTCACGAAATATTTTCTACCGTTCGCATTGGCTGCCGGCACTTTGATGCTCTCCGCCGGCGCGCAGGCCATGCCGATGGCAAAGCCCAGCGCTGCGCCGCTGCCGATCGAGACGGTCGGCTGGCGCTGCGGTCCGGGTTGGCACGTGAACCACTGGGGCAGATGCGTGCCGAACGGTCGCCGGTTCATCCGGCCCGTGCGCCACTGGCATCCCGGTTTCCGGTATCACCACCGCTGGCACCCCGGCTATTGGAGCTGGTGATCGGTTTGAAGGGCGCTCGTGCCGGAAAGGCGCGGGCGCTTTTGTTGAGTTTCCGATGTGAGGGATTCATGTCGGTGGGCTTTCGAATACGGTCCTGATTGGTCAAAGCCCCTCAGCTTCGTCATCCACGGGCGGAGCGGGAGCGAAGCGGACGCGGAGACCCGAGGATCCATTCCGTTACCTCGATCGTAGAAGCCAGCGGAGCAGAATTCTGCACCGTGGCAACGCCCCAACGTCACGGAATGGCAACTGTGTTCACGCAAATGCAGTCTTGTCGCGAATGATGGCATTGAGGACGACGGATCCTATGGTCTGCGCGCGTCGCTTCGCTCCTTGCTTCGCCATAGGATGACGACCTGACAAGCGCCTTGGCGAATCTCCACATTATCCAATGCAGGCACGATCCGCATTGAAGACTCACGCCACCAAATCCCGCATCGGCTTCACCGACGCTGACTCCGGGAACACCTTGTCGCCGAGCACGGCGGCGGAGAGCCCGAACTGCTCGGCAAGCAACCCCTTCAGCACCGCGCGCACATCGCTGGTTGGCGCGAGGTCGCGGCCTTGATAGAGCTGAGCCGGCTTCAGCCCCGGCCAGTCGGCGATGACGCGGCCGCCCTTGATCGCGCCGCCGGCGAGCAGAACCACCGTTCCGGTGCCGTGATCGGTGCCGACGGTGCCGTTGACGCGGGCGGTGCGCCCGAATTCGGTGATGGCGACGATCGCCGTGTCTTTCCAGCGCTCGCCGAGCCCTTTCTCGAATTCCTCGAAGGCGCCATCGAGGCCGCCGAGCAGGTTGGCGAGCCGCCCCGTGGCGCCGCCTTCGTTGACATGCGTGTCCCAGCCGTCGAAGGCCAGCGCCGCAATGCGCGGCCCGTCGTCGGCCGCCATCAGTTTCGCCGCGCCTTGCGCGGATTGGCGCATGCCGGCGGCATTGTCGAGGCCGCCTCGGGGTTTCATCATGCTCAAATCGAGCTCGTCGCTCATCGCCATCCGGTCGGCGTCGAGCCCCTTCTGCAGCGCCGCCGCCAGCACCGGGTCGCGATGGTTGTAGAGGTCGAGCACACGCTCCGCCAGCGCATCGGCGGGCGTCGGCAAAGCCTGCGGCGCCCAGCCGAGCACGGGTGCTGCGCCACGGATCACCAGCGGCGTCGACGGGCCGACCGCCAGCCCGCCGGTCTTCGCTACCCGGTCACCTGCCGGGAGGCTGGCAAGCGCCCGGTTTAGCCAGCCGGTTGTGGCGTTGCCAGGGCCCGGCAGGCCGCTCTCCAGCACGTCCTGGCCATCGAAATGCGAGCGGTCGCGGTAGCCGGTCGCGGCCGCGTGCACCGCAGCCGCCTGACCTGCCTTGAACAGCCGCGCGAACGCCGGCATCGCGGGATTGATCGCGAAGAAGCCGTCGAGCGGCAGCGCCGCATTGGCGCCCGAGAGCGAAAGCGCGATGTCGCCATGCAGGCCGGCATAGTCGGGGTCACCGAGCGGGCCGATCGTCGACAGCCCATCCAGCGCGCCGCGCAACACGATGACGATCAGGCGCGGATCGCGCTGGTCGGCCGCGCGGGCGAAGCGCGGCAGATAGGCCCAGGCAAACAGCGCGCCGCCTGTCATCAGCACGGCGCGCCGAGATGGATTCGGCGTTTCACAAAGAAGGCTCATGCCGCTTCTCCATTGCTGTTCACCGGCGTTGGAATTCCGGCGCCATCAGCAGCAGGGCCAGGCCTTGCTGTCTGGATTCGGCGCGCGCGATCGCTTGGCGCGTCTCGGCCGAGGCGGAGGCGCCGATCACGGTGGAAAGCATGTCATCGGGATTGCCGATGTCGCTCGCCTGGCGAGCCGCTTGCCAGGCGATGTCGAGGCGGGTCCTGAGGCCTTCGGCGGACGCCCAGCTATCCGTCCGGTCGGAAAAGCCGTTCGGCCCGGGCGGTTGCCAGAGCGGCTCGCCCAGCGCCCTTAGCCAGCGCAGCGTTCGTTGCGGCTCTTTCCCGCTGGTGGGGCCGATCGCCCGGCGGACCGCCACGGCATAGTCGAACGGCGAGCGCAATTTTGTCAGCGGCATCGACCAGGCTTCAGGCAGATCGACCAGGGCAAGCGCCAGCGCGCGCAGGTCGCCATCCGTCTTGGTGAAGATCTCGGCAAGGCGGTCGACCGCAGCCGCGGGCGGATCGTCGGCAATGAAATGGCGGGCAAGCTTGCTAGCGATGTGGCGCGCGGTCGCCGGCTGGCGGGCGATGTCGTTGAGCGCGGCCTCGGCCTGGTCCATGCCGCCGGCCGGGTAGGTCTTGCCGAGCAGCACCGCCTCGCCGGGCTGATGCGCATTGGCGTCGAACACAAATGTGCCGGGCTCGCCCAGGCGGCCCTTCCGTCCGGCCATCGTCCAGCCGGTGAGCGCTCCCGCGAAACTCGTGACATCCGCCTGGCTATAGCCGCCGTCGACGCCGAGTGTGTGCAATTCCAGGATCTCGCGGGCGAGGTTCTCGTTGAGGCCGCGGCCGCGCCTTTTTCCGGCGCGCGAATCCGGTCCGATCGATTGCTGGTTGTCGAGGTAGAACAGCATCGCCGGGTGATGCTCGACGGCCAGCAGCATGTCGGCGAAGCGGCCGAGCACGAAGGGGCGGACGGCCTCGCGCTCGAAAGCGCCGGCGCAAGCCCGCACGAGTTGGCCCTTGGCGGTCGAGACGCAGAAATGGTTCGACCAGAAACCGACCAGTCTTTCGACAAAGCCGGGTGCGGCAGTGAGCGCCTTGTCGAAACGGGCTTGGGCTTCATCCCGATAGATATCGGCCTCGACCGGCGGCACGCCCGACTTGCTTTTTGCCTCGGTTGAGCCGTCCGAAGTGTCTGCCGCAGGCTGCATGGCGGGCGCCGGCTTCTCGTCCCGCGATGCCTTGCGCTCCGCGGCGGCGGCCATGCTGGCCTGGATCGCGGCGGTGCTGTCCAACAAGCCGGCATTCTTTGGATCGTCGGCCGAGACAAGCGCGACATCCAACTGCTTGAGCTCGGCGTTCAGATAACCGCGCGCATCGGCCGCGATCTTTTCGAGATCGTCACCAGGTTTGGCGCCAAGCCCGAAGCGGTTGAGCGCGACCAAGGCTGGATCGGGCGGAACGGCATTTGAAACGGATAGAGCCAACACAGCCTCCGTCGCGGACCGACGCAGGTCGCGTCGGCGGTATCCAAGGTCGAAAGCCTCAGCCGGAGTCGGCTTGATGAGGCCGGCCGGCGGCTCACCAGCGGCGCCAGTAACGATCGCCGTGCCACGGATGCCAGGCCGGGCCGATATAGACGCTTGGGCCACCCCAGTAATAATAGCCCGGATAGATCACGCGGCGGTTGGGCACGCAGCGACCCCACCGGTTGGGGTGCCAGCCGGGGCCGCAGCCCCAGGCCACGTGCTCGACAATCGCAGGCGCCGCAACCGGCGCGATCGGCATTGCCGAGGCGGCACTTGCCGCGGCCGTCCCGCCGATGGCAAGCGCAGCCGCAACAGAATATTTCGTCAGACCGTTCATGGGATGCTCCGAAGTTTCTCCAGGTTGATACCGGCCATGCCGCGTTCGCGTGGCGGCAGGCGTGTCCCTTCGTTTCCTTGAACGGAGATGGTCGGCGCTTTCCGTCGCTGCCTACGGCGTATTTTTTGTCGGGATCGGCCGCTGCCTGCCGACATGGCGCAGCAGGGCGTCGGCCAGCAGCTTACGGTCCTCCAGCGAGCTCGACGCGGCGAATTCGACGATGCGCTGTTCCAGCCGGCTGCGGATGGTGGCATCGGCATTGCGCGCCCGTTCCAGGGCAGCGGCCAGAGCGTCGGCGTCGAGCGTCGGCTGCTGCAAGAGGTTGGCCGCCTCGCGCCGCGCCTGCTGTCCGTCGAGGATGACTGCGCGGGACTCGCGACGAACCTCGCGCAGCGCCTGGCGGAATACCTTGCGGTCGCCGGCGGGAAGCTGACCGCCGGCCGATTCCAGCGAATAGCCGCCTCCGGAACGGCCGATCAGCCAGCCTGCACCGCCGGCGACGGCACCGATCAGGAAGACGTTCAGCACCAGGGATGCCGCGAAAAGACGAGCGCTCATAGGTCCTCCGTGTCGGCGTCGGGACCGGCATCGCCGAACGACGTTGCGTTGGCATCCATCACATAATGGTCGGACGCGGCATCTGGAGTGACGACGGTGACCAGCGCCAGCCCGGCCAGGGCGCCGGCAAGGCCGACGCCGGCAAGCCCAAAGCCCAGCCACCAAAAACGGCGGCGGCGCCCCTGGCTGAGCTGCGTGGTGGCCCGTGCGACAATCTCGCCATGCAGCGTCCGGCTTGGGGCTTCGACGTGATGGCGGTCGAGGATGACATCGAGCCGGCGGGCGGTCGCTAAGATGGCGCGACCCTCTTCGCTCTCGGCAAACAGCGTGGCGGCAGCCTGCTCGGCCCGCGGCCAGCGATGCAGGGCGCTGCCATAGGCGTCCGCAAGTGCAGCGAAGCGTTGGGCGTTCATCGGCCCGTGGGCGGCCTTTCTTTCGTCAGCCATCTCGTTTCCCCTTCCACGGATTTGACGTGGCCACCCAAGTCCCAACCGCCGCCAGTTGCTCAGTCATCGCCATCTCCGATGAGCATGGCTTGCAGCGAGCGCCGGCCCCGCGCGAGCAGGCTTTCCAACGCATCGACGCTGACCTGCATGGCGCCGGCGGCCTCGATGTTGGACATCTCCTGATAATAGACGAGCACGATCGCCTCGCGCTGGCGCGGCGCGATGCGCTGCAGCGCTTGGCTGACGCGCCGGCCTTCGTCTCCGGCGTCGGGAAGCGGTGCCTCATCCGCCGCCTCCGGCAATTCGTCCGTCACCCATTCGCGGCGCCGCCGCAGCCGGTCGTAGCAGAGGTTGAGCGCCACCCGGTGGACCCAGGTGTCGAAACGCGCATGACCATGGCGCCAGCTCGAGGCATGACGCCAGATGCGCACGAAGGTCTCCTGGGCGACGTCCTCGGCCTCGGCGGAGTCGCCGAGCATGCGGGTGGCGAGCGAAAGCAGGCGCGGCAGCTTGCGCGCCACCATCGCCTGCACGGCGGCTTGATCGCCGGCACCGATGCGCCGTACCAGTTCCTCGTCCGGATCGGGGCCCATCAAGCGGGGCGCTCCCAATGATCATCGTGCTGCATAACCTCTCGGTCATTGCTCCTGATTGGGAGCGGTTTTGTGGCCCGGCCGTTCCTCGGCGCCCACCACGCCGTCGCCGTTCTTGTCGAGCCTGGCGAAGCGCTTGGCCAAGAAGGCGTCGAGCTCGGATTTGTCGACGAAGCCGTCCTTGTTGGGGTCCATCCGCGCGAAGGATTTGGCAGGATCGCCCTTGGCCTTGCGCTGGGTCTGGAACGCCGTCCACTCGGCGAGGCTGACCTTGCCGTCGCCGTCGGTGTCAGCCCGCATGGAAGCCTTTTCCCGGCGCGCCTCGAACTTTTCCAGCGTGATGCCGGGCCTAGCGGAGGCAGACACGCTTGGCGCTGGTTGCGCCGGCGCGGTGGCAGGCGTCGCTGTCTGGGCCGCCGCAGCGGCGGCCTGCAGGCCAAGGGCAACGACAAATATCGAACGGCGGATCATGCTCTCGTCTCCGGTTGCGCGCGGCCATTGGCGGCCACGCTTCAGCCGTTAAACGCGGCAACGGAGAAAATCCGTCGGTCGTTTCTGACGAGACGATGCGAACAACAGTCCGGCCGGAGCCGATCCTGAGAGTGAGCGAAATTATTTCCGTTCGTCGACCACCACCAACTGGTCCGGCTTGAAGCCGGCATGTTGCGGGGTCCAGACATCTCCGTCGCGGTTGAACCAGTGGCATAGATACGTGCCCGAGGCAGCGCCATCACTCACCGTCATCTCAGGGCCTCCGGATTTCAGCCTGACGACGTCACCGGTCTTGAAACTGTTGGGCATTTTGGCCTCCTTGCTAGAGGCCGGGAGTTTCCCACCAACAGCGATTCCCGACAATGGCCGAGATGCGCCGACAAAGCCCGAAGCGCACGTTCCGCTTTCGGCCCCTGTGCAAAGGAGGTCGTCTGGCCGCACTGTCCCCGCATCAGGGTATCGTTGCAGCCGCGACGATCACTCCGGCACGCCGGCGATGCCCAGCGCCTCGACGTAGCGCTCGGCGAACACCTTGTCCAGCCACGGGTTGATCTGTCTCTGCAGGGTAAGCGTGAAGGTCGGGAACGCCTCCATCAGCCGGCGCGCCGCGGCCTGCGCCTCCTCCAGCCGGTTGAGCTTGACCAGCGCCATGATCACCACGCGGTGCGAGGAGCCGTAGTTCGGCATCTCATGCAGCGCGCGTTCTCCCCATGCCAGCGCTTCCTCGTAGCGCTCGAGCATCAGATAGCTCATCCCGATGCCGGACAGCGCGATGCCTTTCTCGGGGTCGACCGGACTCAGCCGCATCGCCCTGTGAAAGTGCTCGATCGCCACGAGCGGGCGGCTGGAATGCGCGTTCACCCAGCCGCTGCCGGTATGGCCCTGCGCCGAATTGGGGTTGAGCAGCAGTGACCGTTCGATCGTGCCCAGCGCCATCTCGTATTCCTTCGCGCTGTAGGCAATCACCTGCGCCGCGAAGCGAAGGCTTGTGGGGTCGTCGCGCGCTTCCGCCAGCACCTCGCGCGCCATGCGCGCGGCGACTCGCACATCGTCGGGCTCGTGCCAGCACTGGCTCACGGATAGGCTGCGGATATAGGCGCCGAGTGCCTTAGCCAAAGTGAAGCCAGGGTCGATGCTGAGCGCCTCGTTGGTGAGCCGACGCACATCGGCAAAGCCTTCGCGCGTCATGCTGTAGAAGCGCGGCAGTGCGCGAAGGTAGAGGTCGTAGGCGCTCATGTACTCGGTCGGCTTCATGCGCGCCTGCTTGATCTCCTCCAGCCGGATGCTCGGCTCGACAGCGCCGACGACGCTCTCGGTCACCTTGTCCTGCAGGTCGAAGATGTCGCTCACGTCGCCTTCGAAACGGCCGGTCCAGACATGGTGTCCGCTGATCGCGTCGACCAACTGCCCGCTGATGCGCACCCGCGATCCGGCTCTGCGGATGCTCCCTTCGAGCACGTAGCGGACGCCCAGCTCGCGCCCGACCTGGCGCAGGTCCACCGCCCGGCCCTTGTAGGTGAAGGACGAGTTGCGGGCGATCACGAAGAAAGAGTTCACCCGGCTCAATCCCGTGATGATGTCCTCCACCAGCCCGTCGGCGAAGTATTCCTGGTCAGGGTCGCCGCTCATATTGGTGAAAGGCAGAACCGCGATCGAGGGCTTCTCGGGCAGGAGAGGCGGTGCAGCCACCGAGGCGCTGGCGTCGGTCTCGACGCGGTAGGCGCGAACAGGCCGCTCGATGTTCTTGAGGCGCAGGTTGCCGAGCGGCATGAAGCCGCAGTCGAGCTTGCCCTGCAGGTGGTCGTAGGCGGTGCCCGAGACGACCACGGTCCCGGGATCGGCGACGCTTTCGAGGCGGGCGGCGATGTTGACCCCGTCGCCATAGAGGTCGCCGTCCTCGTCGCAGACCACGTCGCCGAGATTGACGCCGATGCGCAAGCGAATCCGCTCTTCCTCTGGCGTCTCCGCCTCGTGTTCTGCCACAGCCTGCTGGATCGCCACCGCCGCTGTCACCGCATTAACGACGCTCGCGAATTCGCAGAGCATGCCGTCGCCCGTGAGCTTGACGATGCGCCCCTGGTTCTCGGATACCAGCGGTTCGAGGAGGTCCTTGCGGTAGGCCTTCAGCCGCTCGAGCGTGCCGCGCTCGTCGCGCTCCGTCAGGCGCGAATAGCCGACCACGTCGCAAGCCAGGATCGCTGCGAGGTGGCGCTGCGTGGTCATTGCACGGCTCAGCCAGGCGCCTGCACGCGGGCCGCCCCGCGTCCATGTCCTGCCAGCTTCCATACGCCTCACGTGCACGGTATCCATCTTTCCCAGTCTTCGCCCGTCGCTGGAACGGAAGGCAGCTTGACCTTGCCCCCACGAGATTTCGCTATCCAGCCTGCTAGGCGTGGAGCGTTCAGTCGCGCGCCAACAGCCAACCAACGACCCGCCCACGCAGCCTCTGGGGACACGCCACTTCCAGAAGGCCGGGGATGTTGCCTGCCCTGTGTAACCGGTTGACGCCACCGTGGCGGCGCTCTTGTATCGGCATCACACCGAATTCACGCTCGGAGGTGCTGAGGTCGGCAAGGCGCAATGCGGCCGCCCGACGCCGCAGTGTTTCCGCTTGAGGCGAATCTGGGTGGGTTTGTGGGTGAATCCAAATCCACCCAACAGGTATGGTATTGGAATGACACGCTTTTAGGAAAAGTTGGTGCCGCTTGCGTGACTCGAACACGCGACCCCATCATTACGAATGATGTGCTCTACCAACTGAGCTAAAGCGGCCCGGGAAGCCGCTGGGCTTCCAAGATGCGCCGGTTGATAGACTCAACCGCCAGCTAATTCAAGATGGCTGGCGGCGAAATCCTGCTCTCATGCGCGGCAATTCCGTCGCTTGCCGCCGCGCGATAGCCTCCGGCGCCCCGCCGGCGAGGCTTGCCGGCCCGCCGGCGGTCGGCGTCCGGTTCCGTTGCGGGCCGATCCGGCGGCGGCGACAAAAATGTTGATTCTTCAACAAAAAACGCCGAAATGGGCATTGGATGCGTCGGCAAGTCAGCCGGCCGCCCGTTGATTGACTGGTCGCCTGCGGCTCACGATCGATAACTGTGAGCGAACGCGCAGAGGGAGCTCGCTTGGACGCCATCGAGAAAGCGATCCGCAACGCCTTCGAGAAAGGCAATCCCGAGGACCGGGCGTTTCGCGAGAAGGTCTATCGCTCGGCCTTTGCCGCGCTCGATCGCGTGCTGCAGGCCAACCCGAATGTGACGGTGGAAGCCGCCATCAACCGCCGCAAGGCGGTGCAGGCCAAGATCACCGAGATCGAATCCGAATTCCTGCCGGCCGTCCAGGCCGTTCCTGACGTGACGCTTCCGCTGGACAGCGGTCCATTCGCCGGCAACGCCGCGCCGGGGCCCGCGCTCGACACGCCGAGCCAGTCTCCCGCGCCCTCCGTGGAAGCGCCGCAGGGTCCGACCCAGACCTCACCGTCGCCGTCGATCACAATCGACGGTCCGGTGCAGCCCGATGCATCGGACGCGCCGCGCTCGCGCGTGCTGCCCCGCGTGCCCGACATCATGCCGGACGAGGCGCTCCCGAACGCGCCGACGCTCGATGACTCTCCCGGAGCGTCCATCGGCAACGGCGCCGAAGTGGCGCCGGATCGCGATGAACGGCGTATCCGTGGCCGGCGTCTGCCGCTCACCGCCATATTCGTCGCGGCGACGCTGCTGGCGGCTGCCGGCATCGGCCTCTATTTCGCCAAGCAGACCGGCGTCTTCAAGACGGCGGCTGAACTGAACACCGGTCCGCCGGAGCCGACCCCGACGCTGGAAGACGAAGACTCCTCGCAGCCAGCCGACACCGGCTCGCCGCAAAAGCCCGGCGAGGCGGATCAGTCGAAGAACTGGATCAACGTCTTCTCGCCCAGCGATCCAACCCATGTCAGCACACCGTCCGATGCGGCCGCCGATGTCATGAAGGACGACACCGGTCAGTTCCTGCGCATCCGCTCCGGCGCATCCGGCTCGGCCATCGCCTTCGATGTCGGCCAGGGCGTGCTGGAAAAGCTCGCCGGCAAGCACGCAATGTTCGACATCATCGCCCGTTCGGAAGAAGGCAAGGAGACGCAGATCTCGGTCGACTGCAATTTCGGCGAGCTCGGCGATTGCGGTCGCAAGCGCTATGCCGTCGGCCACGAGCGCAACGAGTACCTGTTCGACGTGCAGTTCCCGACCAAGCACCCGGGTGCGGCCGGCACCATCGCCGTCAATTCCGACTTCGACAAGCAGGGCAAGTCCGTCGACATCTACGAGATCCGCGTATCGATCGCGGAGTGACCTCGGCATCGGCAGCGAGCGGTATCTGCCGGGGTGCGACCTTCTACCTCCCCTTGATGGTCCCTTGATGGGGAGGTTGGCGCGAAGCGCTGGGTGGGGTGAAGCGCCGGTGTTGGATACCTAGCTGTCGAGCAGCGCCTGCAGCGTCTCGATCCGGTCGGCTTCGGCGGCCGGTTTGTCCCAGCGTAGCCGTGAGATGCGGGGAAAACGCATCGCGACGCCCGATTTATGCCGCGTCGAGCGGTTGAGGCCTTCGAAAGCCACTTCCAGCACCAGCCCATTCTTGCGATCGGCGCGCACCGAGCGCACCGGCCCGAACCGCTCGATCGTATGGTCGCGGACATATTTGTCGATCTGCCGCAGCTCCTCGTCGGTGAAGCCGAAATAGGCCTTGCCGACCGGCACCAGCTCTTCCGATCCCTCTGGGCCGGACCAGACCCCGAATGTGTAGTCGGAATAGAAGCTCGAGCGCTTGCCGTGGCCGCGCTGCGCATACATCAGCACCGCGTCGATCGTGTGCGGATCGCGCTTCCACTTGAACCAGGGGCCTTTCGGCCGACCGGCAAGATAGGGCGAATCCCAGCGCTTCAGCATCACCCCTTCGATGATCGGATGCGGCGGCGCCTGGCGCAGCCGCTCCAGCGTCGCCCAATCCGAAAATTCGACCAGCGGCGAGAGGTCGAAACGGCTGGGATCGAGCGTCTCGACGAAGGCTCCGAGCCGGGTGCGGCGCTCGGCGAAGGGGAGGCTGCGCAAATCCTCGCCGTTGACCTGCAGCGCGTCGTAGCAGCGCATGAAGGCCGGATATTGCTGCTGGATTTTTGGCGACACGCTCTTGCGGTTCAGCCGCTGCTGCAGGTCGGAGAAGGTTCCGGTCGCCTCGCGCGGATCGCCCACCAGCAACTCGCCGTCGAGCGCCGCCTCGAAATCCATCGTCGCGGCGAGGTCCGGGAAGGCGCCTGAAACATCGTCGCCGGTGCGCGAATAGAGGCGACGGATGCCGCCCTCGCACACCGCCTGGACGCGGATGCCGTCCCACTTCCACTCCGCCGCATAATCAACGGGATCGAGCTTTTCCAAGTCGCCGTCGTCGACCGCATTGGACAGCATCACCGGCCGGAACAATGCGAGCGCGGCGCTCCTCGGTTTTTCCGCCCGGCCCTCCAGCCACGCGAACAGTTCGGTATAAGGCGCTGTCAGCCCATGCCAGAGCTCCTCGATCTCGACGACATCGACTTGGCCGAGATCGGCCAGCGCCTGCTTGGCAAGCCGCGCCGACACGCCGATGCGCAACCCGCCGGTAACCAGCTTGATGATGGCGAAGCGCGCAGAGATGCTGGCGCTGTCGAGCAGCCTGGCGAGCACCTGCGGCCCGTCGGAGCGGCTCGCCGCCTGCAGCTTGCCGACGACTTCGGCGAGCGTCGGCGCGTGGTGGCCGGCCGGCTGCGGCCAGACCAGCGACACCGTCTCGGCGAGGTCGCCGACATAGTCGTAGGAATAGCCGAACAGCACGGGGTCCATGCGCTCGACCACCAGCGCGCGGAGCATCGCCGGCTTCACCGCCGCGATCGACAGATCGCCGGTGATCGCCGCCAGCGCCAGCCCGCGATCGGGATCCTCGACGCTGCGGAAATAGTCGGTGAGCAGCGTCAGCTTGCCGTTGCGCGAAGGCGTCAGCACCAGCCGGTCGAGGAGCTCGGCGAAGCGGTTCATAACAATGACCGCGCCAATAGGCGAGGTTTGCGTTCTGTCGCGCCCCCCTCTGTCCTGTGTCCAGCCGATAGATGGGTAACACTTTGAACCGGATACATGGGTTACAGTTTTCCCCCTGAGTTGCTGTCCGCCGC
>NZ_NSGF01000027.1 GCF_002294995.1 Mesorhizobium sp. WSM3860 | reverse complement strand
CCGGTCCTCCCGGCTGGCGAGAAAACTGTCACCCATCTAATCGGTCCATTCTGTTACCTATCTATCCGGTTCGGACACCTGCCGGACATCTCCCCCACGAGGGGGGAGATTGGCAGTTTCGGCCCTGCCGCAGATCCTGCAACGCTGATGGTTGGCGAAAGCCGCCGCGACATCCGATCTCCCCCCTCGTGGGGGAGATGTCCGGCAGGACAGAGGGGGGCGCCGTGGAGCGCAACTTTGGCGATTGTCGAAGCTACCTCCGCCATCAATCGCCCTCGTCCTCGTAGCCCACCAGATGCAGCGGCCGCGCGGCGATGCCCTCCAGCTCGCACCAGCGCACCAGCGCTTCCTCGCGGCCATGCGTGACCCAGATCTCCTCGGCGCCCGTTTCCTTGATTGTGGCGATGAGCTCGTCCCAGTCGGCGTGGTCGGAAATGATCAGCGGCAGCTCGACGCCGCCCTGCTTGGCGCGCTGGCGGATGCGCATCCAACCTGAAGCGAAGCAGGCAATCGGGTCGGGGAAGCGCCGCGCCCAGCGGTCGGCGAAGGCGGCCGGCGGCCCGACGACGATGGCACCTTGGAAATCGGCTTTGCCGCCGCTTTCCACCGTCGCCGGCGCCAACGTGCCGAGATCGATGCCCTGGCTCTGGTAATATTCGCTGAGCTTGGCCAGCGCGCCGTGGATATAGATCGGCCTGTCATAACCGGCCTCGCGCAGCAGCCGCATGACGCGCTGCGCCTTGCCGAGCGCATAGGCGCCGATCAGGTGCGAACGCTCGGGAAATTGCATCGCCGATTTGAGCAGGCGCGCGATCTCCTGATGGTCCGGCGGGTGCCGGAACACCGGCAGCCCGAAGGTCGCCTCGGTAATGAAGACATCGCAAGGCACCGGCTCGAACGGCAGGCAGGTAGCGTCCTTCTGGCGCTTGTAGTCGCCGGAGGCGACGATGCGCAGGCCCTGATGCTCGACGACGATCTGCGCCGAACCCAGGACATGCCCGGCCGGATGGAAAGTGACGGAGACGCCATTGATATCGATCGTCTCGCCGACGACTGCTGCCTGCCTGGTTTCGGCGAAATCCTCGCCATAGCGCAGACCCATGATGTCGAGCGTTTGCTGCGTGGCGAGCACCGAGCGGTGGCCCGAGCGCGCGTGATCGGAATGGCCATGCGTGATCAGCGCGCGGCCGACCGGCCGCACCGGATCGATGAAGAAATCGCCGGGCGGGCAGTAGAGCCCTTCGGGTCGTGGCTTGAGCAGGTCGCTGGCGCGCATGGCCTTGAACATAGTGGCTAAATTCGACGCGGGAAGCCTGTTGCAACAGACTGCTGACTCGTCCTACAGCCGGCCGCCGGTTCGCACACCGGCGGGAAACCAACCAACCATGAAACCATTTCAGGCCTCGTCCGGCGATTTGACCGCCGACCGTCGCGCCGACTTTGCCGAGATGCTGCTGGCCTCCGGCGAGCCTGCGCAGGCGGCGGAGCTTTTGCTTGGCGCGCTGGAACTGGCGCCGCGATGGGCGGCGGGCTGGTTCCGGCTCGGCGAGATGCAGGAGGCAGCGCGTTTTCCCGACCAAGCGGCGCAGGCATGGGCGATGGCCTTGAAGCTCGATCCCGCGGACCGGCTGGGTTCTGCGCTCAAGCTGCAGCTGATCGGCCATGCGCCGGTGGCAGCGGCTCCGCCCAGCGCTTTCGTCGAGACCCTGTTCGATCACTATGCCGACAATTTCGAGCAATCGCTGGTCGGGAAACTCGGCTATCGGATGCCCGGGTTTCTAGACCGCGCTATTCGCGCGGCGAGCCCGGGCCGGTTCCGGGTGGCGCTCGACCTCGGCTGCGGCACCGGCCTGATGGGCGAAAGGCTGCGCCCGATCGTCGACCGGCTCGAAGGTTACGACATTTCAGCCAGCATGTTGCGGAAGGCACGCGCCAAAGGCATCTACGACAAGCTTTCCAAGGCCGATCTCCAGCATTTCTCTCGACCTGGCGCGAAAGCCGATCTCGCCGTCGCCGCCGACGTATTCATTTATACCGGGGCGCTCGAACGCATTATTGCAGCAATTGCCGGCAGTCTGGTCGACGAAGGCCTCTTTGCGTTCTCGGTCGAGACGCTTGCCGGCGCCGATGACTTTGCATTGCTGCCCTCGCGGCGCTACGCGCATTCCGAGGCCTATGTGCGGCGCGTTCTCGCCGACAACGGGTTTGCGATCTTGTCGCTGGAGAGCGCGGTCATCAGGCATGACCGGGGCGCGCCGATCGCAGGGCTGGCTGTCGTAGCGAGGAAGGGCGATGCAATTTGAAGGATCGTAAACGCCGCGATCCTTCACACCCCCCTCTGTCCTGCCGGACATCTCCCCCGCAAGGGGGGAGATTGGCAGCTTGTTCGCAGGTGCTCATCCTGCAACGTTGGCGATTGGCGAAAACATGAGCGACATCTGATCTCCCCCCTTGCGGGGGAGATGCCCGGCAGGGCAGAGGGGGGTGCTGTCCCGCCGACGTTGTAAGATCCTATGCTACGAAAAAGCTCGAACCGCCGCTCGCGAAAAAGCCCGAATCGCGTGTCGGCTTAGGCTGGGGCGATACGGCACGGAGGGATACCATGCGCTGGACCATGGCTGTGTTGGCATCTTGCCTGGTGACGGCCGGCTGCGTCGGCGGCACTTCGATGGCGGAGCGCCAGGACGAGAACGTCCAATCCTCGCTGCAATATGACAGCGTGCCCTGCGATCAACTGCTGGCCAACCGCAACGCGCTGGCGCAGCAATACAATCTGTCGGTCACCGCAAAACCGACTTTCTCCAATCCTGCCATGGGTTTTGGTCCGTTCACGCCGGACATGCGCTCCAAGGCGCAGCGCGACAGCGACAAGGCGACCGGCGAGATCGACGCCATGAACCGTTCGATCGACCGCCGCGATTGCGGCAAGCCGAAGAAGAAGGACAAGTTCGCGCTGCCGGACTCGAAGCCGGCGCAAGGCGGGGCAATTCCAGGAAACGTGTAGCGATCTTCCGTACAGGGCGAGAATTTAGCACGTAGGCCATTTTGCATCTGCCCAGGGTAACGTCGGATGAAGCTCTCGGATCTCGGCGACCGCATCTGTATCCTGGGGCCGTCCAACAGCGGCAAGTCAACGCTTGCCGACGCAACCGCACGCAAGCGCGGTTTGGAGGTCATTCACCTCGATCAGCTTTACCATCCGCCCGATACGGATTGGGAAGCACGTCCGAAGGACGATTTTGTCGCTTTGCATGATGCCGCGATCTCCCGCGAGCGTTGGGTGATGGACGGAAACTACTCGGTGTGCATGCCGCAACGCTTCCGGCGCGCGACGGGACTGATCGTCCTAGATGTCGCCACCCTTGCCAGTCTGCTGCGATATTTCCGCCGAACATTGTTCGAGAAGGAAAGGCGCGGTGCCCTGGAAGGCGGCCGCGACAGCGTCAAATGGGACATGATCCGCCACATCGCGATAACCACGCCGAAAAATCGCAGACGGTACCGGGCGATGTTCGAGCAGACCAATCTCCCGAAGGTGCAGCTGTCTTCGCTGCGAGCGATCAAGAGGTGCTTTAGGGAGTGGGACTTGGCTAGATGACGATAGTGTCCGGCTAATAGCCCGCTTCGCGATCGACAACGTTTTCGAGCTTTTCGCCGCGCTCGAAGGCGGCCATCTGCCGAAGCATGATCGGCACCAGATGGGCCGGATCCGAGGTCGCCGCCGCATGCGGCGTCACAAACACCTTCGGATGGCTCCACAACGGGCTCGTCTTCGGCAGCGGCTCGACCTCGAACACGTCGAGACTCGCTTCCTTCAGCGTGCCGTCGTCCAACGCGCGCAGGATGTCGGCATCCTTCTGCAGCCGCCCGCGCCCGGCATTGATCAGCACCGCGCCGCCGAGGCCGTTGCGTCTGCGCAATTCCTTCAGCACGCTGTAGTTGACGATGCCTTGCGTGCGCGGCGTCAGCGGCAAAAGCACCACCAGGATATCGGTGGCGTTGAGGAAGGGGATCAGCCCCGCTTCGCCGGAATAGGCCGAGACGCCCTGCATCGGGTGCTCGGTTCGCGACCAGCCATTCACGGCGAAGCCGAGAGCCAAAAGCACCGAAGCCGCGGCGCGGCCAAGATTGCCGAGACCCATGATGCCGACGGAGATGTCGCCGGCCGGGCGTTGCGGCGGCTCGTGCCAGGTCTTCTTCTGCTGCTGCCCCCGGTAGAGCATGCCCTGGCGATGGTGGTCGAGCACGCGCCAGACGACATATTCGGTCATGTATTGCGTGAGATTGTCGGCAACGACCCGGACGATCGGTACGGCGGGCAGGCCGGGGTCGGCGAAGATATGGTCGACGCCTGCGCCGATCGAGAAGATGGCGCGCAAATTGGGCAGCGACGACAACAGATTCGGTTTCTGCTTCCACACCACTGCATAGGCGATCGAGGGATCGCTCGGACCATCGGGCTCCAGCACCACCTCGCGCTCGGCCGCGAGCAGTTCGCGCCAGCGCTGCGGGTGAAAGCCGGTGAGGGCAAGCAGAACTTTGCCTTTTTCCATTCGCGGAGTGTCTTTCCTGTATTTCCGTTCGGTTCAGCCTACTCGCTGACGACCCCGGTCGGTGCCGTTTCGATCCGGAACGCGGCCGAGATCAGCGCCCTCGTATAGTCGGTTTGCGGGCGGTCGAAAATCTGTTCGGACGGCCCGGCTTCGACGATCTGACCATTGCGCATGACGATCACGTCGTTGGCAAGGGCGCGGATGACCTTCAGGTCGTGGCTGATGAAGAGATAGGCGAGGTTGTGCCTGGCCTGCAGGTTGCGCAACAGATCGACGACCTGCGCCTGCACGCTCATGTCGAGCGCCGAGGTCGGCTCGTCGAGCATGACGAAGCGCGGGTTGAGCACCATTGCGCGCGCGATCGCGACGCGCTGGCGCTGGCCGCCCGAGAATTCATGCGGATAGCGGTGACGCGTCTCCGGGTCGAGACCGACCTCCTTGAGCACTTCGACGACCTTGTCGTCGCGCTCATCGGGCGACAGTTTCGGCGCGTGGATCTTGAGCCCTTCCTCGATGATCTCCGCGACCGACATGCGCGGGCTCAAGGATCCGAACGGGTCCTGGAAGACGATCTGCAGCTCGCGCCGCAGCGGCCGCATGGCGCTGAAGGAAAGCTGGTTGATGTCGCGCCCGTTGAAGTTGATCGCGCCCGTGGACGAGATCATCCTGGCGAGCGCCAGGCCGAGCGTCGTCTTGCCGGAGCCGGATTCGCCGACGACGCCGAGCGTCTGGCCGGCGCGCACCGTGACGTCGATGCCGTCCACCGCCTTCACATGGTCGACGGTGCGGCGGAAGAAGCCCCGCTTGATCGGGAACCAGACCTTGATGTCCTTGCCGGTCATCACCGCCGTGGCATCCGCATTCGCCGCCGGCGGCTTGCCCTTCGGCTCGGCGGCCAAGAGGTGCTTGGTGTAGGCATGCTGCGGGTTGGCGAATATCTCCTTGGTCGGCCCGGTCTCGACTATTTTGCCCTTGGTCATGACGCAGACGCGGTCGGCGATTTTCCTGACGATGCCGAGATCGTGGGTGATGAACAGCATCGACATGCCCTTGCGGCTTTTCAGGCCGGCGAGCAGTTCGAGGATCTGCGCCTGCACGGTGACGTCGAGCGCCGTCGTCGGCTCGTCGGCGATCAACAGTTCCGGCTCGTTGGCCAAGGCCATGGCGATCATGACGCGCTGGCGCTGGCCGCCGGAGAGCTGGTGCGGATAGGCATCGAGCCGCTTCTGCGGGTCGCGTATGCCGACCTCGGTGAGCAGCTCCAACGTGCGAGCGTGGGCTTGGCGATCGCCCAGCCCCTGATGCAGCTTCAAGACCTCGACGATCTGCTGCTCGATCGTGTGCAGCGGATTGAGCGAGGTCATCGGCTCCTGGAAGATCATCGTGATCTTGTTGCCGCGCACGCCGCGCAGCGTCCTTTCGTTGGCGTGGAGCAGATCGGCGCCGTGGAATAGGATCTTTCCCGAGGGGTGGCTGGCCGACGGGTAGGGCAACAGCTTCAGCACCGAGAGCGCGGAGACCGATTTGCCGGATCCGGATTCGCCGACCAGCGCCACCGTCTCGCCCTTGGCGATGTCGAAGGAGACGTGGTCGACGGCAGCCGATTGCTTGCCGCTTTGCGCGAAGGCGACGCTCAAATCGCGGACGGAAAGCAGAGGCTCGCTCATTTGAACGTCTTGCGCGGATCGAAGGCATCGCGCGTCGCCTCGCCGATGAAGACCAGCAGCGACAGCATCAGCGAAATCACGATGAAGCCGGAGATGCCGAGCCAGGGCGCGTTGAGATTGCGTTGCGCCTGCTTCAGCAATTCGCCGAGCGAGGCCGAACCCGGCGGCAGGCCGAAGCCGAGATAGTCGAGCGAGGTCAGCGTCGAGATCGAGCCCGAGAGCAGGAAGGGCAGGAAGGTGAGCGTCGCCACCATGGCGTTGGGCAGAAGATGGCGGAACATGATGGTGAGGTTGGGCACGCCAAGCGCGCGCGCCGCGTTGACATATTCGAAGTTGCGCGCGCGCAGGAACTCGGCCCGCACCACGCCGACCAGCGCCACCCAGGAGAACAGCAGCATCAGGCCGAGCAGTATGAAGAAGCCGGGCGGCAGGATCGCCGAGACGATGAGCAGCAGATAGAGCACTGGGATCGCCGACCAGATCTCGATGAAGCGCTGGAACAGAAGGTCCGTCCAGCCGCCGAAGTAGCCTTGCACCGCGCCGGCCGCGACGCCGATCAGCGAGGAGCCGAGCGTCAGGATCAGCCCGAACAGCACCGATATGCGGAAGCCGTAAAGCACGCGCGCCAGAACATCGCGCGCCTGGTCGTCGGTGCCCAGCCAATTCCAGTTGCCGACGACGCAGTTGGGATCGGCTTCGCCCTGCGGATACTGGCTGCAGCGGGCCTTTTTGTCATAGAGCCAGGACGGTTTGGCGGGCGCCGCTTCCGGGATGGCGTTGTTGACCGTCTGGTAGGAGTAGCGGACCGGCGGCCAGATCATCCAGCCGTTCGAATTGATCTCGTCCTGGATGACCGGATCGCGATAGTCGGTGACGGCATAGAAGCCGCCGAACTTCTCCTCCGGATAGGCGACCAGCACCGGAAACAGGATCTCACTCTTGTAGGAGGCGATGATGGGCTTGTCGTTGGCGATCAATTCGGAAAACAGCGACAGCACGAACAGCAGCAGGAAGATCCACAGCGACCAGTAGCCGCGCCGGTTCGCCTTGAAATTCTGCAGCCGCCGCTGGTTGAGCGGCGACAGCCGCGGCCGGGCGGCGCGGGCCGGCTTGGTTTCTGCCGAGGCTGCCGTCATCAGACGTCTCTCCGCTCGAAATCGATGCGCGGATCGACCCAGGTGTAGATCAGGTCCGACAGCAGGCCGACGAACAGGCCGAGCAGCGAAAAGATGTAGAGATTGGCAAAGACCACCGGATAGTCGCGGTCGATCACCGACTTGAAGCCGAGCAGGCCGAGCCCGTCGAGCGAGAAGATGTTCTCGATCAGCAGCGAGCCGGTGAAGAAGGCCGAGATGAAGGCGCCGGGGAACCCTGCGATGACGATCAGCATGGCGTTGCGGAAGACATGGCCATAAAGCACCTTGCCCTCGGACAGACCCTTGGCGCGCGCCGTCACCACATATTGCTTGCGGATCTCCTCAAGGAACGAGTTCTTGGTCAAGAGCGTCGTCGTGGCGAAGGCCGACAGCACAAGCGCGGTCAGCGGCAGCGTCATGTGCCAGAAATAGTCGATGATCTTGTCCGGCCAGGACAGCTGGTCCCAATTGTCGGAAACGATGCCGCGCAGCGGGAACCAATCCCAGAACGAGCCGCCTGCAAACAGCACCATCAAAAGGATGCCGAACAGGAATCCGGGGATGGCATAGCCGACGATCACCACGCCGCTCGTCCAGACATCGAAGGTCGAGCCGTCCTGCACCGCCTTGCGGATGCCGAGCGGGATCGAGATCAGGTAGGACAACAACGTGATCCACAGCCCGATCGAGATCGACACCGGCATCTTTTCCAGGATCAGGTCGAGCACCGAGATGTCGCGGAAATAGCTGTCGCCGAAGTCGAAACGGGCGTAGTTCCACAGCATCATGCCGAAGCGCTCGAGCGGCGGCTTGTCGAAGCCGAACTGCTTTTCGAGCTTCTTGATGAATTCGGGGTCCAACCCTTGAGCACCGCGATATTTCGAGCCGACATCGCCGGCGACGTCGAAATTGGTGGCGCCCGCGTCGCCGCCGCCGCCGCCCAGGCGATCGGTGCCGCCCTGATTGGTGAGCTTGGCGATCACCTGCTCGACCGGGCCGCCCGGCGCGAACTGGATGACGGCGAAGGAGATCGCCATGATGCCGAACAGCGTCGGGATCATCAGCAGGATGCGGCGCAGGATATAGGCGCCCATCAGGCTGCCGGCCCTGCGCGGAGCGGAATGTCAGGCTTTGCCAATTCTTGCCGCCTTGCCCTTGTCGACCCACCACAGCGCCTCGACCGGAAAGCCGAAATCGGGCTTCTGCTCGGGAAAGCCGAACATGTCCCAATAGGCGCTTCGGTGATTCGCCAGATACCAACTTGGAATCCAATCGCGCCGCGCGCGCAAGGCCCGATCGAGCGCCCGCATGGCGACGGTGAGGCTCTCGCGATCCTTGGCCGCGCCGACGGCGTCGATCAGCGCGTCTATAGCCGGGCTCGCTATGCCCGGGAGGTTGCGCGAGCCCGAAACCGACGCGCTTCGCGCATGGAAGAAGATCTCGAGGTCGTCGCGTGTCGGCGTGGCGCTGAAGGAGAAGGCGGCCGAGATCAGATCGAAATCGAAGGTCGATTGCCTGAGCTGGTATTGGGCGGAATCGACCAGCCGGATCGAGGCGTCGATGCCGATCGCCTTCATGTTGGCGACCCAGGGCGAATAGACCTGCACGAAGGTCTCGTCTTCCACCAGGAACTCGGCGGGCAGCCGCGCGCCCTTGTCGTTGACGACGAAATCGCTGGAGCGTTTCCAGCCGGCTTCGGCAAGCAGCTTCGCCGCCTTGCCAAGCAGCTTGCGGTCGCGTCCCGAGCCGTCCGAGGCTGGCTGCGTCACCGCTTCGCCGAAGACCTCCGGCGGCAGCTTGTCGCGCAGCGGCTCCAGCAGCGCGAGTTCTGCCGGCGAGGGCATGCCTTCGGCGCGAAAGTCGGATTTCTCGAAGCAGGATTGCGAGCGCTGATAGGAGCCGTAAAAGAAGTTGCGCCGCGTCCATTCGAAGTCGAAGCAGAGCGCGATCGCTTGCCGCACGCGCGGGTCCTGGAACTGCGCGCGCCGCTGGTTGACGGCTGTCGCCTGCATCGACGGCACCGTCTCGGCCGGGAATTCGTGCTTCACCACCTTGCCGGCGGCAAAGGCCGGAAAGTTGTAGGCCGTCGCCCAGACGCGCGAGGTGAATTCCTCGCGATAGAGGATCTCGCCCTTCTTGAAGGCCTCGAAGCCGGCCGTGCGGTCCTGATAGAACTCGATGCGGATACGCCCGAAATTGTTCTGGCCGCGATTGACCGGCAGGTCGTTGCCCCAATAGTCGGCCACCCGCTCGTACTCGATCCAGGCCCCGGCCGACCAGCGCCCGACCTTGTAGGCGCTTGAGCCGAGCGGCGGGTTGAGCTGGGACGAATCGAACGGGTTGGCCGTAAAGAAGGCCTTGGACAGGATCGGAAACGCGACGACGTTCAGGATGGTGCGGGCCGAGTGCTTGCCGGAGAACTTGAGCTCGACCGTGTGGGCGTCCTTCGCCACCGCATCCTCAAGATGCGTCAGCGACAGCGAATAATCCGGATGCCCCTTGTCCTTCAGCAGTTTGAAGGTGAAGGCGACATCGTCGGCGGTGAGCGGCGTGCCGTCATGGAAGCGCGCCTGCGGCCGCAGCGAGAAGATGAAGCCGTTGCGATCGTCGGAAATCGTGACCCCGTCTGCGATCAGCCCATAGACGGCGTCAGGCTCGTCGAGCGCCCGCACCATCAGTGAATCGAAGCACATTTCCATGCGCTGCGGCGCATCGCCCTTGGGCACGAAGGAGTTCAGCGTGTTGAACGTCAAAGGGCTCTGGTTTTGGCCCCAGTTGGGCGGCGAGAAATTGAAGGTGCCGCCTTGCGGCGCATCGACGTTGACATACTCGAAATGCGTGAAGTCGGGCTTGTATTTCAAGTCGCCGAAGGCGGAGAGGCCGTGCACCTTCACCCCGGTCGGGATCGCGGCAAAGACCTTGCCGGGGAGCAGCGACGTGGCCGCCGCCGCGGCGCCGAGCGCCAGGAAGTCGCGACGAGGAAGCAACGCCGGCTGCCTCATCAGTTGAGGCCCTTGTATTTGGCGGCCAACGCCTTTTCCTTCGCCGTATCGATCCACCAGGAATCGATATCGGCGCCACGGTAGCTGGGCTGCTTGTCCGGCATGCCGAACTTGTTCCAGTAGGCAAGCCAGACCACCGCGCGGTAGTATTGCGGCACGGTATAGTAGTTCCACAACAGCACGCGATCGAGCGCATGGGTGGCGGCGACGAGATCGTCGCGGTCGGTGGCGAAGATGACGCGGTCCACCAGCGCGTCGACGACCGGATCCTTGATGCCGGAGTAATTGCGCGATCCGGGTGAATCGGCGGACTTCGAACTCCAGAAATCGCGCTGTTCGTTGCCGGGCGATTCCGACTGCTGCAGCACGTTGGTGATGACGTCGTAGTCGAAATTGTTGACGCGGTTGACGTACTGGCTGGGGTCGATGATGCGCAGCGTTGCATCGACGCCGATCTTGCGCAGATTGGCGATATAGTTGCCGGAGAGGATCTGGTCCGTGTCGGACGTGCCCAGTATCTCGAATTTGAACGGCGCGCCGGTCTTGGCGTTCACCATCTTGCCGCCCTTGATCACCCAGCCCGCCTGGGCGAAGAGGTCGACAGCCTGCTTCAGATATTTCCGCTCCGCTTGTGGTGAGTCGTAGACCGGCAGCTTGAATTCCTGGGTGAACAGTTCAGGCGGCAGCTTGTCGCGGTACTTCTCCAGGATTTCGAGTTCCTTGCCTTGCGGCAGACCGCTCGACGCGAGTTCCGTGCCTTGTAAATAGCTTTGGGTGCGCGTGTTGGAATTGAAGAACAGCGTTCGGTTCATCGTCTCGAAGTCATAGGGATAGGTTAGCGCCTCGCGGACCCGGCGATCCTGGAACAGCGGCCTGCGCTGGTTCAGCATGAAGGCCTGCATCGGCTCCGGCGAAGTGGTCTTGAATTCCTTTTTGATCACGTCGCCGGCGTTCACCGCCGGAAAGTTGTAAGCCGTCGCCCAGCGCCGCGAACTGTTTTCGGGCTTGATGTCGTCAAGCCCGCCCTTGGTGAAGGCCTGCCAGGCAGCATTGTCGTCCAGGATGTAGGTAAAGCGCTGGGTGTCGAAATTCTCGCGGCCGATCTTCACCGGCAGCTTGGCGCCCCAGTAATCAGGCACGCGCTGCCAGACGATCTCGGAACCCGGCTTGAAGCTGGCGATCTTGTAGGCGGCGGATCCCAGCGGCGGCTCGAGCGTCGGCCTAGTGATGTCGCGCTTCTTGCCGCTGGCATCGGTGCCCTCCCACCAGTGCTTCGGCAGGACGACCAGATCGCCGAGAATCTTGGGCAGCTCGCGGTTGCCCTTCTGGTTGAAATGAAACTCGACCTCGCGGTCGGAAATCGCCACCGCGTCGGTGACGTTCTCGAAATAGCGGTTGTATTGGGGGGCGTTGGCCTTCAGCACCTGGAACGACCAGACCACATCGTCGACCGTGATCGGCTGGCCGTCATGCCATTTCGCGCGCGGGTCGAGCCGGTAGGTCGCCGAGGAATAGTCGGGCGGGTATTTATAAGCCTCGGCAATCAGCGGGTGGCTCACGCTGCCCTCGTCGGTCGCCTGATCCATCAGCGTGTCGTAGAGCAGGCCGCCGCCGAACCCGGCGAACCCCGCGGCCGGCGACCCCGGCACGATATAGGGGTTGAAGCTGTCGAAAGTGCCGACAACGACGGAGTCGTGGGCGCCGCCCTTCGGAGCGTCCGGATTGACATAGTCGTAGCGCTGGAAATTGTCGCCATATTTGGACGGGCCGACCAGCGAGGATGTCGTGTGCCATTCGTCGGCGACACTGGCCTGCAGGCTGGCGGCGAAAACAACCGCCAGCATCGATGCGAAAAACGTCCGGGAACGGCCGACCGTCATGCGTTCTCCTCGTCGCGAACAGTACCCACCGGCAATCTAGATCATTTGACGCCGGTGAAAACCGCAAGCGGCGGCTTTTGTCGCAGCATATGCGGCTTTCCTAACAAAAAAGCCGGGACGAACCCGGCTTTTCCAAGGTGTCTTTATGACGAAATGTTTATTGCGCGGGTGCAACCGGCTTGGCCGGAGCGGCGCCTTCGGCCGGCTTGGCGGGCGCAGCACCTGCGGCCGGCTTGGCCGGGGCGGCGCCTTCGGCGGGCTTGGCTTCCGCCGAAGCGCCCGGCTGCGGCAGCGGCTTCGGATTGTCCGACAGCGTGCGCAGATAGGCGATCACGTTGGCGCGGTCCTCGTCCTTCGGCAGGCCGGCAAAGCCCATCGCAGTGCCCTTCACGAACTTCTTCGGCGCGTTGATGAAGTGATTGAGGTTGTCGTAGGTCCACTTCTCGGCGCCGCCCTTGGAGAAATCCTTCATGCCCGCCGAATAGGCGAAGCCCTCATGCTCGGCGACAGGGCGATCGATGATGTCCCAGAGGTCCGGCCCGACCTTGTTGGGGCCGCCCTTTTCGCCGGAATGGCAGGCCTGGCACTTCTTGAAGATGGCGGCGCCCGTCTCGGCATTGGCGGTTGCGAGCAGGTCGGCGATCGGCTTGGCTTCGGCCGCCGGCGCGGCAGCGCCGCCGCCTTCGGTCGGCTCGGCCGCCTCGATGGCGAAGCCCGGCTTCTCGGGAGCGGGGGAGGCAAACAGCGCGTCGGAAACGATACCGACGGAAAAGACGATGAAGCAGGTTCCGAGGAATCCGGCGAGCAGCTTGTTGACTTCGTTGGAATCCATACGCCCCTTGCTCCCTTTTCCGGCGGACCGTCCCGTCCACTCCGTCCGTCGGTATAGCGAAAGGCCCGAACGGGCCCGTTAAATCGCGCGGAAACTAGGTCTTTTGCTTCGTCCTTGCAACACCTATAAGGGCGCTTCCAGTGAGACGTTTTGCCACTTTTCCATCTGCTTCCCCGGCTGTCCTAAAAGTCCATGTCGACATTGATCCTGATCCCCGCCCGCATGGCCTCGACGCGCCTGCCGGGCAAGCCGCTGGCCGACATCGCCGGCGCGCCGATGATCGTCCATGTCGCCCGCCGCGGCGCCGAGGCCGGGCTCGGTCGCGTGGTGGTGGCGACCGACACCGAAGCGGTTGCCGCGGTGGTACGGGACCACGGTCTCGAGGCGGTGATGACGCGCGCGGACCACCAATCGGGATCCGACCGCATCTTCGAGGCCCTCACCGTGCTGGACCCGGAGAAAAAGGTCGAAACCATCGTCAACGTCCAGGGCGATCTGCCGACCATCGACCCTGAGATCATCGGCGCATCGCTGCGGCCCTTCGCCGACCTGTCGGTCGACATAGCCACGCTCGGCGTCGAGATTGTGCGCGACGAAGAACGGACCAATCCGAACGTGGTCAAGATCGTCGGCTCGCCGCTCTCCGCGACAAGGCTGAAGGCGCTCTATTTCACGCGCGCCACGGCGCCGTGGGGGGAGGGCCCGCTCTATCACCACATCGGCCTCTATGCCTACCGCCGCGCGGCACTGGAACGCTTCGTGGCGCTGAAGCCGTCGCCGCTCGAACGCCGTGAGCGGCTGGAACAGCTGCGGGCGCTGGAAGCCGGCATGCGCATCGATGCCGAGATCGTCCGGTCGCTGCCGCTCGGCGTCGACACGCCCGACGATCTCGAGCGCGCCAGGCAGATTCTTTCAAACTGAGACATCGTAAGCGAGACCTTGGCGCATGCCTGAAAAGACCAACAGAATATCCTTCCAGGGCGAGCCGGGCGCCAATTCCGATACCGCTTGCCGCAACATGTTCCCCTCGATGGAGCCGTTGCCCTGTCCGACCTTCGAGGACGCCTTCAACGCGGTCGAAACCGGCAAGGCCGAGCTCGCCATGATCCCGATCGAGAACACGATTGCCGGCCGCGTCGCCGACATCCATCATCTTTTGCCGGAATCGCGCCTGCACATCGTCGGCGAATATTTTCTGCCGATCCATTTCCAGCTGATGGTGCTGCCGGGCGTCAGGCGCGACGAGATCAGAACCGTGCACAGCCATATCCATGCCCTTGGCCAGTGCCGCAAATACATCCGCAAGAACGGCTGGAAGCCGGTGGTGGCCGGCGACACGGCGGGATCTGCCAAGATGGTCTCCGAGGTCAAGGACCGCACCATGGCGGCGCTTGCGCCTGCGCTTGCCGCCGAACTCTACGGCCTCGACATCATCGAGAAGAATGTCGAGGACACCGACTCGAACGTCACCCGCTTCGTCGTGCTGACAAAAAACAAGCAATGGGCCGAGCGCCCGTCGCTGGACGCCAGGATGATGACCACCTTCATCTTCCGCGTCCGCAACGTGCCCGCCGCGCTCTACAAGGCCATGGGCGGCTTCGCCACCAACGGCATCAACATGACCAAGCTCGAGAGCTATCAGCTCGGCGCCTTCACAGCGACGCTGTTCTATGCCGACATCGAGGGCCATCCCGATGATCCGCTGGTCAAGCTGGCGCTCGACGAGTTGCGCTTCTTCTCCCGCGAGATGCGCATCCTCGGCGTCTATCCGGCAAGCGCGTCGCGCGAGCAGTGGAAGGTGGCGGATTAAGGCTGGCTTTTCCGATCTGCCAGCCGTCGGGCTCGTTCAAAGCGTGATTGCACCTTCGAGGATGGCCGAAGCCCTCCTGCTTCGTCATCCTCGGGCGGAGCAAGGAGCGAAGCGACGCGGCGCAGACCCGAGGATCCATGCCGCTACGCTGGAGCGCCGCCCCACGGTCCAGAATTCTGCTCCGCTGCGGCCTTCGTAAAAGTCACGGCATGGATCCCAGGGCCCGCGCTCCGCTTCGCGTCGCTTCGTCCTCGGATGACGAACGTCATGGAGGTTCGCGCCAATCACAGACGCCGACGCTCGACCTAATTTCAGCCAAAGCCCAACGGCACGTAGTCGATTTCCATAAACGCCTCGACTTCCGGCACCCAGCGGTCGCGCACGAACGCGACGTGGTCGGGATGCTCGTTGTATCTGGTGTAGGCGGCCTGGTCGGCGAACTCCATCGAGAAGCCGAATTGATAGTCGTTCTTGGGGCTCACTTGGCGCAGCTGCTCGAAATGCGTCACACCCTTGATCCCCGTCAGGATCTTCTTGGCATCGTGGAGGAACCGCTTCGCCTCCAGCGAATGCGGCGGATGCTTCAGCGTGAACACGACGGTGTGACGGATCATTTTTCGGCTCCTATTCGCTGTCGACCCAGGCGCGGATGAGGTGGTGGGCGATCGCCCCTTTCGGCGGCGTGATCAGGCCGCCGGCATGCGTTCTCTCCAGCATCGAGCGCACCTCATCGCGCGAAAACCAGCGGCAGTCTTCGAGCTCGTTGAGGTCGGCCTGGATGTCCTCGTTGAGCGGCTCGCCGAAGCAGCCGATCATCAGCGAATAGGGGAACGGCCAGGGCTGGCTGGCGTGATAGACGACGCGACCGAGCCGAATCCCGGCCTCCTCCAGCGTCTCGCGGCGCACCGCCGCCTCGATCGTCTCGCCGGGCTCGATGAAGCCGGCAAGAGCCGAATACATGCCCGGCCCGAAATGCCGGCCGCGCCCCAGCAGGCATTTCTCGCGAGTCGCCGTCAGCATGATCGCCACCGGATCGGTGCGCGGGAAGTGGTCGGTGCCGCAGGCCGGGCAATGCCGCCTGTAGCCGCCGGCGCGCATCTCCGAGCGATTGCCGCATTTGCTGCAGAAAGCGTGGCTGGCGTGCCAGGCGAGCAGCGCAGCACCCTGCGCCAGTGCGCCGGCCGCCGCTTCGTCGATCAAGCCTTGCATATAGACGGAGCGGTAGTCGATCGCCTTCACCGTTTCCGGCAGATGTTCCGGTTCGATGCCGGCGGGCACCGCCAGCACCGGGCCACTCTCCGAAAGGCCGAGCAGCACGCCGGCGTCGAGCGAAACCTCGAAGGCCTGGCTTTCCGCCGCCTCGAACCATGGGTCGAACTTGCCGTCGTCCAGCTTCAGATAAAGCCTGCCGCCATGCATCAGCATCAGTCGCGCCGATCGCTCGCCAAGCGCCTTCTCGACCGCGTCGTCGGCGCGGTTTTCCGATTGCCGGTCGATCCGGTTGCCGGCGAAACCGACGAATTGGCTCGGCTCGCGCAAAGGCGCGTCAAACAGATGAAAGCTCATAGGAGACTCGAGGAAAGCGCAGAGTGGACACTGATGGGCTTATAGCGCTGCCTTGATCTTTTCGGCAAACCGACGGATGTCGGAGCGCTCATATGGCTCGCGCATGCCATGCCCCCAGACCGGCCCCGGCCAGCCGGGATCGCTCTCGCTGCGGGCAATGACGTGGACATGCAGCTGGCGCACGATGTTGCCGAGCGCCCCGGTGTTGATCTTGGTGCAGCCGGTCACCCGCTTCAGCGCCTGCGCCACCATGTTGGTTTCGAAGGTCAGCATCGTCTGGTCGAGCGGCGTCAGGTCGTGGATTTCCTCCACGCCCGGCCGCTGCGGCACAAGGACCAGCCACGGCCAGCGGCGATCGTTCATCAGCCGGAGCTCGCACAGACCGAGCCACATGAGCTGCTCACTGTCCGCCTCCAATCGGGCGTCCAGTGTGAAACCGGCCTCTAGGCCCGGCAGCATGGGCGTTTCCCTCACTTTTCGAGAATGCTTCAAACCCTGAACGCTAGAGCGACGGCAAGGTGGCTGCAAGCGAATCATTGACCGCTCCTGCGGATTTGAAGGCCTTCTCCGTCGCATGCCCTGGGCCGTGATCCACCACGACCCTTGCATTTCGCCGCCGAATTGCCGATATGGAGCTTGGGAGGTTGGTGGTGGACGATCCACTCGCCAACCGGGTCAGGTCCGGAAGGAAGCAGCCCTAACGAGCCCGGAACGGGTCATTGTTCCAGCCTCCCGCCTCTTCGCCTTTCTCCCGCGACATTGACGGCGCCGAGCCGTGCGGGCGAGACTATGCGCAGGAATCGGCCGCCTTCCGTCGCGGTCCTTGGAGCTTTGACGGCGAATGAGCGAAGCCGGAAATTCGGGGCCAGAAAGCCTGGAGACAGGAAAGGCCGGCGCCTATCGCGTGCTGGCGCGCAAATACCGCCCCTCCAATTTCTCCGAGCTGATCGGCCAGGAGCCGATGGTGCGCACGCTCACCAATGCCTTCGCCACCGGCCGCATCGCCCAGGCCTGGATGCTGACCGGCGTGCGCGGCGTCGGCAAGACGACGACCGCGCGCATCCTGGCACGGGCGCTCAACTACAGAACCGCGGCCGTTGACCAGCCTTCGGTCGACCTTTCGATCCCGGGCGAGCATTGCCAGGCGATCATGGAGGGCCGCCATGTCGACGTCATCGAGATGGACGCTGCTTCCCACACGGGCATCGACGACATCAGGGACATCATCGACCGCGTGCGCTACGCGCCGGTCTCGGCCCGCTACAAGGTCTACATCATCGACGAAGTGCACATGCTCTCCACCCAGGCCTTCAACGGCTTGTTGAAGACGCTGGAAGAGCCTCCGCCGCATGTCAAATTCATCTTCGCCACCACCGAAATCCGCAAGGTGCCGATCACGGTTCTGTCGCGCTGTCAGCGCTTCGACCTGAGGCGTATCGATGCCGGCGCGCTCGTCGCGCATCTTTCCTCGATCGCCGCCAAGGAAGGCATTTCCGTCGATGATGAGGCTTTGGCGATGATTGCGCGGGCCGCCGAGGGCTCGGCGCGCGATTCACTCTCCATTCTCGATCAGGCGATCGCCCATGGCAGCGGTACCGTCAGCGCCGACGCCGTGCGCGCCATGCTGGGCTTGGCCGATCGCGCCCGCATCATCGACCTGTTCGAGCATGTCATGAAGGGCGATGTGGCGGCGGCATTGGCCGAATTCCGCGCGCAATACGATACCGGCGCCGATCCGGCCGCGGTGCTCACCGACCTGGCTGAATTCAACCACCTCGTTACGCGTCTGCGGTTCGTCCCGGCCGCGGCCGATGATGCCTCGCTCTCCGAGGACGAGCGGCGGCGCGGCGCCGAATTTGCCAGCACGCTGTCGGTGCGCGTGCTGTCGCGAACCTGGCAGATGCTCTTGAAAGGTATTCCCGAGGTGCAGTCCTCCAACCGTCCGGTCAGCGCCGGCGAGATGGTGCTGATCCGGCTGGCGCATGCCGCCGACCTGCCGACGCTGGACGAAGCGCTGAAATCGCTGGAAGGCGCGGCCCCTGTGCCGACTGGCGCTCCGCGCGCCAATGGAGCGCCGGCAAGTCCAGGCAATGGCGGCGGCACAAGTGCGGTGGCGCCGGCGCGGATGCCGGCCTCTACCGGAGGCGCACAGACCATGCGGCTGGTCGAGGTGCAGCCCGCGCCCACCGCCTTCGTTCCGGCGCCCGAACCGGTCATCGAAACCCCCGCCGTTCCGGTGAAGTCGCTGGCCGACATCGCGGCCCTTGCCGACGCCAACCGCGACATCGCCTTCAAGGTGTTGGTCAAGCGCTGCGTGCGGCTGGTTCGCATCGAGCCTGGCCGCATCGACGTCAGCCTGACCGACGATGCGCCGAAGATGCTGCTCAACGACCTGACCTCCAAGCTGCGTGCCTGGACCGGCCGCAACTGGCTGGTCTCGCTGTCGAAGGAAGAGGGTAGCCAGACGCTGGCCGAGATGGAGACGACGAAGCGCGAGAACGCCTTCTCGGATGCCAGGAGCGATCCAACGGTCGCCGCCATCCTCGCCCGCTTTCCCGGCGCCAAGATTATCGACGTGCGTATTCCAGAGGTGCCGGATGTGGAAGGCACGGACGCCGACCTGCCCGTCGAGCCGGCTGCCGACGACGAAGAGATTTAGAGCATGACGACCGCGTCAGAGAAAAGTAGGGACCGGTTTCGGTCAAGACCATGCTCGCGCTGACGTAGATTTCAACAAGAGGAAGTTTTGCGATGAAGGATCTTCTCGGCCTGATGGGCAAGGCGAAGGAAATGCAGGCCAAGTTCCAGGCCATGCAGGACGAGATCGCCACCCTGGAAGCCACCGGACAGGCGGGTGGCGGCCTGGTCAGCGTGACCCTGACCGGCAAGTTCGAAATGAAGGCGCTGAAGATCGATCCGTCGTTGCTGAAGGACGACGAGGCGGAGATCCTCGAAGACTTGCTGTTGGCCGCTCACAATGATGCCAAAAATAAGGTCGAGCAGGTCATGCAGGAAAAGACCAAGGCATTGACTGCGGGCCTGCCTATACCGCCTGGAATGAAATTGCCGTTCTGAGGCATTGGCGCCAGTTAATTGATTGTGAACGAAAATTGAGCCCGGGCCCCAATATTAACCATTTTGCCGGCATGCTCACGGGCTCATTTCGCGACATTCATAAAGTTTTACCCAAGTCCAGAGGTTGCTAACCATCTAGCCATCTTTTTGCCTGAAAGAGTCTCATTCTTGCCACATCTCGGGGCGGGCTGGCATCTGGAAATGAGGCTTTTTTGTTGATCGCGACGCGATGGAAGACGCCGCTGCTGCTTATCGGCATCGCCACTTCCCCCTTGTTCCTGGCCGGCTGCAGCCAGACCGCTTCACATGGCATGTCGGTGGCGAGCCTGACCGACGCCGTCACCCCGAGCTTCCTCAGCTCGCGTTCCTACAAATATTCGATGAAGGACAAGGAATGCCTGCAAAGGGCGATGTTCTTCGAGTCCAACCGGTCGAGCCGTGACGGCATGATCGCCGTCGGCACGGTCGTGATGAACCGGCTGCGCTCGGGCCAGCATGGCAGCACCATCTGCGAGGTCGTCGGCGAGAGGGGCCAGTTCGCCCCAGGCGTGCTGACCCGCCCGATGAATTCGCGGGCATTGCCCGATGTCGAGGAAGCCGCCGAGGCGGTGCTGAAAGGCGAGCGCAAGGCCAAGCTCAAGAACACGATGTTCTTCCACACCGCCGGCCTGCGTTTCCCCTACAAGAACATGCACTACACGATGGTGGCCGGCGGCAATGCCTTCTATGAGAAGCGCGGCCGCAACTGGCAGCCGCTGCCGGATGAGCCCATGGTCGCCATGGCCTCCGGCAAGTCGCAGAAGACCGACCCCACCGCTCCGGTCCTCGTCGCTTCCGCCGAGCCGGTGGTCAAGACGATCGTGCATGCTGATCCGGCCAAGCAGGCCACCATGACCGCGGCTGCCGCGCCGGCGCTTCCGGCCAAGACCACAACCGTTTCTGCCCAGCAGACCTATGTGACGGCCTCCGCCGCGCCGGCGCAGAAGGCCGGCCGCGTGACGGCGAAGCCGATCATGGTGGCGATGCAGGAGCCGATGGAGGAGCCCGATGCCTCCCGCTTCGGCGGCACTTTGAAAGGCCGCTACATCACCTCCGTTCCGAGCGCTCCGCAGGAAGCGGCGATGGGGTTCCAGTCTACGCCTGAGAACACCGACGCCATCGGCGCGCTGATCGTCAGCCAGTCCCGGCCGCTCGAAGCCTACTGAGCCAACCCGCCATCAAATGATCCGCCGTGACAGCATGGCGGATCATTTGCTGTTGCGGATGTCCCAAAGCGCTCTGAAAACCGTTTCGCACTTTTCCCGGAATTGCTCTAGATCAGAGCGATGTCGAAAAGAATCGCCGGTCCAGAGATAGAACGCCTGATCCAGCTCCTGGCCAAGGTGCCGGGGCTCGGGCCGCGTTCGGCAAGGCGCGCGGCTCTCCATCTCATCAAGAAGAAGGAGCAACTGCTCGAGCCTTTGGCCGCCGCCATGGGCGAGGCTCTCGACAAGGTGCGCATCTGCTCGACCTGCGGCAATGTCGACACCTCCGACCCTTGCATGATCTGCACCGATCCGCGCCGTGATGCCAGCACGCTTATCGTCGTCGAGGACGTCTCCGACCTCTGGGCGCTGGAACGCGCCGCCGCCATGAACGTGCGCTATCACGTGCTTGGCGGCACGCTGTCGCCGCTCGACGGCATCGGCCCGGACCAGCTCAATATCCGCTCACTGGTCGACCGTGTCGCCGGCGGCGAGGTGAAGGAGGTGATCCTCGCCGTAAACGCCACCGTCGAGGGCCAGACCACGGCGCATTATCTAACGGATCAGCTCTCGGGATTCGAGGTCAAGGTGACGCGGCTCGCGCATGGCGTTCCGGTCGGCGGCGAGCTCGACTATCTCGACGAAGGCACGCTTGCCGCGGCGCTGCGCTCGAGGACGGCATTTTGAGGGGAGGGGATTGGTGACAGGCGTTTTTCCCGGAAAGGCCGCACTCCGTCCCACCCCCCTCGGTCCTGCCGGACTGTCCGGGAGGACAGAGGGAGGTGGGACAGAGTGCAAGCCTCTCAGATTGGCTGTGCTCTCCTTCCTTGCGGCGCTTGTCGTCCTCCTCGCTATTCCCGCTCGCGCCGCGCCCATCGACAACCAATTCCAGGCCTGGCTGCAAAACGACCTCTGGCCCGAGGCCAAGGCCGAAGGCATTTCCAAAAAGACCTTCGACGCCGCCTTCATCGGCGTGAAGCCGAACCTGAAATTGCCGGACCTCGTCATGCCTGGCGAGAAGCCGACCACGCCGCAAAAACAGCACCAGGCCGAGTTCGGTCCGCCCGCAAATTATTTCGCCGAGAAGATCATTCGAGCCGTCACCGGTGGAGGACGGTCGCGCGAGAGCGCCAACGCCCGCGTGCTCGGGCTCATCGAGAAGCGCTACGGCGTGCCTGGCGAGATCGTGCTGGCGATCTGGGGCCGCGAGACCGGCTTCGGCGCCGCCAAGATGCCTTACGACGCCTTCGAGGTGCTGGGCACCAAGGCCTTCATGTCGACCAAGAAAGACTTTTTCCGCACCGAGGTGCTGGCCGCACTGGAGATCGTCGAGCGCGGGCTCGCCCCGGTCAATGCGATGAAGTCGTCCTGGGCCGGCGCGCTCGGCCAGCCGCAATTCATGCCGACGTCCTTCCTGAAGCATGCCGTCGATTTCGACGGCGACGGCCGGCCCGACATCTGGAACTCGACGCCGGACGTGCTCGCCTCGATCGCCAACTATCTTGTCCATTATGGCTGGGTGAGGGGCCGCGGCTGGGGGACCGAGGTGATTGCGCCGACAAATGTCTCCTGCGCGCTCGAGGGCCCCGACCAGGGCAAGAAGATTTCCGAATGGGTGGCAATGGGCATCAGGCGCGCCGACGGAAAGGCGTTTCCGGCCAGCGAACTCAAGGCCGAGGGTTTCCTGCTGATGCCGGCCGGACGCAGCGGCCCGGCTTTCATCGTCACGCCGAATTTCTATGTGCTGAAGCAATACAACACCAGCGACCTCTATGCGCTGTTCATCGGCCACGCCGCCGATCGCATCGCCAAAGTCGACGCCACCTTTGCCGGCACCTGGGGCCCGGTGGGCGATCTCCACCGGTCCGATATCGCTGCCCTCCAGCAGGCGCTGGAGGCGAAGGGCTACGATGTCGGCAGTGCCGACGGCCTGCCCGGCTTCAAGACACGCCGCTCGATCGGCGTCTGGCAGGCGAAGAACGGCAAGGCCGCCACCTGTTTTCCTGACGCGAACCTGGTTGCGCAGCTGAAATGACGGGCGACCTCCAAGCGGCAAAAGTTTAGCAGATTTTTTCCGATCGGCGGCTTCGATTGGCCGGCCATGGGTCGACTCGCGGCGGCCCATTCTGGCCCAATAAGCTGTCTCACAAAATGCGCGTTGCGGGTTCGAACGCCGCCGAATAGGGTGTTGACCAACTGGACAAAAACCACGACGGTAAGAGGTCGGCGGGCCGTCGACCGGTCCAAGGAATTCTGCAGCCCTGAGCCGGGAACTCAGGTCACAATCAACAAAACAGGGAACGACTACCATGATGCTCGAAAGGTTTGCTCTTCGCTCTCGTGGCTTGCTCGCGGGTGTGGCGATGTCGGCGCTGCTGGCGGTGCCGGCCTTTGCGGTCACGCCTGCCGACACGCTGGTCGAAGGCTTCGCCTTCGACGACATCATCTCGATGGACCCGGGCGAGGCGTTCGAGCTGTCGACCGCCGAGGTCACCGGCAACACCTATGATCTGCTGGTCCGTCTCGACCTCAGCGACACCTCCGAGGTCAAGGGCGACCTCGCCGAGAGCTGGAGCATTTCCGACGACGGCCTGACCTACACCTTCAAGCTCAAGCCCGGCATGAAGTTCGCCTCCGGCAATCCGATCACCGCGGCCGACGTCGCCTATTCCTTCGAGCGCGCCATCAAGCTGGACAAGAGCCCGGCCTTCATCATCAATCAGTTCGGCATCAGCGGCGACAACGTCACCGAAAAGGCCAAGGCGGTCGACGATACCACCTTCCAGTTCATCGTCGACAAGGCCTATGCGCCGAGCTTCGTGCTGAACTGCCTGTCGGCCACGGTTGCTTCCGTCGTCGACAGCAAGCTGGTCAAGGAACATGTCGCCGCCGTCACGCCGAGCGCCGACTACAAATGGGACAACGACTTCGGCAACGCCTGGCTGAAGACCGGCTATGCCGGCTCCGGCCCCTACAAGCTGCGTGAGTGGCGCGCCAACGAAGCCGTCGTGCTGGAGCGCAACGACAATTACAATGGCGAGAAGGCCAAGCTCGCCCGCGTCATCTACCGCTTCATGAAGGAGAGCTCGGCGCAGCGCCTGGCGCTGGAGGCCGGCGACATCGACGTCGCCCGCAACCTCGAGCCGAACGACCTCGATGCCATTGCCAAGAACGCCGATCTCGCCACCACCAGCGCGCCGAAGGGCACGGTCTACTACATCAGCCTCAACCAGAAGAACCCGAACCTCGCCAAGCCTGAGGTGCGCCAGGCGTTCAAATATCTGATCGACTACGACGCTATGGCCTCGACCATCCTGAAGGGCATCGGCGAGATACACCAGTCCTTCCTGCCCAAGGGCGACCTGGGCGCGATCGACGACAATCCGTTCAAGCTTGACGTCGCCAAGGCCAAGGAACTGCTGGCCAAGGCCGGCTTGGCTGATGGCTTCAAGGTGACCATGGACGTGCGCAGCAAACAGCCGGAGACAGGCATGGCCGAATCGATCCAGCAGACGCTCGGCCAGGCCGGCATCAAGCTGGAGATCATCCCGGGGGACGGCAAGCAGACGCTGACAAAATATCGCGCCCGCAATCACGACATCTATATCGGCAATTGGGGCCAGGACTATTTCGACCCGAACTCCAACGCGCAGACCTTCGCCTCGAACCCGGACAATTCCGACAGCGCCAAGATCAAGACGCTGGCGTGGCGTAATGCCTGGGATATTCCGGACCTGACCAAGGAGACCGAGGCGGCGCTGCTCGAGAAGGATTCGGCCAAGCGCGCCGACATGTACAAGGGCCTGCAGAAGAAGATCCTCGACACCAGCCCCTTCGTCATCATCCATCAGCAGTTGGAGGTGGCGGGGCTGCGCAAGAACCTCAAGGATTTCAAGCTCGGCCCGAGCTTCGACACCAACTTCGTCTGGCCGGTCTCGAAGGAATAGCGCTTTCGGACGCGCCGCGTGAGCGTAGCTGAGAACCAGGCGGCGGCGGGGCGCGGCGGCGCCCGTGCCGTCGCTATCTTGTCGTCGATCGGCCGCTTCCTGGTCATCGCGGTGACGACCTATCTCGGTCTTCTCGCGGTGACCTTCTTCATCGGCCGCGTCATCCCTATCGATCCGGTGCTGGCCGTGCTCGGCGATCGGGCCCCGACGGCCGTCGTCGAGCGCACGCGTCGCGAGATGGGGCTCGACCTGCCGCTGATCGAGCAGTTCTACATCTATGTCAAAAACGCGCTCAGCGGCGACTTCGGCACTTCGGTGCTGACCACCAATCCGGTGATGTCCGACATCCGCCGGGTCTTCCCGGCGACCATCGAGCTTGCGACGCTCGGCACGATCATCGGCGCCGTCATCGGCGTGCCGCTCGGCGTGCTCGCTGCTGTCAGGCGCGGCAGTCTCATCGACCAGATCGTGCGCATCATCGGCCTGATCGGCTATTCCGTGCCGATCTTCTGGCTGGGGCTGCTCGGCCTCGTCCTGTTCTACGCCAAGCTGCAATGGGTCGCCTTTCCGGCGCGACTCGACGTCGTCTACGAATACACTTTCACGCCGATCACCGGCTTCTACCTGCTCGACGCGGCGATGCAGGGGCAGTGGGATGTCTTTTACGACGCCTACCGCCACATCATCCTGCCGGCCTCCTTGCTCGGCTATTTCGCGCTCGCCTATATCAGCCGTATGACGCGCTCCTTCATGCTGAACGAGATGGCGCAGGAGTATATCGTCGCTGCGCGCGCCAAGGGCCTGTCGGAGACGCGCATCATCTGGGGCCATGCGCTGCGCAACGCCGCTGTGCCGATGGTGACGGTGATCGCGCTTTCCTATGCCAGCCTGCTCGAAGGCTCGGTGCTGACCGAGACCGTCTTCTCCTGGCCGGGCATCGGTCTCTACATCACGAATTCATTGCAGAACGCCGACATGAACGCGGTGCTCGGCGGCACCATCATCATCGGCTCGGTCTTCATCGCCATCAACCTGCTGTCGGACCTGCTCTATCGGCTCCTCGATCCACGGACGAAACCCGGATGAGCAGAGGTATCGCACTTTTGGCCTCGGCTGCGGCCAATCACCCCCACTCCGGCCCTTCGGGCCACCTCTCCCCCTGCCCGGGGGAGAGGAACAGCGGGTCGCACGCTTGGCGTCTTTCCTCTCCCCCGTCGAACGGCGGAGAGGTGGTCTGCGAGACAGACCGGAATGGGGGTCGACAGCTTCAAGAGGCATCCTCATGACCGCCTCTGACGCCGGCTCCGTCTCCCGTCGCGAATGGCTGCTGTCGGAACGGCCGGCCTCGCGCATGCAGGCAAGGCTCGGCCGCGCCTATGTTGCCTGGCGGCGCTTCTCGGCCAATCGGCTGGCCTTGATCGGTTTGCTCATCATCCTCGCGCTGGTGGTGGTAGCCGCCCTTGCCGGCGTGCTGGCACCCTATTCGCCGACCGTGGGTGACCTGAAGAATGCCCGTCTGCTGGCGCCCGGCGCCGCGCATTGGTTCGGCACTGACGACCTAGGCCGCGATATCTACTCCCGCATCCTCTACGGCTCGCGCTGGACGCTCTATGTCGTTATTCTCGTTGCCATCATCGCCGCGCCTATCGGCCTGCTGGTCGGCACCGTCGCAGGCTATGCCGGCGGCTGGACCGATGCCATTTTGATGCGCATCACCGACATCTTCCTGGCGTTCCCGAAGCTGGTGCTGGCGCTGGCTTTCGTTGCGGCGCTCGGCCCCGGCATCGAGAACGCGGTGCTGGCGATCGCCATCACCTCCTGGCCGCCTTACGCGCGCATCGCGCGCGCCGAGACGCTGACGGTGCGCAACTCCGACTACATCAAGGCGGTGCAGCTGATGGGCGCCTCGCCCTTCCGCATTGTGCTGCGCCACATCATGCCGCTCTGCATCTCCTCGCTGATCATCCGGGTGACGCTCGACATGGCGGGCATCATCCTCACCGCCGCCGGCCTCGGCTTCCTCGGCCTCGGCGCGCAGCCGCCGCTGCCGGAATGGGGCGCGATGATTGCGTCCGGCCGCCGCTTCATTCTCGACCAGTGGTGGGTGGCCACCGCACCAGGTGCTGCCATCCTCATCGTCAGCCTCGGCTTCAACCTGCTCGGCGACGGCCTGCGCGACGCGCTCGATCCCCGGAGTGGCGACCAATGAGCGGTGACCGATGAGTGGCAATTCCGATAAGCAAACGAAAGGCACGCTGCTCGAAGTCGACGATCTGCGCGTCACTTTCCCGACGCGCACCGGGATCGTGCAGGCGGTGCGCGGCGTTTCCTTCTCGCTCGGCCGCGAGCGGCTGGGCATCGTCGGCGAGAGCGGCTCCGGCAAGTCGCAGACCGGCCGTGCCATCATGGGCCTGACCCCGCCGCAGGCCGAGGTGTCGGCGAAAAAGCTGTGCTTCGACGGCATCGATCTGCTCTCAGTGTCATCCAGCCGGCGCCGTGCGCTGCGGGGAAACCGCATCGCCATGATCCTGCAGGACCCGAAATATTCGCTCGATCCGGTGATGACCATCGGCCGCCAGATCGTCGAGACGCTGCGCACGCATGAGAAGGTCGGAAAGGCCGAAGCGCGCGAGCGCGCGCTGGAGATGCTGCGGGCGGTGCAGATCCGCGATCCCGCCCGTGTCTTCGACCTTCACCCGCATGAGGTCTCGGGCGGCATGGGCCAGCGCGCGATGATCGCCATGATGCTGATCGCCGGCCCTGAGCTGATGATCGCCGACGAGCCGACCTCCGCGCTCGACGTCACCGTGCAGCTCGATGTGCTGAACATCCTCGACCGGCTGGTGGCCCAGCGCGGTATGGGGCTGATCTTCATCTCGCATGATCTGCGCCTGGTCTCGTCCTTCTGCGACCGTGTCGTCGTCATGTATGCCGGCAAGGTGGTCGAGCAGCTCAAAGCGTCCGAACTGCGCGAGGCCAAGCATCCCTATACGCGCGGCCTGCTCAACTGCATGCCGAGGATCGGCTTCGAGCGTCACCCGCTGCCGGTGCTCGAGCGCAAGCCTGAGTGGGCGGCATGACGGCGGCGATTGCCATCGAAGGGCTGGAGGTGGTTTTCGACCGCTTCCGCGCCCTGAAGGGCGTTAACCTCGAAGTCAGGGAAGGCGAGTCCTACGGGCTGGTTGGCGAAAGCGGCTCAGGCAAGTCGACCCTGCTCAAGGCAATCACCGGCCTTGCGCCTGTCGCTGCCGGCACCATCGCTGTCAACGGCAGGACATTAGGCAAGACCCGCGATAAGGCCTTTTTCCGCGGCGTGCAGATGGTCTTCCAAGATCCCTACGGTTCGCTGCATCCGCGCCAGACCGTCGACCGGCTGCTGCAGGAACCGCTCGCCATTCACGGGATCCAGGACGGCGAGAAGCGCATCGAGCGCGCGCTGGACGAAGTCGGCCTCGGCAAGGGTTTCCGCTTCCGCTACGCGCACCAGCTCTCCGGCGGCCAGCGCCAGCGCGTGGCGATCGCCCGCGCGCTGATCCTCGAACCTTCGATCCTTTTGCTCGACGAGCCGACCTCGGCGCTCGATGCCTCTGTCCAGGCCGAGGTGCTGAACCTGCTCGAAGAGGTGCGGCGGCGGCGCAAGCTCACCTTCCTGATGGTCAGTCACGACCTCGCCATCATCACCCATATGTGCGAGCGGCTGATGGTGATGCAGAACGGCGAAGCGGTGGAGACGCTGACCGCGAGCCAGCTGATTGGCCACCGCGTCAGCGAGGATTATACGCGCAACCTGCTTCGGGCGAGCGAGGGGTTTGTGAGGGCGTAGTTTTCTCTCGCAAGTCGCGTTCCTTCGCGACCCCTCTGTCCGGCAGGACAGAGGGGGGCGCGACGGAGTGCGACCTGGCTTTTAAGTCACCGCAGCAACGACGTGGCCGCGGCCTGGGTGAGCTGCGCCTGCGCGGCGTCGAGGTCGGCCTGAGCCGAGCGCAGGTCCGCTTCCTGTTCCTGCGGGTCGATTCGGGCAAGCACCGCCCCTTGGTCGACGTGCTGGCCGTTGCGGCAGGCCCAATCGACTGGGCCAATGTGCCGACTTGAGGAAAACCTGAAATAAGGTCAGAAGAGGTTTTGACGGCATCAAAACAGAGCGGGCGCCTGCCCGATGAGGTGTGAGATGAAGAATTCAGCCATTTCCGAACGCAAGAACCAGTCGATCTCGCGCGGCGTCGGCATGACCACACAGATCTATGCCGATCGCGCCGAGAATTCGGAAATCTGGGACGTCGAGGGCCGCCGCTACATCGACTTCTCCTCCGGCATCGCCGTGGTCAACACCGGCCACCGCCATCCGAAGGTGATCGAGGCGGTCAAGGCGCAACTGGACCGCTTCACCCACACTTGCCATCAGGTCGTTCCTTACGAGAGCTATGTGCGCCTCGCCGAGCGGCTGAACGGCATGCTGCCCGGCAAGTTCGACAAGAAGACCGTCTTCGTCACCACCGGCGCCGAGGCGGTCGAGAACGCCATCAAGATCGCGCGCAACGCCACCGGTCGCCAGGCGGTCATCGCCTTTTCCGGCGGCTTCCACGGCCGCACCTTCATGGGCATGGCGCTGACCGGCAAGGTCGTGCCTTACAAGGTCGGCTTCGGCGCCATGCCGGCCGATGTCTTCCATGCGCCGTTCCCGGTCGCGCTGCACGGCGTCTCTGTCGCGGATTCGCTTGCCGCGCTCGACAAGCTGTTCAAGGCCGATGTCGATCCGGCCAGGGTCGCCGCCATCATCGTCGAACCGGTGCAGGGCGAGGGCGGCTTCTACGAGGCGCCGCGCGATTTCATGACGGCGCTGCGCAAGATCTGCGACCAGCACGGCATATTGCTCATCGCCGACGAGGTGCAGACCGGCTTTGCCCGCACCGGCAAGATGTTCGCGATGGAGCATCACGATGTCGCGCCCGACCTCACCACCATGGCCAAGAGCCTCGCCGGCGGGTTTCCGCTGTCGGCCGTCACCGGCCGCGCCGAGATCATGGACGCGCCTGGACCGGGCGGGCTTGGCGGCACCTATGGCGGCAGCCCGATCGGCGTCGCCGCGGCGCATGCCGTGCTCGACGTCATCGAGGAAGAAAAGCTGTGCGAGCGCGCCAACGCGCTCGGCGCCAGGCTGAAGCAGCGGCTGGCGTCGATCCGCGAGGACGTGCCGGAGATCGTCGACATCCGCGGCCCGGGCTTCATGAACGCCGTCGAGTTCAACGATGTGAAGAAGGGCCTTCCCTCGGCGGAATTAGCCAATGCAGTGCGGCTGAAGGCGCTCGACAAGGGCCTCATCCTGCTGACCTGCGGCGTCTATGGCAACGTCATCCGCTTCCTGTCGCCGATCACCATTCAGGACGGCGTCATGACCGAAGCGCTGGACATTCTGGAGAGCTCGATTCGCGAGGCCAGCGCGGCCTGATTTAGCCGGTCGCCCTGACCGGCTCGCTGCCGCTGAAGGCTGCAAGCGCCGCCTTCAGCGCGTCCGGCCCGGCCGCGACCGTCTGCGGCGCGGGCGAGAAGCGGGCGCCGAGCATCTTGCGGCCGAGCATGTGGTCGGCCGGGCGGTTGACGGATTCGATGCCGAGTAGTCGGTTGCCGGCATAGTGGTAGATCGAGAACTTGTTCTCGGCGGGCTCGCCCAGCACGACATGATTGTCGCCGCCTTGGGTGAGGCCCACCATCTGCAGCTTCATGTCGCCGATATCCGACCAGAACCAAGGCACCGCCGAATAGGCATCTGTGTGGCCAATAATGGTGCGCGCGGCGAGCCGCGCCTGGTCGGTGGCGTTCTGCACCGATTCCAGCCGCACGTCGCCGCCGGTGAACCAGTGCCGGTAGGACGCGGCATCGCCGACTGCGAGGAGTTCCGGGCTCGAGCTCTGCATATGCTGGTCGACACGGATGCCGTTGGCGATTGCCATGCCGGCGGCTTGCGCCAATTCGACATTGGGCACCACGCCGATGCCGATGATCACCATTTGCGCCGGCAGGCGTTCGCCGCCTGACGTGATAGCGGCCGAGACGCGGCCGGCTTCGCCTTCGAGGCGGGAAACAGTGGTGCCGGTGAGCACGCGCACGCCCATCGCTTCCAGGCGCTGGCGCACATGCGCTGCGATCGCCGGCGCAACGGCTCGGCCGAGAAGTCTGTCGAGCGCCTCGACGACGGTGACCTTGCGGCCGGCGGCCCTCAGCGTCGCCGCGATCTCGAGGCCGATGAAGCCGCCGCCGAGGATGACGATGTCCTCGCTCTGCGCGCTCAATTCGCGGATCAGACGGGCGTCGGCCAGCGAGCGCAGCGATACCACGCCGGCCAGTTCCGCGCCCTCCAGCTTCAGCAAACGTGGCCGCGAGCCGGTGGCGAGCACCAGCCGGTCGAAGGGTATTGTGCCGCCGCCGGAAACGTCGAGCCTGCGCCCGCCAACATCGATCCTGTCGATCCAAACGCCCGGCCGGTAGTCGATGGCATTGCCGGAATAGAAAGCTTCGCCGCGCAAGGGCTGCGGCTTGGCTTCGGCATCCTTGATAAAGGTCTTGGACAGCGGCGGCTTGTGATAGGGCAGCTCGTTCTCGTCGCCGATCAGGATGACCGGTCCGTCATAGCCTTCCTCGCGCAGGCTAGCGGCCGCCTGCACGCCGGCATGACCCGCACCGACAATCACCACCCCGTTCTTCATCGCAGCCCTTTTTGCCTTCAAATCTAGGATCTTCCGCCAAGTGGCGATTGTCTGCCGCCGCCGCAAGGCCCTTGGTCCGGGTCGCACCCAGGATGGCCGCCTGTCAATCCGGACGTTTCGCGGCATTACCCGGCTTAAAGTTGATAATTGCAGTTTAGAATAATTCTAAACTGTTGTTTCAATTGAATTTTCTCTGACCCACCAGTTGACTTCCAGCCGCTCCGCCCCTTTATGGAGGGCTGCGCTCCTGGCGCATTCCTTTGATGTCTGGGCCTTGAACCCTTTCGATTGGAGGCATTTCGGTGTCTTTTGCTGATTGGCCGCGCCATTGCGTGGCAACTTTGCCTTTCCGGTCATTCGTGCTTGCGCTGGCGCCGTGCGCCGGCCGCATGCCTATGCCATTGAATTTCTAAGGAGATGGGATTGATGAAAGCGATAATCACGCCGCGAACTCTTGCGCCACGTTGGGGCAGCAGGCTTGCCGCGATCGGCGCCACCGCGGCGCTGACGGCGGCCGTGTTCGTGCTGCCGGCGAAAGCCGAAACCGACGCGAAGGCGGTGATCAAGACCTATGCCGATATCGCGCTGGCAAAGTATGAGGATTCGCTGACCACCGCGCAGGCGCTCGACAAGGCCGTCGACGCGCTTCTCGCCAAGCCCTCGGCAGAGACGCTCAACGCTGCCCGCGACGCCTGGAAGGCGGCGCGCGTCCCTTACCAGCAGACCGAGGTCTACCGCTTCGGCAACAAGATCGTCGACGACTGGGAAGGCAAGGTGAATTCCTGGCCTCTGGACGAAGGCCTGATCGACTATGTCGCCAAGAGCTACGGCACCGAATCGGATGAGAACGCTCTCTATACGGCGAACGTCATCGCCAACAAGGAGATCGAGATCAACGGCAAGAAGGTCGACGCCTCGAAGCTGACGCCCGAATTCCTGTCCGGCACGCTGCAGGGGGCCGGCGGCGTCGAGGCCAATGTCGCGACCGGCTATCACGCCATCGAATTCTTGCTCTGGGGCCAGGACCTGCACGGCACCGGGCCAGGCGCCGGCGAGCGCCCGTACACCGACTACGATCTCAAGAACTGCACTGGCGGCAATTGCGACCGCCGCGCCGAATATCTGAAGTCGGCGAGCGACCTTCTGGTCTCCGACCTGCAGGAGATGGTCAACAACTGGAAGGAAGACGGCGCCGCACGCAAGACCCTCGTCGATGGCGAGCCCAATGCCGGCATCTCCACCATCTTCACCGGCATGGGCTCGCTCTCCTATGGCGAACTGGCCGGCGAGCGCATGAAGCTCGGCCTTTTGCTGCACGATCCGGAAGAGGAGCAGGACTGCTTCTCCGATAACACCTACAACTCGCATCTCTATGATGCGATCGGCATCCGCGCCGCCTATCGCGCCAACTATACGCGTCTCGACGGCACCGTGGTTTCCGGCCCGTCGGTGTCGGACATGGTGAAGGCGACTGATCCGGCGATCGACAAGGAACTGTCGGACAAGCTCGATACTTCGGTCGCTAAGATGGAAGCGATCAAGGCGCGGGCGCTGGCCGGCGAGGCCTATGACCAGCAGATCGCCGAGGGCAATGCGGAAGGCAACGCCACGGTGCAGGCGGCGATCGACGCGCTCATCGACCAGACCAAGTCGATCGAACGCGCGGTCGGCTCGCTCAAGCTCAATGCCATCGCCTTCGAGGGCTCCGACAGCCTCGATGCTCCGGACAAGGTGTTCAAGTAAGATCGTCGAGCGATTAACTGCCCAACGGCGCCGGCACAGCGCCGTTAACCAGAGCAAGTAAATGCTGATCTGCCATTGCAACATCATCACGGAGAAGGAGATCGAGCAGACGATCATCGGTCTGCTGGATGAAGATCCCTGGCAGCTTATCGTGCCGGCCAAGGTCTATCATGCCATGCGCAAGCGCGGCCGCTGTTGCGGCTGCTTTCCAAATGTGGTGGAAACGATCATTCGGGTCACCGAGAACTACCACGCCCGTTCCGAGGGGAGCGGCGCGGATATCGTTTCACACCTGGACCGCGTGAGAGGCTTGCGCGTCCAATACGGGAGCAGAACCCATGAAAGGCGAACCGCAGGTCATCGAGCGGCTTAACGAGGCCCTGTTTCTGGAGCTTGGAGCTGTCAATCAGTACTGGGTCCACTATCGTCTGCTCGAGGACTGGGGCTACACCAAGCTGGCGAAGAAGGAACGGGCGGAATCGATCGAGGAAATGCATCATGCCGACCGGCTGGTTGCCCGCATCATCTTCCTCGAAGGCCATCCGAACCTGCAGTCGGTCGCGCCGTTGCGTATCGGCCAGAATGTGAAGGAAGTGCTCGAATCCGATCTCGCCGGCGAATATGACGCGCGCACCTCCTACAAGCGCTCCCGCGAGATTTGCCAGGATGCGGGCGACTACGTGTCGATGAAATTGTTCGAAGATCTGCTGACAGACGAGGAAGGCCATATCGACTTCCTGGAGAGTCAGCTCGACCTGCTCGCCTCGATCGGCGAGGAGAAATACGGCCAGCTCAACGCCGACTCGGCCAACGAGGCGGAGTAAGGACATGCGGGAATGCGGCGCCCGATAGATTTTTCGCGCCGCTCGCGGCGGGCCGGGATAGCCGGCCTGCTGCTCCCGAGGAACCCGCGATACCGGATTTCTCGCGGTGCCACGCTCCTGCTGGCTATCACGCTTTCTGCTCCCGCCATGGCGGGCGAGCCGGCAGGTCTGCCGACGAGCCGCACAGATCTGACGCTGGAGGATCAGGCGCGGGTGCTGGCGGTCACCAAGCCTACGACCGACTTTACAAAGCCCGAACCGTTCGAGCTGATGCAGGGCGGCGCCGGCACGTCGAGGAAGGAGGTCAAACGGGACGCCTTCTCGCAGTCTGCCGCCAACATCACCTTTGAGGAGGAGGGGACCTTCAAGCTCGGCAATGCGCTTTTCCGTAAGAACTGGGTGTCGTCGCCGTCGTCGACCCAGGCGTCCGACGGGCTCGGTCCGCTCTTCAACGAACGCGCCTGCCAGAACTGCCATCTGAAGGATGGTCGCGGCCGTCCGCCGGAAAGCGGCACAGGCTCGACGTCGATGGTCTTGCGGTTGGCGCGCGATGCAAGCAATGCCGAGGAGAGAGCCGCACTTGCCGACCACAAGCTGCTGAATTTCCCCGATCCTGTCTATGGCTCGCAATTGCAGGATCTGGCGGTTCCCCGCCTCAAGGGTGAAGGCCGCATGCGCATCGACTATTCGCAAGAGAAGGTCACGCTGGGCGACGGTGCCGTCGTTTCGCTGCGCAAGCCCCGCTACTCGGTCGAGAATCTGGGCTATGGTCCGCTCGATCCGCGCACGACGTTGTCGCCGCGCCTGACGCCGCCGATGATCGGGCTCGGCCTGATCGAGCAGATCGCCCCGGCCGACATCCTCGCCCAAGCCGATCCGGATGACCGCGACAGAGACGGCGTCTCCGGCAGGCCGAACATCGTTCGCGAGGAGCTGAGCGGCGAGATAACTTTGGGCCGCTTCGGTTGGAAAGCGCAGGCCGCGTCGATCCGGCAGCAGGCCGCCGATGCCTTTGCCGGCGATATCGGCATCTCGACGCCGGAAGTGCCGAAGCATTGGGGCGACTGCACCGAGGCTGAGAAGGCTTGCCTGGCCCTGCCGAATGGCGTGCAGCAGCGCTTGGGCGTCGCGGAAGCGCCGCCCCCCGTCATGGACCTCGTCACCTTCTATTCGCAGAACCTCGCTGTGCCGGCGCGGCGCGACCTCGATAAGCCGGAGGTTCTTTCCGGCAAGAAGCAATTCTACGAGATGGGCTGCATTTCCTGCCACACGCCGAAATTCGTCACCATGCGTGGCACGCCCAACAAGGCGCAAGCCTTCCAACTGATCTGGCCCTATTCCGATTTCCTGCTGCACGACATGGGCGAAGGTCTCGCCGACGGGCAGCGCGTGGGGGAAGCGAGCGGCAGCGAATGGCGCACGCCGCCGCTTTGGGGCATTGGCCTGACCGCCACGGTCAACGGCAACAGCTTCTATCTGCATGACGGCCGCGCGCGGACGCTCGAAGAGGCGATCCTGTGGCATGGCGGCGAGGGCCAGAAGGCGCGCGACCGCTTTGCCGGCGCAGCTGCCGCCGACCGCGATGCGCTGATCAAATTCCTGGAGTCGCTCTGATGTTTAACCGACGTGCCGCCGCGCTTGCCCTTCCTTTCTTGCTGGCCGCGGCCTTGCCGACCCAGGCCGCGGTCAAAGCCTCCGATGTCGTCGGACGCGCGATCGACGGCTTCGTCCGCCCGGCCTACGCCAGCCTCGACGACCATGCCGGGACCCTGACCCAGGCGATGCGCCAGCTCTGCAATGCGCCCTCCCAGCAAAATCTCGATGCGGCGCGTACCGAGTTTTCGGCCACAGTCGAAGCCTGGTCGGTGGCCGAGATCATCGGCTTCGGGCCGGTCAAGGAGAACGACCGGCTGGAGCGCATGCTTTACTGGCCGGACCGCAAGAGCATCGGATTGAGGCAGGTGCAGTCGACCCTCGCTGCCAAGGATCCCTCTGCCGCCGATCCGGCGCAGCTTGCTGGCAAGAGCGTCGCCATGCAGGGTTTGGGCGCGCTCGAATATGTGTTGTTCGGCGATGGCGCCGAAACGCTTGCCAATAAGGACGATCCCTATCGCTGCGCCTACGGGGCGGCGGTGGCCAGCAACATCCAAGCGATCGCCGGCGAGGTCCGCGAAGCGTGGAGCAAGCCCGATGGTTTTGTCTCGCTCTGGGCCAATCCGGGGCCGAAGAACCCGCTCTATCGTGATGGCACCGAAGCGGTGACGGAACTGGTCGGCGTTTTCATCAACGAGCTGGAAATGATCCGCGAAGTGCGGCTCAAGGGTTTTCTTGGCGCGAAGCCGGGTGCTGACAAGCCGAAGCAGGCGATCTACTGGCGCTCGCAGAACACGCTGAATTCGCTGGCCGGAAATTTGTCCGGCATCGACAAGCTGTTCCAGGTCTCGAAGCTTGGCGATGCGCTGCCCGCCGATGCGCGGTGGATGGCCGAGTCCATCCACATCCAGCTGACCAACGGCGTGGCGACGGCGAAGTCTGTGACCGGCCCGATCGACAAGGCGCTCGCCGATCCGGCGCCGCGCGACAAGCTCGAGCATCTCGCGCTGATCACCTCCAGCCTCTCGACCCTGTTCGGCACCAGGATGACCGCCGAGTTCGGCCTGACCGCCGGCTTTTCGTCGCTGGATGGGGACTGATGCTCGTGAGGACGCCGCTCATCGATCGCCGCGATTTTCTGCGTGCCGCCGGCGCCGGCTTCGCAGCGGCGATGGCGCCGCGCGCCTGGGCGGAGACGCTTGCCACGGACGCCGTCTTCGCCACGGCCTTCGTCAGGCGCGACGGCAGCTTCGGCGCCGCCGTGCTCTCCGAGGCCGGCAAGATCCTGCACACGCTCGATCTGCCCGACCGGGGCCACGACGTCACCTTCGATCCGGTGGCGAAGCGCTCGGTCGTCTTCGCCCGCCAACCCGGCACCTTCGCGGTCGTCTTCGACCACACCGGTCGCGAGAAGCCTTTGACTATAGCCAGCGTCGCCGGCCGGCACTTCTTCGGCCATGGCGTGTTCTCGTCCGACGGCGCGCTGCTCTATGCAACCGAAAACGATTTCGACAATGCCGTCGGCGTCGTCGGCGTCTATGACGCGCGGACGAAGTTCAGCCGCATCGGCGAGTTCCCGACCTATGGCATGGGTCCGCACGAACTGCTGCTGCTCGGTGACGGCAGGACGCTCGCCATTGCCAATGGCGGCATCGAAACGCATCCGGATTTCGGCCGCGCCGAGCTCAACCTCGCAACGATGAAGCCTTCCTACACGCTGGTCGACCGCATCACCGGCGACCTGATCGAAAAGCACGAGCTGCCGCCGGCGCTGCATCAGCTGTCGATCCGCCACATGGACCGCGACCAAGCCGGCACCGTCTGGTTCGGCTGCCAGTATCGGGGGTCGGCGACTGACCGCCCGGCGTTGGTCGGCCGCGCCGCGCGCGGCAAGGAGCTCGAGCTTTTGGAGATGCCGCAAGACGTGCTCTCCGGCTTCCGCAACTACATCGGCTCGGTTGCCGCCAATCCCGGTACCGGCACCGTCGCCGTCACCTCGCCGGAGGGTAATTCGCTGGCCGTCATCGATGCCGCCAGCGGACGCGTTATTGCAACGAAGTCGCTTGTCGATGTTTGCGGTCTCGCGCCGGACGGCGCCGGCTTCATGGCGACGACCGGCGCTGGCGAGATCGTCGGCGGTGCTGGCTCGACGCGCGCTGAGCCTGACTATGTCTGGGACAACCACGTGCTGCGTATCGCGGCTGCGGGCTAGTCACCGGCATTGCGAAAGCCTAGCCGCGTAACATTTATGGGGCTTGGCCCTTGCGGCGGCGGGCCATGCCGGGCACAGGGAATGTGTTTCGATCCAGTTGGTTAACCGGCCCTATGAAGCTGCTCGCCATCGACTGCGCCGCCAATCTCTGCGCCGCTTGCGTCTACGAGGCTGACGCTGGCATAGAGCTTGGCCGCCAGGTGCTCGACCTCGGCAAAGGGCATGCCGAGCATCTGATGGCTGTCATCGAGGCGGCACTAAAGGTCAGCGGGATCGGCTACCAAGGCTTGGATGCCGTAGCCGTCTCGATCGGCCCCGGTTCTTTCACCGGCCTGCGCGTTGGCGTCTCGACCGCGCGCGGCCTGGCCCTGGCGCTGAAAATCCCGGCCATCGGCGTGACGACGCTGGAAGCCTTGGCGGCGGAGGCCGCGAATGCCTTTCCCGGTCGCGCCGTGCTCGCGGCCCTCGACGCCGGCCGCGAAGAACTCCATGCGGCGCTTTTCGATGAAGCGTTAGTTATGGCTTACGGACCAGCTGTGGCCACGCTTTTCCAAGCGACCGCAATGGCACTCGATGCGAAAGCGGTCGTCACCGGAACCGCCGCGCCGCTGATTGCGGCGACTGGACATGGTTTCGACACCGGGCCGGCCGTAGCCACAGCCGACATAGCCACCTATGCCCGGCTCGCCGCCGCCAAGGAGCCAGGCGAAAAGCCGAAGCCGCTCTATCTGCGCGGCGCCGACGCCAAGCCGCAGGCTGGTTTCATTCTGCCAAGGCAGGGCCATGAAGCCGGAAAGCCGCGTTCTGGAGCGGATCACGCACCCAAGGGAAAAAAGTCCTGATGCGCATACCTTTCTTTCAGCCGCGCCGCAGGGATTATGCGCTGGAGCCGCTGACGGTTGCCGACAGCGCCGCCGTTGCGGTGCTGCATCGCGAGGATTTCGTTCGCCCCTGGACCGATGGCGAGTTCGCGGCATTGCTCGAACAGGACACCGTGTTCGGCTACGCCGCGCGTGAAACCGGGCAGGGTGCGAAGCCGCCGGTCGGTTTCGTGCTGGCGCGGCTCGCGGCAGGCGAGGGCGAGATCCTTACGGTCGCGGTTGCTCGCGCCCATCGCCGCCAGGGGCTCGGCTGGCAATTGATGGACGCGGTGCTGCGCGAACTGCATGCGCAGCGCGCCGAGGCGCTGTTCCTCGAGGTCGACGAGACCAATGCGCCGGCCATCGCGCTCTATCGCCGGCTCGGCTTCCGACAGGTCGGCCAGCGTCCGAACTACTACCGGTCGACCGAGCACGGGCCGACCGGCGCGCTTGTCATGCGCCGCGATCTTCGCTAGCCAGACGGCGCATGACCCCGAAATCGGTCCGATTTTCGGAAAGGATCATGCGCAAAATTGGGGTGTTTTACAGCGTCCTTTGCGCGCCCGAGAGGACGCGCGGCGCTGTAAGGACAGGGCCGGAGGCGAATGATCAAGAAATTGCGGATTTTCCTGGCGTTCGGCCTGGTCGCCGCCGGCACGCTGGTGCTGGCGCCGCTGCAGCTCCTGTCGATGAAGACGAGGCTTTGGCCGGAGACGGTCGTCCTCAGAATCTGGCACAGCATGATCCTCAAGGCGCTCGGCATGCGCGTGCACGTGAAAGGCGCGCTGTCGAAGGAGAGGCCCTTGCTCATCGCGGCCAACCACATCTCCTGGACCGACATCATGGTGCTCGGCTCCTTTGTCGATGTGAAGTTCATCGCCAGGGCCGACATGGAAGGCTGGCCGATGATCGGCATGCTGTCCAAGCTGCAGCGCACCGTCTTCATCGAGCGCGAGCGCAAGCGCACCTCCGGCGACCAGGCGAGCGAGATCGCCAAACGCATGGCCAAGGGCGATGCCATGGTGCTGTTCGCCGAGGGTTCGACCGGCGACGGCAATCTGGTGCTGCCGTTCAAGAGCACCTTGTTCGGCGCTGCCTCGATGGCGATTTCGGAAGGGGCGGCGGACCGGGTCTTCATCCAGCCGGTGGCGATCGCCTATACGCGCCTGCACGGCGTGCCGATGGGCCGCCGTCACCGGCCGATCGCCGCCTGGATCGGCGATCAGGACCTGATACCGCATTTGAAGGGTCTGCTTGCCGAAGGCTCGCTCGATGCCGAAGTGCATTTCGGTGATCCGGTGCCCTTCTCCAAGGGCTCGAACCGCAAGGAAACGGCAAGATTGATGGAAGCTAGGGTGCGCGAGATGATGCAGGCTGCGCTCGCCGATCCGCGCCCCAGTCGTCAGCGCATCGCTTGAAAAACGGACGCGCGGCGGGCGTAGCCTGGCGGAAACGGCTGTTTTTTGTCACGGAAAGGCGTTAGAAGCCGCCCGATGGAACTGAACACGATCGAAAGTCACGACATCGGCACCGCGCCCGAGCGCAAGCCGGTGCCGGCCGGGGCGGCGAAGAAAGTCTTCGTCAAGACTTATGGCTGCCAGATGAATGTCTACGATTCCCAGCGTATGACCGATGCGCTGGCCGCCGACGGCTATGTCGCCACCGACGCCGTCGAGGACGCCGATCTGGTGCTGCTCAACACCTGCCACATCCGCGAGAAGGCGGCCGAAAAGGTCTATTCGGAGCTTGGCCGGATCCGCGACATGAAGGCCGAGCGCGCCGAGGCCGGCCGCGAGCTGCTGATCGGTGTCGCCGGCTGCGTGGCGCAGGCCGAAGGGGCGGAAATCATACGCCGGGCGCCGGCCGTCGATCTCGTCATCGGCCCGCAGACCTATCACCGGCTGCCCGACGTGCTGGCGAGGGTGCGCGGCGGCGAGAAGATCGTCGAGACCGACTACGCCATCGAGGACAAATTCGAGCATCTGCCGCAGCCGAAGCGAGCCGAGCTGGCAAAGCGCGGCGTCACCGCTTTCCTTACCGTGCAGGAAGGCTGCGACAAGTTCTGCACCTTCTGCGTCGTGCCCTATACGCGCGGTTCCGAAGTCTCGCGGCCGGTGGCCCAGATCGTCGCCGAGGCCGAGCGCCTCGCCGAGGCCGGCGTGCGCGAGGTGACGCTGCTCGGTCAGAACGTCAACGCCTGGCACGGCGAGGGCGAGAACGGCGAGGAATGGGGCCTCGGCCGCCTGCTCTTCCGTCTGGCGGAAATCCCCGGCCTGGCGCGGCTGCGCTACACCACCAGCCATCCGCGCGACATGGATGACGAATTGATCGCAGCGCACCGTGACCTGCCGGCCTTGATGCCCTATCTGCATTTACCAGTGCAGTCTGGCTCCGACCGGATACTGAAGGCGATGAACCGCAGGCATACGGCACGCGACTATCTGGCCCTCATCGATCGCATCCGCGCCGCGCGCGCCGATATCGCCATGTCCGGCGACTTCATCGTCGGCTTCCCCGGCGAGACGGATGCGGATTTCGATGCAACGCTCGAACTGGTGCGCGAGGTGAATTACGCTTCCGCCTTCACGTTCAAATATTCGCCGCGTCCCGGCACGCCGGGCGCCGAGATGGACGGCCATGTGTTGGAAACCGTGAAGGACGAGCGGCTGCAGCGCCTGCAGGCGCTAGTCAACGAGCAGCAGAAGGCATTCATCGCCAGCCTGGTCGGCCGCACCGTCAGCACGCTGATCGAGAAGCCCGGCCGCCGTGCCGGTCAGATCGTCGGCCGCTCGCCCTGGCTGCAACCGGTTATTGTTGACGACAAGGCCGGCGGAATCGGTGACATTATCGATGTACGAATCACGAATACAGGTCCCAACAGCCTGTTCGCCGAGTTGGCCTGATGCATGTCGCCCAAAAAGTGCTCGCGGTTTTGGGACAACGACATGCATAGCCACAAGCCTCGGCAGATGAGGAGAGACGGTTGAGCGCTGCTGAACTGAAGAATCCGCCCCAGAACCAGGCATCCGGGGCCTCCGACATGGCGCACATCGTACTGACCTTCGACAACAACAAGCTTGCCAGCGCCCTATACGGCCAGTTCGACGAGAATCTGGCCCGTCTCGAGCAGAAGCTCGGCGTCGACATCCGTTCGCGCGGCAACCAGCTTGCGATCAAGGGCACGGCTTCGGCCGCCGAGCAGGCGCGCCGCGCGCTCGACACGCTCTACGGCATTTTGCAGAAGGGCGTCGATATCGGCCAATCCGACGTCGACGGCGCCGTGCGCATGGCGATCGCCGCCGACGACCAGCTGACGCTGCCGACCATGGAACGCAAGGGCAAGGTCTCGGCCGCCCAGATCGGCACGCGCAAGCGCACGATCTATGCCCGCTCGCTCAACCAGGACGCCTATATGCGCGCGCTGGAGCGCTCCGAAATGGTCTTCGGCATCGGCCCAGCCGGCACCGGCAAAACCTACTTGGCGGTGGCCCATGCGGCGATGCTCTTGGAGCGCGGCATGGTCGAGCGCATTGTGCTGTCGCGTCCTGCTGTCGAGGCCGGCGAGCGGCTCGGCTTCCTGCCCGGCGACATGAAGGAGAAGGTCGATCCCTATCTGCGGCCGCTTTACGATGCGCTCTACGACATGATGCCGGCCGACAAGGTCGAGCGGGCGATTGCCGCCGAGGTCATCGAGATCGCGCCTTTAGCCTTCATGCGCGGCCGCACGCTGGCGCATGCCGCGGTGATCCTGGACGAGGCGCAGAACACCACGCCCATGCAGATGAAGATGTTCCTGACCCGTCTCGGCGAGAACTCGCGCATGATCGTCACCGGCGATCCGACCCAGATCGACCTGCCGCCCAACACCAAGTCGGGCCTGGTCGAGGCGCTGCGCATCCTCGACGGGGTGCCGGGCATCGTCACGGTCCGCTTCAACGAGGGCGATGTCGTGCGCCATCCGCTTGTTGCCGAGATCGTCAAGGCCTATGACCGGGACGGCAAGCTCGCCAGGGGCCTCGGCGCCGAAAGCTGATCCGAGCCCCATGGCTGAAAATCCGGGATCCAGCGGCAAGACGCCGGTCGACATCGATATTTTCGTCGAGGCCGGCGACTGGCCCGCTGAGGCCGAGCTGGCGCGCCTGGTCGATCATGCCGTCGCTGCCGCCTTGGCCGAAACCGGCGCGAGGGGCGCTTCGGAGCTCAGCGTCGTTTTTTCCGACGACGCCCATATCAGGGCCCTCAACGCCGAATGGCGCGGCAAGGACAAGCCGACCAACGTCTTGTCTTTCCCGGCTTTTTCCGTCCCGAAAGGCGCCGAGCTGCCGCCGATGCTGGGTGATATCGTGCTTGCCTCCGAGACGGTTGCGCGTGAGGCCGCACTGGAAGACAAGCCGCTGGCGAACCATATCACCCATCTCGTCATCCATGGCCTGCTGCATCTTCTGGGCCATGATCACGAGACCGACGCCGAGGCCGAGGAGATGGAAGCGATCGAGCGCGCGGCGCTTGCGAGGCTTGCCATTCCCGATCCCTACGCGTAACAAAAAAGACCAATTGACCTGATGGCGATGAACGACAAACCAGAACCTGCCGCCCGTCCGGACGCCGGCAGTGCGGCCAAGCCTTCCGAAAAATCGGAAGAGGGCTCCAGTCCGAGTATTCCCACCGGCAGCGTGGCCGCCGAGCCTTCGCATGCCGGTCCTTCTCTCTTCGATCGCGTGCTGGGCCTTTTCAGGCACCGCAACGGCACCAACCTGCGCGAGGAGATCGCCGACGCGCTGGCCGAGACGGCCACCGATGCCGAATCCTTCTCCCCCGGCGAACGTGCGATGCTCAACAACATCCTGCGGCTGCGCGAAGTGCGTGTCGAGGACGTCATGGTGCCGCGCGCCGACATCGAGGCGGTCGAGATCGCCACCTCGCTTGGCGATCTGCTTGGCCTCTTCGAACAATCCGGCCATTCCCGCATGCCGGTCTATTCCGAAACGCTCGACGATCCGCGCGGCATGGTCCACATACGCGACGTTCTTGCCCACATCACCAAGGTCGCCCGCGTCAAGAAGGGCCGCGCGAACAGAAAGACCCAGGCGCCGACCGTTCTCGATCTCGCCCAGGTCGATCTCGCCCGCACCATCGGCGATCTCGACCTGATCCGGCCGGTGCTGTTCGTGCCGCCATCGATGCTTGCTTCCGACCTGATGGGGCGCATGCAGACGACGCGCACCCAGATGGCGCTGGTCATCGACGAGTACGGCGGCACCGACGGCCTGGCCTCGCTGGAGGACATCGTCGAGATGGTGGTCGGCGACATCGAGGACGAGCACGATGACGACGAGCCGATGATCACCCGGACCGGCGAGGGCGTGTTCGTTGTCGACGGCAAGGCCGAGATCGACGAGGTCGCCAAGATGATCGGAGAGGATTTCGCCGCCGGCGAGCACGGCGAATATGTCGACACCATCGGCGGCATGATCTTCAACACGCTCGGCCGGGTTCCCGCCCGTGGCGAAGTGGTGCAGGCCATACCAGGCTTCGAATTCCACGTGCTCGACGCCGATCCGCGCCGCGTCAAGCGGGTGCGCATCGTGCAGAGCCCGAAGGGCGAACGGCAGCGCCGCCGCGCGGCGCGCACCGAGCAGGCCTGATATTCGCCTCACGCCGGTCGGTGACCACGCAGACCGTGCCGCATTGTGCCCAAAGAGGAGGCCGAGCGACTGAGCGGCCTCAGCATTGAAGGGTGGCGGCGATAGTGCGACCGCGAATTTGGTTGCGCTCACTCGTGTTTGGAGCATCCGGCTCGGCCTGTTAAATCTCTGGCTGCCTGATTCGCGCGACTTGGGAAGCTATATGCAGCGCTTTGCCGGCCGGATAATTCTGCTGTGGGGGTGGCGGCGGTCGCTGATAGCGTTTGCCGCGGGAGCGCTCGCGGTTCTCGCCCAGGCGCCCTACGATTTCTTCGCCGTCTGTTTCGTCTCCTTTCCGGTGCTTGTCTGGCTGCTCGACGGCGCCACCGGTGAAGCCTCCGACGGCTGGCTGCGCCGCCTTCGCCCGGCTTTCGCCATCGGATGGTGGTTCGGCTTCGGCTATTTCCTCGCCGGGCTCTGGTGGATCGGCCAGGCCCTTCTGGTCGAGGCCGACAGCTTCGCCTGGGCCCTGCCCTTCGCCGTCGTCGGCATCCCCTTTGGGCTAGCCTTCTTCTATGGTTTTGCGACGATCGTGGCGCGGCTTTTCTGGAACAGCGATATCGGCCGCATCGCCGCACTTGCCTTCGGCTTCGGCCTTGCCGAATGGCTGCGCGATTTCCTGTTCACCGGCTTTCCCTGGAATGCCGTCGGCTATGCCGCAATGCCGGTGCCGCTCCTGATGCAGAGCGTGTCGGTGACGGGTATGATCGGCATGAACGCGCTCGCCGTTTTTGTCTTTTCCTTGCCGGCGCTTGCCGCGACGCGCCGGCATCTCGGGCTGGGCTTGGCCTTGCTCGTCGCTCTCGTTGCCGCTCACGTCGGCTTCGGCTATTTCAGGCTTGCCGTCCCGGCCCCGCCGGCCACCCGCTCGGTCGACGTGCGCATCGTTCAGCCCGCCGTCGATCTCAGCGAGAAATGGGATGCCTCGGTGCGCGACCGCATCTTCGCCACGCTGGTGGGGATATCGGCCAAGGCACCGGAGCAAGGCCATGCCAAGCCGCAACTGATCCTTTGGCCGGAAACGTCCGTGCCGTTCCTGTTCACGGAGCGTCCGGACGCGCTGACGGCCTTGGGCGATATGCTGGGCGACGGCCAGATGCTGATCGCCGGCGTGGTGCGCGAGGAGGGCGGCGCAGGCAATGCCGGCAGCCGTTACTACAATTCCGTGGTGGCGATCAACGACAAGGGCGAGATCGTCGATGCTGTCGACAAGGTGCATCTGGTGCCGTTCGGCGAATATCTGCCTTTTGCCGGCCTGTTCGAGCGTTTCGGCATAGGCCAGCTCGTCGCCGGGCCGATGAATTTCGCCGCCGGCAACGAACGTCATCCGATCGCGGTGCCGAACGGCCTGAGGGCGGTTCCTTTCATCTGTTACGAGGTCATCTTTCCTGACCTCGTTGCAGTCGATGCAGCGTCATCCGAGCTTATTGTGAACGTCACCAATGACGCCTGGTTTGGCGACACGCCAGGCCCCTACCAGCACTTCAGGCAGGCGCAGATTCGCGCGGTGGAGAACGGAGTGCCTTTGTTGCGTGCGGCCAACAACGGCATCTCCGCCGTTGTCGATTCGCGTGGGCGTATCGTCGATGCCCTGGCGGTCGATGCGCGCGGCGCCATCGACGCGCATGTGCCGGTTTCCGGGCAACCCCTGCTGTCCGCCGACCAGCGGCGGATTAACGGATTGCTGATCATGTTGCTTTTTGCCCTCGCGGCCTTCACGCTGAATGTAAGGCAGCGGCTACGGGTGAATTGACAGTCGGCACATTAGAAACTCATACTGTAACGCCTAAAATTTTCTCGAAGTCGGTTGGAGGGGTCTGTTGGGGCAGGTGGCTCCGGTTTCGTTTGGGCGGCAAAAATAGAAAAAGCCGGAAAAATTCGGCGAGGAAAAAATGACAGAAGAGAACAAGAAGAAGCCGAATCCGATCGACATTCATGTCGGCAGTCGTATTCGGCTGCGTCGCAATATGCTTGGAATGAGCCAGGAAAAGCTGGGTGAAAATCTCGGCATCACGTTTCAGCAGATACAGAAGTACGAAAAGGGGACCAACAGGGTCGGCGCTAGCCGCCTGCAGGCAATCGCCTCCATCCTGAGCGTCCCTGTCGCCTTCTTCTTCGAGGACGCCCCGGGTCAGGAGGCCGTCACCGGCAATCGGGGATTTGCCGAGGATGCCTCGATGGCCTTCGCGATCGAATTCTGCGGCAGCCCGGAAGGACTTCAGCTCAATCGTGCCTTCGTCAAGATTCCCGACGTCAAGGTGCGGCGCCGGATCATCGATCTTGTGAAGTCCCTTTCGCCGGACGACGCCGAGTGAATCCAGGCTCATGTCGCCGGCGGTGCCCTGCCGCCGGTGGCACAAGTTGATTGTGCCGATATTCATGCCAGATCCGTCGCGCCGCTTGACGAGCGGCGCCCGGCACCGCTAACACGTGGCGCGCCAAAATCGGCAGCCTTGCCGATCCTTTTCAAGAGGGGACACCCGTGACGCGGCAGAACTATCTCTTCACCTCGGAATCCGTCTCCGAGGGCCATCCCGACAAAGTCTGTGACCGTATCTCCGACGAGATCGTCGATCTCGTCTATCGCGAGGCCAGGAAGACGGGCATGGACCCGTGGAAGGTGCGCGTAGCCTGCGAGACGCTGGCCACCACCAACCGCGTCGTCATCGCCGGCGAGGTCAGGGTTCCCGAGACGCTGCTCAAGAAGGACAAGGCAGGCAACATCCTCAAGGATGCGGCGGGCCACCCGGTCGTCAATCCGACCAAGTTCAAATCGGTTGCCCGCAAGGCCATCCGCGAGATCGGCTACGAGCAAGCCGGCTTCCACTGGAGGACGGCCAAGATCGAGGTGCTGCTGCACGGCCAGTCGCCGGATATCGGCCAGGGCGTCGACAATGCCGCCGACCGCCAGGGTGAGGAGGGCGCCGGCGACCAGGGCATCATGTTCGGCTATGCCTGCCGCGAGACGCCGGACCTGATGCCGGCGCCGATCTACTACAGCCACAAGATCCTCGAATTGCTTGCCGCCGCGCGCCACGAAGGCAATGGCGAGGCCGCCAAGCTCGGCCCGGACGCCAAGAGCCAGGTCACCGTGCGCTATGCCAACGGCAAGGCGGCGGAAGTGACGCAGATCGTGCTTTCCACCCAGCATCTCGACTCGAGCTGGGATTCCAAGAAGGTCCGCAATGTCGTCGAGCCTTACGTCCGCGAGGCGCTTGGCGAACTCAGGGTCGCCGACGACTGCAACTGGTACATCAACCCGACCGGCAAGTTCGTGATCGGCGGGCCCGACGGCGATGCCGGCCTCACCGGCCGCAAGATCATCGTCGATACCTATGGCGGTGCGGCGCCCCATGGCGGCGGCGCCTTCTCCGGCAAGGACACCACGAAGGTCGACCGTTCGGCTGCTTATGCGGCGCGCTATCTCGCCAAGAATGTGGTAGCGGCCAAGCTGGCCGACCGCTGCACCATCCAGCTTTCCTACGCCATCGGCGTCGCCCAGCCGCTGTCGGTCTATGTCGATCTGCACGGCACCGGCAAGGTCGACGAGGCAAGGCTCGAGGAGGCGCTGCGCAAGGTGATGGACCTCTCGCCTTCCGGCATCCGCCGTCATCTCGATCTCAACAAGCCGATCTACGCGAAAACCTCGTCCTATGGCCATTTCGGCCGCAAGGCCGGCCGCGACGGTTCCTTCTCCTGGGAGAAGACGGATCTCGCCAAGGCGCTCAAGGACGCGGTTGCCGATGCGATTGCCGCCTGACGGCGTCGCCAAACCTGTTCATGGAGCCAAACGACAGGCCAAGCCGCGCGACCGAAGGATTCTTCGGCCGCCGGCACGGCAAGACCATTCGTCCGCAGCAGGCCGCGGCGCTTGAACGTGGCCTGCGCGCCTATCGCCTCGACCTGACGGCGGAGGCACCCGCGGACCTTGGAACGCTGTTCAAGGCGCAGGTTTCAGCCTGTCGGCTCGAGATCGGCTTCGGCGGCGGCGAACATCTGTTGCATCGCGCGACGGAGGCTCCGGCGACTGGTTTCATCGGCGTCGAGCCCTTCGTCAACGGCATGGCCAAGATGATGACGGCGCTCGACAAGCGCCCGCTCGCCAATCTGAGAGTCTATGACGACGACGCCACGCGTCTGCTCGACTGGCTGCCGCCAGCCTCGCTCGACGGCATCGACCTGCTTTATCCCGATCCCTGGCCGAAGAAGAGGCACTGGAAGCGGCGCTTTGTCAGCCCCGCCAATCTCGATCGGTTCGCCCGGGTGCTGAAGCCGGGCGGGAGATTCCGCTTCGCCTCCGATATCGACAGCTATGTGAACTGGACGCTGCTCGCCTGCCGCGCCAATGGCAGTTTCGCCTGGCAGGCGAGCGAGGCCGCCGACTGGCATCGGGCCTATGCGGGCTGGCCCGGCACGCGCTACGAGGCCAAGGCCATCCGCGAGGGGAGGCGGCCCGCCTATCTGACCTTCATCCGGAAGTAGGCCGGACGCTATCGAGCACTAAGTTCCTGAGCACCGGTAAATCAGCCGCTCAGCAGCGGGTGATCTTGCCAAAGTGATCTTTCCGGTCGCAGAGAACCCGGCTTCGGACGGCCTGGGCTGTTTTCTCCCGCGGAGAAGCCGCGACGGTCAAGGCGTTCCGGGCCTTGAGCCTTATCGCCGCCAAAGCTCGGACTCAGTTATTGTCCGTTTCGTCCGTGGGCCGTCTAAAAGCGCCCGATCTTATCGAAGGCGGTCGGGTCAATGCCGAGTTTCTTCAGGTCGATGCGGCGCGGCTTGCGGTTCGCCTCGACGGCCCGCGATGCGGCAGCCGCGCTGCCAAACGTGCCAAGAAAATCGCCAATCACAAAAAACAATCCACGGTCCATGACAAATACCTTCGCGCGCGAACGCGCGACCTTTCTTTCTGCGCTGCAACATAGATGGGTTCTGGCAGGCGGAGATTACAGGGGCACCGGCGCATGGCCGCCATGCTCGGCACGCAACGCTGCTACGCGGCTTGGTCGATGGCATCGTCAGGCTTGAAACCCCGGCCGGGATCGTTTATATCAGCCTCAAATTCTTGGTCGGTATGACGAAGAGTGGGTCCACCCGGTCCCGCTCTTTTTTGTTACCTGCCGGCCGGAGCGACAAGGCGACAGGAAACTTATGACCGCAGCGGCAAGCGAAGCCGACGACCGTATCATCCGCGAAAGCGGCATCGATGCGCGCATTGCGCTGATCATACAGCCGGTGCTGAAGGCCATCGGCTTCCGCCTCGTGCGGGTGCAACTGACCGGCCAGAACGGGCTGACGCTGCAGATCATGGCCGAGCGCGAGGACGGCACCATGACCGTCGAGGATTGCGAAGAGGTCAGCCGCGCGGTTTCGCCCGCGCTCGATGTCGAAGATCCGATCGAAAAGGCGTATCATCTCGAAGTGTCGTCGCCGGGCATTGACCGGCCGCTGGTGCGCAAGTCGGATTTCACCACCTGGACCGGCCATCTGGTCAAGATGGAGACATCGGTTCTCATTGGCGACCGCAAGCGCTTCAAGGGCAAGATCGCCGACGCGGACTCCGACGGCATCCTGCTGGAGCGCGACAAGGCGGCCTATGGCGAAGAGCCGACGCTACGCGTGCCCTATGACGCGATTGCCGAGGCGCGCCTGGTGCTGACCGACGATCTTATCCGCGAGGCCCTGTCGAAGGACAACAGGGCGCGCAAGGAAGCAAAAAAACGCCGAGGCGAAGCGGAAGAAGATGCGGTCGCCGGCGAAGAAAACGAAACCGAACAGGAAAGTTGATCGAGCTTCAGGGCCGATGCCCGGAGCGAAGTCGGGAGAAAGACAATGGTTGTAAGCGCCAACAGGCTCGAACTGCTGCAGATCGCCGATGCGGTCGCGCGTGAAAAGTCGATCGACAAGCAGATCGTCATCGCCGCGATGGCCGATGCGATCCAGAAGGCGGCGCGTTCGCGTTATGGGCAGGAAACCAATATCCGTGCCGACATCAATCCCAATACGGGCGAGATGAAGCTGCAGCGGCTGATGGAAGTGGTCGAGAAGGTCGAGGATTACGCGACGCAGATCGCCCTTTCCACGGCGCGCGAGCGCAATCCCGACGCCCAGCTCGGCGACTTCATCGCCGAACAGCTGCCGCCGATGGATTTCGGCCGCATCGCCGCGCAGTCGGCCAAGCAGGTCATCGTCCAGAAGGTGCGCGAGGCCGAGCGCGATCGTCAGTATGACGAGTACAAGGACCGTATTGGCGAGATCGTCAACGGCACCGTCAAACGCGTCGAATATGGCAACGTCATCGTCGACCTCGGCCGCGGCGAGGCAATCATCCGCCGCGACGAGCTGATCCCGCGCGAGAACTACAAATATGGCGACCGCGTCCGCGCCTATGTCTACGACGTGCGCCGCGAGCAGCGCGGCCCGCAGATCTTCCTGTCGCGCACGCATCCGCAGTTCATGGCCAAGCTCTTCACCATGGAAGTGCCGGAAATCTACGACGGCATCATCGAGATCAAGTCGGTCGCCCGCGATCCGGGCTCGCGCGCCAAGATCGCCGTGATCTCGCGCGATTCCTCCATCGATCCGGTCGGTGCCTGCGTCGGCATGCGCGGCAGCCGCGTCCAGGCGGTGGTCGGCGAATTGCAAGGCGAGAAGATCGACATCATTCCGTGGTCGCCTTCGGCCGCTTCCTTCATCGTGAACGCGCTGCAGCCGGCGGAAGTCGCCAAGGTGGTGCTCGACGAGGATGCCGAGCGCATCGAGGTGGTGGTGCCGGACGACCAGCTGTCGCTGGCCATTGGCCGCCGCGGCCAAAATGTTCGTCTTGCCTCGCAGCTCACCGGCTGGGACATCGACATCCTGACCGAGCAGGAAGAGAGCGAGCGCCGCCAGAAGGAATTCGTCGAGCGTTCGGCCCTCTTCATGGAAGCCCTCGATGTCGACGAGATGGTCGGCCAGGTGCTTGCCTCGGAGGGCTTCACCAGCGTCGAGGAAGTCGCCTATGTCGATTCTGGCGAAATCTCGTCGATCGACGGCTTCGACGAGGACACCGCTTCGGAAATCCAGTCGCGCGCCCGCGAATATCTCGAGAAGATCGAGGCCGAGCACGATGAGAAGCGCAAGGCGCTCGGCGTCGAGGACGAGCTGCGCGAGATTTCCGGCATCACCACGGCCATGATGGTGACCCTCGGCGAGGACGGCGTGAAGACGATCGAGGACTTCGCCGGCTATGCCGCCGATGACCTGATCGGCTGGAAGGAACGCAAGGACGGCGAGACCAAGGTCTATCCCGGTGTGCTCGCCGATCACGGCGTCTCGCGCGCCGATGCCGAGCAGATGGTGCTGACCGCTCGCAGGAAGGCCGGCTGGATTTCCGAGGACGAACTGGCCGCGGATGAAGCCGCGGCCGGTGAAACCGTCGGTGCGTGAGGTGACCACCAATCGCAAGGCCCGTGGACGAGATGAACGATCGCACTTGCATCGTCACGCGCAGGCAGGCCGAAGCGGATGAGCTGATCCGCTTCGTCGTCGGCCCGGATTCGGCCGTCGTTCCGGACATCAAGAGAAATCTGCCCGGCCGCGGTTGCTGGGTCACCGCCGATCGCCTACATATCGACAAGGCAGCGGCGAAGAACCTGTTTGCCCGCGCCTTCAAGGCGCAGGTCACCGTTCCCGCCGAACTCGGCGACATGGTCGACGGGCTGCTTTCCAGATCCGCCCTGGGCATGTTGGGTCTTGCTCGCAAGGCCGGAGCGGTCGTTCTGGGCGCCGCCAAGGTAGAGGCTGCTGTGCGCGACGGGCAGGCGCTCTTCGTGCTGCACGCGAGGGAAGCCTCGGACGATGGTGTGCGCAAGATCAGTCAGGCGCGGCGGGCAACCGTTCATCTCGGCGGCCCCGCTACACCGGCCTACAAACTTTTCCCCGAAGCCGAGTTGAGCTTGGCATTGGGGGGTACAAATGTGATACATGCTGCCGTCCTCGCGCAGGATGCGGGTAAGGCGGTTGAGAAGCGCATGGTTGCGCTGGACCGTTATCGGGGCGGAACCCCGGACGATTTGGCAATGCTTGCGGCCGTTGCTGACGATGATGATGCCGCAGAGGATATGGAATGAGCGATACGAAATCGGGCGACGACAAGACGTTGAGCGTTACGCCGAAGAAGACCTTGACGCTGAAGCGCCCTGGCCTCGAGCAGGGCACCGTGCGCCAGAATTTCTCGCACGGACGCACCAAGTCGGTCGTGGTCGAGACCAAGAAGCGCAAGTTCTCGCTGCCCGGCGACAAGCCGGAGCCGGTGGCGCCGTCCGTCTTCACGCCGAAGCCCGCAGCCGCGGCACCCGCGCCCGCCGTGCAGGAAGCGCCGAAGGCGCCGTCGCAGCCGGAACGCTCCGGCATGGTGCTGAACGAATTGTCGCGGGGCGAGATGGAAGCGCGCCGCAGGGCGCTCGAAGGCTCCAAGGCGCGTGAGGTCGAGGACCGTCAGCGCGCCCAGGAAGAGGCCAAGCGCCGCGCCGAGGAGGAAGAGCGCCGCAAGCGCGAGCGTGAGGAGTCCGCCCGCCGTCAGGCCGAAGAAGAGGCGCGTTTGCAAACCGAGGCCGAGTCCCGCCGCCGCGCCGAGGAAGAAGCGCGACGCCGCGCCCCGCAAGCCGCCGAGCTGGCCACGGTCGACGAGGAAGAGGAGGTCAAGCCGCGGCGCCCTGGTGGTGCCGGCGCCGGAGCGCCTGTGCGCCGTCTGGCCACGCCGGAAGTTGCGCGGCCAGCCAAGCCGACCAAGGGCGAGGAAGACCGTCGCCGCGGCAAGCTGACGCTGAACACCGCGCTGTCGGATGAAGATGCGCGCGGCCGCTCGCTATCGTCGATGCGCCGCCGCCAGGAAAAATTCAAGCGCGCGATGCACAACGAGCCGCGCGAGAAAGTTATGCGCGAAGTGATCCTGCCCGAAACCATCACCATCCAGGAACTGGCGCAGCGCATGTCCGAGCGCGCCGTGGACGTGGTCAAGTTTTTCATGAAGCAGGGCCAGATCCTGAAGCCGGGCGACGTCATCGACGCCGACACGGCCGAGCTGGTCGCTTCCGAATTCGGCCACACGGTCCGCCGCGTCGCCGAGTCCGACATCGAGGAAGGCCTGTTCAACATCGCCGATCGCCCGGAAGACCTGGTGTCGCGTCCGCCGGTGGTGACCATCATGGGCCATGTCGACCACGGCAAGACCTCGCTGCTCGACGCAATCCGCAACGCCAATGTCGTCTCCGGCGAGGCCGGCGGCATCACCCAGCATATCGGCGCCTACCAGATCGAGAAGAACGGTCAGAAGATCACCTTCATCGACACGCCCGGCCACGCCGCCTTCACGGCGATGCGCGCCCGCGGCGCCCAGGTGACCGACATTGCCGTGCTGGTGGTGGCGGCCGACGACAGCGTGATGCCGCAGACGATCGAATCGATCAATCACGCCAAGGCGGCCGGCGTGCCGATCATTGTGGCGATCAACAAGATCGACAAGCGTGACGCCGACCCGCAGAAGGTGCGCACTGAACTGCTGCGCCACGAAGTGTTCGTGGAATCGATGGGCGGTGAGGTGCTGGACGTCGAGGTTTCGGCGACCAAGGGCACCAATCTCGACAAGCTGCTGGAAGCGATCCTGCTGCAGGCCGAAGTCCTCGACCTCAAGGCCAATCCCGACCGCACCGCCGAAGGCGCCGTCATCGAGGCGCAGCTGGACAAGGGCCGCGGTCCGGTCGCCACCGTGCTGGTGCAGACCGGCACGCTGATGCCGGGCGACATCATCGTCGCCGGCAACGAGTGGGGCCGTGTGCGCGCGCTCGTCAACGATCGCGGCGAGCATGTGCCGGAGGCGCCGCCGGCAATGCCGGTCGAGGTGCTCGGCCTCCAGGGCACGCCGCAGGCAGGCGACCGCTTCGCCGTCGTCAACAACGAGGCGCGTGCGCGTGAGATCACCGAGTATCGCCAGCGCCTGGCGCGCGAGAAGGCGGTGGCCAAGCATGCCGGCCAGCGCGGCTCGCTCGAACAGATGATGTCGCAGTTGCAGGCGAGCGGGCTGAAGGAGTTTCCGCTGGTCATCAAGGGCGACGTGCAGGGCTCGATCGAGGCGATCAACGCTGCGCTCGAAAAGCTCGGCAACGACGAGGTCAGGGTACGGATCGTCCATTCGGGCGCCGGCGGCATCACAGAAACCGACGTCTCGCTTGCCGAGACCTCGGGCGCTGCGATCATCGGTTTCAACGTCCGCGCCAATGCGCAGGCGCGCACGGCTGCTGCCGCTGCCGGCATCGAGATCCGCTACTATTCGATCATCTACAACCTCGTCGATGATGTGAAGGCAGCTCTTTCCGGCATGCTCTCGCCCGAGCGGCGCGAGACCTTCATCGGCAATGCCGAGATCCTCGAGATCTTCGATATCTCGAAGGTCGGCAAGATCGCCGGCTGCCGCGTCACCGAAGGCAAGGTCGAGCGTGGCGCGGGCGTTCGCCTGATCCGCGACAACGTCGTCGTCCACGAAGGCACGCTGAAGACGCTGAAGCGCTTTAAGGACGAGGTTTCGGAAGTGCCGGGCGGTCAGGAATGCGGCATGGCCTTCCAGAACTACGAGGACATGCGCGTCGGCGACGTCATCGAGTGCTTCCGCGTCGAGATGGTGAGCCGGACGCTCTAAATTCGGATATGCTGCCGGAATTCACCGGGCGGCGGCCGCAAGGCTGCCGCTCGAGATCCTCGTTTCGTAGTTGAGACATGTGGCGCGGTCCCATCCCGCGCTTCACGATTTCAGGACTGAAGAAAAATGTCCCGTTCGACAACATCAGGCCCCTCCCAGCGCATGCTGCGCGTCGGCGAGCAGGTGCGTCACGCCCTATCCGAAGCCCTGCAGCGCGGCGAGATCATCGACCCGGTGATCGAGAACACCGTCGTCTCGGTCTCCGAGGTGCGCATGTCGCCGGACCTCAAGATCGCCACCGCCTTCGTCTCGCCGCTTGGTGCCGGCGATGCAGGTGCCGTGGTCGAGGCGCTCAACAGGCATGCGAAATTCATTCGCGGCCGCGTCTCCGGTGCGCTCAGGCAGATGAAGTACATGCCGGAGTTCCGCTTCCGGCTCGATACGTCATTCGACAATTTCGCCAAGATCAACGAATTGCTGAAATCGCCCGAGGTCGCGCGCGATCTCGACGACCAGAATAAAAACGACAGGGACGAGGAATAAGTGGCGCGCCGCGGCAAGAAGAAGGGCCGGCCGGTCTCCGGCTGGGTGGTGCTGGACAAGCCGGTCGGCATGGGCTCGACCGAAGCGGTCTCCAAGATCAAATGGCTGTTCCAGGCCGAGAAGGCCGGTCACGCTGGCACGCTCGATCCGTTGGCCTCCGGCATGCTGCCGATCGCGCTCGGCGAGGCGACCAAGACCGTGCCTTACGTGCAGGATGGCGCCAAGGTCTACCGCTTCACCGTCGCCTGGGGCGAGGAGCGCTCGACGGACGACCTCGAAGGCCCGGTGACGAACAGTTGCGACCGGCGCCCGGCCGAGGTCGAGGTGCGGGCGCTGCTGCCGAAATACACCGGCGTTATCATGCAGACGCCGCCGCAATTCTCGGCCATCAAGATTGCCGGCGAGCGCGCCTACGATCTTGCCCGCGACGGCGAGACGGTGGACATTCTAGCCCGGGAGATCGAAATCGGCCGTTTGGACATCGTCGAGCATGGCGTCGATAAAACCGTCTTCGAGGTCGAGTGCGGCAAGGGCACCTATGTGCGCTCGCTGGCGCGCGACATGGGTCGCGATCTGAGCTGCTTCGGCCACATCTCCGAGTTGCGCCGCGTCGAGGTCGAGCCGTTCACGGCGGACGATTTCGTCACCGTCGCCGAGCTCGAAGCGGCGCGCTTTGGCGGCAAGAACGATGAGAATTCGGACGAAGAAGCCGAGGTGCCGGTCGATTTCAGCGCCATCGATGCGCTGCTGGTCGAGACCGCCGCAGCACTTGACTGCCTGCCGCAGGTCGCCGTCAGCGACGACGCCGCGACCAAGATTCGCCTCGGCAATCCCGTCATCATTCGTGGGCGCGACGCGCCGGTCGAGGCCGACGAGGCCTGTGCCACTGCGCGCGGCAAGCTCGTCGCCATCGGCGCCATCGAACAGGGCATGTTCAAGCCCAAGCGGGTCTTTGCCGGTTGACGGCACTCGGCTAGTTTCGGCCCGCAGTTCCAGGAAAGCGTGTAACGGTTCCCGCCGGAATTGCATGAAAACAGACGGTTAGAGCAGTTCAGCGATCCCCGAACTGCTATGACGTCGCGCCCCAGGGGGAGCTCATGGCCCAGAGGAATCATGGCAATGGCTGAGACCGTCGGAAAGCGGGCGCCGCCGAAAATCCGCCGGCCGCCGGTCGGCGCTTCGCCCGGCACGTTGATCGCCGATCCGGCGGCGCGGCGCAGCGAGCTTCGGCTGACGTTGATCTCGCCGGAGAAATACAAAACCATCGACAATGCGAGCATCGACGAGCTCAACACCCATTGCGACCGCTGGCCGATCGTCTGGCTTGATTGCACGGGGCTTGCGAACATCCCGCTGATCGAAGAGATCGGGCGGATTTTCGACCTCCATCCGCTGGCGCTGGAGGATGTCGTCAACACCGGCCAGCGGCCGAAGGTGGATTTCTTCGAGGACCATGCCTTCGTCGTCATGCGCATGATCGACGATGTCGCCGCGCATCGCTACGAGCAGATCGCGGTGTTCTTCGGCGAGAATTTCGTCGTCACTTTTCAGGAGCGCGAGGGCGACCCGTTCGATCCAGTGCGCAAGCGCATCGCGGCTCCCATGCCCAACCGGCTGCGCTCGCGCGGCGCCGACTATCTCGCCTATGCCCTGATCGACGCCATCGTCGACAGCTATTTCCCGCCGATCGAGACGGTGAGCGAATTGGTCGACGGCATCGAAGACCAGATGCTCAACACGCCCCACAAGCACCAGATGCGGCAGCTGCACGAATTACGGCGCGACGCCAATGTGCTGAAGGGCGTGCTGTGGCCGATGCGCGACGCACTGGCGACGCTGATCCGCAACGACGTGCCCTTCGTGAAGGCCGAGACCAAGATATTCTTCAACGACACGCTCGACCATGCGCTGCGGCTGATCGAGCTGGTCGAGACCCAGCGCGACATGCTGACCGGCTTGATCGAAATGCATCTGTCGCTGACCCAGGGACGCACCAACGACGTCATCTCCTATCTGACGATCGTCTCGGTGATCTTCATGCCGCTCACCTTCCTCGTCGGTGTCTGGGGCATGAACTTCGACCCGGATAGCTCGCCCTGGAACATGCCGGAGCTCAAGGCCTATTACGGCTACCCGGCGGCACTTTTGTTCATGCTGGTCGTTGCTGTCGGGCTTGTCGCCTTCTTCAGATGGAAGAAGTGGCTGTAGCAGCAGAACCCTCTGTTTTTGCGGCAAGACCTGCGACAAGCCGGCTTGACAATTAGGCTGGTGTTTTGTGGGAAATTGCACTATATGCGCGGCAGCTTCGCGCCCTGACGCGTTGCTTGCACCGGCCCCTGCTGGACGACATCCCGGCTGAGGGCGTCCCGTTTCCTCGAACAGATAAGGAAAAACACGATGTCGATTACTGCCGATCGCAAACAAGAACTGATGGCCGAATTCGCGACCGCGAAGGGCGATACCGGGTCCCCGGAAGTCCAGGTTGCCATCCTTTCCGAGCGCATCAAGAACCTGACGGAGCACTTCAAGGACCACAAGAAGGATAACCATTCCCGCCGTGGTTTGCTTGCTCTCGTTTCCCAGCGCCGCAGCCTGCTTGATTATCTCAAGCGCAAGGATGACACGCGCTATCAGACGCTGATCGACAAGCTCGGTCTCCGTCGCTGACGAATTGACCGGCGGGCTCTCTGCGGAGAGCCCGCCGGTCTCGCATTGGCGCATCGGTCGCTCCGATGCCCGATGCCGCAGTGGAGCGCGACGCGCTCTCGAAATTCGCATTCGCGCATGGCGCGTCTCGGAAACAGGGGTTTCCGGCGTCGTGCGCAAGGTCGGCCGACCGGTCGGCCAGACCCGGTTCCGGAAGCGCAAAGGGCCGTTCGGAACCGCCCATGGACGGTCATGGGGCAGGATTGCAGGATGCTCGCTCGGCAATCGCCACCTGTCGAGCTTCCCGTTGTCTTGCCCGTGGCTGCCCGAAGGAAGCCAGGGAAGGGATGCTCCGCGACCGTTGGAACGGCGCGGCCCTTTCCGCACATGAAGGACAAGATATGTTCAATCAACACAAAGTGGAAATCGAATGGGGCGGCCGTCCGCTCATCCTGGAAACCGGCAAGGTCGCCCGCCAGGCCGACGGCGCGGTGCTCGCCACCTACGGCGAGACCGTGGTTCTCGCCACCGTCGTTTCGATGAAGGAGCCGAAGCCCGGCCTCGATTTCTTCCCGCTCACCGTCAACTACCAGGAAAAGACCTATGCCGCCGGCAAGATTCCGGGCGGCTACTTCAAGCGCGAGGGCCGTCCGAGCGAGAAGGAAACGCTGGTTTCCCGCCTGATCGACCGCCCGATCCGCCCGCTGTTTGCTGACGGCTACAAGAACGACACCCAGATCGTCGTCACCGTCGTCCAGCACGATCTCGAGAACGATCCGGACATCCTGTCGATCGTCGCCACCTCAGCCGCGCTCACGCTTTCTGGCGTGCCCTTCATGGGCCCGATCGGTGGCGCCCGCGTCGGCTACATCAACGGCGAGTATGTGCTCAACCCGCATATCGACGAGATGGAGGAATCGAAGCTCGACCTCGTCGTCGCTGGCACCGCCGACGCCGTGCTGATGGTCGAATCCGAGGCCAAGGAGCTCTCGGAGGACCTGATGCTCGGCGCCGTCGTGTTCGGCCACAAGAGCTTCCAGCCGGTGATCGAAGCGATCATCAAGCTGGCCGAGGTCGCCGCCAAGGAGCCGCGCGACTTCACCGCTCCGGATTATTCCGCGCTCGAAGGCGAGATGCTGAAGATCGTCGGCGACGAGCTGCGCGAGGCCTACAAGATCACCGACAAGCAGTCGCGTTACGCCGCCGTCGACGCCGTCAAGGCCAAGGTCAAGGCTGCGTTCGCGCCGGCAGAAGGCGAGGAGGCCAAGTACACCAGCGAGCAGATCGGCAGTGTCTTCAAGGAACTCCAGGCCAAGGTGGTGCGCTGGAACATCCTCGACACCGGCGCGCGCATCGACGGCCGCGACCTGAAGACCGTCCGCAAGATCGTCTCCGAGGTCGGCGTCCTGCCGCGCACTCATGGGTCGGCGCTGTTCACCCGCGGCGAGACTCAGGCGCTGGTCGTGGCCACGCTCGGCACCGGCGAGGATGAGCAGTATGTCGACTCGCTGACCGGCATGTACAAGGAGAAGTTCCTTCTCCACTACAACTTCCCGCCCTATTCGGTCGGTGAAACCGGCCGCATGGGCTCGCCGGGCCGCCGCGAGATCGGCCACGGCAAGCTTGCCTGGCGCGCGATCCGCCCGATGCTGCCCTCCGCCGACCAGTTTCCGTACACGCTGCGCGTCGTCTCGGAGATCACCGAGTCCAACGGCTCGTCATCGATGGCGACCGTCTGCGGCACCTCGCTGGCGCTGATGGATGCCGGCGTGCCGATCGCCAAGCCCGTGGCCGGCATCGCCATGGGCCTGATCAAGGAAGGCGAACGCTTCGCCGTGCTCTCCGACATCCTCGGCGACGAGGATCATCTCGGCGACATGGACTTCAAGGTCGCCGGCACCGCCAATGGCGTCACCTCGCTGCAGATGGACATCAAGATCGACGGCATCACCGAGGAGATCATGGGCATCGCGCTCGCGCAGGCCAAGGACGGCCGCCTGCACATCCTCGGCGAGATGGCGAATGCGATCTCTTCTTCGCGCGCCGAGCTTGGCGAGTTCGCGCCGCGCATCGAGGTCATGCACATTCCGACCGACAAGATCCGCGACGTCATCGGCTCCGGCGGCAAGGTGATCCGCGAGATCGTCGAGAAGACCGGCGCCAAGATCAACATCGAGGACGACGGCACGGTCAAGATCGCATCGGCCAACGCCAAGGAGATCGAGGCGGCGAAGAAGTGGATCCACACCATCGTCGCCGAGCCGGAAGTCGGCGAGATCTACGAAGGAACGGTCGTCAAGACGGCCGACTTCGGCGCCTTCGTCAACTTCTTCGGCCCACGCGACGGTCTCGTCCACATCTCGCAGCTCGCCAATGAGCGCGTCGCCAAGACCTCCGACGTCGTCAAGGAAGGCGACAAGGTTTGGGTCAAGCTGATGGGCTTCGACGAGCGCGGCAAGGTGCGCCTGTCGATGAAGGTCGTCGACCAGGCGACCGGCAAGGAAATCGTTCAGGAGAAGAAGAAGCCGGAAGGCGAGGAAGACGCCGCCTGATCGGCCTGACTGCATGATTGAAACGGGCGCGCCGCAAGGTCGCGCCCGTTTCTATTTCAAGCGCCCTTCAAGGGTAGGTGAATGGCCGCTGAGCCGCTGAAGACGCTGTTCTATCCGTTCGAGGCCGAAGCGCTGCCTTTGCCGCGAAGGGACGCTCGCGTTCTGTTCCTTGGCGCTGAGCCTGGTTTCCGTTTGCCCGGCGGCTTCGCTGCGGCGCTGCATCTCGTGCAAGGCTTTCGGCCGCATTTTCGTGCCCTGCAGGCAGCCGGCTATGCGGTCACGCCGCGGGTGCAAGGCTCGGCCTTTGATGCTGCCCTTGTGCTGGCCGGCCGGCATCGCGGCCATAACGAGCTGTGCATCGCCGAAGCCATCGAGCGCGTTGCGCCGGGCGGGCTGATCGTCGTCGCCGGCGGCAAGGACGACGGCATCGACAGCCTGCGCAAGCGCGTGGACGCGTTGGCGTCGCTCGAAGCCCACCTGCCGAAGCATCACGGCGTCGCCTTCTGGTTCCGCCAGGCCGGCATGGATGCGGCTCGGGCGCTTCGCGCCGCCAGCCCCGATCTGGCCGTCGAAGGCCGCTTCCGCACCGCGCCCGGCATGTTCTCCTTCGATCGCGTCGACGCAGGGTCGAAGCTTCTGCTGGACAGCCTGCCGCAGGGGCTTGCGGGCAATGTCGCCGATTTCTGTGCCGGCTGGGGCTATCTGGCGGCGGAACTGATGGAGCGCTCGACAGGGCTTTCCCGTCTCGACCTCTACGAAGCGGATTTCGAGGCCCTGGAGGCGGCAAAGGTCAATATCCGCGCAACCGCTGTCGAGCCGCGCTTCTTCTGGACCGATCTTCTGACCGAAACGGTCGAGCGAGGTTACGACGCGATCGTCATGAACCCGCCCTTCCACAGCGGCAGGGCTGCCGACCCGGGCATCGGCGCCGGCATGATCCGTGCGGCGTCGAAGGCACTGAAACCAGGCGGACGCCTGTTCATGGTGGCGAACCGGCAATTGCCCTACGAACAGGTGCTGGCGGGAGCCTTCTCCAGCCACGCCGAGGTCGCGCGCGATGGCATGTTCAAGGTGTTTTCGGCGCGGCGCTAAGACTAGAGCGGGATGAATTTGGATTGAATCGAAGGGATTCCCAAGGGTCTGCAAATCAGATTCAAGATGCTGGCTGGGAA
>NZ_NSGF01000026.1 GCF_002294995.1 Mesorhizobium sp. WSM3860 | reverse complement strand
GCGGCGGACAGCAACTCAGGGGGAAAACTGTAACCCATGTATCCGGTTCAAAGTGTTACCCATCTATCGGCTGGACACCGGCGACAGAGGGGGTCGCCAGGCGTCAAGCGCCAACGCCTTCCGCGGCAACAGGCAACGTCGGCACTCTGCGTGAGACGACCCCCCTGACCGCTTCGCGGCCATCTCCCCCTCGAGCGAGATAAGGACGCTACCGCCCCACCTTCGAAATCACCCGTCTTTCCACCTCCGGTTCCAGCGATTCCGCGAACGGCGTCGCCAGATGGTGCTGGTCGCGGAAGGCGAGCTGGCCGTCGATGAAAACGTGGCAGGTTGTGGCGTTGCAGAAGCGGTCGGTGAGGTCGACGTAAGTGGCATTGGGCACGCTGGTGACGATCTCGCGCTCGACCGCCGCCATCTGGTCGTTGGCCGCATAGGCGCGGCTCTGGTCGCAGAGCGAAGGCGCCTTGTCGCGCCACAGCGCGCGCGACACGCAGGTGTCGATGTTCTCGTCATTGAACGGCACGTCGCGGATGAAGGCGATCTTCAGCCCGGCCTTGCTCAAGCTGGTCAGCGTCGAGCGCAGGCCGGCCCGCCATACGGCGTCCGGCGTGTCCGGCTCGCCCTTGCCGGCCGCCATCTTGCGCGAGGAGGTCAGCGCCAGCTCAGAGATCACCACCAGCGAAGGCTTGGCCGCGATGATCTCCTTGATCGCCTGTTCGCGCCATTGATCGCATTCGCGGTAGTCGCGGTTGAGCTTCGTGACAAAGTAGGAAAAACGTGAGGGCCGGCACGAGCTCTTCAGCCAGGTCTCGACGCGGTAGCCGTTCTTCTTTCCCGCCTCGACCAGCGGCGTCGACCAGTGATCGGCATGGGAATCGCCGAACAGCGCGATCACGCGCTGGCCATTGCCGAACACGCAGGGTTTCGGCGTCACCGTGTCGTAGCCCTCGACGCAAGCCTTGGCGCGCGCGGTGGCCGGCTCGGCCGCACTTGCCGCGATCGCGCGCTGCTCGGGGTCCTCGGCGCGCACGGCAAGCGCTGCGTTGCCGTAGGCGGCTGCGACGCCGGTGCCGGTCAGGAGGAGGGCCGGCACCAGCGCCCGCGCCGCATTGGCCATAAGCCAGCCGTTGCGGCGGATCGGATTTTCGATGAAATGGTAGCTAAGAGCAGAGAGCGCCAACGTCAGCCCGAGGCAGGCGAGGCGTTGCGGAAAAGTCAGTTCCTCGACCAGCATGCCGGCATAGACGATCACGGGCCAGTGCCAGAGATAGAGCGAATAGGAAAGCTTTCCGATCCATTGTAAAGGCGGCAGCGCCAGGGCGGCATTTACGCAATTCCAGGAAAAGAGCCCCGCGGTTTTCCGTTGGGAATTGCGCGAAAGAATGCCGTCCCTGACGCCGGCCGCTCCCGCCAGCAAGAGAAGGACAGTACCGGCCACGGGCACCAGCGCCAGGAAACCGGGGAAGGGAGCCTCCTCGCTGAAGGTGAGGTAAGCGAAGATAATCAGGGCTAGCCCGCAGAGGCTGAACGCCGTCCCGAGCCGCGGGCGGTTCTGCAGCAGCCATGCCGGCGCCATCGAGGCCAGCCCGCCGGCGGCGAATTCCCAGGCGCGCAGCGGCGAGAAGTAGAAGGCCCAGGGCTGCGAAATGGGGGTCAGCCAGGCGCAGACCGCGAAGGAGACCAGGCCGGCACTGCCGATCACCAGCATGATCGTCTGCTTGCCCGGCCTCAACCATGCCGCCAGCATCAGCAGCGCCGGCCAGGCGAGGTAGAACTGCTCCTCCACCGACAGCGACCAGTAGTGGATGAAGGGGTTGTTGGCGGCGTCGTTGGCGAAATAGTCGAACGACCAGCGGATCAGCCACAGATTGATCATGTAGGCGGAGGCGAACATCGCGCCCTTGGAATAGAGCGCCTGCTCCTCCGGCGACAGGATCAGCGCGCCGACGGCAAGCGTTGCGGCGATGACGAACAGCGCCACCGGCAGCAGGCGCCGCGCGCGTCGGGCATAAAAGCGAAGCAGGTCAAGCCGGCCGGTCAGCGAAATCTCGCTGACCAGATGGCGGGTGATCAGGTAGCCGGAGATGACGAAAAAGATGTCCACGCCGGCAAAGCCGCCTGGCAGGGCGGTGAGGCCGAAGTGGAAAGCGACAACGCCCGCCACGGCGAGCGCCCGCAACCCCTCAATGTCGGGCCGGAAGTCCGGCGATGGTGCTGACACGAAGGCGAACCTCGCAACGGTCGTTTCGTATCCCGCCTTGGGTAAAGCCTCGCGCCTATGGGCTCATACCGCAATGCAACAAATCTAACGCAGTGCAACATAAAGGGAGGGTGAGCTGCTAAGCTCCCTTCTTGCGGGGGAGATGCCCGGCAGGGCAGAGGGGGGGTGAGCATCAGGGGCGGCGGCACCCGACACTTCGTCATCCTAGGGCGGAGCAAGGAGCGAAGCGACGCGCGCAGACCCTAGGATCCATGCCGTGACATTGGCCGTAGAATGCAACTGTGCAGAATAGCCACCAGCAACAGCTCGGGCCAAGATCGAACCCATGACCGGCTATGTCTACATGACCGCAAGCCAGAAGGGTGGCACCATCTACATCGGGGTCACCAACGACCTCAGCCGCCGCATGCCCGAGCACAAGGCTGGCGGAAGCTCACGTTTTACCAGCCGATACGGCGTGCAGCGACTGGTCTGGTACGAGGAGTATTTCGACATCGCCGACGCCATCCGGCGCGAGAAGTCCCTGAAACGCTGGCCACGCCAATGGAAGATCGAGCTGATCGAAAAGGCCAATCCGGAGTGGTTCGAACTCTTCCGTGGAATTGGGTGGTGAGAGTTCTGCACCGCTGCAAAGCCCGCATGTCGGGGCATGGCATCCTAGGGTCTGCGGGCGTCGCTTCGCTCCTTGCTCCGCCCCAGGATGACGAAGGAGCTTAGCCGCCGGTTTCGCCAGCGTTCGAGAGCATGGAAGGACATTAGCAAAAGCTAAAGTTGAATTGTCCGCCCGCCCACAATCTGCTAGGATTTTTTCACCGACGAACGGCCCTGGGACGCCGTGACGTCCGACATCATGCACAAAGACATCAACTCGAACCGGAGAACGGCCATGAAACGGCTTCTGACGGTCGCTGCGCTGTTGGCAGCGGGCAGTTTGATTGCGATGCAGGGCGCAGCTGCCGACGATGCTGCGCTGATCAAGAGCGCCGAGTCCGCCGCACCCGCCGCAGTGGCGAGTGGCGCTGCGGTCTACGCCATGGATGAAAAGGGGAACATGCGCACCCTGCGCGAGGGCAAGAGCGGCTTCTGGTGCATGCCGGACAACCCGGCCTCGCCCGGTCCGGATCCGATGTGCGGCGATGCCAACTCGATGGAATGGGCGATGGCCTGGCTGGAAAAGAAGGAACCGCCCAAAGGCAAGGTCGGCTTCATGTACATGCTGTCCGGCGGCACCGACGGCAGCAATACCGATCCTTATGCGACGAAGCCCGAGGCAGGCAACAATTGGATCGAGACCGGCCCGCATGTGATGATCGTCAACGCGATGGACATGATGAAAGGCTATCCGACCGATGCCAAGCCCGACACGTCCAAGCCTTATGTGATGTGGCCGGGCACGCCCTACGCGCATCTCATGATCCCGGTAAAATAGCTGGGCCACGGACCTGCCGGTGCGGCAGTCGAGCGCATCAGATCTCCCCTTGTCCGCAAGGGGAGATTTTGCATCAGCCGCTTCGTCCTCCCGCTAACTGATCGCACCTCGCAACCATCCTCCGATCCGCGCGTTGCACGCCGGCGAAATATCGCCAATGATGGCGGGCAGGGTGGAGACTCACGGTGGCGGGTAATCGTCAGAACGGCACGCGCGAGTCGGAACCGGGGCTGGCGGGCCTGCTTGCTGCCTCGCGCAGCCATCCGCGCACGGCGCTGCCGACGGTCGCAACTGTCGTCGCGTCGGTTGCGGCGCTCTATTTCGGGCGCGAGGTGTTCTTGCCGATCGCAGTCGCGCTGCTGTTGACTTTCGCCATCGCGCCGGTCGTGTCGGCGTTGAAACGCGTCGGCATTCCGCGCCTGCCTGCCGTCATCGCCAGCGTTCTGGGCGCCTTTGCCGCGCTTGCGCTGTTCTCCTTCGTGGTGGCCACGCAGGTCAGCGACCTCGCCCAGAACATCCCCGTCTACCAGATCAACATCCTGACAAAAATCCGCGCGCTGAAGGAAAACGGGCTGGGCAACGGCATCATCTCGCGCCTGAGCGGCGTGATCGAGCGCGTCGGCCAGGAGTTCGAGCGCCAGGAGCCGCAACTGCCATCCGCCGCCCAGACGCCGAAGCGCGATCCGATCCCGGTCGAGATCGTCGCGCATGAAAGGCCGCTCGAAGTGTTGCAAAAGGTCATCGAGCCGCTGCTCAGTCCGCTCGGCTCTGCCGGCCTTGTGGTCGTCGTCGTCATCTTCATGCTGATGGAGCGGGAGGATCTGCGCGACCGCTTCATCCGCCTCGTCGGCTATGGCGATCTCCACCGCACCACCCAGGCGCTGCAGGACGCCGGCAAGCGGGTCGGCCAGTATCTGTTGATGCAGCTGGTGGTCAACGTCATCTACGCCATCCCGATCACCATCGGCCTGTGGGTGCTGGGCATCCCCAACGCGCTGCTTTGGGGCATGCTGGCGCTCGCCTTGCGCTTCGTTCCCTATATCGGCCCGATCATCGGCGCACTGCTGCCGCTGTTCCTGGCGCTGGCCGTGGCGCCCGGCTGGTCGCTGCTTCTGTGGACCGCGGCGCTGTTCATCGTCATGGAGCTGATCACCGGCAACGTTATCGAGCCATGGCTCTACGGCTCGCGCACCGGCCTTTCGCCGCTCGCCATCATCGTCGCGGCGATCTTCTGGACCTGGCTCTGGGGGCCGATCGGCCTGGTGCTGTCGACGCCGCTCACCGTCTGCCTCGTGGTCCTCGGCCGCCACGTGCCGCAGTTCGAGTTCCTCGACGTGCTGTTCGGCAACGAGCCGGTGCTGGAGCCGCATGCGCGTCTCTATCAGCGGCTGCTCGCCGCCGATCCGGACGAGGCGACCGACCACGCCGAGGAGATGCTCGAAGAAAAATACCTGTTCGAGTTCTACGACCAGGTGGCGATTCCAGCGCTGCTGCTCGGCGAGCAGGACCGAATCCGCGGCGTCATGGATGACGAGCAGCGCAAACAGGTCGCGGCGAGCGCGCTGACGCTCGTGGCCAATCTCGACGGCAGCGCCCAGGAGGAAGCAGAAGAGGCGGAAGCCGAAGAGGAAGAGGACGAGCAGGCAGCCACTGCCTCGGCCGAAGCCTCGCCGGGCAAGGCAGCCTCAGCCAGGATCACCGCAGGCAAGGCGGCTGAAGGCAAGGCGAACGATCGGAAGGCCGGCGAGGGCAGGGAGGCTCAATCCGAGGAGGTCGATCTTCCGGATGGCGTCGGCTTCTCCGTGCTTTGCGCCGGCGGGCGGGGCGAGCTCGACGACGCCGCCGCCGCGATGCTGGCGCAGGTGCTGGAGGTGCAGGGCGCCGAAGTGTCGCGAGCGAGTTTCATAGACCTCGAACCCGCCGGGATCCGCCGCCTCGACCTGAACGGCGTCGATACGGTGGTGATCGGTTTTCTCAACCGCGACTCCACCAAGCACGCGCGCTTCATGGTGCGGCGGCTGAAGCGACTCAAACCGCGCCTCAGGGTCGGCATCGTCTCCTGGTCCGAAATCGGCAACGGCGACACCAAGGCCGCGGCGGAACTTGCCGCCGGCCTTAACGCCGATTTCGTCGCCCATGGCATGGTCGGCGCCGTGACGGGCGCCTTGTCGAGCGAGCCGCCGGTGATGCTGAAGCTTGCGCCGCAACGCCGGCCACGCCGCCGGCCGGCCCGCAAAAAGGAGCTGCAGGCGGCTGGATGAGGGAGGCGACGGTCTCCCCTTCAATTGACCTGCCCGAAAGACTTGGCCCGCGCGGACCGCGCCGCTTTGCGATCCGCGCGGGCAGGCGCCGGCCCCGCCGGCGGCGCCAAGCCCCAGCCCTCAGGCTGGGAGGGTGGCTGTCTGGTTCGGCCCTTGCCCGGCCGTTTCTGTTGTGCCTCGCCGATCCGGACGGAAGCCCGCCACGCAGATCCTTCGGAGCGCCCTAGAAATGCAGGTCCAGTCCCGGCGGATAGGCTTGGCCTGGATCGTCATGCGGCGCTGCGATCGTACCGCCGCCGGACACGATGCCGCCGGTGGCCGTCTGGTCGAGCGGCGGGCACTTCGCTTCGGCCTTGGTCACCTTGGTCTCGGTCACTGGGACCTTCGTTTTGGCCTCGGCCGCTTGCGGCAGCGCAAGCGCGAGGAGGAGCCCTGCGAAGATGATTTTCATGACTGTTTTCCCCTGTTTCCCCTGTTGGCCCTGTGGCCACCTCATTGTTTGAAACCGGACTCGTCTCGAAGAGCGACGTGGCTTGCCGGCGATCGCGAAGCGTATCGAATGCGCCTGGCTGCCCATGATGATCGCGCGTGGGCTGCAGCGTCTGCGGCGCGGGCGCCCTCGACATATTCGACGGCAATCCTCCGGCGGGCGCGTTTTCTAAGAAGCAGCGCCAAGCCGATGCATCCTGCGCCAGCATGGTCAGAGTCAATTTGGAAGAGGCGGTCTTCTCCTAGTCCTTCTTGATGAGGTGTCATCTCAGTTCGGTGTTCCCGACTTTCGAAGCCGGGTTTCGCCATTGCTCGATATCGAGCGTGTCACAGCTCTACGAAGGAAGGGGAGCTCAAGCCCCACATTCAGCGCGTTTTCCTGACCCCCTTGCCCAGGGCGAGCTTAGCGCTGGTCGATGGTGCGAAAAGAGGCTACATGCGGAACGGGATGGAATTCTCTGGAATTCCTGGAACATTAGCGAATGGAAATATAGTGCACGGCGCCGAGCCGGGGAGAGGGCTTGCTTGCTCCGGTTGCAGTCTAAAGTGAGCTTGCGGCGGCCGTGAAAGCATGATCTTCGCTCGAACAAGAGGCCCAATCCCGATTCTGTCGGGACGGAACAGGTGCAGCCGGATGGCACTGAACATCGCGCAGAAGCTACGACTGACTTCGGTGGTGCTGGGAACCGCCAGCCGCAAGGATCTGGCGGCAGCATTCCGTGCGGTCAACCCGAAGACGGCTTTCGATATCGGCCGCGCGGACAAATGGCTGCAAGGCCGCGCGCAGCCTCGCGAGCACAGCGTCTATGAAGACTGGGCGAAAGTGCTGCGCCTCGAGCGGCCCGGCGCCTGGATCGCCGAGAGCGATCTGCCGAGCTTCACGGCCGCGATCGCGGCCCGACACGGCATCGACGCGACGGAGCTCGAACGCCGCGCCCACGCGCAGGCGGAGGCCTCGCCCGGGCATGACGATAAGGGCACCGGACTGGCGCTTGCCGGGACCTATGCGTGCTATTCGCGCGCCTGGTCGCCTTACTATCGCGGCCAGCTCATCAGGGGTCGCCTGTCGATCGAGGCCGGGCTTGGCGCGCATGCGTTCACCGCCACATATCGCGAGACATTGCCGACCGGGCAGTTGCAGCTCGGCGGCCCGGTTACCCCGGCAAAGCGCAGCCTCTACCTGCATCTGAAGGAGGTGGGCGGCGAAGCGCAGTTCTTCCTTTGCCTGTTCCCGCATACGCAGCCGGTGAGCGTGCTCGGCGGCTACATGGTCGGCACCGCCATCATCGGCCCGGAGGCGCAGCCCTCGCTGACCAGGATGCTGCTCGTGCGCCTCAGCGATGCGCCGGCCGCCGAGCAATGGGGCGGCTACCTGGCGCCCGGCACCTCGATCGCCGCCGATCTCGCGAGCCTCGGCATCGTCATGGAGCACCCGGAAGCGGTCGACCGGCAGCTCGGCCAGTTCCTCAGTGCCGACAGCGATGGAGGCGTCAACCAAATCCCGCCGTCTGAGTATCGCGCCATCCTCGACGTGTTCGACCGCCACTGGCTGCAACACGCGGGCTAGCGACGAACCTCGGCAGGCCGGATGTTGCCGGCTGACCACAGCCCGCGCGTATTCGGTTGCAGCCGGCTCGCTTTGCACGCATCTCACGAAAACGTTTTTTGACAAAACGCCGCTTCCCTTGCGTCGTGGGGCGGGAAATTGGGCAAGGGGCACATCCATGAAGAAGGTTTATGAGAAGCCGACGCTGTCGAAGCGCCAGAAGCTGTCGGGCGTCGTCGCATTCGTCGCCTCCGGCCCGGTCTAACCGCGCGTCCTGACCGGGACCGCAGTGTCCCAATGGGCTGTTCGCGGTCTCAGGGAGCGGATTTCCAGCGTTCCAGCAGTCTTTCAGGCAGGGGTGAAACATGAAGAAGACCTATGAGAAACCGGTGCTGGTGAAGCGCCAGAAGCTGTCCAGCGTCGTTGACGGCGCGCCGTCGGGCCCGGTCCCGCCGCGCTGAGCAACAGCAGCAGGGCAAGCCTTCCTGGGCAAGCTTGACAGGGCGGCCGCATCGCGTTCACCTGCGCCGGTCGTTGACCCGCCCAGGAACGGACGATGAAGAAGACTTACGAAAAGCCGCGGCTGCAGAAGCGCGACAGGCTGTCGGCCGCGACCGCCGCCGCGCCGTCGTCCGGCTTTACCTTCTGAGGCGAGCGAGGCCGCCCCTGCGGCAATCCCGTGCGGCACGGAGATCGGTCGAAATTATTGCCTTTGCCACGCGCGCCAATCGGCGTACCCTACCTTATCGCTGGTAACCACCCACCGGACACCATTGGCGACTGAGAGACGTTGATCCGCGCTCCCGTCTGAAACGGAGAGCGGGCATGCTCGAGAACAACGATACCCACTTGCCTGCGCGCGGGCACGCGGCCGCAGATTTCCAGGACCAACTGATTGAGGAGAGCAAAAGGGCGCTGGTCCGCTCTTACGACCTGTTGCGTCGTACGGAGCGGCTGGTAGGCCCGCCGATCCTTCCGACAAGCGCTTCCGACCGCAAGCTTGATAGTCCGCTCCCCGGCAACGCTCACCCGCGCGAAGCGTCTTTAGGGGGAATTACGATGAAGAAGACCTACAGCAAGCCGACGCTTGAAAAGCCGGCAACGGCTCAGTAGCGGTCTGGCGGACGTTTCGCAGCCTCGTATGCGAGACCTCGCGCCGCTGTCGGCCAGGAGCGGGCGGTACACTGCGCAAGTGCCCGCCCGTCCGGCGCCGCCGCCAAGCTGCTGAAACCCCGTCCGTCCCCAACAGCAACGGTCATGGCGTGACCAGTCACTGCCGATTGCCATTGGCGCGGGTGGCTGTCAACGTCGGCGGCGGCGCCCTCCGGAACAGCGTTTTTTGCCGTTGTGCAGAGCCGAAATCGCGCTGCTGCATTTCCGCGGTTGCCGCCACGGCAGGCTCCGAAATGGCGGATTTCCGGGCTTTTCGGCCGTTGCGGCAGGCGACGCGAATGTTGCCGCCTACACATTTGAATAGGCTTGTTTTTCACAGGTTGAGGTGTTTTGAGGTCCGGTTCTCAACCTGACTTTTTTGGGCGCATTTCGGCAGTGCGGCATTGGCGGGCAGGGAGCAAGTGACTTCCCTTCGCGATAGCGGTTTCGTCGCCCCTCAAAGGCAGGGAGAGGAACGCTGCCGCTCTGTGAACCGCTTCATGATGCCTACATGCAGGGATGCTAGAATGCGCATCCGAGCGGGGGAGGGTGCGATGGGCGATCGGTTGCTCGAAGTGCTTGCCAGGCGCAGGTCGTGGCTGGACAGGGTGGCGCTTGGATTGCTCATCTTTGTCGCGACGCTGATTGCCGGTCTCATGGGCGGCGCCAGCGCGCAGGAGGTGGAGACGGTCAGGGTGGCGACCTTCAATGCCTATCTGTTGTCGCCGATCTTCAAATGCGCCAATGCGCAATTTGCTGATTGCCTGCTGCAGATCCTCGGCGAGACCGAGAAGCAGGCCGACCTGGCCGCCGGTGTGAGTTCGGGCGTCAGGAGCCCGCTGATCTGGAAGTTCGAGGGCGGGCGCTACCGGCTGAACTACGAGCTGCGGCTGCGCGGGAACGAACCGGTGAAGGCGGCGCCCTGAGCTAGGAAGCGAGGTTCCTCGCCCGGCAATCGGGCAGAGGTGCCCGCGCAGCGACGGAGCGGGGGTTCTCGTTGGGCGTCCCCCCGCTCCGTCCCGGCGTCGCCAAGCAACCTCTCCACACTTTGTTGGGGCGAAAATTTCGGTCTGTCGGCCTTCGCGCCTCGCCCGGCCTGCGTGCCAGTCGCCGCGAAAAGGAGATCGGCTGTCTCACCGCCCTCCGCACACCTCCCTCACCAGGCCCCGCAGCCAACGATGCGCGGGGTCGGCGTCGAGGCGCGGGTGCCATAGCAGCGAGATGGTGAGCCCGGCGAGCTTCACCGGCAGCGCGAACGTGAGCAGGCCTTCGCGCAGCTTGCCGGTATAGCGCTCGGGCACGGTGGCGATGAGGTCGGAGCCGCGCGCCAGCGCCAGCGCTTCCGCAAAACCGCCGACCACGGTCGCGATCGTGCGCGTCAGCCCGGCGAGCTCCAGCGCGTCGTCGACAGGTCCGCGATCCAGCCCGCGGCGCGAGATCAATATATGCCGGGCGGCGGCGAAGCGGGCGGCGGTGATCTTTCCGTCGCACAAGGGATGGCCCAAGCGCGCCACGCCGACGAAACGGTCGCGGAACAGCGCCTGCGCCCGCACCTCCGGCCCGGTCGAGCCGCCGACCACGCCGGTCTCGAGATCGACGCTGCCTTCGCGCATCGGCGCGCTGTCCCTGTCGGGTTTCGGCACGAAGCGCAACTGCACGCCCGGCGCTTCCTCGGCGACGCGCGCGAGAAGGGCAGGGCCGAAGTTTTCGACAAAACCATCGCTGTTGCGCAGCGTGAAGCTGCGCGCAAGCCGCTTCAGGTCGAGCTTCTCGGCGGGGCGCAGCACAGCCTCCGCCTCCTTTACCAGCCGGCCGACATCCGCACCGAGTTCGATGGCCCGCGGCGTCGGCACTAGGCCGCGTCCGGCGCGCACCAAAAGCGGATCGCCGGTCACCTCGCGCAGTCTTGCGAGCGCGCGGCTCATTGCCGAGGGGCTGAGCTTCAGCCGCCGCGCGGCTTTGGCGACGCTGCCTTCGGCGATGAGCACGTCCAGCGTGACGAGCAGGTTGAGATCGGGTCGCGACATGGCGCGATCCTAGCACGTCCTGGATGCAGTGACATGGCGTTTCATGCACTATTCAAGTGCAAGCGCTGCGTCTTCCGCCATATGAACCAGGCGCCTATCTTCCCGGCAAATTAAACCCGAGCCGGAGAATAACGATGGCCGATATCGCAGTTCCACGCACCGCTCCCGCAAGCCGCTCGGCAAGCGGCGCGCTGGCCAGCCTGTCGCTGGCGATGCTTTTGTCTTCGCTCAGCACCAGCATCGCCAATGTCGCGCTGCCGACGCTGAGCACCGCCTTCGCAGCATCCTTCCAGGCGGTGCAATGGGTGGTGCTTGCCTATCTGCTTGCCATCACCGCGCTCATCGTCAGCGTCGGGCGGCTGGGTGACCTCGTCGGCCGCCGGCTGCTGCTGATCGCCGGTCTTGGCCTGTTCAGCGCCGCGTCGCTGTTGGCCGCGCTTGTGCCGTCGCTGCCGCTGCTGGTCGCCGCCCGCGCTGCTCAAGGGCTGGGCGCCGCCGTGATGATGGCGCTGACCATTGCCTTGGTCGGCGCGACGGTGCCGAAAGAGCGCACCGGCAGCGCCATGGGCCTGCTCGGCACCATGTCGGCGATCGGCACCGCGCTTGGGCCGTCGCTTGGCGGCGTGCTGATCGCTGCCCTCGGCTGGCGCGCGATCTTCCTCGTCACTGCCGCGCTGGGCGTCGCGGCGATGATCCTCGCCCGGCGCTTCCTGCCGGGCGATCAAACCGCGACGTTCCTCCGCAGTGAGGCGCAGGGCGTGGGCCCGCGCTTCGATACGCTGGGCACGCTGCTGCTTGCCTTGACGCTCGCCGCCTATGCGCTGGCGATGACGGCAGGACGTGGACATTTCGGCGGCACGAACATCGCGCTGCTTGGCATGGCCGTTCTCGGCGCCGGCCTGTTCCTCTATGCGCAGCGGAGAGCGGCGTCGCCTCTGGTCAAACCAGCGCTGTTCAGCGATCCGGTGCTGGCGCCGAGCCTTGCCATGAATGTGCTGGTCTCCACCGTGATGATGGCGACGCTTGGCGTCGGGCCCTTCTTCCTGTCGCGCGCGCTGGGCCTCGGCGAAGCGCGGGTCGGCGCCGTGCTGTCGATCGGCCCGGTCGTCTCGGCGCTGTGCGGCGTAATTGCCGGCCGCATCGTCGATCGCCTCGGCGCGTCGGCCATGGTCGTCGCCGGGCTGGCGCTAATGATCGTCGGCTGCGTCGGGCTCGCTCTGCTGCCGGCACTGTTCGGTGTTGCCGGCTACGCTGCGGCGATCATGCTGCTGACGCCCGGCTACCAGCTCTTCCAGGCGGCGAACAACACCGCCGTCATGGCAGACGTCGATAAGAATGAGCGCGGCGTGATCTCGGGCATGCTGAGCCTCTCGCGCAATCTCGGCCTGATCACCGGCACGGCGGTTATGGGCGCGGTGTTTGCCTTCGCGGTCGGCACTGGCGAGGTCGGCGCCGCGGCGCCTGAAGCGGTCGCCGACGGGATGCGGGTTGCGTTCGCGGTGGCGGCTGGGCTGGTGCTGGTGGCGGTTGCGATTGCGGTCGCCGGAGTTTGCCGAAGCCGTTGAAGCGCGCAATCTCCCCCTTGCGGGGGGAGATGCCTGTGCAGCTCCGAAGGTCACTCAATTCGGGCGGATGTTCTGGTTGTGGTGAAAGACGTTGTCGGGGTCGTACGTAGTCTTCACGTCCACCAGCCGGTCGTAGACGGAGTTGCCATACGCCTCGCGGACCCGGTTCGCGTCTTCGTCGCCGCCGAGGAAGTTGACGTAAACGCCTTCGCGGAAGCGTCCGAGGGCGGCGAAGAACTCCCTCGTCCAGGCACTGTCTCGGTCGCGATAGTCCTCGCCGGGTCGCCACACAGCGTCCAGGGTGATCGCGTGCGACGCGTGGCGGTTCCCGAACGCCGTGTCGCCCTCGGCCACCCGGCTTACCGCCCCCTTCAGATGGAACAGCGCCACATATGACCGCGGCGAGGAAGCGGAGAACGCGTGCCCGGCGATCACGTCGATGAGATCGTCGCGGAGCTCGGGAAGGTGGGTGGACTTCCAGTAATAGTTCCATCCGTGGGGGACGGTCGAATCCAGCGCGCTCTGGAATCCGGCATACGGCGCAGGCCCGACCAGGTCGAGGAGCGGAGGCCGGAATGCGCGGAGTGGGCGCAGTGCCTTCTCACCATCCGCGATCGGCCCGGCATAGCAGCTACCCATGATCATCACCGGGCGCCAATGGAGCTCCTCGGGGATGACGGGCAGCGGCGGCGCGGTACCGAACCTCACGACCGTGCCGAGTTCGTCGGGAGCATGGCGGACGAAGTCGCGGTAGAAGCGGAGGACGTCCCCGGCGTCGTTCGCGTCCCAGAGGATGGGCCCGGCCAGAAGGACGGGCCCGACGGGGTGGAGACGGAACTCGAACGAGGTGACCACGCCGAAGTTCCCGCCGCCGCCTCGCAATGCCCAGAACAGGTCGGAATGCTCGTCCTCGGACGCCCGCAGCACAGCACCGTCGGCTGTTACCACCTCGACGGCGAGCAGGTTGTCGACTGTGAGCCCGTGCTTGCGCATCAGCCAGCCGACGCCACCGCCCAGGGTGAGTCCGGCGACTCCAGTGTGGCTCACGATTCCGCCTGTGGTGGCCAGGCCGTGCGCCTGGGTCTCGCGGTCGACGTCGCCCCAAAGCGCGCCGCCCTGCACCCAGGCGCTGCGTTCGGCGGGATCGACTCGCACGCCACGCATCGCTGAGAGGTCGATGACGATCCCATCGCCGCAGACGGCCGTGCCCGCCACGTTATGGCCTCCGCCCCGTATGGCGATCTCCAGATCGTTGTCGCGGGCGAAACGCACGGCCGCGACCACGTCGGCGGTCCCCATGCATCGGGCGATCAGGCGCGGGCGCCGGTCGATAGCGCCGTTCCAGACTGCCCGGGCTATGTCGTAGTCGGCATGGTCGGCACTGATCAGCGGGCCTTGGAATCCGTCGATCTCGACGGCGGTCGGCATCTCACTCCCGTGGCCGACTTTCGCGATCACAGTTGTCATTGTCGAGTGCTCCTCTCTCGAAGGGAGGCTAGATCGGACCACCGCGGACCGCCGTCGTATAGTCAAGAATCTGGACTTCACAGCCTACGGCGGGCGTGGAACACTGCCGGTGTGAGAACGTACGGCCAGTACTGCCCCATTGCCCGCGGCGCGGAGATTTTCGCCGAGCGCTGGACACCGCTGATCATCCGCAACTTGTATCTTGGCTGCGGAACCTTCGGTGAGATCCTGGAGGGCGCGCCCGGACTCTCCCGTACGCTGCTCTCGGAGCGGCTAAGGCAGCTCGAATGGGTTGGCGTCATCGAATCGGTACCCAAGCCCGACGGGCGCGGGCACCACTACGAGCTCACGTCCGCGGGGCGCGACCTGTTCACGGTCTGCCAATCGCTCGGCGAGTGGGGTGCGCGCTGGCTTGAGATCGCCCCCCATCACCTCGACCCCTTTGTGGCCCTGTGGTCGATGTGCAATGCGCTCCGCCGGGACCGGCTCCCGGATCGACGCGTCGTCATCCGTTTCGACTTCACCGGCCGCCCGCGCCGCGAGCGCTACTGGCTGCTTATCGAGCTTGGAGACACCGAGATCTGCAAGACGAATCCCGGCCTTGACGAGGACCTTTACGTCACGGCGGAAGCCGAAGCCTTCGTCAAATGGCACGCCGGACAGCTCAGTTGGGCCCAGGCCACCCGCGAGGACCGCATCCAACTCGACGGCGACCTGTCGCTCGCGAGAGCCTTCCCAAGCTGGAACGCCCGCAGCATGTTCGCCCACATCAGGCCGGTCTCCCGCACCGCCACGAGTTCCGCAGGCTGAAATCCTGGGTCCGGCCCTCCGTTGCACCGTGCCAGCGGATAGCAGACTCCCGTTTCACCGCCGCGGCCAATGTAACCCATTGCACATTCCCAACGTCCTTCTTGCCGTATCGGCTTCCGTAAATTAGCCGATTTTGATATTCCGGTGCGGTCTTCTTGCGCCGCATCGACGAGGAGCCAGATGGCAGTGGAAGGGTGCCCGGCCGCATGACCGACGCTCCGCATAAGGGGCTGCTCGACCTGTGCGTGCTCGGCGACTTCCAGGTGGTTCGCGACGGCGCGCTGCTCGACCTGCCGCCGTCGCGCAAGACCAGAGCCTTGCTTGCCTATCTCGCCGTCACCGGCAAGGCCCACCAGCGCGAGCGGCTCTGCGAAATCTTCTGGGACATTCCCGACGATCCGCGCGGCGCCTTGCGCTGGAGCCTGTCCAAGATCCGCCAGGTGCTGGGCGACAAAGAATCCGCTCTTGTCGCCGACCGCAACACTGTCTCGCTGAAACTCGGCACGGACTATGCCCGGCTGCTGCCGCTGGTGAAAGGCGATCTTTCCTTGCCATCGACGGAAGAGCTGGAGGCCGTGGCCGGTTCGATCCGCGGCGATTTCCTCGCCGATCTTTCGCTCGAGCGCTGCTTCGAATACGAGGCATGGCGCGCGGGCGTCGCCAGCGAGGTCGAGATCGCCGAACTCGGCATATTGCGCGAGCTGATCGAGCGCCTGGCCGGCGAGCCGAGGCGGGCGCTGCCGCTTGCGCGGCGCCTGCGCCGGCTGCTGCCGGAGGATATCGGCCTGGCGGAAGAGATCGCCGCGCTGGAGGAGAAGGTGAGGGCGGCTGCCGCCCAGCCGACGGGACGCTCCGTGCAACCCGGCGCCAGGGACGTGGCCCAGATGCAATCACTGTCGCCTTCGCTCGCCAAGAGCGCGACGCCCGCGCAGGATCCCGGCCGCGCCGTCCATTTCTGCCGGGCTCGCGACGGCACAAGGCTTGCTTTTGCCAAGACCGGCAGCGGCCCGCCCATCCTGCGCGCCGCGCATTGGATGTCGCATCTGACCTTCGACTGGGACAGTCCGATCTGGCGGCACTGGATGCGGGAACTGTCGCGCCGGAACCAGCTGGTGCGCTACGACGAGCGCTGCAACGGCCTGTCGCAACGTCATGTGGCCGACGTCTCGTTCGACACCATGGTGTCGGACCTCGAATGCGTGGTCGAGGCGGCGGGGCTCGACCGCTTCACGCTTCTTGGCCTCTCGCAAAGCTGCGCCGTTTCGATCGCCTATGCCATACGCCACCCCGAGAAAGTGTCGGGCATGATCCTTTACGGCGGCTACGTCAAAGGCTGGCGGGCGCGCGGCGACGCCGGCGAGATCGCCACGCGCGAAGCCGTGGCGACGCTGATGCGCGAGAGCTGGGGCAAGTCGAACCCGATGTTCCGCCAGGCCTTCTGCTCCATGTTCATCCCCGGCGCCACGCACGAACATTTCGCCTGGATGGACGATCTGATGCTGCGCACCGTTTTGCCGGACGACGCCTGGCGCCTGCAGGCCGCCTTCTCCGTGATCGATGTCAGCGACCTGCTTGAAAAAGTGCGGGTGCCGACCCTGGTGCTGCACGCGCGGGAAGACAACGTTGCCCCGGTCGAGTCCGGCCGCACCATGGCGGCGGGCATTCCCGGCGCCAGCTTCTTCGAGCTGGAAAGCCAAAACCACATCCTGCTCGAGGGCGAGCCGGCCTTCGACGAGTTCGTCGCCCACGTCCGGGCCTTCGTCGCCGAGACAGCAGGATCGTAGGAAATCTCCTACCGCGATCGCGTAATTTCGTCTTGGCGTAGGAAGCCTATCTTTGGGTGGCGGCGGTTGCCCATTCCGCCCCTTCGGCCGGTGCTTCAGCTACCCCAACGCCCCCCGCCCGCTGCGGCACCGGCCTCATTCGTCTCGTTCTGCGATGCCGTGTTGGCCGCGCCGGCTTCCGCTTCGCGCTCCAGCTCGACCAGTTTCGACTTGATCTCCTGCGTGTCCGCATGCTCGAGCCCAACCACGTCGTTCCGCGTCTGCCGCAGGGCGATCACGATCTCGTCGAGTTTCGCGTGGATGGCCGCCGTGTCCCGGTAACCCTGGATAAGCACGATTCCCGTGATGATGATGGCCGCTGCCGACAGTGCATAGGTCACCGTGTTGGTAAGTCCGAAAGGTACGAGCAAGGTGCACGCAACCATCGCGACAACCATCGCATAGAAGCCGGGCGGCCGGGACAGAAAATCGGCGACAATGAAGAGGAGCCGATTCATGGGCGACCTATGAAAGCAGGATGCCGGCTATCAGCACGGTAAGGACCATCGAGGCCGGCACGGCAAGCAGCCAGCGAGCCTCCAGGACACTGTTGCGAGGGTCTTCCATACCTAACCTCCCATCGGCGAATTGCATGCCGGCAAACGGCGACCAAGAGCGTTCGTTCCACCCATCGGCCCACCGTCCGAAGCGGCGTCGGACTGAAGTCCGGAAAGCAAAGAAGAGGGATCGGCCGCCGCAACCGAAGGTCGTGCTTCCGCATTGCTACCGCGCCAATGCATCGGGAGGCGATATATGACCGACAGACTCGCGGACGATCTGGAAGACGAGCCCTATGATACAGCGTCGTTCGCCAGCAAATACGGGCTCTCCGACCAACTCGCCAAGGCCATGTTGATCGCGAACGGCCCGTCGCGACGCGCCTGCGACGCCGCGGCGAGCACTTACCTCAGATATGTTGCGCTGCGGCGCGAGCGCCCAAAATGACCTTCGCTGCGTTGCTGCCGGGCAGCCCAATCCAGGCCGGAACCAAACAGCCCGGCAGGGTTTCTCCGGCGAAGGGACGCTCCAGCAGCCAGGAATATCGCAATGAAAACAGTGCTTCTCGCAGCGTTGGCGCTCTGTGCCGCGGCACCCGTCGTCGCATCCGCCACCGAGGCCGATGTAGTCATCGGCACGCATCACAGGCACCACTACCACCACCGTCCGGCCCTCGTCATCAATGAGGAAGGCCACCGCCTTCATCACCGCCATCACGGCACCGTCGCCTTCTATGACAACGGACGCCGAGCCTGGCATCGCCATCACCGCGCGGACACCGTCGTCGTCACGAGCTCCATCGAGCGTCATCACCGCTACCACCGTCGTCCGGTCACCATCGAAAGCGACACCGATTATTGACGGCTGTCGGCCCGGCTCGGGAACCGACAGCCGGGCCGAACCGATTGCCGCGATCATTTGTCCGCCTCGCCTCCGCCGAGCGGCACGGTGAACACCGTCGCGGTGCCGGTGAGGCAAAGCTCGCCGCCTAGATGGACGGTGATGCTGCGCACCGTTTGCCGGGCGATGCCTGGGCGCCTGCGGAGCACATTTTCAATGATGATGTCCGCGACTTGCGGAGAAAGGTGCGCGTGCCGACGCTGGTGCTGCATGCGCGGACGACAAGGTCGCACCCGTCGAATCCGGTCGCCATGGCCGCCGGCATTCCCGGCGCGCGGTTCATCGAGCTCGAGAGCCAGAACCAAATCCTCCTCGAAGGCGAATTCCACGTCCGCGCCTTCATCGCCGAGACCGCGGGCCGGTAACAGCGGCTTGCCGAGACGGCGCCACATCTCACCCGATACAAAAAAGCCCGCCGAAGGCGCGGCGGGCTTTTCCTCATATTGTCTGAGATGATCAGAAGGCGGTCGTCAGCCTCAGGAACGCCCCGTGATAGACGCGAGTCGTATCTGCCCCTCCGCCCACTTTCGTGAAGTCGATCCCGGGCAGGGCGTCGAAATAGGCGTCGGCCCGGTAGCCCACCGCCACCTTCGTCGCCGGCGTGAAATTATAGGTCAGCGCGAGCGACGCATCGAGGTTGAACACACCCTTCTTGTCCGACTGCGTAATCATATCCCCGCCCTCGACTGCGAATGTCCGGTCTCGTTTAAGAGCGAACAGATAGGCGGCGCCCGCGCCATAATCGACGCCCCACTGGCCGGATATGGGCATGCTGCCTTCGACAGCCACGCGGGGGCCAAGGCCCTGGAACCGACTCTTCAGATAGGCGTCGCTGGTGGAAGTCAGCGATGTCAGGTCGGAGCCGATGTAAGCCGCACCGGGGCCGCTGATCTTCTCACTCAGATCCGCATAGCGAAGCCCGAGCTTGACCTGCGCCTCCCCGGATCCGATGCCCATGTCGCGGCCCACCGCGAAATCTGCAACCAGGTGCGACGAGCGCACATGAACGGTACCTGCCTGGGCACCGGTGGTATCGAATGAACGGTTAGGCCCAGACGTTCCATCGCCCGGCGGCCGCGCGAAAGTTACAGTTTCGCTCGAGTCGTGATGTTTGTTGCGCTTGCTCCACCCATAGCGGAAGCTTGCACTGGCATGCCACGTGTCGTTGAAGCGGTAATCGAGACCAGCCGCAACTTCGCCGCCGGCTCCCGCGAAGGGGGAGAAGAAGTCAGGCAGCGGCGTGTTCGGATAGAGGCGATCGCCGCTCGCCCAGTTCACGCCCCCTTCGATGAACGCAGTGAGCGCCGGCAACGAAGCCGCAACCGGCACTGAGGTATCTGCGAGGTCAGCCGCGCGCGCGGCCGGTGCCAGGGCCGCCAACGCAATGGATGAAACGCCCAAAAGCAGTAGTCTTTTCAGATGCATGATATTTCCCAAGCCCAAATCATTCCGCCACGTCACATGCCCGCCCGATGGTGGAGATTTCAATTCACACCCATGTGATGGAATTGGATTGCACGCATATGTTGCAAAAATGTCGAATGCGGTATCAGCGGCGGCGAGGCCGGCAACAGGGCCGGCCGAGGAGGTACATTGTCCCATCAATCCGGAATAGTTTGGCTGGCGTCGTACCCGAAGTCGGGCAACACCTGGACGCGGCACTTCCTTCACAGCCTGCTCAAGGTTCTGCATGGAGAAGCCGGCGCGCAGTCTATCAACAACATGGGACGGTTCTCCAGCGGCGAGGCTGGCAGGTGGCGGTATTCCGCCATGGTCGGCAGGGAGATCACAAAGGACGATAACGAGCTTATCCCCACACTGCGTCCCAAGGTCCAGGTCAAGCTGGCTGATGAGGCGGGCGGCGTCGCCTTCATCAAGACGCACAATGCCTTGCTGATGGACGAGGGCCAGCCGGTCATCAATCCCGCCGCAACGGCGGGCGCCGTCTACATTGTGAGAAATCCGCTCGACGTCGTCATTTCATTGTCGCACCATCGCGGCAAGCCCATCGACGACACGATCGATTTCATGGCCTGCGAGGGCATGCGTACGGTGATCGGCGAAAAGCAGGTGTATGAAATCTGGGGTTCATGGAGCGAGCATGTGCACAGCTGGACGCGTTCGCCGCATCCGGCAATCTACGTCATGCGCTACGAAGACATGCTGGCCGAGCCGAGCAAGACCTTCGGCGGTCTTGCCCGGCACCTCAAGATGAACCCGTCGGCGGCCGAACTCGACAGCGCGCTTGAGATGTCGTCATTCGACAGCCTCCAGGCCCAGGAGAAGGAGGGTGGATTCCGCGAACGGCCCGAGGCCGCCACGGCGAATTTCTTCCGATCTGGTAAGGCCGACCAATGGCGCGACGTGCTGACAGCGAGCCAGATCGACCAGATCGCCTCCAGTCACGAGGCACAAATGCAGCGGTTCGGCTATTTGCCTAACTGATGCGGTTTGCGTCAGTCCCCGCCGAGCGGCACGGTGAACACCGTTGCGGTGCCGGTGAGGCAAAGCTCGCCGGCCTCGTTGCGCACCGATGTCTCAAGTTTCGTGATCGGCTTGTCGGCGCGCACGTCCTTGACCTCGACGCGGCCGGTGATCAGTTCGCCGACGCCGACCGCCTTGACGAATTTCCATGACACTTCGAGGAACACCGAGCCTGGACCGGGAAGGTCCTCCGCGACCACCGCGTTCAGGATGCCGGAGGTGACACCGCCCTGCACGATGAGCTTGCCGAACACCGAAGCCTCCGCCAATGCCTTGTCGTAGTGCAGCGGGTTGCGGTCGCCGGTCATCTCCGCGAAGGCGTCGATATCCTGCGGTTGCGTGCGCCGCGAACGCTCGGCGACGGCGCCTACCTGCGGCCGCCCCTTGACGACGCCGATCCAGCCGTCCTTCATCAAATGTACAGTCATGGTCTTGCTCCCGTTCGGTTGCGATAGAGGCTCGAGCCTGCCATTGCCGGCGGTTCGTCCTCTTTTGCCGGCGCTCGATAAGCCGTCAGCCCGCTCATGGCGGACAAGGCGCGGCGAACCGGCATTGGGTGTGCGGCGAGCGCCTGGACCTCGGCCTTCATCACGGCGCTGAAGCGGCGATGCCGCTCGCCGATATCGGCCAGCGACCAGTCGAAGTCGGCAATCGCGTCAGTGGTGTCGAGGACCTGGTGGGCGAAGAGGTCACGCTCCTGCTGCCAGGTCGCGAAGGCTGCTTCCGATCCGGCCAGAATGGCCCGCGCCAGGCTCTCGGCATCGCGCAGCGCGTCGGCAATGCCGTGCGAGGTGATCGGGTCGCGGAAGAAGCCGGCATCGCCGACCAGCGCCCAGCCCGGGCCGTGGGCGTGGCGGATATAGCCCGGCACGCCGCGGAAAGCCTGCAGGCGGGCATCCTTCGGCGCCCGGCTCGCCTTCTCGGCCAGTGCCGGCGAAAGCGCCTCCAGCACCTCCATGCGGGCGCGGCCATGGCCGAGGCGGAAGCGCTCGTCGAACAGCTTGGTCGGCACCGAAGCGACGATGCAGGCCAGCCCTTCATTGGTGGGGATGAGGGAGCCGGCGATGCCGTCGCGGAAATACCAGTGGTAGCCGGCGCCGGGTTCGACCGGCGCGTAGCCATAGACATGGGCTGCCGAGACCGTGCCGCTTCTGAGCACCTGCGCGTCGCAGCATTTGGCCACCAGCGAGCCGATGCCGTCGGCGCCGATCACGACATCGGCGCTTACCCGCAGGGGCGCGCGGCCGGCACCGCGGGTCTCGACACCGCGCACGCGTCCGCGCGTGTCGGCAAAGAGGTCGCCGACGGCCACGTCGTGCAGGAACTCGGCGCCGGCCTTGCGCGCGGCATCGACGAGCATGCGGTCGAGCACTGTCCGCCTGGGCGCGATCAGCCCGGGAAGGCCAGGCCCGCCATTGAGCGGAATGGTGATCTCCTCGTCGCCATAGTGGAACGTCGTTGTCTCGATCAGCGGCGTGCCGGTCTTGAGCAGCGGTTTGAGCAGGCCCCAGCGCGACAGCTGCAGCACGGCGGGCCGCATCAGCGCGTGCGTCGACAGCGTGTCGGAGCCATAGGGCCGGCGCTCGATCGCCAGCACCCTTAGGCCGGCGCGGGCAAGCAGCAGCGCCGTCGAGGCGCCGGCGCAGCGCGCACCGACGATGATGGCGTCGTAATGGGCGCGCTTGGGCGTGGGCGGAAGGGAGATCGCGGTCGTCGGCATCTTCGGTCTCCTCGGGCGGCCCCTCAGGCGGCTTGGCGGTCCTTGCGGTCGAGATAGCTGGAAACCTCGGCGGCGATCGCTTGCGCGTCGACGCCGGCGCCGCCGATGAAGTTGGAGTCGCGCTTGCGCAGGAAGCGGAAGCCGAGCGCGTAGAGGCCGGGAACGCTGGTGACACCGTCGCGGTGCGCCAGTTCGCCATCCGGCCCAACGGCCGACGGCTCTAGCCAGTCGAACGAGCGGGCATAGCCCGTCGCCCAGATCACCGTGCCGGTCGACCCGTCCGTCAGCGAAAGCCGCTGGCGGCGCGGCGAAGGCACCCGCACCGGCTCGCGCCGGCCGGCTCGTGCGTTGCCGGCGAAGCGGTCGATCTCGGCAAGCAGGCGCGCCTGCTTCGTGTCCGCCGCCGCGATCTGCGCGGCAAGATCGTCGGCGAAGGCGATCTCGCGATTGGCTATGCCGCGCACGCGGCCGGTGAGCTCGACGCCGATCGCCTGCAGCGTGGCAAGGTCGACATCGGCCTTGTCCGGTCGCCCGGAGAGTTGCAGCGAGGGCTGGCGCCTGGCGCTCTCGGGGTTGGCGAGCCCGTCGAGCGGCTGGGCCATCACGCCCATCTGGCAGAGCCAGAAGAAGATGTCCTTGCCGCGCCACAGTCTCGGCAGGCGCGTATGCTTGCCGACCGACAGCGTCACGCGCCGGCCGGCGCGCGCAAGCTCGTCGGCGATCTGCACCCCGGAAGATGACGCGCCGACGATCAGCACCCCGCCGGGCGCCAGTTCGCCAGGGGAACGATATTGTGAAGCGTGGAGGGAGAGCGGGCCGCCCCGGGTCTCCCACGCGAAAGGAATCATTGGTCGGTCGCAATGCCCGGTGGCCACCACCACGGCCTTGGCCGACCAGTCGCCGGCGCCGGTGGCGAGCGCGAAGCCGCCGCCGGTCCGCCTGCAGGAGGTGACCTCGAGGCCGCATTCGACCGGCACCTGCCAGCGGCTTGCATAGGTTTCGAGATCATGGACGAAGACGTCCTTCGTCCTGAAGCCGTCGGGGTCCGGGCCGTCATAAGGCGAGCCGGGCAGGCCGTTCAGCCAGTTCGGCGTCAAGAGGCGAAGCGATCGCCAGCTCTGCGTGCGCCAGCGTTCGCCGATGCGGCCGCGCTCCAGCACGACGTGGTCGATGCCGGCGCGACCAAGGCAATGGCTGAGCGCAAGCCCGGCCTGCCCGCCACCGATGATGACGACCTCAGCGTGTTTCATGGCTTTGTTCCGAACCCTGGGGTGAGACGGTCCGGATTTCTCCGGACCGTCGTTTCAGCCCTGCGTCACTGGATGGTCTTGATCCCGACCGTGACCGGCACGCCGTTGGTCAGCACGTCGAACACGGCCGAGCGTGCGCGGGCTTGCTCGACCAGCTGCTCGAGCTTCTCGGCCGGCGCGTCGCCCTCGACCTCGAACGACACCTGGATGTTCTGGAAGCCGTTGCGTACCTCGTCTGAGATGCCGAGGATGCCGCGCAGGTCGATGTCGCCGTCGACCGAGCACTTCACAGTGGTGAGCTTGATGCCGCGCGCGGCGGCGATGTTGGCGAGCCCCGCCATCAGGCAGCTCGCCAGCCCATGCAGCAGCCATTCGACAGGGGTCGGGGCGTTGTCGGCGCCGCACAGGATCGCTGGATGGTCGCTGTCGGCATAGAAGGGCTTTTCATGCTTCTGCTCCTGGCCGGCGCCGTGGAAGCCATGCATGACGCTCTTGCTGTGGGTGCCTTCGATCCATTCGTTGTGGGCACGGAACTGGAACTTCGCGAGCTCCGGCTGACCGGCGACGAAATTGATGGTCGCCAAGAGGTTCGGCGTGTCGACGCCGTTGAGCGGAACGCGGGCAGGTTTGGTGTTGGGTTGCATGTGACTACTCCGAAGGTTGCTTTGCGGCTGGGTTGCCGTGACGGCTTCCTTTTTGACGCCGCTGCGTTTGAACGAGAGTGGATGGGAGCGTGGAATTTCTGATACGCCCACCGTGGAAATTGCATCGCCCGTTTCATTTGGACGGGCAGCCCGCGGGGCTGGCTCCAATGCCGGCAGCGCTTCGCGCCGGAACGCGAAAACCCCGGCGAGCCGGGGTTTTCACCAGCCTTGCGGCCGGCCGCCGATGCAGTCGTTCATCCGCTTCAGGCATCCGTCCTGCCGGCTGCGACGAGCGCGGCGCGCGTGGACGTGTAGTGCTCGATCTGCGAGCGGCTGATGCCCATGTCTTTGAGCAAATAGTCGGGCATGGCGCGCAGCGCGGCGCGATCGCTGCGCATCCGCATGGCGTGATAGGCCAGCCGCAGCCCGCGGCGGGCAGAGCCGAACAGGCTGAAGCCTTTGCGGCCGGTTTCGTGCTGCAAACGATCCATCGTCGTCATTGTCGTCTCCATTGTTGCGAGCGCGTTCATTCGCGCCGTCGATGGGGACAATGACGCACGGGCGAGGGAGCCAGCGTTGGAGGCGACGTCGAAATTGCCGTGGAATCGTGAGGAGGGTCCGACTCGGCTCGGCTGCTGCGGCAGATGAGGTTGGCGCTCCATGCGCGGCGATCCCTCTGTCGCCAGTGGCGACATCTCCCCCTGAAGGGCCCTCAAGGGGACCCTCATTGGACTTGCCCCGGCACAACCCCATATTGAACCCAAGGAGCTTTGAGGCGTGAAACTCGCGCGGGTGGCCCTTCTGGCAGCGGCCTTCATGGCCGCCGCGGCGCTTTTTCCCTTCTCCTCGGCCGAAACGGCGGGGGAGAGGATTGCCTTGAGCATCGCGATAGACGGCGCCATCGGTCCGGCAAGTTCGCGCCAGCTCAAGGAAGCGCTCAAGGCCGCGGACGAGCGCAACGCCGGGGCTCTCATCCTTCAGCTCGACACGCCGGGCGGCCTGGTCACCTCGATGCGCGAGATGATCGCCGATATCCTGGCTTCCCCCGTTCCCGTCATCGGCTATGTCGCGCCGGCCGGCGGCCATGCGGCGAGCGCCGGAACCTATATCCTTTACTCGACCCATGTCGCGGCGATGGCGCCCGGCACCAATCTGGGCGCCGCGACGCCGGTCGAGATCGGCGGGCTGCCTTCGCTTCCCGGCGGCGAGAAGGACGAGAAGGGTACCGGGAAGCCAGCCGGCGACCCAATGACGGCCAAGGCGACCAACGACGCGGTGGCGCTGATCCGCTCGCTCGCTGAACTGCGCGGGCGCAATGGCGACTGGGGCGAGAAGGCGGTGCGCGAGGCGGCGAGCCTCTCGGCAAGCGCGGCGCTGCAGCAACATGTCATCGACTTCGTCGCCCGCGACACGACGGAGCTGCTGCAACTCGCCGACGGCCGCACCGTCGACCTGGCCGGCAAGAAAGAGGTGCTGGCGACGAAGGGCCTGGCCGTCGAGATCCTGGATCCCGGCTGGTTCATCCGGCTTCTCGCGGTCATCACCGATCCGAACGTTGCCGTCCTCCTGATGCTGATCGGCTTCTACGGCATCGTCTTCGAGGTCACGAGCCCAGGCGCGGTGGCGCCCGGCGTCATCGGCGCCATCTGCCTCGTGCTTGCCCTCTACGCGCTCGATCTCTTGCCGATCAACTATACCGGGCTCGCCCTGATGCTGCTCGGCATCGCCTTCCTCATCGTCGAGGCCTTCAATCCGACAGTGGTGCTGGGTGCCGGCGGCGCGGCCGCCTTCCTGCTCGGCGCGACCATGCTGCTCAAGGTCGAGGGGCCGGGCTTCGCCATATCCTGGGCGGTCATCGGCCCAGCCGCGGCGCTGACGTTGGGCCTCGCGCTGCTTGCCGGCAGCTATCTCTGGGCAGCGCGCCGCAATCCGCCGCGCGTCGGCGGCGGGGCCATGCGCGGTCTCTCGGTGGACGTTCTCGACTGGGAAGGCGGAGAAGGTCATGTGCTGGCGCTCGGCGAGCGCTGGCGCGCCAAGGCCGACGAGCCGATCGCGCCCGGAGATCGCGCGGAGGTGACCGCCGTCAGCGATCTCGTGCTGACGGTGCGGCGGCGTGGTGCAGGTTACAACGCGGCGGGAAACGACGGAGCGAAACAATGACGGTCGGTTATGTCGCCTATCTGATCCTCGCACTGCTGGTGATCATGTTCCTGTCGGCGGCCATCCGCATCCTGAGGGAATATGAGCGCGGCGTGGTGTTCACGCTCGGCCGTTTCACCGGGGTAAAGGGGCCTGGGCTCATCCTGCTCGTTCCCTTCATCCAGCAGATGGTGCGCGTGGACCTGCGCGTTGTGGTGCAGGATGTGCCGCCGCAGGACGTCATCTCGCGCGACAACGTCTCGGTGAAGGTCAACGCCGTGCTCTATTTCCGGATCGTCGACGCCGAGCGGGCAATCATCCAGGTCGAGGATTTCATGACCGCCACCAATCAGCTGGCGCAGACCACGCTGCGCTCGGTGCTCGGCAAGCACGAGCTGGACGAGATGCTGGCCGAGCGCGATAAGCTCAACAGCGACATCCAGGAGATCCTCGACCAGCGCACCGACGCCTGGGGCATCAAAGTCTCGAATGTCGAGATCAAGCATGTCGACCTGAATGAGAGCATGGTCCGCGCCATCGCCAAGCAGGCCGAGGCCGAGCGGCTGCGGCGCGCCAAGGTCATCAACGCCGACGGCGAGCAGCAGGCGGCGGCCAAGCTGGTCGAGGCCGGCCGCATGCTGGCGGCCGAGCCGCAGGCCATGCAGCTTCGCTATTTCGAGGCCCTGCATGACATCGCCGGCGAGCGTTCCTCCACGGTGGTGTTCCCGCTGCCGGTGGATTTGCTCCGGCAGTTTTTGAAGGGCCAGGGCGAGGGCAGGTGATCTCCCCCCTCGAGGGGGAGATGCCCGGCAGGGCAGAGGGGGGCGGTCCGACTGGACTCGGCCTATTGCGGCACATGGAAGCTGGCGCTCCACGCGCGGCGACCCCCTCTGTCGCGTTTCGGCGACATCTCCCCCTCAAGGGGACCTCAAGGGGGGAGACAAGACCGGCGCCTAGATCAACTTCTCCAGCGTGATCGGCAGATCCCGCACCCGCTTCCCAGTCGCGTGAAATACCGCATTCGCAATCGCCGGCGCCACGCCGACGATACCGAGCTCGCCGACGCCCTTGCCGCCGAGGGCGGAGGAATGCGGGTCAGGGATGCCGACCGAGATCGTCTGGATATCCGGGATGTCGGCATTGGTCGGCAGCATGTAGTCGGCGAGGTTGCCGTTGACGATGCGGCCATGGCGGCGGTCGACGATGCCTTCTTCCAGAAGCGCCTGGCCGATGCCCATGACGATGCCGCCCTTCCACTGGCTCTCCGCGAGCTTGGGGTTGTAGAGCCGGCCGGAATCCAGCGCCGAAACGACGCGCGACACGCGCACCGTGCCAAAATCCTCGTCGACACGCACCTCGACGAAATGCGCGCACCAGGAGTGGCGCGAATGCTCGCCCTCGGTGTGCGGCAGCGCCATGGCGATGGTGGTGTAGTTGTTATAGCGCTGCTCCGGCGTGAAGCTGGCCGGAACAGTGTCGCCCTTGGCCTCGATCTTTTCGCGACCGAGGGTGCTCATCAGCTCGGCGATAGAGAACTCCGGGCCGTCACCACGCGGCGCGGCGATGCGGCCGCCCTTCACTTGAAGCGTGTTCGCCTGCAGCCCATGGAAGGGCGAGCGCGGATCGGAGAGCGCCAGTCCGATCAGCTCGTCCAGCGCCTGGCCCGCCGCCTTGTACACCGCGCCGGTCATGACACCGGCGAGCCGCGAGCCGCCGGTGACGCCGGCGCGGGCGAAGTGGGAATCCCCCAGCCTCACCGACACCTTCTCCACCGGCACGCCAAGCGTCTCGGCCGCGGTCTGCGCCAGGATCGTGTAGGTGCCCTGGCCCATGTCGATGGAGGAGCTTTCGACCTCGACCGAGCCGTCGGCCAGCAGCTTCACCACCGCCTCGCCATAAGCGCGCCGCACCGGATAGGTGCCGGCCGCCACGCCCCAGCCGATGAGCTGATGCCCGTCGCGCATCGAGCGCGGCTCGCGCGAACGCCTAGCCCAGCCGAAGGCTTCCGCGCCGGCGGCAAAGGCCTCGCGCAGCTGCCTTGTCGACCACGCCTTCTTCGCGTGGGGATCCTGCTCGGCATAATTGATCAGCCGCATCTCCAGCGGGTCGATACCGAGCTCATAAGCGAGCTCGTCGATGGCGCATTCGATGCCGAAGGCGCTCGGGTTCTCGCCCGGCGCGCGCTTTGCCCCCGGCACCACCGTGTTCACCCGCACCACATTCTGCTTCGAGGAGAAATTGGGCGTGGCATACATGATCGAGGTGACGGAGCCGAGCGGCTCGACCCACATGCCGTCGACGGCCGTTTCGTTGACCCCGCGATGCACGATCGACTGGATGCGGCCCGCCTTGTCGGCGCCGATCGCTACCGTCTGGCGCGTCGCGGCACGGCCGCCATAGGAGGTGAAATTCTGCGGGCGGTTGAGCACCAGCTTCACCGGGCGTCCCAGCATCTTTGCCGCTGCCGCCGCCACCGCGCTGTGCGCGAGCGCCAACGCCTTGGAGCCGAAGCCGCCGCCGATATAGGGCGAGACCAGCCGCACATTCTCGAACGGCACGCCGAACCATTCGGCATAGGTGCGCGCCATGCCGTCGAGCCACTGGCTCGGCTCCCAGATGGTGAGCTCGTCGCCCTCCCAGCGCGCGATCAGCCCGTGCGGCTCCATAGCCGCCTGGAATTCCCGCGGCGTGTTGTAGGAGGCGCAGACGCGCACCGGCGCCTCGGCGAAGGCGGCTTCGGCGTCGCCCCATTCCTTGGTCATGGCGTCGACCGGAATGCCGTCGCTGCCGTCGCTCAGGTCGACGATTGCCGGCGTCTCGTCATAGCCGACCTTGACCAGCGCCGCAGCGGCGACGGCCTGCTCCAAGGTCTCGGCCACGACGGCAGCAATGTGCTGGCCGGAAAAGGTGACCTCGCGGACGAGCGGGCAATAGGTTTCTTCGGACGGCTGTCTGCCGAACCAGTCCGATGCCGAATTCAGTTCCATGATGGTGTCGGGCGTCAGCACGGCGAGCACGCCCGGCGCGGTTTCAGCCGCGCGTGTGTCGATGCCGGTGACCTTGCCGGCGGCAATCGTCGTGCCGACCAGCACCGCATGGGTCAGCCCTTCGAGCTGCTGTTCGAACGCGTAGCGCGCCGCGCCGGTGATCTTGGCCGGGCCATCGACGCGCGACAGGCGCCCGCCCACCGCCTCGAGGCGCGCGCTGTCGGAGCCTGCGTGTTTCATGTCATGAGCGGTCATGCCGTCTCTCCCAATTGGAGGATGGCGCGCGCGATCACGCGCGGCGCCAATGCGATCTTGTAGTGGTTGGCGCCATGGTCGACGGCGCTCTCCATGGCGAGCTCGCTCGCCTTGCGAACGGTCGCTTCGTCGAGCGGCTTGCCCTTCAGCGCGTCTTCGACTTCACGCGCCCGCCACGGCTTGGTGGCGACGCCGCCGACCGCGACGCGGATGTCGCGTATGGTGCGGCCGTCGCCTTCGAGCTCCAGTCCGACGGCAGCGCTCGCCGCCGCGAATTCATAGGACTGGCGGTCGCGGACCTTCAGATAGGTCGAGCGTCTGGCTGCGGCCGAACCCGGGATCTCGATGGCCGTGATCACTTCGCCCGGACGGATGTCGTGCTCGCGCTCGGCCGTGGCGCCAGGGGCGAGGAAGAAGTCCTCGACCTTCAGCTTCCGCTCGCCGAGATCGACCTCGGCGTCGAAGGCGACCAGCGCGATGGCGAGGTCGCCCGGATAGGTGGCGATGCAGGCTTCGCTGGTGCCGAGCACCGCATGGCCGCGCGTGACGCCGCCGATCGCCGAGCAGCCGCTGCCCGGCTCGCGCTTGTTGCAGGCCGGGAAGTTCTGCGGATCGCGGAAATAGGGACAGCGCGTGCGCTGCATCAGGTTGCCGCCGATGGTCGCCATGTTGCGCAGCTGCGCCGAGGCCGCCTGCCACAACGCTTCCGAAACCGCCGGGAAGTGGCTTTTCACCTCGGCGTTGTCGGCGACATGGCTCATCTTGGCCAGCGCGCCGATGACGGCGCGGTCGGCGGTTACATCGATGGCGTTCAGTCCCTCGATATAGCTGATGTCGATGACGGTGGCCGGTTCGGCGACGCCGCATTTGGCGAGATCGATGAGCGTCGTGCCGCCGGCAAGCAGCATGGCGCCGGGAAGCGCGGCCGCGTTGCGCGCGGCCTCGACGCTGTCGACGCGAAGATAGGAAAAGTCTCTCATGAGCGGAGTCCCTCGGCTGCCTGGCGGACGGCGGCGACGATGTGCGGATAGGCGCCGCAGCGGCACAGATTGCCGGCCATGTATTCGCGGATCTCCTCGTCGGAGCCGGCATGGCCCTCGCGGATGCAGGCCACCGCCGACATGATCTGGCCCGGCGTGCAATAGCCGCACTGGAAGGCGTCCTGTTCGAGGAAGGCGGCCTGCACGGCATGCAGCGTGCCGTCTTCGTCGGCGAGCCCTTCTATTGTTGTGATCGAGCGGCCTTCGACCTGGGCGGCTAAAGTCAGGCAGGCGAGCACCCGCTCACCGTCGACATGGACGGTGCAGGCGCCGCACTGGCCGTGGTCGCAGCCTTTCTTGGTGCCGGTGAGGTGGAGCCGCTCGCGCAGCGCGTCGAGCAGGGTAACCCGCGGCTCGATGTCGAGCGCGTGGTCACGGCCGTTGATGGTGAGGTGGATGGATAAGGTGGTGGGGCTGGGGGCCGAGCCGTTGCTGGCCTGGCCGTTCCTGAAATGGCCGTCTTCGGGAGGATCGATGATTGTCTGGCTGGTCATGAGGCGTCGGGCTCCGATTGCTGGACGCTAGGGGGAGGGAGATGGGGCTTGGGAGGAGAGGGGCAAGGGTGGCGTCTGAGGAAGGTCGCCGGCGGCGGAGAGCCTGATCTCCCCCTTTGCGGGGGAGATGCTCGGCAGGGCAGAGGGGGGTGCTGTCCCGCCGGCCTCTCTATTCGTCATCCTCGGGCTTGACCGGCTTGACTCGAGGATCCATGCCGTGACGCTCGCCGAGGAACGCGGCGGGCCAGAATCCTGCACCGTAGTTGCGCTCGCAGGTACCGGCATGGATCCTAGGGTCTGCGCCGCGTCGCTTCGCTCCTTGCTCCGCCCTAGGATGACGAAGTCACAAGCGAACTCGTCAACCGCAGACGTCGCAGAAAGCGCCGCCGTTCTCCGCCGGCCAGAAACAGCTTTCCGTCCTTCGACACGTGACATACCGCTTCCCCTGATTATATGATGAGAGCACTCCACTAAAACGGAGGCGCCTCCGTTTATTTACGTGGGGGCTGACCCGCATGGGTTCAAGCCCCATATTGCGAGAGTGGAGAAAAAACTGACTGAACAGCCCCCGCAGCCTGCGGAAAAGCCTGAAATACCGGCGCCAAAGCCGCTGCGCGCCGATGCCCAGCGCAACCGCGACAAGCTTGTCGTGGCGGCGGCGCAGGCGTTTGCGGCCGAGGGTGTCGATGCCTCGCTGGAGGAGATCGCCAAGCGGGCAGGAGTCGGCATTGGCACGCTCTACCGGCATTTCCCGACGCGCGAGCATCTGGTCGAGGTTGTCTACCGCCGCGAGGTGGAAGGGCTCTGCCATGCGGCCGAGGAACTTGCCGGGCAGCATCGGGCCGATGTCGCGCTGGAGCTGTGGATGCAGCGCTTCGTCGACTACATCGCCACCAAGCGGGGCCTGGCGACCAGCCTGCGGCTATTGCTCACCGCCAACTCGACGCTGTTCTCAGATACTTCAGGCCGCGTATCCGGCGCGCTGAAGCGGCTGGTCGATCAGGCCGCAGCTGCGGGGAAGATCCGCGCCGACGTCGATGCGTCGGACGTGCTGCATGCGCTGGGCGGCATCTACTCCGCCCCCAACACGCCCGACTGGCGGGACCGCTCGGGGCGGCTGGTGAAGCTCTTGATGGACGGGCTGCGGTTCGGGGCGAGGGGTTGAAACTGCTGATCTCCCCCCTCGTGGGGGAGATGTCCGGCAGGACAGAGGGGGCGCTGTCCCGCCAGCATCTCAAGTCCGTTAGGCCAGTCCCGCCGCAATAACAACGTGCTGACAGACATTGTCGATGTCGCGGATGACGTCGTCATTCCAGAAACGCAAAATGATCCAGCCGTCAGATTCCAAACGCCTGGTTCGGGCCTCATCACTGCGCGCGCCATCGCCGTCGCCATGCTGTGACCCGTCCACTTCCACGATCAGCTTTTTCTGCGGGCAGGCAAAAATCAACGATGTAACCTGCGATCGGAAACTGCCGGCGGAAGCCGAGCCCCATCAGCCGGTGACCACGAAGTTCGTTGCACAGCTTCAACTCCGCGCCGGTCATGGCCTTGCGCATCGATTTTGCGTTCGCGCGATGTCGGGGCGGCAGGGGTGTATGCGGCATGGTCAGAACTTGGAATGAGGTTTGTCTCGCCGACGTTTCTACTCTACGGCGCCCCCCTCTGTCCTGCCGGACATCTCCCCCACGAGGGGGGAGATTGGCAGCTTTGGCGCCGGCACTATCTTAATCCTCGACTGGCATTCCCCGAACCGCGGCCTAGATAGACCGGGCCAACCCTCCCCGCCAAAAGGATCCCCCCATGCCAGCACAGCTCGTCTTGAACGACGGCTCGACCATCCCACAGATCGGCCTCGGCGTGTGGCAGGTCGATCCGGATATCACCGCCAAGGTCGTCCGTTGGGGGATCGAGGCCGGCTACCGGCTGATCGACACTGCCGAGGGCTACCGCAACGAGGAAGGCGTCGGCGAGGCGATGCGTTCGGCCGGCGTGCCGAGGAACGAGCTGTTCATCACCTCGAAGCTGCGCAATGGCGGCCACCAGCGCGACGCGGCGTTGCGCTCCTTCGACGACACCATGCAAAAGCTTGGCATCGACCAGATCGATCTCTTCCTGATCCACTGGCCGGTGCCCAGCCAGAACAAATATGTCGAGGCCTGGAAGGCTCTGGTCGAGCTGAAGCAGGCTGGCCGCATCAAGTCGGTCGGCGTGTCGAACTTCAACCAGGACCATCTGGAGCGCATCATCGGCGAGACCGGTGTAACGCCCGCCGTCAACCAGATCGAGCTGCATCCGCGCTTCCAGCAGCGCGACAAACGCGAGTTCCACAAGAGACACAACATCCGCATCGAAAGCTGGAGCCCGCTCGGCAGCGGCCGGCTGCTTGCCGACCCGACGCTTCAGGGCGTCGCCAAGAAGCACGGCAAGTCGGTGGCGCAGGTCATCATCCGCTGGCACCTGCAGGAAGGGTTAATCGTCATTCCGAAGTCGAACCACCAGGACCGCATCGCCGGTAATTTCGCCGTCTTCGATTTCGAGCTGGATGACGAGGAGATGCAGACTGTCCGCCGCATGGACTCCGCCGACGGCCGCACCGGCCCCGATCCGGCGACGGCGGCGTTTATGTTTTGAGGCACCTGATCTCCCCCTTGATGCGCCGAAGGCGACAGAGGGGGTCGTCTCACATGGATCGCCAACCTCGTCTGGCGTCGTAGGGACGCCGGCGCTTCACGCACGGCGACCCCCATCTGACCGCTTCGCGGCCATCTCCTCCTCGTGGGGGGAGATTGGCAGCTTCGCCGAAGGCGCCATCTCCTGATGACCGGCAGGGCAGAGCGGGCGCTACCCTTTCCTTGGAAATCGATTGGCGCCTGGATATTTTGTTTCCTTACCAAATCAGCGTCCCCAGGAGCCCCGCCCATTCCGAAGCCCACCTTCCTCGAAATCGCCCGCCGCGCCGGCGTTGGCACGGCGACGGTGGAGCGCGTCTTGAACGGCAGGGGCGGGGTGCGCCCCGAGACGGTCGAGAAGGTGGTCGCCGCGGCGCGCTCGCTCGATTATCCGCGCCGGCTCCCCGAAGCGCATCGCGGCGTCATCCGCATCGAGGTGATCCTTGTCAGGCCCGACGCCACCTTCTTCGCGCGCCTCTCCCGCGCCTTCGAACGCATCGCGGCGACGCTCGACCGCTCGATCGCCGTCCACCGCACCTTTCTCGACGAGGCCAACCCGGCGGCGATCGCCAAACGCATCCTCGAACCGGAGATGCGGCGCGCCGCGCTTGTCCTCGCCGTGCCCGACCATCCGCTGGTGAGCGCCGCGCTCAGCAAACTCGAGGCGGAAAACATCCCGACGGTGCAGATCGTCACCCAGATCTCCGGCACCAAGAGCACCTATGTCGGAATCGACAACTACGCCGCGGGCCGCATGGCGGGGCTGCTGATGGCGAAGATGCAGCGGCGGCCGGGCAAGGTGGTCGCGATCTGTCACAGCCAGATCTATCGCGTCCACCGCGACCGCGTGCGCGGCTTCTCCGACTATCTGATCGATGAGGGGCGGGATTTCGAGCCCGTCGCCACCCTGTTCGGTTTCGACAATGGCGACCGCAATGCCGAGCAGCTGCATGAGGCGTTTGTGCGCTGGCCCGATCTTGCCGGCCTGTACAATGCCGGCGGCGCCAACACGGCGCTGAACGAAGTGCTGCGCCGGCACCCACGCGGTCGCGACGTCTTCTTCGTCGGCCATGAACTGACCGAGCGCAGCACCCGCGGCCTGCGTGACGGCACGATGGATGTCGTGCTCGACCAGGCGCCGGAGGCGCAGGCGCGCCGCGCCATCGACCTGGTGCTGGCGGCGCTCAACCTGCACGACCTTCCCGTCGACAACCCGCCGATCCGCTTCATCACCTTCACCGCCGAGAACCTTTGATCTGATTTGATCAAGGTAGCACGAGCCTTGGCTGGCCTCGCGGTGCTAACTCCCCCTGAACGGGAGACGACAGGCCTCTCCCCCTCATCCGGCCGCGGCGCAGCACCGGCGCAGGCGGGTCCCTCTGCCCAAGGGGAGAGGTTGCAACCCGGGTGAGGGGGATTTTTCCAGACCTGATCGAACGCCCGCGAACGGGAGGATCACCGGTGGCGAGACGGCTGACGGCCTACGACCTGCAAAGCGCCAAGGGCAGCAGGAAATGGCTGCAGCTGCATATCGACACGCCGGCCGAGGCGGCGGCCGCGGTCGCCTGCGACATCGTCATCCTTTCCTGCGAGCCCGACCACAATCTCGAATCGATCCGCCAGGCGGCGCCTCACGCGTTCCTCTCCGTCGGCATGCCGCATGGCGCGGTCGCGTCGCCCTCGGAGGCGGTGCGGCTGGGCTTCGCCATGATGAAGCGCGGCGCCGACGCGGTCTATTCATCGCACTCGCCGCGCTTCATCGAGGCGATGGCGGCGGAAGGCATTCCCGTCACCGGCCATGTCGGCTTGGTGCCGAACCGCGCCACATGGACGAATTTCCGCGCCGTCGGCCGCACGGCGGAAGAAGCCTTCAAGGTGCTGCGCGCGGCGAAGGACCTGGAGAATGCGGGTGCGGCCTGCATCGAGGTCGAGGTGGTGCCGGTCAGGCTCGCCGATCACATCACCCGCTCGACGCCGCTGATCACGATGGGCATGGGCTGCGGCACTGCTTGCGACACGCAGTATCTCTTCTCCTGCGATGTGCTCGGCACCCACACCGGCCACTATCCGCGCCATGCCAAGCGCTATGCCGACTTCGTCACGCTGGAGGCCGAGCTGCAGGAAAAGCGCATCAGTGCTTTCCGCGCCTTCGGCCGCGATGTCGCCGAAGGCGGCTACCCGGAAGCGAAGCACCAGGTGGACATGGACGATGCCGCCTACGACCGCTTCCTCACCCTTGCTCAATCGCTGTGAGACCAGCCATGGACGACCTGCAATACGGCACGCGCAACAAGAGGGGCGATTGGGCCCCGAACGAACCGGCCGGCACCGCGCCGCTCTTCGCCTTTCCGCCGCGCCCGCTGGCGCTGCTGAAGTGGCTGCCGCATTATTTCCTGCCCTACAACCTGCTCTTCGCCCTCTCGGCAGTGGTGTGGTGGCGCTACGTGCTGCCTGACGTCGAGACGATGAAGACCCTCGCCGTCGGCTGGATCCTGCGCCTGTTCATCGTCAACTGCGCAGCACTGCTTATCTTCTTCGGCGCCTTCGAGCTTCGACTCTACGCTTTGAGAGCCCAGGGCAACCGCTTCAAATACAACGGCAAATGGCCCTCGGAGCAGAAGAGCAAAGCCTTCTTCTTCGAGAACCAGAACATCGACAACATGCTGCGCACCTTCGGCACCGGCATGCCGATCTGGACCGCGATCGAGGTGGCGATCCTCTATGCCTACGCCAACGGCTATGCGCCGTGGCTGAGCTTCGCCGAGCACCCCGTCTACCTGTTCTGCCTGGCGCTGGTGGTGCCGATCATCCACGAGACGCATTTCTTCCTGCTGCACCGGACGATCCACTGGGGGCCGCTCTACAAATGGGTGCATTCGGTGCACCACAATTCGGTCAACCCGTCGCCCTGGTCGTCGCTGTCGATGCATCCGGTGGAGCAGCTCGGCTATCTCGGCGTCGCCTTCTGGCACCTGATCATTCCGTCCAACCCGCTGCTGGCGCTCTACCAGCTCCACTATGCCGGCTTCGGCGCGATCCCGGGCCATGTCGGCTTCGACAAGGTGGAACTGAGCGAGGACAGATCGGTCGATAGCCACGCCTATATCCACTACCTGCACCACAAATATTTCGAGGTGAACTACGGCGACGGCCTGATCCCGTTCGACCGCTGGTTCGGCACTTTCCACGACGGCAGCAAGGACGGCGAGGCCCGCATGCAGGCCCGCTACGAGAAGAAGAAGGCGCGCGCCAACGCCGCTGCGAAATGACGGCCGCAGAGAAAGCCATGTGGCCGGCCTGAGCCGCCGACTTCAACGATCCCGAAAGGGCCGGCGAACAAGACAGGAGTGAGCCGGCACTCCAGATCCAGAGGGAGGAAACCCGTGAAGAAACTTCTCATCTCGACGGCGCTCGCCGCTTTGATGACGACCGCGTTCGCGACTGTCTCGACCGGCGCCTTTGCCGCCAAGCTAGGCGTCTCGATCGTCAACTTCGACAACAATTTCCAGACGCTGCTGATGCATGGCATGCAGGCCCGCGCCAAGGAGAAGGGCGCCGACATCCAGGTCGAGGACGCGCAGAACGACGTCGCCAAGCAGCTCGACCAGGTCAAGAATTTCATCGCCAGCGGCGTCGACGCCATCATCGTCACGCTGGTCGACACCAATGCCTCGAAGACCATCAGCGAGGAAGCCGCCAAGGCCGGCATTCCGCTGGTCTTCGTCAACCTCGAGCCGTCGGACATGAAGAACCTGCCGGAGAAACAGGTCTATGTCGGCTCGAACGAGGTCGAGTCCGGCACGCTGGAAGCTTTCGAGGTCTGCAAGATGCTGCGCGCCAAGGGCAAGTCGGCCGGCGCCACGGCCTACATCATCATGGGAAGCCTCGTGCATCAGGCGGCGCTCCAGCGCACCAAGGATGTCGAGCAGATCTTTTCGACCGACATGTGCAATTTCATCAAGGTCACCGACAAGCAGTCGTCCGAATGGTCGCGCGACAATGCGCAGAACCTGATGACCAACTGGCTGACCGCCGGCCCGGCACCCGACGCCGTCATCGCCAACAACGACGAATCCGCCATCGGCGCCATCCTGGCGCTCAAGGCCAACGGGGTCGACCTGAAGAATGTCGTGGTCGGCGGCATCGATGCCACCCAGGACGGCCTGCAGGCGATGAAGGCCGGCGAGCTCTCGGTCACGGTGTTCCAGAACGCCAAGGGCCAGGGCGGAGGCGGTGTCGATGCGGCGCTCGCGCTCGCCAAAGGCGAGAAGGTCGACCGCGTGGTCTATGTGCCTTTCGAGCTGGTGACGCCGGAAAATGCGGCGGAATACCTCGACAAGAACTAGACCCGGATCATCGGGCGGCCGGCTTCGCCGCCCGATGGGTTCGCCGCGATGTGAAGGGAAGAAAAATGACCGGTTGGATCAGGGCCTGCGGGCTCGACGACATCGAACAGGAAGGCGCCCGCCGCTTCGACCATGGCGGCAAGACCTATGCCGTCTTCCGCTCGCCCGACGACGAGGTGTTCTGCACCGACGGGCTCTGCACGCATGAGGCGGTGCACATCGCCGACGGCCTGGTCATGGACTACGAGGTCGAATGCCCAAAGCACGCCGGCGCCTTCGACTACCGCACCGGAGCGGCAAAACGCCTGCCGCCCTGCATCAACCTGCGGACCTATCCGGCGAAGGTGGAGGCGGGAGCGGTGATGGTGGCGGTGGGGTAGGGCGCGTTGCTAATCTCCCCCCTTGAGGGGGAGATGTCGCCGAAGGCGGCAGAGGGGGTCGTCTAACGTCGAGCGCCAGCGTCCTTCCCACGTCGGCGATCTACGTGGGACGACCCCCCTCTGTCCTGCCGGACATCTCCCCCGCAAGGGGCCCGCAAGGGGGGAGATCGGCTGTCACGGCCGCTTCGCCAATCGCCGAAGAGAGACCTAAATCCCCTCGCCATCCACCAGCGGCACGTCGTCGCCTTCCCAGGGGCTGGGCAACGAACCTCGCCCCGCCGTGGGCAGCGGCATCCAGCATCTCAGCTCCGGCTCGGCATATTCGACAATGCGGCCCGGCGAGGAGTCGGACGCCCGCCAGCCTTCCTCGCCGAACTGGTCGGCGCGCGACCAGTAGGCCATGTCGACCTCGGCCGGTCCCTGTTCGGACGAGCGCACCGTCACCAGGATGCGACTGCCGTCCCGCGGCGCGCTCGCCATGTTGCGCCAGTGGTCGGTCTCGTCCATGTGATCTCCTCCCAAGAAGCTTCGGGGCAATAGTCGCCGCCCGCCGGGGAGGGGTCAACCCGAACTTGGCGCGAGACAGAAATATCGTTCACGGCTAATATGTTCGCCGACCGCAATCGGACGGACGACGATGGACGAAGGGTTGCCTCAAGCCACCCGTCTCGGGCCGGTCCATCTCAGGGTGACCGACATCCCGGCTGCCTTGATCGTCTGGCGCGATACGCTCGGATTGGCGGTCCTCGGCGAGGATCCCGCCACGGCGGAGCTCGGCGCCGGCGGGCGGAAGCTGATCGTGCTCCACGCCGGAGCGCACGTCGCCCTGCCGCAGAAATCGCGCGATCTCTTCCATGTCGCCATCCATGTGACGAGCCGCCGCGACCTCGCCCACACCGCCGCCCGGCTTAAGGCGTCCGGGTTGCGCTACAGCGCCCAGGATCACCTGGTTTCGGAATCGCTCTATGTTTCCGACCCGTCCGGCAACGGCATCGAGATCTGCTTCGACACGCCGGAACGCCTTCTGCGCCGAGAGGTATCGGCCGATGGCCGCGTGGCGCTGATCGGCACCGACAGCAGCACGCATTCCGGGCTCAAGCCGCTGGATGTCCCAGGCCTGCTGCGCGACCTCGGCAATTCCGGCCATGTCGAGCAGAGGATGGCCGCGAACGCAGTCATCGGCCACATCCATATGCGCGCCCGCGCGCCGGAGGAACTGATGGAATTCTATGTCGGCGTGCTCGGCTTCCGCCCGCACATCCAGTCGAGGAGCTTCGGCATGTTCGACTGCGGCACCGGGCGCCGGCCGCATATGGTCGCCTTCAACATCTGGGCGCGCGACGAGCTGCGCGAGCCGCCACCGGGTTCCGCCGGCCTCGGTCATTTCACGGTTGAGCTTGCATCGATCGAGGAGCTGGCTGCGCTGGAACGAAGGCTCGATGCCGCCAACCTGCCGCCGAAAAAGATCGGCGGTGCCGTGGAAACGGCGGATCCGGAAGGCAATCGGCTGCGGTTCGTGCTTCAGGAAGGTTGATCGCTCCGCAGCGGACCATCGGGGAAGACAAGTGGGAGGAGGGGAGAATGACCATCAGGGTGATAGGAACCGGCTTCGGCCGTACCGGCACGGATTCAATGCGCGAGGCGCTGACCATGCTCGGCTTCGGCCCGTGCCATCACATGTCGGAGGTCATGGCGCATGCGGAGCAGAAGCGGCTCTGGCGAGCGCTCGCCAGGGGCGCCGCGCCGGATTGGGATCGGCTCTTTGCCGGTTATAAATCCTGCGTCGACTGGCCTTCCGTGCATTACTGGCGCGAGCTGATCGAGGCCTACCCCGAGGCGCGCGTCATCCTCACCTGGCGCTCGCCCGAAAGCTGGTGGGAGAGTTTCGCAAAAACCATCCTGCCGGCCGTCATCGACAGCCAGGATCAGGAGTCGTTGGGCGTCGCCCTTATCACGAAGCAGGTCTTCGGCGGCCGTCCGCAGGACCGCGCGCATGCGATTGCCGTCTATGAGGCCAATGTCGAAGCGGTGCTGAAGACGGTGCCGGCCGAGCGCCTGCTGATCCACAAGCTCGGTGACGGCTGGGAGCCGCTCTGCGCCCATCTCGGCGTTCCGGTGCCGCACGAGCCCTATCCGAACCGCAACACCACGAAGGAGTTCCGGACGGCGCTTTCGTTGAATTGAAGGGAAGGAAGTAGTGAATAGTGAATAGTAAATAGTGAATGGTAAATGGTTAATAGTGAATGGTGAGTAGCGGTATCGAAGATCAGAATGGCTTAAGATCCGCCTTTTTACTCCTACTCACTACTCACTACTCACTACTCACCACTCACCACTCACCACTCACCATTCACCATTCACTCACTCCCCCTCAGGGAGAAACCTGCACATGATCCACTCCGACACAGCCTTCCTGACCGCCTCGCAACTGGCGGCGGCGATCCGCGAGAAGAAGGTCAGCGCTGTCGAGGCGATGGAGGCGCAGCTTGCCCGGATCGCTGTCGTCAATCCGCTTCTCAACGCCATCGTCACCCTCGACGAGGAGGCGGCCCGCGCCGGAGCGAAGGCCGCGGATATGGCGGTCGCGCGCGGCGAGGCCGTCGGTCCGCTCAACGGTGTGCCGGTCACGCTGAAGGACGGCCATGCCACAGCCGGCATGCGCACCACCGTCGGTTTGGAAGCCTTTGCCGATCATGTCCCCGCGACGGACAGCACGATTGCCGCGCGGCTGCGCAAGGCCGGCGCCGTCATCATCGGCAAGACCAACGTGCCGCCCAGGCTGCGCGACCTGCAGACCGACAACGCGATATTCGGCCGCACCGTCAATCCGTGGGACGTCACCCGCACGCCCGGCGGCTCCAGCGGCGGCGCGGCGGCCGCGGTCGCCGCCGGGCTGGTGCCGCTCGAGATCGGCAGCGATGCCGGCGGCTCGATCCGCGTGCCGGCACATCTGTGCGGTGTCTATGGCTTCAAGCCGACGCAGGCGACGGTGCCGATCACCGGCAGCTACGCCGATCCGCCCGACATGCCGCGCAGCTTCCGCCTGCTGTTCGACATCGGGCCTTTGGCCCGCGACGTCGACGACCTCATCCTGGCGCACCGCATCATCGCCGGCGCCGACGGCCTCGATACCGAAGTGCCGCCGGTAGCGACGGACGAGGCGCCGGAGCCGCCGCTGAGGAAGCTCAGGGTTGCCTTCGCGCCTGAATTCCCCGGAGTGCCGACCGCGCTCGACATCGCCGGCGCGATCGCAGGCTTGGCAGGCGCCATCGAGGTCGGCGGCGCGCGGGTGGCGCAGGCGCTGCCGCAGCACGATTTTTCGGCCGAGCGGGCGCTGTTTTCCGATCTCATCACCTGGTATTCGCAGGTCTTCCGGCAGCCGCGCGAAACCTCGCCCTCGCTGGCTGCCTATCTCGAGGCGCTCAACCGGCGCGACGAATTCATCGCTGCCTGGGAGCGCTTCTTCGACGATTGGGACGTGCTGGTCTGCCCGGCGATGATGTGCACGGCCTTCCGCCACCGCGAAATGGGTGCGCCGATCCCCGTCGATGGCATCGAGACGCCCTACTGGAGCGCGCTCAGCCACGCCTGCCGCTTCAATCTGACCGGGCATCCGGCCGCCGTCATTCCGATCGGTGTCGACCGGGAGGGCCTGCCGATCGGCGCCCAGCTCGTCGGCCGCCGCCATTCGGACATGAAGCTGCTGGCGGCGGCCAAGGCGCTGGCGCGTCTCACCGACGGTTTCGTCAGGCCGCCGGGATTGTGAGCGCGTGGAAATGGAGGGCTGCCTGAAGACCAAGGGCCGCCGGCCCAGGCTCAAACATGCACGTCGCCGAATGACAGTTCGCCGTCGTCGGCGCGCATCAGGAAGGCGGCGGCAACCATCGCGAGATAGAACACGACGACGCCGCAGACCACCACGACGCCAGGGATCGGACCGAGTGTCGCCACGCGGAAGGTGTCAAGCAGCGAGGCGCTGAAGCCGATCGGCGAGCCTTCGCGCGAGAGGCTGGGCGTGGTGATCTTCAAGACCCAGGCAAGCATCAGGATCGTGTACATGAAGACGTAGTTTCGGCGCAGCCGCCGGACCAGCGCCGCGCGCTGCGAGATGAGGAAGCGCGGCGAGCGCAGGCCTTCGCCGAGGATCGCCAGCCAGTTCGAGGCGAAGTCCGGCTGCGGCGAAAAAATCTGTGCGAAGTAATAGCGCTCGAACTGACGCACCCGCGCCCGATAGACGTCGAAGAACCGGTAGCGCCGCGCCTCGATCCACAAAAGCAGCGTGATGAGCAGCATGGCGAAGAGCAGCACGCCGTGATGCGCCGAAGGCGTCGACAGCGATACGGACAGCATCGCCGCCACCACAGTGATCGCCCAATTGCTGGTGCGGTCGAGCCGGTCGCGCCATCCCGCCATGCGGGCGATCTCGGCGCGGTGGAAATGCGACATGGTGGTTGCGAATTCCGAGGACGTGAGCTTCAGCGCGAATGCATCGGAGCCCCTTGGCGGCGCCGCTGCTTCGGCTGGCTTTACGGTCTGGACCTGCGACATCCCCTTGCCACGTGCCTCCCGCCGTGGCCGGCCGAAATGAGCCGGCCACACCCCATATAGCACAATGTGGGGCGGGCAGAAATGTTCCTGCCTTTCAGGCGGATAAGTCAGGATGCGATGGGCGGCAGCGCCCGCTTTGAAGCCGCCGGAAACGGCACCACTTCGGCCTCGGGCCGGGCATAGAGGGCGGTCGCGACCGCCTCGATCACAAGGTCGAGCGCCGCAAGCGCCGTGCGGCTGGTCTCATCGTCGCCGCGCAGGTAGTGGCAGGCCCTGTCGAGGTGCAGGTGGGCGGCGGCAAAGTCGCTTTTCATTAGCTTCTCCTTATTGCCCCGCCGTGCCGCGACCATGCGTGAGTCGCTTTACCGACAAGCAAAAATCGGCAGTGGCATTTGAATCGAATTGTATGGGGACGCCGAAGTTGCTTGAGAGAGAGGGAGGGCAGCGCCGGAGTTGCCAATCTCCCCGATTGTGGCCCGGTTGTGGGGAGATGTCCGGCAGGGCGGGCGGCAGGGCGGAGGGGGCGCTGTCCCGCTCGCATCCCAGCCCTTGCAGGCACGTCCATGACGGTTAAAACTGGCCTGCTTGCAGATAGGTTGAATCGAAGTTGGCCCTCTACGGCGCCCCCTCCGTCCTACCGGACATCACCCCCACAACGGGAGAGAGTGGCAGTTCCACCGCCGTGCAACCGATGCATGTGCGAAACCGTTATGGCGAGGCTAATCGAGGGGTGCGGAAATTGTCCTTCATGCCCAACCGGCGCCGGCCGGTTTCTCTCGTGCTTGCGGCGGCGGCGCTTGCATCGATGCCGGCCGCCGCCTTCGCCGCCGAAAAAACCGGCATGTCCAGCGAAGGCATCTTCGTTCTCGAAGTCATTTTGCTGCTCGTCGTCGGCCGAGGCATCGGCGAATTGCTGGAGCGCATCGGCCAGCCGGCGGTCATGGGACAGCTGATCGGCGGCATCCTGCTCGGACCCTCGCTGCTCGGCTGGCTGTGGCCTGAGGCCGAGCGGCTGGTCTTTGCCGGCGATGCCGCGCAGAAGTCGATGATCAACGCCATCGCCCAGCTCGGCGTGCTGATGCTTCTGCTGCTGACCGGCATGGAGACCGACCTGAGGCTGGTGCGCCGCGTCGGCCGCGCCTGCTTTTCCATCTCCGCCACCGGCGTTGCCGTGCCCTTCGCGCTCGGCTTCGTGGCCGCGCAGTTCATGCCGGCCTCGCTGCTCGCCACCGGCAGCGAGCGCATCGTCTCCGGCCTGTTCCTGGGCACGGCGCTTTCGATCTCCTCGGTCAAGATCGTCGCCATGGTGGTGCGCGAGATGAACTTCATGCGCCGCGACCTCGGCCAGATCATCGTCTCCTCGGCCATCATCGAGGACACGATCGGCTGGGTGATCATCGCCATCACCATCGGCATCGCCACGCATGGCCGCATCGAGCTCGCCGGCCTTGCCTTCACGCTCGCCGGCGTTGCCGCCTTCATGGTCTTTTCCTTCACGCTCGGCCGCCGCATCGTCTTCGACGCCATCCGTTGGACCAACGACACCTTCCGCTCGGAATACGCGGTGGTCACCGTCATTCTCGCCATCATGGGCGGCATGGCGCTGATCACCGACCTGATCGGCGTGCATACGGTGCTTGGCGCCTTCGTCGCCGGCATATTGGTCGGCGAGTCGCCGATCCTGTCGCGTCACATCGAGGGGCAATTGCGCGGCGTGATCACGGCACTCTTCATGCCGGTGTTCTTCGGCGTCGCCGGTCTCTCGGCCGACCTCACGGTGCTCGTCGATCCCGAGCTTGCACTGCTCACCGTGGCGCTGGTGGCGATCGCCAGTCTCGGCAAGTTCGGCGGCGCCTTCATCGGCGCCGAGGCCGCGGGCATGAGCCGCAGCGAGGGCATCGCCGTCGGCTGCGGCATGAATGCGCGGGGCTCGACCGAGGTCATCGTCGCCTCGATCGGTCTGTCGATCGGCGTGCTCTCGCACACGCTTTTCACCATGATCGTCACCATGGCCGTCATCACCACCTTGGCCATGCCGCCGACATTGCGCTGGGCGCTGGGGCGGCTGCCGATGGGGGAGGCGGAAAAGAAAAGGCTGGAGCGCGAGGAGGTCGACCAGCGCGGCTTCATCACCAATCTGGAGCGGCTGCTGGTGGTGGTCGATGAGGGCGTCGTCGGCCGCTTCGCCGCCTACCTCGCCGGTGTCATCGGCGCCGGCAAGCCGACGACCGTGCTTCGTACAAGCGGCGAAAGCGAAGCCGACCCCGGCGAAGCGGCGCATCTGGACGAGATCGAGAAGGGCGCTGAGCAGGGTCGCGAGGCGGCGAAGGAAGCCGACGAGGAGCCCGCGCATGAGGAGCCCCTCACGCGCCGTCCCCATGATGCTCCGCTCTCCGCCCAGGCGGTCGCCAAGGAGGCGCGCAAGGGCTACGGCATGCTGCTCATCGGTCTCGGCCGGGCAGTGACCGCGAAGGGCGGCTTCTCGCGCCGGCTGAACGAGGTCGCGGGCGCCTTCGAAGGCCCGCTCTGCCTGGTGCTGAAGCCGGCCGGCGCCGGCCGGCAGATGCCGCGCCTTGGGCCGGGATCCGGCAGGATCCTGGTGCCGGTCAACGGCACGGCGAATGCGCGCCGCGGCGCGGAACTCGCGCTTGCCGTCGCCTCCGTCACCGGCGCACCGGTCAAGGTCCTCTATGTCGCGCGCCCCGGTCGCGACGAACCGCGCGACACCGTCTCGCATCGCCGCAGAGAGGCTGTGCTGAAGGACATTGTCGCCCTTGCCGACCGCTATGGCGTCGAGACCGAGACGGCCATCCGCTCGAGGGCCGCCGCCGCCGATGCCATCACCCGTCAGGCGGGCAGGAGCGTGGCGCTGATCGTCATGGGCGTGGCCCGGCGGCCGGGCGAGGAGCTCATCTTCGGCGAGACGACGAGCGGCGTGCTGCAGCGCTGCCCGTGCCCGGTGATGCTGGTCTCCGACGCGCGGCTGCGCCGCGACGACGAGGGCAGGGAGGCGCTGAGGTCAGGTACGGGCACGGGGTGAGGCGATTGGCCAATCTGGCCCCTTGTAGGGGAGATTGGCAGCTTCGGCGACCGACCGCGAAAAAGCCCGGCTATCTGGTGATAGTACTGCGCATAGGTGAGGTCCGCCTCCGGCGGCATGCGTACCGAACTCGCTTCGCTGCGCAAGATTCTCGCGTTCCGGAATATCAGCTTGGTGGCGGCGCCTGCGAGGAAGTCCGAGAGCGCCTCGGAAACATCGGGACCGCTGTTGACACCATCGCCACGCGCTCCGATTGTCCTCGGCACCTCGCATCGAAGGACACATCACCAATGACATTGTCGGGCTTTGCCGCCTATTCCGGCGCGCTGGCGATCGCCGCTATCATTCCGGGACCGCAGATCGTCGCCATCGTGGCGCAGGCACTGAAGAGCGGCTACCGGCAGGCGGCCTGGATGACGGCCGGGATGGTGCTGGGCGACGTGCTCTACCTCGCCGCGGTGCTGGCCGGCCTCGCCTTCATCGCCGAGACCTTCAGCTTTCTGTTGATCGCCATCAAATGGGCGGGCGTCGCCTATCTCTGCTGGCTCGCCGTCCAGTTCTGGAGGGCGGGCGAGACCGTCGAGGCGTCAGACGCCGGCGCGGCCAGGAGCGGCGGCAACGCCTTCGTCTCCGGCGTTCTGGTGACGCTCGGCAATCCGAAATCGGTGCTGTTCTACATTTCCATCCTGCCGACAGTGGTCGACATAGGCGCCCTGTCGGCGCTCGATGTGCCGATCCTTCTGGTCATCACCGCGGTCATCCTGGCGGCCGTGCAGTTCCCCTTTGCCATCGCTGGCGCCGGCACGCGCCGCACCCTTCAGTCGCCGCGCGCCGCGCGCCTGTTCAACCGTGGCGCCGCGGTCTGCGTGGGCGGCGCCGCGGCGACTATTGCGCTGAGGAACTGAGCGACCGCATCGCGCCCCGTTTTGCCGGTCCGCTTCCGCTGCGCCCGCACCCGCATACAGCTCTCGAAGGGGTGCCGCCGGCCTGACGGTTCAAGAGCCGACCGCTGCCCTTCAACTGCCTTCGAAAAAGCTATGGATCGCGGCGTCCAGCTTGCCGATGAGCTCGGCGTTGCGCGTGCTGCCGGCCCAGATCAGCGCATTGAGCCGCATGTCCTTGTTGAGGAAGTTCACCTTGCGGGATTCCAGCAGATATTGCGCGACTTCGAAGTGGCGTCCCTTGATCGCTTCGATGAGCGCGCTGTTGCGTCCCGTCTTGTCGGCGAGATTGACGTCGGCGCCATGCTCGACCAGCAGCTTGACGATATCGAGATGCCCGTTCCTTGCGGCTTCGATGAGCGGCGTCCTGCCGTAATAGTCGGCGCGGGCGTCGATATCGATCTGCGGATGCTTCATCAGCGCCTGGATACAGGCGAAGTGACCCCTCGCCGCAGCCAGGCTCAATGGCGTGCTCTTCCATTTGTTCCTGGAGTTCACGTCGATCGCCGGGTGGCCGATCAAGGTTTCGAGCACGGCGGTGCGGCCGTTATGCGCCGCGAGGTGCAAGCTTGACCAGCCGTCTTCATCGGTCTGGTTGATATCCGCGCCCGCCGCGAGCTCCGCGCGCGAGGCTTCGGCATCGCCGCTCTCGGCCGCGACCAGCAGGCGGGACCAATTCCTTGCTTCGGCGGCTTCCAGGCCTGTGTCCACTGCAATATCCCCGACCACGAATGGCGCCGGCCTGGCCGGCATTCAGATGCAGCGTCTTCTCGCGCGGAGAGTTCCACACTCGCCGTCGTCGGGCAACGGATTTCGCGTCGGTGGTGCGGGCAATCTCCCCCTCGAGGGCAGGTGAATCGCATATGGCTTTTTGGGACTTGAAGTTGGCCTGAGAAGGGATTCTTTGGCCAGGCAGTCGAACGAAGGAGGACTGCCATTTCCAGCCTTGAGAGCTATTTCGGCGCGGTACCCGATCCGCGCGCTGGCAACGCCACGCACCGGCTTGGCGACTTGATCGTGATGATGATCGCCGCGAGCCTGTGCGGAGCGAGCAACGCGACGGAGTTCTCGTTGTTCGCGCAACAGCGCAAACAGGCGCTGTCGCGGTTGATCGAGTATGAGGTGGCGCCCAGCCACGACACCTTCTCGCGGCTGTTGCGACTGCTCGATCCGGAGGCGTTCGGTCGGGCCTTCGCGGCCTTTGCCGCAGGCTTTGCGCGCGCCTGCCAAGAGGTCATCTCGCTCGACGGCAAGGCGCTGCGGCGAGCCTATGAGAAGGGTCTTGCGGCCAGCCCGCCCTTGACGGTGTCGGCCTTTGCCGCCGAGACGCGGCTGTGCCTGGCGGCGGTCTCGCCGAGCGCCGGAGAGAACGAGGTCGAGGCGGCCCTCAAGGTCGTCGAACTCATTGATCTCACTGGCAGAATGGTCACGGCCGATGCGCTTCACTGTCACAAGCGCATGGCCCAGGCGATCACCGAACGCGGCGGCGACTACCTGCTCGCGCTCAAGGGAAACCGCCGTCATTGGGTTGGCTATGCCAAACAACAGCTGGCCGAAATCACCCCCTCAGTGGCGGAGCGGACCGAAACCAGCCATGGCCGCAATGAATGGCGGCAGGCCGAGATCGTCGCCGCAACCGAGCCACTGATGGCCGGCCACAAAGCCTTCATCCGCATCACCAGTCAGCGCGATCAGGCCAAGCCGCTGACGCGCCTGTTCATGGCTTCGACGCTGCCCTCACCGCAGCAGGCGCTCGAGCTCACAAGGGCTCATTGGCAGATCGAGAACGCCCTGCACTGGATGCTCGACGTCCATCTCGACGAGGATCAATCCCGCGCCCGCAAGGACAATGCTCCGGCCAACACCGCGCTCCTCAACCGCATCGCCAGAAACATCCTTCAGGCTGCCGATGTCGACAAAGTCCCCATCAGCCACCGCATCAAGAAATGCGCCTGGAATGACGACTATCTAATCCAGGCGCTGACCCATATGCGATAGCCCTGCCCTCGAGGGGGAGATTGCTTGCTCTATGCCATCTGCAGCCGCTGCCGGCTTGGCTGCGGCGGGAAGGCGATCGCGATGCCGGCGGCGCCCAGGCCGACCAGCGCCGAGCCGATGAACAGCCAGGAATAGCTGGCATAGGCGTCGTAGATCATGCCGCCGGCGAGTGGGCCGAAGGACATGCCGAGGCTGGAGAGCATGGTGGCGGCGCCGAACACCGTGCCGATGATGCGCGGCCCGAAATATTCGCGCGCCAGCACCGCATAGAGCGGCATGACGCCGCCATAGGTGGCGCCGAAGATGACGGCCAGGACGTAGAACTGCTCGAGCCGGCCGACCGCGAGATAGGCGGCGATCACGGCGGCCTGGATGGCGAGGCCGGTGATCAGCACCGGCTTGACCCCCAGCCGGTCGCCGAGCACGCCGTAGAGCAGGCGTCCGCCAAGACCGGCAAGGCCCTCGACGCTGTAGATCGAGACGGCCGCCATCGGCGCCACGCCGCAGGCCATCGCATAGCTCACCATGTGGAAGATCGGCCCCGAATGCGCCGCGCAGCAGGCAAAGAAGGTCATGCCCAGCACCAGGAACTGCGGCGAGCGCAGCGCCTGGCCGACGCTCATGCCGGGCTCGTCGGCGGCGGGCGCCGGCGTGCCGCTGTCGGCCGCCGCGCCGGGCACCGGCGGCTGGCGTACCAGGAAGACGGCGGGCAGCAGGAGCACCCAGGCCATGACGCCGATGTCGAACATGGCGGTGCGCCAGTCATAGGCCGAGATCAGCCAGCGCGCGAAGGGCGAGATGGTCATCGGCGCCACCCCCATGCCGGCCGAAACCAGCGACACGGCAAGGCTGCGGTTGGTGTCGAACCAGGCGGTGGTGAGCGCGATCATCGGCGCGAAGAACGCGCTGGCCGCCAGCCCGACGATGACGCCGTAGCTGAGCTGGAAGATCAGCAGCGAGTTGGCGCGGCTCGCCACCACAAGCGCCAGCCCGAGCAGCACCGCGCCGGCAAGCACGACGGGACGGGCGCCGACGCGGTCATAGATCGAGCCCCAGGCGAAGCCGCCGACGCCCATCACCAGGAAATTCAGCGTCATGGCGCTGGAAATGCCGGCGCGCGACCAGCCGGTGTCGATCGACATCGGCTCGAGAAAGATCGCCAGCGAGAACATCGCGCCGATCGCCACACAGGTCATCAGCGCGCCGGCCGCGACGATGACCCAACGATAGGAAAGGTCCATGGTTTTCTCCCATGCCGTAAGGCATCCTGTTTGATGCGGCACGGTTTTTCCAGGTCGATCGTGCCGCTTGCGTCCGAAGGACGTTGGGGCAGACACCGATCCTACAATCTGGTTGCATTTTTTATCCGGATTTTTTTTGGGGCGCCCGATCTCCCCCCTTGAGGGGGAGATGTCGCCGAAGGCGACAAAGGCGGGGGCGCCGCGCGTAGAGCGCCGGCTTCCTCGTTGCGTCGGTGCTCCACGCGAGAGGACCCCGCTCTGTCCTGCCGGACATCTCCCCCACGAGGGGGGAGATTGCTGTTCCCGCGCAGGCGCTTCTTCCTGCGACGTTGGAGATTGGCGAAAGCCGGCGTGACATCCGATCTCCCCCCAAGTGGGGCCGGCAGGCCAGAGGGGGGCGCTGTCCCGCCGACGTCTCAAAGTGTCAGCAGCCTGCGACACGCCACATTGACCGCACACCGGCCCCACCTAGATTGAACCCCTCAAACCAGGGAGCACCCCATGCAACTCTATCGCGGCCGGCTCATCGACCACCTTCATTTGGTAGTGCGCGACGTCAAGGCGAGCCGGCGTTTCTACGGCGCGGTGCTCGAGGTGCTGGGCGTCCCGATCGGCGGCGAGGCCGAGGATTATTTCTGGGCGGACGAACTGTTCGTCTCCAGCGCCGATAGCCGCGCGGCCCAGGGCGTGCTCACCGGCCGTCACCATCTCGCCTTCCAGGCCAAGGACCGCGCCATGGTCGACGCCTTCTACCAAGCGGGCCTCGCCGCCGGCGGCAAGGACAACGGCGCGCCCGGCGAGCGCCCCTACCACCCCGGCTACTACGCCGCCTTTCTGCTCGACCCCGACGGCAGCAACATCGAGGCGGTGTTTCATGGCGAGGCGAAGCGGAGCACCACGGCGGTGGAGATCAGTTTCTAGGGCGCGGCGGGGGCGCCTTTATCTCCCCCCTCGTGGGGGAGAAAGCGATTTCAACATCTTAGCGAAGCTAAGTGTTAGAAATCGCAAGAGAGGGGATTTTCACGCACCATGCGCCAACAGGTTCCGCCACAGCACCGTACTTTCGCAAGAGCAATGCGTTCGGACTCTACAAAGGCCGAGAACATTCTCTGGCAGGCGCTGCGCAACAGGCAGCTCGAAGGTCTGAAATTTAAACGACAGGTGCCCCTCGATGGCTACATTCTGGACTTCGCCTGTTTCGAGGCGAAGCTGATCCTGGAGGTTGATGGCGGCCAACATTCGGAGTCGCAGCGAGATGCCGAGCGTGATCGGCATTTCGCGATGAAAGGGTTCCGGACGGTGCGCTTCTGGAACGATGAGGTGGTGCGAAATATCGATGGTTGCTGCTTGACGATTCTCGCCGAGATCCGAAAAGGGAGCTCCCAAGCAAATCCCCCCTCTTGCGATTTCTAACACTTAGCTTCGCTAAGATGTTGAAATCGCTTTCTCCCCCACAAGGGGGGAGATAAAGGCGGCACTGTCCGAACCGGATAGATAGGTAACAGAATGGACCGATTAGATGGGTGACAGTTTTCTCGCCACCTCGTCGGAGCATCGCGGCTGGGCATCGGCAGGCATGACTTCGAATCCGGCGGCGATGAGTTGCAGCCTGGTTTCCTCGAAATGCCGCTTGGCGCCGCTGTCGATCGCGGCCGGTGCGTAGTTCCAGCCGTTGCGGGCCGCGCTGGCGAGGATGTCCGCATACTGCCGCAAGCTGTCGATCTTGACGTTCGATTCCATGAGCTGGCGGCATTCGTCGGCCAATGAAGCCCTCCCGGCGGCGGGCAGGGTCAGCATGGCACAGGCCATCGCTATCGAGATACGGCGCATGGAAACCTCCTTCGGCTGATTGGGACTTTGCTGAGGGAAAGTTTTGCGCCGAGCCGTCGCCGCGTGAATCGGCCACATGCGGTGTTTTGGGTCCTGCATTTGTAGTATTTTGCATCCGCCACGGTTGAAAGCACTCACGTCCGCTGGCAGGGACGGCCATGAACCGCATCGTGACGACCTTGGAGGCGTTGTCGGAACGCGAGCGCGCGGTGGCGGAGAAGTTCGCTGCCGGCATGACCTATCGTGAAATCGGCGAGGCGCTGTTCATTGCGCCGTCCACGGTGCGCACCCATCTCGCGGCGATCTATGAAAAGCTCGGCGTGCGCAACAAGGTCGCGCTTGCCAGGCATATCAACGGCGGCGGGGCGGGACCGGCTCCAGGTCTGCCCGATTCCTCGCCGGTGCTTGCCCTGTTCCCGATCGAATGCCTCAGCGCCGACGAACGCTGGCGCCGCTTTACCAACGGCCTGTCGTCGGACATCACCGTCGATCTCGCCCGCTACGCCGGCATCCCGGTCATCGCCTTCCACACCATGAAGTCGCTTGGCAGCAAGCGCCGCGACTTCGCCGCCGACGGCAACGCGCTGGGCGCTGCCTACATCGTGTCGGGCCAACTGCGCGCCGACGAGACGCGCATACGCCTGACTGTCGAACTCGCCGACGCGGCCTCCGGCCTCAGCCTGTGGAGCGAGCGTTTCGACCGCCCGGTCGAGAACCTATTCGCGCTGCAGGACAGCCTGACCGAAACCGTCGTCAACGCGCTCGCCGGCTGTTTCGGAGCGATCGCCACGGTCGGCCGCAACGCCATCCGGCGCAAGCCGCCGGCCAGCCTGCGCGCCTACGACCTTTATCTGCTCGGCGTGGAACAGCACAACACGTTCAGCCGCGACGGCAATGCGGAAGCCATCCGCCTCTTTACCCGCGCGCTGGAGCTGGATCCGACGCTGGCCAAGGCCTGGACCGAACTTGGCTACGCCTACTCGATCCAGTCCTGCAACGGGTTTGCCGGCGATCCCCGGGCGGCGGCCGGGAAATGGCGCATGGCGGCCGAGAATGCACTCCAGCTCGACCCGATGGACAGCACCGTGCACGTCTGTCTCGGCGACGCCTTGGGGTGCTTGGGCGATCTGGAAGGCGCGGAGCGCTGTTATCGCCGAGCTTTCGACCACGGTTCCAACCAGGCGGACACGCTGGCGCTCCTTGCCGGCAGCAGGGCGCTGGTTGCCGGCGATCCGGCAGAGGCGATCCCGCTGATGGAGCGCGCCATGCGCCTCAACCCGCTCGCTCCGCCGTGGTATTTCGGCATGCAGGGCCGCGTTCTGTTTGCGAACGGCAGACACCGGGAAGCCATCGCCGCGCTGCGCCGAAGCACACCGGATTCGCCCAACGTGCTGATGTTCCTGGTGCTCGCCCATGCCGCGGCCGGCGAGGGTGCCGAGGCGGCTGGATACATTGCCCGCCTGGATGCCGAATTCCCCGACTTCTCGGTCGAGCGTTTCATATCGGGCTATCCCGTCACCAATCCGGACGCCATCCGCGCCATCCGCGAGGCGGCCACTTTGGTGCCGATCCGCTAAAATCGATCGATTGGCGGGTGCCTCGTGCAATGGCCATGACCGCCAAGCGGACGCTATTCCTTCACCGCGCCCGTCATCGATGAGACGTAGTGCTCGACGAAGAACGAATAAAGCACCACCACCGGCAGCGAGCCGATCAGCGCGCCCGCCATCAGCGCTCCCCATTCATAGACGTCTGAGCGGACGAGCTCGGTGAGCACGCCGACCGGCACCGTCTTCTTCTCCGACGACTGGATGAAGGTCAGCGCGTAGATGAATTCGTTCCAGGATAGCGTGAAGGCGAATATGCCGGCCGAGATCAGGCCCGGCACCGAAAGCGGCAGCACGATCTTGGTCAGGATCTGCCAGCGGGTCGCGCCGTCGATCAGTGCGCATTCCTCCAATTCGAAGGGGATCGAACGGAAGTAGCCCATCAACAGCCAAGTGCAGAACGGGATCAGGAAGGTCGGGTAGGTGAGGATCAGCGCAAAAGGCGTGTCGTAAAGACCGAGATTGAACACCATCACCGAGAGCGGGATGAACAGGATCGAGGGCGGCACCAGATAGGCGAGGAAGACGGCAAGGCCGACCTGACGGGCGCCGGAGAACCGCAGTCTTTCGATCGCATAGGCCGCAAGCACGGCAGCCGCCAGCGACAGGAAGGTGGCCGCCGTCGATATGATCACCGTGTTGAGCAGCCAGCCGGGATAGGAGGTCTCCAGGAGCAAATAGCGTATGTGCTCCAGCGTCGGATGCACGACCCAGAACGGATTGTAGTTCACATAATCCGTCATCTCGACATTGGGCTTAACCGCCGTGATCGTCATCCAATAGAATGGAAACAGGAGCACGATCAGAAACACCAGCAGCGGCAGATAGACCGTCACCACCCGGCGCGGCAGGCTCTGCAGGTAGCCCATGCCGCCTTCGTCGGTGTCCAGGCGCTCGACTTCTCTGATCGCGGCCATGTCAGTCTCCGCCGCCTTGCTGCCACCTGCGCCGTTGCAGGCCGAAATAGCTGAACAGGATCGCCGCCAGCAGGAAGGGGATCATGGCGACCGCGATTGCCGCGCCTTCGCCGAGCTGGCCGCCGGCAATGCCGCGCTGGAACGACAATGTCGCCATCAGGTGGGTGGCGTTCACCGGCCCGCCGCGGGTCAGCACATAGATCAGCTGGAAGTCGGTGAAGGTGAACAGCACCGAGAACGTCATGGTGATGGCGATGATCGGCGTCAAAAGCGGCAGCGTCACATGGCGGAACAGCTGCCAGCGGCTGGCGCCGTCGAGCGTGGCCGCTTCATAGAGCGACTGCGGGATGGTCTGCAGGCCGGCCAGCAGCGTGATCGCGACGAACGGGATGCCGCGCCAGACATTGGCCGCGATGACGGAAGCGCGCGCGTTGGTCGGATCGCCGAGGAAGTTGATGCGATGGTCGATCAGTCCCATCTGCTGCAGCGCCCAGGACAGGATCGAGAACTGCGAATCGTAGATCCACCAGAAGGCGATGGCCGACAGCACCGTCGGCACCACCCAGGGCAGCAGCACCACCGCGCGGAAGAACGACTTGAAGGGCAGCTTCTCGTTGAGGATCAGAGCCAGCCAGAGCCCGAGCACGAATTTCAGGATCGAAGCGCTGACCGTGTAGAGCACGGTGTTGAAGACCGACAGCCAGAACACGCTGTCGCTCCAGAGATATTGATAGTTCTCGACGCCGATATAGATGCCGGGCCGGCCGATGCGTGTGTCGGTGAAGCCGAGCCAGACGCCGAGTCCCAGCGGATAGGTGAGAAAGACCAGGAGCAGCGCCGCCGCCGGCAGCATGAAGCCGAGACCAAGCGTGTTCCGGCTCTCGGCAAGTCGCGAAAGCATCGACGGACGCGGCTGAACGGCAACGGATGGCACGGCCATGGGCGCGGATTCCTCGCAGGATGCGGTAGAGGGGTGGCCGCGTGGTCCTTCCGTGCCCGGAAGATCTCGACGCGGCCACCCTGCTTAAGGTGCCCGGCAGGATCAGACGCGATAATAGCGGTTGGCGCGCTTTTCGGCCTCTTCCATCGCCTCCTGCGGCGTCGCCTGTCCCGTCACCGCCTTGGCGAACATGTCGACCAGCACATAATCGGCCATGGTCGCCGCCGAGGCATAGCCGAGCGGCCCGGCATAGCCGTTGGGTCGCAGCGTCGCCGAGGCTTTCGCGTAAGCGGCATTGTTCGGGTCGGCCTTCCACACCGGATTGTTGTCGAAGGCCTTCAGCGTCTGGCAGCAATAGCCGGCCGACGACGTGATCCAGTCCGACATCTGCGGGTCCTCGAACATGAACTGCAGATAGGCTTTGGCCGCGTTGGGGTAGGGCGTGTAGTTGAAGATGACGGCCGTTGTTACCTGGTACAGCTCGACGGATTCCCCGACTGGACCGATCGGCATGTTGGTCGTGCGCATGTCCTTGGCGATCTCGGTCAATTTCGGATCGTTGTCCTTGTTGACCTTGGCTGTGTTGTAGACGGAGATTCCGTTGGCGATCACGCTCACTTCGCCGGCCAGGAAGGCGCGATTGTTGTTGACGTCGAGCCAGCTTTCAGTGCCCGGAATGAAGGTCTTGTAGAGCTCCTGCGCATACTCGATCGCCTTGAGCGTCTCGGGGCTGTTTATCGTCACCTTGCCGCTTTCGTCGACCATCTGACCGCCATGGCTCCATAGCAGCCAATGCGCGTAGTTGTTGCCGTCGCCGACGCCGTGGCCATGGGTGAAGCCGGCCGGATGGCCTTTCGCCTTGAGGGCCTTGCAGAGTTCGAGGAAACCAGCCGTGTCCTTCGGGAATTCGGAGAAGCCGGCCTCCTTCACCCAGCTTTCGCGATAGACGATGGCGTTGCCGATGGTGGCGAGCGGCAGGCCGAGGAACTTGCCCTCGCGCGTCGCATACTGTTTCGGGCCGTCATACCAGCCGCCATACTTCTTGCCGAGATAGTCGCCGAGTTCGGTCACCTCGAGCAACTTGTCGGGGTACTGGTGCGGGTCGTCGAACCAGACGAACATCAGATCGGGGCCGGAGCCGACATTGGCGGCGACGGCCGCCTTGGGCCGGATGTCTTCCCAGCTCTCCTTGTCGACGCGCACCTCCACGCCCGTCGCCTCGGTGAACCGCTTGGTATTCTTCAGCCATTGGTCCTCGTCGCCCTGCACGAAGGGCGACCAGCGCAGCAGCCGGAGCTTGGCGCCTTCCTCCGGCTTGTAGGTGAGGCCCTCCTGGGCGAAGGCGCTCGAGCCGACGAAGCGGCTGCCCAAGGCTCCGGCTGCCGCGCCGGCGGTCGTGCGGATCACGTCGCGTCTGGTGAACTTCATGCTCGTCTCCTCCTGGGTGTATCCTCGTTGCGTGGTCTATGGCGCCGCTTCGATCCGCTGGCCCGTTTCGCCGTGAAACAGATGGATGGGGCCGGGTTCGACCGAGAGCCGGATGGTTTCTCCCGGCGCGAAGGAATGGCGTTCGCGGAAATTGGCGACGATATCCTCTCCGCCCGCCGTCCGGCCGATGATCTGCACTTCCGAGCCGGTCGGCTCGATCACCACCACGGTGACCGGAATGCCGTCCTCGGCCAGCCGCAGATGCTCCGGCCGAACGCCGAGCACGACGGCTTCGCCGTTGCCGATCGCGGGTGGTTTCGACAGAGGCACGGAGATGCCACCCGCGCCCCGGAACGACGACGGCGCGCCGTCATTGGCGAATGTGCCCTTGAGCAGGTTCATGGCCGGCGAGCCGATGAAGCTCGCGACAAAGAGGTTGTTCGGCCGGTCGTAGAGTTCGAGCGGCGGCCCGATCTGCTCGACGATGCCGTCATGCATGACGACGATCTTGTCGGCCATCGTCATGGCCTCGATTTGATCGTGCGTGACATAGATCGTCGTCGTCTTCAGCCGCTGGTGCAGCTCCTTGATCTCGGCGCGCATCTGCACCCTCAGCTTGGCGTCAAGATTGCTGAGCGGCTCGTCGAACAGGAACACCTGCGGGTTGCGCACGATCGCCCGGCCCATGGCGACGCGCTGCCGCTGGCCGCCCGAAAGCTGGCGCGGATAACGCGACAGAAGCGGCACCAGCCCGAGGATCTCGGCCGCCCGCTTCACCCCGGCATCGCTTTCCGCCCTGGCCACTCCCTTCAGCATGAGCGAGAAGGCCATGTTCTCGGCAACGGTCATGTGCGGGTAGAGCGCGTAGTTCTGGAAGACCATGGCCACGTCGCGCTCCTTCGGCGCAACATTGTTGACGACACGGCTGCCGATCGAAATATGGCCGCGGGAGATTTTTTCCAGCCCGGCAATCATCCGCAGAAGCGTCGATTTTCCGCATCCCGAAGGCCCGACCAGCGTGACGAACTCGCCGTCCTCTATGTCGACGCTGACGCCGTGCAGGATCTGGGTGGCTCCGAACGACTTGTAGACATCGCCAATCGCGACAGACGCCATCGAACTCCTCCCGATGGTCCCTGCGAGGTCTCGCGGGGAGCCGTTTCCAATCAAGGTGTGGCTGAAACGGATGCCGGCAAGCATCCACCACTGGCGTCGGCGACGTTTCCCCAGCTCCCCCCGGGTCACGCGACTGTGAAACGGTAGCGCTACCAAACCCGCCTGTAAAGCTGCGGTGCATGCCCTTATACTTTCGTCGCGAAGGACATATGAGCCAAGCCTGCCGTACGCGAAGTCAATCCGGGCCACCCCGCGTTGCCGCCAATCAGGTCGGCAAAGAGCGCTGAATGCACATCAGCAAGTACTAGTATAGATTTCAACCTAGCCGAGAAAGAGCTGACTGACAGTGCCCGTTTCCGCGCAAACGGGATTGGCAAGCTATCCCATTCGAGATCCGGTAATGCTGACGGCGGGGCTTCCGGTGTGGCCCTGTCGGCCACCGTGGGAAGGGTGCAGCCGCCCTTGCCCGTGTTCACCCGCCGATCAAAAACGCCGCGATCAGCTTCTGCAAATTCCCGCCCGGTCCGAACTCGACCTTGTCGAAGTCGCGGCTGGCCTGGCGCTGCGCCTTGGAAAGCCGGTCGAGATAGTTCGTCAGCTCCGCCCTGATCTTGGTGCAGCCGGGGTCGTCGGCGACGGTGAGGCCGGTGCTGAAGGCGACGATCTTGTCCACCATGTCGACGATGCCGGCGCCGTGGACCTTCTCGTGTGCGGCGAGCCCGGCGGCAAACGCATCCCACCGCGCCTGCACGGCGGGGGCAAGTTTTGCGGCGGGCCTGGGCAGCGTGTAGGTGATGATGAGCTTCGGGCGAGCGGTCTTCAGCACGCAGGCGCCGCCTTCAGTCTGATAATCCCGCTGCCAGGTCAGCTTGAAGTTGGTCTGCGCGATCGCCCGCCGCCCGTTGCCGGCCGAGTCCTTGCCGATCACAGGGCCTTTCTCGCCGATCGAGACATAGAGCGCCTCCACGCTTTGTCCCGAGATCGCATAGGTCTCGACTTTCTCGCTCGGCTTCCATTGAGCGAGGGCAGGTGAGGAGAGGAGCAGGGCGGAAAGCAGTAAGGCGGATTTCATGAGGACTCGGCAGAATTCCGGGCGACGGTTCGTGCATAGCGGTTGTCGGGGCGAGAGCAAAGACGGCGCGGCGCTTTCTCCCACAAGCGGAGACAACGCGCCGGCGCCGTCGGAACCCGCTTCACCCGTCCGCCGTTTCCTTGCATCCTTCCGACCCAGGGGAGACAAGGATGACCCGCAACGAGATCATTTCCGTTCTTGGCCCTGTCGACGAGGCCGTGATCGCCGACGTCGCTCTCACCGGCGCCAGCCTCGAGGAATTGCGCGAGGCCTTCGCCTGGATCGGCGCCGACGAGGCGCTGATGAACGAGGGTCGCGCGATGCCGGGCGCCAGGGTAGCGCGGCTGATCGAGATTCTCGAGCCGCCCGAGGACGAGCCCGAAGCGCCGAGCGGGACGGAGTAGAGCGCGGTGCTGATCCCCCCGAGATGGCCGCGAAGCGGCCAGAGCGGGGTCGTCTCACGCAGATCGTCGAGGTTGTATTCCTCCGCGCGACGCGCTGGGCACTTCCTGCGCAAGCGATCCCTCTGCCGCCTTCGGCGACATTTCCCCATAAGGAGGGAGATAAGACGCCGGCGCCTCGCTCGTCCATTCATCCGTTTTCGCTCGGTCCACCTTCCCCCGCAGGCTAGGTGATTTCGCCTACTTGCTCCTCCGACACCTCGGGCATAGCTTCTTCCCGCCTTGGGGGAGGAGGCTACCTTGGATACCACTGTCGTCATTGTCGGCGCGGGACCGGCGGGTCTTGCCGTCGGCGCCTGCCTGAAGCGGGCCGGAGTCGATTTCACCATCCTCGAAAAGGCGGGCGAGGTGGCGCCGGCCTGGCGGCGGCATTACCGGCGGCTGCACCTGCACACGGTGAAGTCCTTCTCGTCACTGCCTTTCGTGCCATTCCCGAAAAGTCACCCCCGCTACGTTCCGCGTGAAAAAGTGGTCGCCTATATGGATGCCTATGCCGCGCGTTTCGGCCTCGAGCCGCGCTTCGGCGTCACGGTGAAATCGATCCGCCGGGCGGGCGAAAAATTCGTGGTCGAGACCGATGCCGGTCCTTTCAACGGCCGCAAGATTGTGATCGCCACCGGCAACAATGCCGAGCCGATAACGCCGGCCTTTGCCGGCATCGAAACCTTCAAGGGAGAGGTGCTGCACAGCGCCGCCTACAGCGAGGCGGCGCCCTATACGGCCAAGAACGTGCTGGTCGTCGGCATGGGCAACACCGGCGCCGAGATCGCGCTCGACCTTGCCCAAAGCGGCGCGCGCCCGACGATCTCGGTGCGCAAGGGCGTCCATATCGTGCCGCGCCAGCTCTTCGGCGTGCCGATCCAGATGGTGGGCATCGCCAGCCGGCCGATGCCGCAGGCGCTGAACGACTGGGTGTTCCCGAAAATCCTCGACCTGGCGCTGGGCAGGCTGGAGAGATACGGCATCACCCGGCCGAAACAAGGAATCCTCAAGCAGATCGACGCCGGTCGCATTCCGGTCATCGATGTCGGCACTGTAGCAGCGATCAAGGCGGGCAGGATCGGCATTCTACCCGATATCGTCCGCTTCACCGAGGACGGCGCAAAATTCGCCGGCGGGCAGGAGAAAAATTTCGACGCGGCAATCTTCGCCACCGGCTACCGTCCTGGCTATGACGGCATTCTGCCGGCGGAGCTGCGACCGGGGAAGAGTGGAGTGAATCCGCGCGCGACGGCTCTCGGTGTCTACCTCGTCGGTTTCTACAATCCGGTCACCGGCCTGCTGCGCGAGATCGGCATCGAGGCGCAGGCGGTGGCGAGGGATATTGCAGGCTGAGGCGTGGCGGAACTGCCGTCTTCCCCTCAAGAGGGGAGATCAAGGCGCCTAAATCGGGTGGCGCCCGCGCACGCCCCATGCGAAGCCAGCCTGGCCAAGGAGGGACGCCATGCTCACGCTCTATGATTATCTGCCGTCGCAAAATGCCTGGAAGGTTCGCGTCCTGCTCGGCCTGCTCGGCATCGCTTATGAAACCCGCATCGTCTCGATCTTCGAGGGCGAGAGCCGCACGGAAGCCTTCCTCATGCTCAATCCGGCCGGCGCCGTTCCCGTGCTCGGCGTGGAGAATGGGGCGGCGATCGCCGAGTCAAACGCCATCCTCACCTGTGTCGCGGAGGGGACGCCCTACCTGCCGGCCGACCGGCTCGCGCGCGCCAAGGTCATGCAGTGGCTGTTCTTCGAGCAGTATTATGTCGAGCCGGTCATCGGCTCGCTGCGCTTCTGGACGCTGACCGGGCGGCTGGAGCGCAATCAGGCGATGGTGGCCGGCAAGCGCGAGGCGGGCGCCCGCGCGCTTGGCGCTCTCGAGCGCAGCCTGCAGGACACGCCGTTCCTTGTCGGCGGCTCGCTCACCATCGCCGACATCGCCGTCTATGCCTACGGCCATCGCGCCGAGGATTGCGGCTTTTCGCTTGCCGACTATCCGGCGTTCAGCGCCTGGATCGATCGGGTGAGCGGGACGATCGGCCCAGGCTATCCCGTCCATCCTTACAGCATCGACCCGCATTCGGGCGGCTGAGCGCCGGAACAGAAGGGCCGGGGAGGGCGTTTGCCCAAGGCAGTGTGCTGGCTCCGTTTACGAACGGCGCCGGCGGGCTCCGGCCTGTTTTCCAGCAACCGACAATGGAGACCAGGAATGGTTCGCACCGTCGCAATCGCAATCCTCGTTACCGGCATTGGCAGCTTGCCTGCTTTCGCGGCCGAGGAGTGGTGGGTCGCCAGGGACGTCGTTTCGAAACAGTGCGAGATCGTGCCAAAGAAGCCCGACGGAACGCTTGTCGTGGATCTGGGCAAGAAGAGATACGCCAGCGAGGGGGAGGCCAAGCAGGCAATGGAGGCGTTGCCGGATTGCAAGAAGCAGTAGGAGGGGGCGGTCCGGCTGGGCTCGGCGTATTGCGACAGATGGAGGTTGGCGCTCCACGCGAGACGACCCCCTCTGTCGCCTTTGGCGACATCTCCCCCTCGAGGGGGGAGATTGGCTGACGCCTTACCGATCCACCATCGACATCGTCCGCTCGTTATACCGCAGCCCCGATACCTTCTCAGGCGTCAGCGCCATGTCGAGCCCCAGCATCTCGGTGGCGTCGAGCTCGATGTCGGCGGCGGCGACATTCTCCTCCAGATAGGTCCGTCGCTTTGTGCCGGGGATCGGCACCATGTCGATGCCGAATTCCGGCCCCTTGGCCAGCAGCCAGGCGATCGCCACCTGGCCGGGCTTGACCCCCTTGGCGACGGCAATCTCGCGGACCGTAGCGGCCGCGGCGACATTGGCGTCGAAATTTTCGCCCTGGTAGCGCGGGTCGCCGCGCCGGAAATCGCCTTCGGGATAGTCTTCCGCCCGCTTGACGTCGCCGGCGAGAAAACCGCGGCCGAGCGGCGCGAACGGCACCAGGCCGATGCCCAATTCCGCAAGCGCCGGGATGATCTCGGGCTCGAGGTTGCGCTCCCACAGCGAATATTCGCTCTGCACCGCCGAGACCGGGTGCACGGCATGGGCGCGGCGAATGTTGGAGAGTCCCGCCTCCGACAGGCCGAAGAAGCGCACCTTGCCCTCCGCCACCAGCTCGCCGACCGCGCCCGCGACATCCTCCATCGGCACATCAGGGTCGACGCGGTGCTGGTAGAGCAGGTCGATGCGGTCGGTGGCGAGCCGCGTGAGCGAAGCCTCGACCACCTCGCGGATATGCTCCGGCCGGCTGTCGCGCTCGGTGCCGACCTGCTTGCCGTCGACAATGCGGAAGCCGAATTTTGTCGCTATCGTCACCTCATCGCGCCGCCCCTTCAGCGCGCGTCCAAGCAGTTCCTCATTGATGAAAGGGCCGTAGACCTCGGCCGTGTCGAGAAAGGTGCAGCCGAGCTCGATCGCCCGGTGGATCGTCGCGATCGACTCCGCCTCGTCGGCCGGGCCGTAGGCTTGGCTCATGCCCATGCAGCCGAGGCCGATGGCCGAGACGACGAGCCCCTGGCTGCCAAGTTTTCGTGTGCCCAGGCTCATCTGTCTGTCTCCGGTGAAAAATTTAGCACCCGCGAAACTATAATGCCGGGAGGCGATGCGTCCAGCGCCTCAAGCCATCGGCAGCAGTCGGCGCATGATCAGCGAGGCATGGCCGCCGACGCCATGCGCGGCCGGCCGGCGCTCGACCACCTCGAAGCCGTCGCTTGCGGTAGAAGGCGATCGCCCGCTCATTGCCCTCGATCACCTCCAGCGCGATGCTTGGAATGCCGGCATGGGCGGCAAGCACGGCATGCAAAAGATCGATGGCCAGACCGCTGCCGAACTCTTCCGGCTCGATATGCAGCCGGTCGAGCATGACATCGCCCTTCTCGTCCATCGCCGCCATTGCATAGCCTGCGATCGAGCCGTCGGTCCGCTCGGCCACGAACGACATCTTGTTGTCGTCGGCGAGCTCTTCGGCGAGCTTCTCGGGCGCATGCTTTTCGTCGGAGAGCCGGGCCACGGTTTCCTCACCCATGATCGGCGAATAGGTCCGCCGCCAGGATCCTCCCAGCAGCCGGGAGACGGCTGGCAGATCGTTCTTCGTCATCGCCCGGATGTGGGACATGTTCCTCTCCTTGCACCGTCGGAAATAGGGCGCGACGCCGATGACGGCCAATCTCCCCAAGTGGGGGCAGATCGAACTCCCCCGCCCCGCGAAATTGACTCCCCCGCCTCTCTCCGCCATCCTTGCACCACCGCCCTTCGAAGGGCAGCGCGTTCAGAGTGAGCCATGGCCAGTCCCGTCGCCAGAGAAAAGTCCCGCCGCGCCGCGGTGAAGAAGGCGCTTGACCGCCACAAGGTCTATGTCACGGCGCAGAGCTTTTCCGGCGGCACCTACAGCGCCCGCGTACTAGTCAACGGCGAGGCCTACTGGGTCGACGAGTTCCGGCTGAGCCAGCTGCGGCAAGGGTTGACGCCGGCCGAGCTGGAATTGACGCCGGCGACCGACGATTGAGCAATCGAGCATGACGACGGCAAGGCTGGCGGGACAGCGCCCCCCTCTGGCCTGCCGGCCATCTCCCCCACGAGGGGGGAGATTAGATGTCACGCCGGCTTTCGCCAATCTCCGACGCTGTAGGAATCCGCGAGGCGCCCAGGCTGCCAATCTCCCCCCTTGTGGGGGAGATGTCCGGCAGGACAGAGGGGGGCGTGACGGAACGCGACGTTTTCCATTGTCCGCTTCACTCTTCAGCACCTAACCCATGCCATCCTCCAACCTCAAATCCTACCGCGCCAAGCGCGAATTCTCCCGCACCCCGGAGCCGGCGGGGGGCACGGCAGGCGAAGGCGGCAATCGCTTCGTCATCCACAAGCACCACGCCACCGCCGACCATTACGACCTGCGCCTCGAAGTCGGCGGCGTGCTGAAGAGCTGGGCCGTGCCGCGCGGCCCCTCGCTCAACCCGGCCGACAAGCGCCTGGCGGTCGAGACCGAGGACCATCCGATCGAATATATCGACTTCGAGGGCGTCATCCCCGAGGGCGAGTATGGCGGCGGGCCGATGATCGTGTGGGACACCGGAACCTGGGCGCCGATGGAGGATGTCGAAAAGAGCCTGCGCACCGGGGCCTTCAAGTTCCGGCTCGCCGGTGAGAAGCTCAATGGCGGCTGGATGCTCACCCGGCTGAAGCCCAAGCCCGGCGAGGAGGAGAACAAGAAGAACTGGCTGCTGTTCAAGGAGCGCGATCTCGCTTCCGACACCAAGCTCGACATTCTCGAAGCGCGGCCGGAAAGCGTGAAGTCGGGCCGGCGCATCGAGGAACTGGCAGCGCCGACGAAAAAGCCGCGGCGCCTGCCGCCGAAACCTGGCTCGCTGACACCCGGCGCGCTGCCCGGCGCGGTCAAGGCAGACCCGCCAAGCCGCATCGAGCCGCAGCTCGCCGCGCAAGTGAGCGAGCCGCCCGGAGGCGAGGACACGGGCACGCTCTGGCTGCACGAGATCAAATTCGACGGCTACCGCACCATGGCGCATGTCGTGGACGGGAACGTGCGGCTGATCACCCGCGGCGGCCTCGACTGGACCAAGCGCTATGGCGATCTCCCGCAAGCCTTTTCGCGCCTGCCGGTCAGCCAGGCGATCATCGACGGCGAGATCATGGTGCTCGACGACAAGGGCATCTCGCGCTTTGCGCTGCTGCAGGACGCGCTGGCCCAGGGCGCCGGCTCGAAGCTGCATTTCTACGCCTTCGATCTCCTGCATCTCGATGGCTGGGACTTGCGCAGGGCGCCGCTGCAGAAGCGTAAGGCGCTGCTTGCCGAACTGCTCGCCGGCCAGGCCGCCAACGCCGCCATCCAGTACAGCGACCATGTCGAGGGCGATGGCCGCGGGCTTTACGACCAGGCCTCGGACCTTGGGCTGGAAGGCGTCGTCTCCAAGCGCGCCGATGCCATCTACATGAGCGGCCGCACCAAGAGCTGGACCAAGGTGAAGGCGCAAAAGACCGATGATTTCGTCATCGCCGGCTACACCGTCTCCGACCGGGCGGAAGGGCTTGCGGCGCTGGGCATGGCCGAGTTCGTCGACGGCGAATTGCACTATCGCGGCAAGGTCGGCACCGGCTTCGACCGCGACATGGCGACCGACCTGCTTACCCGGCTGGAGCGGCTGACCGTCGGCGCCACGCCGCCCGAAGGCGTGCCGCGCGAGATCATGCGTGAGATGCATTGGGTGAAGCCGCTGCTGTCGGCACGCGTGCGTTATTCGAACCGCACCGCCGACAATGCGATCCGCCACGGCGTCTTCCGCGGCCTGCGCGATGTCGGCGGCCTGACCACGCCGGTTCCGGTCAAGCGCAAGCGGCTGATCGCCGAGTCCGACCTCGCCACCATCTGGGTCACCAATCCGGAGCGGCGGCTGTTCGGCAAGACCGGCCCGACCAAGCTCGACATTGCCGTCTATTACGCGCTGGTCGGCGATTTCATGCTGCCGCACATCATCGGCCGCCCGGTGTCGCTGGTGCGCTGCCCGACCGGGCGGCCGCAGGACTGCTTCTTCCAGCGCCACGCCTTCACCGGCATGCCGCCCTCGGTGGCGGTGTTCGAGAGCATCAGTTCGGAAGGCGAGACCAAGACCTATCTCTCGGTCGAGGACGCCAAGGGATACCTGGCGCTGGCGCAGTTCGGCGTCGTCGAGTTCCACACCTGGGGCACGCACCGCACCAAGCTCGACAAACCCGACCAGATCGTCTTCGACCTCGACCCGGGCGAGGGGATTTCCTGGCGCGAGGTGGTCGAGGCGGCCGTCCACATCAAGGGCGGGCTGGAGAGCCTCGGCCTGGTGCCGTTTGCAAAGACCTCCGGCGGCAAGGGCATCCACATCACCGTGCCTGTGACGCGCAAGCAGAACTGGAAGAAACTGCACCAGGCCTCGAGCACCATTTCCACTTTGCTCGCGGCAAGCGCGCCCGACACTTTCGTCACCGTCATGGGCAAGGAAAACCGCAAGAAGCGCATCTTCATCGACTTCCACCGCAACGCCCGCGGCCACACCTCCGCCGCTCCCTATTCGCTGCGCGCCCGCACCAACCTGCCGGCCTCGACCCCGATGAGCTGGACGGATCTGGAGGCCATCGACGCGCCCGAGGATCTGAACTACGCCTCGCTGCCGGGACTGTTGGAGACCTCGGGCGATCCGTGGGCGGAGATCGATGAGATGGCGAGGGATCTGCCGGTGATGGGGGAGAGGTAGTTGGAAGCGTAGCGTTCCGTCACACCGCCCTCTGTCCTGCCGGACATCTCCCCCGCAAGGGGGGAGACCGGATGTCGCATGTCCGAACCGGATAGATAGGTAACAGAATGGACCGATTAGATGGGTGACAGTTTTCTCGCCAGCCGGGAGGACCGG
>NZ_NSGF01000025.1 GCF_002294995.1 Mesorhizobium sp. WSM3860 | reverse complement strand
GGGCAGACGCGGCCGCAGGCTCCGCAGCCAATGCAGCGGCCGGCATGGTCGACAACCATGACCATGCGATTGAGCTCGCCGTCGAAGTCGTCATCCTCGCCCGCGCAGATGCCGAGGATTTCGCCTGCGTCATCGACGCCATGAAGGTGCATGACCTCGCGCGAGCAGACCTTGAAGCAGCGGCCGCAGCCGATGCAGGTCGCGCCATCGATCGCCGTCAGATAGTGGGGCGTCCAGGGAGAGCCGTCGCGGGTGACGTTCGTCATTGTGAATCCTCCAACGCCGCAAGTTGTTCCTTTGCCGCATCCAACTCGACAAAAATCTCAAAGGCTTTCCGAGCGACCGCCTTGATCTCGGTCCAGTTGACCGCCAGGTCCTCGGCAAGGTCGTGCAAGTCCATCATGGCGTCTCCGGCGCGCGCCTGCAGCTTGCGGAGCTTCTTCTGCAACATCTCAAGCTCTGACATGATCCCTTCCTCGCAAGCCGGTTTTCCTACGCCGCGCCTATCGGGACGCGCGACAGTTTTTATGCACAGAACGCGTATCTGGCGCGGACGCGGCGCGTGGCTTTCCTTCGCTCCACTGATCGCATCAACCAGAATCTAGATGGTTGCGCGGCTGCCGCCTCAGGAGGAAGACTCAAGTGCCGTGACGGAAACGCAGGACGAAGCTCATAAGAAATTGTCTGCATCCCATTCGTCGGTTTACTCGAGAGCGCGAAAAAGGTCGGCCCCAGGCCTGTCTTGGATTCCAAAGATCCGACGAGAGCTGGCGGGCGCCTTTTCAGGAACAGCCCGACCGGATTGCTGGCGAAGGCAAGCTGAAGTCACGCCGCCTTCAACCACGTTGCACCTTGGTCTCATTCCACCCCTTTGTCAGCTCCAAGGCCTGCCGCTCGAACAGGCGGCGATAGATGCCGTCGCGACGGATCAGCGTAGCATGGTCCCCCTGCTCGGTGATGCAACCACGGTCGAACACAAGCAGCCGGTCGAGTGCTCGCACCGTCGAGAGCCGGTGCGCGATGACGAGCGTGGTGCGCCCGACCATGAGCCGCTCCATCGCCTTCTGGATCAGCACCTCCGATTGCGAGTCGAGGCTCGATGTCGCCTCGTCCATAATCAGGATCGGGGCGTCGGCGAGGAAGGCGCGCGCTATCGCCACACGCTGGCGCTCGCCGCCTGAAAGCTTCACGCCGCGTTCGCCGACGAGCGTACCGTAGCCGTTCGGCAGACGCGCGATGAAGTCATGCGCGCTGGCGAGCCGCGCCGCCTGCTCAACGTCGGACCGAGACGCACCCGGCCGTCCATAGGCTATGTTCTCGGCCAGCGAGCGGTGGAACAGGAGAGGCTCCTGCTGCACGATCGCGATCTGCGAGCGCAGCGAGCCCTGCGTCACCCGGGAAATGTCCTGCCCATCGATCAAGATTCGTCCAGCATCCAGGTCATAAAGCCGCTGGATGAGCTTGACGAAGGTGGTCTTGCCGGAGCCAGATGGGCCGACCAGACCGACCCGTGCGCCGGCCTCAATCGATATCGACAAGTCGCTGTAGAATGGCGACCAATGATTGCCATAGTGGAAATGGACGCTCTCAAAATCGATGTGACCCTTCGTGATCCGGATCGGCTTGGCGCCCGACACATCCGCCACGTCGGGCGGCTGGCTGCAGGTTTTGACCAGTTCCTCCATCTCATTTACAGCTTGCTGGATGTTGCGCACGTGTCTGGAAACATCACGCAAGTAGCCATACAGGACGGTGAAAGACGCGAGCACGAAGGCGATGTCACCTGGAGTAGCCTGGCCGCGCGACCACACAAATAAGGCATAGCCGATCAAAGCCGCTCTCATCGCAAGAAGCATGATTCCCTGGAATGCACCACCGACCGTCCCGCGCACCCAGCTCCGGCGGGTGCGGTGCCGCCACTTGGAGATGACTTTCGCGAGGCGATAATCTTCCCGCGCTTCGGCGCCGAAGCCTTTGACCACCTGGTTACAGCTGATCGCGTCCGCAAGCGAGCCGCCAAGCCTCGTATCCCAGCTGTTGGCAAGGCTTGCCGCTGGCGCCACATAGCCGAGCGACAGGATAATGATCAGCGCCACATAGCCAACAGAGCCGCAGGCGATGATCAGCCCCATCATCGGCCAGTACCAGCCGAGCAGAATGCTCGAGCCTACGAGCATGATGAGCGAGGGGAACAACGCGCAAAGGATCGTGTCATTGAAGAGGCAGAGCGCCCATATGCCGCGCGTGATCTTGCGCACCGTCGAGCCGGCGAAGGTTTTCGCATGCCAGTCGGTAGAAAAGCGCTGGACACGATGGAAGGCGTCGCTGGCGATGTCGGACATCATCTTCAGAATGAAGTCATTGATGGCAATGAAGGCGATGTTGCGCATCACGACGACGCCGAGTGTGAGCGCAATCAACGTCGAAAAGGCCGCAAGTGCCGCATCCCACACGACCGCGTCGGCTGCCGCTCCTTGGGCGACCGCGTCTACGAGCCGTCCGGAATAGAGCGGCGTCAGAACGTCAAGGAGCGTTGCACCAAGCACCGCGATCATAATGATCGCGAGCCGGACCGGCTGTCTGCTCCAGTGGCGTATGGTGAAGGCGAAAACGTCGCGAAAGGCGGCGCCGCGCAGATCGGTGTGAAAACGACGCCTGCCTTTGAACGAGCGCACCAGGACTCTCGGTCTCAAGAAACCTGAAATGGAAGGTCTGTGTGAGGACGAAAACATCGCTCGGAACGCGGGGAGCCGATCTGGACCTGACATGTTGCTTTCTTCCTTCGTTCCATGATCGCGATGTCATCCGCGAGATGAATATTCGGCCGCTGGCACGCGCCGCCTTACGAGGAGAACCGCAATAGCGGTGCCAAAGGGGCTAAGAAAGAAGCCGAGAAGAATTTCTGCATATTCTTCAATGGCAAACGGGAGCTCAGCAGGCAGCGGGGCGAACAGCGCCGCGTCGCGCACTCGACAAACCCGACAGGACGCATCGGTGACGCGGGCATCCTTGGCGGACGGCAGACGGATTGCTCCTCACGCGAAGCGGAATTCACGCCCAATTCAACTCCGTTCACCGTCGAACAATGCCCCGCCGATGTCGGACATGCGACACAGCAGTGTTGAAGCCATCTTGTTGTTTTGAAATGATCTCCTTGTTTGGCACGGTCCATGCGTGGCTGTTCGAGAACGCGTCGCGGCCTGAAGGAGAAACAGTCCACGCCCCTGCGCACCGAAAACGCCGCGGCTTAAAGACCGCGCTTTCCCGGGCCGGCGCTAGGCTGGCGCTTCCTCGAGGCGAGCGGCCGCGTCAGCTCCAAGAAGCGCGGGCCGAATATGGCCGCGGCAAATCCTTCGGCTAGCCATCATCATGACGACCGGCGTGCGCTTTGCGGGCGCTCAGGAAAAGGATCACATCCATGAGGCCTGTTTATCTGGACAACAACGCAACGACACGGGTCGATCCTGAAGTCGTTCAAGCAATGCTGCCGTTTTTTACCGAGCAATTCGGCAACCCTTCGTCTAGCCACGATTTTGGCGCTTCCGCCGGGGCGGCGGTGAGAAAGGCGCGCCTGCAGGTGCAAACGCTGGTCGGCGCGGAGTTCGACGACGAGATCACCTTCACCTCGGGCGGGACGGAAAGCGACAACGCCGCGATCCTTTCGGCGCTCGAGTTGACGCCTGAGCGCACTGAGATCGTCACTTCCGCAGTCGAGCATTCGGCCGTGCTGACGCTTTGTGCCCACCTTGAGAAGACGCGCGGCATCAAGGTGCATAGGATTCCGGTGGATCGCCACGGCCGGCTCGACCTCGACACCTATAGGGCCGCCCTCACCCCGCGCGTGGCGATCGTCTCGATCATGTGGGCCAACAACGAGACCGGAACGATCTTCCCCGTGGTCGAGCTTGCTGAGTTGGCCAACGACGTCGGCGCCCTTTTCCATACCGACGCGGTGCAAGCGGTCGGCAAGCTTGCGATCAACTTGAAATCGACCGCAATCGATATGCTGTCTCTCTCCGGTCACAAATTACATGGACCGAAAGGGGTCGGCGCACTTTATGTAAAACGCGGCGTGCACTTCTGTCCGCTGATCAAGGGAGGAAGCCAGGAGAGCAATCGCCGCGCGGGCACGCAGAACACGCCAGGCATCGTTGGCCTCGGCGTGGCAGCTGATCTTGCCTTGAAATTCATGGAGGACGCGAACACGCGGGTAAAGGCATTGCGAGACCGCCTCGAGAAAGAACTTCTCCAGCGCATCCCAGACGCCTTCGTGGCCGGCGATTTACGAGCGCGGTTGGCGAACACTGCAAATATCGCCTTTGGACATATCGAAGGTGAGGGCATATTGCACTTCCTCAATCGCGAGGGCATCGCCTGCTCCTCCGGTTCTGCATGCGCCTCCGGCTCGCTGGAGCCGAGCCATGTCTTGGTGGCGATGAATATCCCCGATAGCGCGGCACACGGCGCAATCCGTTTCTCCTTTTCGCGCAACAACGGCGAGGAGGACGTCGACCAGGTGCTCGAGGTCATGCCCGGGATCGTTAAGAAGCTGCGTGACCTTTCCCCGTCTTCGCCAGCGACGACGCAACCCCGACCGCCGTTTCCGGCCAAGAAAAATGCAATGCGCAGCTGTTTTGCTGAAAGCCGTGCCATCGATGTCACCGACATTCTCGCACGCCTGAAGAGCCTGTCGGCTGCGGAGGAGTTCTTCGAGGTCCTTGGCATCTCTTATGATCCGAAGGTGCTCAATGTCTCGCGGCTCCATATCATGAAGCGCATGGGCCAGTACCTCGCTGAAGAGGATTTCGCCGGTCTTCCCGACGGGGTGATCGGCGCGCGGGCGCGTGCGACGTTGGAACGCGCTTATGAGGATTTCGCGACATCATCGCCACTCACGCAACGGGTCTTCAAGGTGCTCCAAGAGCACGATCCGGACAAACCCGCCACTCGGGACCGTGCCTTTGTCCCGTTCGATTCGATCCTGAGGCGGTTCGAGACAGAATGAGCGCGACAAAGTCCACACGACAATGACGAAAAGCCGACAAAACCGGTCATCACGACGGCACCTTTGGAAGAAAGCAAACCGATCTCAAAGAGAACAGAGCAGCGCATAACGGTTGGCACGAATGATGCTGCTTAGGAGATGAACGCCAGGGCGGCTTGCGGACTAGAGCCGAGAGGGAAGCAATGCACATTGTAATCTGTATCAAGCAGGTGCCGGATTCCGCGCAGATACGTGTCCACCCGGTGACGAACACGATCATGCGCCAGGGCGTGCCAACCATCATCAACCCTTACGACCTGTTCGCCCTCGAAGAGGCACTCAGATTGCGTGGCGCCCATGGTGGCGAGGTCACCGTGCTTACCATGGGTCCGCCGATGGCAGAAGATGCGTTGCGCAAGGCGCTCACCTATGGCGCCGACCGCGCGGTACTCTTGACCGACCGCTGCTTTGCCGGCTCGGACACGCTGGCGACCTCCTTTGCGCTTTCTCGGGCAATCGTGAGAATTGGCGAGACCTTCGGCGCGCCGGACATCGTCTTCGCCGGCAAGCAGACGATTGACGGCGATACCGCCCAAGTTGGGCCCGGCATCGCCAAGCGCCTTGGCCTCCTGCAGTTCACCTATGTGGCGAAGATCGCCTCTATCGATCTCGACGCGCGCGAGATCACCGTCAAGCGCCGTTCGGAAGGCGGTACGCAGATGCTGAAAAGCAGGCTGCCTTGCCTCATCACAATGCTGGAAGGCACCAACGAAATCCGCAGGGGCTCGCTCGACGACGCCCTGCGCGCCGCACGCAGCCAAATCGTGAAGTGGAGCGCGGCCGAAGCTGGCATTGAGGACCTCACCAAATGCGGCCTGCGCGGCTCGCCGACGGTCGTCAAGCGCGTTTTCGCCCCTACCACGCGGGCGGAAAAGGCGACGCAGATCGACACGACCGACAAGACGCAGCATGGCGTCGCTGACGAACTGATTGCCGCAATCTTCACCCGCCAGCCAGCGCTGGAACACGAACTCGCCTTCGACGGCGGCCAGTGACCGGACGGCAAGGAGAGAGATGTTGAAGGCGAAACGCGAAGCCCCTCCTTCCGCCGGCCGTGCCGGCATCAAGAAGGAATTGCCTGAGCACTTCAGGGACTATCGGCACGTCTGGGTTTTCATTGAACTGGAACGGGGCGAGGTCCATCCCGTCTCCTTCGAATTGCTTGGCGAAGGCCGCAAGCTCGCCGACAAGCTTGGCATTCAGCTTGCGGGAATCGTGCTCGGACCGCCGGGTGAGGCCACCCAGCATGCCGTTGCCGAGGCCTTCGCTTACGGCGCCGACCTTGTCTACCTCGTCGAGGCACCGCTGCTTGCTGACTATCGCAACGAGCCTTTCACCAAGGCAATGACGGATCTGGTCAATACCTACAAGCCGGAGATCCTGCTTCTCGGTGCGACCACGCTCGGCAGGGATCTCGCCGGCTCAGTAGCGACGACCTTGCTGACAGGGCTCACTGCTGACTGTACCGAACTCGACGTGGACGTCGACGGTTCGCTCGCCGCGACCCGTCCGACTTTCGGCGGTTCCTTGCTATGCACGATCTATACGCTCAACTACCGGCCGCAGATGGCCACCGTACGACCGAGGGTCATGGCCATGCCACCGCGGACGGATAAGCCGATTGGGCGTGTCATCCGGCACCAGCTGTCGATGACCGAGGAAGAGATCATCACCAAAGTCCTTGGCTTCAAGCTCGATCGCCAATCGGCAAAGGCAAATCTCGCCTACGCCGACATCGTGGTTGCCGGAGGCCTCGGCCTCGGCTCAGCGGAGAATTTGCAGCTTGTGACGAATTTAGCGCGTGCAATCGGCGCCGAATATGGCTGTTCGCGCCCGCTGGTCCAGAAGGGCTGGATGCCGGCCGATCGGCAGATTGGCCAAACGGGCAAGACCATCCGGCCAAAGCTTTACATAGCGGCCGGGGTTTCGGGCGCCATTCAGCATCGGGTTGGCGTGGAGGGGGCTGATTTGATCGTAGCCATCAACACCGACCCGAACGCCCCGATCTTCGACTTTGCCCACCTCGGCATCGTCACCGATGCGATCCGTTTCCTGCCGGCATTGACGGAAGCTTTCACCCGGCGGCTGTCGCCGCACAGTCACGACAAGCTTGCGAGCTAAGGGAGACGGCTATGATCGAAGAAGAATTCGACGCCATCGTCGTCGGCGCCGGTATGTCCGGAAACGCGGCGGCCTATACTATGGCAAGACAGGGCCTGACGGTGCTGCAGTTGGAGCGCGGCGAGTATCCGGGCTCCAAGAATGTCCAGGGCGCCATCATGTACGCCGACATGTTGGAGCAAATCATCCCGGATTTCCGGAATGATGCGCCTCTCGAGCGGCATCTGGTCGAGCAGCGATTTTGGGTGATGGACGACACCTCCCACACCGGGATCCAGTATCGATCGGATGATTTCAACGAGGCGAAGCCCAATCGCTACACGATCATCCGCGCCCAGTTCGACAAGTGGTTTTCGCGCAAGGTGCGCGAGGCCGGCGCGACGGTTCTGTGTGAGACGACAGTGACCGACCTCGTCCGCAATGCCAAAGGTAAGGTGGTCGGCGTGCGCACCGACCGGGCCGGCGGGCCGATCTACGCGGACGTCGTCGTGCTCGCAGAAGGTGTCAACGGACTGCTCGGTACAAGGGCCGGCCTGCGCAAGATGCTGAAGCCACAAAGCGTGGCGCTCGCTGTCAAGGAGATGCATTTCCTACCCGATGAGGTCATTGAGCAGCGGTTCGGCCTCCAAGGGGACGAAGGCTGCGTGATCGAAGCGGCGGGCACGATCTCCCGCAGCATGGCTGGACTTGCGTTCCTCTACACCAATAAGGAGTCGATCTCTCTGGGAATCGGCTGCCTCGTCTCCGATTTCGCCAAGACAATGGAGAGCCCATACGTCCTCCTCGATGCCTTTAAAAACCATCCTTCCATACGGCCGCTGATCGCGGGCTCGGAAGTCAAGGAGTATTCCGCGCATCTCATTCCCGAAGGTGGCTACAAGGCAATTCCGCAGCTCTTCGGCGACGGTTGGGTCGCGGTCGGCGATGCCGCCCAGCTGAACAACGCCATTCACCGCGAGGGTTCGAACCTTGCCATGACTTCCGGTCGCATCGCCGGCGAGGCGATCATTGAGATCAAGGGCCGCAACCAGCCGATGATCAGGAAGAACCTCGCCCTTTACAAGACCATGCTGGACAAGTCCTTCGTGGTCAAAGACCTGCGGAAATATAAGGACATGCCGGCCCTGATACACACCAACTCCCGAAATTTCTTCATGACTTACCCGCAGTTGATGTCGCAGGCCGCGCAGAACTTCATGCGCGTCGACGGCACTCCGAAAATCGAGAAGGAAAAGGCGACCACTGCTGCCTTCATCAAGGCGCGTTCACGCTGGGGGCTGATCAGCGATGTGGTCCGCCTGGCACTCGCATGGCGCTGAAGGAGAAACAGGATGACGATCGCTGTGACGAAGTTACGTGTCGAGGAGAAGCTTTATCAGAATCGCTATCTAGTCGATCCGGGCCGCCCGCATATCAAAGTGCAACCGCACGAGAGGCCGAGCGCGAACCTGCTGGCGCTGACACACATCTGCCCGGCCAAGTGCTATGAGTTGAACGACAAGGGCCAGGTGGAGACCACTTCCGACGGCTGCATGGAATGCGGCACGTGTCGCGTGCTGTGCGAGGCCAGCGGTGAGATCGTGTGGAATTACCCGCGCGGCGGCTTCGGCGTTCTCTTCAAGTTCGGATGATTGGCGCAAAGTGCGAGAAACGAGAGGTTCGCAATTGCGGTCAAGACCGTCAACATTGTTCGCAAATTACTATGTTTCTCGAACTCAAAATACAAAAAAGGGCTCAGGAGGGACACCTTAGACAACGCTTGAGGTGTTCGCATGGCTCACATGCCTCCAGATCGGGTCGGTGAAATTGGATCACGAAACACTCCCCCTGAACCTGCGGTGGAAGCGGTGCGCGATGCCGACAGCTTGCTCAGGGGAATCTACGAGATATCGAAGGTTCTGACTGCCCCGGCCCGGCTGGAGATTACGCTTGCCAATGTCGCGAATGTCCTCTCCTCGTTTGTGCATATGCGTCATGGTGCAATCGTCGTCCTGGGCGCTGAAGGACAGCCGCAGATCAGCGCAACTAGCGGCGGCACTGTCACTCAATCAGGCGCCGGCAGCGTCGTACCCCAGGCCGTAATAGACAAAATCGTCGCTACTGGAGTGCCGATCGTCATACAAGACACAAGCACGTCTGAGCTATTCCAGGCTGATCCTCAATCGAGCAGCGATACGATCGCAACTACCTTTATCGGTGTCCCGCTAAAGGCTGAGGAAAAGACCTTCGGGACACTGTCGATCGACCGCGTCAAGGACGGTAGTACCAGGTTCCGCTGCGAGGAGGACCTACGCTTCCTGGCCATGGTCGCCAATCTGGTCGCTCGGACCATCCGCCTCCATCGCACTTTGAGCACAGCTCGTCAGTCATTTATCGAAAAGCAACCGAGACCAGAGCAGTCGCTCGACGAGGACGGGACCCATCCGGCCCGGCATCCGGATGTCAAGATCGATGGAATCGTCGGAGAAAGCCCCGCGCTCAAGCAAGTGCTCGAGACCGTCTCGGTCGTGGCCAGGACAAATTCCACCGTGCTTCTGCGAGGCGAAAGCGGTACCGGAAAGGAGTTCTTTGCACAGGCCATCCATAAGCTTTCGCATATGAGGGAGAAATCCTTCGTCAAATTGAACTGCGCCGCACTGCCCGAAAGCGTTTTGGAATCGGAGCTCTTTGGCCACGAGAAGGGCGCCTTCACCGGGGCTATCCTGCAGCGCGCCGGCCGGTTCGAATTGGCTAATGGCGGAACCCTGCTGCTTGATGAAATCGGCGAGATTTCGCCTGCCTTTCAAGCCAAGCTGTTGCGCGTCTTGCAGGAAGGAGAACTGGAGCGAGTAGGCGGCACCAGGACCCTAAAGGTTGACGTGCGGCTCATATGCGCCACGAACAAGGACCTTGAGACGGCTGTCCGGAATGGAGAGTTCAGAGCAGACCTTTATTACCGCATCAACGTGGTGCCAATAATCCTGCCTCCCCTCAGAGAACGCCCGGGCGATATCCCACGCCTTGCGAAATCTCTCCTCGGCCGATTCAACAAGGAAAACCGTCGCGACCTTGTCTTCACGCCGTCGGCGCTTGATCTGATCTCGCAATGCTATTTCCCTGGCAACGTGCGTGAGTTGGAGAATTGTGTGCGACGGACGGCCACACTTGCGCGTTCAACGACAATAACGCCGGCGGATTTCGCTTGCGAGAACAGCCAGTGCCTTTCTTCGCTTCTGTGGAAAGGAGCTGGCCGCTCGCAAGGCGGCTATGCCGTCGACGAGTTCGCACGTGGCAATATGATGCCGGTTGGATCGCCGCTGCCTGCCATGCGAAGCGGCGCTTCACACAATGAGGCATCGCCCGGCAAGACCTGCGACCCCAACCATCCCGCTTGCCCTGCAATGAACCCGCGTCTGACGGAACGCAACCGACTAATCGATGCGATGGAGAAAGCCGGCTGGGTTCAGGCCAAGGCGGCTCGTTTCCTCGGTCTCACGCCGCGGCAGGTCGGCTATGCTTTGCGCCGGCATCGTATCGGCGTGAAGAAGTTCTAAACGTCATTGATGAACATCACATTGGGGGCACGGCTGCCCCCGCAATAGGTGAAACTGAGACAAACACGGGTACGTTTCGTGACCACGTTCTGTCCGTTCGTCGGGGGCCCGACACAACCGTGTCGCAGCAAAACGGACACAGTGGGGCACAAAGGCCGACGTAAAAGCCGACATTGACGGACAAAAACCGGTTTTGGAGTTGGCATATCTCTTGCGCTCTGACGTGCGAAGTTCACACCACGCACGGAGCCGTTCAATGTCCGCACCGATGATTTCGCTAGAGGACCTTTCCGGCACGACATCCTTCGATCATTTGCCGGCGAGTGCGAGATCCGCTGGCTGCGCATCTTCATCCTGCGGCTCCTCCGCAAAGCCGCACGAGATCGACACAGCTGTCTGGGAGAAGATCAAAGATCATCCGTGCTTTTCAGAGGAAGCGCACCACTATTTCGCGCGCATGCATGTGGCGGTCGCCCCGGCCTGCAATATCCAGTGCAACTACTGCAATCGCAAATATGACTGTGCCAATGAAAGCCGGCCCGGGGTCGTCTCGGAGAGGCTGACCCCTGACCAGGCGCTGCGCAAGGTGATCGAGGTCGCCAACGAAGTGCCGCAGCTTTCCGTACTCGGCATCGCCGGCCCGGGCGATGCCTGTTACGACTGGAAGAACACGAAGGCGACAATTGAACTGGTCGCCAAGGAAATCCCCGACATCAAGCTGTGCATCTCCACCAACGGGCTCGCGCTTCCAGACCACGTCGCCGAGCTTGCGGAAATGAATGTCGATCACGTGACGATCACTATCAACATGGTCGACCCGCAGATCGGTGCCAAGATCTACCCATGGATCTTTTATGATCACCGCCGTTATGCCGGCGTCGAGGCAGCCACGATCCTGCACGAACGACAGATGTCGGGGCTGGAGATGCTGACGGCGCGCGGCATCCTCACCAAGATCAATTCGGTCATGATCCCCGGCGTTAACGACGAGCACCTGATCGAGGTGAACAAATGGGTCAAGGAGCGCGGCGCATTCCTGCACAATGTCATGCCGCTGATTTCCGACCCGGCACACGGTACGCACTACGGCTTGAGCGGGCAGTGCGGCCCCTCGGCAATGGAGCTGAAGACCCTTCAGGATCGTCTCGAAGGCGGAGCCAAGCTCATGCGCCACTGCCGGCAGTGCCGGGCCGATGCTGTCGGCCTGCTCGGCGAGGATCGTGGCCAGGAATTCACGCTCGACCGGCTTCCCGACAAGGTCACCTACGACGCCAGCAAGCGCGAGGCCTATCGCACGGTGGTCGCGCGCGAGCGGGGCGATCGCATGGCGGCCAAGAGCCAGGCGCTCGGGATGGTCAAGACCGAGGGCTCCGGCAAGTCGCTTCTGGTCGCGGTAGCGACCAAGGGTGGCGGCCGCATCAACGAGCATTTCGGCCATGCGAAGGAATTCCAGGTTTACGAGGCCTCGCCGAAAGGGATCAGCTTCGTCGGTCATCGCAAGGTCGAGCAGTATTGCCTCGGCGGCCGGGCCGAGGACACGAGCTTCGACGGCCTCATTTCTACGCTCGAAGGCGTAGACATCGTGCTGTGCGCGAGAATTGGAAGTTGCCCCGAGGATCGACTCAAGGAAGGTGGTATCCGGGCAACGGATGCCTACGGGTTTGACTACATCGAGACCGCCATCGGCGCGCTTTACGCCGCCGAGTTTGGCGGTGAGCCACTGGTTGCGACGGCATGAGCCGTCTCGTTCCAACCGAACCGGAGTTGAAAATGGCCTATAAGATCATCGCTTCCCAATGTACCCAGTGTGGCGCCTGCGAGTTCGAATGCCCTTCCGGCGCGATCAAGTTCAAGGGCGAGAGCTACGTGATCGATCCAAAAAAGTGCACCGAATGCGAGGGGGCCTTCGAAACGCAGCAATGCGCCTCGGTGTGTCCGGTGTCGAAGACTTGCGTTCCCGCCTGACCTCCATTTCGGCTACCGACAGGGTCGAGGCGCACTCCGAAGGACCATCGACCTCGTGTTGGAAAGCTGCAGCCGAGAGAAAGGAACGGCCATGAGCCTCGGACGCGAAGAGGACATCGAAATCCGTACACCCCCACGATTCATGCCGGGTGACCGGGTCCGCGCCACACGCCACATAAAAAATGACGGCACCTATCCTGGCAAGGAGGTCGGTGAAAACCTGGTGCGTAAAGGCGACGAGGGCTATGTGCGCGACATCGGCACCTTTCTCCAGCAATTCTACATCTATGCGGTCGAATGGGTCGATCGCGGCACCATCGTCGGCATGCGTGCGCGTGAACTTATGAGCCTTGAGACGGCCGGGATTCCTTGCACTTCCGAAATCGGTGCTGGGTTTGACGAAGGAACGACCGGATGAGGGTAATGATCCGCAGGACCGGTTCTGGCTTGTCGGCATATATTCCCAAAAAGGATCTCGAAGAGCCGATCATCAAGGTCGACAACGAACACTTGTGGGGTGGCGCTGTGACGCTGAAGAACGGCTGGCGGTTAGTCTTGCCCGACCTTCCGCGGGATACGGCTTTGCCGATAACCGTGGAGGCAAGAAAGATTTCCGACGAGGACTGACCGTCGGGTTGACACAAGAGAGCGGCAAAGGGATACGAGCATGAACGCAATGACCTCGGGCCACCTCGTGGTCGTTCGGGACAGTTTTGCCGAAAGGCAGCTTGACCTTTTGAAGAAAGCGCTCGCGGCCGACGAGGTCATCCCCTATCTCGGCCCAGGTCTGCTTGAGATCCGCTCCGCGGGACCGCCCGTACCGCATACCCCCGAAGCCGTTGCCGCAGCGCTCAACAAGCGCACGCCAGCCCCTTCGAAGATTCGCACCAACATGTGGTCGGTAGCGCAGTATATCGAACAGCGCCGGCACCGCCGGACCCTTCAAGTTTGGATGGCCGAAATATTCGCGGCCCCGGTGGTGCCGACCATCTTGCATGCCTGGCTTGCAACGCTGCCGCTCTCCGTGATCGTCGACAGCTGGTACGACGGTGCCATGCGCGCGGCTCTAATACAGGCCCGCCGAACGGACGTCGTCGAAATACAGGGCGTAACACGGGCGGACGAGATCGGTGACATTTGGACGAAAGCCTACGATTTGTCCGGGATATTACTCGAATCCGCACCAGCGGCGAAGACGGTTCTCTACGCCCCTCACGGCGGTGCCAGGCCGGCCGCAAACTTCCTCGTGGCAGATTCCGACTACGTTGAAGTGCTGAGCGAAATCGACATCCAAACGCCGATCCCTGACCTGGTGAAGGAACGGCGAGCCAGCCGTGGTCTTTTCTTCCTCGGCTGCCGCTTCAACGATCAGATGCTACGCACCTATGCCCGGCAGATTATGAAGCGCTCCCATGGCCCACATTTTGCGGCAATCGATACAGCAACGCTGACCAGGAACGAGCGGCGCTTCCTTGCAGAAAGGGCAATCACGGTCATTGACATGCCTACGGGTCAAGCGGCGGCCCGTCTGGTCGGACTGGGCAAGACATTGCATGAAAGCAAAAGTGCAATCGCTTGATCCATTCCCAGACGGAGAGCACGGCGACCAAAGCCGTCAGCTACACCACCTAGGGGACACGATCTCGCCTGCGGCAGCGAGCAGCATACATCCACGTCCGCCATTACCGCGTGTACCGCCTTGCCATAAGGCATGCCCCGAGCATGGCGGGCCCCGGTTGGCGTTCGTAGCGATGCCAGGTTCCTAAGCTGCGGCAGCAGTTCTAACTGGCGGCTTGAGTCGACGGCGCTCACGCACAGCCTCCAGGTGCGGCCGGTAATGCGGCCTCCCCATTTGGGCAAGGTTCCGACTGATCCTCTGCATCGCCGGTCGCGGATAGGTCCGGTTTGCACCGTTAGCGCAGGCCAATATTGTGGCCGCCTAGGCGTGTATGCGTCCCTCTCTTCTGTTTGGCCTGACTGAACAAGAATGCACCCGGTCGGCCACGCAGTCCAACCAGGATGCGCGCATCAACATCAAGCCGCATGAACGCGCAGAAAATCCTCATACATCGCTCGCAACCCGGCACCAAGGGAGGTTTTGGCTTTCCAGCCAAGATTACGCATGCGCGTTACGTCCAGTAACTTGCGCGGAGTACCGTCTGGCTTCGTCGTGTCGAAAACCAAGTTGCCCTCCCAGCCGACCGCCGCCTTGACGAGTTCCGCCACCTCGCGAATTGTGACGTCCTCGCCAACGCCAACATTGATCAGGGGCGCAATGTCGGGAGCCGTCAAGGCGTTGAAATCTGAATCTGGCAGGCCAAGCAGGAATGCTATGGCATCGCCTACATCCGACGAATACATGAACTCTCGCCGAGGGTTTCCGGATCCCCAGACCTCAACGGAGGCGTCGCCGTTCATTTTAGCTTGATGAAAACGGCGTATCAGAGCAGGCAGAACGTGGCAATTTTTGGGGTCGTAATTATCGCCGGGACCATATAAGCTGGTCGGCATCAACGTGAGATAGCGTGTCTGGTACTGCCGGTTAAAAGACCAGCACGACTCGATTCCTGCGATTTTTGCCAAAGCGTAGGGACGATTCGTCGCTTCAAGCGGACCGGTTAGAAGGTATTCCTCACGTATCGGCTGCGGGCAGTCGCGTGGATAGATACACGAGGAGCCAAGAAAAATCATCCGTTCGACGCCGGAAGCGTAAGCGGCATCAAAAACACTGAGTTGAATCGCCAAGTTATTATGAAGGAAATCGACGGGGGAGCTAGCGTTCGCCAGTATACCACCGACCTTTGCGGCGCACATAACGACGTAATCAGGCCGCCGCGACATGAAGAAGCTGCGCGTCTCGCTCCGATCAAATAGGTCCAGTTCGCCGTGAGTGCGTGTTATTATTTCATAGGATCCCAACGCCTCGAGCGCTCTCATCGTGGCGGACCCAACAAGGCCGCGGTGGCCTGCTACATAGACTTTCTTCATCTTTATACTTTCCATTGATAGCGCTCTGCGCGCTCCTTGAAGGCCACCATAGCACTCGACAACAAGCCCGCATGGCGCGCGGTTGTCAGCATAACTCTCGTGGACTGTGTGAATGATAACCTTGCTTCATCAGCACTGCGTCACGCTCTGCCATGCGCAAATCTTCCCGAACCATCTCCCTAACCAATTCGCAGAAGGAAATTTTTGGCTCCCACCCGAGTTTTTCTTTGGCCTTGCGCGCATCGCCGAGAAGTGTCTCGACTTCCGCGGGACGAAAGTAACGGGGATCTATCTTTACGATCAGAGCGCCCGTCTTTGCATCGTACCCCTCTTCGTCGACCCCTTCCCCCACCCAACGAATGTCCATGTCGAGTTCAGCGGCCGCGACGGTGACGAATTCGCGCACCGAATGTTGCTCACCGCTAGCGATCACAAAGTCTTCAGCTTGCTCCTGCTGAAGCATCAACCACTGCATCTGAACGTAGTCTCGAGCATGCCCCCAATCACGACGCGCATTAAGGTTGCCCAAGAAGAGGCTCCGCTGCATTCCTAGCTTAATCCGAGCCAAGCCACGCGTGACTTTGCGCGTTACAAATGTTTCTCCGCGCGCCGGTGATTCATGATTGAATAAAATACCGTTACAAGCATACAACCCGTAAGCTTCTCGATAGTTCACGGTCATCCAGTGAGCATACAATTTGGCCACGGCGTAGGGGGACCGGGGATAAAACGGTGTGGTCTCGGTCTGTGGCGTTTCCCGCACCAGCCCGTAAAGCTCGGAGGTCGAGGCCTGATAGTAGCGCGTATGATTGACAAGCCCCAGAATCCGAATTGCCTCGAGGATACGCAGCGCCCCTAAGGCATCGGAGTTGGCGGTGTATTCTGGTTCTTCAAAGGAGACTGCAACATGGCTCTGAGCGGCCAAATTGTAAATCTCGTCCGGCTGAACAAGTTGGATCACGCGCGTAAGGCTGGACGAGTCTGTCAAATCACCGTGGTGAAGTGTAAGATCAACGCCACTTTCATGAGAGTCATGATAGAGATGGTCAATGCGATCCGTATTGAAGAGGGACGAGCGTCTCTTTATCCCATGCACAGAATAGCCTTTTGCTAAAAGCAGTTCTGCGAGGTAGGAACCATCCTGTCCCGTGACCCCGGTGATTAAAGCTACTTTTCTCTTCGACAAGCTTGGATCCTTTTTGATGTTGAGGCGCCCAAGAACCTACTTGCCTGCGGCGGGGTTGCGCGGCGAGAAGGGAATGAACTGGGCAAGGCGAACGGCGACACTGCGCGAAGGCAGCCAGAGTTCGAGCGGGATGCCAACGCTTTCATGGAGCCGGGGAGCGTTCGAAGGCGTTCTCACTCGAGATCAAACGACGTGGGTCATTCAAATCGAATTCAATAATGCGCGGCACGACGAGGCGGGCATAGCGACTGAAGGCGCTAGTCGGAGGAAAGCGAATTACAGTGTCACATCGACCAAGGAGATACATTTCAACGAGAGCGGAAAAGCCCCCTTCCGCGCCCAGTGCTGCACTGTGTAACGGGCCGGCCTGATCCGCCTGGAAGCGTTTTGGGACGGTGAAAAGTTCGGGAAATGCGCCCGACAAGTGATCCACAACCTTGGCGCTGTCTGTGCACAAGAACACCCTAACAGGCCTTGGATGCGGTTGCGCTTTGGCCATACGAATGGCAGTGCATACCTGCTCTAAGGCAAGCTTTTGATCAGCCCAGTAAGGGGTGTGATCCATAATATTCTCGCCGTTGCCGTGGCGGACATGGACTCCAATTATGCTGTGACCCGCGAAATGTTCTTGGTGAAGCGCTTCAATCCGATCCTCGATTTCGGCCCTCGGCGTGATGCTCCGAAATATCGTTCGCTCGGCTTGCTCATCGCAACGCCACATCAAACAAGCATCACAAACTACGGTGTTGGCTTCACAATCATCCTCGGCCCGGAAGAGATCGCTAAGCTCGTCACGTTCTTGGAATATCTGTTCATCCGGGCGGTACACGCAGTCAATGGATGGCTTGTTCCACCACGACGGGAAGAACGGTCCGGGGAATGAGACGTGGTTGATCTGGTCATCGCAAATGACCGGCACACCACCGATCTCCTCAATTGGCTTGAAGAAAACCGGAAAGGCATTCGCAAAAGGGTCGTCAAGGTAGCAAGACCCGCGCCAATCTATTGCTAAAGCTCGCCCCGTCCGATGTGCGTATTCCCACGCCGATGCGAGAGACCACAGGCAATCACCGAGACCCTCGCGCCGTCGAGAAACAACGTACCGATCAATTTTTGTGCCATTAACACGCATCTACATTGTCTCCTTCAGAACACCGTAAGCATTAAGCGGCTTGAATATGTCTGACCCCGCACAGACCAACCGCCAGCGATCGTGGTCGTTGCCAATTGCATTGGTATAATGTTCGTGTCATTGTCTTGAACTGGCCAAGCCATATAGGCTTCTATCCTTTCGGCCCTTGGCCGCTGTGTTGATGGATGCGAGCAGGAACGCGTAGCGCTGGTTCCGCAATGCCGCCGCTCCTTTGCGAGAACTTCACGCCTGGTTTGCCGGCGTCGTTAAGTTGGGCAGGTCTGCTAGCATGGTTTCAGCGGACCTCCGGCCCTGCACCGGTGCGACTTCGAGAGCCTTCGAACGGTTTTGCGTTGAAGACCCCGGTCGGCTCGCAGGTGTTCTCAAGAACTCAGAGAGTTCGAGGTGGTCGGCAAGCTGCAACTCATTTTCCCAGCACAACCTCCACCCATGTCAGAGCGTATGCGAAGACTTCCTCTTTTTCGGATTCGTTTGTGCACCTCACGCGATAGAGCAGCAGCGATGCATGTCAGTTAGCCGGTCTATGAATGACAGGCTCGGATTGGTAAAATCGATTGTTTAGATCGAGAGCATCCACCCTATGGATAAGTGACAGACTGCTCGTCGAAGTAGGCAAACGGCCCGCGAAGCGGGCGCTCCGCAAAGGTCTTCAGGCTCTCATCCAGCCGCTTGTTGATGGCCACGCTCGATGAGGCTCAGGACGCATGGCCGCACAGCTCAGCCATGATCGCATTGTGACTTCCTGGTCGACACCCCTGCACATACATCTGCGCTAGGGTGGCCCCAAGGCGCTTCGAACACTCGGTGGAGAAACGGCCGGCGTGATCCTGGGGAACCCGAAGCTCAAGCACTGGGGACGGGGGGCGCCATATATCACCGAGAGATAGCCCGGCCGCTCCTGTGTGCGTTCTCCATCAGCTCGCCATTGACGGTCCAGGAGGCGTTGTTGACCGGCATCAGTCGGCGGGCCTTGCCTCAGCTCGCGGCGACAGGATCGGGATATCTTCGCGCCTTTCGGGAAGCGGCGGGATGCGGAGCGTCAATACATTCGCTGGAAGGCGCCCTTTGCCAGTGCTTCTTTTGCCATCGCGTTCTCTGGTTCAACGATCCATGTGGGAGTTGGGAAGCGCGACCACCGCTTACACCGAGTAGTGTTCTGCCGGGCCGCTCGCACGAGGTGAAAGCTCACGCTGCGAGCCTGGCCCGGGAGCGCCTACCGACCTGGTGCTCCGAGTAGACCCCATCGGATCGGTTGGAGCCGTGACGTTCCCCCCCTTTTGGAGAGCTTCAGCAAAGCAACCTCCGGGCCAGGCCAACAACCGCCTTTTTTCGGGGTATTTGAAAAATTCACCTTGCCTGCTATGTTGTCTAAAATCGAATTTTGTTGAACGGACCTGCGAGGAACCCCGATGACGAAGACTGCTGTACGTATCCGTCGCGGCCGAGGGTCCGTGGGCAAGCGGACGAGAACCCTTCCCAAACTGGCTGAGAAATTGCAGGTCCGCCGCTTGGCCAGGATTAAGGCCGTCCTGCAGAGGGCGGAAGAATCCGGCCTGCGCGCTGAGAAGGACGGCAGGATTGCGGGCCGGGTGAGTGCTGATCTAATCAAGAAGGCCAAAGCTCGAACCGGATTGACGTCTGATACCGAACTCGTCGAATTTGCGTTGGCTAATGTGGCTCTGGAAGACAACTTCGCCGAGACCTTCAGGAAAACACGGGGAACTGTGGATCCGACGCTGAAGCTCGGATTCTGAATTGGCCGATTTCGACTTTGGTGCGGCCGTAAGATGGTCGCGATTTGACCCCCAAAAAACCTTAAGCCGCCGCCCGGACATGGAGCTGCCTTTCATCGGCAACCTCGTCGGGGCGGGGCAAGGACTGCTGCTGGACACCTGCGTCTACATCGACGGTTTGCAAGGCCGGGCGCCTGAAGCAGTCGCCGACCTCCTCGATGTCAGGCAGGTCAACCATTCCACCGTAGCGATCCAAGAGCTGATGCACACCGTCGGTGTCCTTGACCCGAAACATTCGGGCACGGGCAAGGCTGTCAAGCAGATCGGGACCATGATCAAGGATATGCCTCCCCATCGGGTTTTGGCGCCAGATCCCGATGTCTTGGGCCGAGCCGCCCTTCTGTCTGGAATGCTGTGTCGCCTCCAAGGCTACCAGCATGATTCAAGGCTTCGGGCACTTCAGGACTGCGTGCTGTTCCTGCATGCGCAGAAATTGGGATTGGCCGTTCTAACGGGCAACATCAGCGACTTCGACTATTTACTGCAGCTAATCCCGACGGGTCGGGTTTTGATGTATCGGCCAATCTGAATAGCCCCCGCTCAGCGTTCTAAATATAATCTGGCGATCTTTGCTGCCTCTTAATGACTATGGTCAAGGTAGTGCATGATGTTTTCAGCCCCATATCCTTGCCACAGGATTGTGCCGTTGATGGGGGACAGCACGGAGACGGGGTGGGCCTTGAGACGACGGTTAATTCAGCTCCTAGCCGCGGGTTAGTTACCGCATTTCCATTATTCGTCTTGGGGGCTTTCCCGTCTAATGTCGGGCGTTGGGGCGATGCTCCCGCCACGTACCGCTGTCATCTCCCGTAGAGAACGGCCGTCCAGGCTCTCCCTAAAAACCAAAGAATGATCCACGCGGGACCCTGTCGTCTGTTTCCAAAAAGGGTTCGCCGTCAGACAAGCGGCCACGGAGATGTCGATCTTGGTCGTCGCTTGGAAGGAACGGAGTGCGCTAGTAGCGGCGGAAGGACGGTCAACTGCGTACTCACTGCGACCACCTGATGGCTGCTGATCTCGAGCATAGCGAGGAAGCGCTCGCTCGGAGTTTCGCCCGCCTCTACGCCGGAGCATTCCCACCGTGGCAACCACCGTCAAGGACGACCTGTTGTACGCCTGGCAGAAGCGTGTGCACGCGTCAGGTTCGGAACTTTGGGTTCCTCAAAGTCAGAACTTTGCGTTGCTGGAATTAGCCAGGCTCGAAATCGCATGAATCAACCGATTGCAAGCGGCTGGTTCGGAACTTTGGATATCCCGCCAGCGATCAGTGCAGAAAATCACACCAATCTAGATCTGCAATTGTAGCAAAATACCTAAGACCCGGCGATTTCTTGGCTTGGCACGGCTGTTGCGTCCAGCATTGAAGCAGCGTTTGACCGGAGCGCCGCGATGGGAGAAGCGCGGGAAGGGAGGAAGAGCCCGCCCCACACCGGTCAGGGAGAGAAAACTTACATGTTGACCCCACTTGCCCCCAGCGCAAATCGCGCATCCCGCAAGTCTCTTTGTGGCAAGCCTTACGTGCAGGTGCTTGTCGCAATCATCCTCGGAGTTGCAGTTGGCCATTTTTATCCGCAAATCGGAGAACACCTGAAGCCGCTCGGCGATGGCTTCATCAAGCTCGTCAAGATGATCATCGCGCCCGTAATTTTTCTGACCGTGGCGACCGGAATTGCCGGCATGAGCGATCTTCAGAAGGTCGGCCGTGTTGCCGGCAAGGCGATGGTCTATTTCGTCACCTTCTCGACGCTCGCGCTTCTCGTCGGCCTCATCGTCGGCAATGTCATTCAGCCTGGCGCCGGCCTCAACATCGATCTGACCTCGCTCAATGTCCAGGCCGTCAATGGCTATGCCGCGAAGGCCCATGAGCAGTCCGTGGCCGGCTTCCTGATGAACATGATCCCGACCACGATCGTCGGCGCCTTCGTGGAAGGCGACATTCTCCAGGTGTTGTTCTTCTCCGTCCTCTTCGGCATCGCGCTGGCGATGGTCGGAGAATCGGGCAAATCGGTTCTTTCCTTCCTTCAGGACCTCACTGCACCCGTTTTCAAATTGGTCAGCATCCTCATGAAAGCCGCGCCGTTCGGCGCTTTCGGGGCAATGGCCTTCACGATTGGCAAATACGGCATCGGTTCGGTGGCCAACCTTGCGATGCTGGTCGGGACCTTCTATCTCACCGCCTTTCTCTTCGTGTTCGGGGTTCTCGGTGCAGTCTGCCGTTACAACGGCTTCCCGATCTTTTCTCTTATCCGCTACATCAAGGAAGAGCTGCTGCTGGTTCTCGGAACGTCCTCCTCCGAGGCCGCGCTGCCCTCTCTCATGGAGAAAATGGAAAAGGCCGGAGCCAAGCGCTCGGTCGTGGGCCTGGTCATCCCGACCGGATATTCCTTCAATCTGGATGGCACCAATATCTACATGACCCTGGCGGCCCTTTTCATCGCGCAGGCGACGAATATGGATTTGTCAGTCAGCGATCAGGTCCTCCTGCTGCTCGTCGCGATGCTTTCCTCGAAGGGTGCAGCAGGTGTCACAGGTGCCGGCTTCATCACGTTGGCCGCTACGCTGTCCGTAGTGCCGTCTGTTCCCGTTGCTGGAATGGCGCTGATCCTTGGCGTCGACCGCTTCATGTCGGAATGCAGGGCACTCACCAATTTGATCGGCAACGCGGTGGCATCGCTCGTCGTCGCCCGCTGGGAAGGCGAATTGGATCAGGCGCAATTGCAAGCTGCCTTCTGCGGCCACCAGCCTGCCGCGACATCAACCGACCAGCCACTGACAGCGCCCGCGCCGTGCAAGGCGGCAGCATCGCTACCGGTTGAATCGCCTGGCTGGTCGCAAACGCCCGACAATCGAGCCGCGGGTTCAAAACAGCCTCGCGCGTGAAATCAAGAATCCCGAAATGCAGTGAATGCAAAATCATGTGCGCCTTGCCAAGGTCCCGCACTGGTTACGACACACAAGCCATCGACGATCGGCTTGCTTACGAAGATTGCGACGGTTCGTGGAACCGGGCGCGGAGCTCGATCGGAGCCCCGCGGTCAGCTCTCGTCGAGGCATGGCTGAACAATTCGCCCACGCTCTAGGCAACGAAAGCGACCTTGGCATGGAGGGATCAATCATCTATGGGCATCGATGATGTCGAAGAGGGTCGGAAGGCGCGTGGCTCACGTTCGGCTTCTGCCTCCCACCCCGCCACGACAGGAATTTCCCGGTAGCGAACAGGATCAATGCAGGATGACAGAGTTTACTGAATCTTACCTTTACCGGGTTTCTTCCTGATGTCGTTTTAATCAGACTCCGACCATGGCGAAGCGACCCACAATTGCTGATATCGCCCGGGAATCCGGGCTCAGTGTTGCCACCGTTGATCGAGTTCTGAATGCCCGTCATCCGGTGCGCGAGGAGACTGCGCAGCGGGTCTTTGCGGCAGCACAGGCCATCGGATATCACGCCGCAGGTCTTATCAAGCAGCGCCTGCAGCGGGACCTGCCGCAATATCGGCTTGGCTTCATCCTGAGAAAACCGACTCACCACTTCTACCAGCGCCTCGCGCGTGAGGTTGAAGCGGCGGTCAACGCGGCGAAGTGCTTCCACGGCACTTCGCTCATCGAATTCGCGCCGTCGCATATGCCTTGCGACCTTGTTCCATTGCTCAAGGAATTGGGCGCGCGCTGCCACGCGATCGCCATGGTGGCGCCAGACCATCCGGCGATCACGGCAGCCGTCCAAGAACTCAAGGCAAAAGGCATCCCCGTTTTCTCGCTGCTTTCCGATTTCGCCGAAGGTGTTCGTGAGGGTTATATCGGCCTCGACAACCGCAAGGTCGGGCGGACGACAGCGTGGATGCTTTCAAAGGTTGCAAGACGGCCCGGCAAGGTGGCGATTTTTGTCGGCAGCCACCGTTTTCAGGGGCAGGAGCTGCGGGAGGTCGGCTTTCGCTCTTATTTCCGTGAGAATGCACCGACATTCGAGCTGCTCGATCCGCTCGTGAACCTCGAGGCACGGCAGATCACCTACGAGGCAACGCTGGATCTCATGCAACGGGAACCCGAACTCACCGGCTTCTATGTGGCCGGCGGAGGTATGGAGGGAGCGATCTCCGCGCTCCGTGAAGAAGGCGAAAGCCGGGGTCTCGTCGCGATCGTCAACGAGATCACGCCGGAGTCGCGGGCAGCACTCGCAGATGGCATGATCACGATGTCGGTCGGCACGCCCCAGCGCCTGCTTTGCCAGGAATTGATGACGCTCATGGCCCAGGCCATCAAGGTCGGCACTTCGGAGACGCTTGGGCAGACTTTTCTGCCATTTGAGATCTACCTGCCGGAAAACATCTGAAAGACTGATAAAATACTATCATGAGAACCTGATTTCCTTTCATCGATGAAAGGAAAGCGGCGGGAGTTTGGTTGACTCACCTCTGGCATTCCGGTCGTTTAACAACGAATGATTGCTGCGCGGCGCAAGCAAGTCATCCGAGACGACGACCCGCACTTCATGGAAGAGAAAGGAAAGCCATGCGTCAAGCATCGCTCCGCTTTGCGATCGACAGCATGACGCCGCCCCAATTTGCCAGGGCCGCACTTGCCCGCGGCCCGGGCCTGACTGGCATCGACATTGACTATCATCTCGGCGGCCATCTAGTTGGTCACGAAAAGCCGGCTGCAGACGTCCGACTCCGTGGCCGATCAATCGTCAAGACTGTCTTCATCAAAGCCTTCTCCTGCTTAAATGAACTCCCGCGTGCCAAGCCGAGGCGAGCAAACTCGTCGATTGTGCAGCGGCCTGCAGAGCAAAGACGCCCACGAATGCGATTGGCCAAGGAGATGCGCGCGCCTGACAATAAGCGCACTTGTCTCGAGCATCGATTTCGATTTCACGGCGCGAGATGGATGATCACATCCAGCGCGATGCTCGCGCCTGCGAGCAAAGTGCCAGGCAGATCTGGTCACGCTGCATATCGCTTCCAGAAATGAAAACGCCTAATTCAAAGTCCGAGACGAATCACGTGGTGTCTCTTGTGCCGCTGCGCGAGAGGGCGCCAGATATCTTCGAAACATCGAAAGCACTCACCGCCCCCGCTGCGCTCGAAGCCACGTTGGCCAACGTCGTCGATCTCCTGCCATCGTTGGTGCAGGTGCGGCACGGCGTCATCGCGCTCTTCAACGGTGCCGGCATACCAGACATGATCGTCGGCGCCGGCTCGAGCGAAGGCAGCGATGAGCGCCACCGGAAGCATCTGCCACGGACGGCGATCGACCAGATCATAAAGACGGGCATGGCGCTCGTCGCCGAGAACATAGCGGTCGATCCGGCCTTCAACGCCGCCGACAAGGACGTGCTCGGGGCGTCCGACAACGTGAAAGTGTCGTTCATCGGCGTACCCATTCGCGTCGATGCGACCGTCGTAGGCACGCTGACCATCGATCGCATCCTGGACAACAAATCAGCCTCCCTCCTCGATTACGACCTCCGCCTCCTCACTACGATCGCCAATCTGGTTGGGCAGACAGTGAAGCTGCATCGCCTGTTCGCGTCAGACCGCGAGCGACCGATGGCGGAGAAAATCCGGATGCAAAAGCAATTCGGCGAGCTCAAGCAGCCTGGGCATGAGGGCAAAAGGGCTCATGTCAAGGGGATCATTGGCGACAGCCCGGCGCTGCGCCGGCTGCTTGAGAAGGTCGCATTAGTAGCCAGGTCCAACAGTACCGTTTTGCTGCGCGGGGAATCCGGGACCGGCAAGGAGCTGGTCGCCAAGGCCGTTCACGAGCTGTCGGGGCGCGCCAAGCGGCCGTTCATCAAGCTCAATTGCGCAGCGCTCCCTGAGACAGTATTGGAATCCGAACTGTTCGGTCACGAAAAGGGTGCCTTTACCAGTGCATTCAACTCGCGCAAGGGGCGCTTTGAGCTCGCCGACAAGGGAACGTTGTTTCTGGACGAGATCGGCGAGATTTCGGCCTCGTTCCAGGCAAAGCTGCTGCGCGTGCTGCAGGAGCAGGAGTTCGAACGCGTCGGCAGCAACCAGACGATTAAGGTCGACGTTCGCGTGATTGCTGCCACGAACAGGAACCTGGAAGACGCTGTTGCAAAGAACGAATTTCGCGCCGACCTTTATTATCGCATAAGCGTTGTTCCCCTGCTGGTGCCGCCATTGCGCGAACGGCGCAGTGATATTCCGCTCCTTGCCGCTGAGTTTCTCAATAATTTCAACAGCGAGAACGGCCGTACCCTGGTCTTCGATGCGAGTGCGACTGAAGTGCTGATGAACTGTGCTTTTCCCGGAAATGTCCGCGAACTTGAAAATTGCGTGCAGCGGACAGCGACCCTGTCAACGGGAGCGTCAATCGTCAGAAGCGACTTTGATTGCTGCCAGGGCCGATGCCTTTCCGCGATGCTTTGGAAGCACGCATCGACGCAGGCTGCGCCGCACTCGGAGCCGATCGCACCATCGCCACTGAACCCGGCCATGCAATCGTCTGGTGCTGTTGCTTCGGCGGCTTTTGGGGCCCCGCCTGTTTACAGCGAACAGGCACTGCCAGCGCCTGCTCGGGTGGCCCTCGTAAGCGGCGCGAAGATGACCGATCGCGAGCGTCTCATCGCGGCCATGGAAAGATCCGGCTGGGTACAGGCAAAGGCAGCGCGCCTGCTTGGACTGACGCCGCGCCAGATTGGTTACGCGCTGAGGAAATACGGTATCGAGATCAAGTGTCTCTGACCCGACTGTCGGACTTCCGACATGTCGGGGCCGCGACATACCGAGCGAGGCGAATAGCTGGGACAAATCAAGCGGTGGTGGACTCGGTGAGGCGGTGCAGCCTTCCTGTCGACGCCGGCTGCTATCAAGAACGGCCCGCTTTCGGCGAGCTTTGGCGCCGCTAGGCGCTGCTCGGCCGACAGCCTGAGATCGCCCAATCCACGTCTCTCCTCACCCGGCGTCACCCACGGCGAGTGTCGCGTTTGGCATATTTTTGTCCAGGTGCGAAGAGGTAAAATCTCAAGAGCGCGTCGTGTTGCGCGACGAGTGTATGATAAAAGAGCAGAGCTAAATCGGTTAGACGGGTGCTCTGCTAACTAGGCCAGGAACCATGGACCAGGCAAAGGGACCGAGGAAAGGCAGAGCTATAGGCAAGACCAACGACGTCAACGCGGACCTGATCGCAGTCGTCGTCGCCGTGAACGACGCTGGACCATGTGTTCTGACCATCGAACAGGGTGCCGCCCTTCCCTCGGGCCCGTTTGAGCTCGCTCATCGTTCGCTCCAGTCGGGCCTCAGAGCATGGGTGGAACTGCAGACCGGCCAGCCTCTCGGCTACATCGAGCAGCTCTACACCTTCGCCGATCGCGATCGAACCGGCGGCAACGAGCGCGTGATCTCGATCAGCTATCTCGCACTCACGCGCGAAGAAGATGCGGGCGCCTCGGGCAGGCGCAGATGGGCGAGCTGGTACGACTATTTCCCCTGGGAGGATCATCGCTCCGGCAGGCCCCCGATGCTGGAAGAATTGTGGCCGCGGCTTATCGAATGGGCGCAAGACGCGGACGACGGCGCGACGCGCTTCGATCGCCGGCGGCGAGCGGCGGTCGCCTTTGCCATGGACAACCGGGCATGGAACGAAGAACTCGCGCTGCAGCGCTACGAGCTGCTCTATGAAGCCGCCCTGGTGGAGGAAGCAAAGCGCGGGGGAGATTCTGCCATCCTCGCTCCGGTGCCGGGCAGATCGATGAGCGGCGATCATCGCCGCATTCTGGCAACGGCTATTGCGCGGCTGCGCTCCAAGATCAAATACCGGCCTGTTGTGTTCGAACTGATGCCGCCGCTCTTCACGCTTTTACAGCTACAGCGAACCGTGGAGGCGCTCTCCGGCAGGCTCATCAACAAGCCGAACTTTCGCCGGCTCATAGGGCAGCAGGAGCTGGTTGAGAAGACCGGAGCGACGACCGCCGAGACTGGCGGCCGGCCGGCGCAGCTCTATCGCTTCCACCATGCTATTCTAAACGAGAGGCCTGTGGCCGGCACAAAATTGCCGCTCGCACGGGCTTGACACCACTTATAGTCACAACGATTATAGCCTTATTATCGCGTTGACTATAACTGGAGGCTCGATGAGCGCCGTCCTGCCTTCGAGCGCCGCACTATACGACCGCGTTCGGCGCGTTATCCCCCCGATCGAGTGGCCGGTCTTCGTTGACGACATCGACGCGATCCTGAAACTGAAGCGACAGCGCAACGCGGTCATCCTGGCACATAACTACCAGACGCCGGAGATTTTTCACTGCGTGGCTGACATCGTCGGGGACAGCCTGGCGTTGGCCCACAAGGCGATGACAGTCGACGCCGATGTAATCGTACTAGCCGGCGTGCATTTCATGGCTGAAACAGCCAAGCTCCTCAATCCCGACAAGACCGTGCTCATCCCGGATCTCGCCGCCGGCTGCTCGCTGGCCGACTCGATCACGGCCCAAGACGTGCGCCTGATGCGACAGCGTTATGCCGGTGTTCCGGTCGTCACCTACGTCAACACCTCAGCCGCGGTGAAAGCTGAGTCAGACATCTGCTGCACCTCAGGCAACGCGCTCGCAGTGGTGAAGTCGCTCCGGGTGCCGCGCGTGATCATGCTGCCCGACGAATATCTGGCGAAGAACATCGCGCGACAGACGAAGGTTGAGATTATCGCCTGGAAGGGGCACTGCGAGGTGCATGAACGCTTTGAAGCGGCCGACATCCGCGAGCTGCGTGAAGCGCATCCCGGCATCAGCGTACTTGCCCATCCCGAATGTCCGCCCGCGGTCGTGGCCGAAGCCGACTTCGCCGGCTCGACGGCGGCGATGTCCGACTATGTCGCGCGGCATAGGCCGGCGCGTGTGGTGCTGATGACGGAATGTTCGATGAGCGACAATGTCGCGGTCGAGCATCCGGACGTGGATTTCGTGCGTCCATGCAATCTGTGCCCGCACATGAAACGGATCACGCTCGCCAACATCCGCAGCGCGCTCGAGGAGAACCGTCACGTCGTCACCATCGATCCGCACGTCACTGAACGGGCCCGCTGGGCTGTGGAACGCATGCTCTTTGTATGACGCCCGACATCCATGACATTGGCGGGGCGCCGGTCATCATCGGCGCTGGTCTCGCCGGCCTGCTGACGGCGCTTCATCTGGCGCCCCAACCGGTCGTTCTTCTCTCCAGAACACCGCTCGGGACCGAAGCCTCGAGCACGCTTGCACAGGGCGGGCTCGCAGCCAGCCTCGGCGAGGACGATACCCCGGAACTCCACCTCACCGATACGCTTGCTGCCGGTGACGGCCACTGCGACGAACAGATGGCCAGGCGGGTGATTGAGGCCGCACCTAAAGCCATCGAGAATCTCATCCGTCTCGGCGTTCCCTTCGACCGCTCACTCGACGGGAGGCTGCGGCTCGGCCTGGAAGCGGCGCATTCGCGTCGCCGCATCGTCCACGCCGCCGGCGACGCAACCGGCCGCGAGTTGTTTCGGGCGCTGCTCGGCGTGGCGAGGCGAACCCATTCGATCACGATCATGGAAGGCATGACAGCGCTTCGCTTGGTTGTGTCGGAGGGCAGCATTGTGGGCTTGCTGGCAGTCTTGCACGGCGGCGTGTTCGCATTGCCCACACGCCGCGTGGTGCTGGCGACCGGTGGGATAGGCGGGCTGTTTTGCGACACAACGAACCCGCTCTCCTCATTCGGGCATGGTCTGGCGCTTGCCGCCTGTGCTGGAGCGGAGCTCGCCGATCTCGAATTTGTGCAGTTCCACCCGACCGCGCTCGATGGTCCGCGCCGACCAATGTCGCTTGTCAGCGAAGCGGTACGAGGCGAAGGCGCGGTGCTGACTGATGAAGACGGCCGTCGCTTCCTGGCCGACACACCCGGAGCGGAGCTCGCATCGCGCGACGTGGTTGCGAGGGCGATCTCGGATCAGCTCGCTGTCGGGCATCGGGTCTATCTCGATGCCCGACATTGCCTTGGGCAGAAATTCGCAAGACGCTTTCCGGCGATCGACGCTATTTGTAAGCAGGCCGGCATCGATCCGGCTGTGGAGCCTATTCCTGTGCGTCCCGCTGCTCACTATCACATGGGCGGAGTGGCCGTTGATGCCGAAGGGCGCAGTTCCGTTAGCGGCCTGTGGGCCTGCGGCGAAGTCGCATGCACGGGACTGCATGGCGCCAACCGGCTTGCCAGCAACTCTCTCGCGGAAGCTGTTGCGACAGCAGTCTGGGTCGCGGCAAGCGTGGCTGGATCTTGCGCCGGTTGGCAGTGGCCCAGGCTTCCCGCAACCATTCCCGTCCGACCCGACCCTTCACCCATACGCCCGCTCGTGTCGAAAGCGCTTGGCATAGTTCGGAATGGCAAATCAATGCGCGACACGGTCGCGACAGTGCTGCCGATCGCCGTCGGCGAGACGGCCGCGGCCGATCCGGCCCTGGTGACACTGTTGATGGCGATCGCAGCCCTTCGACGCGAGGAGAGCCGCGGTTCACATTACCGATCCGATTTCCCAGGGCGCGATGCTGCCGCCCTCCCCTCACGACTGACGCTCTGCACAGCCTTTGAGAATGCCGTCACGATCAGTTGGCAAACATCCGAACGGAGCTGTTGATATAACTTCACCTGCACCGCTTACCTCGGTTGGTTCGTGCAGCATCAGGCCAATGTTCGATTTTTCGTCGTGGTCCGGAGGAACCTCGGCATAGCCGATCGCGCAATCGTCACTATGGCAACTCTTCCGCCGCGACGATCCGATCTTGCTCTCGCTCGCCCATCGGGCGCAGCCTTTTTGGCCGAGCGAGAAATTCTTGGGGGCGGCGGGTGCGGTCTCAGCGGCGGTGCGCTCGCCGTTGTGATTTAGCCGGGCGTTGCCAGGATTCACCTTGTATGCTGATGAGGACAACAATGCGAAAAATAGTGGCCGGCAAGCTGCACGGCATCCACGTCACCGAAGCGAACCTCAACTACCATGGTTCGATAACGCTCGACCCCGACCACTGCGAGGCAGCCGGGATCCTGCCGATGGAATTCGTGGAGATATGGAATAGGAATTCCGGTGCGCGGATTTCGACCTATGTCATCCTCGGCGAGCGCGGTTCACGCTGTTGCATTCTCAACGGAGCGGCGGCTCGTACCTGTCAGCCCGAGGACCCGATTATTGTCTGCAACTCCATCTACCTGGACGAATCGCATATCACCTTGCTGAAGCCGCGGATCGTCACGTTCGACCAGGATAACTACATACTCGACCGCCTGAGCTACTCCGTCGATCTTGACACAGATGGCCGTTACAGTTTCTCCATTCTTGACGAGGCGAATGAGCCTTTGATCATTCCTGCCCTGGTCTCCGGGGCGTGAGCCGCGCTCCACAGATGTGCGAGCCTCTTCGCCCGTTGAAACTTGCCGGTGCCGAGAGCGCCAAGACTCGACGAAGTTGCTGACGCTCAGCTTCGAAAGGCCGACGCCCCCGCGCTTTCGGCACGGCGGGCTTCGTGGTATGGGGCAATGTCTCGCATCTGGTGACGGCGATTCAGGTCCGGAACGTCTGTGCGCGCGGAACCCCGCGCCTGGGTCTAGATGCGCAGATTTTGCATGTTAATTCAGCCTTGATTACCCACAGCTAACGTGAATGGGAACGCTTATTCAGTCGGAGCCGCTCTGCAAACACGCGCCGCTGCGTTGCGTTCAGCGCGATCACCCGGCACTTCAAGATGTGTCATAGCTCCGGACCGTTCCGAACGATCAGGGTGCCGGATGGCCACTCGCTCATCGAGCGTCCAATCGGCACAACCATGACGAGCACGTCCTCGACGCGCGTGGGCGGGAGGTCCAGATACACATGTGGGAGAGTGGACCGAACGCGCACGCCCGACACAATCGCCGCCAGGCCGTCTCTGCAGAACCTCTCCATATGGTTCCGCATCGCGCGCCGAACGGTGCCGAAAGCGAATGGAACCCCAAGCTGCCGCAATACCGGATATAGAACGCGCATCGAATGACCGATCCCTTGTCCCTCAAGATCTGGACGCACCCCGTACAACCCCAGGTCGGCCACTAGGACCTCGACCTCGTCAATCTTGATGAAGCGGCGGAGTATGCCGATATGAGCCGCTACGCCGTGCGCGTCGTAGCTGATTGCGCGTAGCTCCGGCCTCGCACCGGCCCAGCTACGGCCGCCTTCGAATGGCTCTGAGTTGAAGGCGCCAGTCGGTCCATACGTCTTTTGGAAGAACTCGGAGAGTTCGACGTGGTCGGTCTGTTGCAAGTCACTTTCCCAGCACAACCTCCACCGCACGTCAGAGCACATGGAAAAACCTCTTCTTTGTTGCTGTTTTGTTTGGGAAGCGCCTAGCAGGGGGATGCTTGTCGGCATCGAGCCGGCTCGATGTAGCTTGCGCAGGTCACCGTAGAAACTAGCCGCAATAACAATGCGACTCCGTTGTGTTGCGAGCACACCGGAAGGCGTATGCCCGAAAAATACTGCTCGGAGCCAATACAAACATGGATAATTGCCCTTTTGGCTTGCATCTTTGAAATCTTGCTATGCGACGTTCTGCAGAATTGGCAAATCGCGTGTTTCGAATGAATGCATTGCTATGGATAGGATAGCATCCGCTTCAAAGAGCTTGATCTAAGCCTCCACGGTTGATGCGCCCATCGGGGCGCACTGAACTTTTAGGCTAAATCATTGCCATGCCGCCGTTGACATGAATAGTTTGGCCGGTGATGTAGGCGGCCTCGTTCGAGGCTAGGTAGACCACGGCCGAGGCGACTTCCAAGCCGGTGCCCATGCGCCTGGTCGGAATGGCGGCCATGATCGCTTCTTTCTGCCTGTCGTTCAGCTTGTCGGTCATGGCCGATTCGATGAAGCCCGGCGCCACGCAGTTCACCGTCACGCCGCGTGTCGCGATCTCCTGCGCCAGCGATTTCGACATGCCGATCATGCCGGCCTTTGAGGCGCAATAGTTCGCCTGGCCGGGATTGCCGATTACGCCGGACACGGAGGTGATGTTGATGATGCGGCCGTTGCGGCGGCGCATCATCGGATGGGTCAGTTCACGTGTGAGCCGGAACACGGCGGTCAGGTTGACCTCGAGGACCGCGTCCCAGTCCGCGTCCGACATGCGGACAAAAAGCCCGTCCTTGGTGATGCCGGCATTGTTGACCAGGATGTCGACGCCTTCGAGTTCGGCTTCCGCGTTTGCGCCCAGGGCCTTGACCTCGTCGCGGTTCGAGAGGTTCGCCGGAAACAGTTTTGTCCGCCCGCCAAGTTCGGCAGCCAATGCTTCGAGCTTTTCGACACGCGTGCCGTGCAGGCCGATGGTTGCGCCCTGCGCGTGCAGCGCCCGCGCCACGGCCTCGCCGATTCCACCACTTGCTCCGGTGACGAGCGCCTTGCGGCCGGTCAGATCGAACATTTATCGATTTCCTTTCTAAGAACCGGCTTCGCACGGAAGCGGTCACTGGCGGCTCATCCAGACTTTATCTGCTACAGCTTTGAACAGGCCCTCGAGCCGGCCTCGACGACCTCACTTAACCTCCGGGTAGCGGTACGACCAAATCCCCTCAACAGTTGAGAATTTTGCAGAAACGGGCCGCGGTTCGTCCAACTTGCGCCACCACTTGGCGCATTCACCGAGGCGGTCCAAGGCGACGTCCTTTACGATCGTGATCGGCAAGGATTTGACTTCCAGACAAAGAGTTACTGGCATTTCGCATGGGTTCTACACCTGCTTGAACGCCAGAACTGCGTTCATGCCGCCCATGGCGAAGGCGTTGCTCAGTGCCACGCGTACCTTGCGCTCGCGCGCCACATTGGGCGTGACGTCGAGATCGCAATCGGGGTCTGGCTCGCGATAATTGGCCGTCGGTGGCACGACGCCCTCCTGGATCGCCATCACGCAGGCGATCATTTCAAGTGCGCTCGCCGCGCCGAGGCAATGCGCGTGCATGGACTTGGTGGACGAGACAGACATCGAATAGGCATAGTCTCCGAAGACGCGCTTGATCGCCGCCGTCTCGGTCTGATCGTTGGCCTTGGTGCCGGTGCCGTGGGCGTTGAGGTAGTCCACGTCCTCGGCATTCAACCCGGCGTCGGCAAGGCAAGCGCGCATCGCGGCCTCCGGCCCTTCGATGGAAGGCGCGACGACGTGGAAGGCATCGCCGGACAGGCCGATGCCTGCGATCTCGGCAAGCATTGTGGCACCGCGCGCCGCGGCATGCTCATAGCTTTCCAGCACGGCCATGCCCGCACCCTCGCCGATCACAACTCCCTTCCTGTCGGCGGAGAAGGGCCGGCAAGTATCCGGAGCGAGGGCGCGCATTGCTTCCCATGCCTTCAGCTGAACGCATACGAGTGGCGCTTCTGCGCCTCCGGCAAGCATCACGTCGGCCCGGCCGAGCCTGATCTGATCCGCTGCCGAAGCGATCGAATGATTGGCTGATGCGCATGCAGACGCGATGGCAAAGACCGGCCCGCGCAGGCCGAGGCTCATGCTGACCTGGCTGGCAGCGGCGCTCGGCAATCCCTTTGGTGCAGCGTAGAGGCCAGTACGCTTCGCGCCGTCCAAAAACAGAGCGCGGTAGGTTTCTTCGACCGTTCCCCAGCCCCAGCCGCAGACGCCCACTGTCGCGCCTAAGCGATACGGATTTCCCTCGTCGCAGGAAAGCCCGGCGTTTTGCACGGCTTCGCGCGCTGCAAGCACTGCGAGCAAGCTGAGGCGGTCCATGGTGACGAGCCGGTTGCGGCCGATGTCATGCTTGGGCAGCTCCTTGATCTCGGTACCGACAGTGCCCTTCATCTCATGAAGCTCGGAAGTGACCATCGGGCCGATGGCGGAGCGGCCTTCGCGCATCTCTTTCCAGATAGAAGCGGCGCTGTTGCCTAGGCCGCAAAGCCCGCCCAGCCCAGTAATGACGACTCGCCTGTCCAATCAGACCTCCTTCACCAGCAAACCGCGGACGGCTTCCACCATGTCGCCGACATTCTTGAGATTCGACCAGGCGTCGGCCGAGTTCATGTCGATCTTGATGCCGTGGGCCTGCTCCACATCCCACAGGAGATCCGCCAAACCCAGGGAATCGACTCCGAGCGAGGTCAGTTCCGTGGCAGTCGTTATTTCGCCGATGTCGGACACACTTCCCTCGCCGTTTTCCAATTCGATGCGCTTCTTGATCGTGGCAATGATTTCCGTTGCGAGTTGATCGGCCATTCTGTTCCTTTCCATAGTAATGCCTTTTGCCATGGGCGCGGCGCCATGCCCTTGCCAGCCGCGTCGCGACAATCGTCGCTGACTAGGCTTGTGCCACTTACGAGTACCAATTGATGATAGAGATGGTCTGCGGCGTGGAGTCGAAGAGCGTTGCCGCTACCCGATTTAGGACCGGCGCACCGAGCATTTCGGATGTGCAAGTGGACCGTCGCCAAGCGGCTCGGCCGCCTTCGAATGGGTTTGCGTGAAGACCCCAGTCAGTCCATAGGTCCTCCGCAAGAATTCGGAGTTCGAAACGGTCGGTTACAACTCATTTTCCCAGCACAACTTCCGTCGCACGTCTGAGCTCATGATATATTTTCCTTTCCGACTCCTTTTTCGCAGTCGTCACACGTAGCGAGTGTTCAGTGTGTGTGAGGTGCTGTGGTCAAATGCGAGATTTCGGAGGATTGATAAAATCGTTTGTTTCGATGAGACCCATCTACGCCGTGGATACATTTTAGGGATCGGGCAAGCCCTCTGGCGGTGGGAGATAATGCTACAGATGCATCCCGCATGGGCACTCCATGCAAAAAGCTCGGCACGCCTCGGGCGCTGCTACATGCTCAGCGCCTCACACTCGCTCTCCGGTTTCGACGATGCGTGGGCGGATAGCACAAGGCACAAAGGTCACCGATCCGCAGGGCGGGTTCATCCTGTGGGTCGGGCTTGGCGAACACCACGGATCCGCTCGAACTTTTCAGCCCTGCATCGCCAGGACATCGTGATCGCCCAAGCAAGATGTTCAGCGCCGGCCTACTTTCGCCACTGCTCCGTCTTGGGCCGGGGGGCGAATTGGGCGATACTACGTGGACGACTCCGCCGTCCCGTATCGGCGCAAGGCGGACGCGCTGGAGAGAGGTGGCCGACCGCAGCACATACGGATCGGGGGAGCGGTCGAGACGGTCGGCAATCATGGCGTCAGAGGCGTCAGGCTCGCGCGCGCCGCGGATCGTTCGGCTCAAAGCATTGTTCAGTTCGTGGTAGCGAACACCCTTCCCGGAGCGGTGTTGAGTCTGACATCCTGGGCCCGCTGCAGCTCATCCCAGGACAGTTTCCAGCGCACGTCTGAGCTCATGCCAAAGATTTTCCGTTGATGCGAGGCCGAGAAGTGGAATTCCTTGGTGATGCGGAACATCAGGCGCTCCTCCTCCGCAGCGCCTCGAGCCAGAAGTCGGCGTCTTCGTAGTCGGTTGGATCAGCGTGCCTCGCGAGATGAAATGCCTCGCGCCGCTCCACGCAGGTCCCGCATCGTCCGCAGTGAAGCTCGCCGCCCTTGTAACACGACCAGGTCTCCGCAAATGGGGTTCCGTGTCTTGCTCCATCCCGGACGATGTCGTCCTTCGTGAGGTCGACGTAGGGGGTATAAAGGCGAATCTCCGCGTAGCCGTCGAGCGCGCGGTCTTGCATCACCTGGAAAGCTTCGATGAAGGCCGGACGGCAATCTGGATAGATGAAATGGTCCCCACCATGTACGGCCATCGCCACCGCTTCGGCGTTGTATGTGGCGGCGAGACCGAAGGCGATCGCCAACATGATGGCGTTCCGGTTCGGCACCACCGTGATCTTCATCGTGTCTTCGGCATAGTGTCCGTCCGGCACGTCGACATCATCGGTCAGCGCTGAACCGGAAAGGGCGTGGCCAATTTCGGGGATGTTGATGATCTGGTGCAAAGTGTTCAGTCGCTCCGCGCAGAGAGCGGCAAAGACCAATTCTTTCCTGTGCCGTTGGCCGTAATCAAAAGACACCAGGCCGGCGAGTTCGTGCTCCGCTGCCACGCTGTGAGCAAGGGCAACGGAGTCCAATCCGCCGGAGCAGATAACGAGAGTCTTCATTGTGGGATCCTTGTTTTAACCGGGTAAGGCTGCGACCGGAGATTTCTCTACGCCCCTCCTACCTCAGCGAGTCAATGTTGTGAACCCGGTGTGAGTCTAATGCGCTGCGCTGACGTGCCGTGGTGCAGAAGTGGTGCAGCAGGGTCCCGACAGCGGGGCTGAGCCTCGTTCCTGGATTTCCAAGCCCAAGCGTATGCTCAGTCGGAAAAGCGCAATCGGCGCGCGCCCGAACTCTGCACAAATGACACGCCTCAATCCGCCTGCCGCCGCTTTAGAGCGCCGCGTCGATTATCGAGTCTGGAGGTTGAGCGCTCAGCGCTACTCCTTGGGGCGAGGCCGGCGCTTCGGCGAAAGCGCCATTAACCGTGGGTGCCCGTCGTCTAGAATTGACGATCAGCAGTGATAGCTTGGGAGGGAAACAGGCATCGGTGGTTCCGTTCTGTTATTATCCTGTCGCCATCGGAACACCAATTCAGTTGGTTCGTACGCGACCTGCTCCCACAGACCTAACGGGCAACAAGTCTTCCCCTGATTAGGCCGCGTCCAGTATGTCCGCCTCAAGAATTCCCAAAGGTAGGGACAGCGATTTCGCGATCCGATCTCGATAACCCTTGTTGTATCTCAGACCGGACTCAATGTTCAGGATTTCCTCAGCGGCCAGGCCGCACGCCACCGCCAGGTCGTCGACGGAATATCCAAGGTGCTCACGATAAGCACGGATGATGTGGGTTCCCCCCAACACAGCCTTCAAGACTGGCTCGGGAATGCGCGGATCTTTCATACATCACCTCGAAGGAGAGCAGAGGCGCCTGTCAGCTCGGAGAGTTCCACCCGAGTTGGCGCTCGTAGCAAGTCGAATAAATGGACATCAATTCGACCGGTTCGGTCTCGTCCATGGGCCACCTGACTGGCGGCCGGACCGGTATATGGCGGTTCAACTGGTTCTGATCAAGTCCGAAGATCCTTCCTGCCTAAGTTGGCCTGATCTGCTGTACCAGTCGCTGCGCGATACCGGCGGCTTGCTCATCACCGAACCTCTTGAGCAGGAATTCGAGGCTGCTTAGCGCTGAATCCAAAGCCGTGGTGACAGCTCCCTGGCCCTGTCGGAGCCACCATTCACCGGTCGATGAATTGACCAGAAGGTCGTACCTCCGCGTCTACGCCAGTCTGGTCAGCATACCGACAGTCCGTAGCGCCCGCGGCCAGGAGTATTGGTCAGGCTGAGCATCGTTAGGCCTATGCCGACAGGCCGAAAACCGGTTGCCATAACACCGGTCCGTTCAGACGTCCCTTCCAGCGGATGCGCAAGAGGCTAGCGTGGGAAATCTCGAGAAAGCCGGCGACGGCCTCCGTGTTACCGACCGGCTTTGGCTGTCCGATGCGCGACAACGGCCACGTTGCAAGACGCAGGATCCGTTCCATGCGTGTATCGGTCACAGTTACAATCCGGGTGAGATTGTTCGCCAAGCCAAATTCCATCATGCCGGCGAACAGTTCGTAGGTTGCTTGCGCCAGTCCACCAGCCTTAGGCGCTGATGGAGGCAGATCGAGTGCGAAACGACTGCTCTCCCAAATCCAGGCACTCGCGGGCGCCGCAGTCTCACCCAGCAGCATCGGAAATGTGTCGCGCAACATTGTCGGTCCGGTAGTCGGCAGAAGACGGACGCAACCGCAAATTCGCCAGTCGGATCCCTTGAGAAGCAGATAGACAGGGTTCAGGCTGTCAAATGCGTCTGTTTCCATCTCGCTTTCTGTCTCAACTTCCCAATCCAGCCTTTCCTTGAAGACCCGATGCCTGACCCCGTGCATTTCTTTGAGCTCGTTTGGAAATTGGCCGTAGAGTTCAGGTGTTATCAGCTGCATCATTTCTCGCCTCCGGGCAGGATATGTTCCCGCCATTGAAGAGCAAAGCCGACATTGATGCAGCCTGTGGACCTTTACAGCTATCCGACAAAAGGAGTCATTTTCCACTGGCGGGAAGCAGTCAGTCGCGCCACGCCAGTGTCGATCGGCCGTCCTGGCGACGGGGGTCGTATAGGCAGTGAGGCGAACGAGGGGGGCCTGGCCTTTCCGTGAGCGGATATCCGGTGGCGCAATGCGAACAGATAAAAATACTCTCCAGCTGTGGGGGTGTTGACGTGCAGGCAGTCACGCTTACACTAAATCGATTAGAGTCGCCGAGCTGGGGGGCCGACCAAGTTCGCGAATATGAATGATCAACGGAGACGACGCGGGAAAGACAGAGCTGACGATAAGGCCGACGAAGCCAAAGTGGACCTGATCGCGGTGGTCGTCGCCGTAAATGACGGTGAGCCCTGTCTTCTCACAATCGGTCAGGCGGACACCTTGCCCTCCGGACCATTTGCGCTCGAGCACCGATCGCCGCAATCCGGTTTGAGGGGGTGGGTCGAACAGCAAACAGGCCATCCCCTTGGATACATCGAGCAACTCTACACGTTCGCCGATCGGGACCGTGTCGGCCCCCAGCGCCAGCAGCGCGTCATCTCGATCAGCTATCTCGCACTCACCCGGAAGGAACAGGCGACGGCCGCACCATCCACGTGCGGCTGGCAAAGCTGGTACGAATATTTTCCATGGGAGGATCACCGCTCCGGCTCGCCGCCGGTGGGCCTGGATGTTCTGCGAGCGCGCTTGATTGAATGGGCAGACGGCGCTGACGATCCGGCCAGGCAGCGCGAACGCCGGCAGAGGGTGGCGATCGCCTTCGGCTTTGACGACCGCCATTGGAACGAGGAGCTCACGCTCCAACGCTATGAGTTGCTCTACGAAGCAGGATTGGTCGAAGAGGCTAGCGACGGGAAGGCTGCGCCTCCGCCTGCGGCCGTCTCAGGCAAGGCGATGGTCGCTGATCATCGCCGCATCCTGGCGACAGGCGTTACGCGGTTGCGCTCCAAGATCAAATACCGGCCAGTCGTATTCGAGCTCATGAGACCGACTTTCACGCTGCTCCAGCTGCAGAGGACGGTGGAAGCATTGGCTGGCAGACTGATCGACAAGCCGAACTTCCGCAGGCTTGTTGAGCAACAAGAGCTGGTCGAGGAGACTGGCGACACTTCAGTCGATACGGGTGGGCGGCCCGCAAAGCTCTATCGCTTCCGCCGTGCCGTGCTCGATGAAAGAGCTTTCGCCGGGACAAAATTGCCAATGTCTCGGGCTTGACATAGCTTATAGTCAAGCTAGAAATATTCCCCTTATTGTCAGATCGAATATAATGGGAGGCGCTGATGACTGGGGCGTTACCTATCGCCTCGTCCCTAAATGAGCGCGTCAGGCGGGTGATCCCGCCAGTCGAATGGTCGGCTTTCACCGACGACATTGAAGCGATCCTCGCACTGAAGCGCGAGCGCAATGCGATCATCCGGGCGCTCAATAACCAGACGCCGAAATCTTTCACCGTGTGGCTGACTAAGAGAGCCCTGGTTCGAACTCCCGCACTTATTTCCCTGGCGCGATGCAGAGGCGTGCCTCGCCCGGCTGACACTGCGCGCCGCAGTTCGGGGCGCACTCGCAATTGGGTGGCAGGCACGGACACGGGCACCTGATATGAAACCTTTCGCACCCCTTCCCTCGACCCTGATTGAACCGATCGTGCGCTGTGCGCTCCTGGAAGACCTGGGCAGATGCGGCGACCTGACCAGCGATTCGGTGATCCCGCATGATTGCACTGCCACTTTGATGCTTAAGTCCCGCCAAACGGGAATCATCGCCGGCCTCGATCTGGTTGCATTCGCCCTGCTGCTCGTCGAGCCTGCGATCCAAATGCAAATCTGGCGCCCCGACGGCAGCGATGTCGCGGCCGGCGAGATCATTGCCAAGCTGTGCGGACCGGCCCGTGGCCTGCTCACGGCCGAGCGCACGGCGCTTAACTTCCTTTGCCGCCTGAGCGGCATTGCCACGGCCACAGCCGCGATGGTCGAGGCTGTGCGTGGCCATAAGGCAAAGATCGTATGCACAAGAAAAACGACGCCCGGTTTGCGCGCCCTTGAGAAATACGCCGTGCGTGTCGGGGGCGGCGCCAATCACCGTTTCGGGCTCGATGACGCCGTGCTGATCAAGGACAACCACATTGCCATCGCCGGCGACATTCGCACGGCAATAGAGCGCGCGCGCGCCGCAGCGGGCCATATGGTGAAAATCGAGGTCGAGGTCGACACGCTGGAGCAACTCGATATAGCGCTCGCGCTGGGAATCGACGCAGTGCTGCTCGACAATATGTCGGTCGAAGATCTTGCGCGCGGGGTGGCGATGGTCGATGGCCGCGTCATCACCGAGGCTTCCGGTCGGGTGACACCGATCACCGCCCCGGCAATCGCGGCGACCGGAGTAGATCTCATCTCTGTCGGATGGCTGACACACAGCGCACCAATTCTCGACATCGGCCTGGATATGCCGGCCGATGGGCACGGCTGCAGCCTGAACTGATGGAAACGAAAAAGGAAGAGCTAGCAGCCTTGGAGCCGCAGGCGCAGACCCCTGTACCCCGTTGGGGCCGCCCTGAACGCGCTGCGGTCCAGGCGCATTTGATTTTTGACGATGACGATTGGAAAGAGGTGGGGATGAACAAAGCCCTGGATCCCATGGACGGAGCGCTGGCGCGATGGAACCGCAAAGAGGCCGAGGCTATCTACAGCATGCCGTTCAACGACCTGCTCTTCCTGGCCCAGACCATCCATCGGCAGAACTTCGATCGGAACCGGGTGCAGCTCAGCCGGCTGCTGAGCATCAAGACCGGCGGCTGTCCGGAGGATTGCGGCTATTGCAGCCAGTCTGCGCATCACGGAACTGGCCTGAAAGCGTCGAAGCTGATGGAGGTCGAGCGTGTCATCGCCGAGGCGGCCAAGGCGCGCGAGGCCGGCGCCACGCGCTATTGCATGGGCGCAGCCTGGCGCAGCCCCAAGGCGCGCGACATGGACGCGGTCGTCGCGATGGTCGAGGGTGTCAAGGCGCTCGGCATGGAAACTTGCATGACTCTCGGCATGCTCGATCTTGAGCAGGCCACCCGTCTGAAGCAGGCAGGCCTCGACTACTACAACCACAACATCGACACCTCCGAGCGCCGTCACGGTGAGGTCGTCTCGACCAGGACCTTCGCCGACCGGCTGGAAACGCTTGAGCACGTGCGCGAGGCCGGCATGAAGGTCTGCTGTGGGGGCATTGTCGGAATGGGAGAGGAAAAGGCCGACCGCATCGACATGCTGATTACGCTCGCAAATCTGCCTGAGCCGCCCGAAAGCGTGCCGATCAACATGCTGATCCCGATCGATGGCACGCCGCTCGGCCAGGCCAAACCCATCGATCCGATCGAGTTCGTCCGTACCATTGCGCTCGCCCGCATCTTGATGCCGAAGTCCTATGTAAGGCTCTCCGCCGGTCGCACCGCCATGACCGACGAGACGCAGGCGCTGTGCTTTTTTGCCGGCGCCAACTCGATCTTCGTCGGGGCCACGCTGTTGACGGCGCTCAATCCCGGCGAGGACAAGGACAGGCTTCTATTTCACCGTCTCGGCATCGAGCCGATGGAATGTGAGGCCAAATGAACGAGCCGCCGCTTGCCCGCTTTGAGGCGACCCTGCAGGGGTTGGCGCGCAAGGATCGGCTGCGGACGCTTTCGTCCCGCACCGGTCTCGATTTCTCCTCGAACGACTATCTCGGACTTGCCGCCTCCAGGAGACTTGGCGATGCTGTCGCAGGGGCGATCGGAAGGGGTACTCAGGTAGGCGCTACCGGATCGCGGCTATTGCGCGGCAATGCACCCGAACACGAGGCACTGGAGGCGGACGCGGCGGCATTCTTCGGGACCGAACGCGCGTTGTTCTTCGGCAGCGGCTACATCGCCAACTTTGCACTGCCGAGCACGCTGCCGCAGAAGGGCGATCTGTTGATCCTCGACGAGCTCGCCCATGCGAGCATGCATGAGGGCGCGCGGGCCGGACGCGCCGAGTTCAAGCTGGCCGCACACAACGACGTCGATGCGGTCGAGGATGCGATCACCAGTTGGCGCTCCGAAGGCGGCATGGGGCGCGTCTGGATCGCGGTCGAAAGCCTCTACAGCATGGATGGCGACCGTGTGCCGATGGAGAGCCTCATCGAGCTTGCCGATCGGCACGAGACATTCCTTATTGTCGATGAGGCCCATGCCACCGGCGTCTGGGGGCCAGATGGCCGGGGACTGGCCGCTGCGTTCCAGGGCCGCGACAACATTGTCGCGCTCCACACATGCGGCAAAGCACTCGGCGCGTACGGCGCGCTCGTCACAGGACCGCGAACGCTGTGCGACTATCTCGTCAACCGGTGCCGGCCATTCATCTACGCCACTGCACCGTCGCCCCTGATGGCGGTCGCGGCGCGCGAAGCGCTCGCCATCCTGTCAGACGAGCCCGCGCGCCGCGCTCAGTTGCGCGAGCGCATTTCCTTCGCAGGCCGGCAATTGGCCGAGCAGTGCGGCGTGACGCCCAGCGGCTCGCAGATCCAGCCGTTTGTCATCGGCGACGTCGCACGCACGATGGCGGTGGCGGCAGCCTTGCAGGGGCGCGGCTTCGACATCCGCGGCATTCGTCCGCCGACCGTGCCCGAGGGTACATCGCGCCTGCGCATTTCGCTGACGCTCAACGTCGGCGAAGCCGAGATTTGCGCAATGGTCGAGGCGCTCGTCGAGGTGTTGGCGGCGGCATGACCAAGCGCCTCGTCGTCACCGGAACAGGCACCGGAATTGGCAAGACGGTGTTTTCGGCGGGAATCGCCGGCTTGCTTGACGGCTTCTACTGGAAGCCGGTGCAATCGGGCCTCGACGAGGAGACCGACAGCGAGGTCATTGCCCGGCTTTCCGGCCTGCCCGCGGGGCGCGTCCTGCCGGAGGCCTATCGCCTGAAAAGCCCGCTCTCGCCGCATCGCTCGGCCGAGATCGATGGTGTCGCCATCGAAGCGGCGGATCTTGCCTTTCCGGTTTTACCGACACCGCTCGTAATCGAAGGCGCCGGCGGGCTGATGGTGCCGCTCGATCGACAGACAATGTTCATCGATATATTCGCGCAGTGGGGGCTACCGGTCATTCTGTGCGCCGGCACCGCGCTCGGCACGATCAACCACACCTTGCTCTCGATAGAAGCGCTGCGGGCCCGTTCCATCCCGCTCCTCGGCATCGCCTTCATCGGCGAAGAGGTGGCCGATACCCAAAGGACAATCGTGGAGTTGGGGGGCGTGCAACAGCTCGGCAGGCTGCCACACCTCCATCCACTGACGGGTGAAACGCTGAGAGACGCGATGGTTGCCGGCTTCGACGTTGCCCTGATCGCCGGAGGCGAATGATGCTGGGGTCCCATGTCTGGCATCCGTTCACCCAGCACGCGCTTGAACCAGCCACCCCTGAAATCGTACTGACCGAAGGCGCCTATCTCCACAAGGCCGACGGCGCGCGCATCCTGGATGCGATTTCTTCCTGGTGGGTCGTTACGCATGGGCATCGCCATCCCCGCATCACGAAGGCCATCGAGACGACCGCGTCAAGCCTTGACCAGATCATCTTTGCCGGCTTCACCCACCAGCCGGCCGAAAGGCTGGCCGAAGCGCTCGTCGGCCTTGCTCCTACCGGCCTCGACTGGGTGTTCTATTCCGACAGCGGTTCGACCGCCGTCGAAGTCGCATTGAAGATGGCGCTCGGCTATTTCCGTAACATCGGCGCGCCGCGCTCGCGCATCGTCGTCATGGAGCATAGCTACCATGGCGACACGATCGGCACGATGAGCGTCGGCGCCCGCAGTGTATTCAACGCCGCCTACGAGCCCTTGCTGTTCGAGGTCGACACCATCCCCTTCCCGGCCGCAGGGCGTGAGCAGGAGACCCTGGATCGTTTCGAAGCAGGCTCGCGCGACCAGCGCGCAGCTGCGCTGATCGTCGAGCCGCTCGTGCTCGGCGCCGGCGGCATGCTGATGTACCCGGCCTGGGTTCTCAGCGAATTGAAGAGGATCGCTGACGCCTCCGGCACGCTGCTGATCGCCGACGAGGTGATGACCGGCTGGGGACGCACCGGAACCATGTTTGCCTGCGAGCAGGCGAACATCTCTCCTGATGTCCTGTGCACCTCGAAGGGCTTGACCGGTGGTGTCATCCCGCTGGCGGCCACGCTCGCCACCGACGCCATCTTCCAGGCTCACTATTCGACAGACCGGCAGAAGACCTTCTTTCATTCGAGCTCCTATACCGCCAATCCGATCGCCTGCGCGGCCGCACTTGCCAATGTCGAGATCTGGCGTGACGAGCCGGTGGCCGAGCGTATCGCGGCCCTGAGCGCGAGACAGGCCGCCGGGGTTCGGCGCTTTGGGGACAATCCCTACTTCGCCGACAGCCGGGCGACCGGCACGATCGCGGCCCTCGACCTACGCACCGGCTCCGCCGGCTATCTGGCTGAGATTGGGCCCAGGCTGCGAACATTCTTCCTCGACCGCGGCCTGCTCGTGCGCCCGCTCGGCAATGTGCTCTATCTCCTGCCGCCCTATTGCGTCACTGGCAACGAACTGGACGGGCTCTACAACGCGATCGAGGAGGCCGGCGAGCGCTTCGGTTCTAATCCGTGAACAGGTCGTCGCGCCTTCTCGGGTTTGGTCATCATGCACCAGCGCGCAAGGTCGAGAACCCGGAAATCGAAAACAGTCTCGGGCTTGAACCCGGCTGGATCGAGCGGCGCACCGGGATTCGGTCGCGCTTTTGGGCAGCGGACGAAGACACGCTGTCGGGCCTTGCCGCCTCTGCCGGCGAGATGGCGCTGGCGAACGCCGGCATCGACCGCAGCGACATCGGTCTGCTGTTGCTTGCCACCTCGACGCCGGACCATCTTCTGCCGCCAAGCGCGCCCCTGGTCGCACATCGGCTCGGACTCGGCCGCGCCGGTGCGGTTGACCTCACGGGCGCCTGCGCCGGCTTCATCTATGCCTTGATGTTCGCCGACGGATTCACCCGCGTCCATTGCAAAGCGACCCTGGTCATCGCCGCCAATATCCTCAGCCGCCGCATCAATCCTGCCGAGCGCGCCAGCGCCGTGCTGTTTGCCGATGCCGCCGGCGCCGTGGTGATTGGTCCGTGCAAGGATACTGACCAAGGCATTCTTGCCGCCGCCGTGGATTCGGACGGCTCGCGCTACGGGCTGATCCAGATACCCGCCGGAGGAAGCAACAGACCGTTCCATGGTGGCCTCGACCTTGTGCAAACGCGTATGACGATCGCCGACGGCGGCGAAGTATTTGCTAAGGCCGTGGAGATGATGACCGCATGCTCGCAAGACGCACTCACCGCTGCCCGAATGCGGCCGCAGGACATCGATCGGTTCGTGCCACATCAGGCCAACGCCCGGATTTTCGATGCCGTCGGACGGAACCTCGCAATAGCGGATCAAGTAATCGTCAAGACGATCGGCGAGTACGGCAACTCTTCCGCCGCGACCATCCCGCTCTCGCTGTCGCTCGCCCATCAAACGCAGCCGTTTCGGGCGGGCGAAAAGGTTCTCCTTGCGGCGGCGGGCTCCGGCCTCACCGGAGGCGCGCTCATCCTCGGAATTTAGCGGTACGACGGCCATGAACAGGATTGGTCACGAATGACACTAGCAACACGGACCACCCAATGCGAAAAATTACACGCCGGCAAGTCACATGGGCGCTGGCTCGGTGAACAAGAGCGATCACCCTGCAGACGGTTCTTGTCGAGCAGGGATGATCGGCGAGGCTTCCTTGTTGGGCGAGAAGTGGTTGGCGCCAGTCCAGGAAAGCGGATTTATCTGAGCTCATGCGCGCCCTCCTCATTGCGATGAAGTCACTAATCGATAGGTCGGCCCTTCTGATCCATTGATCAACATCGTAACGGCGGTAGGGCAGTCGTGAATGGATAAGCGGCCGCTGGAAGGCGTCAATCGTCATGCAGTCCGAAAAAAATGCTCATCTGCCTGTCTCAACAACGCTCGCTCCATTTCGAAACCAGGTGTTTCGCTCGATCTGGACGGCCACGCAAATATCCAGCCTCGGATGGCTCGTGCAAACGGTCGCCATCAGTTGGCTGATGGCCACGATTTCCGCTTCGGATCTTATGGTCGCACTCGTGCAGGCCGCATCGACGTTGCCGGTGTTCTTTCTCTCGATCTTGGCCGGAGCCATCGCCGACAACTTCAGCCGCCGATGGGTGATGTTTGCGGGGCACTGCCTGATAGCATTGGCGTCAACGACGCTGATGATTTCCGTGGGCCTGGGATTTGCCGGTCCCTGGCTAATTCTCGGATTAGGGTTCCTGGCCGGCTGCGGCTTTGCCTTGAATGATCCGGCCTGGCACGCTTCCGTTGGCGATATCCTTCACAAGCGCGACATCCCGGCCGCGGTGACGCTTATGTCTGTCGGATACAACATTGTGCGCAGCGTTGGTCCGGCTTTGGGTGGCGTGGTCTTGGCATTTTTTGGACCGCTGGCCGCTTTCGCATTGGCAGCGCTGAGCGACCTGGCGCCGCTAACCGCAATATGGCGCACTACATGGGATGTTCGCACGTCACCTCTCCCGCGTGAGCGAATGACGATGGCAATTCATGACGGAGTGCGCTTCACGCTCATGTCGTTGGAAATCAGGGCAGCGATTGCCCGTGCAGCCCTTTTCGGGTTGGCAAGCATCTCCATCCTTGCGCTGCTCCCGCTAGTCGTCCGGGATCAGCTGAAAAGCGGCCCAATCATCTACGGCATCTTGCTGGCGGGCTTCGGCATGGGTGCTTTCATGGCCGGCATGAGCAATAGCTTTCTAAGGCGGATCACGTCTCAAGACAGGCTGGTGTCGTTCGCCTCTGTTGCTTGTTCAGCATGTTGCCTTTCCCTTGCCCTGACATCGTCAGTCACTATGGCGGCCATTTCGCTGGCACTTGGTGGCGCGGGTTGGCTTATCACCTGGACGGGCATTGACGTGTCGGTTCAGCTGGCAAGCCCAAGGTGGGTGGTGGGCCGCACACTATCGATCTACTACGCCTTGAGCGCAGGCGGGATGGCGGCCGGCAGCTGGATCTGGGGGACCATCGCACAGAACTACTCCTTGGGCTGGGCTTTGGAGAGTGCCGCGGGCGCTCTGTTGCTCGTTGCAGCTGCGGGAATAGTGTTGCCGGTCCGTCCATGGGAGGAAACGGATCAGGAGAGTTCGGATTTTCACCCGCCGGAGCTGGCACTCGAGTTGAAGCCCAGGAGTGGTCCCATAGTGGTCAAGGTCGAGTATCTTATATCCGAAGAGAATATCGAGTCCTTTCTGGGGTACATGCGCGCAAGGCGCCATGTTCAGAGCCGTGCCGGGGCGCGAAACTGGACACTCCAGCGCAATCTTCAAGCGCCTTCGATTTGGACAGAGACATTCCGCACGCCAACCTGGATGGACTTTCTTCGCCTGAATCATCGGCTCACGGCCGCGGATAAGGAAGTCAGCCAGCGTCTCCTGGCACTGCATGATGGAGAGCGTCCTCCGCAAACAGTGCTTTCGATCGAACGAACGACTGAGGCAGCTCGAACCCGTGCCTCAACAATCGTTTCTCGTCCTCCGAGGTGACGTGATCGAGAAGGCGGCCCTATCGTGCATTGGGACCTGCCGCGCCGGTCGACTCGAGCAGCGCGAAGGCCGCATCACCGGTACGCGAGGCTATGCGTGCGTCCCTCTCTCGCGAATATCCATGCCGCGGCGGGCCTCGAGGCGGCGCTTGACAGAAGGAGGGCACTGTGTCCCGCGCCGCCTGCGCACAAGACGATCAGCATCACCTTCGACGTGCGCTTCAGTCAGCGGATTGCGGCTCAGAGACCTGCGCCGAGATTGGTCTATGCCGCTGCAAACGGGCCGTGCTTGGCACAATCCGGATGCGCCAGCGATGCTCCCGCCTGACAGCCGAGCGGCGGACGCAGCATGGTATCTCCAGCCGAGGCTTCACAGCGAACAAAATGCTGCTGGCATCGAACGAAAGTGTCACATATCGAACATACGAAGCGTGTCCGAAACCGCTGCTTTTCGTGCTCTGCCCCGACCCCCAAAAGCAAAAAAGAAGAGAGCCCGACGAAGTTGCGCCGGGCACTTAAGTGTCCGCGCGAGCTACCTCTTCAGTATGGCACGTCCCTTGCTGCTCTGCATCGAAGCCGACGGGCAACCTAACAAATAGCAGAGATAAATAATGGCAATTCGTTCAGAAATGCTGACTGCTAAATGAATGTGTTTGGCTGAACAGCTGCGTGGAAACGCAGCGGGAAACGCAACAGGCGTTCTGCCTTCCTTGAGCATGGCGTCGAGTCTCACCCCGTGCGGGAGCAGACCTCCAAGCACGGTTGTTTATTCCATAAGTATCGCGTCATTGGAGCGCCTCATCTTTTACACAGGAAGTCATCTTTATGATGCCGCATTTAGCCTTTGGATATAGATCCGGAAAGAAGGTAACCAGCCTTCTTCTTGGTTCAGTTGCAGCTCTGATCTCCGTTTCCGTCGCTCGCGCGGCGGAGGAAGTCTCTGCGCCGGACCCGACCGAATACGTCAAGGTCTGCGACGTCTACGGTTTGGGTTACTTCCATATCCCCAACACCGAGACCTGCCTGCGCATCGGGGGCTACATCCGTTACGAGGTCGGCCTCGGCGATGTCCGATCGTATGACGGGGCAAGAACCACCGATGTGAGAACTGGCGAGGCTCAGGGAACCTGGCGAAACAACACGCGTTTCACCTTCAAAACTTGGACGCGCCAGGAGACCGAACTCGGCGCACTGAAGACCTACACTGAAAACCGCGTGAATTTCGGCAACCGCAACGCCTATCCATACCCGGACAGTCCTCAGAACTATGGCTTCAGCAGCGGCGTCAAATTGACTTACGCCTGGGTCCAGCTTGGTGGCCTCCGAGTTGGTAAGGACCATTCGGCCTTCGACACGCTTACGGGCTACGCAGGGAACGTCCTCAACAACGTACTCGTTCCGTACGGCGACTTCGATACCAACGTGGCACAGTATTACTTCGATGCCGATAACGGCTTTTCGGCTCTGGTTTCACTTGAACAAGGGTCGGGTGTAGTCGGTACTATTGACAGCCATGTCCCGCACGTCGTCTTCGGCGTAAAACAAACGCAGGGCTGGGGCGCGATCACCAGCGTAATCGCTCGTGACAGCAACTACGATGCTTTGGCCGGCAAGATCCGCGTCGATGTCAATGTCACAGATGACCTGTCGCTATTCGGAATGTTTGGCTATGGCTCCATTGGCGTTACCAACGATGATCCAACCAATGCAATCGCCGCTCACGGTCGCGGCTTCTACAAAACTTGGAGCGGCAACTGGGCTTTCTGGGCGGGCTCCACTTACGCACTCGACGAGAAAACTTCGTTCAACCTTCAGGTATCGGGCAGTCAGTTCAAGAACTATGGTGTGGCCGCAAACATCGTCTACACGCTCGTTGCCGGTTTCACGGCGACGGTCGAAATCGACTACGGCCACTACGGCAATTTCGGGATCGGCATGGTCGACCCTTCGAACGTGAATTGGACGAAGGCTGACAAAAAAGATTGCGTCGGCGGCATCCTCAGTTTCCAACGCTCATTCTGATTGAATGAAAATCTCTCGGTGGTCGATTGCGCGACTAGTCCCGATCATCCGAGGTGCCGAGCGCAATCTGTCACCGTTTTGCTCACGGTTGTTCAGTCATGACTGAAATTGCGAACCGTCCGATCATAGTGGTCGGCGCAGGGGTTGTGGGCCTCTGTGTGGCCTACGATGCCACAAAACGCGGAGCTAACGTCACGATCGTGGATCGCGATCCGGTAGGCGATAAAGCGTCTTGTGGCAATGCTGGATGTATCGCTGTTACCGAGGTACTTCCAGCGTCTGTGCCCGGTTTATGGAAAAGAGTCCCTAGGTGGATACTTGATCCCCTTGGCCCATTGTCATTGAGGATGACACATTCCGCGGCTGCTCCCATGGCTGTGGCACTTCGCGCAGGCAGGATCGCCGGCAGAGGTGGAGCGGATTTCGCGAGCCCTTGCAGCGCTGAACCATCGGGTTTACCGCGACCTTGTTCCTCTGTTTGCAGATGTTGGATTAAGCGGGCACCTCCATCGCAAGGGCGCTCTCACGGTTTACGAAAGCGAAAGAGGCTGGCATGCCGCCACGCCCGGGTGGGAAGCAAAGCAAAGGCTTGGTATCGAGGTTCGTCACCTATCGGGAGACCAGGCCAGGGAACTGGAGCCGGCGCTAGGCCCACTGGTCAAGCGCGCGATTTTAACACCTCAGTGGTCGCACGTTTCCGACCCAAAGCGGGTGGTCGTTGTCTGCGCTCCTGGCTGGCGGCCAATGGTGCGAGAGTCCTTGCGGCCCAAGTCTCTCGTATCGCCTCAAGTCCCGAGGGCGGCACGGTTACCCTGGCCGACAGCTCTGTCTTGAAGGCATCCAAAATTGTCGTAGCCGCCGGCGCATGGTCGGCAGAACTTTCTCGCCAGCTTGGCGACCATGCCCTGCTGGAAAGCGAGCGCGGCTACAACACCACAATCGCTGCACCTCAGATCGAACTCAACCGGACAATGATCTTTGCAGAGCGCCACTTCGTGGCGGCACCTCTCTCTATCGGTTTACGCATCGGCGGTGCGGCCGAGTTCGGAGGATTGCGAGCCAGCCCGAATTTTGCTTGCAAAGGCTTATCTCCCGGCCCTGGATGGCCACGGCGGCATGGTGTGGAGCGGCCACCGGCCCGCGACCCCGGATACCTTGCCGGTCATCAGCCGCTCCGCGACCCATGCTCACATTCTGTATGCGTTCGGGCACGGTCACCTCGGCCTCACACAAGGCCCAACCACGGGCAAACTGGTTGGCGATCTGCTGTCCGGGCGTGATCCGCCAATACCACTCGAACCCTATACAATCGAGCGCTTCAGTGCCGCCGGGCGGACAACTAGTCTTTGAGCCAGGCGATCCGGAATGTCGCGATGCATTTTGCCTAAGGGCTTTAATGACGATTGGAAGCGTTGATGATCGATGAGGTTACGTGTGTCGATTCCTCTTCACTGCGCTTGGCAAGATAGGGCCCGCATGTCCAACAGAGGCAGTCACCAGGGAGTCCCGGCAAGGGGCTAGGGGCTGAGATACTGCTGGTCGCGGCGCAGTGACCCGTTGAACTGATTTAGTTCATACTGGCGTAGGAACGGTGCAAGCGCTTTGCGGGAGTTTACGCCCGAGGTCCTGTTTCGAGCAGGGCGACCAAAGCGTCTTTTCATACCTCCGGCACAGAGCTGGGTGTCCAATGCATGAGCAAAGGAGCCTCGTGATGAATGCACTCACCCCCGCCGTGTCAACGGGACCACTGCCCGCCTCGCGAAAATCCACAAGCCCGGTGCCATCCACCCGCACATCAGGGTGCCGATGCGCGAGATCTCCCTCCATCCGACGGCCGGCGAGCCGCCCGTCGCCGTTTACGATCCGTCCGGCCTACAACGACCCGGCTGCGAATCTGCATCGAAATGGGCCTTGCCCGCCTACGCCAGGAATGGATCATGGCGTCGCGGCGACGTCGAGGCCTATGACGGCCGCCATATCAGGCCGGAGGACAATGGATTCGCGACGGGGAAACGCCTGACGGCGGAAATTTCCGATCCGCAACCGGCCGCTGCGAGCGAAGTCCGGCAAGGCCGTGACAGATCGCCTAGGCGCGCGCCGGCCCATCACGCCTGAGATGGAGTTCGTCGCCATCCGCAAGAACCTCGGCCGTGAGCAGTTCCGTCGAACTTCAACGTGGCGAAAGCTTCGGCGCCGCGATCCCTGACTTCGTCACGCCGGAATTCGTGCGCGACGAGGTGGCGCGCGGCCGCGCCATCATCCCGTCCAACATTAACCACCCGGAAAGCGAGCCGATGATCATCGGCCGCAACTTCCTGGTCAAGATCAACGCCAATATCGGCAACTCCGCCGTCACCTCGTCGATGGCCGAAGAGGTCGAGAAGATGGTGTGGGCGATCCGCTGGGGCGCCGATACGGTAATGGACCTCTCGACCGGGCGCAACATCCACAACATCCGCGACTGGATCGTGCGCTCCGAGGCGATGATGGCAGGGTGCTCGCTTGATGCGGTCACGGGTGCCGCATCGAGACTCGCCGCCAACAGCTTCGACACGGGGCGGCCCTGAGCTGCTTGAGAGGGCGAAGGTTCAATAGCCCACCGGAGTGAGGCGCTCAGTACCGCGCATTGCGCGTGAATGCATCCAAAACGTGAATGTTCGTAATTGAAGCAATCGATTTTTCTGGTCGACGGATGATGAATATGAAGGCGTCACGAGGCCGAGGATGCGATCGGAATACCAGGCAACCGGTGGTCGTGGAAGCAACAACCACGTATTCGGCGCAGATAGCTCGGACCAGGTGAGAATGGCCGCTACAAACCGCATACCGTCGGTGAGGACAATGACAAGCTCAGCGGCGGTCCCGACAAGGATGTCGTCTAACGCCGCATTGAAGCGCTGCGTGGTGCGCTGGTCGTATGCCGAGTTGTTCGGCCTAGTTGCTATCATGCTGCCACATCAGGTGGTTGCGACCGCAGTTCCCGCCATGCCAACCGCAAATAATAAACTCGATTCACGTCCAGGAGCGAAAGCAATATGCATCGTCGAAATCTGATCAAAGGGTTCGTTGCACTCGGCGCGTGTCCCATTTGCGCTGATGCCGCGGGGGCGGCGAGCACCCATTGGGGATATGCCGGCCCGGCCGGGCCCGAACACTGGGGCGATCTGGATAAGAGAAATTTCGTCTGCTCGGCGGGCACACAGCAATCGCCGGTCGATATCAAAGGCGCGGTCAAAGCGGATATTCCGCGCATCGCCATAGGTTGGCACAGGGGCGGCGGCAGGATGGTGAACAACGGCCACACCATTCAGATCAACCTGCCGCAAGGCAGCACGCTCACTCGAGGGGATCGTGTCTATGAGCTGCTCCAGTTCCATTTCCATGCGCCAAGCGAGCACCACGTCGCGGGCAAGAGCTTCCCGATGGAAGCGCATTTTGTCCATAAGGACACCGACAGCGACACTCTGGGTGTGCTGGGCGTTTTTCTAGCGCCAGGCGCCACAAATGCCAGCTTTGCCAGGCTTGCTGCAGCATTTCCCGCAACATCAGGCGAAGAGGCAGCAGTCGACGAGGTCGACCCGAACGGGCTTCTGCCGGCTTCGCTTGGCTACTGGACATATGAAGGATCTTTGACGACGCCGCCATGCACCGAAAACGTCGACTGGATGGTGGCCACGGAACCGGTTGAGGTCGACCCAGCGGACATCAAGCGCTTTACCTCGCTCTATCCCCGGAACGCGCGCCCTATCCGTTCACCCAATCGGCGCTTCATCCTGGGCCTCCCCTGAGGGGCCCTGCCGCCGTGAGGGGGCGAAGCGCCGCCTGCGCGGATATTCATCTGCTTCCAAGATCGTAAGGCGCCCGTTGGGCGCTCATTCTGGTCCTGAAAGCGGACCATGACCAAATTCGGCAACGGTGTTTAAGCCGTCCAAGGAGAGAGGTAAGCGTGGCTTTCCTGTTCCAGCAGCATCTGGCCGCATACCGAACCCAGGTGGCGCTGGAATTCACGTCGGACCGTCGCCAGGCGTGCACCACGGATCAAACGCCGTTTCCTTGGAAAACATGGCTCACTTCCGACAAAGCAATTCTAATTGCCCTAGCCGCCTCGATTGCACTCTTGGTCGGAACGCAGTGGCAGGCTCCCGAGATCAACGACGCGGTCCTAAGCCAGTTGCGTACCATTCAGATCAACGATGCATTGCTCCAGCGGGACCTCGCTCGCGCGCGAACCGATATGGCATTGGACTTCCGTTCGGTTGCGTCTACCGGACAGGCGCTGCAAAGCGACATCGAAAACTTGCAACACCATCTCGAGATTTCGCCCGATGAGAGCTCCAGAGAATCCGCACTGCTCGCGCAGCTTAAAAACTCGATCGAAAACACTGACGCTGCTATCTCAGCCTGGGTCAAGCAAAACCAGCTCATGAAAAGCTCTGTCGCAGACCTTGCTCGCTCGATTTTTCTCCCTGGAGAGGCACCGTCCGGCAGGCTTGAACCTTCCAAGCTAGTGCTGTGGCTCAACCTCGCATCACACATGGATCACCCTCTCGAGCGATTTGCCAGGCAGGCCCGGGCTGCCGCGGATGTTGTGGGCAAGGCCGGCGCTGCGGTGTCTTCCTTATGGAGGTTGGACCAAGCTGCCAATCAGATCGCATTGCTCGACACGTCCTCCAAGGCTGCCGAACTGGAGCGAGAGCATCTGAAAGGCTACAGCCTCGCCCGCGCGCAAGCGCAGCGTGCGCGACTTTTCTTTGGCTTGCTGTCCATAAGCATCTGCTTGTTTATGATCATTCGATCCTCCAGACAGCGTCTGCGGACGAACCGACTGAAAAGGCGGTTGGAGCTTGAAGAGGCGATGAGCGAGATCGAAGCTCGCTTCAACGACAGTAGAGCAAAGGACGACGCGGCGCGCTTTTCCACCGAAGCAGCGCTTAGACTCGTTCAACGCGTTTTCGGTGCGGATCAATGCGCGCTTGCTCTGGTGGATCCGAGCCTCAGCAGGCATACTGAGTGCTTTGTGGCAAACGCGTGCATACCCGTCTGGAACCTCGCCCTTATTGATGAAGTCGTTTCACTTGTCTGCGCCGGACGGCCACTGTTTCGCGTAGTTCCTGCGGCCGAAGTGGTTCAGACCGCCATAGGCACCTCCGGTGTTTGTCAAATTGTTGCTTGCAGGGCCTCCGCTCAGCAGGCTGCGGTTTGTATCCTTGTTTTTGAACGAGCTTGCTCACTCCCCTCAGCTGACGACCTCCGGGTTCTTGGCAGTGCTATTGTGCGTTTGAGCCACCATCTTGAGATGCAACGTGTAAATGCCGAACGCGACCTTCTGGTGAGTCGATGGGAGCATTTGGAAAGGCTAAGGACCGTCGGCACGATCGCAAGCGGTGCCACACATGAGTTCAACAATATTTTAGGCGCAATAATCGGATATTCAGAGGTTGCCCAAGGTCTTGTACGTCGTCCGTCTAGACTTCGGAACCACATCGACCAAATCATCTTAGCTGGACATCGCGCCAAGCTGATCGTTGACCAGATCTTGTCACTCAGCCGAAATCAAAAGCGCGTGGCAGCGCCTATCAGCGTCTCCGAGATTGTTATCGGTCTTGCGCCATTGCTGCGGGTTACGGTTCGTGCGGGTGTTCAGTTGAACTTTAAGATCGACAAGGGGCAAACGGTGGTCGAGGGCAGCCCAACCGAGATACAGCAGATCCTTATGAATCTGTGCAAGAACGCGTCGGAGGCTGTCTTGAACGAGGGCCGTGTCGAGATAAGCGTTTCTCGCGCCCGGGTGTGCCAAACAAAGCCGCTGGCTCAGGGCACCTTGAGACGTGGAGATTACGTTCTCCTCTCCATCAGCGACGATGGTCCAGGAATTGCAACGTCGATACTTCCGCATGTTTTTGAGCCCTTTTTTACCACCCGCTCTCGCGTCGGCGGGACCGGGCTGGGGCTTGCTGCGGTTGACAGGCACGTGAGCGCGCTCGCAGGATGCCTTGACGTCACCTCGGCTGTTGGCCGAGGTACCCGCTTCGATATCTACTTACCGGCCTCCGAGGAGGAACCAGTCAGCGCTGACATCGCTGTCGGCCCATACGACGGGTCACTTGGCAGCGGAGAAATCATTGCAGTCGTGGAGCCCGACCCAGCAGAGTTGGAGACCTACACGAAGAAGATCGTCGCGCTGGGTTATGAGCCGGTCGGCTTCGCGACCTTCGAAAGCCTTTGCGGCTGGATCGAGAGTGGGAAGGCAACCGACCTGCTGATTTTGGGTAAAGCGCCTTTCCTCGAGCGAGGACAGGCCGAACCCATATGCCCCACCCTCATGGCGGTGCCTGTCATAGTCGTCGGTGAGATCGACCCCATGCCGGTCACATTTGATAATCAGGCCTTCGTCTTTTGGTTATCGAAGCCGGTCTCGTCCCGGACAATGGAGCACGCGGTTCGTACCATGATGATGGCATGATGCCGCCGACTCGCTCAGGCTACCCAAAGCCATCTCACGAGCCCCGTCAAAAGAGATATCGACGCAGAACAAAAGACGCGTCTCGTCACCGACTTAAGATCCCGAGGTTATTCCAGCCTCAGTGCTTGTTGAGAAGGTCGGCTACTGTCTCTCCCCGTCGCCGGGCATCGGCGGCGAGCCATACCTCTCCCACTTCATACACGTCGCCTTGGGTACGGAACGGTACAATGACGTCAATGGCAGCCGACAGCATGTCAAGAAGCGTGCGGTCTTCCACAGCGGCTCCTTGCGCGCTGCTCTTGACGAGTGAAAACAGCTTTTTAAAACCTTGGACCGGATCCGCCCCATGAATCGTTGATATCGATCCCGCATGGCCGGAGACGACTTCGCTAAGGTAGGCCCAAGCCGCATCATCGCGCATCTCGCCAAGCAATATTCGATCAGGGCGCATGCGCAAGCTGGCTTGCAACAGTTGCTCGGCTGTCACCGCACCAACGCCTGCTCGATCCTTCGGATAGAGTAACCGGACATGGTTCTCGTGCGGGATTGCAAGTTCGAGCGTATCCTCGATGCTGATCAACCTCTCTTGCGGGGGTATAGCGTCGATCAAAGTCTTGCTCATTGTCGTTTTCCCGCTTCCCGTAGGTCCGCAAAGCAGCATCGTGAGCCGCCCGCAAACGCAGGCCCGCAGAAATTGCTCCAGGTCACCGTGGTCGTAGTGGTGAAGAATCGTTTCGTCCTGCCGCTCCTGACGCTCTTTCCTGGTCCGCCATTGATTCCAACGTGAGTATTCGTAGCGAGAAGAAACTTCCTTGAGTTCGGTCACACGACTTGAGGGACGCCGTATCGTCAGGCTTATTGTTCCTGAGGGTACAGCGGGTGGCAAACAGATCTGCAGCCGCTCTCCGTTCGGCAACTCAGTCGCACACAGGGGGCTTTGCGGTCCGACATCTTGCTTGCGCAACGCTCCAGCGAGTATCGCGATGTCCTCCAGATCGTCATAAGATAGCGGTAGCGGATGTTTCGTGAAAACGCCGGCCTGCCGGACAAAGGCTTCCCCAGGCCGGTTGATAGCGACCTCTTCGGTTCTTGCCTCCTCAAGCCATTTTAGAACGGGCTCGAGAAGCAACCGCAGCTGAGGGTCAGCCTCCGATGGCATTGTTGTCTCCCCTGCGTTCGCGATGGTGGCGGCTTGGCGCCGCGGCAGTCGCTCTAAGGTCGTATACATCTGAAAAATCGAGGTCGCGAGCCACAAAGATGGATACAGCATCTCCCTGGTTTTTCTTCAGGGTTGGCGGAATGTTGACCGTCGCTCTCAGTGTCGCCTCGACTGCTTGTCCACCATTGCTCTGGAAGCTGTTGATCCCGCTTCCTCCGCCAGAGCTGGCCGCGTATTGACCGGCCGCTTGAAACGTGCCTTGGATGACGCTCATGAGAATCGCGCCGCCAAAGCGTTCCCGGAAGTGACTGTCCACCGTGCCAGGCATTCCGGAGCGGCCGAGCTCATCCGCGCCGGGGGATGCTATCGAAACGAGGGCATGGTCAGGTGTTTCGATGCGCGTCCACAGGACGAAGACACGCGCATCCCCCTGCTGGAGACCGCGCTGGATTTCGCCAATCACGATCGTCCCGCGGTCCAATAGCACGACATTGTTGGTTGTGCCGCGGACGTCCTTAGGTAAGACGCACTTCACATAGCCGGGCAAATTTGTATCGACCGCCGTCTGCAAAATGCAGGGAATGATCGTTCCTTGAGTGATCACGAGATCAGGGTGCGGCAAAAGTGTGGCCCGGCTCGGCTCCTGTACATCGGGCTTCAATCGGCCTGACAGCTCGCCATCGATTGAAATCTCATCCTGCTTCGTGGGAGCATCCTTATGGTTGTCTTCGCTCCGCTGACCGTCATTGGGCATTTGACTGCTGCTGGTGTAGGCGAAAATTGGTGTTTCCTCCGGCGGCGCATCAGCTGGCGCCGTTGGGGGCGGCGGGGATGGCACAGGATCCGCCGCCTGCGCCACCTGTGCGGGTGCTGGAGGTTCGGGAGCAATCTCAATTGGCGCGGGGCGGAATGGCTCGGGGTTGGCGACGATTGGCGGTTTTGGCTGAGATGGCACGTCTTGTGTGCTGGAACGACCTCCGAGCCAGATGAGCGATAGAGATGAGATGAGGACAAGAGCAGCGACGGCCAACTTCTGCGATCCCGAAACATGCCGGCGGGTCGGCTCCGAGACCATCGATCCGGATGCATGGACATCATGTCCCGCCTGTGGGCCGGTTTCATTCATCGGTCCGAGCCTTTCAAAACGCGCCACACATCGGGCGTCACTGTACCGGTCCCTGGCGCTCGTCCCAAACGATCATAAGCCCTGTTGAAAATGGACAAGACCGTGTTGCCGTCTCTCAGACGCCATTCCCGGGCGACTGCGGATACTTCAACATAGTCCCCTTTGACCGTGTAATTGGCAGCGGCTTCCTTGCCGTCAGGATTGATAACGTAGAGGGAGGGGATGCGGGAATTGCTTGCGAAGCCAAATACGGTCGTAAAGCCATTGTCGAAAACTTCCAGCGGCGCCAGCGATCGATCGCCCTTTGCGACGTAGTGAAAATTTTTTTCCTCCGGACTGGCCGTTGCCGCAGGTCGATTCAACAAATCCTGAACTCTCTGTTGTTGCAGCACTTTCGCGCGGGCCTGAGCAAGTACCGAGCGCCTTTCTGCTTCCTTCCTCCGAGCAGCAGCCTCGTCCTCAGGATAGGTGAACTGCACACTGTAGTATAGGTCAGGTTGCTTCTCGTCGAGTTTTGGCATCGCTCTGGTTGAAATACTGAACACGTATCTCCGTGTACCCGACTCACTCTCGGCCAGCACGATCACCGGCTGCGGCGCGAGCATCCGGCTGGCCTTAAAGAAGAGGTAGTTGGCACGTGGGAGCGCAGCCAGGTCTTTGCTATTGGACACGGCCACGGCTGCGACGGTCTCATTGGCCGCGAATGTGACAACCAGCGTTGCCCCCACTGCGGTCGATAGGTGCACCACTTCGTCGGGGCGGTAAGCAAGGTAGCGCATCCGGGCATCATGCTTGCCGGCAAGTGGTGTGTCTTCCGCAAACGCCTCCATTGTCAGGAAGAGTGAACAAGCCAGCGCGAGAAACGCTCTTTTTGTCATGGCTGCACATTGCCCAGGTTGGATACGGTATCTTCCGAGGCTTGATAGGACGTGACGAGTAGACCTCCCGGATTGGTGAGCCTCGATTGCGCCGGCAGACCCGTCAGGCGCTCGTAGCGGATGGTAGCTGTCCAGGTGGTCACTATCGGCGGCTGCCCATCGACAACAAGCATACGTTTGTATCGGATCTGCTGAACGTCGGGACTGATGTCGTTTGAGGAAATATGCCCGACCTCGAGCCTGCCGCGTTTGCCGACCGTGACTTGCGGCGAAGTGGGATTCGGATAGTTGAAGAACTCTTGATATTGCTGTTGCACGGCCGGTGCGCTGAAACTGGATACGAGGTCATAGGCATATTGGGCCGTATCTGCCGTGTAGCCCTCGCGCAGGCGTACATATTCCCAAAGCGAAGCATTTATGACGGCTCGGTCTTGGGTTGCGGGCAGCTGAGAAATTGACACTTCGCTGTCAACGGTCCCGTCCGGCCGTACCCAGAGGAACACAGGTACGAGCTTGGCCAACGGGACCATGGCAGCGATGGTGAATGCTTGGGCAACGTTTCCTAGGACCGCCACCGCCGCAAAGGCTATAAGGGCCTTTGACAGGCGCCGCGCAGACTTCGCTCGTGTAGTTTGAAACGCTTCCACCTTCTTGTAGTGAGCGGCTAGCGTTTCTCTCTCCACCAGAAGGGCATGTTCAGGAAATTTCACTTGGGCTCTTCCGCACACTCGACCTGAAGATCCTCAGGGGTGGTTTCCCATTGTCCCGCGTTGAGTTGGAATGGCGTACCCGTGCAGGTCGCAAGCCGATCGGTTGTCTTGCAGGCCGCCAAAGCGAGGATTGACAAAAGTAGATAGCGTTTCATGTTTTTGGCACCGCTTGTTGATTGATTAACGACCCGCCGTTTTGGCAAAGTAGCGATTGAGGTTGTTTAAGGGTCGGTTCGCCCCTGCCCAAGAGCCGCCGGCGATGCTGCTGGCGATCGTCGGAAGTGCGACGATCAGAGCGTCGCCAGCCAGGAAAAGCATGTCGAGTTCGTAAAGTCCGATGATCTTGGCTGCTGTCGTGCTCGACAATTTGATGATCAAAAGCATGGCTACCAGCGAGGCTGCTTCGGCCGCGATAACTATAGTCGCAACGATGTTGAGAAGGAGAAGCAGCAGCCCGTACGAGAGCAGTTGGCCGATCCATCTGGTGGCCATGTCTCGAGTGTGATCAAAAAGGTACCCGACAAGAACCAGGGGGCCGATCGTCAAGAGCACCTTCGTCAAAATTCCAACGGCATCATAGATTTCGAATGCTGTCCACAGCGAGCCGTAGAAAATCCATTGCGCCCCCTCAAAAGCAATTATGTCCTGGCTGTTCATTGGCCCAATTTCGGAAGCAATCATCTGAAAGGCATACTGAGTTGAAGCAAACATCCAGTCGAGCTTCCGGGGAATATCGATGAAGGGCAAGTCGCTGCCACTGATGTCGTGAGCAAATCTCGGAATCGTGTCGTCGAAGACCGTTTCAATGTATATCTGGTAGTTGGCCTGTCCCAAGATAAGGCCGACGACAATCGACACCATGATTACGCGCGAGATACCTCCACGCGCATCGACTTGACCACGCATGACCAGACAGCCTTGGATTATTATCCAAAGCGTCACACACGCAACCAGAGGCGCGCTGATCGCCTCTTGGATTTTTTTAAGCACGTTGTGCAGCCCTGACGTAAAGGCCAGATGAAAGATCGTGTGTATGGCCGTGAATGGCGCGGGAATCTTGAAATTCATGGCCTGAGCCTGGTTTGTCCCTGATCAGCGCAACTGAGCCGGATGAACTCTGCGTCGTTCACGGGAGGCTGCTGAAAATCTTGGCGGTGTCCTGGCGTTCGCGACGCTGCGTTGCGGCCTCCTCGACGGCGTGAAGGCTCCCTTGTGCAGTGGCCATCGTCAGCAGACTCGTGGCCTGGACATTTTGGATGACCGCATCGTGAATCTGCTTGAGGACCAGACCGTTGGTCACTGTGGCCTGCACAATATTCCGGGAGCGGGAAAGCTGACCAAGCGTGTCGGCGTTGTTCTTAAGGCGCTTGTCCATCACTTCCAGAGTGTCGGCTGCAAGAGCTGCGGCATTGGCGGCGCCAGTGATTTGCCCCTTTAACAGTTTCCCTTCTGCATCGGTGCCGGTGACTATCCTGGTTGGGTCCTGCGCAATGTTACGCGCCATGGTAGAACCTGGCGCCCGAGCATCAAACATCTGCCCCTCCAGTTTGTTGCTCGACGGGTAGTGATTTCCTTGGTTCAGTGCGCCCAGCAGTCCCGTGACAGCAAATGACGACTTCAGCATCTCCACCATTTCGATCGTGGTAGCGAGCGTCTCGGCTGACTTTATAAGGATCGCCGCGGTCGAACCCGCTGTTAAGGCCGATTGTATTTCCGTTGCCGGGTCGCTGACTATAAATTGCGACCGGGCCTGTGTGCTCAGCAGAAAGGAAGCAGCAAGCGTCGTTGCTGCAAGCTTGGCAAATCTCATGAATATTCCTCCGTCAGTCTTGAACTTCGTGGTAACGAGCCATGAACTTGTCGAGCCACGCACTTGGGGCATCCCCGTGCTGGTCACGAAGCTGGTCGGCAAAGCGCACGGTGTTGGCCCGCCCCGAGAGCACAGCTACATATTCGCGCATCTGGCCAAGATCGAATTCGCAAACGACACTCCCGCTGTCGCGCTTGAGCAAAAACTTGCGGCTGCCAATTGCCATTCCCTGGCGGATTGCCTCAAACTCCTGCGTGGTGCACTTCAAGCCATCGACATACGCAGCCCGATCCGCCGTCGGTGATGGGTAGAAAATCTTCGTCATGCATTGTGCAACGAGACTGGCTCCGAGGGGCGATTCAAGCACGTGTTCAGGCTGCTGCGTTGCTAGTATCAACATCCCGTTGTTCTTGCGGACAGTGAGCAAGAACTTGTCGATAACAGCCGAGAATTGGGGGTTGAGCAGATAGAAGCGAAATTCGTCGCAGCTCATGACGAACCGGCGGCCATCGACAACAGCGCCCACGCGGTGCAGAAGATACGCTGCGGCCGGCGCACAGACCTCCTCAAATTCCAGGAGCTGTGTCATGTCGAAGCCCGTAATCGAGGCGTCCAGCCTTACTTCGTCGACATCGCCGTCAAAGGCCCATCCAAGCGCGTTCCCTCTGCACCACCGCTGCAGCCGCGCTCCAGCGCCCTCGGAGGGGCCGTGCAGCAGGAATTCGCGCAGGCCCGCAATTGAGCGCATGACGGGTTCGAACGAAAGTTGACGAACAATGCCACGTTCCAGTCGACGGCTTTCCTCCGGCGAGATCGGGCCACGGCCGTCACTCTCGATTAGAGCGACCAACCATTCGCGCAGAAAGTCCAACGAGGCGGAGCTGTTGTCCAGTCCACGCAGAGGGGCCATGCCGCTCGGAGTGCCTCTGCGCAACGCTAGATATGTCCCTCCGGTGGCTCGCACCAGCAGTTCACCACCCCGGTCCTTATCGAAAAAGACGATGGCACCATCGCGATCGACCACGCTTTGCTCAAGCATCGCGAGGATAAAGGTCATCAGCGTTGTCTTGCCTTTGCCGACGGGCCCGAATATCGCCGTCATGCCGACGTCATTCTCATGGGGGATGTAGTCGAAAGAAGTTCCACCATTGGTGCGAAAGCGCGCAACAGCTTTGCCCCAGTGGCCAGAAGTGGAACCACTTGGGAAGTTCTCAAAAGAGACAAGCCCGGCAAAATTGTGCGAGGTGATCGCCCCGGGGCGCGTGCGCCACTTGTTGTTCCCCGGAAGTTGGGACCAGTACGCGGCTTCCATGCCGATACCCTCTTGCACGATAACCGCGCCTGCGTCGGCCAGCCTTGCGCGCGCATTTGCTGCTCGATCTGCAAGGCTATTGAGGCTGTCGGCATAGACACATAGACTCAAATGATGTGAACCCATGACGAACTCGTTACTTGCCAATGCGTCCTCTGCCTCGGCAAGTTCACTGATCTGGGTGAGAGCCTTGTCGCCGGCGCTCGTCATCTGGCTGGACTTAAGGCTAAGCTTCGCATGAGCTTGCGGTCGAGTGAGAAAGGAAAAGCTCTGGCTGAGGACAAGCGGGAAGTTGGCGGACAGCAAGGGATTTAGCATGCCTGGCCGCGTCGTCGCCGGATATTCACGGAACGAAAACAATGAACCTACCGAGCTACCGTCGGGTCTTCGAATCTCAAGCGCCCGCTTCCCGCAGATGACCTGGTCAGTGTAGATCGAGGCGCCGAGTGAGCCGGTAACCATCGGAACCGGAAGAAACCGGCACGTCATTATCAGCCGAAGCGCCTCACCGATTTCAGTGAAGAGCACGTCGCCTTTTTCGCGAATACCCAACCGGCGCAGACCGTAACCGCCAAGTGACCCAGCAATGATCTGCCAGAGGTCCTCCAGGCTTCGCATTTGTGTGGCCAGATCGTTGTCATTCCGCTTGGGGGATTTGGCAATGCGCCAGCCGATCTTGCCGATTGCTGTGCGGGGGAACACGACCACAGTGAGGAAATGATCGTTGCGAAAGAGCTTGCCCGACAGCACACGGCTCTCGTAGGCCTCGCTCAGACTGCCAGCGAATGCACTTTGAAACTGGCGCGATGCCGGCTCCGGCACATCCTTGTTTCGCACAAGATGAGCATATAGCGTGACATTGTCATCGGCGATGTTGCGCAAGAGAGTGTTGAACGCGCGGCAGCGCGAGTTGCGCATCTCAGCGTCTTCCAAATCAAACGGCAGCCCGTTCACGTGTGCCATGGCCATGACCGATCCGTCTTCCAGAAGGACAACCTGGTCGCTTAGATGACCGACATATGGAAGATAGATCTCGCCAGATCTCTCGGTCCGGCCACTGGCGCCAAACATTACACCATTCCTCTTCCGCGTTTCGGCACTCTGATCGGATTGGCGCTTACGCTCGCGCCGCCCCAGACCTGCCCGTCCACGCTTCTGCCGGCCGTCTGCAAATAGAGGAACGCGACGCTTGCGGCGTTATAGTCGCGCTCAACAATCAGCCGTGCTCCGAACCAGAGTGGCACGAGCACGACTTCATAAAGTGGGTTCTTAAGAATAATGATGACGAGCCCCGCCAACATCATCAGCAATCCGGCCAGCGTGAGCGGCACCCCCAGAAACAGTGCGGGGCGTGTCGCCGCCACATAGAGGGTGCTCACTTCCAACCGGTCGCTCATCAGCCACCGCCTATGAGCGCCTTGCCCAGGAAACTGGCGCCAAACATGATGACGATCCCTCCAACGACACCCGCGACCAGGCCAAGTGAAGCACGACCGAACATCCAGGAGATACCGATGGCCACCAGCCCGAGCACGGCCAGTGATTGTCCGAAGGGGCCAAGTATGAAGGTGCAGATATTCTGGATCATCTTGGCAGGATCCGTCCCTCCGGTCACCTGGGCCGCGGCTGGCCCGCTGGAGAAGACCGTCCACGCCACGCCTGCAGCAGCGGCCGGTACATATTCAGCCGTAATGCGCAGCATGGAAAAAGGCGAAGGAACACGCGTTTTAAGCGCACGAAGGATTGCGAGAGGCTTCATCATTGTAACTCCATGATCAATCGAATACGAGCTTGTTCGGGTTAGAGGGTTCCAGACCTTGCGCAGCCTGATCGGAGGGATCGGCCCCGGAGCGGTTTGGCTGATATGAGCCCCAGATGTCCCAAGACTTTTGGTTGGGCTGCTTTGTATTGGCCTGTTGGCTCTGTTGGAGCAGAGGCGGCACGGTTTTCCGACCTGGTGCCTCAAGATGTGGCACTTCTCGGGCGGTCGGCTCCAGCATTCGCTCAAAGTGACTTGAGATGTCCTTTGCGGCCGACTCTACCTTGCGTACATAACCGTTGGCGAAGCCACGCGTGACGTCGCCGGTGTTATAGGCCGAGATGGCACGGCGAAGCGCCAGTTGCTGCGCTGGAGCAGTCGTGCCGCCGGCATACCGGCTTTCAAGCAAGTGGCCGGCAGCCGATAGGGAGGCGCAGGGCTCGAAAGCCTTTTCCGGCGTGAGACTGAGCATGGGAAAGTTCTTGCTGTTTATCTGCATCAATCCGACATCGACAGAATGTTGTGCTTCGAGGCGGTCCTTGATGCCCCGCGTGGCTTCCAGGTGATTTATCCAGCGAAGCTGCTCGCCTGTGGTGTTGTCATGAGCCACCAGCGTTTCAAAGCCACTTTCAATCTTGGCAATCGCGGCAAGGGTGGACGGCGCAACCCAGGGAGCGCATTCGCGCGAGAGGCGGTGGAACTCACGGGGCGAAAGTGGGGTGGGCGCGGCTGGAAGTGACATGGACGTCAACAGGGCAATAGCCAGCGGCCAAACTGCAATAAACATTCCCTATCACCTACCTTTCCAAGCCGCCGGACGGGTTCTGGCCCTTCCGGCACGCGCTTATCGGGGAGGTTTGTTACTGTGTGATGTTCAAGTTAAGCTTTTTGGTATCAATTGAAACAAAAGACATTTTTGCCGGGAGAAAAGACGCTAGCCGAGCTGGCAGCAGTAGATGTGGATGCGGAACTAGGCCACGAATTGGAGAAAGCAGCTTCTGGAAGGAGCCTCGAACCTGTTTCGCCGGGGCGGAAAAATCGCAGCCGAGGTGGACATAAAGCCGCCCATGCCCAAGGTCAGAGAGTGATGCTGGCGAACCCGGTTCAGCTGTTCGGCCGCGCACTGGATGAGTTGATCATACACGGTCCCATCAGCAGAAAACCGCACGCCTTGACCGAATCCGACGGGCTATCGCCGGGCACAATCAAGAGATTCGATTTTGGCGCTGCCGAGTTCGAGGTGCTGCCCGTGACGTGACAATGTGGAGGTCTCGCGAAGCTGAGAAATGTTAGGTCGGACGGTAACCGTTCTCTGCCAAACCTTTCAGGGACTCAAACTCGGCGCTGCTCAACCACGTCGGACTCACACGAGTCGGCCGATGTCGAAATGATTCCGGCCGCAAGTGCCAGATAACGTGACGATCATGCAACCACATTGGAGGCGATTCGGCATCCATGCCGTCGAACCCGAATAGTGTGAGCAGGCCCGCATCAAACTGACAAAACGGGGAATCACGATCCGGAAACCTTACGGCAAGCCATGTTAGCGCTTGAACCTGTCTGGCCTCACGGCTAGATGCATGCCGCCAATTCGCGATCGACAAAGGCCAGCTTTCTACCGATTCTGGACGACCAAGGCCCTCGTTACTGGCCGCCTGCAGCTCGGGTGGAACCAAGGGCAGCTGTTCTATATCGGTGCCCTAGAATTGCTCGGCAACAGCTTAGACAAGGCGATTCGAGATTGAAGGTGACCCGTTGAAACATGTTTTTGTCATCGATGATGATGCCGCAATGCGGCGCCTCATCGCCGAGTACCTCACGATGCATGCCTTGAAAGTAACCGTGGTCGCCGATAGCAAGCAGTTTGACTATGTTCTTGCACATGAGCCAGTCGATCTCGTGATTGTTGACCTTAACCTAGGCCGAGAGGATGGACTTGCGATCGTCCGCAATCTGGCGACAAAGTCGGACGTTCCGATCATAGTGATCAGCGGCGACCGGCTTGATGAGGCGGAAAAAGTGGTTGCACTGGAGCTCGGCGCAACCGATTTCATTGCCAAGCCTTTCGGGATGCGCGAATTCTTGGCCCGCATTCGGGTAGCGTTGCGCGAGCGCATTCCGCGAACCAGAGATCAGCGCTCATTTCGCTTTGGGGCCTGGAAGCTCAGCGTTAAGCAGCGACGTCTGATCTGTGAGGTGCGTGGCGAGGTCAAGCTTACTGCATGTGAGTTCAATCTCTTGATGGCGTTCCTGGAGAACCCACGCAACGTGTTATCCAGAGAACGGCTTTTGCTGGCGAGCCGTGTGCGTGGAGAAGAGGTGTATGATCGAAGTGTGGATGTCATGATCATGCGTCTGCGCCGAAAGCTGGAGGTTGACGCGGCCAATCCTCGCCTGGTCAAAACATCACGTGGTGCAGGGTACTTCTTCAACGCTGACGTAGATGTCAGCTACGGAGGCACCTCGGCCGCTTGACCGGGAGCTATTCTGGACTTCCCGAGTACATCCGCCACCGTGATGACCGGAAGAAAAATCGAGCTGATTGCAGGCCGCTCGCGGCCTGAAGACGGCGCTCCGCGCTACGTCGGTTTCATCCACGGCGGTGATCGCGAGCTGCAACGGCGCGTTCTCGACGACCTCAACAAGCAGGCGTCCAGACCAATCAGGATATTACCTTCATCACCGAGGGTGGGAAGGAAGTCCGCTCGCTCGCGGAATGATTGCACCGGCAAGCGACCATTGTCTCTACTGATTCCTCATCAGCATTCGCATCACGGTCCTTCGCCAGTTCGTGCAAGAGCCCGAAAACCACGACTAGCAGGACGGACAAGATCTGCTTGAAACCTTGCGCAGGAGGCGTCTTCTGGCATCGTAACGTCTATCTTGCCCGTGACGAACTCGCTGACCTGCAGTTCCACGCGGAAGGTCTCGAAGTCTCGAAGCAGGCCGGTCTTGCGAACATGCGCAAGTTCCTGACCGCCGTCGGCTGGTTCCAAGCCTACATCGCCTTCCCACAGTGCCAGCTAAAAAAGTCGGCAAGAGCTACGGTCCCGAGATTGCATCAGAGCCTCTGTCGTCAAAGAGCTGTTCTGCTTGACCCACCCATGGAGCTCAACGTCCCGCGTCGGAGCGCTCTCTGCTCCTGGAGGAAGCCATCAGATCCGCTCGGGCTTGATCGGGGGCTTGGCTGATGGACGTTGCGGTTGCTTCACTCAGCTGCCCGATGACGCTTTGCGGATTATCGGTCCTCTGCCTCTTCGCCGGTCTCAACAGCGCTGTGTAATGTTCAGTGTTTATGGTGACGCCCCCGCTGTTCACGCGGTTGCTCCTGTCAAGTGTACTCGTCAGCTCGTTCTGAGCCTCGCGCGGCTTGCTCAAGTGCTGGTCGAATGGCGCTGACGCGACTTGTCGGGCTTGCTGCTCTCGCGACACGGCGTGTTGCACCTGCGACCCGGCTACTCCAAGAGCCTCCGCGGGGACTGCGGCAAGCTCGTGCGGCAAGCGGCCCTGCCTCAGTCGGTTTTGTAGCGCCTGCCGATCGGCGACGAGGTTGTCGAGGTGCAGCGGCCGCTGCCGTTCCGGCCACTCTTGGTTCGCCAATCTCTGAACCAGCGCGCGCGTGCCGTCCACCACGAAGACGCCGCAATCAACACCGTTGTCCTGCCGGGCCATGCCGGGTGTCACCACGGTGGTCGCGTCCAGTCTTGCTGCGAGCTCTCGTGCAGGTGCGTCATTGTACCCCCGTCCATCGCGCTGACGGATGGAGTCGTAGTGATAGGCGACCACTCTTTCCGGGTCTCGGCGATCAACGAGCAGCAGCGACCAATGCTCAGGGGGTCCCGCATTCTCCACTGTAGCCAAAGGATTGCCGCTGTTCACTGGCAGGAACACGAAGTCGGCTGCGACGTCGCTGTGATGATAGATGGACAGCAAGGTAAGTTGCGGGTCCCGGTCGTGACGGCGCAGCTGCTGTGAGACCAAGGGATCCACCAGCCGCGTTCGGGCGGCGAGCACTGGGTGGGCCGCCTGCAGGTTCTGCTCCAGCAACTGGTAATCCCTGCTGATATGGGCGTCATCCAGCAGGTCGGGGCCGAGCACCGCCCCCCGGGGGAGGTTGGACGAACCTGACGGAAGCGCTCCCATCCGAGCATCGGAGGAGGTGGTCAGATCGACCAACGGAACACCGTGATAGGTGGCTGACAGCCTGGCGGTCGCTGGCGAGGCGGGCCCTGGAGCCCTTGGCGGTACTGCTGCTGCCGCTGCAGCTTCACTCATCGGACCCCGATCAACCGGCCAAAAGTCGTTGCGCCCTTCCGGCCTCTCGGCGGTGTAGCCGTGGCCTTTAATCTCGTAGTTCCATTCCGGCTTTTCCGCATCCGGCAAGAGGCCATGGCGGTTCAAGAAAGGGAGCATCGCGTCTGGCACGCGTTGGGCCCCATGGGAGAAGCCTTTGGGGACGGCGAATGAAACGTTTATGGAGTGCTCGATCGCAGCCGGGAGCTCAGGCCATGCGGAGCGCGCGGCCTCCGCATGCAGCCTTCCGATGTGTTCGGAC
>NZ_NSGF01000024.1 GCF_002294995.1 Mesorhizobium sp. WSM3860 | reverse complement strand
CCCCCCCCCCCCCCCCCCCCCCCCGCCCCCCGGCGCCCCCCCCCCCGCCCCCCCCCCCCCCCCCCCCCCCCCCGGGGGGGGGGGGGGGGGGCGCCCCGGGGGCGGGGCTCGCGGGGCGCTTGGGGGGGGGGGCGCGCCGATGGCATGCCCGAACCGACCCCACCCCGATCCGCTGCGCGGATCGACCCTCCCCTCAAGGGGGAGGGTAAGAGCGCCGGCGCTCTCCTCATCCATGCCTGGCCGGATCGTGTGGCGAGAGCCCGCGGCGAGCGCGGCCGCTTCGTGCTTGCCAACGGCTCCGGCGCGATGGTCGACGCCGCCGATCCCTTGGCCGGCGAGACCTGGCTGGTCGTGGCGGATCTGCAGGGCAAGGCGCAGAACGCCCGCATCACCGCCGCCGGGCCGGTCGAGGAGGCGGACATCCGCTCAGCGCTTGCCGACCGCATCGAGACGAAGCGCGAGACGAGCTTCGACCGCGAGCGCCGAGCCGTGCGCGTGCGCGAGACCGCCCGCCTCGGCGCCATCACCCTTTCCGAGCGCATGCTGCCGGCGCCTTCGGGAGCCGATGCCGACCGCGCCATCCTGGACGCCTTGCGCGAACACGGCATGGCGCTGCTCGATTGGGGCATGGAAGCGGAGACGCTCCGCCAGCGGCTCGGCTGGCTCTATCGCGGCCTCGGTCCTCCCTGGCCCGACGTCTCGGATCGGGCGCTTCTAGACCGCCTCGACGACTGGCTGCTCCCTTTCCTTGCCGGCGATGCCTCCTTCGCGGCGATCAAGCCGGCGGCGCTTGCGGCAGGCCTGATGTCGCTGGTCCCGCACGACCTGCAGCGCAAGGTCGACGCGCTGGCGCCGACCCATTTCGACGCGCCCTCCGGCAGCCATGTGCCGATCCGCTATGACGGCGAATGGCCGGTGCTGGCGATCCGCGTGCAGGAGCTGTTCGGCCTCGATCGCCATCCTTCGATCGCGGGCGGCGCGGTGCCGCTGACGCTCGAGCTGTTGTCGCCGGCGCAGCGCCCGATCCAGACGACGCGCGATCTGCCCGGCTTCTGGCGCGGCTCGTGGGCGGATGTGCGCACCGACATGCGCGGCCGCTACCCCAAGCATGTCTGGCCGGAAAACCCGCTGCTGGCGGCCGCCACCAGCCGCGCCAAGCCGCGCGGCACCTGAGAGCGCCATCCTCTATCGTTTCCGCGCTTGCGGCTGTAATCCTTTAGCCATGATCAATATTCTGCGCGCGCCCGATTCCCAGCAGAGCCAGCGGCTGCGGCTCAACACGCTGATCCGCCTGCGCTGGCTGGCCATCGTCGGCCAGAGCATGGCGGTGCTCGTCGTCGCCTACGGGCTGAAATTCCCGCTGCCGGTCTCGATGTGCTTCGCGCTGATCGCCTGCTCGGCCTGGATGAACCTCTGGCTCACCTTCCGTTATCCCGCGGCGCATCGGCTGACCCCGCTCTCGGCCTTCGTCATTCTCACCATCGACAGCCTGCAGCTCGCCGGCCTGCTCTATATGACCGGCGGCCTGACCAATCCGTTCTCGGTCCTGCTCTCGGTGCCCGTCGTCATTTCCGCGGCGTCACTGCCGCTGCGCCTCACGGCGGTGCTCGGCGCGCTGGTCATCGCGGCGGCGACGCTGCTTGTGTTCTTCCATCTGCCGCTGCCCTGGTACGAGGGCGCGCCCCTGTCGATGCCCTTCATCTATGTAGCGGGCATGTGGATGGCGGTGTTCGCTTCGATCGCCTTCACCGCAATTTATGCCTTCCGCGTCGCGGCCGAGGCACGCCTGCTCGCCAACGCGCTCGCCGCCACCGAGCTTGTGCTGCAGCGCGAGCAGCATCTTTCGGCGCTCGACGGCCTCGCGGCGGCCGCCGCGCATGAGCTCGGCACGCCTTTGGCCACCATCACCGTCGTCGCCAAGGAAATGGAAAAGGCGCTGGGCGAGGATCCGAAATTCGGCGAGGACGTGAAGCTGCTGCGCTCGCAGAGCGAGCGTTGCCGCGAGATCCTGAAGCGGCTGACCAGCCTGTCCTCGGAAGGCGAGGCGCATCTTTCGCGCCTGCCGCTGACCTCGCTGGTCGAGGAAGTGACGGCGCCGCACCGCGACTTCGGCATCTCGATCCGGCTGCGCCCCGGCGAGCGCATCGGCCCGGAGCCGGTCGGGCAGCGCAGCCCGGGCGTCATCTACGGGCTCGGCAACCTGGTCGAGAACGCCGTCGACTTCGCCAAGAGCACGGTCACCGTCAGCTGGAACTGGGACAATGAGGAGGTCTCCTTCTCCATCATCGACGACGGGCCGGGCTTTCCCCCGGAGATCATCGACCGCATCGGCGAGCCCTACATGTCGACGCGCCAGGGAACCGAGGCCGGCGGCGGCCTCGGGCTCGGGCTTTTCATCGCCAAGACCTTGCTGGAGCGCTCGGGCGCGACGATCGATTTTCGCAATTCGAGCGGGCTCGGCGAGGGCGCGGTGGTGCAGATCACCTGGCCCCGCGGCGTCTTCCTCAATCCCGAGCATGCCGCGGCCACCGCATTCGACAATGCGTGAGCCTATGCGTTTGCCGCATGGCAGCCCTGTCGCCGGCTCTATTCTAAAAATTGGACATTGCTGTTGCAGAATTGTATCTGCGTAAAAGTAAGGCAGTAGGATGCTGACGCAATGAGCGCAGAAGAACCCCCCGGCGCAATGGTAGAAGGCGAGGACACCTCGCTGCTGATCGTCGACGACGACAAGCCATTTCTCACCCGGCTTGCCCGCGCCATGGAAACCAGGGGCTTTGCGGTCGAGACGGCGGAGAGCGTGGAAGAGGCAGTCGCCAAGGCGCGCGCCCGCCCGCCGGCCTATGCGGTGGTCGACATGCGGCTCGGCGACGGCAACGGCCTCGACGTGGTCGCCGCCATCCGCGAGAAGCGCGACGATTCCCGCACCATCATCCTGACCGGCTACGGCAACATCGCCACCGCGGTGACGGCGGTGAAGCTCGGCGCCGTCGACTACCTGTCCAAGCCCGCCGATGCCGACGATGTATTTGCCGCGCTGACCCGCACCGCGGGCGAGCGCGCCGCACCCCCAGAAAATCCGATGTCGGCCGACCGTGTGCGCTGGGAACATATCCAGCGCGTCTACGAAATGTGCGACCGCAACGTCTCCGAGACCGCGCGCCGGCTCAACATGCATCGCCGCACCCTGCAGCGCATCCTCGCCAAGCGCGCGCCGCGTTAGCTAGGCGTCGTCATCCACGGGCGGAGCGGGAGCGAAGCGGACGCGGAGACCCGAGGATCCATTCCGTGACGTCGACGCGCCGCAATGATTCAGAATTCTGCACCGCCGTATTCTACGGCTCAGGTAACGGAATGGATCCTCGGGTCTGCGCCGCGTCGCTTCGCTCCTTGCTTCGCCCGTGGATGACGAAAGGACGGGCCTTTCAGCTAACTTTCGAAGCATGCGCTGCCGTGTAACTTTGTCAGGCTTGCGTCATCACTGACGCTGCGCATCATTGGAATCCAGGCTCTCGGCCATTAAGGCTGGGCTAGGGAGGGACTATGCGCGACGAGCGGCCGAAATCGATGCTTCGCGAATTCCTCGACGGCGAGGCGGCCGGCGGCATCATCCTGATGGCGGCCGCCGCCCTTGCGCTCATCGTCGCCAACTCGCCGCTCGCCGAAACCTATTTCGCCGCCCTCCACGCCTATCTCGGGCCGCTCAGCGTCTCGCACTGGATCAATGACGGGCTGATGGCGGTGTTCTTCCTCCTGGTCGGGCTGGAGATCAAGCGCGAGATGCTGGACGGCCAGCTCTCGACCTGGCCGCGCCGCGTGCTGCCGGGCATCGCCGCGGCCGGCGGCATGGTGTTTCCGGCGCTGGTCTACGTCTTGATCAACCGCGACAACCAGGCGGCCCTTTCCGGCTGGGCGATCCCCACCGCCACCGACATCGCCTTCGCGCTGGGCGTGCTGTCGCTGCTCGGCAGCCGCGTGCCGGCCTCGCTTAAAGTGTTCCTCACCGCTTTGGCCATCATCGACGATCTCGGCGCTGTCATCATCATCGCGCTGTTCTACACCAGCGGCCTGTCGCTCGGCTATCTCGGCGCCGCCTTCGCGGCCATCGCCGTATTGATCGTGCTCAACCGCATGCGGGTGATGAACCTCTTGCCCTATCTCGTCCTGGGCTCGCTGCTTTGGGTGCTGGTGCTGAAGTCGGGCGTGCATGCCACGCTTGCCGGCGTGGCGCTGGCGCTCACCATTCCGCTCGAACGCTCCGCCGGGATCGGCCATGATGTGGAACATTCGCCGCTGCACCGGCTGGAGCACGGGCTGCACAAGCTCGTGCCCTTCATCGTCATCCCGATCTTCGGCTTCGCCAATGCCGGCGTTTCGCTCGGCGGCCTGAGCGTTGCCGCGCTGGTCGAGCCGCTGACGCTCGGGGTCGCCGCCGGGCTGGTGCTCGGCAAGCTGGTCGGCGTCCTCGGCTCCTCGGCTCTCGCCATCCGGCTCGGCCTCGCCGACCTGCCGGCCAATGCCGGCTGGCTGCACATGGTGGGCATTTCGCTTCTGTGCGGCATAGGCTTCACGATGAGCCTGTTTATCGGCCTGCTCGCCTTCGCTGGCGACCCGGCGCTCCAGGACGCAGTGAAGGTCGGCATCCTCGCAGGCTCGCTGATCGCCGCGCTGGTCGGCGCGGCGGTGCTGCTGATGGCACCGGCGGCGGGTGGCGCCGAAGAAGAAGTGGAGTAGGGCAGCGGCGGGAACGCGGTCTTGCCGATCAATGGAAGCGTTGTAAGGCGCACCTCTACTTTCCGATGACTTGAATTTGATGAGTTGAAGCTATCGCTGGAGTGCTAGCGTGCTTCAGCGTGCCGTCAAACAACGGTGGGGCAGTTCAATCGGTTAAGGGGTCAGCAAAAATGGTATGTCGCACAACAAGTGTCATAGCAACGGTCGCGGTTTTGGGCTTTGGACTCTCTCCGGCGGCTGCGTTCACACATCTGTCGAGCTACGAAAAAACAGCACTGACTGGCCAAGAGATTCTTGTCTTTAAGGGAGCGAGCCTGAACGTGGACTGCTCTTCTGCTGGCAAGGACGATGTAAAAATTATCTCCGGGCCGAGTCATGGGAGAGTTAGGCTGGTTGAAGGGAAGGTTTACACATCTTTTGCGAAAGCCAACCAGAGATTTAAATGCAATTCTCGAAAGGTCGACGGAATAAAAGGGGTCTACAAATCGGCTGCCGGGTTTAAGGGGCAGGATCAGATGACCTTCTCGGTTCATACTTTTGATGGGAACGCGTACAAAATTGTCGTGGACGTCAATGTCGAGTAGGGGCTACGATTTCGGTCCCCTGCGAGGTGCGGCGCTTGGCCTGCGGCCAGCGATGACGAGATAGCGTCCTACTCGCTCTCGCCGTCCAGCACCGGCACCGAAACACCGGCAAGCTCCGCCGCCAGGAGCCGCGCGGCGCCCGCACGCGCGATCCTCAGCATCAGCGCCTTGCGCGTCGCGGCCGCGATGCGGTGCTCCGGCGCATCGCGCAGGATCTCCGCGCCGTAGCCGTCGGAGAGGATGAAGCCGCACTCCTCCGGAAAGATTTCCGCTGGCACGCCGGGATGGGTGGCGAAGAAGAAGCGGTCTGAGTGGAGCCGGTAGTCCGGCCATTTGCGGTCGACCCGGAAATCCTCGATCGAGGATTTTATCTCGATGATCCAGATGTCGCCCTGCCGGGTCAGCGCGACAAGATCGGCGCGCCGGCCTGTGGCCAGGGACAGTTCCGGCAGCACATGCGCGCCCATTTGGGTGAGCAGGCGCTGCACGCCGCGCCGCACCAGCATGGCGCGCTCCGACTGGCGGCCGTCGATCAGCGGGTTGAGGGGAATCGGGGAAACGATAGGCATGGCAGGCACCATGCCAGATTTTGTTCACGGTTTGAACCCGTTTTAGGTGATTATCTGGTTGACCGGCCCGCCTTGGTGAATCACGCTCGATCTGTCGTAGGAATCGGCGCAGAGGGGTTCATTGTGTCGGTACATCATCCAATTGCCTTCTGCCCAACTCATGGGATTTTCCAAGTAACCGGGTTTGTCATGACCGGCGGCTCTGGAACGGCAGTTTTTCGCAATAGTCGAACCAACTGCCCAATTTGCGGCGGGATGTCCGAAATCCTTCCGGGTCGCTATGAGTTAGTAGGCGATCGGTTGAATGTCTTGCTTGACGGCAGCATTTCCCAAGCAGCGCTCACCGCTTTGCGCGAGATCGTTGAACGGCTTCAGCGCAACGAAATTACCCCCGTTCAAGCAAAGGCACAGGCCGAAAGCATCGTACCAAAGGCTGGTAGGCTATTCGATATCGCGAATTGGTCTGACACAGCGCAGGCCACGCTCTATGCATCGATCATCGGAGCAATTGCCATCGTCGCAGCCGCCAAGTTGTCTTCCAGTGGAAGCGCACCGCCTCCTCAAATTGTCATAGAGAACGTCATTGACCGCCAGAAAGACGTTCTGCGAGATTCAACGTCGCTGCCTTATATCCCCGTTCCAACGCCGCGACCAAAATAACGCCGTTGAGGACGCCTGTCGGGACGTCGGCAAGCAGGCCAAATCAGAAATGAGCAGAGGCTATCGCTTATGCGGCGCTAGCAAACCCGCCTCACGAAACGGCTTCATCCAGCCTCCCCAAGATCCCCTTCGAAGATGAGCAGCACGCGGTTCGACGCTCGCAGCGCAAACCGCCGGGCTTCGTCGTAGGCTGGGTCGTTGTAGCAGGCCTTGGCTATCTCGAGTGACGGTAATTCGACGACGATCACCCGACCGGCATCGCGCGCCTCCACCAGCATGGGCGGCACCGTGCAGGCATTGCTTCGTGCCTGATACTTCTCGCCGATGGGCTTCCACCGCCTGGCGTATTCGGCTTGCGCTTCCTGATCCGAAATCTCGGTGCCGATGATGAGCCAGTATCCCTTCACGGTGGAGCACTCCTGCCGATGATTTGTTCCTCAAGAGCTAAGATAGGGATCGGATAGTTGTCCAGGTCCGGCTGGGCGACTTCACGCCGCCCCCGCCATGTCATCCAGTATCGGACAGTCCGGCCGGTCGTCGCCGTGGCAGGCGTGGATCAGCTTCTGCAGCGTCGCGCGCATCGACTGCAGTTCGCGCACTTTTTCCTCGATCGCCCTGACATGGGCGCTGGCGATTTCGCGCACGTCGTGGCTGGCGCGGTCGCGGTCCTGATAAAGCGCCATCAGCTGCCTGCAATCGTCGATTGAAAAGCCGAGGTTGCGGGCGCGGCGCAAGAAGGCCAGCCGGTGCACATCGTCGCGCGAGTAGTCGCGGTAGCCGTTTTCGGCCCGCGCCGGCAGGATCAGGCCGATCTCCTCATAGTAGCGGATGGTCTTGGCCGGCAGGCCGGAACGCTCGGCGGCATCGCCGACATTCATGGCGCTCTCCTGGGTCTTCGGCAGCCCTTCCGGCTGCCCCGTTGATTTTGCTTCACAATCCTGCAACCCCCTGTTGCCGAAATGCCGCAGTTCGGCACTTACCGGCAGGGAAGGTCTTGCATATAGGCAGTGCACGCTTGGCAAGCAAAAGAAATGCCAGCATGAATGATGGTGAGAAAGCGGCCGACTCGTGCCGCTGATAAAAGGCAGGGCGTCGGACCTATTCATGCGCTTCAAGTCGTTTGCAATCGTCGCCGCCCTTGCACTGTCGACCGCGATCAGCGGGTGCAGCACCATCGGCGGGCAAATCTTCACCAACAACTATGGCGCGATGACCGATGCCGGCTATCAGCTGCCGCGCATTCCGATCGAGAAGGTTCCGGCCCGCTTCCGCCGGCAGGAAGTGCGCTACGACACTTCCGAGAAGCCCGGCACCATCATCGTCGACACCCAGAACAAGTTCCTCTACTTCGTCGAGGGTGACGGCATGGCCATGCGCTATGGCATCGGTGTCGGCCGCGAGGGCTTCGAGTGGCACGGCACCGCCCATATCGCGCTGAAGCGCGAATGGCCGACCTGGACGCCGCCGGCGCCGATGATCAAGCGCCAGCCCGAGCTCGCCAAATTCGCCGGCGGCATGGAGCCGGGCCTGAAGAACCCGCTCGGCGCGCGCGCTATGTATCTGTTCAACAAGGGCGGCGACATGGGCTACCGCCTGCATGGCAGCCCGGAGTGGTTCTCCATCGGCAAGGCCATGTCGTCGGGCTGCATCCGCCTGATGAACCAGGACATTATCGATCTCTACGACCGCACTTCGGTCGGCGCCAAGGTCATCGTGCTGTGATCACGATGGCCGCGGACACAAGCTTTCGTGCGCGGACCGTCTAGGCAACAACAAGACGTCCAAAGACAGAAAACCGGGCTGTTGGGGCCCGGTTTTTTGTTTTTGGGGTTGGGGAGAATTCGCTCCGCCGAGAAGCGAAGAAACCGCAGGCAGGCGCCGGCGTAGAACCTATCAGGCGACCTGCTCGACCTGCTGCACTTCCGGAACAAAATGGCGGAGCAGGTTCTGGATGCCGTGCTTCAGCGTCGCCGTCGACGACGGGCAACCGGCGCAGGCGCCCTTCATGTGCAGGAACACGGTGCCGTTCTCGAAGCCGCGGAAGGTGATGTCGCCGCCGTCCTGCGCGACCGCAGGGCGTACCCTGGTGTCGAGCAGCTCCTTGATGGTCAGCACCAGCTCCTCGTCGGCCTTGTCATAGAACTCGCCGACCTGGCCGGCGTCGTTGGCCGGAGCCGTCGAAGCCATGACCGGCGCGCCCGACATGAAATGCTCCATGATGGCGCCGAGGATCGCCGGCTTCAGGTGCTGCCAGTCCGGACCGTCCTTGGTCACGGTGATGAAGTCGTAGCCGAAGAAGACGCCGGTGACGCCGGGAATCTCGAACAGCCGGCCGGCCAGCGGCGAAGCCTGTGCGGCGCCTTCGGCGTCGCGGAAATCGGCGGTGCCGTCGCGCAGCACTTCCTTGCCGGGCAGGAATTTCAGCGTCGCCGGGTTCGGCGTCGATTCGGTCTGGATGAACATGGATATCTCCAGGCCCTTCCGGGCCGATAGTTTGGAATAATTCTAAATAGGCTCTATCGGCTGGACATTCAAGCGAAACGCGTCGCCCGAACGGCTGGCTGGCGGAATGTTTTTGCCCGGGCGGAGCGCTTCGCTCCCGGCAAGCCTATCCTCCGACTTCCACGCTGAGTTGTCCACTCGTCTTCTGGATGTTCACCTCGGCGCCGTCCGCCGTGCGTGTGAATTCGAGGTCGGCGCTTGCCTCGCCGACCCGCAGCCCGCGAAGCTCGATGCGGTCGACGAAATCGGGCAGTCGCGGCCGCACGATCCGCAGCTTGTTTGCGAAAGGCCTCGGGCTCCAGGCCGAGGCATGTTGGTCACCAGGAACGGCACTGCGCCCGCCGCCCATGCCTGCGGGTGGCAGGCCACGGGCCAAGGGGCAAGCGTAGGCTATGGGCTGGCTGACAACATCGATGTGTATCTGCGGACCCGCAACGTCCCAATCGGGCAGGAAGGCCTGCCCAAATCAGGCCAGGCTCTCGATTTCCTCGTCGGAGAGGTTCTGCGGCACCACGGTGACCGGGATGGGGAAGGCGGCGCCCCGGCCGGCCACCGCACTCACCAGCGGGCCTGGACCTTCCTTGCCGGCGCCGGCCGCCAGCACCAGGATGGCGATGTCCTGGTCTTCCTCGATGAGCTTGTGGATTTCCTCGGTCGGCTTGCCCTCGCGCACCACCAGCTCAGGCTCGATGCCGACCTTCTGGCGCACCTTGTTGGCATAGGTGTCGAGGGCAGCCCGCGCGGTCGCGTTGGCTTCCTCGCGCATGATCTTCTCGACCCCCAGCCAGTGCTGGAAATCGTCCGGCTCGATCACATAGAGCAGCACCAGCACGCCGCTGGTGCTCTGTGCGCGCGTCGAGGCGTAGGCAACGGCGCGCTCGCATTCCGGCGTATCGTCGATGATCGCCAGGAATTTGCGGCGATGCCCGGCTTCACGGCTGAGGCGTTTGGAAACCATGTCTGTCTGCTCGGTATCAATTCGGCCGCAATCTGCCACCGCCACGGACCGGCGGCAAGCCGCCGGTCGGCATGGCGATCGGAGTCAATCAGGTAGGAGCGATCAATCCTGCAGCAGGCCGATGATGTCGCGCACCGTCTTCATCGTGCCTTCGGCGATCGCGCGGGCGCGCTCGCCGCCGTCCTTGAGCACGGCGTCGACGTAGGCGCGGTCGCCCTCGATGCGGCGCATCTCCGAGGCGATCGGCGCGAGCTTTTCGACCGCAAGGTCGGCCAGCGCCGGCTTGAACACGGAAAACTGCTGGCCGCCATATTCCTTCAGCACGTCAGCTTTGGAAATCTCGGCGAGGCCGGCATAGATGCCGACCAGGTTTTCCGCTTCCGGCCGGCTTTCCAGCCCGTCGACTTCGCTCGGCAAGGCCTCCGGATCGGTCTTGGCCTTGCGGATCTTCTTCGAGATTGTGTCGGCATCGTCGGTGAGGTTGATGCGCGACAGGTCCGACGGGTCCGATTTCGACATTTTCTTGGAGCCGTCGCGCAGGCTCATGATGCGCGCCGCCGGGCCGCCGATGACCGGCTCGGTGATCGGGAAGTAGCCGTTCACCGTCTCCTCGCCGACTTCCATCTCGACGCCGACGGCGAGCGCCGCGATCTTCTCGGAGAAGTCGTTGTTGAATTTTTGCGCGATGTCGCGGGTCAGTTCCAGATGCTGCTTCTGGTCCTCGCCCACCGGCACATGGGTGGCGCGGTAGAGCAGGATGTCGGCCGCCATCAGGCTCGGATAGGCAAGCAGGCCGAGCGAAGCGTTCTCGCGGTCCTTGCCGGCTTTGTCCTTGAACTGCGTCATCCGGTACATCCAGCCGATGCGCGCCACGCAATTGAAGATCCAGGCCAACTCGGCGTGCTGGATGACCCGCGACTGATTGAAGACGATGTGCTTCCTGGGGTCGATGCCCGATGCCAGGAAGGCCGCGGTGATCGAGCGCGTCTGGTCGCCAAGGTCCTGGTGTACGAGCTGCGCCGTCAGCGAATGCAGGTCGACGACGCAATAGATGCAGTCGGACTGTTCCTGGAGGGCGACGAATTTCTTGATGGCGCCGAGATAGTTTCCGAGATGCAAATTGCCGGTCGGCTGGACGCCCGAGAAGACGAGGGGCTTGAAGGCGGACATGATTTCCTCATGGCTTGTGGAGGGCCGTAAACGCATGATTCCAAAAAGTTGCAGACTTTTTGGAGCCATCATGCGGCTGGAAACCGCGCGCGGCGAAAGTCTTGCGACGGCGGGCTTATGGACGAAGGTGGCGGCGGGATCAAGAGCTTGGAATTGAGCCAGTTGCGACGAGCTCGCAGTTGACAGCTCCGTTCGAAAACTACATATTTTCGGCTACATACAGGAATGTAGCCTTGACCATCAACATCAACAACAAGGAAGCCGACAGGCTGACACGGGCCTTCGCCAGGGTCGAAGGTGTCGGTCTCACCGAGGCGATCGTGATTGCGATGCGGGAGGCATTGGAGCGTCGCCGCCATCGTGAAACACCTTTGGAAACGGCGGCACGGCTGCGAACTGAGTTTGGGATCAAGCTCAGCGAGCAGGCGCGCAAGCCGCTGCCTCGCTCGGTCTACGACGAATTGTCTGGCGACGACTGATGTTTGTCGACGCCGCAGCCATCGTTGCGATGCTAAGCAACGAGATCGAAGCGGAGCGCTGCGCGCGGGCGGTCACCGAAGCGTCGGCACCGTTCACTTCCGCCATCGCCGTGTGGGAGGCGGCGATGGCGCTAGCGCGGCCGGAGAAGCTGGCCATACCGGTCGTCAGAAGCGCGGAGATTGTGGGCCGCTTTCTCGAAGAGCGGGCAATTGCGTTGCGCGAGCTTCCGCCCGCGCCCGAGGCAGCGTCGCTCACCATTGAGGCCGCGTCACGATTTCGCAGCAACGCCATGCGCCTGAACATGGCGGATTGTTTCCACTACGCTTGCGCTCGCTACTACGCGGCTCCGATGCTCTCCACAGCCGACGAATTCAGGCTCACGGATCTGGAGACCGTCCCGTAACAGGCGGCACCTTCCCCGAGCCGCGCCTGACGTTCCTGCGGATCATGCCGAAATCGGCGCCGCCGGTGCCGAACGCGGCGATGAAATAGAGCGCGGCGCCCCCGCCGACCAGCGCGAACAGTGTCGTCGCCTTCACCACCAGCGGCGAGCCGGGCCCGAGCCGCGCGGCGAAGTAGTGCTCGGCGAAGTAAAGCGCCGTTGCCATGATCGCGGCGGACAGCACCAGCCGCGGGATGCGCTTTAGCAAGGGGATGTCGCGACCCCAGTGGCCGCGCCTTATCAACATGCCGAGCAGCAAAGCCGCGTTGACCCAGCCGGCGACGGCCGAGGCGACAGCGATGCCCGGCGCGCCCATTGACGGGAACAGGGTCAGCGCCGTGGCGACGTTCACGCCGACGGAGATGGCGGCGAAGATCATCGGCGTGCGCGTGTCCTCGCGCGCGAAATAGCCGGGCGTGAAAGCCTTGATCAGCACGAAGGCCGGCAGGCCGAGGCCGAAGATTGCCAGGATCGAGGCGACGATCGGCGTCGAATGGTTGGCGGCGAAGGCGCCGCGCTCATAGACCAGCCGCACGATCGGCTCCGACATCACCCAAAGCGCCGCGGCCGCCGGCAAGGTCATGAACAGCGTGAACTCGACCGAGCGGTTCTGCAAATTGGCCGCCTCGATCAGATTGCCCGATTTCAGCGCCCGCGACAGCTCCGGCAGCAGTACGATCGCCACCGCCACGCCGACGACGCCGAGCGGCAGCTGGTAGATGCGATCGGCATAGGCGAGCGATGACACCGCGCTGTTCTGCGCCGAGGCAATCGCCGTGCCGATCAGCTGGTTGATTTGGGTGATGCCGCCGGTGATCGCGGCGGGCAGCGCCAGGATCAGCAGCCGCTTGACGTTCGGCGTCATCTTGGGCCGGCGGAAGCCGATCGAGATGCCGGCATGGCGCACCGCTACCCAGACGATGGCGAGCTGCACGATGCCCGCCGCCAGCACGCCCCAGGACAGGCCGAAGCCGACATCATGCGCGTCGAGCCCGTGGTACCAGGCATAGGCGAGCACGCTGATCAGGATGACGTTGAGGAAAGCAGGGGCGATGGCCGCGGCGAAATAGCGGCGCAGCGAGTTCAGCATGCCGGCCATCATGGCGCCGAGCGACATGCAGATCAGATAGGGGAACATGATCGTCGCCAGCCGGACGGTCGTCTCGAACTTGCCCGGAATGTCGGCGAAGCCCGGCGCCACCAGGTAGCGCACGATCAGCGGCATCGCCAGTTCCATGGCGATGGTCAGCGCCAGAAGCGCTGAGAACAACACGCCGAACACTTCCTCCGAGAAGCGCTTGGCGCCGTCGGTGCCGTGCGTTTCGATCTCCTTGGCGAACAGCGGCACGAAGGCGGCATTGAAGGCGCCTTCGGCGAACAGCCGGCGGAAGGTGTTGGGGAACTGGAAGGCGGCGTTGAAGGCGTCGGCGACCGGTCCGGTGCCGAGGGCCGCCGCCATCAGCATCTCGCGGCCGAAACCCAGCGCGCGGCTCATCAGCGTGCCGGAGGCGACGGTGGCGAATTTCTTGACAAGGCTCATGCGGAGGATGACTGCCTGCGGAATTGCGTCAAATGGATGTCACTCGGCCGCCGCCTTGGTCTTGCCGTTGCGTTCGGGCGCGTTGCCTTCGAGTGTGTCGATCAGCCGCTTGTGAATCGTCGCCGTGCGCGTCGGGCTGTCGATCTTCTGGCCGGTAAGGTCGGTGACATAGAAGGTATCGATGACCTTTTCGCCGAAAGTGGTGATGTGAGCCGAGGCGATATCGAGCGAAAGGTCCGACAGCGCGCCGGTGACCTCTGAGAGCAGGCCGGGCCGGTCCAGCCCCTCGATTTCGATCACGGAAAAACGGTTCGACAGCGTGTTGCGGATCTCGGCGCGCGGCGGAATGCGGAAGGCCTTGGCGCCGCGCTTCGGCTTGGCGCGCTTCTCGATCATCTCGGGCAGCCAGCTCTTGCCGGACAGCACGTCCTCGATCAGCTTGCCGACGCGTTCGGCCCGCCGCCGCTCGTCCTCGTCGCGGTCGAATTCTCTGGAGATCAAAATGGTGTCCAGCGCCCGCCCGTCAGAGGTGGTGAAGATCTGCGCATCGACGATGTTGCCGCCGGCCGCGGCACAGGCGCCGGCGATCACCGACAGCAGGCGCGGATGGTCCGGCGCCAGCACGGTGATTTCAGTTACCGCTTCGAACTCATGCGTCTTCACCATGGTGGCGAGCTTCCTGCCGGCCACATCCGCCTCGCGGACGAATTCGGCGTGGCGCAACTGGTCGGGCAGGTCGACGGTCAGCAGATAGTTTTCGTAGTGCTGGGCGACATAGCGCTTGCGCTCCTTCGCCGGCCATGCGGAAAGCGCCTCGGCCAGCCGCTCGCGCGCGGCGGAGGTGCGTTCGGCGCGCGACACTTCGGAAAAGCCCCCGGTCAAGAGCAGCTCGGTCTCGAAATAGAGCGTGCGCAGCAATTGCCCTTTCCAGCCGTTCCACACGCCCGGCCCGACGCCCCGAATGTCGCAGACGGTGAGGATCAGGAGCAGCTTCAGCCGCTCCACCGATTGCACGATCGAGGCAAAATCCTCGATCGTCTTGCGGTCGTTGAGATCGCGCGTCTGCGCGGTCATCGACATGACCAGATGGTTCTCGACCAGCCAGGCGACGGTCTCGGTGTCGGCGGCCGATAGCCCCATATGTGGGCAGATGCGCCGCGCGATCCTGGCGCCGGCCTCCGAATGGTCCTCCGGCCGGCCCTTGGCGATGTCGTGCAAGAGCACCGCGACATAGAGCGCCTCGCGGCTCTTCTTCAGCCCCGGCATCAGCGAGTGCGACAGCGGATGCACCTTGGCGCCGTCGCCGCGCTCGATCTCGGCCAGCACGCCAATGCAGCGGATGAGATGCTCGTCCACCGTATAATGGTGGTACATCGAGAACTGCATCATGGCGACGATCTTGCCGAAGTCGGGGATCAGCTTGCCGAGCAGTCCCGCCTCGTTCATGCGCCTGAGATTGAGCTCGGCGTTGCGGTCCGAGGTGAGGATATCGAGGAACAACCGGTTGGCCTCCTCGTCGCGCCTGAGCGACTTGTTGACCAGGCCGAGCGACCGGGTAAGCAGCTTCAGCGCGTCGGGGTGGAACTCCAGCCCGTGCTTGTCGGCGAACCAGAACAGCCGCAGCAGGTTGACCGGATCGCGTTCGAACACGCTGTCATCGGCAATGTTGATGCGGTGGTTGTCGACAATGAAGTCGGACGTGCCGGCAAGCTTCCGCTTGCGCCGCGAGAAGGTGAGGAAGATGCGGTTGAAGCCGGGCACATGCTTGGCCTGCTCTTCCTCGAGCGCGGCGCAGAAGATGCGGGTGAGATCCCCGACATCCTTGGCGACGAGGAAGTAGTGCTTCATGAAGCGCTCGACCGCCGACAGCCCGGGATGCGTCGTGTAGCCCAGCCGCTCGGCGATCTCGCGCTGGATGTCGAAATGCAGCCGCTCTTCCGCCTTGCCGGTAAGGAAGTGCATGTGGCAGCGCACCGCCCACAGGAAATCCTCGGCTTTCTGGAATTCGCGATACTCGGCTTCGGTGAAGACGCCTTTCTCGACCAGTTCCTGGCCGGTACGCACGCGATAGAAGTATTTGCCGATCCAGAACAGCGTCTGCAGATCGCGCAGACCGCCCTTGCCGTCCTTGACGTTGGGCTCGACCAGATAACGGCTCTCGCCGGCCTTGGCGTGGCGATCGTCGCGTTCGGCGAGCTTGGCCTGCACATATTCGGGTCCGGTGGTGCGCACCACTTCGTGGTCGAAGCGGGTGAGCAGTTCGTCGTAGAGCTTGCGTTCGCCCCACAGGAAGCGCGCTTCCAGTATCGAGGTGCGGATGGTGATGTCGGTGCGCGAGAGCCTCAGACACTCTTCGATGTTGCGGGTGGCGTGGCCGACCTTCAGCCCCATGTCCCACAGCATGTAGAGCATGTATTCGACGATCTGCTCGCCCCACGGCGTCTGCTTGTAGGGCAGCAGGAACAATAGGTCGATGTCGGAGCCCGGCGCCAGCGTGCCGCGGCCGTAGCCGCCGACCGCGACGACCGCCATGCGCTCGGCGGCGGAGCGGTTCTTGACCTGGTAGACGTGGGTGGCCGCGAAATCGTAAAGCGCCCGGATCAGCTCGTCCATCAGATGCGACAGCCGCTCGGCGCAGGCATGGCCGCCGCCATCCTCCTTCAGCATCGCTTCGGCGATCTTTCGCCCTTCCGCGAGCTTGCCCTTGAGCAGTTGCAGAACGGCTGTGCGGGCAGTCTTGCCTGAGCCGTCGCCGGCGCTCGGCGCCGTCAGCGCCGTCATGTCGCGGCGCAAAGCGTCGCCATCGATGATTTCGTCGAGTTTGAGGGAGATCTTTGCCATTCGGCGGCGTCTATAGCGTGTTTTCGCGGCGCTGTGTATGGGGCGTGCGGACAGGCGCATTCCATGACACGGAAAGTGCGTTCGACGGTCAGCCACTCAATTTTCTAAGAATCGAGACTGGCCCTTGACCTTCCAGTTACTGGAAGGATTACGTCCGCCTCGATCCGAGAGTTCCGAGGCATTTGCTTATGACCAAGTCCAACCATAACCATCATCACGCGCATGGCGCATCCTGCTGTTCGGGGAAGAATGCCGCGCCTGCGGCCGAAGCGGTGATTCGCGACCCTGTCTGCGGCATGACGGTCGATCCGGCAGCCGGCAAGCCGGCGGCCGAGCATGGCGGCAGGTCCTTTCATTTCTGCAGCGAGCGCTGCCGCACGAAGTTCCAGGCCGAGCCGGACAAATATCTGACGGCCACCGATCCCGTCTGCGGCATGAACGTCGACCGCGCGAGCGCCAGGCATTTTGTCCGACACGAGGGACAGGGTTTCTATTTCTGTTCGGCCGGATGCAAGGGCAAGTTCGAAGCCGAGCCGGCAAAGTATCTTGCCGGCCGGCCTGAACCGCAGCCGATGCCCAAAGGCACGCAATACACCTGTCCCATGCATCCCGAGATCATCCGCGACAGGCCCGGCTCCTGCCCGATCTGCGGCATGGCGCTGGAGCCGATGGGCGTGCCGTCCGGCGACGAGGGCCCGAACCCGGAGCTTGTCGATTTCACGCGCCGCTTCTGGGTCAGCGCCGTGCTTTCGCTGCCGCTTCTGGTCATCGCCATGGCGCCGATGCTGGGCATCAGCTTCGAAAGCTTCATCGACGGCCACACGAAGACATGGGCAGAGCTGGTGCTGGCGAGTCCGGTGGTGCTGTGGGCGGCGTTTCCATTCTTCCATCGTGGCTGGGAATCGATCCTCAACCGCAGTCCCAATATGTGGACGCTGATCTCACTGGGCGTCGGCGCTGCATATCTGTTCAGCCTTGTCGCGACGCTGTTCCCGGATGTCTTCCCGCATCAGTTTCGCGGCCATGACGGCAGCGTGCCGGTCTATTTCGAGGCGGCCGCGGTCATCGTCGCGCTGGTGTTCCTCGGCCAGGTGCTGGAATTACGCGCTCGCGAACGCACGGGCTCGGCCATTCGCGCCTTGCTCGACCTTGCCCCGAAGACGGCGCGCCTGATCGGCACTGACGGGTCCGAGAGGGACGTGCCGCTCGACAGCGTCAAGACCGGGGACAGGCTCCGCATCCGCCCCGGTGATGCCGTGCCGGTCGACGGCATTGTGCTGGAAGGTCGCTCGTCGATTGACGAATCGATGATCACCGGTGAACCGCTCCCGGTGGAAAAGTCGGAGGGTGATCCTCTCACCGGCGGCACGTTGAACAAGAACGGCTCGCTCATCATGCGCGCCGAAAAGGTCGGCGCCGAGACCACGCTTTCGCGCATAGTCGAAATGGTCGCCAAGGCGCAGCGCTCGCGCGCGCCGATCCAGGGGCTGGCAGATCGCGTTTCCTTCTATTTCGTGCCGGCTGTCGTGCTGGTGGCGATCATCGCCTTCATTGCATGGTCGCTCTTCGGTCCCGAGCCCAGCCTGGCCTTCGCCATCGTCTCGGCGGTGTCGGTGCTGATCATCGCCTGTCCCTGCGCGCTCGGGCTGGCCACGCCGATGTCGATCATGACCGCGACCGGGCGCGGCGCGCATGCCGGCGTGCTGATCAAGGAAGCGGCGGTATTGGAGCGCTTCGCCTCCGTCGATACTCTGATCGTCGACAAGACCGGCACCTTGACTGAGGGCCGGCCACGGCTGACCGATGTCGTCGCCGCCCAGGGCATAGCGGAGAATGAATTGCTGGCGCTTGCCGCCACGCTCGAAAAAGGCTCGGAACACCCGCTCGCCGAGGCGATCGTCGAGGGTGCCGCCAAACGCGGCGTCAAGCTTGCAGCTGCCGAGAACTTCGAGGCGGTAACCGGCAAGGGCGTTGCCGGCACCGTGTCCGGCAGGAAGGTCGCGCTCGGCAATGCGGCGATGATGGCCGACCTCGGCGTCGGCACCGCGCCCGTTGCCGCCAGCGCGGAAGCGCTGCAGGCCGAAGGCAAGACGGCGATGTTCGTTGCCGTCAGCGGCAAGCTCGCCGGCCTCGTTGCTGTCGCCGATCCGGTCAAGGCAACCACTGCCGAGGCGATCAAGGCGCTGCACCACAAGGGCCTGAGGATCATAATGGCGACCGGCGACAACGAGCGCACAGCAAGAGCGATCGCGGGCAGGCTCGGCATCGACGAGGTCCGCGCCGGCCTGCTGCCGGATGAGAAGGCGGCACTTGTCAACGACCTGCGCGCCAGGGGCGCCGGCATCGCCATGGCCGGCGACGGCGTCAACGATGCGCCGGCGCTTGCCGGAGCCGATGTCGGCATTGCCATGGGCACCGGGGCCGACGTCACGGTCGAAAGCGCCGGCATCACGCTGGTCAAGGGCGATCTCAACGGCATCGTCAGAGCCCGCACACTGGCCCAGGCGACGATCCGCAACATTCGCCAGAACCTGTTCTTCGCCTTCCTCTACAACGTGCTCGGCGTGCCGGTCGCCGCCGGCGTGCTCTATCCGCTCGCCGGGACGCTTCTGTCGCCGATGATCGCGGCGGCGGCGATGAGCCTGTCGTCGGTCTCGGTGATCGGCAACGCGCTGCGGCTGAGAACGTTGAAACTTTGAGCGACGCCCCCAAATACGACATTCCATTCAACAGGAGATATTGGATGACCTTGGCCAAGAAGATTGTGCTGCTGCTGATGGCGGCGGGAATGCTGATCGCGGTGTTCCTCGAAAGCGTGCCCGCGCAATCGGACGAAATGAAGCACGACATGTCCGGTATGGCCATGGGCGCCAAAACTCCGGCGACTGCTGGCTACAAGGCCGCGATGGACAAGATGCACAAGGACATGATGCTCAACTACACCGGCAACGCCGATGTCGATTTCGTCCGCGGCATGATCCCGCATCACCAGGGAGCCATCGACATGGCCAAGGTGGTGATCGCCAACGGCAAGGACCCGGAAATCCGCAAGCTCGCCGAGAACGTCGTCAAGGCGCAGGAAGCCGAGATCAAAAAAATGCAGGATTGGCTTGCCAAGCATCCGGTGAACTAATTTCCCGCGCCGGGAATCCGGACGAAGGCGAGGACTTCGGCCTGGATTTCCGGCAATGCTTGTGCTGCGATCCGGCCTCACGCGGAGCAGGCCATGTCTTCTAAAATCAGAACTACCGTCCTGCCGTCAGGCGAAGCCCTTCCGGTGCTGGGTCAAGGCACATGGAAGATGGGCGAGGACCGCCGGCGCCGCGCTGATGAGGTCGCGGCGCTAAGGCTTGGACTGGATCTCGGCATGAGCTTGATCGATACGGCGGAAATGTATGCCGGCGGCGGCGCCGAGGAGGTGGTGGCGGAAGCCATCGCCGGGCGCCGCGACGAGACTTTTCTGGTTTCCAAGGTGCTGCCGTCCAACGCCTCGCGCGGCGGCGTCAAGCGGGCCTGCGAGAACAGTCTGAAACGGCTCGCCACCGACCGCATCGACCTCTATCTGCTGCACTGGCCGGGCAGCGTGCCGCTGTCGGAAACAATCGAGGCCTTCGAGGCCTTGAAGGCGGCCGGCAAGATCCGCCACTGGGGCGTCAGCAATTTCGATACCGACGAGATGGAGGAATTGGTCGGCCTACCCTCCGGCGCCAATGTCCAGACCAACCAGGTCCTCTACAATCTGTCGCGGCGCGGTCCGGAATTCGATCTTGCGCCCTGGAGCCTTGAGCGCGGCATCCCGCTGATGGCCTATTCGCCGGTCGAGCAGTGCGCGCTGGCGCGCAACGCCAGGCTCGACGCCGTTGCCGCCCGCCACAACGCCACGGCGGCGCAGGTCGCGCTTGCGTGGGTGATGGCCCAAAAAGGCGTCGTCGCCATCCCGAAGGCCAGCCGGCAGGAGCACGTCCGCCAGAACGCTGCGGCACTCGACATCAAGCTGACGGCGGAGGATTTTGCCGAGCTCGATCGCGGCTTCCCGCCGCCGACGCGCAAGCGCGGTCTGGAGATGATTTGACGGTGAAGCTGCCAATCTCCCAACTTGGGGAGAGATCAGCCGTCATCGCGGCTTTCGCCAACCGTCAACGCAGAGCCAGCCCTTTCAGCCTGTAAAGCGCTTCCAGCGCCTCCCTTGGCGTCATCTCGTCCGGATTGATCGCCCCCAGTGCTTCGCCCAGGACATCGTTCTTCGGCGGCTTCGGCGCTTCGCGCTTCACCGCCACCGAAAACAGCGGCAGGTCGTCGACCAGCCGGTTGGTCTTGCCCGAAACTTCGCCTTCCTCGAGCTGGTGCAGCACTTCCTTGGCGCGCGCCACCACCGCTTCCGGCAGTCCGGCGAGCCGCGCCACCTGCACGCCGTAGGAGCGGTCGGCGGCACCCTTGCCGACCTCGTGCAGGAAGACGACGTCGCCTTCCCACTCCTTGACCCGCATGGTGACGTTGGAGAGCCGCGAAAGCTTGCCGGCCAGCGCCGTCATCTCGTGGAAATGCGTGGCGAAGATCGCCCGGCAGCGGGTTTTTTCATGCAGATATTCGACCGCCGCCCAGGCGATCGACAGGCCGTCGAAGGTCGCAGTGCCGCGGCCGATCTCGTCGAGGATGACCAGCGCCCGTTCGCCGGCCTGGTTCAGGATCGCCGCCGTCTCGACCATCTCGACCATGAAGGTCGAGCGCCCCCGCGCCAGATCGTCCGAGGCGCCGACGCGCGAGAACAGCCGGTCGACGACGCCGATATGGGCGCTTTCGGCCGGCACGAAGGAGCCGGTCTGGGCAAGGATGGCGATCAGCGCGTTCTGCCTCAGGAAGGTGGACTTGCCGCCCATGTTGGGGCCGGTTAGCAGCCAGATGGCGCCGGCCTCTGCGCCGTTTTCAGGCGAGAGGTCGCAGTCATTGGCGACGAATGGGCCTTCGCCTGAGCGCCTGAGCGCCTGTTCGACTACCGGGTGGCGGCCGCCGGCGATCTCGAAGGCGAGGCTGGAGTCCACGACCGGCCGGCACCAGCCCTCGCTTTCGGAAAGCAGCGCCAAGGCCGACGATACGTCGAGGACTGCGAGTGCCTCGGCGCCGGCACGGATGCTGTTGGCCTCGCTCACCACTTCCGCCGTCAGCCGGTCGAAGGTGGCAAGCTCGATGCTCAGCGCCTTATCGGCGGCATTGGCGATCTTCGATTCCAGCTCCGCCAGTTCCGTCGTCGTGAAGCGCATCGCGTTGGCCATGGTCTGGCGATGGATGAAGCGCGCCTTCGCCGCGTCGCTGCCGGTCATGATCGAATGATGGTTGGCCGTAACCTCGATATAGTAGCCGAGCACATTGTTGTGCCGGATCTTCAGCGATCGGATGCCGGTCTCCTCGATCAGCGAGCGCTCCAGCCCGGCGATCACTTTTCGCGACTCGTCGCGCAGCGCCCGCATTTCGTCGAGTTCGGCATTGTAGCCTGACCGCACGAAGCCGCCGTCGCGCCGGATCAGCGGCAGTTCGTCGTCGAGCGCCTCGCTGAGATGGCGGGCGAGCGCCTCGGGCAGGCCATGGATCGCCGAGAGCGCCGCGGCGAGTTCGGCGGGGAGCGTCGTCGTCGCGAGCAGCGCGGCGATCGCGCCCGCGGCCTCGAAGCCGGCGCGCAGCGCGCCAAGATCGCGCGGGCCGCCGCGGTTGAGCGCCAGCCGGGACAGCGCTCGTGGCATGTCGGCGACGTTTTTCAGGCTCGTTCTCAATCCCTGGCAAAGCCGCGCTTCGGCGCGAAAGAACGACACCGAATCCAGCCTTGCGGAAATCGCTCCCGGGTCGGTCAGCGGCGCCATCAGCCGGTCGGCGAGCAGCCTCGCCCCGCCGCCGGTCACGGTGCGATCGATCGCCTTGAACAGCGAGCCTTCGCGGCTGCCGGACAGCGTGCGCAACAGTTCCAGATTGGCGCGCGTCGCCGGATCGATGAACAGCGTCGAGCCGCTCTCTTCGCGCTCGGGCCGCGACAGCGGCGGCCGTTCGGCCTTCTGCGTCTTCTCGACATAGGCGATGGCGCCCGAGATCGCCGACAGCTCGGCGCGCGAAAAAGTGCCGAAACTGTCCGGGGTCGCCACGTCGAAGAAGCGGGCGATGCGGCCCGTGGCCGATGCCGAATCGAACAGCGATGGCGGCTGCGGGTTGGCGACCCGGCCGAGCACGTCGAAGACCGGCCGCAGCTCCGCGTCATGGAACACCGGCTCAGCGACGATCAGCTCGCGCGGATCGACCCGGAAAATGTCGGCAAGCAGCCGTTCGGCCGAGGTTTCAGCCACCCGAAACGCGCCCGTCGAGATGTCGATCCAGGCAAGCGCGAAACTGCCTTGGCTGGCTGCATTGCCGCCCTTCACTCGCCCCAGCGCCATCAGAAAGCTCGACTCCGAGGGTGCAAGCAGCTTGTCCTCGGTGATGGTGCCGGGCGTGACCAGCCGCACCACGTCGCGGCGCACCACCGATTTCGAGCCACGCTTCTTGGCTTCCGCCGGGTCCTCGATCTGCTCGCATACGGCGACGCGGAAGCCTTGCGCGATCAGCTTCTGCAGATAGTCGTCCGCCGCATGCACCGGCACGCCGCACATCGGGATGTCGTGGCCCTGGTGCTTGCCGCGCCGGGTGAGCACGATGCCGAGCGCCTGGCTTGCCTTTTCGGCGTCGTCGAAGAACAGCTCGTAGAAATCGCCCATGCGGTAGAACAGAAGCGAATCCGGGTTCGCCGCCTTGATCTCGATATACTGCTCCATCATTGGCGTGACGCCGCCCATGGCGGGCGCCGGCGTCGTCGTTTCCTGGGCGTCGGTATCGGTCGGCATGTGCATGTTCATGCCCGAACGCTAGCAGATGTGGCAGGGCGGTTTAATGCCGGACGCTCGAAAAGCAGGGGAAAGCGCGAGCCATGCCGCCCCTCGCCGTCATTCGGCCCGCCGCATTGCTGGCCTTCTGCGTTGACGCAGCTTCGCCCGGCTTGTCGGTTTACAGTCGCCGCGTGTAGCCTTAATCGGTGGAAAGCATAAGCAAGCAGCCGTCCCAAGCGGTGCCGCACAGGCGAGGAAATCAAAAGCATCATGGCCAGGAAAACCGAAAGCAGCGGGCCCTCCGTCAGCGCGCAGGAGGCGCTCGAATTCCACGCCATGGGGCGTCCCGGCAAGCTGGAGATCGTCGCCACCAAGCCGATGGCGACGCAACGCGATCTGAGCCTCGCCTATTCGCCGGGCGTCGCCGTTCCGGTGCGCGCAATCGCGGAGGATCCAAGCCGCGCCTTCGACTACACGACGCGCGGCAACATGGTCGCCGTCATCTCCAATGGCACCGCAATCCTCGGTCTTGGCAATCTCGGCGCCCTGGCCTCGAAGCCGGTCATGGAAGGCAAGTCGGTGCTGTTCAAACGCTTCGCCGATGTCGATTCGATCGACCTCGAAGTGGCGACCGAGGATGCCGACGAATTCATCAACTGCGTGCGCTTCCTCGGACCTTCCTTCGGCGGCATCAATCTCGAGGACATCAAGGCGCCGGAATGCTTCATCATCGAGCAGCGCCTCCGCGAGCTGATGGACATCCCCGTCTTCCACGACGACCAGCACGGCACCGCCATCATCTCGGCCGCCGGGCTGATCAACGCGCTGGAGATCACCGGCCGCGACATGAAGACCACGAAGATGGTCTGCAACGGCGCGGGCGCGGCGGGCATCGCCTGCATCGAATTGATGAAGGCGATGGGTTTTTCGCCGGAAAATATCATCCTGTGCGACACCAAGGGCGTCGTCTTCCAGGGCCGCACCGAAGGCATGAACCAGTGGAAGTCGGCGCATGCGGTCAAGACCGAGGCGCGCTCGCTCGCCGAGGCGCTGGACGGCTGCGACGTCTTTCTCGGTCTTTCCGCCAAGGGCGCCCTGACCCCCGCCATGGTGCAGTCGATGGCCAAGAACCCGATCATCTTCGCGATGGCCAATCCGGATCCGGAGATCACGCCCGAGGAAGTGGGCGAGATCCGCACCGATGCCATCATGGCCACCGGCCGCTCGGATTACCCGAACCAGGTCAACAATGTGCTGGGTTTCCCCTACATCTTCCGCGGCGCGCTGGATGTTAGGGCCACCACCATCAATGACGAGATGAAGATCGCCGCCGCACGCGCCCTGGCCGAGCTGGCGCGCCAGGACGTGCCGGACGACGTCGCGGCCGCCTATCAGGGCAATCGGCCGAAATTCGGCCCCAACTACATCATCCCGGTGCCGTTCGACCCGCGCCTGATCTCAGCGATCCCGCTTGCCGTGGCGAAGGCCGCGATGGAGTCCGGCGTCGCCCGCAAGCCGATCCTCGATCTCGACCGCTACGCGCATGAGCTCTCCGCCCGCCGCGATCCGATCGCCTCGACCTTGCAACGCATTCACGACCGCGTCCGCCGCCAGCCCAAGCGCATCGTCTTCGCCGAAGGCGAGGAAGAGCAGGTGATGCGCGCCGCCGTCTCCTATGTGAACCAGAGGCTGGGGACGGCGATCCTGCTCGGCCGCGACGACGTCATCAAGGAGAATGCGCGCAACGCCGGCATCGATCTCAACAAACAAGGCCTGGAGATCATCAATGCCAGGCTGTCGCGCCGCAACGGCATCTATACCGACTATCTCTACGAACGCATGCAGCGCAAAGGCTACCTGTTTCGCGACTGCCAGCGCCTGATCAACAACGACCGCAATCATTTCGCCGCCTGCATGGTGGCGCTGGGCGATGCCGACGGCATCGTCACCGGCGTGACCCGCAACTATTCCACCGCGCTCGACGACGTGCGCCGCGTCATCGACGCCAAGCCGGGCCACCGCGTCATCGGGGTTTCGATCGTCTTGGCAAGGGGCCGCACCGTACTGGTTGCCGACACCGCGGTACACGACATGCCGAATGCCGAGCAGATCGCCGACATCGCCGAGGAGGCGGCCGGCTTTGCGCGCCGCATGGGCTACGAGCCGAGGATTGCCATGCTCGCCTACTCCACCTTCGGCCATCCGCAGGGTGAGCGCTCCGAGCGGGTGCAGGAGGCGGTGCGCATCCTCGACAAGCGCCGCGTCGACTTCGAATATGACGGCGAGATGGCCGCCGACGTGGCGCTGAACCCGCGCGCCATGGCGCAGTACCCGTTCATCAGGCTCACCGGTCCGGCCAATGTGCTGGTCATGCCCGCCTTCCACTCGGCCTCGATCTCGACCAAGATGCTGCAGGAACTCGGCGGCTCGACCGTCATCGGCCCGCTGCTGGTCGGCCTGAACAAGCCGGTGCAGATCGTCTCGCTGAATGCCAAGGATAGCGACATCGTCAACATGGCAGCGATCGCAGCTTATACGGCGGGAAATTGACGGGCGGCCGCCCCAACTTTCTGCAAAAACAAAAAGGGCCCGCGGCTTTGCCGCAGGCCCCTTCCTTTGAGAATGCAAGCTTCGATCAGAACGAGCGCTGGAAGCGGACGATGCCGCCGACGCTGTCCTTCTTGTCGGCCTTGGTCCAGTTGCCGAACGGAGTGCCGTCGTCGAAGTGGCCGAAGTGGTTCCAGTCGACTTCGGTCGTGATCGTGTAGCCCGGCACGATGGTGTAGGCGACGTTCGCCGCAAGAGCGTAGTTCTTGTCGTCGTCGGCCGAAGCCTGAAGATTGAACGCCGTCTTGTCGTTGAACTTGTAGGTGCCGCCGCCCCAGACGGCCCAGTTGCCGCCCCACGGCTTGTAGAAGCCGCGGCCATGGGCGTCTATGGCGTTGCCGGCATCGTCGCTCAGGTTGTCGTCGGTGCCGTAGCCGGCCATGATGAACAACGACAGTTCCTTGCTCACATTGACGTCGAGGCGAACCTTGCCCGCCACTTCCTCATAGTTGCTGTCATAGGCGACGACGCCGGTGATCGCACCCCAGTCGCCCTTGTACTTCAAGCCGCCGACGACGTGGGGAACGTAGCTGTCGATCGTGCCGGTCACACCGGAGCCCTCTTCGAGCGAAATGACACCCGAGAAGCCGCCGTCCACATCGAAGTAGTAGCTGACGACGTTGGTATCCTTGACGCCGTACGGAATGATCGTGTCCTGGATGACATTCCCGGCATAACCGATGAACTGGTCATAAGGCGTTTCGTCCTTGCCAACGCGCAGACCGCCGAGCTGGATCCAGGCGAAATGCAGGTCGGTTGCCTTGTTTGCGGCGGGATTGCTGTCGACGTCGCCGGCTGCATCGGTGACGAGGTTCCTGTCACCGAAGTTGAAGCGCGTTTCGGTGTAGGTCTTCAACGTGCCCAACTCGGTTTCCTGGCCGGTCCAGGTCTTCAACGTGAAGCGAAGGTTCTTGTAGAAGGTGTTCTGGACGTCGCCGTCCCGAACGTCGATGCTCTTGGCGCCATCGAACGTGCCGATATCGCCGATGCCGGCGTCATAGCGGATATAGCCGCCGATGCGCAGACAGGTCTCGGTGCCGGGGATATAGAAGTAACCTGCGCCGTAGACGTCGCAGATCTTGACGTATTCGGCCGGTTCCGGCTCGGCGACGGTCACCGCGTCGGCGGCGCGGACGCCCGAAACTGCGATCAGCGCCGCAGCGGAGCCGAGAAGAAGGCTCTTGATGTTCATTTTCTTGAATCTCCAGTCAAAGGTTCAAGACAGGTCTGGCAGCCATCCGGCTTTTGCCAACCCCGTCCCCATCGTTGAAAAAGTCGCGCACCGGCGCCGCTTCTTCGCGCTCGACATGGCCCAATTGGCTGTCCTTCACAACAGAGATTGCGTCCGAAAAACGGTCTTTGGGCTCTTATACAAGTCTTGTTGCGCAAATATCACGTCACATATTTGAAAGAATGGCACATATGGCACAATATATACGGTAGTGGCGTTATTTTTGATTATGAAATGTGCCAAATGTGCCATTTATTACGGTTTTATGACAGATGTATTCTCGGCTGGTGAGTGTCTTGTGAGGGCCCCAAAGCGCGAAGCCGATCGGGAAATCGGGGATCAGGACAAGCTGCGCGCGACGCGAACCACGTCCTCGATCATGTCCTCGCGCAGCATTTCGATGGGGATGCGGCCATCCAGTTCGGGGCAGAGGTGAGTGAGCCAGAACCAGGCCAATCTCGGATTGGTGATTGCCGCCAACACCTCGCTTATGCCGGGGGCCGGCCTGCCGTCGACGAACTGGGCGAGCGGGAAGACATGCTTGCGGCCGCCTTTGCGCAACGCGACGACCTCACCGCGCCTTTGCCAGCGGTGCAGCGTCGAACGAGGTATGCGGTACTTCTCTTCCAGGTAGGTCGACCCGGCAACCTCGCCGGCCCAGTCTTCGATCAGCATCGACTGCAGCTCGGAGTCCCGCTCGGCAAAAGGCCTGGCGGTGGGCTTGCCGGCCCCGATCTTCGGTTTTTCGTCCCTGCTGCCGGCGTCGCGTGGTTCGGCGCGCGCGATCTTCTCCGCCATGGCGCGGAAGAATTCGGATGCGAGCCCGGTCCAGTTCTCCTTGAAGGAGGTGATGGCAAGCCGCTGCGCCTGCGGCAGGAAGGGAAGGGCGGCGGAAACACCGCCGGCCATCGCGCTGGCGCAGATCAGAGCCTCCGGGTCCAGCAGGACGCCATGCTGCATCAAAGCCTGCCGCACAGCCTCGGCCACCAGACCGGCCAAGGCGTCTTGCGAAATTCCTTCAGGCGAATTCTGAAATCTGGTCATGCGTCTGTCTTGCGCGCCGCGCTCCTCCCAAGCTGGGGAACGGCTACAGCGGAAAGCGGCAATCGCAATCGTGACAGACGCAGCGACCGTGAAGGTTGCTGTCTTGCATTTTTGACACCCCAACTGCTGCGGGCGTCTCGAAATGTCAGTCGCGGAACACCCAACCTGCCTGTAGGAGCGATCTATGACAGCGGCGCGACAGATGGTCCTCTTCTTCTCCCCTTGTGGGGAAGGTGGATCGGCGCGCAGCGCCGAGACGGATGAGGGGTCTTCCAGCTTGGCGCCGGCTTACCCCTCACCCGGATTGCCAGCCGAATTGCGAAGGGCAATTCGGGGCAATCCGACCTCTCCCACAACAAGGGGAGAGGTAAAAGGCGCTAAAGCAGGCCCGCCTGTTCCGCTTCGCGGCGCAGCTTCTGGCGCGGTCGCGGGCCGATCTGCTGGATCACCAGCCCGGCCGCCAGCGAGCCGAGGTCGCCGCAGTCCTGGAGGCTGCGTCCGGTCGTGTACCCATAGAGGAAACCGGCGGCATAGAGGTCGCCCGCGCCGGTGGTGTCGACCAGTTCCTTGATCGTGGTCGCGTGAATAGTGACGGTCTCGTCGCCGCGCACGATCACCGAACCCTTCTCCGAGCGGGTGACGGCGGCGATCTTGCAATCCTTGCGTATCGCCGCCAGCGCATCCTCGAAGGAAGCGGTCTGGTAGAGCGACTTGATCTCGTGGCTGTTGGCAAAGACGATGTCGACCGTGCCGGAGCGCATCAGATCGAGGAACTCGTCGCGGTAGCGGTCGACGCAGAAGGAATCCGACAGCGTCATCGACACTTCGCGCCCCGCCGCATGCGCCAGCCTCGCGGTCTGCCGGATCGCTTCCTTGGCGCGCGGCGGATCCCACAGATAACCCTCGAAATAGGTCACCTTGGCGCCGGCCGCCTTGTCGGCCTCGACATCTTCCGGCCCCAGCTCGACGCAGGCGCCGAGATAGGTGTTCATCGAGCGCTCGCCGTCCGGCGTGACGAAGATCATCGAGCGAGCCGTCGGCGGCTCGCCTTGCAGCGGCTTGGTGTCGAAGGCCACGCCCTGGGCGCGGATATCATGGGTGTAGATGTCGCCGAGCGCATCGTTCGACACCTTGCCGAAAAAGGCGGCGCGGCCGCCGAAGCTCGCCACGCCCGCCGCCGTGTTGCCGGCGCTGCCGCCCGAAGCTTCGATCGCCGGTCCCATGCGGCTGTAGAGCAGCTCGGCGCGCCTAGTGTCGATGAGGTTCATCGCGCCCTTGATGATGCCGTTGGTTTCGAGAAAGGCCTCGTCGCACTGCGCGATGATGTCGACAATGGCATTGCCGATGCAAAGCACGTCATATTCCGGCATCAATGTCTCCGCCAACGATTGTCCGGCTTTCTGCCACGCCGGCCGCGCGCGGGTCTAGCGGCTCGCAGCCGCTTTGCCTACCCCGAAAATCGGCACCGGTTTCCGCTTCGCCGACTTCTGATCGGCTGCTGCGGCAGCCATCGCGCCGAACTGGACCATACCGATGGCGGCGACGGCGGCTATGGTTGGATCGTGATCGAAACATCTCCGCCGCGGTGTGAGCTAGAAGCGGACCGTCGAAACAAGCTGAAGGCGCGAAACCACCATGTCTGAAAAGACCGAGATGACGACCGAGCTGGCGCTGCTCGGCATCCTGGCGGTGTTGTGGGGCGCTTCCTATACCTTCATCAAGATCGGCGTGGAGACAATCCCGCCGGTGACCTTCATCGCCGGGCGCACGCTGATCGCCGGCGGCATTCTGCTTGGCCTTATCCGCTGGCGCGGCCTTGCCATGCCGCGCGATCTGGTCAACTGGCGCCGCTTCATGTTCCAGGCCTGCTTGAACAGCGTCATCCCGTTCACGCTGATAGCGGCCGCCGAACGTTCGATCGACGCCGGCCTTGCCACCATCCTCAACGCGACGTCGCCGATCTTCACCTTCCTGCTGACGGCGCTGATCACCCGCCACGAGCCGGTGACATTGCGCAAGCTGGTCGGCGTCGGCGCCGGCATCGCCGGCATTTGCCTGATCGTCGGCACCGAGGCGCTTGGCGGCATCGGCCATCAGCTCTGGGCGCAGCTTGCGGTCGTCGCCGCCACCGTCTGCTATGCCGGCGCCGCGATCTTTGGCCGAAACTTCAGAGGTCTGGATCCTATGGTGCCGGCCGCCGGCTCGATGATCTGCGGCGCCGCGATCCTGATCCCCTTGAGCCTCGTCTTCGACCGGCCCTGGACGCTGACGCCGTCGACAGCGTCGATCCTGGCGCTCTTCGGGCTTTCGGTCTTCTCCACCGCGCTCGCCTTTTCGATCTTCTTCCGGCTCATCCACACGCTGGGCTCGGTCGGCACCACCTCGCAGGCCTATCTGCGCGTGCCGATCGGTGTCGGCATCGGCGCCGTCTTTCTGGGCGAAAGCCTCGGGCCGAGCGCCTGGCTCGGCATGGGCTTCGTCGTCGTCGGCGTCGCGGCGATGACCATTCCGGCAAGACAGGCCAGGCTTGCGCAATAGTTGCGCCGCTTATCAAGCCCGCCTATCTCGGGAACGTCGTTCCTCTGTAAGGGCTTGGACCTGCCGTGATCCTCGACGCCGTCCGCGCCGCCGCAAGCCGGCTGTTCTCACCTGAATTCCGCTCCGTCTTCCTGAAGACGCTGGGCCTGACGCTGCTCGCCCTGGTGGCGCTGTGGTTCGGCATCGAGAGCCTGCTCGAATGGCTGGCATGGCCATGGCTGCAGACATTTGTGCCCGGCCTGCCGTCCTGGGCAGGATGGCTGAGCGGCATCATCGCCGGCATCGTGCTGGCAATGGGCATGGCGCTGCTCGTAGCACCCGTGACGGCGATCGTCGCAGGGTTGTTCCTCGACGATATCGCCGAGGTGGTCGAGCGCACCGACTATCCTGGCGATCCGCCCGGCAGCGCCGTGCCGGTGCTGCAGTCGCTGGCGCTGGCGATAAAATTCTTTGGCGTCGTGATCCTCGGCAACATCGTCGCCCTGCTGCTGCTCCTCGTGCCGGGCATCAACATCGCTGCATTCTTCATCGTCAACGGCTATCTGCTGGGCCGCGAATTCTTCGAGTTCGCCGCCATGCGCTTCCGCCCCGAGGCGGAAGCCAAGGCGCTGCGCCGGAAGTATGCGGGCACGGTATTCCTGGCGGGACTGCTGATTGCGGGCTTCCTTGCCGTGCCGCTGCTCAACCTTTTGACGCCGCTCTTTGCTGCCGCCATGATGGTGCATCTGCACAAGGCGGTTTCCGGGCGGGAGCCGGTCCAGAGCAATTCCAGGAAACCGTAGCGGTTTTCCGTCCGCAGTTGCGTAACAAAGGGATAGGGCGGTTCGGCGTTCCGGTGAAACGCTGAACGCTCTAATCCTGCTCGGTACCGCCCCCGCGGAACAGCGCCTGCAGCTTGCCGAACGGCATCGCCGAACGGGTGAAGCCGAAGGTGCCGTCCTGCTGGATTTCGCGCGCCGCGGTTTCCAGCATGCCAAAGGCGAAATTCGTCAGCCATGGCCCGAGCGAGACGCGCTTGACGCCGGCCTCGGCAAGGTCGGACACGGTGAAGCCGGGCCGGGCCATGACATTGACCGGCTTGCTGACCGCGGAGCAGACCGTCCGCACCGTGTCGATGTCGGTCAGGCCCGGCGCATAGAGCACGTCCGCGCCGGCCTTCTCGAAACCCTGAAGCCGCTTGATCGTGTCGTCGAGATCGGTCTTGCCCCACAGGAAATTCTCAGCCCGCGCGGTGAAGACGAAATCGTGCTTCAAGGCGCGAGCCGCCTCGGCGGCCGCGGCGACGCGTTCGACCGCATGCGAGAACTCGTAGATCGGATTGTCGTGATCGCCGGTATGGTCCTCGATCGAGCAGCCGGCGAGGCCGGCGGCTTCGGCCGCGAAGATGGTTTCCGCGGCCTGCTCGGCGCTGTCGCCCTTGCCGCGTTCGAGGTCGGCCGAAACCGGCAGGTCGGTTGCCGCCGTCACCTCGCGGCAATGGTGGATCATGGCCTCGAACGTCACGGCGCCGTCGGGCAGGCCGCGCGAGAAGGCGAAGCCGGCGCTGGTCGTGGCCAGCGCCTTGAAGCCGAAGGAAGCCAGAAGCTTGGTCGTGCCGACATCCCAGGGATTGGGCATGACGAAGGTCGAAACGTGCAGATCGCGAAAAATCTTGCCCTTGTCCATGGCGGGTCCTCAATCATGGGTCGTGCGGGGAATTTATCGCGGTCGCCCCGCTCGGGCAAACGAATGCGCTCGGCTTAGAAGCGTTTCTCGTTCTCTGCTGACAGACGTTTGAGGGCGTCTGAACCGGCTACGTAGCGAGACGCTTTCTTATTCCAATGATAGGTGACTGAAATGTCTTTCGAGGACGCCTTGGGTGGGGCATCCTCGCAGCTTTCCTCACTCGGCACGGTGGCATCGGTCACCGTAGCCTTGATGGCTGCATGGGCTTGGCCGCCCGCAATGGCGCGCAAAGCGATGTCCTGCTTGCGGCTGTAAGCACACAGCCTTTCGTCGAAGGTATAGATCATGTCTATCAGTTCGAACTTGTCGTTGCGCACCATGATCAGCGGCGTGATCACATAGCTCTGGCTCGAATTGAAATGCGTGCTCATGGTGACGAGGATATCGTCACCGGCGCCGACCGACAGTTTGTTCGGCTCGCGGAAATAGGTGCTGCGATCGACGGCGACATTAACCGCGTCGAGCAGCGCCGGCTTGCCGGTCAGATCGTAGAGCGCCAGCACCGCATAGCCCTCGGCGCTGTCGGCAGAATCGCCGAGATCGAACAGCATGGTAAACCGGTCCTTGCCGCCGGCCTTGATGGCAAGCACCGCAGCATTGGGCAGGCTTGATGTTTCAGGCGGCGAGCCACCACTGTCCGGGCCCTCGATATGGCGCATCTCGATCGGTAAGCCGCCGTGGTAAAAGCCGTCAGCGTTCGGCGCCAGGTCGGGGATGACCATCCTGGCGAGATCGAGATAGGTGACGTCCTTGTGGCCTGGGACAGCGCTGCCGAGATCCGGGAAGCTGACGTCCTGCGCGGCCGCCGAGACCCGCAACCAGGATAGAAGCACGAGAGCGAGGGCGAGGCGCAGCAGAGTGGGTTTCATGCAGGGGCGCTTCCGGCGGTCTGACGCATGCACGCTAGCACGGAAGATTTCGCCGCACAGCCCGGAGCAATTCCAGCATAGATGTGAAACAGTTTCCGTCTGGAATTGCGTAAAAACAAATACCTAGAGCGGGTCGGCAATTCAACGGAACGCTGAATCGCTCCAATGTCCGATCAAAGGATCGGCACCAGATCGGCGAGTTCGCGCATGTCGTCGAACAGGATGCCGCCGGCTTCCGCCAGCCCGTCGGGGTCCGAGAATGGATCGGCGTGATAGGAAAACACGCGCATGCCGGCGGCAATGCCGGCCTGGGTGCCGGCGACACTGTCTTCGATGACAATGCAGTCGGCCGGTGCGAAGCCCATCGTCTTTGCCGCATGCAGGAAGAGGTCCGGGAACGGCTTGCCGCGCCCGACCATGGTCGAGGAGAACATGGCGTGCTCGAACAGCGGCAACAACCCGGTCTGCCCGAGCGTGATATGCATCTTCGAAACCCGCGCCGACGAGGCGACGCAATAGGCGATACCGGCGGCGCGCACCTTTTCGATGAAGTCGCGCACATGAGGGATCGCCTCGACGCCATGCGCGAACAGGTCCGGCAGCCCGGCGTTCCAGCGTTCGACGAAGTCGGCGCCGAGTCGGGCCTCGGTCGCCTCTTCGATCTCTTTCTGCACCGAAGCCATGGTGCGGCCCGAGAAGTTCTTGCGGCAATATTCGAATGTGGTTTGAAAGCCCGCTTCACAAAGCCATTCGGCGAGGCGCCGATTGGCAAGGTTCTCGGTGTCGACCAGAACCCCGTCGCAATCGAAGATGACCAGTTTTGGAACCAGCATTACGCCGTGCCGGTCGATCCGAAACCGCCTGCGCCGCGCGCCGTGCCGCCGGCAAGCGCCCGTTCTTCGCTGGCCACCTGCGTCACCGCCGCAAACACGATCTGCGCGATCCGCATGCCGCGCGCCACCGCGAAATCCTCATCGCCAAGATTGACGAGCAGCACTTTCACCTCGCCGCGATAGTCGCTGTCGATGGTGCCCGGCGTGTTGAGCACAGTCAGGCCATGCTTGAAGGCGAGGCCGGAGCGCGGCCGCACCTGGCCTTCCATGCCTTCCGGGATTTCCAGGATCAGCCCGGTCGGCACCAGCGCGCGTTTTCCGGGCAGGATGAGCAGCGGCCGGTCTTCCGGCACGGCGGCTCGCAGGTCCATCCCGGCAGCACCCGCGCTTTCATAGGCCGGCAGCGGCAGGCCATCGCCATGCGGAAGCCTGACGAAACCGACGGTGGGGCCGATGACGGAAGAAGGATAGACAGCCGTGCGCATGAGCCCATTCCTATCGGCGCGGCTGCCGATTCGGTCAACCCGGCCGCGACGCTATCAACGCCTTTCTTTCAATGCGGTTCCGCGTCAGCGTAGCTCCACCGGAACGACGGTCGTCTCCTTGATCTCCTCCATGACGAAGGAAGCGGAGACGTCCGACAGCGGCACCTTGGCGATCAGCCGCTGATAGAGCCTGTCATAAGCTTTCACGTCGGCGACGCGGGCTCGCAGCACATAGTCGAGGTCGCCCGACATGCGGTAGACGCCGGTGATCTCGGCAAAGCCCGTCACCGCCGCCCGGAACTTCTGCAGCCAGTCCGGGTCGTGGTTGGACGTGCGGATCAGGATGAAAACAGAGAGGCCGAGCCCGAGCTTGTCGGCATCGACCAGCGCCACGCGCCCGGTAATGACGCCCTCCTCCTCCAGCCGCTTGACACGTCGCCAGCAAGCGTTGCGGGACAAGGCCACGCGCTCCGACAGCTGGTCGACGGAAAGCGTGCCGTCGCGCTGCAGTTCCGCGAGTAATCGTCGGTCAATCGCATCAAGTTCGAAGGGCATATTGGGATGAATGTCCCAAAATAACGCTCAACACAAGGACAATTTGAGACCGATGAACCTTCAGATCTTGGCAGGATACTCAGCATCGGGACTCATCCCGGCAGGAGGGATCACCATGACGCGGTTTTCGGCGCTCTTTACGTCTCACCCGGCCAAGGTTGGCGAAACCTATTTCGGCCACATGGCCTTCGCCGCCTGGTTCTGGTCCCGCCTGTCGATGGCCGCGGGCGCCGCCCTCGTTCACGCTTTCTTGCCGTTTCTGTTCGAGACTACGGCAAGTCGAATCGTCCGTGAGCTCTATGAGCGTACGCATAACAGAGGCTCACACGCGGTGAAGGAGCCGTCGGCTCTGATGGATCGCGCCTGATAACTGGTGGAATGCGATGTGCCGGTGGGCGGCCTATCTTGGTGAAGCGGTCTTCCTCGAAGACATCATTACCGCGCCCTGCCATTCGCTGATTGCCCAGAGCCACTGCGCCCAGGAGGCCAAGTCGCCGACCAATGGCGACGGTTTTGGCCTCGCCTGGTACGGCGACCGTCCCGAGCCCGGCCTTTATCGCGACATCCTGCCGGCCTGGTCGGACCCCAATCTGAAAAGCCTCTGCCGCCAGATCAAATCCGGCCTGTTCCTCGCCCATGTGCGTGCCTCGACCGGTGGTGCCACCAGCCGCATGAACTGCCATCCGTTCGTCTCCGGCCGCTGGTCGTTCATGCACAACGGCCAGATCGGCGGCTTCGAGAAGATCCGCCGTACGCTGGAAAATTCGCTGTCGGATGCCGTCTTCGACCAGCGCGAAGGGACGACTGATTCCGAACTCTTCTTCCTGCTGATGCTCGACGAAGGTCTGTCCGCCGACCCGCAAGGCGCGGTATCCCGCGCCACCAGCCGCGTTCTCGAGGCTTCGCGCCACGCCGGCCTCGAACCCTCCCTGAAGCTGACTGCCGCCTTCTCCGATGGCGAGACGCTCTACGCTGTGCGCTACGCCACTGACGGCCATGCGCCGACGCTCTATACCGGCGCATTCGCGAGCCGAGCCGGCCGCTGCATTGTCTCGGAACCGTTCGACCGCGACGGCGGCGACTGGCAGGCGATCCCGCCGTCGAGCTTCGTCACCATGACCAGAGACGGCACAAACATCCGGCCGTTCGCGCCGGCAGCTGCTAAGTTCGCGGTGGCCGTTTAGCTCCAAACTTAGCAAGGTCACGGGACAGCGCCGCCCTCTGTCCTGCCGACATCTCCATCACAAGTGGGGAGATTGGCAGCTCCGGCTCTCGCTCCATCCTGCAATATAGACCCAGTCGCGAAAGCCGCGGTGACGGCTGATCTCGCCCCGAGTGGGGGAGATGTCCGGCAGGACAGAGGGCGCCGTAGAGCGCCAACCTGAAAATCGGTCGGCGCAATTTCGATCAAGCGCTTCAGGCGTTCGGATGCTGAATTCAGCTTGAAGCCGTGCTCTCATCCGCCATGTTCAAGGCGCAGCGCGGCAAGCAGCCGGAGTGCGCATCATGGACATCGGATTTTCCTCGACTACCGAACTCGCGGCAGCAATTGCCCACCGGAGAATCTCGGCCGTGGAGGCGCTCGATGCGCATCTGGCACAGATCGACCGGCATAATGAGACGGTCAACGCCGTCGTCCTCCTCGATCAAGAAGGCGCACGTGAGCGTGCCCGACAAGCCGATGCGGCACTGGCGCGCGGCGAACCGCTCGGACCGCTGCACGGCGTGCCGTTCACGCTGAAGGATGCGCACGAGACCGCTGGCATGAAGACGACGGTCGGCTTCCCGCCATTTGCCGACTACGTTGCCAAGCAGGACAGCCCTGTGGTTGCAAGGCTAAAGACAGCCGGCGGCGTGCTGGTCGGCAAAACCAACGTCGCCACCATGCTGGGCGACTGGCAGTCGGACAATCCGCTTTTCGGCCGCACCGCCAACCCCTGGGATCCGTCGCGTACGGCGGGCGGCTCAAGCGGTGGCGCAGCAGCCGCGGTCGCGACGGGCATGACGTCGTTCGAGGTCGGCACCGACATGCAGAATTCCATCCGCTTGCCCGCGGCGTTTTGCGGCGTCTACGGCCTGAAGCCGACCGAGCATCGCGTCTCGCTGGCCGGCGCTTTTCCCGATCCGAGTGGCATTCCGCGCAGCGTCCGCTTGATGTCCTGCGTTGGACCGATTGCTCGCAACATCGAGGACCTGGCGCTGATCTATCAAATCATTGCCGGTCCGGACGGAGCCGACACCGATCTGGCGCCGGTGCCGGTTGATCCGATGCCGAAGCTCGAGCTGAAATCGCTGCGCATCGCCTTCGCCGGCACCTTCCCCGGCTTTCCGGTGGCCGCCGAGATCGGCGCCGCGGTCGAAAGATTGGCTGCTAGGCTCGCTTCCGCCGGCGCGCACGTCGAGGAAGCCAAACTGCCGAAGCTCGACCTGCATGATGATCTCGCCGAGGGCGGCAAGTTGATCGGCATGATGCTGGAGGCAGCGCAACCGGAACCGCCGGAACAGCCTGCGCCGGTGTCGCGCTGGTTCGCGGCGCTTGCCCGCCGCGACCGGTCGATCTTTGCCTGGGAGCAGTTCTTAGAAAGCTGCGATGCCTTGCTTTGCCCGGTCGCCATGACCACGGCCTTTCCGCACTGCAAGCCGGGCAGCGCGCTCAAGGTCGACGGCAAGGACGAGAGCTATTGGATGCTGCCGGCCTATGGCGCGGTGTTCAACTATTCCGGCCATCCGGCGCTGGCGATACCATGCGGGCAGGACAGCAACGGTTTGCCCCTCGGCCTGCAACTGGTCGGCAAGCGCTGGTCGGAGGCGAGACTGCTCGGCGTCGCGACGGCGATGGCGCCGCTAACTGGCGGTTTCCGCCGGCCGCCGGGCTATTAAAGCAATTCCAGGAAAAGTGCGAAGCGGTTTTCCGTCCGGGATTGCGTTGATAACTCTAAGCGAAGCGCGACAGCGCATAAGGCGCGAGCAATGGATCGCGCTCGCCATCGAGGATTTCGCCGGCCGCAAACAGGCCGATGGCGGGTGCCAGCGTAATGCCGGAATGGGTGACGGCGACATAGAGGCCGCCTATTCCTTCGGCGCGGCTGACAATTGGGAAGCCATCGATCGGAGTAGGACGATAGCCGACTGTGTGGAAATCGTACTCCACCCCGTCGGCGCCGCGCAGCATCGCTTTCACCGCTTCGAAAAGCTCAAGCGCGGTTGCCTCCGGGTTCTCGCCAGGATCGCCGCCGCCAAAATCCGAGCCGGCGATGATCCGGCCCTCCGCCGTCTGCCGCATATGCAGCCTCTCGGCCAGCACAAGGCCGTTGAGCAGCTTCCCGTAGGGTCGCGAATGCACGATCAGGCCGGGCGGCGTCTTGATCGGCAGCTGAACGCCTGCCGTCGCGGCGATCGCCGGGGCGCCGGCGCCGGCGGCGATCACGACCTGATCGGCGGCGATGGTTTCACCCGCTACGACGACGCCGGTGAGCTTGCCACCGGATAGAGTCAGTCTATCGACAGTCCCCATAACGAGCCGCGCGCCGCGCCGTTCGGCGTCCGCCAGCAGCGCCTTTGCGGTCGCGACCGGCTCGGCCACGCCTTCCTCGGCGACGTGAAGCGCAAAATCCGGAAGCTCGGTCAGGTTCGGCTCGATCCGCGCTGCCTGCTTGGCGTCGACCCGCTCGATGCCGTAGCCCCAGGACGAATGCTCGGCCGCATAGGCTTTGAGCTTGTCCGCCGGCAGGTCCCAGCACAGGCCGCCGCACCAGGCAAGCGGCAGGCCCGGCAGATCATTCGCCAAGCGTTTCCATTCGGCCATGGCCCGGATGCGCAGCCGGAAATAGGTCTCCGGGTTGCCCCAGCTTGCGTTGATCCAGGCGAAGGAATTGGGCGTCGCCACACCGCCGGCGCCGCTTGTCGAGACGACCGTCACCCGCGCTCCGGCCTTCGCCAGATGCCAGGCGATCGATGCGCCGATGATGCCGGCGCCGATGACGATGATTTGTTTCGCGCTGCTCATGCCATGACCTTCAGAGGAAATTTCCCCCTCATGCCATCGCGCCGGCCAGACCTCAAGCGAGAAGCGGTTGCGCGCCGCCCCACCGCTATCTTCTGCGTCCCGGCAAGCAGGCCCTTCAGCTCTTCGAAGCGCCGCGTGAGCTGAGAAGAGTCGACCTTCTTTGCAACCGGAGAGGCCGTGCTCCCTGCTGTCGGTTGCGCCATCGATCAGCTGCGCCGCGCGCTTGTGCCAGCCCTTGGCGACGGCAAGTTCCCCTCTCTGCAGATGAACCCTGGCCAGGCTGATTGCCGGGCAAGCCGCGCGTAACCGCTGGCCGCCCACGCCGTAGGCAGTCACCGCGCGCGCCAGAAGCGGGATGGCTTCAGCGGGGCGCCCCATGCACTCCAGCGCAAGTGCCCATTCCTCGAGATCGGCCGTCAGCAACTCGCCAGCGGTCTCCGCTTCGGTGAAGCAGGCTGCGGCCTCGTGCCATTTTCTCACAGCAACAGCCGCGCGTGCCGACAGAATCGGTGAACCGGGATTTGAAGGCTTGCCGCCCGCACGGCCGGCCCGTTTGCCGAAATTGGCGGCTGGTCGAGGCAAATCCGGTAGCCGAGGTTCCTGTCAGGGCGCTCCACCACGCTGTTCGGCCGTGCCGGTCTGCCCGAAACTGTCGACATGCCCAAAATGCGCTGCTAGAAGCCCGCGCCACAGATAGGATTCCAAAAAATTGGCAGAAGACATCGAACAGGCGGTATCGCGCCGCCGCACTTTCGCGATCATCGCCCACCCCGATGCCGGCAAGACCACGCTCACCGAAAAGCTGCTTCTGTTCGGCGGCGCCATCCAGCTTGCCGGCGAGGTCAAGGCGAAGAAAGATCGCATCCAGACCCGGTCCGACTGGATGAAGATCGAGCGCGAGCGCGGCATCTCGGTCGTCACTTCGGTGATGACCTTTGAATATGACGACAACGTCTTCAACCTGCTCGACACGCCCGGCCACGAGGATTTCGCCGACGACACCTACCGCACGCTCTCGGCGGTGGATTCGGCCGTCATGGTCATCGACGCCGCCAAGGGCATCGAGCCGCGCACGCTGAAACTGTTCGAGGTCTGTCGGCTGCGCGACATCCCGATTATCACCTTCGTCAACAAGATGGACCGCGAGAGCCGCGATCCGTTCGAAATCCTCGACGAGATCGAGCGGAAGCTGGCGCTGGACACAGCACCGGTCACCTGGCCGATCGGCCGCGGCAAGACCTTTTCCGGCACCTATCACCTGGCGCAGAACGCCGTGCGCCGGAGCGACGACGAGAAGGAGCGCACGCCGGTCCACGGCCCGGATTCCAACCGCGTCGCCGGGTTGCTGCCGGAAAACGAGCGCAACGACTTCATCGAGGAACTGGAGCTCGCGCGGGAGGCTTGCCGACCTCTCGATATTGAAGCCTTCCGCGAAGGCCATCTGACGCCGGTCTATTTCGGCTCGGCGCTGCGCAATTACGGCGTTCGCGATCTGATCGAGGCGCTCGGCGGCTACGGACCGCCGCCACGCGCCCAGGCAGCCGATGAACGCACGGTCGAGGCGACCGAGGAGAAGATGACCTCCTTCGTCTTCAAGATCCAGGCCAACATGGATCCCAACCATCGCGATCGCATCGCCTTCGTCCGCGTCTGCTCCGGCAAGCTGGAGCGCGGCATGAAGGCCAAGCTGGTGCGCACCGGCAAGCCGATGAGCCTCTCGGCGCCGCAGTTCTTCTTCGCCCGCACCCGTGTCACCGCCGACGAGGCCTTTGCTGGCGACGTCGTCGGCATTCCCAATCACGGCACGCTGCGCATCGGCGACACCCTGACCGAGGGCGAGGAGATCCTGTTCCGCGGCGTGCCGAACTTCGCGCCGGAAATCCTGCGCCGCGTCCGCCTCGGCGATGCCATGAAAGCCAAGAAGCTGAAGGAAGCGCTGCATCAGATGGCCGAGGAGGGTGTCGTGCAGCTGTTCTCGCCCGAGGACGGCTCGCCGGCCATCGTCGGCGTCGTCGGCGCGCTGCAGCTCGATGTGCTGAAGGAGCGGCTGAACATCGAATACACGCTGCCGGTGGATTTCGAGATGTCCCGCTTCTCCGTCTGCCGCTGGATCTCGGCCGACGACAGGGCGGATGTGCAGCGCTTTATCGAAGCGCATCGCGGCGACATCGCCCGCGACCTCGACAACGATCCGGTGTTCCTCGCCCAGCACGCCTTCTCGCTCAACTACGAGGCCGAGCGCTGGAAAGCGATCCGCTTCGCCGCCGTCAAGGATTATCAGGTCCGCGACAAGGCCGCGTGATTCTGATGAGGTGAATGGTGAATAGTGAATAGTGAGTAGTAGGACGGAAAGGCGCGGATGCTAATCCTCACCATTCACCATTCACCATTCACCATTCACTATTCACGCCTAATCACCCCTTCGCCGCTTCCTCGATCGTGGCGATGTCGATCTTGCCCATCTGCATCATCGCCGACATCACGCGCCCGGCCTTCGCTCTGTCCGGATCCTGAAGCAGGCGCGGCAGTTGCTCCGGCACGACCTGCCAGGAGACGCCGAACTTGTCCTTCAGCCAGCTGCAGCGTCCCGGTTCGCCGCCGCCCCCCGTGAGTCTGGCCCAGAAATAGTCCACCTCCTCCTGCGTTTTGCAGTCGATCGACAGCGACATCGCCTCGGTGAACTTGTATTGCGGCCCTCCGTTGAGGGCTTGGAACTGCACGCCGTCGAGCTCGAACGAGGCGACCAGCACCTGGCCTTCCTGAGGATGGCCCTTGGGCCAGCGCGTGACGCTCAGCACCTTCGAATTCTTGAAGATGGAGACGTAGTGGTTCATGGCTTCCTCGGCCTGGCCGTCGAACCAAAGGAAGGTGGTGATCTTCTGCATATCTTGCTCCTCCGACTTGTTCAGGTTGGTTGCATCTTCAAACGGCGCCAGCGATCTGGTGCAGCTTCCGTGCCGTCTGCCACAAGGACGGCTCGGCAAGGCGCGATCCGACAGCGCGTTTGCAAATTTCCTGAAGAATCGTGGCGCAGCGCAAAATTGTGGCAAGGCCGGACCTTGGCCGCTATAACCGCTGCCGACTGAATACAGCGCCGCCGCGCCACGCTTGAGCGCGGCCAGCCAGCAAGGAAATACCGATGCCCGCCTATCGTTCCCGCACCACCACCCATGGCCGCAACATGGCCGGCGCCCGTGGCCTGTGGCGTGCCACCGGCATGAAGGACAGTGATTTCGGCAAGCCGATCATTGCGGTGGTCAATTCCTTCACCCAGTTCGTCCCGGGCCACGTGCATCTGAAGGACCTCGGCCAGCTCGTCGCGTGCGAGATCGAGAAGGCCGGCGGCGTCGCCAAGGAGTTCAACACCATCGCCGTCGACGACGGCATCGCCATGGGTCACGATGGCATGCTCTATTCGCTGCCGTCGCGCGAACTGATCGCCGACTCCGTCGAGTACATGGTCAATGCACACTGCGCCGACGCCATGGTCTGCATCTCCAACTGCGACAAGATCACGCCCGGCATGCTGATGGCCTCGCTGCGGCTCAACATCCCGACCGTCTTCGTTTCCGGCGGTCCGATGGAGGCCGGCAAGGTGGTGCTTGCCGGCAAGGCGCAGGCGCTCGACCTCGTCGACGCCATGGTCGCCGCCGCCGACGACCGTATCTCAGATGAGGACGTCAAAGTCATCGAGCGCTCGGCCTGCCCGACCTGCGGCTCCTGCTCGGGCATGTTCACGGCGAATTCCATGAACTGCCTGACCGAAGCGCTGGGTCTCTCGCTGCCCGGCAATGGCTCGACTCTGGCCACCCATGCCGACCGCAAGCGGCTGTTCGTCGAGGCCGGCCATCTGATCGTCGATCTTGCCCAGCGCTATTACGAGCAGGAGGACGACAGCGCGCTGCCGCGCAGCATCGCCTCCAAGGGCGCCTTCGAGAATGCCATGGCCCTCGACATCGCCATGGGCGGCTCGACCAACACGGTGCTGCACATCCTCGCCGCAGCACACGAGGGCGAGGTCGACTTCACCATGGAGGATATCGACCGGCTGTCGCGCAAAGTGCCGGTGCTTTGCAAGGTGGCGCCTGCCAAGTCCGACGTGCACATGGAGGATGTCCATCGCGCCGGCGGCATCATGGCGATCCTCGGCCAGCTCGACCAGGCCGGGCTGATCAACCGCGATCTGCCGACTGTCCACACGGCGACGCTCGGCGAAGCGCTCGACCATTGGGACATCGCCCGCACTTCCGCAGAGAATGTGCGCGAGTTCTTCCGCGCTGCGCCCGGCGGCGTGCCGACGCAGGTCGCCTTCAGCCAGGACCGCCGCTGGGAGGATCTCGACACGAACCGCGAGACGGGCGTCATTCGCTCGGCCAAGACGCCGTTCTCGAAGGATGGCGGCCTCGCCGTGTTGAAGGGCAATCTGGCGCTCGACGGCTGCATCGTGAAGACGGCCGGCGTCGATGAGTCGATCCTGAAATTCACCGGTCCTGCCCGCGTCTTCGAAAGCCAGGACGCTTCGGTCAAGGCGATTCTCGGCAACGAGATCAAGGCCGGCGACATCGTCGTCATCCGCTATGAGGGGCCGCGCGGCGGCCCCGGCATGCAGGAGATGCTCTACCCGACCAGCTATCTGAAGTCGAAGGGCCTCGGCAAGGCCTGCGCGCTGATCACCGACGGCCGCTTCTCCGGCGGCACCTCGGGTCTGTCGATCGGCCATGTGTCGCCCGAAGCCGCCGAGGGCGGGCTGATCGGCCTGGTCCAGGAAGGCGACACGATCGAGATCGATATCCCGAACCGCAAGATCCATCTCGCCGTCAGCCAAGCCGAGCTCGACGCGCGTCGTAAGGCAATGGCGGCCAAAGGCGCGGATGCCTGGAAGCCTGAGGAAAAGCGCAAGCGCAAGGTGACGACCGCCTTGCGCGCCTACGCCGCCTTCGCCACCAGTGCGGACAAAGGTGCTGTAAGGAAAGTGCCGGAGTAGGTCGGACTGCGCCCTCTACCTCCCCCTTGTGGGGAGGTCGGACCGAAGGTCCGGGTGGGGGTCGGCGCCGCACCCCCGCCCCGCTGCTGCGCAGCGACCCTCCCCACAAGGGGGAGGGTAAGGCGCCGGCTCTACGGCATCAGCTGATACTCATAAAGCTTCTGATAGAGCCCGCCCTGTTTGAGCAGGGTCTTGTGCGGGCCGCTTTCCCGCACCTTGCCCTTCTCCAGCACCACGATCGTGTCGGCCTGATGCACCGTTGACAGCCGATGCGCGATCACGATCGTCGTGCGTCCGACGGTGAGTTGCTGCAACGCGTCGCGGAACAGCGCTTCCGACTCGGCGTCCAGCGCGCTGGTCGCCTCGTCGAGCAGCAGGATCTCGGCATTGCGCAGCATGGCGCGCGCGATCGAGATGCGCTGGCGCTGGCCGCCGGACAGCAATGAGCCGTTCTCACCCACTTCCGTCTCGTAGCCCTTGGCCATGGCGCTGATGAAATCATGCGCGTTGGCGGCCTTGGCCGCGGCGATCACCTCCTCATCGGTCGCGTCCTGACGCCCGAGGCGTATGTTGTGCATGATGGTGCCGGCGAACAGGAACGTGTCCTGGCTGACATAGGCAATCTTCTGCCTGAGTGAATCGAGCGTGGCGAAGGAGATGTCCTGGCCGTCGAACATCACCTTGCCGCTCTGCGGGTCGTACATGCGCATGATCAGATTGAGGATCGTCGACTTGCCGCCGCCGGAAGGTCCGACCAGCGCCGTCATCTTGCCGGCCGCCAGAGTCAGGTTGAGATCTTCGAAAACCGGCGGGCTCTCGGGATAGGCGAAGCTGACATTGTCGAAGCGGATTTCGCCCGGGCCCTGCTGCAGCGGCTTGGCGCCGGGCTTTTCGGCCAGCGTCAACGGCCGGTCGGCAAGCTGGAACATCATGCGCACGCCGACGATGCCGGTCTCCAGCGAGATGCGCACGCGCGCCAGCCGCTTGGCCGGCTCATAAGCGAGCAGCAACGCCCCAATAAAGGCCATGATGTTGCCCGGCATCTGGCCGCCCTGCAGCACCAGGAAGCCGCTGATGAAGACTGCGCCGGCGATCGCCAGACCGGCAAGCGTTTCCATCACCGGGCTGGTGGCCGCCTCGAGCGTCGCGATGTTGTTGGCGCGGTTTTCGACGTCGGAAACCGCTTTGTACATGCGCTTGCGCATCGCGCCTTCGAGATTGAAGGATTTGACGACGCGCACGCCGATCGCCGTCTCCTGCATCACATGCACGATCTGGCCGAGCGAGCGGAATTCCATCTTGGCGATCTGGCGCACGCGCTTGAGGATGCTGTTGACGCCGTAGATCGCCACTGGTCCGACGACGAAGCAGATCAAGGAAAGCGCCGGCTGCTGCCAGACCATCACCGCCACCAGGGAGATCAACGTCACCAGATCGCGCACATAGGAGGTGACGACGAGATCGAGCACATTGCGTGCCGCCTGCGCATTGTTGGTCATGCGGGTGATCAGGTCGGACGACGAGGTCGAGTGGTAAAACTCAATGCCTTGCGCGAGGATCCGGTCATAGATCTTGCGCTGCCGGTCGGCGATGATGGCGTTGCCGACGCGGCTCATGAAATAGGCCTGGACGAAATTAGCGAAGCCCTTGAGGATGAAGATCGCCGCGGTTGCGGCCGCAATCATGTTGACGTGACCGATCCTCTTGTAGACCACGAATTCGTTGGTGATTTCGCGCAGCATATAGGCGCTGGCCGCCGTCGTGCCGGCCATCACCAGCATCGACAGTATGGCGAGGGTGTAGCCGACCCTGTGCTCTTGGAAGGATTCCTTGACCAGCCTCGCGATGAGGCGCTGGTTTTCCGTCGAGCGGAAGAAACGAAACAACGGCTGATCCCATGCCTTGCGAATTTCGGATTCGCCACCGGGGCGAGAGGCGGCTTATAGAGCGAGTTGCCGCCGGATGGAACCTTTCGCACTTGCGCAATGGCACGGCCGCTATGACGACGCTGGTTCTGCAGGGAGGATGACGACAGATGGATTTCGACCTCATCGTGCGCGGCGGCACGCTGCCGGACGGCAGGATCGCCGATATCGGCATCGCTGGCGGGACCATCGCCGCGATCGAGCCTCAGTTGCAAGGCGCAGCCCGGAGCGAGGTCGACGCGCGCGGCAATCTCGTCTCGCCGCCCTTCGTCGATCCGCATTTCCATATGGACGCCACGCTCTCCTATGGCATTCCGCGCATCAACGCTTCGGGCACGCTGCTCGAAGGCATTGCGCTCTGGGGCGAGTTGAAGCCGCTCCTGACGCATGAGGCCGTGCGCGACCGCGCGCTCGCCTATTGCGACTGGGCGGTATCGATGGGCCTGCTTGCCATCCGCACCCATGTCGATGTCTGCGACGACCGGCTGCTTGCCGTGGAAGCCCTGCTGGATGTGAAGAAAACGGTCGCGCCCTATATCGACCTGCAGCTGGTCGCCTTTCCGCAGGACGGGTTTTATCGCTCGCCGACGGCGCGCGAAAACACAATCCGGGCGCTGGATATGGGCGTCGACATCGTCGGCGGCATCCCTCATTTCGAGCGCAGCATGGCCGACGGCACCCGCTCGGTGACGGAGCTCTGCGAGATCGCGGCGAAGCGCGGCCTGATGGTCGACATGCATTGCGACGAGACTGACGACCCGCTGTCGCGCCACATCGAGCAGCTTGCCTATGAAACGCAGCGCCTCGGCTTGCAGGGCAGGGTGGCGGGCTCGCACCTCACCTCGATGCATTCCATGGACAATTACTACGTCTCGAAGCTTTTGCCGCTGATCGCCGAGGCCGGCGTTTCGGCGATCCCCAATCCGCTGATCAACATCATGCTGCAGGGGCGCCACGATACTTTCCCCAAGCGGCGTGGTCTGACCCGCGTGCGGGAGATGCTGGCGCTCGGCATCCGTGTCGGCTGGGGCCAGGACTGCGTGCTCGACCCATGGTATTCGCTGGGCACGGCGGACATGCTCGACGTGGCCTTCATGGGTCTGCATGTCGCGCAGATGTCGAGCCCGGCCGACATGACGCGCTGCTTCGACATGGTCACCAACGTCAACGCCGCCATCATGGGGCTTGATCATCTGGGTCTGGCCGTCGGCAAGCGGGCGAGCCTCGTCGTGCTCGACGCCGGCAATCCGATCGAGGCCGTCCGCCTGCGCCCCGAGCGCCTCTGTGTAATCGCCAGGGGCAAGGTGGTGGCCGAACGGACAAGGCAGGAGACGCGGCTGTCGATCGCCGGTCGGCCGGAGACCGTCAACCGCAGGCACAAATCCGCGTAGCGCCAGCCGATTTCCGCCGCTGGTCTTACGGATCGTCCGAATCTCCCTCCTCAAAGCGACAGATTGCGCGTAGGGAGCCGGGTATGCCCCAGTTCCTCGCCCGCAATGTTACGATCAAGAATGTCCTGCTCGCCGGCATTCTCTTGATGCTGGCCGGCGACTTCATGTTCGCGCTGAACGACGCGATGGGCAAATGGCTGGTCGCTTCCTTCTCGGTCGGTCAGGTGGTGCTGGTCCGCTCCATCGGCGCCTTCTTGGTGCTCGGGCCGATGATCGCCAACCAGGGCGCGGGCAAGCTGCTTCAGGTGGAAAGACCGGTGCTGCAGGTCCTGCGCGTCGCGGCGACTACGCTCGACACCGGGCTGTTCTATGCCGCGGTCGTCTATCTGCCGCTCGCCGACGTGATGAGCTTCTACATGGCCGGACCGATCTATGTCGCCGCGCTCTCGCATCTCCTGCTCGGCGAGAAGGTCGGCTGGCGGCGCTGGCTTGCGATTCTCGTCGGGTTCTGCGGTGTGCTGATCATCCTGAAACCCTCGTCGGCGGCGTTTTCGCTGTCATCGGCCTATGCGCTGATCGGCAGCATTGCCTTCGGCTTCGCCATCATTCTCGGCCGGCGTTTGCGCGGAACTAGTGACACGACGCTGGTCACCTGGCAGACCATCGGCACGCTGATTGTCGGCGGCGCGCTTGCAATCGGCGCCTGGCGCACGCCGTCCGCGCTCGATTTCGGCGCCATGCTTTTGCTGGGCGTCGTCTCCTGCGCGGCCCATCTGATGATCACCCGAGCGCTGAAGCTGGCGCCGGCGTCAACACTGGCGCCGCTGCATTACAGCCTGCTTTTGTGGGCCATCGTCTTCGGCCTGGTCTTCTTCGGCGATGTGCCGAGCCCGCGGATCCTCGCCGGCTCGGCCATCGTTGTGCTCGCCGGCATTTTCATCTTCCATCGCCAGAAGGTGGTCGAGACCGTCGTGCCGCCGGAAAACGTCCCGAAAGGCGTCAATTAGAGCCGGATGATTTCAGGTCGAATCGGCCTGAAATCTGAATCCGGCTCTAAATCAAAGAGACAGAGCATGATGTCGTCCGAAAACCGCTTCACACTTTTCGGCATCATGCTCTAGGATCCAGGCCTGCGCTCACCCCTCTCGCACAGCGGCGAGGTGCCGTGAAAACTCCGGCGTCTCCATCAGCGCCTTGCAGCGGGCGAAGCGTCCGTCGGCATAGGCGCGGAAGTCGTCGACCGGATTGTTGTTGGCGAGCTGAATCAGCCCCCACAGCGTCCAGAGCAGGTCGCACATGGCCTTGTAGATGGCGACGCGGCCGCGCTCGGCCGGCCTTGCTTCGCCGCCGAAATAGGCGCGCATCAGCGCTTCGTCCTGGCCGGCGTCGAACTGGCCTTCGACCGAGAGGTCGCCGAGGTCCCACAACGGATCGTTCATGCCGGAATACTCCCAGTCGACGATCCACATCCGCTCCCCGGTATCGAGAAAGTTTTCGCAGAGCGGATCGCAGTGGCAGGCGGCAAGCTGGATCGGGTGCGTGACCAATGCTTCGCGCACCACCGCCGCCTCGCGCACCACGTCGTGATAGCCGGGCGGCAGGGCCACATCCTTGGCCGACAGCACTTTCAGATAGTCGTCGATCATCGCAAACAGCTCGAAGCGGAAGGGGAAGACCGCGCCGGACGCATGCAGCCTGCGGAAGGCTGCACCGGCACGCGCCGGACTGCCCTGTCTGGCCTTGAACTTTTCCGGCGACATGGTCTCGGCGCCGGCGACGAAGCGCGTTGCCATCAAGCCGGATGCGGGATCGGCAAAAAGCACCTCCGGGCTGACGCCGGCCTTGGCCGCCTCGCGCGCCGCCACTGCCTCGTTGGCGCGGTTGATATATTCCTCCGTGCCCTTGCCGGGAATACGCAGGCAGACCTCGCCGGCCTTGTAGACACGGTTGGTAAGGCCGCCCAGCCGCTCCAGCGGACCCTTATATCCGGCAAGCGCCGGTATGGCGGCCAGCGCCGCGCGCGCCTCTTCCATCGTCACCCCCTTAACCATCACGCCATGTTTATGGCGGAACGGTTCCACAGTTTTTGCCGCTTGGCTACCATGGCCGACACGAATCGGCGGCGGGAGCGGCAATGGCGGACGGCAGGCACAACAGCGCGCTAGGCGCGGCCTATGCGGCAACACGGCCGGAGGAAGTCGCCGCTATCTACGATAGCTGGGCCGAAACCTACGACGCCGATATGTCGGCGGCCGGCTATCGCCATCCGACCATCTGCCTTGCCCTGCTTGCCCGCCATCTGCCACGCGGCGCAGAGCCGCTTCTCGATGCCGGCGCCGGCACCGGTCTGATCGGCGAATGGCTTGCCATCACCGGCTATCCTCAAGTCGAGGCGCTCGACATCTCGCAAGGCATGCTGGATAAGGCCGGCGCCAAGGGCGTCTACACGGCGCTGCATCGTCTGGCGCTGGGCGGCGCCTTGCCTTTCGCGGATGGCGCCTATGCCGGCATCGTCTCGGCCGGCGTCTTCACCTCCGGCCATGTTGGTGTCGAGGGGCTCGACGAGTTGATCCGCATCTGCCGTCCAGGCGGCATCATCGTGCTGACGATCAAGAACACGCTCTGGCAGGCCGGCTTTGCTGAGCGGATCGCCGCGCTCGAAGCGGAGGGCGTCATAACCCGGCTTGAAGAGACACGGCCCTACGCCTCGATGCCCGGCGAGGGCGACGCGGTGCCGAGCAGAGGCCTCGTGCTGCGCGTCGGCTGACCGCTTTCCTCGCTTATGCCTTTATCTTCTCTCCGGCCGGATCGTACATCGGCTCGAGATGGATCTTTGCCGGCGTGCGCCTCATCGCCACCACCAGTTCATAGGCGCCGGAGGCGAGGAAGTCGTCGCTGACGCCATTGGCGTTGCGCACATAGCCATAGCCGATGTTCTTCTCCACAGTGTAGCAATAGCCGCCGCTGGTGAGATAGCCGACCGGTTCGCCGTTGCGCAGGATCGTCTCGCGTCCGGCCAGGACGACCTCCGGATCGTCGACCGTGAAGCCGGCAAAGCGTTTTGTCAGCGGCTCGCCGGCCGCCTTCTCCAGCGCCCGCCGCCCGATGAAGTCGGTGTTCTTCCTGAGCTTCGCCGCCCAGCCGAGGCCAGCCTCCTGCGGCGTGTCGTTCGGCGTGATGTCGGATCCCCAGGCGCGATAGCCTTTCTCCAGCCGCAGCGATTCCAGCGCCCGGTAGCCGACCGGGCGGATGCCATGCTGTTTTCCGGCCGCCATCAGCCCGTCGAAAATCTCGCCCGTGGCGGCGATCGGCACATGCAGCTCCCAGCCGAGCTCGCCCACATAGGTGACGCGCAGCGCCCGCACGGTGTGGCCGGCGATGTCGATCTCGCGCGCGTGGCCGAAGGGGAAGGCGGTGTTCGAAACATCGGCGTCCGTAACTGCCGACAGCACGTCGCGGGCGCGCGGCCCCATCAGCGACAGCGTGCCGAAATCCTCGGTCACGTCTTTCAGCGTCGTCTCGAGTCCCTGGCCGAGATGGTCGCCGATCCACGAAAAATCATGCGTGCGGAAACCGGTGCCGGTGACGATGTAGAACCTGTCCCCGCCGAGCCGCGACACCGTGAGGTCCGCCTCGATTCCGCCGCGCGTGTTCAGAAGCTGCGTGTAGGTCAGCCGGCCGACCGGCTTGTTGACGTCGTTGGCGCAGATCCAGTCGAGCGCCTTCAGAGCATCGGCCCCTGTCATCTCATATTTGGCGAAAGAGGATTGGTCGAAGATGCCGACCTTCTGCCGCACATGGCGGTGCTCGTCGCCGACCGGGCCGAACCAGTTCTGCCGGCCCATCGAATAGGCGTCCTCGGCGGCTGCGCCATCGGGCGCGAACCAGTTCGGCCGCTCCCAGCCGAGCTTGGAGCCGAACACGGCACGGTGGCTCTTCAACCGCTCGTAAAGCGGCGAAACGATGCGCGGCCGGCCGGACAGATACTCTTCGTGCGGGAAGCCGATCGTGTAGTGCTTGCCATAGGCTTCGAGCGTGCGGTCGCGGACCCAGTCGCGGTCGCGGTGCAGGCCGGAGAACCGCCTGATGTCGACCGCCCAGAGGTCGAGCGGCGCCTCGCCGTCGACCACCCATTGCGCCAGCACCCAGCCCGCGCCGCCGCCCGATGCAATGCCGAAGGCGTTGAAGCCGGCGCCGACGAACATGTTGGCGCATTCGGGCGCGACACCAAGGATGAAATTGCCGTCCGGCGTGAAGCTTTCCGGCCCGTTGATCATTTGCTTGACGCCGGCATGGCCAAGCGCCGGCACGCGCTCGATCGCCTGCGCCATATGCTGCTCGAAGTGGTCGTAATCGTCATCGAACAGGCGGAACTCCCAGTCGTCGGGCACGTCGCCTCCTGGGAGCTCAGTCGTCCAGGCCTGCGGGTTCGGCTCATAGCCGCCCATCACCAGCCCGCCGACCTCTTCCTTGAAATAGGTGCGGCGGTCGGGGTCGCGGATTGTCGGCGCGTCGTTGGCCAGCCCTTCGATCTTCTCGGTGATGACGTACTGGTGCTTGACCGGCTGCAGCGGCACGTTGATGCCGGCCATCGCGCCGACCTGCCTTGCCCATTGCCCGGCGCAGTTCACCACCTTGTCGCAGGCAATGTCCCCCTTTTCGGTCTTCACCGCGGTGATGCGTCCGTCCTTCATCTCGAAACCGGTGACGCGCACGCCCTCGAACAGTTTTGCGCCATGCATGCGCGCGCCCTTGGCAAGCGATTGCGTGATGTCCGAGGGGTTGGCCTGGCCGTCGGTCGGCAGCCAGGAGGCGCCGACGAGGTCGCCGGTTTCCATCAGCGGCCACATGCGCTTCACCTCGGCGGGCGACAGAAGCTGCATGTCCATGCCAAAGCTTTTTGCCGTCGTCGCCAGTCGCTTGAACTCGGTCCAGCGGTCGGCGTTGGTGGCGAGCCTAAGGCACCCGGTCATCTTCCAGCCGGTCGCCAGCCCCGTCTCGGCCTCGAGCCCCTTATAGAGCTCGACGGAATATTTGAGCACGCGGGTGATCGAGGCCGACGAGCGCAGCTGCCCGACTAGGCCGGCCGCGTGCCAGGTCGAGCCCGACGTCAGCTTGCCTTGCTCCAGCAGCACCACGTCGGCCTTGTGGTCGCGCGCCAAATGATAGGCGGTCGAGCAGCCAATGATGCCGCCGCCGATGACCACGATCCCGGCATGACTGGGCAAAGTCATGATCTTGTCCCGTATCTCGTCCGGTAGTTTTCCAGTGCAGCGTCGAGCCGCGCCAGGTTCTCTTCGGTATAGGCGACGTAGTCGATGCCGGGCGCGTCGAGATAAAGCTCGGAAACCATGCTCCACATCGCCTCGCGCAGCAGCGAGGCGCATTGCATGGCGGCGTGCGAGCGGCGGATCTCGCTGTCCGGCTCCTTCATGAAATAGGCGGTCAGGAAGGCGAAGGATTCCTCGTCGCTCATGGCGGCATTGGAGGCAGCCCCGGCCAGGTCGAACATGGCCGTGTTGAAGCCGGCATATTCGAAATCGCCACAGCCGCTTGCCGTCGTCGAGGATGTTGGCCGGCAAAAGATCATTGTGGCCGAAGACGATCGGCAGCAGCTTCTGCGCCCTTTCGAGCTCGTCCGCTAAAGTGAGATAACGCGGCAGCTCGTCCTTCTTGCGGCTGCCGCCTTCCTCGAGCGTGCGCGCATAGTCGCGGATGACGTGAAAGACCCAGAACATGAAGCCGGCGCCGGAGACGTGGTTCGGCATCTCGCGATGAAAGCGCCGCAGCAGCGCCGCCACGCGGCCGAGATCGGCGCGCACATCCTCGGCGAGGAAGGTCCTGGCGCCGAGAAACTGGGTCACCAGAATTCCGGGCTCGGCGTAGTGGACGGCCGGCGCGAATCCGGCCGCATGCGCTGCCCGCGCCGTCATCACCTCGCGCTCGCGAAAGACATGGTGGAACGGGAAGTCCTGGCCGAAGCGCACCACATGCCGTCCAGCGGCGTCCGTAACGACATAATTGGCGTTGCTGAGGCCGCCCGGAAGCGGCTCGATGTCGATGCCGCCGCTCCAGCAGGGCAGGGCGCGGATGCGATCTTCGGTCGTTACGGGGGCGCTCACGGGTTCGGTCCTGCTTCGGCCGGCTTTCGACAAAGCGCCGGTTTCTCACAAAGCGATGAGAGAAAAAAGAAAGGCCTCGTCGGTGCGGGATGCCGGGATTGGTATCCCTCACCACACCGACGAGCCCCTTGGCCAGGTTTAGGATCCCGGCATCCGCCCCCGCGGATTCGAAAAAAGCTCGCGTCAGGCACGTTCCAGAAAATCTGGTCAGTCGATTGCGGCTCTGCCATCACCCTCCCGTGGCAGTTCCGAGCCTGTCACCACATCAATCTCACGCCAGCGTGATCTTGCTGTCAATAAAAAGCTGTGACCTTTTTTGGGTGTTTTGACCGAAAATATGAGCAATTCCTTTAAAAGCGTTAGGAATGCCGTAGAATCGGTCAGAATCCCGGACATCCACATGATCCACTCGAAACGGCATGGTGAGATCCTGCGGCTCCTCGGTGAGGAGGGCACGATCACCATCGCCAGCCTGGCCGAACGGCTGGGCGTGTCGCTGGAGACGGTCAGGCGCGACGTGAAACCGCTGACCGACGACGGGGCATTGTTCAAGATGCATGGCGCTGTCAGCCTGCCGTCGATGAGGGGCGAGGCGCCGTTCGAGCGCCGCATGCGTGAGAATGCCGAGGCAAAGCGTCTGATTGCCCGCATGGTCGCGGCCACCATTCGCGACGGCGAGTCGATCATGCTCGACACCGGCACCACCACGTCCTTCCTTGCGCGCGAACTGCTTGGCCACCGCCGCCTGACGGTGGTCACCAATTCGTCCGACATCGCCCGCACGCTGGCGACCGTGAACGGCAACAAGGTCTACATGGCCGGAGGCGAACTGCGCAGCGATTCAGGCGCGGCCTTCGGCGTCACGGCGATCGATTTCGTCAGCCGCTTCTCGGTCAGCCACGCGGTAATCTCCATCGGCGCGGTCGACGCCGTCGCCGGCCTGACCGACTACGAGCTGGAGGAGGCGGAATTCGCCCGCATGGTGCTGTCGCGCGGGCAACGCTCGCTGGTCGTCACCGACCATACCAAGTTCGGCCGGCAGGGCCTGGTTCAGGTCTGCGGCTTCGACGGGTTTTCCGAGCTTGCCACCGACCGGCCGCCGCCGCGCGACATCGCCGCCGCGCTCAGCCAGGCCGGTGCGCGGCTCAGCATTGCGACGGCCTAGCACCGAAGCCGCCGATGCCTTTCCTTCCCGGCCGCGCCGGTGTTTAGTCAGGCCATGGCCTTCACCATCCGCCAGCTCCAGTTCTTCGTCGCCGTCGCCGAGCAGGGCACGGTCTCGGGCGCTGCGCAGAACCTCTCCATCTCACAATCCTCGGTCACCGAGGCGATCAAGGAGCTTGAGAGCGATCTCGGCGTCGAGCTGTTCGACCGCCACCCGCGCGGCCTCAACATCACCCATAAGGGGCACCAGTTCCTGCGCCACGCGACGAAAATCCTCGCCGACGTTTCCGACGCGCGCCGCGCCTTCCTCGGCGATCAACTGACCGCCGGCGGGCGGCTGCAGCTCGGCGTCACCTCGCTTGTCGCGGGCTACGTGCTCTCCGATCTGCTGGCTCGCTACCGCCGCGCCTATCCGAGCGTCGAAGTCTCGGCGATCGAGGACAATGGCGACTATCTCGAGCATCTGCTGGTCGGCGGCAAGCTCGACATCGCCGTCATGGTCACGTCGAATTTGCGCGACCGCACCGCGCTGCAGTCGGAAATCCTCGAAGTCTCGGCCTATCGGCTCTGGCTGCCGCTCAGCCACAAGCTCGCCAGCGCCGACATTATCTCGATCGGCGATATCGCTTCCGAACCGCTGATCATGCTGACTGTCGATGAGATCGAGGAGAACACCGGCAAGCTGCTGTCGGCGCTCGGTGCGAGACCGCATGTCGCCTTCCGCACTCGCTCCGTCGAGGCCGTGCGCAGCCTTGTGGCCACGGGCGCCGGCGTGGCGCTGCTGCCCGATCTCGTCTACCGTCCCTGGTCTCTGGAGGGCGACCGTATCGAATCCCGCGATATCTCCGGCTCGCTTCCGGTCGTCCAGGTCGGCATGGTCTGGCGTCGCGGTTCCGGCCTGCCGCAGGCCGCCCGCGACTTTGTAGGCCTTGCCCAATCGCAGCGCATGGTCCGGCAGCGGCTTTGATCAGGGCAATTCCAGGAAAGTGTGAAACGGTCGAGCTCGGCGACTCCGCCGGAGCCTTCCGTCCGGAATTGCACCACTCTGGTATCGGGAAATCCGATATCGGCTTTCTGATAAATGAATTTGCGAAACCGGGATTTTCACAGCACTTTTCGGCTCAGGGAACAAAGCCGCTCGGGAGCGCGGCTGTCGGGGTGCTGAGAACTCCGACGTTCAGGGTTGCGCGTGATCCTTGTCGAAAACCGGATCGGTTCGGGGTCATGCGCCAAAATGGGAGATCGATGATGAATGCATTCCTGAAGTCATGCACGGCGTTGACGGTTGCGCTGACCTTCTCGGGTCAGGCGATTGCCCAGGTCAAGGAAGTCGGCAAGGGCGAAGGCGAGCTCAATATCGTCGCCTGGCCGGGCTATATCGAGCGCGGCGAGACCGATAAGAACTACGACTGGGTGACCGCCTTCGAGAAGGAGACTGGCTGCAAGGTCAACGTCAAGACCGCCAATACGTCGGACGAGATGGTCTCGCTGATGAACGAGGGCGGCTTCGACCTGGTGACGGCTTCTGGTGATGCTTCGCTGCGCCTCGTCGCCGGCAAGCGCGTGCAGCCGATCAACACCGACCTGATCAAGAGCTGGAAGACGGTCGACGACCGCCTCAAGGACGCGCCCTGGTTCACCGTCGACAAGGTGCATTACGGCGTTCCCTACCAGTGGGGCCCGAACATCCTGATGTACAACACCACTGTCTTCAAGGAAGCGCCCAAGAGCTGGAGCGTCGTTTTCGAGGAAATGAAGCTGCCCGACGGCAAGTCGAACAAGGGCCGCGTGCAGGCCTATGACGGTCCGATCCATATTGCCGATGCCGCCAATTACCTGATGTTCCACAAGCCGGAACTCGGCATCAAGGATCCTTACGAGCTCAGCGAAGACCAGTACAAGGCGGCGCTCGATCTGCTGCGCACCCAGCGCACCCTGGTCGGCCGCTACTGGCATGACGCCGCGATCCAGGTCGACGACTTCCAGAACGAAGGCGTCGTCGCCTCCGGCTCGTGGCCGTATCAGGTGAACACGCTGGTTGCCGCCAAGAAGCCGGTCGCCTCGACCGTGCCGGAGGAGGGCGTCACCGGCTGGGCCGACACCACCATGATGGAAGCCGATGCCGCCCATCCCAACTGCGCCTATATGTGGCTCGAGCACTCGCTCTCGCCCAAGGTCCAGGGCGATGTGTCGTCCTGGTTCGGCTCGCTGCCGGTCGTGCCCGCCGCCTGCAAGGGCAATGAACTGCTCGGCGACGAGGGCTGCAAGACCAACGGTTACGACAATTTCGAGAAGATCAAGTTCTGGAAGACGCCGGTTTCGAAATGCGCCAGCCAGAATGACCAGTGCGTGCCCTACTATCGCTGGGTGTCGGATTATATCGGCGTCATCGGCGGGCGGTGAGTTCGCCTAGCCTTTAGAAGTTGGCGCTGCCCCTCACCCTTACCCTCTCCCCGCAAAGAACGGGGAGAGGGGGATCGCCGGCGCTGGAGTTTGTCCCTTCTCCCCGTCTTTCACGGGGAGAAGGTGCCGGCAGGCGGATGAGGGGCAGCACAGACGCCCGAATTTGAGAGCCTGAACCTTCAGGACAGATCATGACCTCCGCCGTTTCCTTCAAGCAAGTCTCGCGCTATTTCGGCAGCGTGCGCGCCGTCGATGCGGTCGATCTCGACATCGCGCCGGGCGAGTTCTTCGCCATGCTCGGGCCGTCCGGTTCCGGCAAGACGACCTGCCTGCGTTTGATCGCCGGCTTCGAGCAGCCGACTGCGGGCTCCATCTCCATCTTCGGCGAGCGGGCCGAAGGCGTTCCGCCCTATCGCCGCAACGTCAACACCGTCTTCCAGGACTACGCGCTGTTCCCGCATCTGAACGTGCTCGACAACGTCGCTTATGGGTTGATGGTCAGGGGCGTCGGCAAGGCCGAGAGGCTGAAGGCGGCGGAAGAGACGCTCTCGCTGGTGCGCCTGCCGGGCTATGGGGCCCGGCGCCCCGGCCAGCTCTCCGGCGGCCAACGCCAGCGCGTCGCGCTTGCCCGGGCGCTCGTCAACCAGCCCAAAGTGCTGCTGCTCGACGAGCCGCTCGGCGCGCTCGACCTCAAGCTGCGCGAGAACATGCAGGAGGAACTGAAGTCGCTGCAGAAGGTGCTCGGCATCACCTTCGTCTTCGTCACCCACGACCAGGGCGAGGCGCTTTCCATGGCCGACCGGGTTGCCGTCTTCAACGACGGCAGGATCATGCAGGTCGGCACGCCGGAGGACATTTACCAGCGGCCGAGGACGCGTTTCGTCGCCGATTTCGTCGGCTCTTCCAACGTGCTGCCGCCGGATTTCGTCCACCGGTATTCCGGCCAGCATCGCTGGGGCAGCCTCAGGCCTGAATCCATCCGCGTATCGGGCGCCACGAGCGGCGATGGTGTTGCCGCGCGTCTGGTCGGGACCAACTATCTCGGCGCCACCACAAGGCTGGCGCTCGATGCCGATGGGCTGAGGCTGCACGCCACGGTACCGGCGGGGACCGCGCTGCCTGCCGAAGGCGAGGCCGTCATGCTCACCTTCAACCGCGAGCACCTGCATCTGATGGACGAGCCGGCATGATGACGCTTGGGGCACTAGCCAATTGCGCCGGCGAGGCGCTCTACGGCGCCCCCCTCTGTCGGGGCGCGAAGGAATGCGGCCTTTCCCACGTCCTGCAAGAAGGCAGAGCAGCGCGATGACAATCGCCGCTGTTCAATCCAAGCCCGCCCCCGCCATCCTGCCCGGCAACGGCGGCATGCGCGGGGCGCTCTCCGATCTCTTCTGGCGCCGGCCGAAACTTCTCCTGCTGCTCATGCTGCTGCCGCCGCTTTTGTGGCTGGGCATCGTCTATATCGGCTCGCTCTTCGCGCTGCTTTTGCAGAGCTTTTTCTCGATCGACGAGTTCTCCGGCCTGATCAACCGCGAGTTCACGCTGAAGACCTATGGCGACCTGTTGCAGGCCGCCAATCTGGACATCATCCAGCGCACGGTGACGATGGCGGCGCTCGTCACACTCGCCTCCGCAGTCATCGCCTTCCCCATCGCCTATTACGCGGCGCGCTATGCCCGCGGCCGCTGGAAGGCGCTGTTCTATCTCGGCGTCATGCTGCCGCTCTGGTCGAGCTATCTGGTCAAGATCTACGCCTGGAAGCTGATCCTCGCCAAGGAAGGCATTCTCACCTGGCTGTTCGGCAAGCTCGGTCTGCTATGGCTGCTCGAGGCCTGGTTGTCGTTGCCGATCGTCGGCGGCAACTCGCTCTCGGTCTCCTTCACCGGCACCTTCATCGTCTTCGTCTATGTCTGGCTGCCGTTCATGATCCTGCCTGTGCAGGCGGCGCTGGAACGCGTGCCCGGCAATCTCGTCGAGGCCTCGTCCGATCTCGGCGCCTCGCCCGGCCAGACCTTCCGCAACGTGCTGTTCCCGCTGGCGCTGCCGGGCATCGTCGCCGGCTCGATCTTCACCTTCTCGCTGACGCTCGGCGACTACATCATCCCGCAGATCATCGGCACCTCGCGCCTGTTCATCGGCCAGGCCGTCTATTCGCAGCAAGGCACCGCCGGCAACATTCCTTTAGCCGCCGCCTTCACCGTGGTGCCCATCGTCGTCATGGGCTTCTATCTGTGGGGCGCCAAGCGCATGGGAGCTTTCGATGCGCTCTGATCGCGGCCAATCCGCTCCGCTCGGGCTGAAGATCGCCGCCGCCTGCGGCCTGCTCTTCCTGCACCTGCCGATCCTTTTGATCTTCGTCTATGCGTTCACCACCGAAGAGAAGAGTTTTGTGTGGCCGCCGCCGGGTTTGACCACACAATGGTTCGCCGTCACTTGGAACCGGCCGGATGTCTGGGAGGCGCTGTCGCTGTCGATCCGCGTCGCCGCCATTTCGACCGCGATCGCATTGGTTCTTGGCACGCTCTGCGCCGCTGCGGTTTCGCGCACGCGCTTCTTCGGCCGCGAGACCATTTCGTTGCTCGTCATCCTGCCGATCGCGCTGCCCGGCATCATCACCGGCATCGCGCTGCGCTCGGCCTTTGCGCTCGCCGATATCCCGTTCTCGTTCTGGACGATCGTGCTCGGCCACGCCACCTTCTGCGTGGTCGTCGTCTACAACAATGCCGTCGCCCGTTTTCGCCGCACCTCAGGTTCGATGATCGAGGCCTCGATGGATCTCGGCGCCGACGGTTTTCAGACGTTTAGGCATGTCGTGCTGCCCAACATCGCAACCGCGCTGCTTGCTGGCGGCATGTTGGCCTTCGCGCTGTCGTTCGACGAGGTCATCGTCACCACCTTCACCGCTGGCCAGCAGCAGACCGTGCCGATCTGGATGCTGGAGGAGTTGATCCGCCCGCGGCAGCGTCCGGTCACCAATGTCGTGGCCATGGTGGTCGTGCTGGTGACGCTGCTGCCGATCCTCTTTGCCTATTACCTGACCCGCGACGGCGACCAGATCGCCGGCTCGGGCAAATGAAAAGCAGTGAGTGGTGAATGGTGAATAGTGAATAGTGAATAGTGCATAGAAAAATACCCAGTGGAGATCGCCACTACTCACTGATGACCACTCACCATTCACTATTTACCATTCACTTCTCTTAGGGAGAACTCCAATGGACACTCAAATGCTGATCGGCTCGAAATTCGACAAGGGCACCGAAACCGAGGAGCCGATCCTCAATCCGAAGACCGGGGCGAAGATCCTCAGCCTGCCGGAAGCAAGTCCGGCGCAGATCGGTGCGGCTGTGGCGGCGGCCGAAAAGGCCTTCGCCAGCTGGTCGCGCACCACGCCGGCGCAGCGCTCAGGCTATCTGTTGAAGATCGCCGACCGCATCGAGGCCGAAGCGAAGGAGTTCGCGGCGCTCGAGGCGCTGAATTGCGGCAAGCCGATCAACGCGGTGCTCAATGACGAGATCCCGGCGATCGTCGACTGCTACCGCTTCTTCGCCGGCGCGGTGCGATCGATGCCTGGCCAAGTGGCGGGCGAGTATCTGCCCGGCCACACCTCGATGGTGCGGCGCGACCCGATCGGCATCATCGCCTCCATCGCGCCCTGGAACTATCCGCTGATGATGATGGCCTGGAAGCTGGCGCCGGCGATCGGCGGCGGCAACACCGTTGTCTTCAAGCCATCGGAGCAGACGCCGCTGACGGCGCTGAAGCTGGCGAGGATCCTGTCGGAAATCCTGCCCGAGGGCGTCGTCAACGTCGTCCTCGGCCGCGGCGACAGCGTCGGCAACACGCTGATCAATCATCCCAAGGTCAACATGATCTCGATCACCGGCGACGTCGCCACCGGCAAGAAGGTGCTGCAGGCGGCCGCCAAGTCGGTCAAGCGAACGCATCTCGAGCTCGGCGGCAAGGCGCCGGTCGTCGTCTTCGACGACGCCGATCTCGGTGCGGTGGTCAACGGCCTGCGCGCCTTCGGCTATTACAATGCCGGCCAGGACTGCACCGCCGCCTGCCGCATCTATGCCGGCAAGAAAATCTACGACAAGCTCGTCGCCGATCTCTCCTCGGCGGCGACGACCATCAAATACAATCTGCCCGACGACACCGAGAACGAGATCGGGCCACTGATCTCGCGCCGCCAGCGCGACCGCGTGTCGAGCTTCGTCGAGCGCGCATCGGAATTGAAGCACATCGAGATCACCACCGGCGGCAAGCCGGGCGAGGGCTCCGGCTTCTACTACCAGCCGACGGTCGTCGCCGGAGCGCTGCAGGAAGACGAGATCGTGCGCCGCGAGGTGTTCGGTCCGGTCGTCTCGGTGACCCGCTTCTCCGAGGTCGACGAAGCGGTGAACTGGGCGAATGACAGTGACTACGGCCTTGCCTCGTCCGTATGGACCAAGGACGTCTCGCGCGCCATGACGACTGCCGCCCGGCTGCAATATGGCTGCACCTGGATCAACACCCACTTCATGCTCACCAACGAGATGCCGCACGGCGGGCTCAAGCAGTCCGGCTACGGCAAGGACATGTCGCTCTACGCGCTGGAGGACTATACCGCCGTCCGCCATGTGATGGTGGCGCACGGGTAGGAATTTCCTTCGCCCCGCTTCACGGGAAGAAGGTGGCCCGAAGGGCCGTATGAGGGGCAGCGCCAAGTTCTGCAAGGCTGGCGCCGTCCCTCATCTGCCGGCGGGCATCTTCTTCCCCGTGAGCGGGGCGAAGAAAGCTACTCCACGACCCGGAAAACCTGCCACAGGCTGGTGCCCGACACGACATAGGGCTCCAGCTCCTTGCCCCATTTGGCGTGCGCGTCGATCTTGGCGATCTTGGCGAAGAATTCCTCCAACTGGGCCAGGCTCTCGACCTGGTGGTGGGCCTCGATCGTCGCTTCGCGCGCGCCGACTGAACCGGTCATGAGCTGGAATTTCAGGTCGGCGAGCCCGACCTGCGAGCCGATCTCGCGCTCCCATTTCCGCATCAGCTCGATCGCGGTCTGCTTGTGACCGAACTTGGCGTCGATCTGCCATCTGGCGCTGAACATCTTGGTTCTCCTCCCTGTTTTGCAGATAAAATCCGTTCTTGAGCTACTCGTCCCAGGCCTGCACGACCGTCTGCCGCGCGATGCGGCCGTTCTTCAATTCGAGCATCGCGGCGCAGAACACCTTGGTGCCGTCCGGATAGACGCAGGCTTGGGTGAAGGCGAGATTGTCGCCCTCGGCGATCGTGGCGTCGACCTTGTGGGTCATCGCCCGGCTGCAGATGTCGTCCCAGAAGGTGGTGATCGCCGCGCGGCCGCGGATCTCGCGCGGCTTGCTCGGCGGGTTGTTGCGGTCGATCACCCGCACCAGCGCATCGTCATTGTAGAAGCTCGACAGCATCTTGCCGTCACGGCCCTCGATCGCTTTCTTGATCGCCGCGCCGTCCACTGTTTGCGTCTTGGTCAGCATTTCATCCTCCATGTGCCCATCGTCTTGGGCGGTAGGTGTGCGAAGCGCTGCCCGGCGATTACTGCCGGGCAGGGATTTTCTCACAGCGAATTGGCCACGGCGGCCGCGAACAGCTCGTCGGTCTGTTTCGTGAAGGTGACGAAGTCCACCTGGCGCCTGGCCTGCATGGGAAGAATTCATAGTCCTCGAGACGCCCCATCGCTTCGCCCGAAAGCGCCATGGCGGTCATGGCCCGTCCGGGCCAGTGTGCCTTGCCGAGAAGGCCGCCGCAGCAGCGCGCGACGGCAGGTCTAGCTTGAGCAATATGTTGGCGACGTGCCGCTTAACCGTATGCTCGCTGAGCCTCAGCTCGGCGGCGATCGCCGCATTGCTCATGCCGTCGGCAATCAGGTTCACCACCTCGCTTTCCCGTGCCGTCAGTGTTGCTGGCTCCGGGGCCTTGGGTCTGTGGCGGCAGGCTGGTTCCAGATGCTGCTCAGACGTGGCCTGGACCACTGGCAGCGGCTCGCCCAGCTCGTCGAGGCTGATACGTCCGGCATCGATGAAGCGCAGGCCGGAGCCTTTCGCCAGTTCGGCGACCAGCCGCGAAGCGAGGATGTCGCCGTGCCCGGCATGGGTGGCGAGCTGCATGGTCACCCGCGCCGTTAGGCCGACCGGCTGGCCGCGCATTTCGATCTCGCCGACATGCACGCCTTGCGCGCTTGCCACGCCGACCTGCTGCGCCGCATCGCGCAGCGCCGCCGCGCAGCGTATGGCGCGCCCCGGCCCGTCGAAACGAGAGATCATCAATTCGCCATGCGTGCCGGCAATCCGCCCGCCATGGCGGCCGACCAGCAGCCGCCATGTTTCCTGGAAGCGCTGGCTGCGCTGGCTCCACATGCGGTCGCCGAGCTTGGCGGTGTCGAAGATGCGCGTCACCAGCAGCGCGGCAAGCACCCGCTCGGTGTCGGCCACCGCCGGTTGGCCGGTCAGGCACTCCTCGATCAGGTCGGCCACCCGGTCGACGTCCCCGGTCCAGATCGGATGGTCGCGGCCGGGTATCTCAATAAGTCGGGCGCCGTGAATCTTCCTGGCAAGGAAGCGGCTGGCCTCCGGATCGACCCGCGCGTCATTGCGGCGATGGATCAGCAGCGTCGGCGCGCTGATCGCGGAGAGGATGCCGCGCACGTCGATGCCTGCATTCATGCGGGCAAGGGTGGCCGCGGCCGTCGGGCCGGCCGACAGCCGTTCGAACCGTGCCCACCACTGGGCGAAATGCGTGTCATCCACCCGGCCTGGCGCGAAATTGGGCAAGGTCGCGCCGGTGCCCCAGGCCGTCTCGGCCGTCTCGATGAAGGCTTCCAGGCGCTCCGGCGGCATTACCCATTTGTGGAAATGCGCATAACCGCCATAGAGCACGAGTGCCCGCGTCCGCTCCGGATAGGTGGCGGCAAACAGCATCGCCATCGGTGCGCCTTCCGAAGCGCCGAGGATTGCCGCGCGGCCGCTGCCGGTGGCGTCCATCACCGCGCGCACGTCATCCATGCGGGTTTCCAGGCTGGGCAGATGACGGTTGTCCACGCGGTCCGAAAGCCCGGTGCCGCGTTTGTCGAACAGAATCAACCGAGAGAAAGTCGAAAGCCGCTTCAGCAGGCGGCTGTAGCCCTCGTCTTCCCATTGCAGGTCGAGATTGGAAATGAAGCCGGGAACGAAGACGAGATCGAACGAGCCTTGGCCGACCACCTGATAGGCGATCCGCACATCCCCGCTACGGGCATACCTGGTCTCGATCGGCCTCACGCAACTGCCCCGCCGGCCCGACGATCTCCTGTCGTCAACCATAGCAGAGGCAGCCGGCTTGCGGCAGCGAAACTTTAGAGAGCGGAAATATAAGACCTTTGGCGCCGATGCGGCGCCGAGGACTACTTATGCGGAATGACGCCCTCGCCCTCTGCAGGCTTGGCGTAACCGAGGCTCTTGTCGGCCTGCTCGGCCGTCAGCGGCCGCTTGATCTTTGCCGAGGCGGCGATCACCAGTTCGTCGAAATCCTCCGCGTCGCCGTCCAGCAGCTCGAAGAACTGCCGCCGCATCCTGGGCTCCCAGAATTTGTTGATGTGCTCGGCAACGCCGGCAATGCCTTCCTCGCGCGGCTTCGAATGGAAGAAGGTGGCGATCTGATTGGCCATGCGCACCAGCTTTTCCCTGGTGCTGGCGATGTGGTCATGCGACATGCTTGGCAACTCCGGAAGCCACCCGGTCGGGGTGGGTGAAAATATCGAAATCGTCGCCGCGCACCAGCGCCACCAGCGTCATGCCGGCGGACTCGGCGGTGCGGATGGCAAGCGCGGTGGGCGCCGATACCGCCATGATGATCGGGGCACCGATGGCGGCTGTCTTCTGCACCATCTCCACCGACACGCGCGAGGTCACCACGACAGCCCCTGTCGCGCCGTCGATGCCGGCTTTGGCCAGCGCGCCGGCGAGCTTGTCCAGCGCATTGTGGCGGCCGACATCCTCGCGCGCCATCACGATACCTTTGCCGGGAACGTAGAAGCCGGCAGCATGCACCGCCCCGGTCTCGGTGTGCAGCGGCTGTTGCTTCGACAACAGCTTGACCGAACGGGTGACGTCTTCGGCGTAAAGCGTAAGCTTCGACGCACTGACGGCGTCGACCGAGCGCATCGCTTCCTCGATGGATTCGATGCCGCACAGGCCGCAGCCGACCGGCCCGGCAAGCCGGCGCCGTCGCGCCTGGAAGCGCGTGTTGGCCTGGTCCTTCAGCTTGATCTGGATGTCGATGCCGGCGCCTAGATCCTCGACTTCGATCGCCTCGATCTCTTTCGGATTGCCAACGATGCCTTCGGTCAGCGAGAAACCGAGCGCGAAGTCCTCGAAATCGGCGGGGCTCGCCATCATCACCGCATGCGTCGTGCCGGCATAGGAGAACGCGACCGGCGTCTCCTCCGGCACCATGCGGTTCGCGGCCGCGGTACCGCTGGCGCGGTGCGCCAGCCGCGATATCTGCGTCGTGGCTTTGCGGCGCGCGGCCAAGGCTACTCCGCCGCTTCCAGCGGGGCGATGCGGCGGCTTTGGCGCGCCTGCTCGTTATAGTCCCTCTGCCACTCGGTCGGACCGTTGGAGGGCGCCACCTGCACGGCGGTGACCTTGTATTCCGGACAGTTGGTCGCCCAGTCCGAGAAGTCGGTCGTGATCACGTTGGCCTGCGTGTCCGGGTGGTGGAACGTCGTATAGACAACGCCCGGCGACACGCGGTCGGTGATCAGCGCGCGCAGCGTGGTTTCACCGGAACGGCTCGCCAGCCGCACCCAGTCGCCTTCGCGGATGCCGCGGTTCTCGGCATCGTGCGGATGGATCTCCAGCCGGTCCTCGGCATGCCACATCGAATTCTCGGTGCGCCTGGTCTGCGCGCCGACATTGTACTGCGACAGAATACGGCCGGTGGTGAGCAGCAGCGGGTAGCGGGGGCCGGTCCGTTCGTCCGTCGCGACATATTCGGTGCGGATGAACTTGCCCTTGCCGCGCACGAAGCCGTCGACATGCATGATCGGCGTGCCGAGCGGTGCCTTCTCGTTGCAGGGCCACTGCACCGAGCCGACACGGTCGAGCAGCTCGAACGAGACATTGGCGAAGCTCGGGGTCGTCTTGGCGATCTCGTCCATGATCTCGGCGGGATGCGTGTAGTTCCAGTCGAGGCCGATGGCTCGGGCAAGCTCCTGCGTCGCCTCCCAGTCGGCGTAGCGCGCCTTCGGCTCCAGCACCTTGCGCACCATGTTGATGCGGCGCTCGGCATTGGTGAAGGTGCCGTCCTTCTCCAGGAAGGTCGAGCCCGGCAGGAAGACATGCGCGTAGTTCGCGGTCTCGTTGAGGAAGAGGTCGTGGACGACCACGCATTCCATCGCGGCGAGGCCGGCGGCGACATGCTTGGTGTCGGGGTCGGACTGCAGGATGTCCTCGCCCTGGATGTAGATGCCCTTGAACGAGCCGTCTACGGCGGCATCCAGCATGTTGGGGATGCGCAGGCCGGGCTCCTCGTCGAGCTTCACGCCCCACAGGCTCTCATAGATGTCGCGCACGGCCTCGCCCGAGATGTGGCGATAGCCCGGCAACTCGTGTGGGAACGAGCCCATGTCGCACGAACCCTGCACGTTGTTCTGGCCGCGCAGCGGGTTCACGCCGACGCCCGGACGGCCGATATTGCCGGTGGCCATGGCGAGGTTGGCAATCGCCATCACCGTGGTCGAGCCCTGGCTGTGCTCGGTCACGCCGAGGCCGTAATAGATCGCGCCATTGCCGCCCTTGGCGTAGAGGCGCGCAGCACCTCGGATCAGTTCGGGATCGACGCCGGACAGCTTGCCGACCGTCTCCGGGCTGTTTTCCGGCAGGGCGACGAACGACGCCCAGTCCTGGAACTCGGCCCAGTCGCAGCGTTCGCGGATGAAAGCCTCATTGAACAGGCCCTCGGTGACGATCACATGCGCCAGCGCCGTCAGCACCGCCACGTTGGTGCCTGGCTTCAAGGGGAGGTGATAGTCGGCTTCGACATGCGCCGACTTCACCATCTCGGTGCGGCGCGGATCGAGCACGATCAACTTGGCGCCCTCGCGCAGACGCTTCTTCAGCCGCGAGGCGAACACCGGATGGGCGGTAGCGGGATTGGCGCCGATGATGACGGCGACATCGGTGAATTCGACGGAGTCGAAATCCTGCGTGCCGGCCGAGGTGCCGTAGGTTTGGCCGAGGCCATAGCCGGTCGGCGAATGGCAGACGCGCGCGCAGGTGTCGACATTGTTGTTGCGGAAGCCCTGCCGCACCAGCTTCTGGACGAGATAGGTCTCCTCGTTCGTGCAGCGCGAGGAGGTGATGCCGCCGATCGAGCCGCGTCCATACTGGTACTGGATGCGGCGGAATTCCTTCGCCGTATGGGCGATCGCCTCTTCCCAGGTCACCTCGCGCCACGGATCGGTGATCTTCTCGCGCAGCATCGGCTTCAGGATGCGATCCTTGTGGGTGGCGTAGCCGTAGGCGAAACGGCCCTTGACGCAGGAATGGCCGTGGTTCGCCTTGCCGTCCTTGTAGGGCATCATGCGGATGACTTCGTCACCCTTCACTTCCGCCTTGAACGAGCAGCCGACGCCGCAATAGGCGCAGGTGGTGACGGCCGAGCGCTCCGGCATGCCCTTCTCGAGCACGGTCTTCTCGCGCAATGCGTCGGTCGGACAGGCCTGCACGCAGGCGCCGCAGGACACGCATTCGGAAGCGATGAAATCCTCATGCATGCCGGCGACCATGCGCGACTCGAAGCCGCGGCCCTCGATGGTCAGCGCGAAGGTGCCCTGCACCTCTTCGCAGGCGCGCACGCAGCGCGAGCAGACGATGCATTGCGCCGGATCGTAGGTGAAATAGGGGTTGGATTCGTCGCGGGCGATGTAGTCGACCGCCAGCGAGCCATGGCCGGGCGCCACGCCGCCTTCTTCCTTGACGTGGTTGCGACCTTCGACGCCGTAGCGGTTCTCGGTCAGACCGACCGACTCCGCAACCGCGTCGAATTCGCTGTCGCCGGTTCCGGCCTTCTCGTTCCAGCCGGTCGGGTGGTCCGAGACGTAGAGTTCCATGACGCCGCGGCGGATGGCATCGAGCCGGTCGGACTGCGTGCGCACCACCATGCCCTCGCCGACCGGCGTCGTGCAGGATGCCGGCGTGCCGCCGCGGCCTTCGATCTCGACCAGGCAGACGCGGCACGAGCCGAAAGAGTCCAGCATGTCGGTGGCGCAGAGCTTCGGGATCTCGACCCCGCCTTCCATCGCCGCGCGCATGATCGAGGTGCCTTCCGGCACGGTGATGCTTTGCCCGTCGACGGTCAGCGTGACCTGCTTCGCCGCTTTCGTCTCCGGCGTTCCGTAGTCGATCTCTTCGATCAGTGTCGGGAAGTCGGCTTTGATGTTCATCTGCCAGCTCCTATTCGGCAGCCACGCGCGTCGGCGCCGGCTTGAAATCCTCGGGGAAATGGGTGATCGAGCTCATCACCGGGTAGGGCGTGAAGCCGCCCAGCGCGCAGAGCGATCCGAACTTCATCGTGTTGCAGAGGTCGGTGACCAGAGCGAGGTTCTTCTCCGCTTCGATCCCCGCGGCGACCTTGTCCAGAACCTCCATGCCGCGCGTCGAGCCGATGCGGCAGGGCGTGCACTTGCCGCAGCTTTCGATGGCGCAGAACTCCATGGCAAAGCGCGCCTGCTTCATCATGTCGGCGCTGTCGTCGAACACGGTGATGCCGGCATGGCCGATCAGCCCGTCCTTGGCGGCAAACGCCTCGTAGTCGAAAGGCGTGTCGAACAACGCGCGTGGGAAATAGGCGCCGAGCGGGCCGCCGACCTGCACCGCTTTCACCGGGCGTCCCGAAGCCGTGCCGCCGCCGATCTCGTCGACGATTTCGGCCAGCGTTAGGCCGAAGGCCGCCTCGAACAGGCCGCCATGCTTGACGTTGCCGGCGATCTGGATCGGGATCGTGCCGCGTGAGCGGCCCATGCCGAAATCCTTGTAGTAGGTGGCGCCCTTGTCCATGATGATCGGCACGGAAGCCAGGCTGATCACGTTGTTGATCACCGTCGGCTTGCCGAACAACCCTTGGATCGCCGGCAGCGGCGGCTTGGCGCGCACCACGCCGCGCTTGCCCTCCAAGCTGTTGAGCAGCGAGGTTTCCTCGCCGCAGACATAGGCGCCGGCGCCGACGCGGATTTCCATGTCGAAGGCGTTGGGCGAGCCAAGCACATTGACGCCGAGCACGCCGGCCTTGCGGGCGATCGCCACGGCCTTGTTCATCGTCGCCACCGCATGCGGATATTCCGAGCGGATATAGACGAAGCCCTTGGTTGCGCCGGTGGCGATGCCGGCGATCGCCATACCTTCGATCAGCACGAAGGGATCGCCCTCCATAATCATGCGGTCGGCGAAGGTGGCGCTGTCGCCCTCGTCGGCGTTGCAGACGATGTATTTGCGTTCGGAATTCGTATCGAGAACCGTCTTCCACTTGATGCCGGTCGGGAAGCCGGCGCCGCCGCGGCCGCGCAGGCCGGACTCGGTCACCTGTTTCACGATGTCGGCCGGCGCCATGGCGACCGCGTTCTGCAGGCCTCTCAGGCCGCCATGCGATTTGTAGCTGTCGAGCGACAGCGGGTCGATGACGCCGCAGCGCGCGAAGGTCAGCCGCGTCTGCTTGGCGAGGAAGGGGATCTTGTCTGGCGCGCCGAGCCAGCGCTTGTGATGGCCACCCTTGAGGAAACCGCTGTCGAACAGGCTCTTCACGTCAGACGGCTTCACCGGCCCGTAGGCGACGCGGCCCTCGGCGGTCGCAACCTCGACCATCGGCTCCAGGAAATAGGCGCCGCGCGAGCCGTTGCGCACGATCTTGGCCTCGACGCCGCGCTCCTTGAGCTCCTTCTCGATCGCCTTGGCGACCTGTTCGGCGCCGAGCGCCAGGGCACCGGAATCGGCAGGGATGTAGATGCGCGGGATCATGAACGCACCTCCGCGACGATCTCTTCGATCTTCTCGTCATCGAGCCGGCCGAGCACTTCGCCGTCGAGCATCGCCGACGGCGAGCAGGCGCAAAGCCCGAGGCAATAGACCGGCTCCAATGTAACCGATCCGTCGCGTGCGGTCTCGTGGAAATCAATGCCGAGCAACTGCTTGACCTTGGCGGCGACCGCTTCCGAGCCCATCGACTGGCAGGCTTCCGCCTGGCAGAGCTTCAGCACATGCCGGCCGGCCGGCTTGGCGCGGAAATCGTGATAGAAGGTGACGACGCCGTGCACCTCCGCCCTCGAGAGGTTCAGCCCGTCGGCAATGACCGGAAGCGCGGCCTGCGGCACATGGCCGAATTCTTCCTGGATGCCGTGGAGAATCGGCAACAGCGGACCTTCGAGGTCCTTCAACTCCTCGATGATCGCCGCTATGCGCGACGCGATCTCGGTACTTGCAGGCTGCATCGGCATGCAGCGCCCTCCCTGTCATGGCGCCCAACGATGTCACCCCAAAATATAGAGCGCTTTTGGGGCAATGACATACACAGGGCGCAATATCGCTAAGTCCTTATGAAATCAGAGGAAACCTCCGAGATCAATAAAGCAGTCTCGTCGCTTGATAGAAATTTTCTATCAAAAACGCTGAGCCCGATTGTCTAGCCTAGCGGTGGGCCCGGAAATCGTCTGCCAGCGCCATCGCCTCGTCCAACAGCGCCTGCACCAGCGGCGTGTGCGGCTCGCGCGGCGCCGCCACCAGCCCGACCGTGTGGCTGGCATCCGGATCGACGATCGGAATGGCTCGGATCGGTTCAGAAAAGCCGAACGTTTCCGCAAGGTTAAGCGGCATGATCGACGACCACTTGCCGGTCCGGATATGCGAGAACAGCACGATCATCGAGTTGGATTCCAGCGTCGGCCGCACCTGCACGCCGGCTTCCGCCAGATGCTGGTCGATGATGCGGCGGTTCTGCATGTCGGGCGTCAGCAGGCAGAGCGGCAGCTGGCTGATCTCTGCCCACGTCACTTTGTCGCGGTCGGAATAGGGATTCCCGACCGCCGTGATCAGCTGGTAGCGCTCGTCATAGAGCGGCACGCTGGTCACCCGCCCCAGCGGCTCGTTGTCGAGATAGGTGATCCCGGCATCGACATCGAGATTGCCGAGCAGGGTCAGCACCTCGATCGAGGTCCGCGACAGCACCGAAAAGGTGACGCCGGGATGCTTGTCGCGGAAAGGCGTCGTCAGCCGCGCCACCATGGCGAGCGCCGTCGGAACGGCGGCGATGCGGATGCGGCCGGACAGGCCGTGGCGCGCCGCCCGCATCTCCTCGCGCATGGTCCTTGAATCGCCGACGATGCGGCGCGCCCAAACCAGCACCTGCTTGCCTTCCGGCGTCAGGCCCTGAAAGCGCGAGCCGCGCAGCACCAGCATGACGCCGAGCTGCTCCTCAAGCTGCTTGATGCCGGCCGACAGCGTCGGTTGGGTGACGCCGCACACCTCGGCGGCGCGCCCGAAATGCTCTTCCCTGGCTAAAGCGATGAAGAATTCCAGCTTGTCGATCATGTCATCCGATCCACAGTTTGCCCAAGGTCGGGGAAATCGCTTTGCTTCGCAAGACGCATGCGCGATAGGATCTCATCCACATTTTGAGCCGGCTTATCTGTTTCCCGCGCCGCCCATGGCGCTATGTGGGATAGGCGGAAGCGGGGAGGACGAGATGCTGAGTTGGTTTCGCAGACTGTTGCCGCGCGAGGATCGCTTCTTCGAACTGTTCGAACGGCATTCGCGCACGGTAGTCGGCGGCGCCGAAGCGCTTGAGCAGCTTCTCCAGGGCAGAGACATCGAGCGCTGGTGCAAGACCATCGTCGATCTGGAGGACGAAGCGGACGGCATCACCGCGGAGGTCCTGCTTGCCGTCAGGCGCTCCTTCATCACGCCCTTCGACCGCGGCGATATCAAGGATCTGATCCAGTCGATGGATGATGCCATCGATACGATGCACAAGGCCGTCAAGACAGTGAAATTGTTCGAGATGAGGGAGTTCGATCCGCTGATGCGGGAAATGGGCGGCGTCATCGTCGAGGCCGCCCGACTGGTCGCAGAGGCCATCCCGCTGCTCGGCAAGGTTGGCGCCAACGCCGCGCGGCTGAATGCCATCGCCGAAGAAGTCATGCGCGTCGAGGGCCGCGCCGACGACTTGCACGAGCAGGGGCTGAAGGACTTGTTCAAGCGGCACGGCCGCAGCGACCCGATGGCCTATATGATCGGCTCGGAGATCTACGGCCAGCTGGAAAAGGTGGTCGACCGTTTCGAGGACGTCGCCAACGAGATCAGCGGCATCGTCATCGAGAACGTATAGGCGATGGACGCCGCGATCGCCTTTCCCCTGCTGGTCGGCCTTGTCGCCGTGGCGCTGTTCTTCGATTTCCTGAACGGCCTGCACGATGCCGCCAACTCGATCGCGACTATCGTTTCCACCCGCGTGCTCAGGCCGCACTACGCGGTGTTCTGGGCGGCTTTCTTCAATTTCATCGCCTTCCTGTTCTTCGGCCTGCATGTCGCCGAGACGGTGGGAAAGGGCATCGTCGACGCCGAGATCGTGACCCCGGCGGTGATCTTCGCCGCGCTCGTCGGTGCCATCGTCTGGAACATCGTCACCTGGATTGCCGGCATTCCGTCGAGCAGCTCGCACGCGCTGATCGGCGGGTTGGTCGGCGCCGGCGTCGCCAAGGCCGGCCCGGGGGCCATCGTCTGGTCCGGGCTCGGCAAGACGGTGGCGGCGATCGTGCTCTCGCCGGCGACCGGATTCGTGCTGGCGCTCCTCCTAGTCCTCACCGTCTCATGGCTGTTCGTGCGGCAGACGCCGTTCGCGGTCGACAACTCCTTTCGCGCCCTGCAGTTCTTCTCGGCTTCGCTCTATTCGCTGGGACACGGCGGCAATGACGCGCAGAAGACCATGGGCATCATCGCCGTGCTGCTCTATTCGCAAGGCATGCTCGGCCAGAGCTTCCACGTGCCGCTTTGGGTGGTCATCACCTGCCAGTCGGCACTGGCTCTGGGCACGCTGTTCGGCGGCTGGCGCATCGTCCACACCATGGGATCGAAGATCACTCGGCTGAACCCGATGCAGGGTTTCTGCGCCGAGACCGGCGGCGCAATCACGCTTTTTGCCGCCACCTGGCTCGGCGTTCCGGTGTCGACCACGCATACAATCACCGGCGCAATCATCGGCGTGGGCGCTGCCCGCCGCGTCTCGGCCGTGCGCTGGGGCATTGCCGGCAACATTGTCGTGGCGTGGGTGATCACCCTGCCGGCGACGGCGGCGATTTCGGCGTTGACCTATTTTGTCACGCGCCTGGCGGCCTGACGCGAAGCTGGTGCTGAAATCTACTCGCCCGCAAGACACAGTATGTTGCCGTCCGGGTCCTTGAACCAGGCGACCTTCATGCCGTAGCCGACATGGACATCGCCCTCGAGCGTCAGCCCGGGCATCTCATAGCGCTCGAAGGGGACGCCTTTCGACTTCAGCGCCTGGACGATGGCGCCGATCTGATCGCCGACCGTCCAGGTCAACGCCGTCGCCTTGTTGGTACCGGCGAATTCTGAACGATAGACGTTGATGACCGTGTCGCCGCTTTTGTAGACGATCAGTTCTTCGGCCATTTCGTCGACCGGCTTGAGGCCCAGCGTTCCTTCGTAAAAGTCCTTTGCTCTCGAAAGGTCCTTCACCGCCACGTTGGCCGCTGCATTGCTGTTTGCGAGCATGACAGTCTCCTTTTCCGGTTTGCCGTCGCTCATGGCAACCGAGATAGGGCCCTTGGATCGATTGGCCATGGCAATCGGCGGACCGGGACGCCGTCGGCAAATCCGACACCACCCGGTCCGTTTTCCGGAGCACGCCGGACGAGCCATTGCGCCACGGCTTGGTTCTGCCGGGAAACTGCACTATCTGGAACGCCAAACTCCGAGGAAAGACCATGACTGTAACCAAGGAAACCGTCATCGAACGCCTGAGGACGGTCAATGGACCGGACTTCACCGGCAACATCGTCGACCTCGGGCTGGTGTCTGAGATTTTCATCGCCGACTCCAAGGTGTTTTTCTCGATTACCGTTCCCGCCGCCCGCGCCCAGGAGATGGAGCCGCTGCGCGCCGCCGCCGAGCGTGTCGTCAAGGCGATCCCCGGCGTCGCCAACGCCGTCGTCGCGCTGACGGCGGAGAAGAAGGGCGGCGGCATGGAGGCGCCGGTTCGGCCGCGCCCGGCTTCGCCGGCAGCGCCGCCACGACCTGCTCCCCACGCAGCGCCGCAGCGTCCTGGCCCGCAGGCGCCGGCTTCTCACAGTCACGGCAAACGCGGCGTGCCCGGCATCGATGCGATCATCGCGGTGGCGTCCGGCAAGGGCGGCGTCGGCAAATCGACCACCGCCGTCAACCTGGCGCTCGGCCTTGCCGCCAACGGGCTGAGCGTCGGCGTGCTCGACGCCGACATCTACGGGCCGTCGATGCCGAGGCTGCTCAACATTCATGGCCGGCCGCAGACGGTCGACGGCAAAATCCTGAAGCCGATGCAGAATTACGGCCTCAAGGTGATGTCGATGGGCTTCCTGGTCGACGAGGAGACGCCGATGATCTGGCGCGGCCCGATGGTGATGTCGGCGCTCACCCAGATGCTGCGCGAGGTCGAATGGGGACCGCTCGACGTGCTGGTCGTCGATATGCCGCCCGGCACCGGCGATGCCCAGCTCACCATGGCCCAGCAGGTGCCGCTGGCCGGCGCCGTCATCGTCTCGACGCCGCAGGACCTGGCGCTCATCGATGCCCGCAAGGGCCTCAACATGTTCAAGAAGGTGGACGTGCCGCTGCTCGGCATCGTCGAGAACATGAGCTATTTTCTCGCGCCCGACACCGGCAAGCGCTACGACATCTTTGGCCATGGCGGCGCGCGCCGCGAGGCCGAGCGGCTCGGCGTCACCTTCCTTGGCGAAGTGCCGCTGGAGATGGGCATCCGCGAAAGTTCGGACGCCGGCGCGCCCGTCGTCGCCTCCAAGCCGGACGGCGCCGAGGCGAAGATCTATCGCGACATTGCAAGCAAGGTCTGGGAGCGGGTCCAGGAAGAGCGCGGCGCGGCCGAGGCGGCAGTGCCCAGCATCGTGTTCGAGTAATTCGCCGGGCCGGCGCTAGAGCGGGATGAATTTGGATTGAATCGAAGGGATTCCCAAGGGTCTGCAAATCAGATTCAAGATGCTGGCTGGGAA
>NZ_NSGF01000023.1 GCF_002294995.1 Mesorhizobium sp. WSM3860 | reverse complement strand
GCGGCGGACAGCAACTCAGGGGGAAAACTGTAACCCATGTATCCGGTTCAAAGTGTTACCCATCTATCGGCTGGACAAGCCGCACCCAACCAAGGAGTTCACCATGTCCTATGTCGATGGCTTCGTGCTCGCTGTGCCGAAGGCAAATCTCGAAGACTACAAGAAAATGGCCACACAGGCCGGCGCCATCTGGAAGGAGTACGGCGCGCTCGCCTATGTCGAATGCATCGGCGACGACGTGCCCTATGGCGAGTTGACCTCGTTCCCGCGCGCCGTCCAGGCCAAGGATGACGAAGTCGTCGTCTTCGCCTGGGTCGTCTATGAAAACAGGCAGAGCCGCGACGCCATCATGGCCAAGATCATGGCCGACGAGCGGTTGAAAGCCGATTGGCCGACGATGCCGTTCGATGGCAAGCGCATGATCTTCGGCGGCTTCCAGCCGTTCGTGGAGCTGTAGTCGCGCGAAGTCGTCATCCATGGGCGGAGCAGGAGCGGAGCTCCTGCGCAGACCCGAGGATCCATGCCGTGACATAGAGGCGCCGCTACGGTCCAGAATTCTGCTCCGCTGCAATCTTCGCGCAGGTAACGGCATGGATTCCAGGGTCTCCGCGACGGAGCTTCGCTCCTGCTTCGCCCTGGAATGACGAGGTTGCGAGGCGGCGGCTAATCTCGAAGGCCTGCGATGACTCGGAGCAAGCGGCCCACCAGTGTAATGCCGCCCTATCCGTTCTGGAGCTTGTCGAGCAGCGGCTTCAGCCGCTCCCCATAACGCTTCCACAGATCGACCGAGCCCTGATATATCGGCTGGCGCACCTGCGCGGCCGATGCCGTTCGCACCGGCCGGTCGGTCTCGTGGAACGACAGCACCTTGTCGTCCCAGGGCAGGCCGAGATGCGCCATCAGCGCCCGCGTCTGGCCTTCCTGATCGGCGACGAAATCCTCGTAGCGGACGTCGTGCACGACGCCGGGCAGCACCTTGTGCCAATGCGCCATGATGTCGGTGTAGAGGTTATGGAAATCGGCGAGTTCGCCGAGATCGTAGCCGTAGCGGTGGCTGTCGCCGCGGAAATGCACCTTGAAGATCGACAGGCACGTGGCCGCCGCGTCGCGCGCGCAATGCACGATCTTGGCGTTCGGCAGCATCATGTGCAGGAAGCCGACCAGCAGGAAGTTGCCCGGCATCTTGTCGGTGACATGGCGGAAGCCCGGATAGCGGCTGTGCAGCATCTCGACATAGGCCTGCCCGGCCTCGGCAAAGCCCTTGTCCGGCATGTCGGCTATCCCTGATGGAAAGCCGCCCGGCATGCTCATCGGAAACTGCTTGCCGACGACCGTCTTCAGGATGCTGAGCTCGCCCGCGCCAAAGACCTGCGGATGGCTGGCGATGATCTGCTCGACCAGCGTCGTGCCGGAACGCGGCATGCCGACGACGAAGATCGGCGTGTCGTCGGAAATGTCGCTCGGCCTGCGCTTTTCGAAGAAGGCCTTGTCGAAGGCCGCCTTCATCGCTTCGAACTCGTCGCGCGTTCTCACCGGGTCGTAGTCGATGCCCTTGCGGCGGATCGCATTGCCTTCGGCGAAATAGTCGAAGGCGCGGCCATAATCGTTCAGATCGTCATTGGCCTTGCCGAGGCCGAAGGAAAGCTGCATGCGCGCAAGGCTATCCTGCGGCGCCTTGGCGTGCTCGGCCTCCATGCGGGCAAGCTCGGCGTCGCGCTCGGTCTGGCGCTTGACCTGGGTCAGCAACAGCCAGGCTTTCGCAATGGCCGGAGCGATCGCCACCGCCTGGCGGGCAAGATCGGCGGCCTCGGCGAGCTTGCCCTTCTCCATCATGGCGACGCCCAGCCCATAGAGCAGCTCGGCATCCTTGGGCCGGATCGACAGCGACTCGCGGAAGAGCGCAATCGCCTCGTCCAGCCGCCCGGCTTCCTGCAGCGTTTCGGCAAGGCCGATGCGGGCGCGGACATGGAACGGGTTGCGGCCGATCGTGCCGCGATAGATCTCCTCGGCGCCGTCGAACTGGCCGAGCTGCTTCAGCGACGAGCCGAGATTGTCGCGCGCCGCCAATTGGTCCGGGCGGATGTCCACCGCGCCGCGGAAGAAATCGACGGCGGCGGCGACGCGGCCGAGGTCGCGCATCACCGTGCCCATGTTGTTGAGGAAATCGGCATTTTGGGGCTGCAGCGTCACCGACTGCTCGATGAGGTCGAGCCCTTCCTCGCTGCGGCCGGTCTGGTGCAGGAGAAGCCCGAGGAAATGCAGCGCGGCGGCATGGTTCGGCTGTTGACCCAGCACCTGCCGGTAAAGCGATTCCGCTTCTTGCCGGCGCCCCGCCTGGTGCAGTTGCAATGCCTTTTGCACATAAGGATCGAGCGGGCTGGCCGAACCGGCCTTGCCGCCCGCGTTTGCCGCTCTTCTCTGATCTCTGTTAATGGGAAACCTGCCGTGTTTGTCCGCCCGCCGGACCTAAGCCAAGCGGGCGGGAGATGCAAGTGTGTGGGCAGCGCTCCGACGACTTGCCCGCAATGCGAAACGCACCCGGCCTCGCTAGCAAGGCCCGTCGCCGATGATGCGATAGTCCGCCGCGCGGGCTTCGCATGCATTCGGGAAAGTGCGCACCTCGCCGTGGCGCCTGGCGCAGACCGGCGCGTATTCGCGGGTGCAGAAGGTTTGCTCGCCGCCACCGCCGCCGCCCCCACCGCCACCATCCCGGCAAGGACCGTCGCGCACGATGCGATAGCCTGCCCTGTCGGCAAGGCAAGCATTGGCGAAGGTCTGGCGATCGCCGCCGCGTCTTGCGCAGACCGGTTCGTATTGCATGGTGCAGAGCTGCGGATGCGGCCTCGGCGGGCGTGGGCCGGGCCCTTCGTCGACGACCACGGTACAGGCCGTCAGCAATGCCGACAGAAGCAGGGCGACAAGGCCCTGCCGCGAAACGATTGCCGCAAGAAATCGCATAGGTCCCTCTCCGATCCTGGCTCAGGCGCGGCCGCGCCAGCCCGCCCAATTCCTCGCCATTTTGGGCTCGAACGCAACCCCGGCTTGTGCTTTGCCCGTACCGAAATTTGTCGCCGAGCGGCGTCTCGCACTGGCCCATGCCTGGCTCTTTTCTGGCCGATGACCGGTCATGGCGCCGGGTTCTATCGATGCCCTCGCGTTGGGCGTGCCGAGGGCTGCCCGCGGTGTAGTCTTGCAACCATCACATTTCCGTGTAATAAATTTGGTGTTCGGGCATTTGCGACCCGGAGAGCGGCACGTTTTGGACGACCTTTCCCCGATAGTGTGAATCTCTGACGGCCCCGTTTTTCGGCGGGGGCTTTGACCATGCGCGAATGCATGACTGCCGAAGCAACACCGGGATCAGCCCAAGGCAGCGGGCGAGCCCACCAGACTGATACGGGTGAAGGAGTTCCCCCATGGCCCAGACCGGCACCGTAAAGTTCTTCAACGCCACCAAAGGCTTCGGCTTCATCACGCCTGACGGCGGCGCCAAGGACGTGTTCGTCCACATCTCCGCGATCGAGGCCTCCGGCCTGCGCACGCTCGTCGACGGCCAGAAGGTCACCTTCGACGTCGAGCCTGACCGTATGGGCAAGGGCCCGAAGGCGGTCAACCTCCGCGCCGCCTGAGCGGGCGACGCTGCCTGTCTTCCGCTGATCAATGGCGCGGCAGGTTCATGAATGGGCTTCGCAGGAAGCTTGAGTTTTCGAGGGCGCGACGGTTCCGTCGCGCCCTTTTTTGTCCGGCAAATAGTTGGATTGGCAGGCGAAAACTTTCTCTTGCCGATAGCGCTAAAATAAAGGACAAATTTCCTCTCGGGCAATTTGCCGGCCCGAGACTGACTTGATGGGATCAAAGGAGCTTCCCATGCCGCAGACCGGCACCGTCAAATTCTTCAACCATGCCAAGGGCTTCGGCTTCATCACGCCCGACGATGGCGCGAAGGACGTCTTCGTCCATATTTCGGCCGTGCAGGCGTCGGGCCTTCCCGGTCTTGAGGATGGGCAGAAAGTGACATTCGACACCGAGCCCGACAAGCGAGGCAAGGGCCCGAAGGCCGTCAATCTGTCTGTCGGCTAAGCCGGCTCAAGACAGATCCGACGGAGACTGAGCAGCGAGACGCTCCGGCAGAGCTCGGAATTTTGTTCGAGCCTCGAAATCGTTCGCCCAGTTCCGTTCAGCCTCTGTTCAGCCACGGTCTTCTACTAACCCTTGCTAAAGCCGACCCGCATCCCCTGAAAATACGCGGGGCGGCGCGAAGGAGACCGAAAATGAACCGAATTCTCAAGACCGCCATTGTGACCGCCGGCGTCGCCGCGACCACTTTGGCCACCTTCTCGGCGGCAAATGCTGACGATTGGCGCTGGCGTCGTCATCATCATCATGGCGGCGACGCCGTCGCCGCCGGCGTTGTCGGCCTGGCGGCGGGCGCCCTGATCGGTAGCGCTCTCAGCAACCCAGGGCCGAGATACTACGATCCAGCCTACGATGACGGCTATTATGTCGACCGGCCCGTGCGCCGCTACTATGTACAGCCGCGCGTCGTCTATGCCGACCGCTATGCCGAGCCGTGGACCCGCGAATGGTACGAGTATTGCTCGGACCGCTACCGCTCGTTCAACTCGCGTACCGGAACGTTCACCGGCAACGATGGCGAACAGTATTTCTGCGTTGCCAACTAAAACTTAGGGTTCCAGCCCGGAAAAAAGCGCCGCCCTCCAGCGGCGCTCTTTTCTTTGCGGAGAGGATCAGGCCAGGAAGGGATTCGTCCGGCGCTCCTCGCCGAAGCGGCCGCCCGGACCGTGACCGCAGATGAAGCCGATGTCATCGCCGAGCGGCAGCAGCTTATCCTTGATCGACGCGATCAGCGCGGCGTGATCGCCGCCCGGCAGATCGGTGCGGCCGATCGAGCCGCGAAACAGCACGTCGCCGACATGGGCGAATTTGGCCGCTCGGTTGTAGTAGACGACATGGCCCGGCGCGTGCCCGGGGCAATGCAGCACCTCGAACGAATGCTCTCCGAACGAGACCGTGTCGCCTTCACCGAGGAAACGGTCCGGAATGCAATTGCGCGCCGGATCGGTAAGCGCGAAACGCCTGGCCTGGTTCTCGAGATTGGCAAGCAGCGGCCGATCGGCCTCGTGCGGGCCGATGATGTCGATGCCGAGTGCATCCTTCAGATCCATCGCGCCGCCGGCATGATCGATATGGCCGTGGGTGATCCAGATCGCCTTCGCCGTGATCGCGTTGTCCTTAAGCACTGCCAGTATCTTGTCGACGTCGCCGCCCGGATCGACGACGACACCTTGTTTGTCGTCCACGTCGAAGAGAATGGTGCAATTCTGCTGGAAGGGCGTGACCGGCACGATGCCGGCATTGAGCTGACCCATGGCTTTCCTTTCGAGGTATTGCCCTGATGTAGAGAGCACAGCCGACTGCGTCCACCGATGATCTCTGAAAGAAATACAGCCATAGCCGCCATGCGAAGCCCGAAATTTGCCGGGCCAATTTCTGCATCGCGTTCAAAACGTCGCCGACTAACCGTCAGAATGGCACTGCCGCCGGCGCCGACGATGCTGTTTTGTATGTTCAGCGCCCTGCCCGGTCCCACCGGCTGCTGCCGCTGCCGTCGCCGGACCGACCGCGCCCATGAGGCGCCGAATTCTGCGCTGCCGCTTAAATAAAAGGGGCGGCCCGAAAACCGCCCCCTATTGCAGAAAACAGCTGTGACTATCGCTATTCTGCGGCGATGGCGTGCTTTGGCTGCACGGCGGCAGAATAGTCGTTCATCAACGTCTTGGCGATCTCGCCGACCTCGAATCGGTACGGACCGATTTCCGAGACTGGCGTGACTTCAGCGGCCGTGCCGGTAAGGAAGCACTGCTCAAAACCATCGAGCTCTTCGGGCATGATGGCACGCTCGATCACCTCGAAGCCGCGCTCCTTGGCCAGGCCGATGACGGTGCGGCGGGTGATGCCGTCGAGAAAGCAGTCGGGCGTCGGCGTGTGGATCTTGCCGTCCTTGACGAAGAAGATGTTGGCGCCGGTGGCTTCCGCCACCTGGCCGCGCCAGTCGAGCATCATGGCGTCGGCGTAGCCCTTGGCCTCGGCGGCGTGCTTGGAGAGCGTGCAGATCATGTAGAGGCCGGCGGCCTTGGACTTGGACGGCGCCGTGCGCGGGTCGGGCCGGCGCCATTCGGCGACGTCGAGACGGATGCCCTTCAGCTTCTGCGCCGGGTCGAAATAGCTCGGCCACTGCCAGATGGCGATGGCGCAGTTGATGCGGTTGTTCTGCGCCGAAACACCCATCTGCTCGCTGCCGCGCCAGGCGATCGGACGCACATAGGCGTCCTGGAAACCCTGCTTCTTCAGAAGCGAGCGGCAAGCCTCGTCGATCTCGCCGACCGAATAGGGAATCTTGAAGCCGAGCAGGCGCGCCGATTCATGCAGGCGCTCATTGTGCTCGGTCAGCCTGAAGATCTGGCCGCCATAGGCGCGCTCGCCCTCGAAGACCGCGCTGGCATAGTGCAGGCCATGGGTCAGCACGTGGATCTTGGCGTCGCCCCATTTGACGAACTCGCCGTTCATCCAGATGAAGCCGTCCAGTTGATCGAAGGGAACGGATGCCATGGAAACCTCCCGCGGGCGGGCGCCCGCCAATCGTTGTGTCATATGGCCTTTCGTGTCGGCCCCGCCACTGGGTCCGAAACCGCCGGCCTGTGCCTGGAAACGTAGGCGGATATTCAATCCATGGCAAACTTAGGAAGTTCCGGAAAAACGGCTTCCGTTTGCCTTTTCGTTCGCAATCCGCCGAAAAGCTTGTCAAAAATTATCATTTGCGGGAAATTACGTCAACAGTACTGACGTAATTCCCCCGCTTGGCCTGGAGAAATGATGACGGATCGAAGCTCCGCAGCCGGAAAACCGATCAGGACGGCGATCACCGACGAGGACGGCATCGACTTTGCCATCATCGAGCTGTTTTTCTTCGCCTATCGCGACTTCACCTCCGATCCCGACCAGATCCTTGCCGATTACGGCTTCGGCCGGGCCCATCACCGCGTCTTGCATTTCGTCAACCGCAGGCCCGGCCTGACAGTTGCCGAGCTGCTCGACGTGCTGAAGATCACCAAACAGAGCCTGGCGCGGGTGTTGAAGCAGCTGATCGACACGGACCATATCGTCCAGGTGCAAGGGTTACGCGACCGCCGGCAGCGCGAGCTCTATCCGACTGCCAAGGGCCGCGCGCTGGCACTGGCGCTGGCACGGCCACAGTCGCGCCGCATCCGTGCTGCATTGGAGGATTCCGGGACCGCCGAACGCGCCTCGATCGAAAGATTCCTGGAGGCCATGGTCAATCCGGAACTTAGAGCGCAGATCAACATTGTGCCTGCGCAAACATCGGGGAAGAAAAATGGAGACCACTGAGAAGGTTGATCATCCGGCAGCGCCCGGCGATGATGCGCCGCATCTGCTGGTGGTCGACGACGACACCCGCATCCGCAATCTGCTCAAGCAATATTTGTCCGAGAACGGCTTTCGCGTCACCGTCGCCGGCAACTCCGGCGAGGCCCGGCGCAAGCTCGCCGGGCTGGACTTCGACCTGCTCGTGCTTGACGTCATGATGCCCGGCGAAACCGGCGTCGACCTCACCAAGGCGCTGCGGGCCGAGAAGAACGTGCCGATCCTGATGCTGACGGCGCTGTCGGAAACCGACAGCCGTATCACCGGGCTCGAGGCCGGCGCGGACGACTATCTGCCGAAGCCCTTCGATCCGCGCGAGCTCATCCTGCGCATCAACAACATCCTGCGCCGCGGCGGCCCGGCGACGACGCCGAAAGTCGAGCAGCTCGTCTTCGGCCCCTACACCTTCCAGATCGCCAAGCGCGAACTGAAGCGTGGCGGCGAGGCGCTGAAGCTGACCGACCGCGAGCAGGAAATCCTGGCGATCTTCGCCGCCCGGGCGGGCGAAACCATACCGCGGCACGAGCTCGTCGGCGACGAATCGGATGTCGGCGAGCGGACCATCGATGTCCAGATCAACCGGCTGCGCCGCAAGATCGAGCGCGATCCGTCCAATCCGGTGTGGCTGCAGACCGTGCGCGGTATTGGGTATCGGCTCAGCGTGGAATAGACTACTCTCGACGGCCCTTTGCTACGGCCATCGATGAGCGGAAGGGCGAATGGCGACCACGCAACTGGAAAAGCCCAAGACCGGGAGCCTCGGCGATCTCGCTTTGCGGACGTTGAGGGCGATGCCGCGCGCCTGGAACCGGTTCTGGCGCCTGGTCGCGCTCTACATGCCGAAGCGGCTTTATGCCCGCTCCCTGATCATCGTCATCGCGCCGATGATCCTTTTGCAGTCGGTCGTCGCCTTCGTCTTCATGGAGCGCCACTGGCAGACAGTCACCCAACGCCTGTCGCAGGCGACGATCGCCGACATCGCTGCCATCATCGACATGATGGAGACCTATCCCCACGACGCCGATTACGCCAACATCATCCGCATCGCCCAAGACCGCATGCAGCTGAAAGTGGATCTGCTGCCGCCCGATCCCCTGCCGGCCCCCGGACCGAAGCCGTTCTTCTCAATCCTCGACACGGCCCTGTCGTCGGAGATTACCCGGCAGATCAACCGTCCATTCTGGATCGACACGGTCGGCAACTCCAACGTCGTCGAGGTCCGCGTCCAGCTCGAAGGCAAGGTCCTGCGCGTCTTCGTGCGTCGCAGCCAGGCCTATGCCTCGAACACCCATATCTTCCTGATCTGGATGGTCGGCACCTCGCTGGTCCTCTTGATGATCGCCATCCCCTTCCTGCGCAATCAAATAAGGCCGATCCTGACCTTGGCCGAAGCCGCCGAGAGCTTCGGCAAGGGCCGGCCGATGCCGCGCGATTTCCGTCCGCGCGGCGCAGAGGAAGTGCGGCGCGCCGGCTTCGCCTTCATCCAGATGCGCGAGCGCATCGAGCGCCAGATCGAGCAGCGCACCGCCATGCTGACCGGCGTTAGCCATGATCTCAGGACCATTCTGACCCGCTTCAAGCTGCAGCTGGCACTGGCCGGCGGCAAGGCCGAGACCAAGGCCGCGCTGAACCAGGACATCGACGATATGCAGTCGATGCTGGAGGGCTATCTCTCCTTTGCCCGCGGCGAGGCGGCGGAAGACACCGGCCGCTTCGATCTCGACGCCTATTTCCAGAAGCTTGGCGAGGAAGCGCAACTGCGCAAATGCAGGCTGTCGACGACACTGACCGGCGATCCGACCGTGCATGTGCGGCCGAACGCCTTTGCCAGGCTGATGTCCAACGTCATCGGCAATGCCTTCCGATATGCCAAGACGGTCGAGGTCCACGCCAATCACGGCCGCGGCTCGCTGACCGTCACCATCGACGATGACGGTCCCGGCATCGCGCCCGACAAGCGCGAAGAAGTGTTCAAGCCATTCCTGCGGCTCGACGAAGCGCGCAACCTCGATGCCAGCGGCACCGGCCTCGGCCTGTCGATCGCCCGCGACATCGCCCGCAGCCACGGCGGCGACATTATGCTTGAAGACAGTCCGCTGGGCGGTCTGCGGGCCGTGATCAAGGTGCCAGCCTAATCGGGCAAAGACGGCGTTCATCGGCCCGTCATGAAATCATGCTCAAGAGCGCGCATGAAGCGCGCGACCTTTATCGATTCGGCCATGCCGCCCCGCTTCGATCCCGCACCCGCCCGGGTGCGCTGGAGCGAAGCGAGAGCTGCAGCCTGGCTGCCGTTCCGCCACCGTGCCGGCGCGCTCAAGAATCTGTGCGAAGGGTTGTCATGCGGATCCTGATGGTCACCGATGCATGGCGACCGCAGGTCAACGGCGTGGTTCACACGCTGGAGCGGCTTACCGAAACGCTGAAATCCTTCGATGTCCAGGTCGATTTCCTGACGCCGAACATCTTCCGCACCTTGCCGCTGCCGACCTATCCGGACATTCGGCTCGCCTTGACAACCCCCGGTCATGTCGCTCGGCTGATCGAAGCGCGCAAGGCCGACCACATCCACATTGTCACCGAAGGGCCGCTCGGCATCATGGCGCGCCGCTACTGCCGCAAGGCCGGCCGTCCCTTTACCACCAGCTACCACACGCGTTTTCCCGAATATCTCAGCGCTCGCCTGCCGGTTCCGGAGAGCTGGGCCTATAGCTGGCTGCGCGACTTCCACAATTCCGGACAGGGCACGCTGGTCGCCACGCAATCGCTGGCGGACGACCTTGCCTCGCGCGGCTTCGATAAGCTGAGGCCCTGGACTCGCGGCGTCGACACCGATCATTTCCGGCCGGACAAACGCAAGGACACCAGCTTTCCCCGCCCCATCTTCCTCTGCGTCGGCCGTGTCGCGATCGAAAAGAACCTGACCGCCTTCCTCGATCTCGATCTCCCCGGCAGCAAGGTGGTGGTCGGCGAGGGGCCGGAACTGGCAAAGCTCAGCGCCCGCTATCCGAACGCGCATTTCCTCGGCCATCGTCCGAATGACGAACTGGCGGAAATCTACGCCTCGGCCGACGTCTTTGTCTTTCCGAGCCGCACCGACACCTTCGGCAACGTCATCATCGAGGCTCTGGCCAGCGGCACGCCGGTGGCCGCCTATCCGGTGACCGGACCGATCGACATCGTCGGCGACGGGGTCGGCGGGGCCGTATCCGAGGATTTGCGCGAGGCGGCGCTCAAAGCGCTTCACATTGACCGCGCGGAGGCGCGTCAGCGCGCCCTGCGCTACAGCTGGAGGGCATGCGCCGAGATGTTCCTCGACGCGGTCGAAGAAGCGCTGGGGATGCCGCGCAAACGCGCCGATCAGGATGCGGTAACGTCAGGCCGGCCCAGGCTTGTCCTAGAATAGACGCCCGCCATCCGGCACTTTGCGCTCGATGGCCCCGAGCACGACGGCGCCTTCCTCGTCCGGAAAGCCAAGCGTCAGCACTTCCGACATGAACGGGCCGATCTGGCGCGGCGGGAAATTGACCACCGCGAAGACCTGCCGGCCGATCAGCGTCTCCGGCGCATAATATTTGGTGATCTGCGCCGACGACTTCTTCACCCCGATAGCCGGGCCGAAATCGATCTTCAGCTTGAATGCCGGCTTGCGCGCCTCCGGGAAGGGCTCAGCCTCGACGATCGTGCCGGCACGGATGTCGACACGATCGAAATCGGCAAAGCTGATCTCGGGCTTGCGCTCGCTGCTGGAACTCATCGGCGGTGTTGGCTTGGCTCAGGCGCTTCCATGGGTTTCAAAGAGCACGCTGGACAGCGCGTCCTTGGCCGACGTACCCGACCAGACGACGAATTGGAAGGCCTGGAAATAGCATTCGCAGGCCTCCAACGCCGAGGACAGAAGCACCTCGACCTGCTGGCTCGACGGCTCCACGCCGCCGGCGAGCAGCAGCGATTGCCGGAACATGATCGCGCCCTCCTGCTCCCACAGGTCGAAATGGCCGAACAGCATCTGTTCGTTGATCAGCGACAGAAGCCGCATCACTTCCAGCGCGCGCGTTTCCGGCACCTTGATGTCGAAGGCGCAGGCCAGATGCAGCGCCTCGAAATCTTCCATCCAGGAGAAGGAGACATGATAGTCGGTCCAGCTGCCTGTCACCGAAATCGAGATCTCGTCATCGCCGGCGCGTTCGAAGGACCAGTCATTGTTGTGGGCCACCTGCTCGATGACGTCCACCGGGTGGATTTCGCGGGAGAATTCGAGTTCGAGGAGTTCCATGAATGCTTCCTGTCGTTCTGAGAGCGCCGCCACACGCTCCGCGAGAGAGGGCACGCACAACGAACAATCTTGTCTAGAACTCGGACGGCCAGGACTTTCCAAACGCGAAGACCCCAACCGGACCCCACCGCCCGGCGCATGACCCTGCTTCGAATCATGCAACAAATTCAGTCTATTGATCGGGAGTCGCGTGAACAGCCCAATTTTTCGCACTGCGTCATTCGCATGTGGAAAGGCGCTGTCAAAAAGATTCATGCAATGCCGGTAAGCGATTCACGGCAAAGCGATTTTTCGGATCGCGCTTTGTGGAAAAGTTTACGATTATTTTTTTGATCTGGGCTTCGCCGCAGCTGCAGGTGCGGCCTGCCCGGTCAATTCGGCGAGCTTGGCCTCCAGCGCTTCGAGGCGCACCGCAAGCTGGACGTTGTCTTCTCTTGCCTTGACGGCCATCTCGCGGGCGGCCTCGAACTCTTCGCGTTTCACGACATCCATGGAGTTGAGCAGGCGCTCGGCCTGGCTGCGGAAAGCCGTCTCCATCTCGCGCCTGACGCCTTGGGCTGCCCCCGCGGCATCGGTCATCAGCTTGGCGAATTCATCGAGAATGCGGTTCGTTCCGGTCGACATGGCAAATCCTCGCTTGGCTATTTTGACGTAGTGGCGCGCGGCACGGATTGCAAGCGAAGCCTGCCTTGACCCCGCCAAAACCCTGCCGCATGGTCCGCGCCCGATAGACGACCGCAACCGGAGAGACCCAGTTTGAGCGAATATTTCCTGCTGCCGCTGGCCTCCATGCCCTTCCCCAATATCGACCCGGTCATCGTCCATATCGGGCCGCTGGCCGTGCATTGGTATGGGGTCGGCTACATCGTCGGCATTCTCTTCGCCTGGTGGTACGCCAAGCGTCTGGCCGCGAATGCCAGCCTTTGGCCGGACGGCAAGCTGCCGATGAAGCCCGAGGACCTTGACGATTTCATCGTCTGGGCGGCGATCGGCGTGGTGCTCGGCGGGCGGACCGGCTATGTCCTCTTCTACGACCTTCCACGCTATATCGCGCATCCGCTCGACATCTTTGCGGTCTGGCAGGGCGGCATGTCGTTCCATGGCGGACTGCTCGGCGTCATCCTCGCCATGACGCTCTTTTCGCTCAAGCGCGGCATTCACACCTGGACGCTGTTTGACGTCGTCTCGGCCGGCGTGCCGGTCGGCCTTGGGCTGGTGCGTGTGGCCAATTTCATCAATTCGGAACTCTGGGGCCGGCCGTCGGACGTGCCCTGGGCGATCGAATTCCCCAATGGCGGCCCGTTCACCCGGCATCCCAGCCAGCTCTACGAGGCGCTGCTGGAAGGTCTTGTGCTCTTCCTTGTGCTACGCTTCCTCACCCACTCGCGGCTGAAGCTGAAGACACCGCGCTTCGTCGGCGGCGCCTTCATCTGCGGCTACGGCCTGTCGCGCATCTTCGTCGAGTTCTTCCGCGAGCCTGACCAGCAGCTCGGTTATCTGCTCGGCACCAACTGGCTGACCATGGGCATGGTCCTGTCCTCGCCGATGGTGCTCGCCGGCATCTGGGCCATGGCCACCGCAAAGCCGATGACGCAGACGCAGCCGGCATGACCGGGCTGAAGGAGCGCATGGTCGGCCTGATCGGCGCGGTGGGGCCGATCCCGGTCAGCGAATACATGGCGCTCTGCCTGTTCGACCCTGAGGACGGCTATTATACGACGCGCGAGCCCTTCGGCGCCGCCGGCGACTTCGTCACCGCGCCGGAGATCAGCCAGATGTTCGGCGAGCTTGTCGCCGTCTGGCTCTACCAGGCCTGGCAAGGTGTGGGCCGGCCGCTCCCAGCCACCTTCGCCGAAATCGGTCCCGGTCGCGGCACGCTGATGAAGGACATGCTGCGCACCTGGTCGCGGCTTGATCCGGCGCTTGCCGCCGAGGCTTCCTTCGCCATGATCGAGACCAGTCCGCGCCTGGCCGAAATCCAGAAAGAGACGCTTGCCGGCCAGAGTTCGGCCCTGAGCTGGCACCAAACCATCGACACGCTGCCGCTGCAACCGCTCTTCATCGTCGGCAACGAGCTGTTCGACGCGGTGCCGATCCGCCAGTTCGTCTATGTCGGCGCAGGCTGGCGCGAGCGCATGGTCGGGCTAGACGATGCCGACAATCTTCATTTCTTCGCCGGCGCGGGTTCCGTCGACCCGGCGCTGCTGCCGGCTGGCGCGGCCGATGCTGTGCAAGGCGCGATCGTCGAGCTGGCGCCGGCCCGCGCGGCGCTGATGGCGGCGATTGCCAAGCGTATCGCCGGCCATGGCGGCGCCGGGCTGTTCATCGATTACGGCCATCTTGAGCCGGGCATCGGCGACACATTGCAGGCTGTGCGCAGGCACGGTCACGAAGACGTGCTGGCCAATCCCGGCGAGGCCGACCTTACCGCTCATGTCGATTTCGCCGCGTTGGCCGCAGCCGTCCGGGAGCACGGCCTCCAGGCGGAGCTGACCACGCAGGGTGAATTCCTGCTCGGCATGGGCCTGCTCGAGCGCGCCGGCGCGCTTGGCGCCAGGGCCGATGACGTCGCGCGGCAGGCGATTTCCGACGCGGTCGAGCGCCTTGCCGGCCTCGATTCGATGGGCGAGCTGTTCAAGGTGATGAAGATCCGGCCGGCGGCGAAAACTGGCTGACATCGGCGGGCAACCCGTGCAAGCTGGCCCTGCCACTTGCCCGAGCCTCACCCCCCAACCGAACTCCACCTTGACGAAATCGCCCGCGCGGACAACAAACCCTTCCATGCTGAATCAGACCAGACCCGATCCAGTGCGCTCGCCGCTGCTTGAGCAGGCGCAGGGCATACGCCACGGCTATTTCACCCGCATCGGCGGCGTCTCCAGCGGCATCTATCGAGGCCTCAACATCGGCACGGGCTCCAGCGACGACCAGACGCTGGTCGCCGAGAACCGTCGCCGCGTCGCCGACTGGATGGGCGTGCCGGCGGATCGTCTCCTCACCGCGCATCAGGTCCATTCTCCCGATGTCGTCATCGCCAGGGAGCCTTTCGCCGTCCCTCGCCCCAAGGCCGACGCCATCGTCACCGACCGGCCGGGCATCGCTATCGGCGCCTCGACGGCCGATTGCGGACCGGTGCTGTTCGCCGACGCGGGGGCGCGCGTCATCGGCGCGGCCCATGCCGGCTGGAAAGGCGCCTTCACCGGCGTGCTCGAAAACACCGTGGCCGCGATGGAAGGGCTCGGCGCCCGCCGCGATCGCATCGTGGCCGTGCTCGGCCCTTCCATCAGCCCCGACAATTACGAGGTCGGCCCGGAATTCCTCGCCCGCTTCGTCGAGGCCGACGCTGGCAATCAGCGCTATTTCAGGTCGTCGCAGAACCCCGGCCACTCGATGTTCGACCTCAACCAATATACGGTCGACCGGCTGCGCAAGGCCGGCGTGACCGCCGACGGGCTCGGCCGCTGCACTTACGCGGAAGAAGACCTTTTCTATTCCTACCGGCGCACCACCCACCGCAAGGAAGCGGATTACGGGCGGCAGGTCTCGGCAATCGTTCTGGAGAAAGACTAATGGCGCTGCATTTCGAACGTTCGGAATTCGACGCGCGGCGCGACCGGCTGCTGATCGAGATGGCCGAGAAGAAGCTCGACGCTGTGCTTTTGTTCGCGCAGGAGAGCATGTACTGGCTGACCGGCTACGACACTTTCGGCTTCTGTTTCTTCCAGTGTCTGGTGGTGAAGGCCGACGGCTCGATGGTGCTGCTCACCCGCTCGGCCGATTTGAGGCAGGCGCGAAACACCTCGACCATCGACAATATCCTATTGTGGACCGATCGTGATGGCGCCAATCCCGCGATCGATCTGCGCAACCTGCTCAACGATCTCGACCTGCTCGGCGCGCGCATCGGCGTCGAATACGACACGCATGGCCTGACCGCCTACAATGGCCGCCGTGTGGACGAGCAGTTGCAGACCTTCGGCCAGATCGCCGATGCTTCCGGAATCGTCGGCCGGCTGCGCCTCTTCAAGAGTCCGGCCGAGATCGCCAAAGCCGAAAAAGCCGCAAGCCTCGCCGACGATGCGCTCGATGCCGCTCTGCCCCTGATCAAGCAGGGCGGCGACGAGGCGCTGATCCTGGCCGCGATGCAAGGAGCAATTTTTGCCGGCGGCGGCGACTATCCCGCCAACGAGTTCATCATCGGCTCCGGTGCCGATGCCCTGCTCTGCCGCTACAAGGCCGGCCGCCGCAAGCTCACCAAGAACGACCAGCTGACGCTCGAATGGGCGGGCGTCTTCCATCACTATCACGCGGCGATGATGCGCACCGTTTTGACCGGCAAGGTATCGAAGCGCCACCAGGAACTGTTCGACGCCGCCCGCGCGGCTCTGCTTGCGGTCGAGAAGGCGATGACGCCGGGCAACACTTTCGGCGACGTCTTCGATGCGCATGCCCGTACGCTCGAGGCGCATAATCTGACCAAGCACCGGCTGAACGCCTGCGGCTATTCGCTCGGCGCCCGTTTCACGCCGTCCTGGATGGATATGCCGATGTTCTACCAGGGCAATCTGGAGCCGATCGCGCCCAACATGACGCTGTTCGCGCACATGATCATCATGGATTCGGAAACCGAGACGGCGATGACGCTCGGCCGCACCTATCTTACCACGGAATCGGCGCCGAAGCCGCTGTCGCGCCATGATCTCGACTTGATCGTGCAGTGAATCCATAATGGTTGGTTCACGCGGGGGCGTTCGCCACCAGGGAGTTGTCGGGCAAATGAGACGATCGCAGGTGACGACCGTGTCATTGCTTGCGGCGCTGGCGCTTGCCGCCTGCACCAACGCCAAGGACGTCCTCGATCCTTCTGCCGTCAAGCCGCCGACGAATTCGGCCCAGGCATTGCCTGCCACCCAAGGCACGTCGGCCACCACACCGCCAACGACGACCGCGCCTGCGCCCACAGCGACCGCGGCGGCTCCAACGCCCGCCACGCCGGCTCAGGCCGCCGCCATCGCCAAGACCCGGCTGCAAGTTGCGCCGATCGTCGGCGCCTCGGTGGAGGCCGCAGCCCCCTTGACGGCGGAATTGCAGACGCGCGCCAGGCAGCGCGGCGTGACCCTTGTCGGCAGCACCGATCAGACGGCGACGCATGTGCTGAAGGGCTATTTTTCGACGATGTCCGAAGGCAAGGACACCACCGTCATCTATGTCTGGGACATCTACGATCCGTCGGGCAACCGCCTGCATCGCATCAATGGGCAACAGAAAGCGGCTTCCGTCGGCAGCGGCGAAGGCTGGCCGGCGGTAGCGCCGGCAACCATGCAGGCCATCGCCGACCAGACGATCGACCAGTTCACCGCCTGGCTCGGCAGCGGCGGCGCCGGTTGATCGACCAACCTGTTGCCGGCTTGCGATCCAGCCGGCCTTTGTTGCGCCTTGTCGAACGATTCCCGATCACGAGGCTTGCAATACCGGCGCGGGCCGCTAAAAGCCCGCTTAAAAGGCTCATGAGAGTCTGTCCGGTCTCTCCATCCTTCACCAGGAACGGTGCATGAAGCTTTTCGCGGGCAATTCCAACAGGGTGCTGGCCGAAGCGGTCGCTCGCTATCTCAACATCCCGCTGGGTAAGGCCAGCGTCAGGCGCTTCGCCGATCAGGAGATCTTCGTCGAGATCCAGGAGAACGTGCGCGGCGAGGATGTCTTCATCCTGCAGTCGACCTCCTATCCGACCAACGACCATCTGATGGAACTGCTCATCATGATGGACGCCTTCATGCGCTCCTCGGCAAGGCGGATTACGGCGGTCATTCCCTATTTCGGCTACGCCAGGCAGGACCGCCGCGCCTCAGGCCGCACGCCGATTTCGGCCAAGCTCGTCGCCAACATGATCACCCGCGCCGGCGCCGATCGCGTGCTGACGCTCGACCTGCATGCCGGCCAGATCCAGGGCTTCTTCGACATCCCGACCGACAATCTGTTCTCGGTGCCGGTGATGGCCCGCGACGTGAAGGCGAAATACAAGCAGCTCGGCAATGTCGTCGTCGTCTCGCCCGACATTGGCGGCGTGGTGCGGGCGCGCGCGCTTGCAAAACGCTTCGATGCGCAGCTCGCCATCGTCGACAAGCGCCGCGAGCGCCCCGGCGAATCCGAGGTGATGAACATCATCGGCGCCGTGGCCGGCAAGGACTGCCTCTTGATCGACGACATCGTCGATTCCGGCGGCACGCTCTGCAACGCGGCCGATGCCTTGCTCGCCAACGGCGCGACCAGCGTCACTGCCTACATCACCCATGGCGTGCTCTCGGGCGGCGCGGTTGCCCGCATCAGTGGCTCGAAACTGCAGGAACTGGTGATCACCGATTCCATCCAGCCGAGCCAGGCGGTGCTCGACGCGCCCAACATCCGCGTCATCTCGATCGCCGACCTGATGGGCGAGGCGATCTCGCGCACGGCGACCGAGGAATCGGTGTCGAGCCTGTTCGACTAGACCGCGGCGCTGCTGGCCTGAACCGGGCCGCTTGATCGCTTTGGCCCCTCGCCTGACTCGCGCGCGCCGCGCATATAGTCGCGCGGCGAGCTGCCGAGCATGCGCTTGAACATGGTGATGAAGGCCGGCACGCTGTCATAGCCAAGATCGAGCGCCACCCTGGTGATAGGCTCGCCGTCGGCGAGCCTCGGCAGCGCCGCGAACAGGCAGGCCTGCTGGCGCCAAGTGGAGAGCGACAGCCCGGTCTGGCGGTGGAAGGCGCGTGTGAAGGAGCGCCGGCTCATGCCCGCGGCATCCGCCCATCCGTCGATCGTCGCATGTGGCGAGGGCGCCGCGACAAAGCGCCGGCAGAGCGCCGCGAGCTTCGGATCCGACGGAAAAGGCAGGCCGAGCGGCCGCTCCGGCAGGTTCGGGATCTCATGCAGCAGGAGCCCCATGATCAGCCCGGCGCGCCCTTCGAGCTCGCCGCCCTGCGGCAGCTTCTCCGATTCCACGATCAGGCTGTGCATGAGCTCGGTGATGCCGACGACGCGCAAGCCCTCAGGCAGGCCGGGAATCGCATCCGGCACGACATAAACCGAGCGCATCGAGACGTCGCCAAGCATCTCGACGGAGTGCTCGATGCCGGCCGGTATCCACATCGCATGGTCGGGCGGCACCATCCAGCGGCCGTGCTTGGTCGTCACCAGCACGACGCCGACAAGCGCATGCAGCAACTGGCTGCGGCTGTGGCGGTGCTGCGGCACGTGGTAGCGGTCGGGATATTCGGTCGGCAGCGCGACCGCCGGCCCGATCGCCTCTTCCAGCCATTGCCAGCGGCTTTCATGCAGCCGGCCGAGTTCGGCGGCATCGCCCCTGAAGATTTCCCGGCCATGCGGCATTCGATGTGGCCCACTTGCGAAACTATTGGACCAAACCACGAAAGAAGTCGCCATTCAAGCCGATTATAAGGCAAGCGTCCTATAAAGCTGCCTGCGGTTCGCCGCCAAAAAGACCGGAGCCATTGCCTTGACCGATACGACCGCCGCCGCCGTCGGCACCCCAGCACCGGCAAGCCACACCTCGGCGCAAGCGACGGCCTTCACCGTCATTCTTGCGGTGAGCTTCTGCCATTGCGTCAACGACATCATGCAGTCGCTGCTTTCGGCGATCTATCCGCTGCTGAAAGAGAATTACGGTCTCGATTTCTGGCAGATCGGCCTTCTTACCTTCACTTTCCAGGTGACGGCATCGCTGCTGCAGCCGGTGATCGGCATGATCACCGACAAGCGGCCGATGCCCTATTCTTTGCCTTGGGGCATGGCCTCGTCACTGGTCGGGCTGGTGGTGCTTGCGCATGCCGGCCATTACTGGCTGCTCCTGATCGGCGCCTCGCTGATCGGCATCGGCTCGGCGATCTTCCATCCGGAATCCTCGCGCATCGCCCGCTTCGCCTCGGGCGGCCGCTTCGGCCTGGCGCAGTCGCTGTTCCAGGTCGGCGGCAATTTCGGCCAGGCGATGGGCCCACTGCTCGCCGCCTTCATCGTCGTGCCTTTCGGCCAGACCAGCATTTCCTGGTTCACGGTCGGCTCGCTGATCGGCATCGTCGTGCTGTGGCAGGTCGGCGGCTGGTACAGCCGGTTGCGCGCTTCGATGGCCACCCGCAAGCAGGCGGCCCACGTCTCGCCCTTCCCGCGCAAAAAAGTCATGGGAGCACTGGCGGTGCTGACGCTGCTGGTGCTGAGCAAGAACGCCTATATCGCCTCGCTGTCCAGCTACTACACCTTCTACGCCATCCATAAGTTCGGCGTTTCGGTGCAGATGTCGCAGGTGATGCTCTTCCTGTTCCTCGGCGCCTCGGCGCTTGGCATCCTGCTCGGCGGCCCGTTCGGCGACCGCTACGGCCAGAAGGCGATGATCTGGTTCTCGATCGTCGGCGTTCTGCCCTTCACGCTGGCCCTGCCTTACGCCAATTTGGAATGGACGATGGTGCTTACCGTTGTGATCGGCCTGATCCTGTCGTCGGCCTTCTCCAACATCGTCGTCTTCGCGCAGGAACTGGTGCCCGGCCGCGTCGGCATGATCGCCGGCATCTTCTTCGGCTTCGCCTTCGGCATGGGCGGCATCGCCGCGGCCGTGCTCGGCGTCGTCGCCGACATGAAGGGCATCGACTTCGTCTACCACGTCTGCTCGTACCTGCCCTTCCTCGGCCTGCTGACCGTGTTCCTGCCGAACATGAAGGAGGCCAGGAAAGCCTGAGCCGGCTGCTCCGAACGAGCTCCAGCGAGCAAAGCACCCGCCCGACGGCGGGTGCTTTTTGGCGCTGGGACTCAAGCCTGGAAGAAGGCCAGGAGGTCGGCATTGATGACGTCCGCATGGGTCGTCGCCATGCCGTGCGGAAGGCCCTTGTAGACTTTGAGCTCGCCCTTCTTGAGCAGTTTGATCGCGAGCAGGGCCGAATCCGCGATCGGCACGATCTGGTCGTCGTCGCCATGCATGACCAGCACCGGCACCTCGATCTTCTTCAGGTCCTCGGTGAAGTCGGTTTCCGAAAACGCTTTGATGCAGTCGTAATGCGCCTTGGCGCTGCCCATCATGCCCTGCCGCCACCAATTGTCGACGACGCCTTCCGACACCGTCGCGCCCGGACGGTTGAAGCCGTAGAACGGACCGGCCGGAACGTCGCGGAAGAACTGGGCGCGGTTCGCTGTCAGCGCTGAGCGAAAGCCGTCGAACACTTCGATCGGCAGGCCGCCGGGATTGGCATCGGTCTTGAGCATGATCGGCGGCACCGCGCCGAGCAGCACAGCCTTGGCGACGCGGCCTCCGGAACCGTACTGCGCGACATAGCGCGCCACTTCGCCACCGCCTGTGGAATGCCCGACATGGATGGCGTCCTCGAGGTCGAGATGCGCAGCCAGCGCCGCCACATCGGCGGCGTACGTGTCCATCTCATTGCCGGTGTCCGTCTGGCTGGAACGGCCGTGGCCGCGACGGTCATGGGCGATGACCCGATAGCCCCTGGAGAGGAAGAACAGCATCTGGGCATCCCAGTCGTCGCTGCTCAGCGGCCAGCCATGGTGGAAGACAACCGGCTGACCGGTGCCCCAATCCTTGTAGTAGATCTGCGTGCCGTCCTTGGTGGTGATCGTGCCGCTGCCCGAGCCAGCCTTCGCATGCGAAGCTTCAGTCATCTCAATCTCCTTGGTCAATGTCGCGATAAATGATATCGCGATAATGAAATGCCTATCGCAGCCGCCACGTCTTGTCTACGATAATATGTGTCGCGATATCTTGTTTTGTGTTAAATAGCCTCGCGACGTCGACAAAAGGAAATTGGCGCGATGCCTCTGCCGCTGGACAATCAGCTCTGTTTCGCACTCTACGCCACGAGCATGGCGATCAACCGCACCTACAAGCCCATGCTCGACGCGATGGGGATCACCTATCCCCAGTATCTCGTGCTCAATGCGCTTGGAGAGGCCGATGGCATGTCGGTCGGCACCATAGCGCGCCGGCTGGCGCTGGAATCGAGCACCGTCACGCCGCTGGTCAAGCGCATGGAACAGGCGGGGCTGGTGACCCGCCAGCGCAGCCATGACGATGAGCGGCAGGTGCAGGTCGATCTCACCGCGGCCGGCCGGGCGCTGCTCACGCAATGCAACTGTCTGGGCGAAACGCTGGTCGAGCGCTCAGGCATGACCTCGGCCGAGATCGATGCCCTCACCCGAAAAGTCCGGGCGTTGCGGGATGCGTTGAGCGGCGACCGAACGGCAGATGCTGCCTGACCTCCAAGCGCTATAAGGTCTGCTTAGTGCAGGCCGAACTCGCGCAGCAGCTCCTCGCGGTAGCGCACGAAGCGGGTTTCGCTGCGGTCGCGCGGGCGTGGCAAATCGACATCGATCAGCCTTGCCGCCTTGCCCTTTTCCTTGGGCAGGATCAGCACCCTATCGGCGAGATAGATCGCCTCCTCGAGGTCATGGGTGACCAAGACCATGGTGACGTCCTCCTCGTTCCAGATGCGCGCCAGTTCCTCCTGCATGGAGATCTTGGTCATGGCGTCGAGAGCCCCTAACGGCTCGTCCAGCAGCAGGATTTCCGGCTGCACGGTCAGCGCCCTGGCGATGCCGACGCGCTGCGCCATGCCGCCCGAAAGTTGTCTTGGGTAGGCATCGCTGAATTCGGCGAGGCCGACCAGAGCGATATAGAAGCTTGCCCGCTTCTCGGCTTCCGGCTTGGGTACGCCGCGCACTTCAAGGCCGAAAGCGACATTGCCGAGCACGGTCAGCCAGGGCAGCAGCCGCGACTCCTGGAAGATCACCGCCCGTTCCTCGCCGACGCCCTCGATCTCTCTCCCGTCGATGGCGACGGCGCCGCCGTCGGCCCGCTCCAGCCCGGCCAGGACGCGCAGCAGCGTCGTCTTGCCGGAGCCGCTGGCGCCGACGATGACGAGGCACTCGCCGGAGCGGACGTCGAGGCTGAGCGAGCGCAGCACGGCAAGCTGACGCCCGCCGAGCGTGAAGGATTTGGACAGGTCGCGTATCGTGACCTCGCCGCCGCGTGCGGTGGCCATGGCGCTTGCCTCCGTGCTCAGTTGATCTTGGTTTCGCCCGGGCGGTAGAGAATGTCGGCGGCCTTGAGCTTGCCTTTCGGCAGACGACCGTCACGCTCTAGAATGCTCACCCAGAAGTCGACGTCGCGGTCGGTCACCGCCGCCTTCTCGCGAAGGCCGAAGCCGGTCCAGTAGCGCGCCAGTTCGCCATTCTCGCCGCGCCTGTTGAGGATGTCGGCGAGCAGCTTGCGCGTCTGGTCGGGGTTCTGTCGCGACCAGTCGGCGGCGCGCGCTGACTGTTCGACGAAGTTGCGGGCAGCGTCCGGATTGGCGGCGATGAAATCGCGCCGCAGCACCACGAAACCGCCGGCGATCTCGCCGAGCACATCGGTGTCGTTGAAGACACCGCGCACCCCGCCATTGCTGACCAGTTGGCCAGCGAAAGTCGCCTGCCAGTAACCGAGCCCGGCGACATCGACCTGATGCGAGCGCAGGGTCTGCTCGAGTTGCGGCCCCGGCACTACGACCAGTTTGGCCGCATCCGGCGGCAAGCCGACACTGTGCAGCGCCTCGCGCACCGTGTAGTCGAGATGGGCGCCGAGCGTGTTGACCGAGATCGTCTTGCCGGCGATGTCAGCGATCGATTTGATCGGACTGTCTTCCAGCACATAGAAGACGCTTTTCACATCCTTGTTGATGCCGTTGCTCGGATAGGCAGCGACGAAGTCATTGCCGCCGGCGATCGAGTTGATCACGGCCGGCGTCGCGGCCGAACCCAAATCGACGCTGCCGGAGGCGAGCGCGAACAGCGATTCCGGACCCCCCGCCGCATAGCCGACATTCTCGAGCTCGATGCCGAGGCCTTTGAAATAGCCGAGTTCGTCGGCGAGTTCGTGCGGGGAAATGCCGCCGCGGCTGGCGAGGTAGCGGATTTTGACGGAAGCGGCCTGCGAGCGGGCGATGCCGGGCAGACCGGCGGCGATGATGCCGGCGGCAAGCGGGGCCCGCAGGAGAAATGAACGGCGTGTGATGGTCATGGTCCGGCCTTTCATGGTTACAGGATGACTGGGAAGATTGGCTGCTCAGCCGACGGAGTTGCTCCAGCGGCAGAGCCGCCGCTGCAGGCCAACCAGCGCCTGGTTGGCGATCAGGCCAAGGGCTGCGAGGATGACGATCGCCGCGAACATCAGCGGGATCTGGAAGTTGTACTGCGCATTCATCACCTGGAAGCCGATGCCCTTGTTGGCGCCGATCATTTCGGAGGCAATCAGCAGCAGCAGCGCGGTGGTGGCGCCGAGCCGCAAGCCGACGAAGATCGAAGGCACGGCTCCCGGCAGCACGACGCGGCGGAATATGGTCAGCCGCCGAGCGCCGTAGACGCGCGCCATTTCGAGCAGCTTCGGATCGACCTCTTTCACACCGCTGATGGTGTTGAGCAGCAACGGAAAGAGCGTCGCCCAGAAAATCACGAACACCTTGGAAGCCTCGCCCAGGCCCAGGAGCAGGATGAACACCGGATAGAGCGCCAGTGCCGAAGTCTGGCGGAACAATTGCAGGATGGGGTCCAACGCGGTTTCGACCGCCCGCACCTGCCCCATCACGAGGCCGAGCGGAATGGCGACGATGACCGCCGCCGCGAAGGCGAGGCCGGCGCGCTGCAGGCTGATGGCGATATCGCCGAGCAGGCTGCCGCCGGCGAGCCCCTTCCACAGCGCTACGGCAATTGTGTCGATCGGCGGCAGCACCGCCGTGTTGACCCAGCCGCTCGCCGCCGCCACCTGCCAGAGCGCCAGGAAGCCGAGAAGCACGCCATAGCGCGACAGGATCCGCGCCGAGGCGCGACCGGCCAGCCGCACGGCCTCGGTGCCGAAGCCATTGCCGCCATTGCGCCCGCCGATGCCGACCGCTCGTTCGATGTGCTGCATCATCATCGTCTTGCCTTTCGTTTGAGGATCATTCGGCGGCGAGCACGGTCGAGCGTGCGACCGTCCACGGATTCTCAGGCCGCCTGAGGCCGAGATTTTCGCGCAGCGTCCTGCCTTCATAGGCGGTGCGGAACAGGCCGCGGCGCTGCAGTTCGGGGATGACCAGGTCGACGAAATCGTCGAGCGCGCCGGGCAGCCAGGGCGGCAGGATATTGAAGCCGTCCGCGGCCTCGCTGGTGAACCATTCCTCCAGCTGATCAGCGATCTGGGCGGCGCTTCCGATCACCGTATAGTGGCCGCGCGCGGTCGCCACCCATTGATAGAGCTGGCGGATCGTAAAATTGTGTTCGTCGGCGATCTGGCGGATCAGCGCCTGCCGGCTCCTCATGCCTTCGGTCTCTTTGCTCGGCGGCAGCGGCCCGTCGAGCGGATAGTCCCGGAGGTCGAGCGTCTGGCCGGCAAGCGCGTTGAGCAGCGCCACGCCATCCTCCGGCAGGATTAGGTCGTTCAACTGCTGGTACTTGGCGCGGGCTTCCTCCTCGGTGCGGCCGACGAAAGGCGCCACACCCGGCATGATCAGCACCTGCGCCGGATCGCGGCCGGCCGCGGCCACGCGCGCCTTGATATCGCGGTAGAATTCCTGCGCGGAGGTGAGGTTCTGATGTGCGGTGAAGATCACCTCGGCCGAGGCAGCCGCAAGCCTGCGACCGTCCTCGGATTGCCCGGCCTGCACCACCACGGGATGGCCTTGCACCGGCCGCGGCACGTTGAGCGGCCCCTTGACGCTGAAATGCTCGCCCTTGTGGTTGATGTCGTGCAGTCTGTCCTGGTCGTAGAAGCGGCCGGTCTTCTTGTCGCGGATGAAGGCGTCGTCTTCCCAGCTGTCCCACAGCGCCTTGACGGTTTCGACATGCTCATGCGCCCTCGCGTAGCGCTCGGCATGGTTGGGCTGGACGTCGCGATTGAAGTTGCGCGCCGTGTCGTCGCCCGCTGAGGTCACCACGTTCCAGCCGGCCCGGCCATTCGACAGAAGGTCGAGCGAAGCGAATTTGCGGGCGAGCGTGTAAGGCTCTTCATAAGTGGTCGAGGCGGTGGCGATGAAGCCGAGATGGGTAGTGAGCGGCGCCAATGCCGCGAACAAAGTCACCGGCTCGAAACCGGCGATCTTGGCGTTGCCGCCTTCGCGGGCGCCGAGCCCGACGGTCAGATTGTCGGCGAGGAAATACGCATCGAACAGGCCGCGCTCGGCGGCCAGTGCGAGCTTCTTGTGAAATTCGAAATTGGTCGCACCGTCGGCCGGCGAGTCCGGATGACGCCAGGCCGCGACATGCTGGCCGCCGCCGGGCAGGAAGGCGCCAAGCTTGATCTGTCGAGACTTGCTGGGGCTGGTCATGGCTGATCCTTCGGTTCGGAAAAGACTGGTTTTGAGTCAGGCGGCGAGGCCGACGTTGCGGCTGGCGCCAACAGCCTTGACAACCTCGGCGACCGCCTGCCGGGCGCGGGCGTGGATGGCTTCCGATACTAGGAGGCCGTCGGCAAAATCCTTGTCCGAGGCGTAGATCGCGGTCGGCATCGTCAGCGCCTCGAAGAAGCCGAACAGCGGCCGCAACTGGTGCTCGACGATCAGCGAATGGCGCTCACCGCCGCCGGTCGCCGCCAGAATGATTGGCTTTCCGCGCAGTGACGACGGATCGAGGAGGTCGAACAAGTGCTTGAAAAGGCCGGTATAACTGCCTTTGAAAGTCGGCGACCCAACCACCAGAACGCCGGCGTTGACGAATTGCTCAACGATCCCGCGCGCCGCCGGGTCGAGATCGCCGAGGCGCCGTGCCGGAGGAAAGGATGGACCGAGGTCCTCGATGTCGAAGACCGCAGGTGCCGCACCGATCCGGCCGGCGACGTCGCCGGCAATATGGCTGATGAAGGCCTTGGTCTTAGACGGGCGGGTCAGGTTGCCGGATATCCCCACCACCAGCTTCTTCGTCATCTCCGCCTCTCCACGCTGCTTTATTCATTAAGGCTACAAACTTTATAGAATTAAGTGAGCGAGATGATTTCAAAACGAGCCCGGGAGAGGGATTGAGTTTGCGTCCTTTGACCGTTGATTGGTTCAGCGGATGCGGAGTTCCGGCCCGAGGCCCATCGTCCGGACGGCGCGGCTATAGCCATTTCCCCCACGGACTCGCAGGCATCGTCGATTCAAGAAGGACCGTTCAAAATCCTTGCTTAGCCCGGCACCGCCTCGCTGCTGACCGGCGGCAGTTGCGGCGCATCCAGCCCTTGGAACGGGTCGCGCCAGGCATCGATATCCTCGATCCGCCGATACCAGCGCCTGAGCGACGGATAGTCCTCAAGCGGCAACCGGGCGGCATCATTGAACGCGAGAAAGGTCGCCATACGAAAGTCGGCATAGCAAACCGAATTGCCGACCAGCCATTGGCGCCCGCAAAGCTCGGCTTCAAGGATGGCGGCTGTCACGTGGAACTGCCTCAGCCCCTCCTCGACCAATGCCTTGTCGATCGGCCCCAGCCCCCAGCGCTGTTTCGTGCCGCGCTCGAAATGCACCATGTCGCAGGCCCTGACGAAATTTTCCTTGCCCCAGCTCAGCCAGCGGATCATCTCCGGCTCGTCGTCGCCGGTGCGCCAGAAATCCGAACGCATGTCGCGTGAGAGCCGGCAGGCGATCGCATCGGCTTCCCAGAGGCTCCATCCCGGGCCGGCCAAGATGGGCAAGGTCAAATTGGGGTTCAGCGCGCGATAGCGCTCGGCTTGCCCAGGCGCCATGGGCGACGCGAATTCGTACGCGACCTCCGCCTTGAGATAGCGCGCCGTCGCGACAGCGAGGCGAGGATTGGGATTGCGGCTGAACAGAAGTTTCATGTTGATCTCCAGAGGTCCTTCCAATGCTAAGGACGATTGAAACCTGGCCGATGCTACATGACGGACGCAGACGGCGCTCGGAGCAGGCTGGCAGATCCAACTTGGCGTCAGGGGGAAGCGTCGACTATGCTCAAACCGACCTTGGTCAAAGGCTTCCGGGTCAACGGCTTGCGCCTCTCGTCGCCTTCCGCTATAGAGCCGCCACCCGCGTAGACACCCTTGGAGGCAACGCGGAGGAAGGCCGGCCAGGCCTGCATGATCCCCAAAGCATTTGGACAGCCAAAAGCGTTTGGATCGACTATGCAAGGCCGCGACGGCTTTCGACGTTTACGGAGGGGCTTGCCCGCCGCGAACGCTCCATAACACGCGAAAGGAAATGCCATGAGCCACGAGGCTTACGAGCTCAAGGCCGAAGCGCGCGAACAGGTCGGTAAGGGGTCCGCCCGTGCAGTTCGTCGCAACGGCAAAGTGCCTGCAGTTATTTACGGCGACAAGCAGCCCCCCCTGGCGATCGCCCTCAACTACAAGGACATCTTCTACAAGATCCACGGCGGCGGGTTTCTGACCACGATCGCGACGATCGATGTCGACGGCAAGAAGATCCAGGTCCTGCCGAAGGATTTTCAGCTCGACCCGGTCAAGGACTTCCCGGTCCATGTCGACTTCCTGCGCATCGGCAAGGACACCGAGGTCAATGTCGACGTGCCCGTCCACTTCATCAATGAGGACAAGTCGCCCGGCATCAAGCGCGGCGGCGTGCTCAACATCGTTCGTCACGAAGTCGAGTTCCATTGCCCTGCCAACGCGATCCCCGAATTCATCACCGTCGATCTCGCCGGCACCGAAATCGGCGACTCGATCCACATTTCGGCGGTTGCCCTGCCGGCCGGCGTCAAGCCGGTGATCTCCGATCGCGACTTCACCATCGCGACCATTGCCGGCTCCGCGGCAATGAAGCCGGAGACGGAGGAGACTGCCGAACCGGCAGCGCCGGAAGCTGAGGCCGCTGAGGCCGAAGAGAAGTAGTTTCTCTCGGCGCCAGGAGACGACGATGCTTGTCTTTGCAGGCCTCGGCAATCCGGGCGCGAAATATCAGAACAACCGACACAATGTCGGTTTCATGGCGGCGGACGCGATTGCCCGCCGCCATTCTTTTTCGCCCTGGTCGAAGAAGTTCCAGGGCCTGATCGCCGAGGGCGCGCTGGGCGGCGAGAAGATCCTTTTGATCAAGCCGCAGACCTTCATGAATTTATCCGGCCAGTCGGTCGGCGAGGCGTTGCGCTTCTACAAGCTCGATGCCGCTGCCCTCACCGTCTTCTACGACGAGATCGACCTTGCCGCCGGCAAGCTCAGGGTCAAGGTCGGCGGCGGTTCCGGCGGCCACAACGGCATCCGCTCACTCGACCAGCATGTCGGCAATGCCTATCGCCGGGTCCGCATCGGCGTCGGCCATCCCGGCGTCAAAGAGATGGTGCACGGGCATGTGCTCGGCGATTTCGCCAAGGCCGACCGTGAATGGCTCGACGTGTTGCTCGACGCGATCGCCGAGGACGCCGGACTGCTGGCCATGGGCGACGACAACTCCTTCATGAACCGCATCACGCTGGCGCTGCGCGAAAAGCTCGTGCCGACCGGCGAGGACGATCGGCCGCCGCCCAAGGCGCCAAAACAGCAGAGCCATATCCGCCAGGCCCGCGCGCAGCAGCCTCCGGCGAAGGTTCCCGAGAGCGGGCCGATGGCCGCGATGCTGAAGAAGCTGTTCGGAAAAGACTGAGCGCCCAAACGATCATGCCAAGGGCTTGACGATCGTCCGCGCTTTCGCCCATAGCCCTCACCAAATCTCGAATTCCCAATAGGACCGGACGAACATGGGTTTCAAATGTGGCATCGTTGGCTTGCCCAACGTCGGCAAGTCGACGCTGTTCAACGCGTTGACCAGGACGGCCGCCGCGCAGGCCGCCAACTATCCTTTCTGCACCATCGAGCCGAACACCGGCGAGGTCGCGGTTCCGGACCCGCGGCTGCAGAAGATCGCCGCGATCGGCAAGTCGAAGGAGATCATCCCGACCCGCATCTCCTTCGTCGACATTGCCGGACTGGTGCGCGGCGCCTCCAAGGGCGAAGGGCTGGGCAACCAGTTCCTCGCCAACATCCGCGAAGTCGACGCCATCGTGCATGTGCTGCGCTGCTTCGAGGATGACGACATCACCCATGTCGAGGGCCGCATCGATCCGGTCGCCGACGCCGAGACCGTCGAGACCGAGTTGATGCTCGCCGATCTCGAAAGCCTGGAGCGCCGCATCGTGCAGGTCCGCAAGCGCGCCGCCGGCAAGGACAAGGAAGCAATGACCGTTCTGCCGATGATGGAGGCGGCGCTCGAATTGCTGCAGGCAGGCCGCCCGACCCGCGTCCTCCTCAATGGCATCGCGGCGGAGGATCTGCGCATCCTGCAGGGCCTGAACCTGCTCACATCGCATCCCGTGCTCTATGTCTGCAACGTCGCTGAGGCGGACGCTGCCACCGGCAACGAGCACACAAAGGCGGTGGAGAAAATGGCCGCCTCGCAGGGCGCCGGCACGGTGGTGATCTCGGCGGCGATCGAGGCGGAAGTTGCCCAGCTTTCCGACGAGGAGGAAATGGAGTTCCTCGCCTCGATCGGCCTTGATGAGCCGGGCCTCAACAAGGTGATCCGCGCCGGCTACGAGCTCTTGCACCTGATCACCTATTTCACCGTCGGGCCGAAGGAGACGCGCGCCTGGACGATCCACAAGGGCGACAAGGCACCGCAAGCGGCCGGTGTCATTCACACCGACTTCGAACGCGGCTTCATCCGCGCCCAGACGATCTCTTACAACGACTTCGTCACGCTCGGCGGCGAAGTGGCGGCCAAGGAAGCCGGCAAGGCGCGCGACGAAGGCAAGGAGTATGTCGTCCAGGACGGCGACATCATGCTGTTCAAGTTCAACACCTGATCGGCTTGGCTGGCTTACCAGAAATCACTTGACCAAATTGCCCCGGGCCGTCATCCGGGATGCCCGACCTTGGGGATGACGCATTCGTCAACCGGATTGCCGACATGACAGGAAAGACCTGGGCCTATGAGGATTTCGTCGAGGGCGCCTCGCTCGACCTCGGCAGCAAGACTGTCAGTGCTGACGAGATCATCGAATTCGCCAGCGAATTCGATGCCCAGCCGATGCATCTCGACGAGGCGGCCGGCAAGGCCAGCATCCTGGGCGGGCTTTCGGCTTCGGGCTGGCATACCTGCGCGATGTTCATGCGCATGCTGTGCGACGCCTTCCTGCTCGATTCGACCTCGCAAGGTTCGCCCGGCATCGAGCTTGTGAAATGGAAGAAGCCGGTTCTGGCCGGCGACCGGCTCACCGGCAAGGTCACCGTGCTTACCAAGCGCCAGTCCAAATCGAGGCCTCAGCTCGGCTTGGTCAGCATGCGCAGCGAGTTGTTCAACCAGCGCGGCGAATGCGTGTTCGAGTTGGAGAACACCGGCATGTTCCTGACCCGCGAGGCCGCGGCATGACCCTCGACGAGTATTTCCTGATCGGCGAAACCGTCACGCTCGGCTCGCACAAATTCGAAGCGGACGAGATCAAGGCGTTCGCCAGGAAATACGATCCGCAAATCTTCCATGTCGACGAGGAGGCGGCGACGAAAAGCGTGCTTGGCGGGCTCTGCGCCTCCGGGTGGCACACCGCCGCCACATGGATGAAATACAACCTCGAAAAGCGCATGGAGACCGAGGGCGTACGCTGGACCGGTCCGGGCCCGCAGCCCGAATTCGGCCCCTCGCCCGGGTTTCGCAATCTCAAATGGCTGAAGCCGGTCTATGCCGGCGAGACCGTGACCTTCACCCGCACAGCGCTTGCCCACCGTCCCCTCGCCGGCCGCCCCGGCTGGAGCCTGCTCACGCTGCGTTCCGAAGGTTTTGACTCCACCGGCGACAAGGTCATCGAGTTCGACAGCGCGGTGCTGGTGAAGGTGAATGGTGAATGGTGAATGGTGAATGGTGAATGGTGAATGGTGAATGGTGAATGGTAAGTAGTGAGTAGTAAGTAGTAAGCAATGGGCGCGGACGCTCTTCATTGAGACCGAGCTTCACTATTGACTATTCCCTATTCCCTATTCCCTATTCCCTATTCCCTATTCCCTATTCCCTATTCCCTATTCCCTATTCCCTATTCCCTATTCACCATTCACCACTGCCTAATGCCCCTCGAAACCGATCAGCGTCCTCACCGGCACGCCGAGCGCTTCCAGCTTCTGGCGCCCGCCGAGATCCGGCAGGTCGATGACGAAGCAGGCGGCGACGATGTCGGCGCCGATCTGCCTGAGCAGCTTGACGGCCGCCTCCGCCGTGCCGCCGGTGGCGATCAGATCGTCGACCAGGATCACCTTCTCGCCTTGCGAGACGCCGTCCTTGTGCATCTCCATCTCGTCCAGACCATATTCGAGGCTGTAGGCGACGCGCACGGTCTCGTAAGGCAGCTTGCCCTTCTTGCGGATCGGGACGAAACCCGCCGAAAGCTGGTGCGCCACTGCGCCGCCCAGGATGAAGCCGCGCGCCTCGATGCCGGCGATCTTGTCGATCTTCAGCCCGGCGTAAGGATGCACCAGCTCGTCGATGGCGCGGCGAAAGGCGCGAGCGTCACCGAGCAGCGTCGTGATATCGCGAAACAGGATGCCGGGTTTGGGGTAATCCGGAATGGTGCGGATGGCGGCAAGCAGCGTGTCTTCGAGCGAGGGTTTCATGAGACGAGCTCCGCGTGTCCGGCTGTCGGGTATAACGGCGTCGGCGCGCCCGGCGCAACGCAACCAACAACGGCTACCGCGATGGAGCCCGGGAGACAAGCGCATCCGGCAAACGATCGGCATCGCCTGCCTTGCTCCCGTGCCGGCGCCGCAATCGAAAAGGGCGCCCCATGGCGCCCTTGCAGAAACGTCGGTGGCGGGCGGGTCACATGCCGAGGTCGGACCGCAGCTCGGACCGCGCCACTTCGAACTCGGCCTTGAAATCGGGCCGGCTGAGCAGCACCGCTGCGATCACGCTGCCGGAAATCTTGCCCGTCTCGACATCCGACGGATAATGGATGCCGCCGACCACGCGGTTATGGGCATAATCGGCCGCGCGGGCCATGATCTCGGCCCGCTTCTCCGGCACCATGTCGGACAGGATGATGCCCATCATGGTGCCGACCGTCGCATGGCCCGACGGCCAGGAACCTGAATTCGACAGCTTCACCGCGGGCTTGACCAGATCACTGAGCTGATGCGGACGCGGACGCTTCCAGACGTCCTTGGCAGGATCGACGACCGCACCTTCGGTCGCCACCACGCGGTCGAAGAAGGCGCTGAACTTCGGCAGCGTCTCCTTGCTGAATTTCGGTCCCATGACATCGGCGAAGCGCCACACATCCTCTTCCGCATCGGCGACGGCACGCTTTTCCATTTCGGGAGTTCGCGTCACCTGCAGGGTCAGTACCTCGCCGAGCTCTGCTTTGGTCTCGGCCGAGTCATTGGCCGGCGGCGGCGGCAGGATCATCGTCAGGTCGATGTCCTTGTTGGTGACGAAGGGCTGAGCGTCCTCGGCGCGGACTGCCGAGCTGGCGACAAGAAGCAGCACCACGGCTGCAAGCGGCGCAAGTCTTTTCATGGGATGATCCTTTGAGGTGGGCAACGCAGGATCGCCATGCGCAATGACAGCCATGTGACATGGCCGGATCAAAGCGGTCCGGAAATATGAAAAGGGCGCCTTTGCGGCGCCCCTCGAAGGTGTTCGACCGATCGCGGCTCAGTGCGCCACTTCGGCCCATACCTTGCGCTTGGTCAGGTAGACCAGCGCGCCGAACAGCAGCAGGAACACCAGCACGCGGAAGCCGGTCTTCTTGCGGTCTTCGAGATGCGGCTCGGCGGCCCACATCAGGAAGGCCGACACGTCGCGCGAATACTGGTCGACCGTCTGCGGCGAGCCGTCGTCGTAGGTCACCTGGCCGTCCGAAAGCGGCTTCGGCATCTTCAGCGACACGCCGGACAGGAAGTACGGATTGTAGTGCGTGCCTTCCGGGATAACCATGCCGGCCGGCGGCGTCTGGTCGTAGCCGGTCAAGAGCGAGTGGATGTAGTCCGGGCCGCCCTGGGCGTACTGGGTGAAGATGTCGAAGACGAAGCGCGGAAAGCCGCGCTCGACGCCGCGCGCCTTGGCGAGCAGCGACATGTCGGGCGGAGCGGCGCCGCCATTGGCGGATGCGGCGGCCTGTTCGTTCGGGAACGGCGCCGGGAAGTGATCCGACGGCTTGCCCGGGCGGTCGAACATGTCGCCGGCATCGTTCGGGCCGTCATGGATGGTGTACTCGGCGGCAAGCGTCTTGACCTGCGCTTCCGAATAGCCGAGGCCTTCCAGCGTGCGGAACGCCACCAGGTTCATCGAGTGGCAGGCCGAGCAGACTTCCTTGTAGACCTTCAGGCCGCGCTGCAGCTGGGCCTTGTCGTAGGTGCCGAACGGCCCGGCGAAGCTCCAGCTCATTTCCTTCGGTTCATTGATCGGGAAATGCGTCGGGGCCGCCGCGTTGTGTTCCTCTTCGGCGATGGCAGCGGTGCCCGCGACCACCAGGCCAAGCAGCGCCAGCGAGGTGAGAATCTTCTTCATGCCAAATCCCCTCAGATTCTCAGCCCTTGGTTTCCGGCGCGCTGACCGCGCCTGCCGGATGCCCGCCGGCCCCCTTGTTTTTCTTTTCCAGCACAGCCTCGGTGATGGAGTTCGGCAGGCGCCGCGGCGTCTCGATCAGGCCGAGCACCGGCATGACGACCAGGAAGAAGGCGAAGTAGAACAGCGTCGCCATCTGCGCCATGAACACGTAAGAGCCTTCCGCCGGCTGCGAGCCGAGCCATCCGAGCAGAATGGCGTCGGCCACGAACAGCCAGAAGAACAGCTTATACCAGGGCCGGTAGACCGCCGAGCGCACCTTGGAGGTGTCGAGCCACGGCACCAGGAACAGCATGGCGATGGCGCCGAACATGCACAGCACGCCGCCGAGCTTGGAGTTGATCGGTCCGATGTTGAAGGTGATGGCGCGCAGGATCGCGTAGAACGGCAGGAAGTACCATTCCGGAACGATGTGGGCCGGCGTCTTCAGCGGATTGGCGACCGTATAGTTGTCCGGGTGGCCGAGGAAGTTCGGCAGGTAGAAGACGAAATAGGCGAAGACAAACAGGAACACGATCATGCCGAACGCGTCCTTGATGGTCGCATAGGGCGTGAAGGCGACGGTGTCGGTCTTCGACTTGACCTCGATGCCGGTCGGGTTCGACTGGCCGACGACATGCAGAGCCCAGATGTGCAGCACGACGACGCCGGCGATCATGAACGGCAATAGGTAATGCAGCGCGAAGAAGCGGTTCAGCGTCGGATTGTCGACGGCGAAACCGCCGAGCAGCAGTTCCTGGATCCAGTTTCCGACCAGCGGGATGGCGCTGAAGAAGCCGGTGATGACGGTGGCGCCCCAGAAGCTCATCTGTCCCCACGGCAGCACGTAGCCCATGAAGCCGGTGGCCATCATCAGCAGGTAGATGATGCAGCCGAGGATCCAGAGCAGCTCGCGCGGCGTCTTGTAGGAGCCGTAGAACAGGCCGCGGAAGATATGGATGTAGACGGCGACGAAGAAGAAGGAGGCGCCGTTGGAATGGAGATAGCGCAGCAGCCACCCCGAATTCACGTCGCGCATGATCTTCTCGACCGAATCGAAGGCGAGTGTGGTGTCGGACGTGTAGTGCATGGCCAGCACGATGCCGGTGAGGATCTGCGACACCAGCATGATCGACAGGATGCCGCCGAACGTCCACATGTAGTTGAGGTTGCGCGGCACCGGATAGGCAACGAAGCTGTCATAGACAAGCCGGGGAAGCGGCATACGGGCGTCGAACCAGCGTCCGAGGCCCGTTTTCGGTGTGTAGGTGGAGTGTCCCTCGCTCATCGAAATATCCCCCTGCCTCAACCGATAAGGATCTTGGTATCGGAAATGAATTTAAACACCGGGATCGCCATGTTCTCCGGCGCCGGGCCTTTGCGGATGCGGCCGGCGGTATCGTACACCGAGCCGTGGCACGGGCAGAACCAGCCGCCGAAATCACCTTCCTGGCCGAGCGGGATGCAGCCGAGATGGGTGCAGACCTGCACCATGACCATCCAGGCCTCCTTGCCGGGCGTTGTGCGGTTGGCGTCGGTCGCCGGCGCATCGGCCGGCAAGTTGGCGTTGCGGGCGATCGGATCCTTGAGATCGTTGAGGCTGACCGCCGCGCCGTCCTTCATTTCCTTGTCGGTGCGGTTGCGCACTACGACCGGCTTGCCGCGCCACTTGACGACCAGCGAACTGCCGGGCTGCAGCGAGGAGACATCGACCTCGACAGAAGCCAGTGCCAGCGTCGAGGCATCCGGTTGCATCTGGTCGATGAACGGCCAGGCGAGGGCCCCTGCGCCGACCACGCCGGCCATGCCGGTGGCAATATAGAGAAAATCGCGACGGTTGGGATCGTGGATATCGGTTGCGCTCACGGGTGCCTGATCCTTTCGCCTCTTTCCGTGCCGGCGGCCGAGCCTTGTCCCCGCTCAATCGCGCCGGCCCGACAGCGCATGGCGAACAGGCTAGCGAATTGCTCCGGCATTTGGAGGTTCCGTTTATGCGTGAAGCCCGTTTTTGTCCAGACGCGCGGAGGCACAAGGGCACATTGTCGCGGGCATATGCCGCGGCCCGCGCCACGGCTTCATGATCGGGCCACCGAACAGCGCTAAATAGCGCTAACTTCAGCGGTAAATCGGAGCTCCGCTTGCCTCGACAGCAACCGCCGGCCCGGTCTATTGTCGAGCCATGGCGCATGTCATCGACCGCGACAGATGGGCGAGCACGCCCGACCGTTGGCAAGGCGAGCTGCAATGCGGCGCATTTGGCTCCAACTCCTGCCTGATCTTCAACTATCAGCCCGAGATCGGCGGCGGCCCGCGTCTGCATAAGCATCCTTACGCGGAGATCTTCGTCATCCGTTCCGGCACCGGCCTGTTCACGGTCGGCGACCGGCAGATAACGGCTACCGCAGGCCAAATTCTGATCGTGCCGGCAGACACGCCGCACAAATTCACCAATCTCGGCCCCGGTCCGCTCGAGACCACCGACATCCACGAGAACGGCAGCTTCATCACCGAATGGCTGGAGTGATCCGGCTTATTCGAGAGGCCAGGCCTGTCCCCGGACCGATTCCCGCCTAGTTCTGTCGGTCGGAGCGATCGGACAGATGGAAGCCGGGCGATGGAACCTTCCAGCATCGTGGTTGAAGGACTGACCATTGCGATCCGAGAAGCCGGACCACGGGATGCGCCCGGCCTCGTGCTGCTCCACGGCTGGCCTCAAAGTTCCCATGCCTTCGAGAACGTGATCGGTCGGCTGGCCACCGATCAGCGCGTGATCGCGCCGGACCTGCCGGGTATAGGCGGCTCGCAAGGGACGCGCAAAACCGGCGAGAAAGCCGATCTGGCCAGGGTGATAGCGGCCTTGATTGAAGCCTGCGGCCTGCGACAAGTTATAGTGGCTGGCCATGATGTCGGCGGCCAGATCGTCTTCGCGCTTTTGCGCAACCATCCCGAAATCCTCTCCACCGCCGCGATCATGGATGTTGTGGTTCCGGGCGTGGCGCCGTGGGACAAGGTCATCCGCAATCCAAACCTCTGGCACTTCGCCTTCCACGCGGTTCCTGCTCTCCCGGAACTGCTGGTTGGGCGTCACGAGCGCGCCTATTTCGACTTCTTCTTCGACACCCTGTCGAAGGAAAAATCCGCTATCCCGGCCGAGGCAAGAGACATCTACGCCAAGGCCTACTCGCGGCCGGAAAGCCTCAAGGCGGGCTTCGACTGGTACCGCGCCTTTTCCGAGGACGCCAAGGCCAATGCCGTTCCGCCGGCAAGCCCGATCGATACGCCGGTGCTCTGCCTCAGGGGCGCAGCCGAGACCGGCGAGATCACCGATTACCTCAATGGCTTGAAGGCCGCCGGCCTCTCCAATGTCGAGGGCGACATCATTCCTGATAGCGGGCACTTCGTCGCCGATGAGAATCCCGGAGCGCTCGCCTTGCGCCTGGCGCGGTTTCGCAAGGAAGTCGGCCTAGTCTAGCTGGCGCCGAGCCTGACCAGCACCGCGCGCGGGATGTCGTATTCGCGGATCACGGCCTCGTGCTTGCGCGGCCCGCAGAGTTCGCGCTGGATGAAATAGGCGTGGACGGCTTCTGCCGCTTCTTTCAGCAGCCGGTTGCGATTACCGCCTTCCCCATTTTCGCGCAGCTTCGTCAAGGTCTCTTCGACGCGCTGGCCGGCGCGACCGAGGGCGGCGGCCTTTTCGGCGAGTATTTCGTGGCCGAGCAGATCGAGAGCGCTCTCCTGCGCGCCTGACCGTCCGAAATTGCTGGGCATTCTGACCGACATGGCTGCGTTCTACTCCGCCGGGCGCGTCTCTTCCAGCACGCTTTCCTCATTGAACAGGAAGCCGCCGGACTGCCGTTTCCAGAGCCGCGCATAAAGACCGTCCAGCGCCACCAGCTCGTCATGCGTGCCTTGTTCGACGATGCGGCCGCCGTCGAGCACGACCAGCCGGTCGAGCGCTGCGATGGTGGAAAGCCGGTGGGCGATGGCGATGACGGTCTTGTTCTCCATCAGCCTTGCCAGGTTTTCCTGGATCGCCGCCTCGATGTCGGAATCGAGTGCCGAGGTCGCCTCGTCAAGGATGAGGATCGGCGCATCCTTGAGGAAGAGGCGGGCGATCGCCACGCGCTGGCGCTGGCCGCCGGAGAGCTTGACGCCGCGCTCGCCGACATAGGCTTCGTAGCCAAGGCGCTCGCGATTGTCGCGCAGCCCCATGATGAAGTCATGCGCCTCGGCTCTGCGCGCCGCGGCGATCACCTGAGCGTCGGTAGCGTCCGCCATGCCGAGCTTGATGTTGTCGCGCAGCGAGCGGTGGAACAGCGCCGTGTCCTGGCTGACCACGCCGATATTCGCGCGCAGCGAATTCTGCGTAACCCCGGCGATATCTTGGCCGTCGATCAGGATCCTGCCGCCCTCGAGGTCGTAGAGGCGCAGAATGAGATTGGCCAGCGTCGTCTTGCCGGCGCCGGACGGCCCGACCAGCCCGACCTTCTCGCCCGGACGCACGACGAGGTCGATGCCGTCGAGGACCCCTGCCCCCTTGCCGTAGTGAAAGGTGACGTTCTTGAGGTCGATGCGGCCACCGGCCACCACCAGCTGCCTGGCGTCCGGAGCGTCGGTCAGGCCGAGCGGCTGCGAGATCAGCGCCTTGGAATTCTCCAGCACGCCGAGGTTCCTGAGGATGCCGTTGAGCTGCATCATCACCCGTCCCAACAGCATGTTGAGCCTCAGCACCAGCGAGAGCGTGAAGGCGACGGCACCGACGGTGATCGAGCCTTCCACCCAGAGATAGACGGCAAAGGCGGCGATCGTCGTGATCATGACGCCGGAAAGCGTCGTCAGCGCCATGCGCACGCCGGTCAGGCGGCGGGTGAAGGGCCGCAGCGCATCGAGATAGATGTCGAAGCCGCTGCGGATGTAGCGGTCGTCGCCGTCGGCCGCGAACAGCTTCAGCGTCTGCACATTGGAATAGGAATCGACGATGCGGCCGGTGATCATCGAGCCGGCCTCGGCGGTTGCCTCGGCATGCTTGCGGATCGCCGGCAAATAGAGCCTGGCCAGCCAGCCGAAAGCAACGATCCAGATCACCACCAACACCGCCAGCCTGAGGTCGAGGCCGGCGACCAGTGCCAGCGTCGTCACCGTGTAGACGATCATGAACCAGACGACCTCGATGAAACTTTCCATGAGATCGCCGGTGGCCTGCCCCGCCTGCCAGACCTTGGTGGCGATGCGCCCGGCGAAATCGTTTTGGAAGAAAGCGTAGGACTGGCGCGAGACGTGCCGGTGCGCCTGCCAGCGCACGAGGCTGTAAAAGCCCGGCGTGATCGTCTGCTCGTCGACCAGCGCCGAAAGGCCGACCACCAGCGTGCGGATGATCAGCACCACCGCGCCCATGAACAGCAGCTCTGGCCCGGCGGCGGCCCACAGCGCGTGCCAGCTGCGTTCGCCGGGAAGCTGGTCGAGGATATCGACCAGCCGTCCGACGAAATAGAACAGCCCAGCCTCGACCAGCGGCGCGATGCCGCCGATGATCAGCATGGCGAAGAAGGCGAGCTTCGCTTGCCCGACATAGTGCCAGAGGAAGCCGCCAACGCTGGCAGGTGGCCGAAGATTCGCTGGCTCGCGGAACGGGTAGACCCAGCTTTCGAACCAGCGATAGACGGCCTGCATCATTCCGCGGCTTCACCTTTCGTCGGCAGATCTTCGGCCGCCTGTTTTTCCTCGAGCAGAAAGCCGCCCGACTGGCGCCGCCAGAGCTGGGCATAGAGCCCGCCCTTGGCGATCAACGCCTCATGCGAGCCGTCCTCGACGATGCGGCCCTTGTCCATGACGACGAGCCGATCCATCGCCGCGATGGTCGACAGGCGGTGGGCGATGGCGATGACCGTCTTGCCCTGCATGAGCTTGTAGAGGTTCTCCTGGATGGCGGCCTCCACCTCCGAATCGAGCGCAGACGTAGCCTCGTCGAGAATGAGGATCGGCGCGTCCTTCAGCATAACGCGGGCAATGGCGATGCGTTGCCGCTGGCCGCCGGACAGCTTCACGCCGCGCTCGCCGACAAGCGCCTCATAGCCGCTTTGCCCATGCGGATCTGTCAGCCCCGCGATCACATCGTCGATCTGTGCGGCCTTGGCGGCGCTGAACATCGCCTCGTCGCTGGCGGACTGGCGTCCATACTTGAGGTTCTCGCGAACGGATCGATGCAAGAGCGACGTATCCTGATTGACGAAGCCGATCGCCGCGCGAACGCTTTCCTGCGAGACGTTGCGGATATCCTGTCCGTCGATCAGCACCTTGCCGTCCTGCACGTCGAACAGCCGCAGCACGAGATTGACCAGCGTCGACTTGCCGGCCCCGGAACGGCCGATCAGGCCGACCCGCTCGCCCGGCGCGATCTTCAGCGACAGATTGTCGATAACGCCGCCTTTGCCGTCCTTGCGCCAATAGTTGAAGTTCACCTGGTCGAACTCGATGCCGCCGGCTTTGACCACGAGGGCCGGCGCGTCCGACTGGTCCTGCATGGTGATGGGGCGCGCGATCGTCGTCATCGAATTGCTGGCGACGCCGATCTGCCGGAAGACGTTTGCGCCGACATCGAGGATCCTGCCGGAGATGTTGGCGATCTGCAGCGCGAACGGTATCGCCGTCGCCACGGCCGCCGTGGTCATGGCGCCGGCGTTCCAGCCGGCCAGCGCCAGCCAGCTTATGGCGATGAGCAGCGCCGCGTTGAGGACGAACAGGGCCGACCACATCAGTGTGAAAACGCGCATCAGCTGGTAAAACGTGTCGGCGTGCTCGACGACGGCTTGCGAGACATATTTGTCTTCGTGCTCGCCGGTCGAGAACGTCTTCAGCGTCAGGATGTTCGTGTAGCTGTCGACCATGCGGCCGCTCACCTGCGACCACCGCTCCGACAGTTGGGACGAGCGCTGGGTGATCCTCGGCATCGCAAACCAGAAGATCAGGCAATAGAACACCAGCCAGACCGCCACCACAGCCAGAAGAAGCGGGTCGAGCCGCGCCAGCACAACGATGGCGACGGCAACGAAGACCAGCGCGTACCAGACGGCATCGACGGTAAGATTGACGCTCATCTCCACCGAGTCGCCGCTTTGCATGACCTTTGTTCCGATGCGGCCGGCGAAGTCGTTCTGGAAGAATGACCAGTCCTGGCGCACGACATGCCAATGGCTTTGCCAGCGGATGAGGTCGATGAGGTTCGGCGCGATGGCGTGGTTGCGGATGAGCGCGTCGATGACCATCGACAGCGGACGCAGCAGCACGACGATCGCCATCATGACGAGCAGCGGCCCATGCGCGGCGAAGAAATCGCCCGGCCTGGTGTTGGAGAGCAGGCCCACGATCAGGCCGACGAAAATCGGCAGCATCGCGTCGACTATTGCCGCGACGGCAACGATGATCATGCGCAGCCAATAGGCGGCGCGAAACTGCCTTATGAAATACCAGTAGAACCGCCAAAGTCCCATTGGCGGCTGCCTGTCTTCGGCCAGCGCCACCGGCGAATAATGGCTTTCGAACCAGGTGAAGATGCGGTCGAACATTTTTCTCTCATAGACGCCGGAAACCCGCCGGCACCCGATTTGGTCGCCGGCAGGCCTCTGACAGGTCGTGGTTACGCCCCGGATCGATTCCCCGCAATTGCCGTAACCTTGATGCCAATCGCGATCGCGTTACTCCGCCGCCATCTCGGATTGAGGGCCTTTGGCATCGGACTCAGCCGGCGCATCATCGAGCAGGAAGCCACCCGACTGGCGCTGCCAGAGCTGGGCATAAAGGCCGCCCTTGGCGACAAGCTCTTCGTGCGAGCCCTCCTCGATGATGCGCCCCTTGTCCATGACGACGAGCCTGTCCATCGCCGCGATGGTCGACAGCCGATGCGCGATGGCGATCACGGTCTTGCCTTGCATCAGCTTGTAGAGGTTCTCCTGGATCGCCGCCTCGGCTTCCGAATCGAGCGCCGACGTCGCCTCGTCGAGGATGAGGATCGGTGCGTCCTTCAGCATAACGCGGGCAATGGCGATGCGCTGCCGCTGGCCGCCGGACAATTTGACGCCGCGGTCGCCGACATGGGCATCGAATGCCTTGCGGCCGTTATGGTCCGAAAGCGCGCCGATGAAATCGAGCGCCTCCGCGCGCCGGGCCGCCTCGATCAGCATCTCGTCGGTCGCGTCAGGCCGCCCGTAGAGGATATTCTCCCGCACCGACCGGTGCAGCAGCGAGGTATCCTGCGTCACCATGCCGATCTGCGCGCGCAACGAATCCTGCGTTACCCCGGCGATCTCCTGGCCATCGATGAGTATCCTGCCGCTTTCCAGGTCGTAAAAGCGCAACAACAGGTTGACCAGTGTCGACTTGCCGGCGCCGGAGCGGCCGACGATGCCGACCTTTTCGCCGGGTTTCACAGTGAGCGACAGGTTCTCGATGACGCCCTTCTGCTTGCCGTAGTGGAAGCGAATCTCCTCGAAACGGATCTCGCCCTGGCTGACGGCGATGTCGCTGGCGCCCGGGCGGTCCTCGACCAGGCGCGGCAGCGAGATCGACTGGATGCCGTCTTGCACCGTGCCGATATTTTCGAACAGGCTCGACATCTCCCACATGATCCACTGCGACATGCCCCACATCCTGAGCACCAGGCCGATAACCACGGCGACTGCGCCGATCGTCACCGCCTGGCCCAGCCAAAGCCACAGCGAGATCACCGTCACGGAAAACAGAAGCAGCGAATTCAGGATGTAGAGCATCCCGTATAACTGCGTCACCAGCCGCATCGAGCGGTAGACGGTATCGAGGAAGCTCGCCATGCCCTCCTTGGCGAAAGTTGCCTCGCGGCGGGCATGCGAAAACAGCTTCACCGTCTGGATATTGGTGTAGCTGTCGACGACGCGGCCGGTCATGGTCGAGCGCGCATTGGCCTGCTCCTCGCCGACCTTGCCGAGCTTCGGGATGAAAAAGCGCAAGAGCCCGATATAGCCGACCAGCCATACACCCAAGGGCACCGCCAGTCGCAAGTCTGCCGAGCCGACGATGAACAGCATGCTGAGGAAGTAGACCACGACATAGTTTAGGACATCGATCAGCTTGATGACGCATTCGCGCACGGCAAGAGCGGTCTGCATCAGCTTGGTGGCGATACGGCCGGCAAACTCGTCCTGGTAGAAGGCCATCGACTGCTTGAGCAGGTAGCGATGCACCTGCCAGCGGATGCGCATGGGATAGTTGCCCATCAGCGTCTGCTGGTTGAGCAGCGAATGCAGCCATACCGTGCCGGGCAGCGCGAACAGCACGATGAAAGCCATGCCGGCGAGTTTCCAGCTCTCCGTCGCAAGGAAGGTTTCGCGATTCTGCGCCGACAGCCAGTCGACGATGCGGCCCATGAAACCGAACATCCACGCTTCGGCAAGGGCTATCGCTGCCACCAGCACGGCATCGACGAGGATATAGGGCCAGGCCCCGCGCGTATAATGCACGCAGAAGGCGACCAGCGTCTTCGGCGGCTCGACCGGCTCCGCGGCGGGAAACGGATCGAGCCTCTTTTCAAACCAGCGGAACATTCAAGGCACTCGACGGCTGTGCGCTCACGCGGCGCGGGATCGATTGGTAAGGCCTTTTCGGCCGCACGGCGCCGCGGGCCGGCGATACGGAATTGTCCGTATCGCCGGCCCTGCTTCGCGCAATATAGGGTGTCGCGGGCCTTTCGCCGACAGGCTTGCCAGAGGATCCTGACGACAAGCTGTCGCCAGCCCTGGTTTTACCCGGCCGGACCATGCGGATGATCCGGCGCACCAGCGAGGGTCGGCCCGGGTCGGGCACGGCGCGCGAGAAGTCGACGTCCGGCAGCATGCCGCGATGCGGACGCCGGCGCGTCTCGGCGTGCACCGCCGACGAGTAAGTCTCGCCGATCAGCAGGGCCCAGGTCGCCACCTTGCGCTCATGCAAGCTTCTTGAACCCGGTATTTTAAAGGGATCGAACATCGGTCCGTCCTCCATGTGCAAATGCGTTAAAAAGGGTGATGCGAGCCCGACCTCCGGCATTCGGGCCGGAGGGACGCAACGCGGTCAGGACATGACGGCAAGCGCCAGTCCCGACACGACGACAAGCGTCGGTCCCGACACGACGACCAGCGTCGGTGTCGACACGTTGAGGTGGGGCACGGCGCCCCTTTGCCAGTTTGAGAAACATCGCAAGATTCCTTCGAAGGCCGAAAACTGGGTTCGGCGGGAATCGGTGCGATCAGGTCTTAAAGTGTCAGAAGAATCGTCGTACCGAAACCGCCCTTGGGCATACGTGAGCCCCGGAGAGGAGCTGCCCGGAGAGGAGCTGGAAAAAATGCATGGTCTTCATGTGGTCCCCCTCCTTCGGTTCGGGTTGACGATGATGGGCATATACTCGACTTCGCAGAAAATGGCCACCCGCCAGTCTAGAAATCGCCAAAAGCTGGAGCCGCCTGTGGCCGTTCTGCCACTTATTAGAAGGATGCGGAAATGAACGACCGTCTCCGCATCGCGCTCTACCAACCGGATATCGCCGGCAATACCGGGACGATCCTGCGCTTCGCCGCCTGCCTTGATCTTGGCGTCGACATCATCGAGCCGGCCGGTTTCCCGCTCTCCGATCGGGCGCTGAAACGGGCCGGCATGGACTATCTCGAAATGGCGGCGCTTTCCCGCCATGCCGACTGGCACGCCTTCGAGGAATGGCGCCGAACGAATTCGCGCCGACTTGTGCTGCTCACCACCAAGGCCGCGACCGCTTACACGGAGTTTGCCTTCGCCGCCGGCGACGTCCTTCTGTTCGGCCGCGAATCCGCCGGCGTGCCGGAAGAGGTTCATCAGGCGGCGGATGCGCGACTGACCATTCCGATGCGGCCGGGCGCCCGCAGCATCAATGTCGCGCTGTCCGTCGCGATGGTCGCGGGCGAAGCGGTCCGCCAGCTCGGATAGGGTGCTCAAGCCTGGCTCGTTGTCGCGAACGCCTCCCACTTGCGGCGTCAGTCTCACCCAGGCGCACATCGCCTTCTCCTCAGTTTGCCTTGTCAGGGTTTCCTCGCTACAAGCTCAACCTAACTTGAGGTCAAGCGGAAAGTGCGAGATGGCTCCGGTGAAGGAATTGACGGTCGGCCAAGTGGCGATGCGCAGTGGCGTCGCGGTCTCGGCGCTCCATTTTTACGAAGCGCGCGGGCTGATCCGCAGCCATCGCACCGCGGGCAACCAACGGCGCTACGGCCGCGACGTGCTGCGACGGGTGGCGATCATCGGCGTCGCCCAGGAGGTCGGCATCTCACTCGCCGAAATCGCCGCGGCATTCCAATCCCTGCCCGAGGGCCGCACGCCGACGCGCGAGGATTGGAATCAGCTTTCAACGGCTTGGCGCGACGGCCTCGATCATAAGATCGCCCAATTGAAGAAGCTGCGCGACGGCCTGACCGACTGCATCGGCTGCGGTTGCATGTCGATCGACAAATGCCCGCTTCGGAACAACGAGGACCGACTGGCCAGAGAGGGAACTGGAGCGAGACGGCTACTGGTGCCCTGAGGATTTTCAATCCGCCGCCGGCAGCCGTCGCATCGTGAATTCGATGACGTCGCCCGGGCGCTCGAACCAGCTTTCGATCTCGGTCCAATAGGCCTGCTTGGGAAAGCGCTCGAACCATTCCTTGGCCTTGAGGCGCGCGGCCGGCCGCGGCAGTACGAAAGTCTCGCGCAAAAATCCGTCGCGCGGCTCTCTTTCGCGCTCGGCCCGTGAGCGCTCCAGCCTCTTCTTCAAGCCATCCAGCGGCGGCCTTGCCGGGGTGCGCACGAGCAAACTCCTTGCACCTTGGTCAGACAGGACTTGACCCTTGCCCTTAAGAGATTAGGGATCGCGCGCAGAAAAAACGAGTCATTTGTCGGGCAAGCCGCCTGGACTGGAGACGGAATTGGAACGATCCGACATTGCGGTGGGCCTGCCTGACGACATCGAGCAGAAGAAGATGAAGGCCTGCCTCTGGTTCGAAGCGCTGCGCGAGCGCATCTGCGCCGCCTTCGAGCAGATCGAGCAGGAACTCACTGGACCGCAATCGGCATGGTCGCCCGGGCATTTCGAGAAGTCGCCCTGGGAGCGCGACGAGGGCAAAGGGGGCGGCGGCACCATGTCGATGATGCGCGGCCGCGTCTTCGAGAAAATCGGCGTGCATACCTCGACCGTTCACGGCGAATTCTCTCCCGAATTCCGCAAGCAGATCCCGGGCGCCGACGAGGATCCGCGCTTCTGGGCGAGCGGCATTTCGCTGATCGCGCACCCCTGGAACCCCAACGTTCCGGCCGTGCATATGAACACACGCATGGTCGTGACCACGCGCCACTGGTTCGGCGGCGGCGCCGACCTGACGCCGGTGCTCGACCGACGCCGTACCCAGGATGATCCCGACACGATCGCCTTCCACCGCGCCATGCAGTTCGCCTGCGAGAAGAACGCCGCCGTGGCCGATTACCCGAAATTCAAGGCGTGGTGCGACGAGTACTTCTTCCTGCCGCATCGCAACGAGGCGCGCGGCGTCGGCGGCATCTTTTTCGACTGGCTGCATTCGGATGAGGGCAAGGGCGACTGGGACGCCGATTTCAACTTCGTCCAGGATGTCGGTCGCTCTTTCCTCGTCGTCTATTCCCATCTGGTCCGAAGCAATTTCAACCAGAACTGGACCGACGGCGACCGCGAGGAACAGCTCGTCCGGCGCGGCCGTTACGTCGAATTCAACTTGCTTCACGATCGCGGCACCATCTTCGGCCTGAAAACCGGCGGCAATGTCGCCTCGATCCTCTCCAGCCTGCCGCCCGAGGTAAAGTGGCCGTAAAAATCCGGTGAGCGGAAGGCCAGCCGCATTGCTGTCCCATTCGCCGAATTTTGACCGCCAATGTGGCAGGGGAGATTTCTTTTTCGTCTAATATGCTTTTGAAAAAATTGATTTATTTAAGGTCGCCGGGTCGGGAAGCGCCGGCGGCTCGTCACTGCTACGAGCCGCGACCCGACGCGTCCGGACGGCCCTGATCGAGCGGAGTGCCTTCCCAAACGGTGCCCGCATTCCAGGAGAGCATCTATGCGCAAACTTATTGTGACGGCGGCAACCGCTGCCTTTCTCGCTTCCGGTGGCACCGCATTCGCCGCGGTCAAGCACACCACGGGCACGGTCAAGAGCTTTGATGGAACGGCCATGAGCCTTGTTCTGGACAACGGATCGACCTTCACGCTGTCCAAGGCCTTCAAGGACCCGGGCATCAAGCCGGGCGAGAAGGTTCGCGTTTCCTGGGATATGAGCGGCAAGGATAAGATTGCCGAGGCTGTCAAGATCATGAAGTGACGGCGCGCACGGCTAGCAATTGCAGAAAGGTTGAAGCGGTCCGCCGGAATTGCGTCAAAACAAAAATGCAGAGCGGTTCATCGTTTCATGGAAACCAGGTGGCAACGGGCGGAGCAGCAATGCTCCGCCTTTCATTTCGCGCGGAGACCCTGAAAAAACAATTCGCCACCGGCTCCAATGCAACCGAAGCCGGCGACATGTGTTATGGTTTTCCATCGGGGCAATTTCAGGAAAAAATTCGAAGCGTCTTTGCATGCGGAATTGCGTAACGGCAACAAACAGCTGGAGCGGATCATGGCTCCGGACCTAGGAAAGGAAAAACACCATGAAGGAGTTCCAATGCGGGACACTCGTCCCGGGCTGCGATTGGCACACGCGCGCCGAGGAGGAAGCCGAGGTCATGCGCCGCGCCGTCGAGCACATGCGTGAAACCCATGGCGAAACCATCATCCGCGAGACCATGATCGAGGCGATCCGTTCGCGCATCCAAAAGGTCCGCGACGCGGCCTGAGGCATCCGGTCGCCATTTTCGTACGACCATCAGCAAAGACGGCCAATTGGATGCAGCATCCAGGCGCATCTCGCTTCGTTTGCGTCTCATCGCTGGCAGCGGCTGGCTTCGCCGAATTCAAGCAAAAACTTATATTCATACCGGCTTGGATAACCCCGCGGTAACGGTCTCCATGCGATCGTCGCGCGCATGATCCGGCCACGGCGGCTGCCCGAGGAGCCGTTCGCCACAAGGCGCGTCTGGATCCGGTGGGGCGAGGTGCTTCGCGCATGCGCGAAAGATCCAACAATCGAGACGGTTTCGGCGCAGCCGCACTGTTGCTGTGCGTAGTCGTTGGCGCCTCGCCGGCGATGACCCAGGAAGTGACCACGTCGCTCGTGAACATCCACCAGGGGTCATGGCTCAGCGACCGGGCCAGAGGCCTCGCCAATGGCGGCTATGAGCTGCAGGACGGGAGCTGGGTCTCGTTCAATCGTTGGTACCACAGCAATTGGGTCGACATGCAGGTCGACTTCCTCACGCAACTTACCGAAAACAGCGGCATTCTGTGGGGAGTGGGAACCGGCGAACGAGCCGAGAAATACCGCATCGCGCCGAGCCTCAAGCTCGGTTTTCTCACCCAGACCCATCCGAGCCTCAACAGCACTCTCTCCCTTTCGGTGACCTCGACCGTCGGCGGCAACCTGAGCGAAAAGCCCTGCGTGGCCGACTACGGGGAACTGGGCACCTACAGCGTCAACTGCCGGCTTGCGGCCGGGGAGACGGCGCCTGAGGACACGCTGAAATATCTGGTTAACGCTACCCCCGAAAGGCTGCGCCTGTGGCTCAATTACCGTGTTACTTTCTGATCGCCGGGATGCCGCGCATGAGAAATCTTCCTGCTCCCGAACTTCGCGATCATCCGTCCTCGTTACTGCTTTGACCGGGAGTAAGACCATGTCTGGTAATTTCTGGAAGCTCGGCATTGCCGCGGCACTGACCATTCTGCCGGCATCCATCGCGTCGGCGCAGGAAGCTCTCGACGCCGACCAGGCGGCCGCACTCTGCCACGGCGGCGGGTCCATATGCGTAAGCGCAAAGATACCGGTTGCGCGAACGACACAAGCGGTGCAGAGCTGGATGAGCCCCGATGTCGGCGCCGCGTGGGCGGCTGGCTACAAGGGTAAGGGCGTCACCATCACCATCGTCGACGACTTCAGCAGTTCATCGCGCTTTTCCGGCAATTTCGGCATCGGCACGCGGTACCAGCGGCACGGAGAGTGGACGCGCGAGGAAGCAAGCATGATCGCTCCTGCGGCGACCATCCGCTCCAAGGACTTCTCGACGGGTTCGGCCGTCCCGCTGGCAAGTGGCCGCAACGTGCTCAACCTCAGCTACGGCATGTACGCGAACGCTGGTTACAGCGTGAACCAGATCGGCTGGGCCAAGGAGGAGCAATCGATCATCTCCTACGCCAGCAAGGGATCGGCCATCGTCTCGAAAGCGGCGGGCAACGATTCGGTCGCGGTCGGCGGCGTCACCAGCGGCCAGCAGGATTATCTCGATCTCGCTCTGATCGGCAAACCGACGGCGATCTTTGTTGGCGCGCTGTCGACAAACGGCACGACGTCCAACAAGGCGCAGCTTGCCTGGTATTCCAATTACGCCGGCTCCGACCCGACCGTGCAGAGCCACTTCCTGGTGGTCGGCGTCGAAGGGGACAAGACCGGCCTTTACGGCACGTCCTTCGCCGCGCCGATAATCTCCGGATATGCCGCAATCATCGGCAGCAAATTCACCAAGGCGACCCCGGTTCAGATCACCAATGACCTGCTCAACACGGCTCGCACCGACACGCTGGTCAACTACGACCCCTCCGTCTACGGCAAGGGCGAGGCAAGCCTTTCGCGTGCCCTGGCCCCAGTGGCGATACACTGAGCGGGCCAACGATTTAGGCCTCATCTAAGCCTGAAGTGCCTGCGCGGCGCGTTTGAGCAGTGCGCCGCGATCCATGGCGAATGCTGAATCCACCCATTCCCTTTCGAGATTCTTCAGCGTGGCGCCAAGCTTCGGGCCGGGCGCGGCGCCGAGTTCGGTCAGGTCGGCGCCCTTGATCGGAAAGGTCGGCTTTTGCCATTTCAAGGCGAAGCCGAGCAGGCGCAAGAAACCACCGGCTTCCATCATCGCCCGATTGTCCTCGATGGCCCGTGTCCGCGCGGCGGCGAGCGCGTGCCGCAGCCGATCGACAAAGCCTTCGCGGTCGCCGAAATAGAGCTTCTTCGACAATTCCGTCTCGGTCGTCTTGGGTTCAGGCGGAACCGTCAGGGCCCAGTGTCGCAGGCGCTCCCCCTCGTCGGTCGAAAACCTCAGCCTTTCAGCAAGCGTCTTCATGCGCGCGGCATCCGGCGGAACGACGGCCTCCAGCCTGAGCAGCGGATCGGCATCCCAGCCGAGATCCTTTTCGGTCCTGACCAGCCCGTGGATGGCGTCGATGCCCCATTTCTCGCTCTCCGGCAGCACGGCGGTGAGAACGCCGGCCTGGCGCATCCACAGCAGGGCGCGCGAGGGGTCGGGCGCCGAAAGCAGCTTCTTCAGTTCGGACCAGACGCGTTCGGCCGAAAGCCTGCCGAGCCCGTCCTTCAGCCTGGCGCAGGCCTTCAGGCCCTCCGCGTCGGGCCGGCCATCGCCATACCAGGCGAAGAAGCGGAAGAAGCGCAGGATGCGCAGATAATCCTCGCGGATGCGCGCTTCCGGGTCGCCGATGAAGCGCAGCCGCCGCGCCTCGATATCGGCGACGCCGCCGACAAGATCGACGATGGCGCCGTCGGCTTCGGCGTAAAGCGCGTTGATGGTGAAGTCGCGCCGCGCCGCGTCGGCCTTCCAGTCGCGTCCGAAGATGACTTTCGCCCGCCGACCGTCAGTCTCGATGTCGGCCCTGAGCGTCGTGACCTCATAGGCCTTGCCGCCGGCGATCGCAGTGATGGTGCCGTGCTCGATCCCTGTCGGCACGGTCTTGAAGCCGGCGGCCTGGGCGCGGCGGATCGTGTCCTCTGGCACCGTCGTCGTGGCGATGTCGATGTCGGCGACCGGCTGGCCGATCAGTGCATTACGCACCGCTCCACCGGCCACGCGCGCCTCCTCGCCGCCCTCCTTCAGCGCGGCAAGCAGCTTCTGCAGGTGCTTTTCGCCCAGCCAATCGGCCCTGCCCGAGAGAGACACCTCAGCGCTCACGCATAGAGCCTTTCATAGAGTGTGCGGATGATGCCGGCGGTGACGCCCCAGATCCGCTGGCCGCCATAGGGCATCTCGTAGAAGAACCATTCGAGGTCGTTCCACATGCGGCTGTCGCGCGCGTGGTTGACAGGGTCCATCAGGAAGCGCAGCGGCACCTCGAAGGCGGCGTCGACCTCGTCGGCGTTGAGCATCAGCGAAAAGCCCGGCCGCACCACCGAAAGCACCGGCACGATGCGGTAGCCGCTGCCGGAGACATAGTCGGGCATGCGGCCTATGATTTCGATGTGATCCCGGTCGAGGCCGATCTCCTCGAAGCTCTCCCGCAGCGCGGTGGCCTCAGGACCGGGATCGGTCGGATCGATGGTGCCGCCGGGAAAAGCGACCTGGCCGGAATGGCTGCGCAGCTTCTCGGCCCGCTTGGTGAGCAGCACCGTGGCGCCGTCGGCATGATCGATGACCGGGATCAGAACCGCGGCGTCGCGCAACGGTTTTATATGCTTCAGCCTGGGATGGCCTGGATTGAAGCGGTGGTCGCCGAACTCGTCGCCGTATTGCACCTCGGCCTGCGCCGCTGCGCGGGCGCGAAAATCCGCGATCGAGAACGGTACCGGCGCCACCTGATCCATCACGCGCTTAGCCGCTCGAGCTTTTCGGCCGGCATGATCGGATAGACTTCGCCGCCGGAGCGGACGGCGAACATTGCCCTGCCGCCGACGTCGATCACCTCGCCATGCTCGACCAGTTCGTACATCACCGGCCGCGCCACCAAGGCTTCCAGCCGCCCGCGCACCAGCAGATAGGGCTTGAGCCCGCCGGTGGCGTCCTCGTCGACGAAGCGCAGCGGATGGCCGGGCCCGGCGGTGACCACGTCCCCGACATTGGTGCGGAAGGTAAAGACCTGGCCGTGGCCGGTCCCGGACACGTTCATCTCGACGGCGATGAAGGGCGCGTCGACGACGCGGATGCCCACGCGCTCCACCGGCGTCACCAGATAAGTCTTGCCGTCGGCGTCCTTGCGCAAGACGCTGGAAAAGAGCTGCACCAGCGGCATCCGCCCGATCGGCGTGCCCAGATAGAACCAGGTGCCGTCGGCCCTGATCTCCATATCGAGATCGCCGCAGAAGTCCGGATTCCAACGCTCCACCGGAGCCGGCCCCTTGCCGGCGCGCGCCGCTCGCGAGATCAGCGCCTCCAGCCCGCGCGCCTCGGTGGCGCTGGTCAGGCCCTTTTCACCGGATTCTGTGCGATGCGTCATGGTCACGAAATAGTCACTGTTGTCCCGATTGTCAGCCTTGTCAGCCCTAGCCTGTGATTTAAGTTCAATCGCAGGCGCCGGGCGAGGCCGAATCGCGGCATTCTGCGAATCGAGAATGCAAGCCGGTATTTCCAACCACAAGGATCGAGCGGCATGAGCGTGATGATCAAGGAAAGCCCGTTGAGCGACAAGGCGATGATCGAGCAAGCCGAGAAGGCGCTGTCGGACATCTCCAAGGTTCGCGACGGCATAGGCCGCGTGATCTTCGGCCAGGAAGCCGTCGTCGAGCGCACGCTCGTTGCGCTGCTTGCCGGCGGCCATGCGCTGCTCGTCGGCGTGCCGGGCCTCGCCAAGACCAAGCTGGTCGAGACGCTTGGCATCGTGCTCGGCCTCGATTCCCGCCGCATCCAGTTCACGCCCGACCTGATGCCGTCCGACATTCTCGGCTCCGAGGTGATGGAGCAGGATGAGCTTGGCAAACGATCCTTCCGCTTCATCCGCGGGCCTATCTTCTCGCAGCTTTTGATGGCCGACGAGATCAACCGAGCCTCGCCCCGCACGCAGTCGGCGCTGCTGCAGGCGATGCAGGAATATCACGTCACCATTGCCGGCGTTCGCCACGACCTGCCCTCGCCGTTCCATGTGCTGGCGACGCAGAACCCGCTGGAGCAGGAAGGCACCTATCCGCTGCCGGAAGCCCAGCTCGACCGTTTCCTGATGCAGGTCGACATCCTCTATCCGGAGATCGAGGCCGAACGCCGCATCCTGCTCGAAACCACCGGCGTCGAGGAGGCCAGGGCCGACAATGTGCTGCAGCCGGCCAGGCTGAAGGAGATTCAGACGCTGATCCGCCGCATGCCGGTGCCAGAAACCGTCGTCGAAGCGATCCTCAAGCTGGTACGCTCGGCTCGTCCCGGTCAGGGCATTGCCGACACCGACAAGCATGTCGCCTGGGGTCCTGGTCCGCGCGCCAGCCAGGCGCTGACCCTGTGCGCCCGAGCACGCGCCCTATATGATGGCAGGCTGGCGCCATCGGTCGACGACATCCGTGCCCTGGCCGAGCCGGTGCTGCAGCATCGCATGGCGCTGACTTTCGCCGCCCGCGCCGAAGGCACATCCGTGCGCGACGTGGTGGCGAAACTGGCAAAAGGCATCTGATGGGTCGAATAGGCGAGGTCCAGGCACCGGTTGCGACGCGCGACGCGCTCGCCCGTGGCCGGTTGCGGGCCTCTCTGGTGCCGGATCTGCTGGTCGAGGCGCGCCGCATCGTCAACACGGTGATCGCCGGCTGGCATGGCCGCCGCAAGCGCGGCATCGGCGAGAATTTCTGGCAGTTCCGCCCCTATGTCGAAGGCGATGCCTCGCGCATCGACTGGCGCCGGTCAGCCCGCGACGACCACACATATGTGCGCGACCGCGAGTGGGAGGCGGCCCATACCGTCTGGCTCTGGTCGGACCCCTCCCCGTCCATGCTCTACAAGTCAGCGGGAGCCGGCGTTTCCAAGGAATCGCGTGCGCTGGTGCTGGCGCTTGCGTTGGCCGAGCTCCTGTCGCGCAGCGGCGAGCGCATCGCCTGGCCGGGCCTCACAGACCCGTTCACCGCCCGCAACGGCGCCGAACGCATCGCGGCCCAGCTCAGCCATGCCGGCAACCTGGCGGCCAAGCCCGATCTCTCGGCAATCCGCCGCTTCTGCGACATCGTCATCGTCAGCGACTTCCTCGACCCGGTCGAGGAGACCATGGCCTGGCTCGACGTGCTCGCGCGTCACGGTGTGCGCGCGCATCTGATCGAGGTCGCCGACCCGGCCGAGGAGACCTTCCCTTATGCCGGCCGCACCGAATTCACCGATCCCGAGACCGGCGACAAGCTGACCGCCGGCCGCGCCGAAACGCTTAAAGACGAATACCGCCTGCTCTATATCGCTCGCCGCCAGGAACTGGCCGGCTGGTGCAAGCGCCTCGGCTGGAGCTTTACCGTCAACCATACCGACCGCCTCGCCTCCGAGGCGCTCGTGCGGGTCCACATGGCGATGACCGCCGACAGCAGCCGTCCGGGGCTGACCTCGGGTCATGCCGGGCTGACCGCCGGTGGCGATGCCGGAAAGGCGGTCGCATGAGTTGGCTGCCGCTATCCTTCGGCGCGCCGATGGTGCTGTGGGGTCTGCTGGCCCTGCCGGTGATCTGGTACCTGCTGAGGCTGACGCCGCCCAGGCCGCGGACCGAGGTCTTTCCGCCGCTGAGGATCCTCGCCCGCGTCCTGAGGCGCGAGGAGACGCCGCATCAAAGCCCCTGGTGGCTGACATTGCTTCGCCTGCTGATGGCCGCCCTCATCGTCACCGCGCTCGCCGAGCCGATCTTCAATCCGCGCGAAAAGCTGCCGGCGGAGGGCTCGGCGCTCGCGCTGGTGATCGACAACGACTGGGCAAGCGCCGCCGACTGGGGCAAGCGCGTCGCCACCGCCGAGCGGCTGATTGCCGACGCCGGCTCGAACGGCGTGCCGGTCGTCATCGCCTTTACCGCCGAGAAACCGAATGCCGAGATCGGCCCCTTCGATGCATCGGCCGCGCTCGACCGCCTGCGCGCGGCAAAGCCGCGCCCGATCCCGACCGACCGCCCTGCCGTCTATGGCCGCGTCGCAGCCACATTGGAGCGCCTGCCTGGCGCCAGCGTCGCCGTGCTTGCCGATGGCCTTGCCGCCAATGGCGACGAAGCGGCGTTCAAGACGCTCCTGGAAAAGAATGCCGCGAGGCTGGTCTGGGCCACCTCGGACCGGCTCTCTGTCACCGGCCTGACCGGCGCCGACAATCAGGTCGACGGTTTCACGCTCACAGCCATCCGCGCGCCGGGCGACCCGGCGCCGGCGCAGGTCACGGCGGGCGCCTTCGACGACAAGGGCCGCCGCATCGCCGACGCGACGCTAACCTTCGCGCCGGGTCAGGCCACCGCCACCGGAACGATGAGGGTGCCCTTCGAATTGCGCAACGACTTCGCCTCGATAGCACTCGATGGCGAGCACCAGGCCGGTGCCGTTCGCGTGCTGGACGAGAGCTCCAAGCGCCGCCGTGTCGGTCTGCTTTCGCAGGCCGAGGCAGACCAGGCGCAGCCGCTGCTGTCGCCGCTTTATTACATTCGCCGCGCCCTGCAGCCTTTCGCCGATCTGGTGGAGCCGTCGAGCGCCGATCTGGCCGATGCCATTCCGCAGCTTCTCGACCAGAAGCCGGCGATGATCATCATGGCCGATGTCGGGACCATCCCCGCGCAGGTCCGGCAACGGCTGGTCGACTGGGTGAACAATGGCGGCACGCTGGTGCGCTTTGCCGGTTCAAGGCTAGCCGCCGCCGGCAACGACGATGATCTCTTGCCGGTCCGGCTGCGCAGCGGCGAGCGCGCGCTGGGCGGCGCACTTTCATGGACGACGCCGCAACCGGTCATCGAATTCCCGAAGAACGGCCCGTTCGCCGATCTCGCGCCGCCGACCGAGGTGACGGTCAGCCGGCAGGTGCTGGCCGAGCCGACGCCCGACATCGTCGAGCGCACCTGGGCGACGCTTGCCGACGGCACGCCGCTGGTCACGGGCATGAAGAAGGACAAGGGCACGCTGGTGCTCTTCCATGTGACACCGGAGGCGACCTGGTCGAACCTGCCGATCTCCGGCAGTTTCGTCGAGATGCTGAGGCGCATAGTGCAATTGTCGCGCAACCAGGGCGCCGCGGTCGCCAATGCCGAGGCCGCCGCAGCATCGCTGGCGCCCTATCGTATGATCGGCGCCGACGGCGCACTGGTGCCGCCGACGCCCGATGCGCGGCCGCTCGTGCCGGCGGCCGGCCTGCTTCCGGTGACGCTGGAAAACCCGCCCGGCCTCTACGGTTCGGAAACCGGCGTTTTTGCGCATAACCTGCTCAACGCCTCAAGCACATTCGCGCCGCTTGCTCGGCCGCAGATCTCGCTGCCGGTGACAGCCATCCCTTACGCCTTCGACGAATCGGAGAACCTGAAAGGCCCGCTGGTCACATTGGCCCTCTTGCTGATGGTGCTCGACACACTTGCCGTGTTCTGGATGGGTGGGCTGTTCTCGCGCCGGCCGCGCCGCGCCGCGGCGACCGCCGCTGCCGTGCTGATCGTGTTCGGTGGGCTCTTCGGCCACGCCGATCTTGCCCGCGCCGATGATTCGAAGCCGGGCGATTCCCAGGCGATCGAGGACATTTCGAAAACTCGGATCGCCTATGTGATCACCGGCGAGCCCGGCGTCGATTCAATCAGCCGCGCCGGCCTCGAAGGCCTCACCCGCTTCCTGATCGAAAAGACCGCGCTGGAACCCGGCCCGCCGGCGGGCGTCGACATCTCCAAGGACGAACTGACCTTCTATCCGCTGATCTATTGGCCGATCGACGCCACCGCGCCGATGCCCAGCCAAGCGGCAATCGCCCGCATCGACGCCTATATGCAGCAGGGCGGCACGGTTCTCTTCGACACGCGCGACCAGTTCTCCAACGGCATCGGCGCCGGCTCGGCAAGCCCGGCCACCGAGCGGCTGCGCGACATCCTCGGCAATCTGAACGTGCCGCCGCTGGAGCCGGTGCCCTCGGACCATGTGCTGACGAAGTCCTTCTTCATCCTTCCCGAGTTTCCCGGCCGCTTCAACGGCAGTCCGCTCTGGGTCGAGGCCTCGCTCGACGCCAGCAATACCGAGAACCGTCCCGTGCGCACCGGCGACGGCGTCTCTCCGATCATGATCACCGGTAACGATTTCGCCGGCGCCTGGGCGGTCGACGAGAACGGCGATGCGATGCTGCCGACCGTGCCGCCGGATCCGATGCAGCGCGTCTACGCGTTGCGCGCCGGCGTCAACATCATGATGTACATGCTGACCGGCAACTACAAATCCGACCAGGTGCATGTGCCCGTCCTGCTCGAACGGCTGGGACAGTAGATCATGAACTGGTCGATCTCCTTCGAGCCGCTCGTTTCCTGGCCGCTGTTCTGGGCCGTCATCGTGCCGCTCGCGCTGCTCGCGCTGGCCGGCCTGTGGTTCCGTCAGCGCGGCTCTGTCTTGCGCTTCATCGCCCTGCTCGCGCTGGGCGCGGCACTGCTCAATCCCGTTTTCCTCGACGAGGAACGCGAGGCATTGAAGAGCGTCGTCGCTGTCATCGTCGATCGCAGCCAGAGCCAGGACATCGGCGAGCGCACCAAGCAGACCGACGAGGCGCTGACCGGCCTTCAGCAGCGCCTCGGCCGCTTCAAGCAATTCGACGTCCGCGTCGTCGAGGCCGGCAAATCCGAGGCCGCCGATGAGCGCACGGAAACCAGGCTGTTCGGCGCGCTGGAAAGCGCTTTCCGCGATGTGCCGCCCTCGCGCATCGGCGGTGCCATCATGATCACCGATGGCGAGGTGCATGACGCGCCGGCCGGCGCTCCGGAATTCAACGCGCCGCTTCATGCGCTGATCACCGGCAACGAGCACGAGAAGGACCGCCGCATCCGCTTCGAGAACGCGCCGCGCTTCGGCCTCGTCGGCAAGCCGCTCGACATGAGCTATCGGGTCATTTCCACGAAAGGCCAGGGCGGCCCGGTCGACGTGCGGGTCTCGGTCAATGGCGAGCAGGTCTCTGTCGAGCATGCGACCATCGGCCAGCCGATGAAGCTTGAAGTCACCATTCCCAACGCCGGCCGCAACATCGTCCAGCTTTCGATCGATCACGAGCCGGGCGAGCTGACCGACGCCAACAACCGCGCCATCGCGCTGGTCGACGGCATTCGCGATCATCTGCGCGTGCTTCTGGTCTCCGGCGAGCCGCATGCCGGCGAGCGCACCTGGCGCAACCTGTTGAAATCCGACGCTTCGGTCGACCTCGTCCACTTCACCATTCTGCGGCCGCCGGAAAAGCAGGACGGCACGCCGATCAACGAGCTGTCGCTGATCGCCTTCCCGACGCGCGAGCTGTTCGTCGAGAAGATCAAGGATTTCGATCTGATCATCTTCGACCGCTACCAGCATCGCGACGTGCTGCCGATCCTCTATTACGACTACATCTCCGAATATGTCGAAAAGGGTGGCGCGCTGCTGATTGCCGCCGGCCCCGAATATGCCGGCGACAGCTCCATCGCCCGCACACCGCTGATGTCGGCCCTGCCCGCGATGCCGAGCGGCGAGGTCGTCGACAAGGCCTTCTATCCGCGTCTCACCGATCTTGGCCAGCGCCACCCGGTCACGCGCGGGCTCGACGGCTCCGCCGCCGATCCGCCGCGCTGGAGCCGCTGGTTCCGCACCATCGGCGTCAAGAACCCCGAGGGCCAGGTGGTGATGAAAGGGGCCGACGACCGCCCCCTGCTTGTGCTTGACCGCAAGGGCGAAGGGCGGGTCGGCATGCTGCTTTCCGATCAGGGCTGGCTGTGGGCGCGCGGCTTCGAAGGCGGCGGGCCGCATGTCCAGCTCTATCGGCGCATCGCCCATTGGCTGATGAAGGAACCCGACCTTGAAGAAGAACGGCTGACCGCCGACGGTCGTGGCATGGTGCTGGAAATTCGCCGCCAGACGATGAGCGATGATCCCGGGCCCGCCCAGGTGATCACGCCTTCCGGCAAGACGATGACGGTCAAACTGGAAAAGGCCGAACCAGGGATTTTCACGGGCAGCCTGCAGACCAGCGAGATCGGCCTCTATCAGGTCGGCAACGGCGACCTCACCGCGCTTGCCCATGTCGGCCCGATCAATGCGCCGGAATTCGCCGATGTCGTTTCCACCGAGGACAGGCTGAAGGCGCCGGCCGAGGCGACCGGCGGCAGCGTGCGCCGGCTCGCGCCATCCTCCATGCTTGGCGATCTGGCGGGCGGTGTGGCGCTGCCTTCGATCGTGCCGGTCCGCTCCTCGGGCGCGGCATCGGGGAACGATTGGATCGGGCTCCGCACCACCGACGACAGCACGCTGAAGGCCGTCTCGCGCGTGCCGCTGTTCGGCGGCTTCCTCGGCCTCGGCCTGCTGCTCTTGGCCATCGGCTCGATGTGGTATCGCGAAGGAAGGTAGAGCCTTTTCCTTCTGCCCGTCTCGCTCTCCCTCTCCCAGTACATGGGCTGAGGTAGAGCCGCCCTACTCTTCCGGCTCGGTCGTGAACAGCAGCGGATAGCCCTTGGCCTTGCCCGCGTCGGTTGCTCGCGCGGCCTTGGTCTCGGCGACGTCGCGCGTGAAGACGGCGACCACGCAGACGCCGCGCGTGTGCGCGGTGATCATCACGCGATGCGCCTGATCCTCGCTGAGCTTGAATTCGCCTTTCAGCACCGTCACCACGAACTCCCGCGGCGTGAAGTCGTCATTGACCAGGATCACCTTGTAGAGCTTCGGCCGCTCGGTCTTCGGCTGGGTCTTGGCACGCGGTTTGAGGACGGTCTCAGGCATCGGAATTCACCAGTTGGAAACTGGGTCTGGCTTGCACTCTCTCATCCAAGGAAGCATTCGTCCATCTGTCCGCTGGAGGGCGGAGGATCGAAGGACGATGAAGGTGGGACAGCGTTGTTTGCGCTTCAACGCCCCTGTCGACCGATCGTGCGACGCATCACGGTGTCGGTTTTGCCGGAGTCGCCGTCGTCCATGTTGAAACCGCGCTCCATGAAGGCGGCAAACATCCAGGCGACGAACCCGATCAGCGTCGCGCCCGACAGCACGATCAGGATCCAGCTCTGTGCCGGCGTGATGTAGTCGAAGCTCGATGAGATCGCCGGCGCGAAAAGTTCCGGCTCGGTCCTGCCGCTGGCGGGATCCGGCACTGGGCTGGCTCTAAAGATGATCAGCGCTTTTGCCGCCGCGGTGGCAATCAAGCCGCCGAGAGCCAGCGAGCGCATCATGGACGAACGCCGCTTCTTCATGCGGATTGTCCTACGGCACCGGCATTGCGATCGGGTTAAGGAAGTGGCGCGGCGCAAGCTGCCGGTGTCAGGTTTCGGCCGCCGGAAACCGCCCCGGCCGGTTTCGGCCGGAGCGGTCTTGAAAGATCAGGACCGAAGCCTGGATTAGGACTTCTTCGCGTCCTTCTTCGGGGCCTTCTTGACCGGGCACTTGTGGGTCTTGGTCACCTTGCAGACCTTCTTGGCGGCGACCTTCTTCGGAGCGGTCTTCGCCGTAGCATCAGCGGCCGGAGCCGTGGTCGTGGTCGAGGCGGCAGGAGCAGCGGTCGTCGTGGCGGCGGCGTTGCCGACAGCCGGCATCGAGAAAGCGAGAGCAACAGCGAGGCCGAGGGCGGAGAGGAGGGACTTTTTCATGGCTTCATTTCCTTTTTCATGCGGGTCGAGGAGTTGAGCGTCACTGAACCGGGTCGATCGGTGTCACTCCAAGCAGCTTCAAAGCGTTTGCGAGCATCCGGATGCCCTGCGCCTGTTTCTTGGCAGCGCAGAACCGGTTTCCCTTTCTTTGAAGTGCCTTCGCCGCGGTGACCTGCGTTGCCGCGGCATGGGTTTCGAGGGCTTCGTCAACTTGACGGTTGAGATTGGTGCAGCGCTCGGTCCGGGTCAGCGGCGTTACCTTTGCGTTGGAGGCCCCGACCGCGGCTGTGATGAGCGACATGCTGAGCAAAGCACCCATCACGCTGATCCAGAACCTCTGCATCGGTCTTGCCCGTTACTCCGGAAACTTGCGTCGCAGCCGATGACCTGACCGCCACGGCACCAGTTATGCCCTTGAAATTTTTCACGAGTTTTTCCCGACTGTAGAATTTTGTTTCTGAATTGTTTCTGGGGAAGCCATTCCGTCCCACGTCGCCACCACTGGCCAAGATGTGGCCCGAATTCTATCGTGTGGGTGATCACCGAAGGGCGGCTTGGCTGCAGCAAATCGCGGGGTTCTCGTGAAATCCGACTCGCACATACTGATCGTCGATGACGACAAGGGCATACGGGACCTGCTTCAGGAATTTTTCCAGAAGCGGGGGCTGCGCACGACGGTGGCTGCCGACGGTACCGAGATGGAGGCGATCCTGCGCCGCGCGCAGGTCGACCTGATCGTCCTCGATGTGATGCTTCCCGGAAAAAGCGGGCTGGAACTTTGCCGCGAGATCCGCGCCAACCACACGACACCGATCATCATGCTGACCGCGGTGACCGAGACGACGGATCGTGTCGTCGGCCTCGAGATGGGCGCTGATGATTATGTGCCGAAACCCTTCGATCCGCGCGAATTGCTCGCCCGCATCCGCGCGGTACTGAGGCGCAACGGCACTGCCGAGCCGCGCCGGCCCACAGCCAAGCAGATCTACCGCTTTGCCGGCTGGACGATGGATTGCTCACGCCGCCGGCTGACGGCGCCCGACGACGTGCGGGTGGAACTGACGATGGCGGAGTTCAACCTGCTGCAGACCTTCGTCAAGAGCGCGCAGCGCGTACTCACCCGCGAGCAACTCATCGAGCTGTCCGGCGGCGACACCGGCTATAGCTTCGACCGCAGCGTCGACATCCTGGTGAGCCGCCTGCGCCGCAAGATGGAGGACGATCCGAAGACGCCGAAACTGATCTTGACCGTACGCAGCGGCGGTTATCAGTTTCTGCCCGAAACGACCTCCGAATGAGACGCTTGCTGCCGCAAACCCTGCCTGTCTGGGTTCTGCTCATCGTCATTGCCGGCCTGATGATCAGCCAGGTCGCGACGCTTTATATCGTGGCGCGCGACCGCGCCGCCGCCAACGATGTGGTTGATCTCTACCGGCTGAACGACCGCGCCTATTCGCTGGTGCAGCTGATGCATGACGCCACGCCTGAAGAACGCAAGGCGACCGCGTCCGGTCTTTTCAATGCCACCTATGCGCTGACCGTTTCGGACACCCCCGCCGTCACCTCCTCGATCGCCGGCGATGACCAGCTTGCCGAGCTGGAGGACATCCTGGTCGGCCGGCTGTCCAAGTTCGGCATCACCGACGCCCGCGTGCGACGCGATCCGGCGACCCAGGAAGCCGATGTCCCGGACGGCCAGGTGATGAACAAGGATGTCGGCCAGGTCGAGCGCGATCTGCTGGTGCTGGCCGCGGATTTCGCCCAGAGCGACAAGCTGACGGCATCGCTGCGCTTTTCCGACGGCCAGTGGCTGAATTTCACCGAGCCGATCACGCCGGCTGGGCCGATCCTGAGTTGGGACAGCCTGCCGCTCTATTCGCTGATAGCAGGACTGATCATCGTGATGTCGATCTGGTCGCTGCGCCGGCTGACCGCGCCCTATCGCATGATGGAGACCGCGGTGAACCGCATCGGCAAGGACCTCAAAAGCCCGCCCATCGCCGAGACCGGCAGCCGCGAGATCCGCGCCGCGGCAAAGGCGGTCAACGCCATGCAAATGCGCCTGCGCGATTATGTCGAGGACCGCGAGCACCTGGCGGCGGCACTGGCGCATGATCTGCGCACGCCGCTGACCAGGATGCGATTGCGTCTCGAGCTGCTGCGCAAATCGCGGGCCCGTGAAGCGCTGGCGCATGACCTTGCCGACATCGAGAGCATTGCAAGCTCGGTGATCGACTTCGCCAAATTCGAGGTCACCGAGGAAAAGGCCGAGCGGATCGACTTCTGGTCGCTCGTGGAGTCGGTCGCCGACATGTTCGAGGATGCTTCGTTCGACGAGGACGCCACGCCTTCGCGCGGCCTGGTCTGCATCGCGCGGCCGGTGGCGCTGCGCCGCTGCATCACCAATCTCGTCCAGAACGCAGTCACCTATGGCAAGAAGGCGCATATCGGCGTGCGGCGCTCTGGCGACACCATCACGCTCGGCATCCGCGATGAAGGACCGGGCATTCCGCAGGCAAAGCTGGATCAGGTGTTCGGTTCCTTCGTGCGCCTCGAACAGTCGCGCAACCGCGAGACCGGCGGGCTGGGCCTCGGCCTCACCATCGCCCGCAACATCGCCCGCGGCGCCGGCGGCGAGATCAGCCTTTCCAACCATCCCGGCGGCGGCCTGCTGACGGAACTGCGCCTGCCGCTGGCAGCTTGAGTCAGCAGGCGCTTTCCCGGCTGCTGCGAGGGACTGGATCAGCCGCGCCATACTTGTGATAGTGCGGCACGCCTACAGCGCCGTGCATCCTCCAGGTCGCGCAAAGGACGCTGCAGCACTTCAATTTGGTGCATGATCCTTACCGAACCGAAGGTCAGCGACGCAAAATCGACTCCGATTTTCAGGTCCATGCACAAGGAGCCGAACCATGTTCTACGCGATCCTTGCCTATCACGTCGAAGAGACCGTCCAGTCCTGGACGCCCGACGAGGATGCCGCCGTCATGAAAGATCTGCTCGAGATCAACGACAGGCTGACCCGCGCCGGCAAGCTGGGCCCGGCGGCCAGGCTGGGCGAGACGGCGAAAGCCGTCACGCTGCGCGGTCCGGGCGACGGCCTGGTGATCGACGGCCCCTTTGCTGAGACCAAGGAGCAGTTGCTCGGCCTCTATGTCCTCGATTGCGCCAACCAGGACGAGGCGATAGCGGTGGCTCGCGATCTCAAGCGCGTGAATCCCACCGCTGTCTATGAGATCCGGCCGATCGCGCTTTATCTGCCGGGAGCGCCGCTGGCGGTCAGCTGAGATAGAGCTTTCGGTCTTGCCTCGCTTCAGACCGGTGGGCTCGCAGCCTTGATTTCCGCTCCAATGCGAAGCGTCTCATGCAGCAGGAGATCGAGGTCGTCGCGCCGCGTTCGGTGGTTGGTGATCGCCACCCGCAGGCAATGCTGCCCGTGCACCGTGGTGTCGGAGACGGCGGCGATGCCGTCTTCCTGCAGCCTGAGCATGATTTCGGTGTTGAATGCCTTGAGCCGTTCCTCGGAGGCGCCGTCCAGGCGATGGCGGAAGCAGACGATGTTGATGGTGGTCGGCGCCGTCGGCTCGAGCGCCGGCTCGGCCCGGATCAGCTCGGTCAGATAACCGGCCTGAGCGATGTTCTGGTCGATCAGCCGCCCGAATTTCTCGATGCCATGCTCCTTGAGCGCCATCCAGATCTTGAGCGCCCGAAAGCCGCGCGATGTCTGCAGGCCATAGTCGTGCAGCCATTGCCCGGAGGCGAGGCCGCGCGGCGTCGATTCCAGATATTCCGGCGTGACGGCGAACGTGTTGCGGTGGGCGACGGCATCGCGAACCAGCGCACAGCCCGCTTCGAAGGGCGCGTGCAGCCATTTGTGCGGGTCGAGCGCGATGGAATGGGCGCGTTCGATGCCGGCAACAAGCGATCTGTTTTCAGGCGCGATGGCGATCAGGGCGCCGATGCAGCCATCGACATGAAACCAGAGGTCTTCCTCCGCCGCCAACACGGCCAACGCCTTGAGGTCGTCGATCGCGCCGGTATTGACGGTGCCTGCGGTGCCGATGATGCAAGCCGGCTTGAAACCTGCCGCGCGGTCTTCCGCGATGGCGGTCTTCAGCGCATCGACATCGAAGCGCAAATCCGCGTCGGTCGAGACGCGCCGCAGCGCCCGGTTGCCGAGGCCGAGCGCTTCCATGGCCTTGCGATGACAGGAATGGACCTGGTCCGAGGCGTAGAAGCGCAACGGCTTTGGGATCGCCCCGACCCCTCTTTCGCGCACATCGACGCCGGCTTTGGCATTGCGCGCCACGGTCAGCCCGATGAGGTTGGCCATCGAGCCGCCGCTGACTAGCGTGCCGCTGGCCGAAGCCGGGAAGCCCACCATCTCCTTGCACCAGTCGACCACCTGGCTGTCCAGCAGCCCGGCGGCGTGATTGCCGCCGCCGAGGTTCGAGCCCTGTACCGACGCCAGAAAATCGCCGAGCGCGCCCGTGAAATTGCTTGAGCCCATATACCAGGACCAGAAGCGCGGATGGATATTGCCCATCGGATAGGCCATGACATTGCGGGCGACATCGCCATAGACGTCGGCTATCGGCGCCGGCTCGCGCGGCAGCGGCGCCGAAAAGAAGGCGCGAACCTCGGCCGGCATTTGGCGCCACACCGGACGATCCCGGACATCCTTGAGATAAGCGACGGCATCCTCGACGATCCGATGCGACAGGGCCTGCGTCTCGGCCCAGTCTGGCGGGTCGAGCGTCTCATCCATCACCGCTGTTTCCTGCACGCTGTCCATTCGCTCCACCCCCAAAAGGCACCCGATCATTTCCTGGATCGTCGCGCGGCGCCGCCATCCCAGTGGACAGCAGCGCCGCGATTTGTCTTCAGGCGTCGAACCGGCAGCTTGGTGTCGAGCGCGACAATGCCATCTCCTCGGCATTCATCTCAGCCTCGATGCCGTCGAAGAGCGGCGTCGACATGTAGCGCTCGCCGGTGTCGGGCAGCATGCACAGGATCACCGAGCCGGCCGGAGCGGTCCCCGCGATCTGGCGCGCGACGGCGAAGGTGGCGCCGCCTGAAATGCCGGTGAAGATGCCTTCCTGCTGCGCCAGGGCCTTGGCCCATTTAATGCCTTCCGGACCGGCGATCGGCACCACATCGTCATAGTAGCGCTTGTCGATCGCCTCCTGCAGCACGTTGGGGATGAAGTCGGGCGTCCAGCCCTGGATCGGATGCGGCTCGAAGGCGGGATGGCTGGCGGACGGGGCACCGCCTTGGCCACGCTCCTGCGCCTTGCCGCTGCCGATAAGCTGCGCGTTCGCCGGTTCGGCAAGCACGATGCGGACATCCGGCCGCTCGCGGCGCAGCACCCGGCCGACACCGGCCACGGTGCCGCCGGTGCCGTAGCCGGTGACCAGCACGTCGAGCCGCGAGCCTGCGAAATCGTTGATGATCTCGCGCGCCGTGGTCGCCTCATGGATGGCGGCATTGGCTTCCGTCTCGAACTGGCGGGCCAGGAACCAGCCGTTGGCGTCGGCGAGCTCGACCGCCTTCTTGTACATCCCGAAACCCTTCTGGGCGCGCGGTGTCAGCACCACCTTGGCGCCCAGCATGCGCATCAGCTTGCGGCGCTCGATGGAGAAGCTGTCGGCCATCGTCACCACCAGCGGGTAGCCCTTCTGCGCGCAGACCATGGCAAGGCCGATGCCGGTGTTGCCGCTTGTCGCCTCGACGACGGTCTGGCCCGGCTTCAGCTTGCCGCTGCGTTCGCCTTCCTCGATGATGTTGAGCGCCAGCCGGTCCTTCACCGAGGCCGCCGGATTGAAGAACTCGGCCTTCACATAGATGGTCGCGTGGCCGGGGCCGAGATTGTTGATGCGGATCACCGGCGTGTCGCCGACTGTGTCGAGAATGCTATCGAACAGACGGCCGCGACCGGCAGTGGTCCTGATTTTCAACTGCTGCAACATGGGCTTTGCTCCTCGCTATCTCACGCGCCGGTTACAGACCGGCGGCTTGGGCGGCGCGGTTTCGACACCTTGCCGCGTTAGGTTGCTTGACCTGCCGCGAATGCGGCAACGGCGGCATTCCGGCATGGAATTGGGCTGCCGGATGCTTCCTGTCGTCTTTGGTGATAGAACATGGACCAACTGGTGAGCGTTGGAGAAAGCGTGGGAACATACGTGGAATCCAGCCGATCGAGCCCGAACGACACTGCCGCCGGCCTGTGCTTGCGACTGCTTGGGCAACTGACGCTCGCCCGTGGCGGCGAGCCGGTTAAATTGCCTTCCTCGCGCAAGCTGCGCGCGCTGCTGGCCTATCTTGCGCTTGCGCCACATCCCGTCAGCCGCAGCCGGCTTTGCGAGCTTCTGTGGGACGTGCCGAACGATCCGCGCGGCGAGCTTCGCTGGTGCCTGAGCAAGCTTCGCGGCGCGCTTAACGAACCGGGCCGGCACAGGGTAGAGACCGAAGGCGACACCGTGGCGCTTCGTCTTGCCGATACGAACGTCGATGCCGTCGAAGCGGCCGCGGCGGTCGCCGAGGGGATTGAGACGCTCAGCCTCGGGCGTCTTCGGGCGCTTGCGCAGCTCTTCGCCGGCGATTTCCTTGACGGGCTGGAGCTCGATCGGAGCCCGCATTTCACCAGTTGGCTGACCGCGCAACGCCGCCGTTTCAGCTCATGCCACGTCGCCGTTCTGGAGCACATCATCGGCCTGCTCCCGCAGGGAGCCGATGAAGCGGGCGCCTATCTGGACAGATGGCTGGAACTCGCGCCCTTCGATGGACGCGCACATGTGGCGCTCCTGGAAAACCTTGCGCGGCGAGGACAGATCGGCGCCGGTGAGGAGCATCTCGCGACCGCGGCGGAACTCTTCCGCTCCGAGGAGCTGGATGTCGCTCCCTTGCGGGAAGCATGGCATGAGATAAAAGCCCGCCATTCCAGCGCAACGCCATGCGCGCGATCCGGGCTAGCTCTTCCGGCCCCGCAAGCACCGATCGTTGCCGTCGAATCCGAACCCGCCGCGGTGCGCCGGGCCTCGCTGGCGGTGATGCCGTTCGCGGAAAGCGCCGTCAATTTTCGCGGCGGGCTTGCCGACGGCTTGACCCACGACATCATCACGCGGCTCGCCAAGCTTCGCGATTTCTTCGTCATTGCCCGCGGATCGGTCTTCGCGCTGGCCGAGAAGGACATCGCGCCGGAGGACGCCGGGCGCCGGTTGAATGTCGACTACGTAGCGACAGGCTCGCTCCGCAGCCTTTCGGGCAGGGTCATCGTCTCGGTCGAGCTCGTTGAGGTCCGCACCGCGAGGATCGTGTGGGCCGAGACCTTCGAGCACAGGCCGGACGAGATCTTCACGGTGATAGACGATATCGGCAACAGCATCGTGTCGTCGATCGCCGCCGAGATCGCGACCGTCGAACGAAACCGGGCAATGCTGAAGGCGCCGAATTCGCTGAATGCGTGGGAAGCCTATCATCGCGGGCTCTGGCATATGTACCGGTTCACCCGCCAGGAAAATGAGCGGGCGCAGCAATTCTTCAATGACGCCCTGAAGCTCGACCCGACCTTTGCCCGCGCCTATGCAGGCCTCTCCTTCACGCATTGGCAGAATGCCTTCCAGCGTTGGGGCGATCGCGACCGTGAGGCGTCACTGGCTTTCGCAACTGCCGGTCACAGCCTCCTGGTCGATGACCGCAATCCGGCCGCGCACTGGGCGATGGGCCGCGCCTTATGGCTGCGCGGCGAGCAGGACGGTTCGCTGCTCGAGCTGGCAAAGGCCGTCGACCTCAGCCCGAACTTCGCGCTCGGCCACTATGCCCTGTCCTTTGTCCATTCGCAGTCGGGCGATCCGCAATCGGCGATCGGCTCCTCCGATCACTCGCGCCATCTCAGCCCCTTTGACCCACTGCTGTTCGGCATGATGGGCGCGCGGGCCATGGCCCATGCACGCTTGGGCGAATACGACGAAGCCGCCGAATGGGCGCTGAAAGCTGCGGCCAGGCCCAACGCGCATGTCATCATCCTGGCGATCGCCGCGCATTGCCTGGCGCTGGCCGGCCGCCAGAACGAGGCGCGAAACTTCGCCGCCGCGATCCGCACCACATGGCCCGACTATCGGGCGGACGATTTCATCGCCACCTTCCGCTTCGACCGGGACGGCGAAGCCCTGTTCCGCAGGGGCGCGAAGCTCATCGGGCTGAACTGAACAAGCGCTTTTTCAGTGCATCAGCGGCCCGCTCGCCTTCCGCCACGCATCGATGCCGCCCTGGATGTGGCGGGCGCTCGATATCCCGCGATCCTGCGCCGCCTGCACGGCCATCGCCGAGCGCTCGCCGAAGGCGCAATAGAACAGGATCTGCTTGGCTGTCGATTTCGCCAGCTCATGCAGCATGCCGCCGGCGGCGATGTTCTCCTGCAGCCGCGCATAGGGCAGATGGATCGCGCCGGGGATGACGCCGTGGCGATCCCGTTCGGACTGCTCGCGCAGGTCGATCAGCGCCACATCGGGCCGACCGACCAGCGCCAGCGCCTGTTCGGCGGTCACTGCCCAGCCGCGGCTGGCGATGTCGTCCTGATGCAGCCCCACCCGCATGTTGGCCGGCACGGCCACATCCATCATCTTCGGATTGGACAGCTTCAGATTGGTCATGATGTTCACGTATTCGTCCACCGACTTCACCTGCAGGCGCGGGTTGAACGCCTTTTCCTCGCCGATCGTTGACACGGTCTCGCCCTTGTAGTCGTGTGCCGGAAAGATCAGCGTCTCGTCGGGAAGCTTGAGCAGACGGCCGAAGATCGATTCATATTGCTGGCGCGGATCGCCGTTCTGGAAGTCGGTGCGGCCAGTGCCGCGAATGAGCAGCGTGTCGCCGGTAAAGACGCGGTCCGGCAGGACGAAGCTGTAGGAATCGTCGGTGTGGCCGGGCGTATAGACGACGTCCAGCGCCAGCCCCTCGATGGCAAGCTTGTCGCCGTCGGCAAGCCGCATCGACACGACGTCGGCCTTGGTCTGCTCACCCATCACGGTCACGCAATGCGTCTTGTCGCGCAGCGCGCCGAGCCCGGTGATGTGGTCGGCATGGAGATGTGTGTCGACCGCTTTGACCAGTCTGAGGTCGAGCTCGTTGACCAGCTGCAGGTAGCGTTCAACCTTCTCCAGCACCGGATCGATGATCAGCGCCTCGCCGCCGGGCCGGCTGGCGAGAAGGTAGGAATAAGTGCCCGAAACGGAATCGAAAAGCTGACGGAAGATCATTTTATCGGCCCCATGCGCGAGCGGCCCACCCGGCTGCCGACCAAGTCTAGAACAAGCATGAGATGCCCGCCAGCGAACACTTCATGCTTGATCCAAAGGCCGAACTGCTACCGCCTGAGCACCGCGCTCAGCACGTCGCGGATGCCGATCGCGCCGACGAAGCGCGAGCCTTCGTCGAACAGCGCGACCGGTGCCGTCTGCGAGCGGTGCATGGCGAGCATCACCGTCTTAAGCGACGTCCCGGGATTGGCCCAGAACACCTGCGCACCCTCCTCCGGCTGCCTCTCGACCTCGGCGCAGGATACCCACACCGCCGGCTTGCCGTCGCGTTCGGCCGCCGCCACCAGGCCGTGCTCGTCGATCTTGAAGCGCGTCGTCTTGCGTCGGTCGAGCCAGACCCAGCCATTCTCGCCCTGCTCGAGATCGCGGCGGTCGCGCATCACGTTCCAGGCGGTGAGCACCGAGAGCGGATTCACATTGGCGATGAAGTCGCGGACATAGTCGTTGGCCGGGCGCAGCACGATGTCTTCCGGCGCGCCGGTCTGGACGATGCGCCCGCCTTCCATGATCGTGATGTAGCTGCCGATCTTCAGCGCCTCCTCGAGGTCGTGGCTGACGAAAATGATGGTCTTTTTCAGCTCCGCCTGGAGCTGCAGGAGCTCGTCCTGCAACTTGGTGCGGATCAGCGGATCGAGCGCCGAGAACGGCTCGTCCATCAACAGGATCGGCGCCTCGGTGGCGAAGGCACGCGCCAAGCCGACGCGCTGCTGCATGCCGCCCGAAAGCTCATGCGCGTATTTCTTCGACCATTGGTCGAGATGGACCAGCTGGAGCTGCTTCTGCACCCGTGCCTTGCGCTCGGCCTCCGGCACGCCGGCGAGCTCCAGACCGAAGCCGACATTCTCCTCGACCGTGCGCCATGGCAGCAGGCCGAACTGCTGGAACACCATCGCCACCTGCTTCTGCCGCAGACGTCTCAGCGTCGGCTCGTCGCAGGTGACGACGTCGACCGTGCGGTCGCCGTCTTTGACCAGAACCTGGCCGCGCGACACTACATTCAGCCGGTTGACGGCCCTCAGCAGCGTCGACTTGCCGGAGCCGGAAAGGCCCATCAGCACCGAAATCTCGCCCTCATGCACGGTGAGGTTGGCGCCGGCGCAGCCCAGCACGTTGCCGGTCTTTTCGAGGATTTCGGCACGGGTTGCGCCCTTGTCGATCAGGGCCAGCGAACCGGCCTGATCGGCGCCGAAGACGATGTCGACGTTCTTGAAGTCAACCGCGACGGTCATTTCTTGCCTCCAACGCCGATGCGGGTCATCCGGTCGAGCACGATGGCGAGCACGACGATGGCCAGGCCTGCCTCAAGTCCCAGATCGATGCGGCGTGAGCCGAGAGCGCGGTTGATCTCGGTGCCGAGGCCGCCGGCGCCGATCAGGGCGGCGAACACCACCATCGACAGCGACAGCATGATCGACTGGGTCAGCCCCGCCATGATGGTGGGGAGCGCAGAGGGCAGCTCGACCTTCCACAGGAGCTGGCGTTTGGTGGCACCGAAGGCTTCACCCGCCTCGATGATCGCCTTTGGCACAGAGACCACGCCGAGATGGGTGAGCCGCACGGCTGTCGGGATGACGAAGATGATGGTGACGATGAGGCCGGGCGCGTTGCCGAGCCCGAACAGCGTCAACACCGGGATCAGGTAGACGAAGGTCGGCAGCGTCTGCATCAGGTCCAGCACCGGCAGCATGACGCGGTAGACCTTCGGCTTGTGCGCCGCCCAGATGCCGAGCGGCACGCCGATCGCCATTGCCATGGCGGCGGCGGCGACGACCAGCACTAGCGTCTGCACCGTCTGCTTCCAGAGGTTCTGGTTGATGATGAAGATGAGGCCGATGAAGACGCCGATGGCCAGCGGCCGCGAGCGCTGCAGGAACCAGGCTATGACGGCGACGACCAGGGCCAGCAGCACCGGCGGCACCATGAGCAGGATGTCCACCGCCCCGTCGAGGATGAAGTTCAGGCCGTTCGAAAAGGCCCTGAAGACGGTGTCGAAATTGTCGGTGAGGAAGCCGAAGAAGGCCTTGCCCCATGGACCTATGGGAATCTTGTAGGCGACCAGAAATTTAGAGATCGGATCCATCTTTCCCCTCGTTGATCCTCGCCGCCCTTGCCGGGCGGTCACCTTTTCACAGCATATGAAAAAGGGCAGCCTTTTCCAGCGGCTGCCCCTTTCCGGAGATCATGCCGGACTCAAAGCCGGCTCAGCCCCCGAGCGCGGTCTTGATGGCCGCAGCCGCATCGCCGCCGTCGAAGGTGGTCACGCCGGCGATCCAGGGCGCGATCGCGTCCGGATGCTTCTTCAGCCAGTCGGTCGCGACCGTCTGGGCATCGCCGCCCTTCAGGATCGCGTCCATCATCTCGCCTTCCATGTCGAGATTGAATTTCAGGTTGGAGATGAACTTGCCGGCATTCGGGCACTCGGCGGCGTAGCCCTTGCGCGTGTTGGTATAAACGGTCGCGGCCCCGAAACCGCTGTCGCCCATGCCCTCGAGATAGGTGATCTTCATGGCGCCCATGACCGGATGCGGCGTCCAGCCGAGGAAGGCGATCCACTCATTGTTCTTCATCGACTGCTCGGCCTGCGTCAGCATGCCGGCTTCCGAGGACTCGACCAGCTCGAAGCCTTCGAGATTGTCCTTCGGGTTCTTGATCATGTCGAGGATGATGCGGTTGCCGTCATTGCCGGCCTCGATGCCGTAGATCTTGCCGTTGAACTTGTCCTTGAACTTGCCGAGATCGGTCAGTGTCTTGACGCCCGCATCCGCGACATAGGTCGGCACGACGATGCCGTAGCCGGCGCCGGTCAGGTTGGTGCTTACCGTCTCGACCGAGCCGTCGGCGGTATAGTCCTTGATGTCATTGGTCATCGACGGCATCCAGTTGCCGAGAAAGACGTCGAGGTCCTTGTTCTTCAGCGACGCATAGGTTACCGGCACCGAAAGCTGGATCACCTGCGGCTCGTAGCCGAGAGCGGTGAGCAGCACCGAAGCCAGCCCGGTGGTTGCCTGGATATCGGTCCAGCCGACATCCGACAGACGCACGGCCTTGCAGCTCGCCGGATCGCCGGCATAGGCCGCGGTCGTGGACAGAAGCGCCGCCAGCCCGAGGCCGGCGACGAAGGATTTCATACGCGACATGAACTTTCTCCCATTGCGGTTCTTAAAGCGGCGCGAAGTCACGGTTCTTGCGCCCGCCTCGTTTCGTCAGCCAAACACCATTTTGATGCGGTTTCAAGCGGTTCCACACCGCGATCAACGGCGCGCGCTTGCCATTCAGCGACATGCCGCGCTTTCCGCCGGGTCCGCTTTTTGGTGGAATGAGCCCGCGGCCCCCTCCCCGCGCCGCGGCAATTGAGCTTAAAGACCCATATGGCCAAGCTCTACTTCAACTACGCAACGATGAATGCCGGCAAGACGACGATGCTGCTGCAGGCATCCTACAACTATCGCGAACGCGGCATGACGACGATGCTGTTCGTCGCCGGCCATTATCGCAAGGGCGACAAGGGACTGATCTCGTCGCGCATCGGTCTCGAGACCGAGGCCGAGATGTTTCGCGACGGCGACGATCTCTACGCCCGCGTCGCCGAGCATCATGAGCACACCACCGTGCATTGCATCTTCGTCGACGAGGCGCAGTTCCTCGAGGAGGAGCAGGTCTGGCAGCTTGCCCGCATCGCCGACCGGATGAACATCCCGGTCATGTGCTATGGCCTGCGCACCGATTTCCAGGGCAAGTTGTTTTCCGGCTCGCGCGCGCTGCTCGCCATCGCCGACGATCTGCGCGAGGTGCGCACCATCTGCCGCTGCGGCCGCAAGGCGACGATGGTCGTTCGCCTCGGTCCCGACGGCAAGGTGGCCAAGCAAGGCCAGCAGGTGGCGATCGGCAAGGACGTCTATGTATCGCTCTGCCGCCGGCACTGGGAAGAGGAAATGGGCAGGGCTGCGCCCGACGACTTCATCGGCTTTGCCCGCAACTGAGACGGGGAGCCTCGCGACGGCCGGCTAAGTCGGGCAATCGCTGCCATCGGCCGGCTGGTGGCCGGTGATTTGCCACGATTCGGCACAAGAGATTTTGCACACTTCCCAGCGCCGCAGCTTGTTCGCAAAAACAAGAGCTTAAGGCATGCCAGCTAAAGCTGCCTGAAGGCGACCGGCATTACTCTGGCCATGAGCATGCTTGCCTTATCTTTCAAGGGCCTGGCCAATTCTTTTGTTTTGCCACGGCTCTTTGTCTTCCTTCTTTCAATCGCTTGAGCCCCCACATATATTCGCAGCGACGTGCGACACGAAACCGGATGCCGAAGCGGGAGGCCCCTATGGCGACGTTGCAGAATTTCGATGCCGAGATTGCCAAGACCAAGCAGGTCGTCGAGGACATGCGCACCAAGATCGAGCAGTCCGGAACCGTGCTCGACACGCTCGCGCAGGCCGACAGGAAGATCGGCGATGCCAATTTCGACATCGAGAACGCCCGCATCGAGGACGTGCTGAAGCAGCAGAAGGTCATGGAAGGCAATATTGCCGACCTGATTATCGGGCTGGAGGACGCCACCAATGTCTTCGGCGCCGAATTCGAGAGCATGAAGAGCTACACCGGCTGGGAAAATCTCGTCGGCGTCTTCTCCGAGCAGCGCAAGCAGCGCATGCGCACCGACCGCGTGCGCAACATGTCGCTCGCTGGCAATTTGCAGGAGCTGCTGGCGAAATCAGACACCATCGTCGGCATCCTGAAAGCCCAGAAGCAGATCCTCGACCAGCGCTACAAGACCTCGGAAGCAAGCCTGTCGCAGGTGATCGAGCGCCGCAAGGCGACGATGACCAATCTCGAGGCGGTGCAGAAACGCATCGAGGAACTCAACCCGATGCTGCTCGACATCGAGAACAAGATCGCCGCCTCGACCAGCCAGAAGGAGCGCACCCAGCTCGAGGGCGAGCGTTCGAAGATGGCGACCGAATACAACGAGAAGCAGGCCAAGGAGCAGGAGCTGCTGGCCGAAAGCCAGACGCTGGAGCGCTACACCTCGATGTTTCAGACGTTTGTCGATTCCCTCAACAACCAGATCGCCGCGCAGTCGACGCTGATCAACAAGCTGACAATCGACACCGAGCAGCGCATCGTGCTCTACAAAGCTCTGGAAGACTCGCTGAAGACGGCCGCCCAGCAGGACGTCGCCCACAAGATCAACACGCTGGGCAGCCAGGTCGACAACACGGCCGAAGAGACGATGGCGGGCATCGGCGCCGCTTCGCAGAAGCACATCGGCGATCTCTTGGAGATGCACGAGAAGAATATGGTGGCCACCGCCGACATCCAGCGCCGCAAGAAACTTGCCGACGACGCCTTCGCCCGCCGCTTCGACGAGGTGATGAAGAAGCACAATTCGGCGAATTACGTGCAGCAGTAGGCGGCGTGACGGCATTCTTCTCCAGGGCGGTGCCATGACCCCCGAAAATGAAGCGGCGGCGCGCTACTTCTTCGCCATCACCGCGGCGCTGAGCGGGCTGGAAGTGTTCATGCGCGACGACCGCTCGCCGCTCTACCGGCACGGCATCGTCGCCAAGATCGTCGCCGAATATATCGCCCGGCTGGAAAATTCTTTCGCCTGCTGGCGCAACCGGCTGGGCTTCATGGATACGTTCCGCATCTCGCGCGCCGACAGCGGCTATCCGGTGTTCCAGAACCTGCTCGAGCTGGAGAACGACCGCCGTCAGGCAGATAGCCGGCTGGCCAACATTCCGCAGGCCGGCGAGTTGCGCGAGGAGATGGCCGACTTCATCCTGCGCCACAAGGAATTTCCTGTGGCGCTGCAAAGGTCGCTGGCCGAGCGGCTCTATCTGGAGGGCATCAAGAGCGAGACCACCTTCGGTCCGTTCAGCCTGGCGCAGACGGCCAAAGTCTCGGTCAATCCCAAGACCATGCGGCCTTATTACCTCGTCCACTGGGCCTCGTTCGACGGCAGTGCCAACCTGCCGCTGATCTATATGGTGACGGTCGAGGACTCCTCCGAGAGCATGGTGCGCCAGCTCGTCGACGCCAACGGCAAGCTGAACGAGAAGGTGGACATTCCGCTCCCCGTCGACGGCCTGCTCAACCCCGAGCTTGCCCATCGCTTCGACGATTTCACCGAGAAGAATTCCGCCTACACGTTGTCGCCGGCGACCATCGCGGTCAATCTCGACAAGGATTTCGAGCCGCTGCATCCGAAGCAGCTGCGGCGCGTCGTGCTCGGCCCCTTCTATTCGGCCGGGATCACCGAGAACAATTCAACGGTGACCGAGGTTTTGACCAAGGTGCGCAAGCCGGAGAACGCCTGGCTGCTCACCTGGACCATCCAGGAAGTCTTTTCCAAGTCCGAGAAGCCCGGCCGCAGGGGCCTGTTCTCCAGCGAAAAGACGACGCAGGAATTCTTCATCAACACCGACGACCTCGAAGCGGCGCGCCAGGGCGTCTCCAGCTATGACAACCACGCGCTGATCCCGCACGAGGCCTATCAGGCGCTCTATGCCGCGGGCGAAGCGCAGAAGATCTTTTCCGGCTACAAGGTCCACATCCTGTCCAAAGGGCAGGTCATCAGCGATGTGTGACCGTCAAACCGCGGAGCATCCGTAATGGACACCGGGCTGACCACGATCTCGGAAGCGGCAATCGAAAAGCACCGCGCCACCGCGCAGAGCTTCATCACCCGCATCGTCGTGCTGGAGGAACCATCGCGCGAGTCCGGCACGGCGCTTGCCGGCACCAACCGGCGCTTCGTCTCGACCGTCTCGGCCGGTTCGGTGCGCCGCACGCGCGAGGTCGAACTGTCGAAAACGGTCGCCGCAATCCATCCCGACGACCAGCTGATGAGCATCCCGCAGCACATGCTTCTATACCGCGCCCGGCGAGGGCTGGCGATCGCGCTGGCCATCGCGGATGTCTTTGCCGAGGGTTCCGATCTCGAAAGCCTGCAGGCCAAGAACGCGCGTGCCCCGCTCGAAGGCGACGAGGCGGCGAGGTTCAAGAAGCTTTTGTCTGCCTCCGCCTATGTTTCGGCTTTCAGCTTCGCCTCCTACCTGTTCCAACTGATCGACAGCGACGGCGAGGCGCCGAACGATAGTCCCGAACCCGACTTCCTGTTCGACACGCCGCAGGACGCGGTGAAGTCGATCGTGGCAGGCCTCGACAAGGCGATTGCCGGCTCGAAGGACGATGCCGATCTGATGACCAGGGCGCGCGCCTTCGCCCGCGTCGCCATCGACGGGTTGCTCGCGCGCAAGGGACGCTTCGACGGCATCGGTCCGTTCGAGAACGCGCATATCCGCATCGATGTCGACGACTTCACGCTCGACGGTTTCGACGTGGCGCCCGGCAAGCGCTTGAAGCCGCTGGTGATGACCTTCAAGAAGCCGGAAGAGGTCGTCGGCAATCACATCGCCAAATACCAGTCGGTCAAGCTCGCCAAGATGCTGATGGCCTATGATTTCGAACGCGAGCTGAACCCCTTCGTCGAGCTCGGCGGCTTTCTCTTCACCTTCATCGGCGACGGCGCGCCCGGCACCGGCAAGACGACGCTGATCCAGATGATAGCCGGGCTCGTCAACAACTATTGTCAGGTCGCCGGCTATCCCTTCGTCTATGAGAATTTCGGGGTCGACCAGATTTCTTCCTACCAGGGCAAGTCCGGCCAGAACTGCCGCCAGTTCATCAACAACGTGCTCAATCCGCGGGCCATCGGCTTCGGCACCATCGACGACATCGACCAGGTGGCTGCGCGCCGCTCCGACGACCGCGCATCCGCCGGCCAGCAGGAGATCACGGGCGTGCTCATGGATGCCTTTGCCGGCGCTTCCACCGTGGTGCGCGGCAACTGCTCCTTCGGGATGTTTTCCAACTACCCCGAAAATGTCGACGATGCGCTGCGCCAGCGCGCCGGCGCCCGCTGGCTGGTCGACGGCCCGCAGTCGCGCGACGACTATATCGACATCTTCGTGCTGCTCGCCGGCAAGAACCACAAGATCCCGCTGGGCGAGCACGAGCTCTATGCGGCGCAGGAAATACAGCGCGCCGTGACTGAGGCTTATGAGGAGCACGAGAAGCCGCAGGAAAACGGGCTGATGAAGGTCTATGAGCGCTATATGAAGGAGAACGGCGCGCCGAAGACGATGGCCGATATCGGCACCTACCTGCACATGATCAAGGACGCCGAGCCGCGCTTCACCGGCCGCGCCATCAAGAACGTCACCGACGCCATCAAGATGCGCGCCATGGACGTCGAGCTGCCGGACGAATGGTTCGAGAAGCCGGAAGCTTTCATGCACAAGAGCTACGACGATAAGAAGGCAATGATCGAGGATCTGCGCGGGCCGTTCTCGATGGACATGGTCATGCAGGAGATCAACCGCTACGCCGATTCCGAATTCCGCTACTCCGACAAGTCCGACGACGCGGCGGTCGAGAAGCTTTTGCGCGACGCGCGGCTGCGCGAACGCGCTGCGCGCGAGATGGAGGAGCTGAAGAAGAAGGGGCTTTGGAATGCGTAGGCTTCCTTCGCTGCCCGCAAGTGCGGAAGGGTGTGGTGCCGACATCGGCGCCTCCCTTTCCCCGTCCTTCACGGGGAGAGGGTAAGGGTGAGGGGCAGCGCCGTGCGTGGACCAGAAGTCGCTACAACGAAACGGGCAAGACGCCTCCGGCAGTCGGATAACGAGGCGGAAACAGCTCTTTGGATGGAACTGCGCGACAGACGATTGAACGGCCTTAAATTTGTGCGGCAGTTTCCGATAGGCAACTATTTCGCTGATTTTGCCTGCAGGGAGTGCCAGCTCGTTGTCGAGGTCGATGGCAGCCAGCATGCAGGCAACAGCTACGACCAGATCAGGGATCGCTTCCTGGTCTCAAACAACTGGTCCGTTCTCCGCTTCTGGAATGTCGATGTCTTGAAGAAGCGGGATGAGGTGCTCGAAACCATACTTGCTGCAATCGAATGCCGTCTCGATCGTCTGATCGAAACGCACGAGCTGCGATTTATTGCTGCCAGCGGCTACGGGGAGACAAATCTTTGATCGTCGGCGCCGCCCCTCACCCTTACCCTCTCCCCGTCAAGAACGGGGAGAGGGGGGCGTCGGCGTCGCCGCTTCGCCTTTCGAGGCCACATCCGTCGGACCCTTGCCAATGACCCGTCCCGCCAAAAAGCCCGACCTTCTGCGCGACAACGAGCTGATCTACGGCAGGCTGCTCGTCGTTGACGAGCCGCATCTCATCCAGCGCTACAACAAGGCTCTCGTCGCCTTCGGCCTCGAGCCGACCAAGCTGACGAGCTTCCAGATCGACCGCACCGGCTTCTCGCCCGAGGTGGCCGAGGAATGCGGCGATTACGACTATCTCGATCCCAACGAGGTCAACCGCCGCTTCATCATCCTGACGCCGTCGCAGATCGATCTGCCGGTCGTGCACACCGCCTTCTCCAACACCTCGCAGTTGATGTTCGAGTTCATGTCCAAGAACCAGCGCGCCATCGACGCGCTGACCATCAAGGACGTCATCTACGGCGAGATCGAGGACTCCGTTCCCAAGGTCAACGACATCGAGGACCTGCTGTCGATCAATCAGGTCGAGTTCAAGGTTTTGTCGGCCGAGGACGTGCTCGGCAAGGCGGCCGAGCTCGGCAAGCTGGTCGACCGGCTGAAGCAGGAGCCCGACGCCTGGCGCGACAACGCCATGCTTGAGCGCATGGTCGATCTCGCCAAGGTCTGCGGCGACATCCGCGAGAACGCGCTGGTGCCCGATCAGGTGATCTTCCGCCACAATGCATACTGGACCAGCCATTTCGGCGGGCTCTACGTCTTCGTCGACCCCGACATGACGACGGTGATCAGCGATCCGGCCGCCCCCGGCTTCCGCCGCTCGCGGCCGTGGCAGGTGAGCTATCTGTCGATCAACGACGCCGACAAGGTGTTCCGCTTCCTCGCCGCCACGGGCCGCCTTGACCTGCCTCGCGCTTCCTGGGTGGAAACCTCGGGCTATCTCGAGCACCGCGCCGAGATGGTGGTCCGGGCGCTGATCCGCGATGCCGAGCCCAACCGCAACCTGACGGACGTCGACAAGGTCTGGCTGCAGACCTGGATCCACGGCCATGCCGACCTGATCGCCAGCGACGGCAATTTCCCCTTCCTCAACGCCGCTAAGCGCGAGATCGCCCAGTTCGGCCACCTGAAGCTTGAAGATGTGCCGCCGCGCCAGCGCTTCCTGGTTGTGCGCGCCAAGCCCGATCATCCCGATACCTGGCTCACCAATCAGTTGATCTCGGATTTCGTGCCGCAGGACTTCGTCTCGCGCTACGTCTTCAATAAACCGGGTTTCTACAAGGACTTCGACGGCTTCAGCGATGCCTGGCGATCGCATGTTGTGGACGTTCTGAAAACCACATATTTGAAGGACAAGGCGGCGTTCCGCGCGCGTCTTTACGGCTTGACGGACTGAGGGGGTGACGAGAGCCATGTTTGATCCGATCGTGAACTTCTTCACCCGGATTTTCCAGTGGATCGGCCGCGGCATAGGCTTCGTCGTCGGCATTATTCTCTGGCCGTTCATATGGGTCGGCCGCTGGTATGGCCAGCGCGGCTGGATCCTGAAGGCGGTGGTCGGCCTTGCCTTGCTGGTTTTGATCGGCCTTTACGCCAACTTCTTTTACGCCACCCAGTGGTGGAACAATTTCGACCCGAACTATCCCGACAAATACACCTTCGAGAAGCGCAGCGTCTCGGCCGGCGAGCAGGTCTCCGCCGGCGCCGGCACCGACACCGCCAAGACCTGCGGCAACTCAGGGATAGCCCAGGTGGCTGCCGATCTGACGGACTTTAACGTCAACCAGAATGCCTGGGTCTCCTCGATGATCCTTTACAAGCTCGGCTTGTTCGGCATCGACTGGGACCACACGCCGTGGATGGACAACAAGGCGTCCTTCCAGCGCGGCATCAACCAGGCGGTCCGGCGCACCGCCACCGAGCTAGCCGACAATCTCGGCCGCGTGCGCACCACCTCGCAGATCGACGCCGACCTGCAGGATGCACGCGGCAATCTGCAATTCGACGAAGAGACCTGGTATTTCGGTCTTAACCCGTTCGGCCCCAAGACGCCGACGCCGAGCTACTACCGCGACGCGGTGCGCAAGCTGCGCTCCTTCAACGCTCGCCTCGCCAGCTGTCAGGCGACGTTCGATGCCCGCGCCGACAATCTGAAGCAATATATCGACCGCATCGCCAGCGACATCGGCTCGACCTCCGCGATCTTGAAGGAGCGCGCCGAGAACCATAATGACGGCTGGTTCGACTTCCGCGCCGACGACCGCTTCTGGTTCGCCTATGGCCAGCTCTACGCCTATTACGGCCTGATGAAAGCGGCGCAGGCCGACTTCGAGGACGTGATCAAGGAAAAGCACCTGCAGAATTTGTGGGACACGATGGACGCGCAATTCGTCTCGGCACTGCGCATCCAGCCCTTCATTATCGCCAACGGCCGCGAGGACGGCTGGCTGCTGCCGACGCATCTGACGACCATGGGCTTCTATATCCTGCGCGTGCGCTCCAACATGGTCGAGATCAGCAACGTGCTTAGCCAATAGCGCCGCCGCCACGCAGGACAGTGGCGGATTTGCGCCGTCGCGTCTGTCGCATTCCGTGCATTGCGCGGCTGTTTTGAGACGGCGGAACGACCCCCGCTCTGGCTTCTATACGGGCGCAACGACCGGGCGCCGAAGACCCTTGGGGAGGTCGGCCGGGAACTGCAATAATTTCTTCACAGGAAACATAGTTGCATGAAAGTTGACGCCGTGACAGCGACAGGGTTAGAACATGCCCTTGCGTCCGGGCGGCAACGTAGAACCGCCCTGTTTCCTCGTTTTCAGGCAATTCCGAACAGAAAACCGTCTCACACTTTTCCCGGAATTGCTGTAGTGATCGAACCCCTCCCCTCCACCGCTCAATCCAGAGGAAAGCCGTCATGGCCGAAGTGAAGTCCGACATCGAGATCGCGCGCGCCGCCAGGAAGAAACCGATCCAGGAGATCGGCGCCAAGATCGGCATCCCCTACGA
>NZ_NSGF01000022.1 GCF_002294995.1 Mesorhizobium sp. WSM3860 | reverse complement strand
ATGGCAATCCTGCTCAACCGCAGCACGCGCGTCATCGTCCAGGGCTTCACCGGCAAGATCGGTAGCTTCCACGCCGAGGACATGAAGCGCTACGGCACCAAACTGGTCGGCGGCGTCACCCCCGGCAAGGGCGGCCAGACGCATCTCGGCCTGCCCGTCTTCAACACGGTCAAGGGCGCTGTGCGCGAGACCCGGGCCGAGGCGAGCATCGTCTTCGTGCCGCCGCCCTTCGCTGCCGATTCGATCATGGAGGCGGCGGATGCCGGCATCAAGCTTTGCGTCTGCATCACCGACGGCATCCCGTCCCAGGACATGATGCAGGTGAAGCGCTACATGCGCCGCTACCGCTTCGAGGACCGCATGCGCCTTGTCGGGCCGAACTGCGCCGGCGTCATCACCCCCGGACAGGCGCTGATGGGCATCATGCCGGGCAGCATCTATCTCCCCGGACGCGTCGGCATCGTCGGCCGCTCGGGCACGCTGGGCTACGAGGCCGCCTCGCAGATGAAGGCGCTCGGCATCGGTGTGTCGACCAGCGTCGGCATCGGCGGCGATCCGATCAACGGCTCGTCCTTCAAGGACATCCTTCAGCTGTTCGAGCGCGACGAGGACACCGACGCCGTGGTGATGATCGGCGAGATCGGCGGACCGCAGGAAGCCGAAGCCGCGATCTGGGCGCGCGACAACATGCGAAAGCCGCTGATCGCCTACATCGCCGGCTTGTCTGCCCCCAAGGGCCGCCGCATGGGCCATGCCGGCGCCATCATCTCCGCCTTCGGCGAGTCGGCGCAGGAAAAGGTCGAGATCCTGAAGGACGCCGGCGTCGTCATCGTGCCGACGCCTGCCTCCTTCGGCGAGGTCGTGGCCGACACGCTGGCGCGGACCAAGAAGGCGGCGTGAGCGTGGGCGCACGTCCGGTCGGATATCCTGGCTCGTCGAAATCGCCGTCAACATCGCGGACCGCTGCTGCCAGCCTGGCGGTTTCGCGTGGTCGTCTGGGCAAGGTTGGGGGATCCAAATGAAGCCGCGTGTGACTGTAACCCGACGTTGGCCGGCCAAGGTGGAGAAGCTTCTGACGGAACGGTTCGATGCGGTACTGAATGCCGGTGATGTGCCGCTGACGCCAGCAGATTTCGCGACGGCTTTCCGGGCCTATGACGCAATCCTTCCCACCGTGAGCGATCGACTGCCTGCCTCGGTATTTCCCCCCGAAGGCTGTCGCACCAGCTTGCTCGCCAACTTCGGTGTCGGTTTCAGCCATATAGACGTGGCGGCTGCTCGAGACCGCGGCATTGCCGTCACCAATACGCCGGGAGTACTGACGGATTGCACGGCCGACATTGCGATGAGCTTGCTCCTGCTGGTGGCACGCCGTGCCGGCGAGGGTGAGCGACAACTGCGCGCCGGTGCCTGGAAGGGATGGTGTCCAACCCATCTCATCGGCACCAAGGTTTCAGGCAAGAAGCTCGGGATAGTTGGCATGGGACGCATCGGCAAGGCGACGGCGAGCCGGGCGCATTTCGGCTTCGGCATGGACGTCGTCTTCTACAATCGTTCCAAGGTTGACGACGACGAGATCCGGTTGATCTCTGCCCGGCAACTTCCATCCATCGAAGCCGTACTGGAGGAGTCCGACTTCGTCTCGCTGCATTGTCCAGGCGGCGCCGAAAACAAGCACCTGATTGATGAAGCAAGGCTCTCGGTCATGAAGCCGACCGCTTTCCTCATCAATACGGCTCGCGGGGATGTGATCGACGAGACCGCCCTTATCCACGCGCTCGACAAGGGGGTGATCGCTGGCGCGGGGCTCGACGTCTACGCCGACGAACCTGCGGTGCCCCGCGGCCTCCTTGCTCGGGAAAACGTCGTCCTGCTTCCCCATCTTGGCAGTGCGACCACGGAAACACGAGAGGCGATGGGCATGAAGGCCCTCGAGAATCTCACTGCCTTCTTCGAGGGCAAACCCGCTCCGGATCGGGTGGTGTGACGGTGGCGCCTGGCCTTGCGTCGGCGCTGACGGATCTGCGTATAAAGGCGTTCGACCTGTTTCGGACGGGCGTCGCTGCGGCCGAGCCCGGCCTGCGGTCGCCGCTGCGCTGGCACGACACTCTGACCGACTTGAAAAGGCCAGGCGCATCACCGTTATCGCCTTCGGCAAGGCAGCTTGCTCAATGACTTGCGCGGCATTGCCTTTGATCGGCGGCAAGCTGCATAAGGCTGTGGCCGTCACCAATGCCGAAAATGCGGTGGCGATCGATGGCGCTGCGGTTATCACGGCCGGGCACCCCCTGCCAGATCAGGGTAGCATCGACGCGGGCTGCGCCGTCGAGAGTCTTGCCCGATCGGCGGAGCCTGGCGACCTTATTCTCGTTCTTGTCAGCGGTGGCGGCTCGGCGCTGTTGTGCGCGCCCTCGGCCGGGCTGTCACTGGCTGACAAGATCGCACTCAATGACACCCTCGTCCGTTCGGGCGCCGACATTCGGGAAATCAACACTGTCAGGCAGCATTTTTCGCGCCTGAAGGGCGGACGTTTGGCGCAATTGGCATCGAGGGCCGACGTATTGGCGCTCATTGTCTCGGATGTGCCCGGCGATGACGCTCGCCTGGTGGCTAGCGGCCCGACAGCTCCGCTCTACGCCTCCGTTTCCCACGCGCACAGTGTGCTTTCGAAGTATGGTGTCGACTCGGCGTTCAAGCAGGCTCTTCTTTCGCCGGATGAGCGCTTTTCAGAAGCGATCTTCGACCGCATCGAGAACGTGGTCGTCGGTTCTAACCGCATCAGTGTTGAAAGCGTGATGGCAAAAGCCGGGCAATGTGGCATTCATGTCATCAAGGCCGCCGACTGGTTGTCGGGCAATGTCCGTGACGCCGCCCGCACGCTCCACGGTATCGCAATCGAACATGCCGGCCACGCAGGACCGGTGGCGGTGATCGCCGGCGGCGAGACGACGGTCGAGGTCTCAGGCACAGGCAAAGGAGGACGCAATCAGGAAATGGCGCTGCGGTTCGCCCTGGCCAATGAAGAGAAAGCGATCCGCCGCAATTGGGTGTTTCTGAGCGGCGGTACCGATGGCCGCGACGGCCCCACCGATGCGGCCGGGGGTATCGTCGACGCCGGGTCCACGTCGCGGATCCGCAATTTCGGTCCGGAGCCCGCCGTCCTGCTAGGCAACAACGATTCCTATGCAGCGTTGGCAATATCCGGAGATTTGTTGATGATTGGCGCTACCGGCACCAATGTCGCGGACCTGCAGATATTGTTGATGCAGTAGCATTCGTCGCCTCCACGCCGATGGAGGTTGAGGGCATGCGGGTGCGGCGCCGCAGTCAGGCGGGGCCCTTCGTCGTTTTCGGCAATCGTTGAGTGAGATCTCCTTCGAGGACGGCGCCTTTGGCAGGCTGAGGCATGGTCATCACCGGAGCCCGGCCGCAGCGCGCGTGTCTCATGCTTTGCGAAGGGCCTCAAACCCGAGAGTGCGTCGATCTGACTGATTGTACTAGAAGGAAAATTAAATTCATGTTAGGAATGAAGATGATTGGATTGCGGGCGACGATCGGAAGTGGCCGAAGTAGCAAGTGGTTGGGCAGTAGAGGACTGCAAGGGAGAGGGCGCAAGAGCCAAGACCGGGAGCGCGTACCGCCGAGTCGAAGGTCAGCGCCAAGGTGTCGGGACTTAGGTGGCGTCAATGCCCGAAAAGAGCAGATTCAGGATCTTGATCGGCGAGCGCAATCCGCTCGTGGTCGCTGCCCTAGGCGATATGATCTCGCGAGACGGCCGCTTCGATCTCATTGATAGCGTGCAGGCCGGCGAGGCTTTTCTCCGAGCGGCGGCGGCCACACCCCCTCAGTTCGATGTCGCCGTGCTCGGGTGGAAATTGTCGGACATGGATGCCGCCGGTGTTTTGACAGCGATGCAGCGGCGCAGCCTGCATGCGCGCCTCGTGATCTTTTCCAACGATCACGACATCGCTATCCTCAAGCAGTGCGTGCGCCTTGGCGTCCAGGGGTTCTGCTATCAGTTCGACGACCCGGCGATCCTTTTCGACACCCTGGTCGCGGTCGCCAATGGCCGGATCTGCGTCCCTTACCTGGACGTCTCCAAAATCAACGACACGCCGATGTCGCGGCTTACGACACGTGAACGCGAGCTGCTCTCGGTGCTGGCCGACGGCTGGACCAATCTGCAGATCGCGACCCGTACCGGGATTTCCGAGAATACGGTCAAGTATCACCTCAGGAACCTCTACGATAAACTGGAGGTCCGCAACCGGGCGATGGCTGTTGCGCTCTATGCCGGCGAAAGAAACCGCGGGCGCGCTTGAGCTCGCTGTTGAGGATTTTTGCATGACCTGCATCGGCCTTGCCCCCCACTGGCCTTGGCAATCCTGAATTCGGGGCGGGTAGGTCACTCGGTCACCGATCGCGAAGCCTGTCGTCCTTGCGCTATTTCACGGCTGCCGGGGCGGCTTTGATGCAAACCGCGGCCCCTGGGCGCACCCAAGCAAGGCCTGAGCGTTGCGCTCACCTTCGTCGATTCGTGTCAGGGATAAGCGGGAAGGGCGCCAGGGTCTGTCCGCGCAGCGCACAGGGGCATCGCAAGCCTCGCTGCGTCAGCATAAAGCATCCGTCCTGAGGCACGAACACCGATGATCGCCTCCAGAACACCTTGTGTTCTGAGCGGCATCAGATCGGTGCAGTGGCTCATCCCGACGAAAACGCTGCTGATCGGCATGGCGACGCCGTGGATCGGAATGAGTGGCTCTTCAGCTTTCTCGCTCCATTCTTCGAGCGCCTCGAGGGCTTCATGAAAAGCGTTCTGCAGGGTGATCGGCGCATGCCCTTCAAAGAGATCCGGAAATACCTTGTGCATGTCGATGTCCAAGTCTCTTGCTGAGGTCTCCTATGAAACGCGCCGGGCTGGCGCGTTATGAATAAACCTCAGTCCAATTATCTCGCATTTTTCCTATAAGGCAACATCTTTGCATAACAGTTAAGCGGCGTCTAGCTCCGAAACGCGCTGGACCAATGTTGGCAAGATCGTGATTTATGGTCCGTTCGGTGGTCCCAGGTCGGCCTTGCCGACCATCATTCGGTTGGTGCTCCAACCCACCCGAACGAATGGCAAATCTACCCGTCCGGGCGTTTTCAAAAAGGCGGAAAATCTATCTGCTTCCAGATGGAGAAGCCTGGGATGTCCGCCTCGTTCGGCCGGCTCGGGACAACGCTTGGAAGAATGGGTGCCGCTGTGGACGACAGCAGACCGCTTAGCTGTCACGAGGATGTCAGAAGTCTTCTGTTCAGGCTGCTGACCTCTGTCGTCAGCGAACGTGAGCCCGGTTTAGCCGGGGTTCTGACCGGGCGCGTTAGCCTTGACACTCTCGCCGATGATCAGCGCATCCCGGCGCTCCAGGCGACCGGCATATGGTTCCAACTCGTCGCTATCGCCAATGAATTGCTCGCAATGCGTTCACGCCGCGAACTCGAGCAGATGGGTGGCGCGGACGAGGTGGTTGGTTCCTTCGCCAATGTCGTCGGCGAGATAGCCGCCGCCGGCTACCCGGCCGAGGAATTGCAAACCACCCTCGACACGCTGAGTGTCGGGCCAACCATGACCGCCCACCCTACCGAGGCCAAGCGCGTCACTGTTCTCGAAATTCACCGGCGCATCTATCGCAAGCTCACCGAGCTCGAGCAGCAGCGCTGGGCGCCGCGCGAGCGCGAGCAACTCATTGACGATCTCAGCAGCGAGATCGAGCTTTTGTGGATGTCGGGCGAGTTGCGGCTTGAGCGGCCATCGGTCGAGAGCGAGATCGCATGGGGCCTGCATTTCTTCCGGGAAGTGCTCTTCGAGGCGACCCCGAAGATCTACGATGCCGTCGAGGAGGCGTTTGCCCGCCACTACCCGCAATACGAGATCAAGGTCCCGTCCTTCATGCGCTACGCGTCGTGGATCGGCGGCGATCGCGACGGCAATCCGAATGTCACGGCAAAGACGACGGTTCGGGCGCTCACGGAATGCCGTCATGCCGTCATTGGCTGGTACATCCATCAGGTTCGTCGGTTGGTCACCGTGCTCAGCGTCAGCGCCAATGTCGTCGAGATCCCGGAAGATTTCACCAAGGCGCTTGCCCAGGCGCTGCACCGGACCGGTACAGCTCGCGAGATTGTGGCGCGCAACCCGGGAGAACCGCTGAGGCAGTTCGCGGCCGCGATGCTGGATCGCTTGCGGGCGATGCTCGGTGAGACCCGGGCCAAGCCGTATGCCCGCTCAGAGTTGTTCAGGAACGACCTGAGACATGTCGAAACGGTCCTTGCCAAACTGGGCGGCAACCATGTTGCGCGGCGCTTCGTCCGCCCTTTGCGTCAGCAGGTCGAGACCTTTGGTTTTCGCACAGTTGCATTGGACATTCGCCAGAACTCGACGGTCGTCAATCGGGTACTGGCCGAGCTCTTCACGCATATGGACGGGGATCAGGCGCCGACGCCCGACACGCCGCAATGGACGAAGCGCATCCGAACAGCACTCTCCACCGGCGAGCAGCTTATCGTCGAACCGCAGTTGCTTTCGGATGAGGCGCGTGAGCTCCTCGACCTCTTCGATGTCATCCGCGAAGCCTCCTCCGGGCTGAACGGCGGTGCGGTTGGCGCCTTCATCTTGAGCATGACGCGGTCTTCCGAAGACCTGCTGGCTGTTTACGTGCTAGCGCAATATTGCGGTATGGCCACCGCGCTCGACGGCAGCGGCGCGATTGCCCTGCGCGTCGTGCCGCTGTTCGAGACCATCGCCGATCTGCGCGCGGCTGCCGATGTTTTGGATCAGCTTCTTTCGGTCTCGATTGTGCGCCGCTCCGTGCGCGATTTCGGCAACCGGCAGGAAGTCATGCTGGGATACTCCGACTCCAACAAGGATGGCGGCTTCCTGGCTTCGAACTGGGAACTGAACAAGACGCAAAGGCGTATCCACGCCCTCAGTCAGAAGCGCAAGATCACGATCAGCTTCTTCCACGGCCGCGGCGGTTCCGTCAGTCGAGGCGGTGCGCCGACGGGTCGGGCGATCGCTGCCCAGCCTGCCGGCACTGTTACCGGTGTCATGCGCGTGACCGAGCAGGGCGAGGTCGTGTCGTCGAAATTCGCAAATCGCGGCACAGGTCTTTACCAGCTCGAGATCCTGGCCGCGAGCGTCTTGGCCCACAGTGTCAAGTCACACAACGAGCCTGAGTTAAAGGAAATCCCTGAGTTCAGCGAGGCTCTGGAGGCTTTGACCGGCATGTCGCAGGCATCCTATTCGGGCCTGATCAATGAGCCGGGCTTCATCGATTATTTCAATCAGGCGAGCCCTGTCGAAGAGCTATCGCTGCTTAAGATCGGCTCGCGCCCGGCCCGCCGCTTCGGTGCTCGGGACATCTCCGACCTGCGCGCCATCCCCTGGGTTTTCGCCTGGAGCCAGAACCGGCATCTGCTGACCAATTGGTACGGCATCGGCAGCGCGCTCAATTCCTTCCTCACTGTTCGCGGTAGCGCAGGGCTGGAGCTGCTCAGACAGATGTTCGAGCGCTCGCGCTTTTTCCGTCTCATCGTCGACGAGGTCGACAAGGGACTTTACCAAACCGACATGGAGATCGGTCGGCTCTATGCTGGCTTGGTGCAGGATCCCGAATTGTCGGAACGGATCTACCGCAAGATCGCCGCCGAATATGCGCTCACGCGCAAGACCATTGCCGAGATCAACAGCGGCCTGAAGGTCTCGCAGCGCTTCCCCGCCTTCAAGCAGCACTTCGATCGCATCAGACCGCGGTTGGACGGCATTCATCGATTGCAGGTGCAGCTCTTGCGCGAGGTCCGTGCCCGGGACGGCTCGACCGCAAAGCCCAAGCGTGCGGTCAACGCGCTGCTGCTTTCGATCAATTGCATTTCGACCGGCCTGGGCTGGACCGGATGACCACAATATTGGCGCTGCGTCGCGCCGTATGGGAGGAGTTTCATGAATATCTCGACCAAGCCTGACACCGGCGCAGCAAGCCGGTTCTTCCGCACGGGAGTGGCTGTCGCGGATCGTGCCGTCAGCGAAGCGATGCAGCGGGAGCTCTCTCGTCAGCGCAACGAGATAGAACTGATCGCTTCCGAAAACATCGTCTCCAGGGCGGTGCTTGAGGCACAAGGTTCGGTGCTGACCAACAAATATGCCGAGGGCTATCCCGGCCGCCGTTACTATGGCGGCTGCCAGTTCGTCGACGAAGTCGAGGATCTGGCGCGCGAGCGCGCCAAGACGCTGTTTGGGTGCTCGTTTGCCAACGTGCAGCCGAACTCCGGCAGTCAGGCCAACCAGTCTGTCTTCATGGCGCTGATGCAGCCCGGCGACACCTTCCTGGGGCTTAATCTGTCCGCCGGTGGGCATCTCACTCATGGCGCACCGGTCAACCAATCCGGCAAATGGTTCAATGTCGTCTCCTACGGGGTTCGCCCCGACACTCATCGCATCGACCTCGACGAGGTGCGCGATCTGGCGCGCAAGCACCGGCCCAAATTGATCCTTGCCGGCGGTTCCGCCTATCCGCGCATCATCGATTTCAAGGCATTTCGCGAGATCGCCGACGAAGTCGGCGCCAAACTGTTCGTTGACATGGCGCATTTTGCGGGCCTGGTTGCTGGTGGCGTCCACCCCAACCCTCTCGAACATGCCCACGTGGTGACCACGACCACCCATAAGACCCTGCGCGGCCCGCGTGGCGGCATGGTGCTGTCCAACGACGAGGAGATCGGCAAGAAGATCAACTCGGCGGTGTTCCCCGGCCTCCAGGGCGGACCGCTGATGCACGTCATCGCCGCAAAGGCGGTTGCTTTCGGCGAGGCGCTGGCGCCGGAATTCAAGCTCTATGCGGCAAATGTCGTGTCAAACGCCAAGGCATTGGCCGAGACACTGTCCGAAGGCAGCGTCGATATTATCTCGGGCGGTACCGACACGCATCTGATGCTGGTCGACCTGCGTCGAAAAGGTCTGACCGGCAAGGTGGTCGAGGCAGCACTCGGTCGCGCCCATATCACCTGCAACAAGAACGGCATCCCGTTCGACCCGCAGGGACCGATGGTGACGTCGGGCATCCGCCTGGGCACCCCGGCCTGCACCACACGTGGCTTCCTCGAGGAAGAATTCCGTCAGGTCGGACGCCTGACGATGAGCGTGATCGATGGGCTGGCTGCAAATGGCGAGGCCGGCAACGCAGCAATCGAGAGGGCCGTGCGCGAGGAAGCGCACGATTTGGTCAGCCGATTTCCGATCTACGCGGAGCAGGAACTGCGTTCTTGCTGAATAGACCGGCATGACCCGGCCTCGCATTCAACCGCTGATGGATCAGCGCCGGAAGCTCTGATCGCCGAGTGCAGTTCCGTGGGGAACCCGAGGCGGCTTTGCAGCTTCCGGCGACCGTCCCGCGCAACCGAAAAGGCGTGGCCCCCAAAAACACTGTCGGGACGACGGCGAACGCGTGGCGCGCGAAGGTAAACCCATGTCCAGGTTCAAATCTGTTCAGAAGCATCTCTGCTTTGCTGACGCCATCCACTATCTGCATCGCGTCACTTGACAGGAAATTAACTTTGCCGGATATTCCTGTTGGGAAATTAATATTCCCATACGCAAAAGCGCAACAAAGCCGAAAATGGCGTCTGGAGGAGAACAGATGGAAGCAACAATCAGTAGTCGAACCGGCGAACTCAGCCTCGACCAGCGCATCGACAAAATGCACGCTCGCGATCGCGCCGGCCTGTTGGCCTTCGTCGTCGTACTTTGGTGCACACTTCTGTTCGCGCTGTTCAGCGTCTGGCCGTACATCTCGATCCCCGCGATGCGCATCATCCTTTCGGTCGCGTGCGGGCTGGTGTTGGCCTTCAACACGGCGGCCATCGTGGCGATGCTGCGCCACTACGCCGAAGATAAGCACTTCATCTACGGCCTTGACATCAAGCATCTCGACGAGATGCGCAGGCGCCGCGGTTAAGGAGCTGGCAAAATGGCATATCAACCTCCCAAGCAGGGCCTTGTCGGTCAGGTCTTCGACGTTATCACCCTGCTCGTGCTGACGGTGGGCGCTCTCTATCTGCCCCTTTACCTGGGCTTCGCCGGCGCCGCCAAAACGCCTAACCCGATTCCCAACCCGACCTGGGAAGCACTCGGCCAGAACGCGACCGAAGCCAAGCAATGGGCGGCGATTGGAATTACCGACCCGGCGGCCGCGAACGACATCATCACCGCGCGCTTCGATTATAGTTTCAGCTGGGCCCCGCTGATCGTCATGGCGGTGCTGGTCATTGGCTATTTTGTTTTGGTCGTGCGGCTTTCCGACAGGGAGTACCGCGAAGTGATCGAAGAACGCTTCGATCCGAAACGGCGATAGGAGAGGGCGACCATGGATATCTGGAATATTCTCGAATATGTGGCCTGGGCCCTCTCAGCCATGTTCGGTGCGTTGATGCTCATCAATCTCATTCGCATCGACACCACCTATGACAACGAGCTGCTGACTTCATCTCGCGAAGGCGAGATCGAGGTAACGGCCGAGCGCCACCAGATCTGAAGGGGACGGAAATGGCAAACGTGACTGCAACCGCTCCCGCAACCGAGCGCCTTCAGCTGCTGCGCGTGCTCGGCCCCGCCCATATCTGGGCGCTCGGTGTCGGCATCGTGCTCGTCGGCGAGTATATGGGCTGGAACTTCTCAGTCGGCAAAGGCGGCATGATCGCCGGACTCGCCGCCTGCTGGGTAGCCGGTCTGCTCTATACTTGCGTGGCGATGATCGACTCGGAAGTGACATCGACCATCGCCGCCGCTGGCGGCCAGTACGCTCAGGCCAAGCACATCGTCGGGCCGCTGATGGCCTTCAATGTCGGCCTGTTCCTTGTCATGGCCTACACCATGCTCGAGGCGGCCAACGCGATAACCGTGGGCTATCTGCTCGATACCGTCGCGGGGATGATGGGCCATACCGGCCTCAACCAGAAGCCGTTCATCATCCTTTCCATCATGTTCCTGGCATGGCTCAATTTTCGCGGTGTGCTGGCCACGTTGACCTTCAATCTGGTCATCACCGCCATCGCGTTCCTGGCGATCATCGCCCTGTTCATCTCGGTGCAGCTCGGAGTCTCTGCCGTGCCGATGGATTTTTCGGCAATCACCACAGCTCCACTGCCCTATGGCTGGATCGGCATCGTCGCGGCCCTGCACTTCGGCTTGTGGTACTATCTCGGCATCGAGGGAACCTGCCAGGCTGCCGAAGAAGTGCGCTCGCCGGCGCGTTCGCTGCCTTACGGTACCATGGCCGGCATCATGACGCTGCTGATAGCCGCGACCATGACCTGGTATGTCTGCTCCGGCCTCCTGCCCTGGGAATATCTCGGTCAAGCCGGAACGCCGCTCTTCGACGCCGCGCGTGTCACCGGCAGTGCCGGATTGATGGTGCTCCTGTTCGTCGGCACGATGTTTTCGACGCTTGCTTCGGCAAACGGATGCATCAACGACGCCTCACGCGCCTGGTTCTCGATGGGCCGTGACCGCTACCTGCCGAGCTGGTTCGGCGCGGTGCACCCGGTCTATCGCACGCCGTATCGGTCGATCGTGTTCCTGGTTCCCATTGCGCTCATCTTCGCGCTTGGTGCACCGCTCGACCAGGTCGTGACATTCTCGATCCTGTCGGGCCTGCTCGGCTACACCTTCATGACCTTCAACATGGTCATGTTCCGGCGCAAGTGGCCGCTCGACACGATCAAGCGCGGCTATGTGCATCCGCTTCATCCGCTGCCGGTGATCGTTCTTCTGACGCTGTGCGCTGCTGCCTATTTCGCCGTGTTCCTCGGCTACGGCACCCAGCTCAGCGCGATGATGTGCTTTTACATCGTGGCATCGCTCTGGTTCCACTTCCGGCGCTACCGGTTCGTCCGCCGCGGTGATCAGTTCACCATGCCCTGGCCGAAGCCCGCCGGTTATTGAACCCGTCAGAGGTGGCGGCGTGCCTTCCGCGCCGCCACCTCCTCATCAAGGCGATCTCGAATGATCACCACAATCGCTCTTGCCGCATTTGTCGCCGCTGCCTGCGCCTGGATGGGCAAGCGTGCGATCAGCGACCATCGTGCCATCCTCGCGAAACGAAGGGAACTTCTTGACGATGCGGCAAAGCTCTTGCCCAACGTACAGATTAGCTTCGCCCCCGATCACCTTCCCATTCTCGTCAGCCGCCTTGAGGACGGCAGGCAAATCCGTGTCGAGCTCTTTGCCGACACCATGGTGACGCGCCGACTACCGCAGCTCTGGCTCAGAGTGACATTAAGCGAGCTTCGCGAGTGCAACCGGCCCGCGATTGGCGCGCTCGCCCGCCCGACCGGTGCCGAATATTATTCGCTTGTCCATGACATGCCCGAATGGATGGCGCCGCCGGAGACCGGCACGTCTTTGTTGATGCGAGGCGACGGTCGCGCCACTGCGTGGCAGGTCGAGCGCGCAGCAACGATGTTCCGCAGCCTCTTTTCCGATCCGGGCGTCAAGGAAGCCGTCATTTCGCCACGCGGCACCCGGGTGATCCGTCAGGCGGCCCAGGGGGATCGCGCTGCACATCTGTTCCTGCGGCAGATACGTTTTGCCGTCGCGACGATTTCAGTTGAGCTGGTCAACAATGCAATCGCGGAGGCGAAATCCTTGAGCGAGGCGCTGGCTGCGGGCCAAGCCATCACCTCTGTTTACGAAGCTGCCTGAGGTCGTCGATGGCCAAACCGATCAATCCTCACCTTGTCCTTGCTCTGGCGATACTCTTCCCGGGGGCGGGCCACTTCGCTGTAGGCGACGCAAAGCGCGGGCTCGCGTTTGCTTTCTCCGTGCTTTTCTTTTCGGTGATCAGCTACATGACGACAACGCCGGATCAGTCGTACATCGGACGACATGCGTTCGGCTTGTTCGTGTGGGCTTTGTCCATCCCGGATGCCTATCGTCGGGCTCGGATTCTGGCGACGGCAGCAGCAAGCGGGAGGCGCCACAGCCGTGTCGCTTGAGCGAAGATATTGCGGAGTTCGCGCCGGTTCGCTGGCATCACTCAAGCGTGCTGGCTCACCGCGAGGCCAACATCTGACGTTCTCCTGATGGTCGGCTTGGCGGTGGCGCAGTCATCGAAATGCTGACATCTCCGAGATGCGGTCGCACATCAAAAATGGAACTGCTATGCGCATGGCGAGCTGCTCGCGACGCCGGCCCTTGATCGCTTTCAAGTGAGCCCGTGTCGGACAAGGTGGCGAACCACCGGCGAGAACACCTCCTGGCCGATATAGGATCCAACATTCATCCGCTCGAAGAGTGTTTTGGCGAGGGCAGGATCTTCGACAACGGGCCTGGCGTGCCTGAGCGACCATCTCGCTGGCTGCGTGGTCCCGACCCTTGCCGACGATCGTCGGCACCGGCGTTTCGCCCTTGATGTAGCGAAGCGCCACAGCGCGGTCGCCGGACACAAAGACGATGACCGCGTTTACGACGCCGAGCCTCGCGGGCTGCATCACCGCCTCGCGCCGCTGCCGCCGCTGCTCATGCCGGATCAATGGATCTCCTTCGAGATCCTTGTGTTCGCGCCTGTACTCGGTGGTCGTCATGCGCATGTCGCGCAGGAACAGCCAGCGCTGAATGGGGACGTCGATCAGGCCTATGACGACAAAGGCGAGGGCGGCCGCCACTCCGAATGGCGTCAGCATAGCCTGGACAACCGGCTCGAGACATGAAGACCCGCAGCCTGGCGCATCGAAGAGCGGCTGAAGCCATGCGGTCAGGATGAGTACGAACAGGCTCGCCAGAAACACCACCTTGGCCAAGCCCTTGGTGAACTCGATGACGTTGCGGAGCGACAGGATCTTCTGCAGGCCCTTCGCCGGATTGATATGATCGAATTGCGGTTTGAGCGGCTCGAACGAGAAGACCGGCCCGAACGTCCCCAGCATGCCGAAGACAGCGGGCATCAAGGCTTATTGCGAACAGTTCCGGGACAGCTACGCGCTCTGGTGGGACGATCTCGGCGAGTCCGAGCTCAACCAGGCAACGATTGGCAAGCTGATCGATGGCCTCCGGGAGGAAATTGGATCGCGCGACTATGACGCTCTTAGGAGAGAGCGCGATGCAAAGCTCGTCGCGCTTTGGAGCGCCATCCACAAGGTCGATGCAGGGCACGATCAAGCGGCGGCCGTTTGAATAGACAATGGAAATCCGATGCTCGGATTAGCGCCTTGGAGCCGAAATGAAGCGTAAAATTGTGTTGACCTGTGCTGTAACCGGGGACGGTCCAATCCATCCGCGGTACCCCGACTATCCTGTTACGCCCGAGCAGATCGCTGGCGCATGCATCGAGGCGGCCAAAGCAGGCGCGTCTGTAGTTCACATCCACGGACGGAACCCCGCAACCGGCCTTGGCGACCGTTCCCCCGAAGTCTTTGGCGATATCGTGGATTTGGTCCGCAAGCAGGACAGCAATGTTCTGATCAATCTTACCACCGGGATGGGCGCAACGTTCGTTCCAGAACCGGCGAACGAGGCTGCCGCGCATCCAACTACGGATATCGGGACCGCAGGAGATCGTGTCGGTCATGTGCGGGACCTCAAGCCGCAGCTGTGCACACTCGATGCCACGACCATGAACCTGGAAGGCGGCATCGCGGGCGCTCCTGACTGCATCTTCATGAACACGCCGGGCAAACTGAGGGATATGGCCGAGCTGATCCGAAGCGCGAAGGTCAAACCCGAAATCGAAGTGTTCAACCCGGGCGATATCCTTTTGGCGCGCAGACTGATTGAACACCGCCACCTCGACGAACCGCCGCTTTTTCAGATCTGCCTCGGCGTCAAATGGTCTGCTCCGGCAGATGCAAGGACACTGATCTACATGAAAGATCTCCTGCCAGCGAACGCGATCTGGAGCGCCTTCGGAATCTCTCGCTGGCAGATGGAGGTTGTCGCGCTTTCCACGATCCTGGGTGGCCACTGCCGCGTTGGCCTTGAAGACAACATCTATCTGGAGCGCGGCGTGTTCGCGACGAATGGGCAACTGGTCGAGCGCGCGTGCCGCATAATCCGCGATCTTGGATGCGAGGTCGCAACGCCGGACGAGGCGCGGGAAATCTTGGGCGTTTTCTGATGAACTGGAGCGCTTATGCGGCGGTCCCATGTTGATTTCCGCCGATAACCGCCCAGTCTTCCGACCAGTCGAATTGGAAGGCTTCGCCGGGGTCGAACGCCAGCGGCACGAAGGTGCCGCGCCCGCTCGTTTGCATCTGGTGCTGGCGCTCTTCTTTCCGGGCACGCGCAAAGGCGCGACACGGCCGTAGGAGCCCTCATAGCCGAGGCTCATCAGATCGGCATGCAATTGCTTGATGACGTTACTTGGTCGCTTCCAGCTTGTCGATCGCCGCGCCGAAGCCTTTTAGCGAAACCGGAATCGTCACCGGCTTGCGTGTCACTGACTCCATGCCGATGTTCAGCATGGTCCCAGACCGCATCGCCTTAATGATCTCGAGCGCCAGCGGCACGGCAGCATAAGCCCCATTCTGGTCGCTGGTCTGGATCGCGACGGTCGCCTTTTTGCCGCTGTCGATCTGGTAGGACGCCCCAGAGGGCAGGAACAGCCCATGCGGCAAGGCCAGCAGCATGGCAAAGCCCTGAGCATCCTCCTGGCGGCGCACCGTGACGGTCAGCACCCGCTGGCCGGTCTTGGATTCGGTGAGGTTTTGCGAGACCTGGCATTGCAGCTCGGTTCCTGTCGCCCCCGAAGAGCAGTTGACCATCCACGGGTTGCTGTCGACAGGCTTGGGCGCGGCCGGCTTCGCCTCCTCGGCCATGGCTGCGCCCGCCGAGAACAACAGCAAACAGAGCGCAAAGGCTACGTATCCTGATCTAACAGTTACATTCAATATCACTAATGTATACTCCATTGCTCTTGGTACAACTTTGGAATCTCTAGCCGGCGAAATGGAACCTAGGTCGTTGGGGACAAAATCGGTGTGTCTCTACTGCAACAGGAGTCTGATTTCTGTATGAATACCGTATCGCAACCATGAATTGTCGTGCAATACAATAGTATCCGCCTACCTGCTCGAGGGCACGGCGGCAGCCGGGATGGGGACATGCGGTCGCGCAAAGAGCGGACTGAAGGTCGGGGGAAGGCCGTCGAGGGCGTTGCTCGTCGGGGCGGAGCGTCTGCCGCATCCAGGCGTGCCGGGATTCTGCTGAAAACGTCCGCGCTTTCGAGCGTTGCCCTGGCACTGTCGGGCATGGCTGCGCGCGCCGACGATGCCGGGCTGTGGCAGCCGCAGGTGCGCGCGATCGTCGGCGCCAACAACAACGGCGCCAACACGGCCCTCGAAGGCTTCCTGCCGCTGAAGCAGAACCTCGAATCCGTCCTGTTCCTGGACGTGCGCTCGAAATACGATTTCGACGACGGTTTCGGCCAGGACGTCGGCTTGGGCGTCCGCCGCATCGTCAATCCGGACCTGATGATCGGCGGTTACGCCTATCTCAACATCCAGAACCGCGACGACCATCAATTCGTCGCCTCGACGCTCGGGCTCGAGGCGATCACCTCGAAATACGACGCGCATGTCAATGTCTACCTGCCGCTCAGCGGCGACCGTGCCTCGCAGGGCTCAGGTTCGACGCTGTCGATGGTCGGCAACCAGTTGCTCGAGGAAATCTCCGCCATCGATCATCGCACCTATGCTGCCTGGGGCATCGAGGGCGAGGTCGGCATCCAGGCGCCGATCGACCTGCCGGAGAACCATTCGCTGCGCTTCGATATCGGCGCCTATCATTTCGCCGATCCGGATGGCGACGACCGCAGCGTCACCGGCGCCAAGGCGGGGCTGGAATACACGATCGGCGATGTCATCGGCACCGGCACCTCGCTGACCTTCACCGGCGAGGTGCGCAACGACAATCGCGACGACACCCAGTTCGCCGGCGGCATTCGGCTGACGGTGCCGCTCAATGCGCCCGGCAAGAGGGCTTCGGCCGACGATGCGTCGGACCCCATCTCGACGGTCATCCCGGGCTTGCGCAAGCGCCTCAACGAGCGCGTCCGCGGCGATATCGGCGTCAGGCTGGAAAGCCAGGACGAGGTCACGGGCACGACATCGCGCGTGGCGATCAACGCCGCCACCAATGCGGCCTTCGGCCTGTTCTACTTCTCTGACGGCGGCTTGGCCGGCGCAGGTACCTTCAGCGATCCAACCACGCTCGACGATGCCGTCACCAAGGCCGGAGCGAACGGCGTCATCGTCGCACTTGGCGGCAACGGCAACATCACTACCGGCGGCGTCAATCTGGCCGGCGGCCAGGCTGTCATCGGCGGCGGCGGCAGTGTTCAAGCCAGGCTCATCGACGGCAGCGTCGCCACCTACAATTTCGGCGGCAGCAACGGCACCATCCAGGGCACGAACGTTGCCAACAACGTCATCACGCTCGCCAGCAACAACACGCTGAGCGGCATCACCATCACCGGCGGCGCGGACGGCATCTTCGGCAACAACGCAGCCGGCACGACATTGACCAATGTCACGGTCACCGGCACGGGCGGGGATGGCGCCGACTTCACCGGCAACTCGACCACCGTCAATGCATCCGGGTTCACCGCGACCGGCAACGGCCTCGACGGCCTACATATCGAGGACAACGGCACCTACAATTTCACCGGCACGACGCTGCTGCAGGACAATGGCGACGACGGCCTCGATATCACCGGACAGGGCACTTACAGTTTCGCCACCGTCAACGCGCTCGACAACACCGATCGCGGCATGACGGTGCAGGGCACGTCGAGCAGCGGCAGCTTCACCACCACCGGCGGCACAGTTTCGGGCAATGGCGGCATGGCCGTCTCCATCGACCCGATCACCGCTCATGTGGCGCTCGATTCGATCTCTCAGTCCGGCGGCACTTCCGGTGTCGTGCTCGACCAGGTGTCGGGCAGCTTCACCGTCAATGGCGCGACCACGATCTCGAACACGACGGGACCGGCGATCGCCGTTTCCGATTCCCCGGCGACCGTCCGCTTCGGCGACATCAGCATCGCCAATCCCGGCGGTAGCGGCATGTCGTTCAGCGGCGTCAATGCTGCCGTGGTTGCGGGCAACATCGTCATTTCTGGTCTGGGCGCCGGCCAAGCCGGTCTCGACTTCTCTGGCAGCCAGACGGCGTTCACCGCGCTGTCCGCCAACATCAGCGGTTCCGGTGCCGGCTCGATCGGCATCGACCTCGCGCAGACGACGGGCGATGCCGCGATCACCATCACCAATGGCGGCTCCATCTCCGGTGTCGACACGGGTGTTCGCCTCGGCATTGCCGGCTCGCTGGCCAATTCGGCCAATGCCGAGTTCACCTTCGGTGGCGGATCGATTGCCGGCCTCACCGCCTCGCTCGATGCGCGCGGGCTCAACCAGATGCTCGGCCATTATGCCTTCGGCAAGACCGTTTTCAGCGGCCTGCAGCTGTTCGACGTGCAGAACGTCATCTTCGTCGGCGGGGTCGGATCGTCGGGTGACGGCTCCTCGACGTCGAGCCTTCTTGCAGTCAACCTGGCCAACGCCGAAACCGACAGCGACGCGATCTTCGTGCTGGTCAACCAAGGTGCGCCCATCGACGCCGTGGGCGGTTTCACGCTGAGCGACGGCCAGACGCTTGCCTCCTTCGGCAACGGCCGCACTTTCTCGCTCGGCGGCGTGCCGGTCAACGTCACCGGCGACAACATCCAGCACCACCAGGTTGTCTCGGACCCGGGTGGCGGCGCGGCGACCCTGACCAATTCCGGCGCCGGGGACGTGGTGACGGCGGCCAACGGCAACGCGCTGCTCGACTTCAACATTTCGGGCGGATCCGGTGCGGCGATCAATGCGACCGGCGTCAATGGCTTGACCGTTCAGGGCCTGACGGTCGGCAATGTCGCGACCGGCCTCGTCCTCGACAGCGTGACCGGTACCGTGTCGGTCGACGATTTCAATGTCCAGAATGCGAGCCAAACCGGCGTCGCGCTGGTCAATTCGAGCGCGACGATCAATTTCACCGGCAACACGACGATTACCAATGCCGGCAATGTCGCGCTGTTTGCCAACGATTTCGACGGCACCGCCGCTTTCGAGGATCTCGACATCAGCGGCGGCGGCTATGGTATCTCGATCCGAAACGGTTCGAATGGAACGCTGACCTTCGGTGCCGGCAGCTCGGTTGCGGACACCGGCAACGTCGCGTTCGATGTCCTCAGCAGCTCGGCCAGCATCACCTACAATGGCGTCATCGACCAGACCGGGACATCGAGCGCGGTCAGGATCAGCGGCCTGACCGGCGGCAGCGCCACCTTCGGCGGCAAGATCACCGCCAGCACGGGTGCCGCCAATGCGATCGACCTGAGCGGCAATACGGGCAGCACCATCGACTTCACCGGCGGCCTCGATCTGACCACCGACGGCGGCTTCGCCTTCAGCGCCATCAATGGCGGTACCCTGACGGTGACCGGCGCCAGCAACACGGTGGCCACAGGCGCGGGGTTGGGCGAGAAAGGCGTCCAGATCGGCGGCACCGGCATTACGATCGGCGCGGCCGGTGTGAACTTCTCCAGCGTCACCGTGGATGGCTCCGGTGGCGCGGTATCGACCGGCATCGTCATCGACAACACCAGCGGCGGCAACGTCACCTTCGGCGCCGTCGACATCAATCGCGTCAATGGCGATGCGATCCGCCTCACCAACGTGGCCAGCGGTATCTACACGTTCAACGGCACGACGAAGATCGACACGGTCGTCGGCAGCGGTCCGGGCTTCGTCGTGCAGGGCAGCGCCGCGACCGTCAACGTCGACAACCTCATCACGACCAATGTCTCCGGCGCCGATGTCAGCCTGACCAACAACACCGGCACGATCGGCATCGGCGGCACCATCACCAATTCCGGCACGGGCGACGGCGTCGTCGTCTCCGGCGGTAGCGCCGCTATCACCGTTTCGGCTGGTATCTCAAGCTCCGCAACGTCGCCCGGAACGGCGGTCAAGATCGACGGCATCGCCGGCGGCTCGGTCGCCCTCTCGGGCAACGTCACCTCGACCGGCACCGGCAACCTCTTCGCCATCGGCACGACGACAGCGCCGACGGGCGGCGCGATCACCTTCGGCCTCGGCACGACGCTGACGGCATCCGGCGGCGGCGGCGCGGTCATCGGCGGTCTCGGCGGAGGCGCGACCTTCAACGCCATGGCGGCTTTGTCGATCACCGGTGCGACCGGAAACGGCCTCTCGGTCTCAAACGTCGCAAGCAGCGCCAATGTCGGCTTCGGCAACGTCACCGTCTCGGGCACCGGCGGCGACGGCATCGACATCGGCAGCAATGCCGGGCTGGTGACGTTCTCGGGCGCCACCACCGTGACGATGGGCGTCACCGCCAACACGGCCGGCATCGATTTCAGCGGCACCAACGCCAACGTCCTGTTCGGCACCACGACCATCAACGATGTTGGCGCCAATCAGACCGGCATCGATTTCAGCGGTTCGTCCACGGCCGCCGGCTTCGGTCTGACCACCATCACCGGCACCGGCGCCTTGACCTCCCGCGGCATCGACCTGTCGTCGACGACCGGTAACAAGACCATTACCTTCGAGCAGGGCTCCAAGATCGACAATCTTGGCGTCGGCGTCGAACTGGCATCCGATGGCACCACCGCGACGTCGGCCAACGCCAACTTCACCTTCGGCGACGGCAACGCCGCTGACGGGCTCGAGTCCACCATCATCGCCGCCGCCGGCGGCTACACCGTCAACACGATCGGGCTCGATCCGACGCTCGGCAACTATGATTTCGACGACGTCGCCTTTACCGGCAGCGCCCATCTGGCCAGCGCGCCGGGCGGGGTGACATTGGTCTCGCAATCGGGCGGCACAATCAACGCCGGCACGTTCGGCCTCAGCCAGTCGGTCAACACGATCTCGCTTGCCGCGGCGGATGCGCTGACCGGCACCCAGACCTTCGCCTTCGTCGGCGGCATCAATCTCGGCGGCAGTGCCTTCACGCTCGATTCCGGGCAATCGATCACCGGGTTCGGCAACAGCAACGCCGTCACCCTGACCGGCACCATCCAGCCGGTCAATGTCCAGGGCAATCTCGGCGCCACAGGCGGCAACGTCACCGGCGATGAGGCCGTGGTCACCGGCACCGGCGATCTGATGCATCTGCTTGGCAACAACTCCGTGCGCAACACCGCTTTCGACTTCAGCGGCGCGTCCGGTGCGGCCTTCCTCGTCGACCAATCTGCCGTCGGCTTCAGCAATGCCGGCGGCATCTTCATCGAAGGCGTCACCGTGAGCAATGTCGCGGCCGGCCAGACCGCGTTCATGGTCGCCGGCCTCGACACCAACCTGTCGATCACCAACAACAACGTCAACGTCGCCGGCACGCTGCTAGACGTCACTGGCGGCACCGGCACCGTCACGCTGACACGCGGCACCTTGCCCAACAGCGGATCGGCCGGCACGCTGACGGGCGGCGGCCTCAGCATCGCAAACCGCACCGGCGGCGCGGTGAATTTCACAGACCAGGTGACGATAGGCGGGAACGGGGTTTCGCTCACCAACAACACCGGCTCCAGTGTCAGCTTCGCTGATTTGGATGTCGCCACCAACGGCGCTACGGCCTTCAGCGCCACTGGCGGCGGCGCGGTCAACGTCACGACCGGCACCGTGAGCGCCAGCAGCGCGCAGGCGGTGAGCCTCGATGGCATTGCCGCCAACATCAATTTCGCCTCGACCAGCGCGACATTCGGTTCTGGCAGCGGCATCGACCTGCAGAACCTGAGCGGCACGGTCGCCCTCGGCACCGGCACGCTGACCAATTCCGGTTCGGGTACCGCCTTCAATGTCGGCTCGGCGACCGCCGCCAGCGGCGGCAACGCGACCATTTCCTATGGTGGCGAGATCGCCAGCAACGGCACGGGTGCCGCCGCCTCGATCCAGGAATTGACCGGCGGCTCGGTGACGTTGCTGGGCAACCTGACGGACGGCAGCGCAGGCGGCGGTGGCAACATCGTCGTTGCCGGAATCGACAATGGCACCGCGGCCACCGTCACCTTCTCCGGCACGACCAAGCAGGCCAGTTCCGGCGCCACAGACGCCGTCAACCTGAGCAACAACGCCGACGGCACCATAAATTTCACCAATGGCGGGTTGGCAATCACCTCCAGCAGCGGAGCCGGCTTCGTTGCCAGCGGCGGCGGGACAGTCAGTGTCGGCACCGGGGGCAGCGCCAACACGATCAACACGACCACCGGGACTGCTCTCGACCTCAGCGGTGCGACGGTCGGCACGGGCGGCGTCAATTTCGACTCCGTCTCGGTCAACGGCGCCGCGACCGGTGTCGCGCTCGACAATGTCGCCTCGTCCGGCGGCGGCGCCATCAGCCTCGGCGCGGTGAACCTCTTGGGCATCACCTCGCGCGGCGTCGATGTTTCGGGCACGCTGGGCGCATCGCTGGGTGCAAGCAGCCTCGACATCGGCCTCAATGCCGCCAACGCGGTCGGCTTCGATCTGAACGGCGCCTCGCTTGGGGCGAGCAGCATCACGGCAGGTGATTTCGACGTAGACGGCGGCGGATTCGCCGGCACGCTGGGCATCGATATGGCGGGCACGACCGGCACTGGCACGATCCAGCTCGGCGACACCCTCAACAACAATCCGGCTGGCCAGACCTCGACCATCACCAACGTCGCACAGGGCGTGCAATTCTCCAGCGCCACCAACGCGAATCTGGTGTTCGGCGATGGCCAGGCGACGGCCGAGTCATCGATCTCGACCTTCGGCAACGGCCAGGTCATCCACGCCACCGACAGTCTGCCGACGAATGGCGACTACAATTTCAACGATGTGAACTTCACCGGCGACACCTCGAACCTTTCGCCGGTCAAGCTCTTCTACATCGATGCGGCCGGCAACACGTCCGGCACGGGCGACGGCAGCTTCGCCAATCCGGGCAGCGTCACCCAGGCAGAAGCTTCGAGCGCCAATGTCTTCATCCTGGTCGACAAGAACGCCGGCGGCACCGAGAGCATCAATCTGGCCAACAGCTCGTTCGACCTGAAGGACGGACAGGCGTTGATCTCGTTCAAGAGCGGCGACGCGGCCATCGACGTCTCCCAGCTCGGCGTCGGCAGCGGCGTCGGCGCGCCGGCCTCGTTCCAGTTCACCACTGTCCAGGCCACCACCGTCGTTTCGGCGCCGGGCGGCCTCGACAGTTCACGGCCGATCTTGGCCAGCAACGGTTCCGGCGCCACGATCAACCTGCCGACGACCGGCACTGGCACCATCACCGCCGGCGTCGAAAACGTGACGGTGCAGAACAGCGGCAGCGGCGCCGGCATCTTCGCCAACGCGACCGCCGCTTCGAATTTCGTCATCAGGAACAACGACATCACCGCCGGAGGCGCGGCGCTCAGCTTCGCCACCACCGGCGGCACGGTCGACATGCTGCAGGCGAGCATCGACAATAACGTCTTCCAGCGCACCGCCGCGGGCACCACGGTCAGCTTCGGCGGCCAGAACCTGTCGGCGGCGCAGGATTCCATCCTCCTCAATTCGTTCTCGGACAATTCGGTCACCGGCAACGGAACCAGCGGCGGCATCGCCTTCAACAACGTCCATTTCGACATTGGCGCGCCTGGCGGCACACTGACGGTCGGCACGACCGGCGCGCGCGTCCAGGGCGACGGTCTCAACTTCCTCAACCCGATAGGCACGCTCAATTTCACCACGCTCAACGTCGCCAACAACGCCGGTACCGGCGTGCTGGTCGACACCAAGGGCGCCGGCACGACTTTCACGCTGAACAACACCGGCGGCGTGGTCGACACCACAAGCGGTGCGGCCTTCAATCTCGATCCGCTGACCGTCGGCATGAGCTTCAGCAGCGTCACCTCGACCGGCGGCGCCAGCGGCATCATCTTCGACACGGTCGCCGGCAGCTTCACCGTCTCCGGCGCGACCAGCATCTCCGGCACTTCCGGCTTCGGCATCGACGCCATCAACACCAACACCGGCACCTTCAACTTCAACACCGTGACGGTCAACAACACCTCCACGGCCGGCGGCGGCATCCATGTGGCAACGGGCTCGCTCAATGTCGGCGGCCTCGCCAACATCGACACCGCGGCCGGTGTCGGGGTCTCGCAAGGCGGCGGCACGGTAAGCTTCGCCGGCGGGATCACTGTCGATACCACGAGCGGCACCGGCATTCTCGGTACCGCCGGTGCGATGACGATCAGCGCTACCGGCGGCAGTGAGATGCTGAACGCGACCGGCGGTCAGGCGATCAGCCTCTCCGGCGTCGCCGCCAACATTGCGCTCGACTCCACGTCGTCGGCAGGCGGAACCTCCAACGTCGGCCTGAGCAACGTCACCGGCACCGTCAATCTCGGCTCCGGCGCACTGAGCGCCGCCTCTGGCGCGGCCTTCAACGTCACCGGCGGCACGGCCAACATCAGTTATAGCGGCTCCATCACCAAGACGACCGCCGGCAACGTCGTCAGCATTGCGTCGCGCACCGGCGGAACCACGACACTGTCCGGCACGATCAGCGCCACCGGCGCCGTGGGCAACGGCATCGTGGTCAACGCGAACAGCGGCAGCACGATCAATTTCTCGGGCGCTGCCAAGACGCTGTCCACCGGCACCAATGCAGCGGTGAGCCTCACCAACAACACCGGCAGCACCGTCAACTTCACCAATGGCGGCCTGGTTATCAACACCAGCAGCGGCACAGGCTTCAGCGCGACCGGCGGCGGCACGGTGACGGTGCAGGGCACCGGCAACACCATCACATCGACCACCGGCACCGCGCTCAACATCGCCAACACCACGATCGGCGCCAGCGATCTGACGTTCCAGAAGGTCACGTCCAATGGCGGGTCGGCCAACGGCATCATCCTCGACAGCACCGGTTCGAGCGGCGGCCTGCATGTGACCGGCACCGGCACGGCCGGATCGGGCGGCACGATCGCCACCAAGACCGGTGCCGACGGCAGCACAACGCAAGGCAGCGGCATCTATCTGAACAACACCTCCGACCTGCAGCTTTCCTGGATGCAGTTGAACGACTTCCAGAACTACGGCATCGTCGGCACCAATGTGACGGGCCTCGCGCTGGACCATGTGGTCATCAGCGGCACCAATGGCACCTCGGTCGGCGGCATAGGAGAAGGTGCCGCCTACTTCACCGGCTTGAGCGGATCGGCGGCGGTTTCAAACTCGACCTTCACAGGTGCCGCCTACGATGCCTTCCATGTCTTCAACGACGGCGGCCAGACGCTGAACCGGCTGACCATCACCGGATCGACCTTCGCGACGCAGAGCGGCGCCGGCAATGCCTCCAACGACGCCGTCGCCCTGCAGGCGACCGGCGGCACGTTCAACGTCACCATGCAGAGTTCGACCGTCACCTCGGCCAGGGGCGACATGTTCCAGCTCAACCTGCTCGGCACAGTCAGCTCGGACCTGGTGCTCGGCGGCGCGACAGCCAGCCTCGGCAACATGATGAACAACACCAACCAGAACATCGTGTCCGGCGGCGGCGGCATCACGATCGGTGGGGGCGGCCCGGCGAACAACGTGACGCTGACCTACAACATCTCTCACAACACGATTTCCGGCGCAGCCGGAGCCGTGCTGGCCGTTGCCAAGGGCACCGGCACGAACGCCTCGTTCGTCGGCACCATCGACAGCAACACGATCGGCACGCAGGGTGTAGCCGGCAGCGGCTCGACGGGTGGCGAAGGCATCGCGGTCTATCAGGACGGCGCGGGCAACTCGAGCACGACGATCACCAACAATCATGTCTCCGGTGTCGTCGCAGCCCGCGGTGCCATCGACCTGCTGCTTCGCAACGGCGGTGGGGGTACCATGACCGCCGTCGTCCAGGGCAACACGATTGACACGCTGGACCAGGCGAGTTCGTTCTCGGGCATCTATATCCAGTCTGGCTCGAACACCGTCAACAGCGGCAGCCCCGACAACAACAAGCTCAATCTGACCATCGGCGGTGCCGGGGCATTGCGCAACACAATTGATCTCGGCGCGAATGCAATCGGAGCGCTGGTTGCCGGTATCGTCCTTGAGCAGGAAGGCAATTCCCGCATGGGTCTTATCGGCAGCCCGAACTATGTCGGAACGCCGTATGACTTCTCGGCCATCCAGGCCTACGTGGCCGCCAACAACACGGGAACGTTCACCAACGCCCAGGCCGTGTTTGCCTTCGGAGACAGCACTCAGCCAGCAGGCGGCGGGTTCTTCGGAGGTCCGCAATTCTAACTATCGGCTCTAAGTTACCTCGAAGTGCGCGAGAGAAATATGAAAGTTGTCATAAAATAGATATCGTCAATCGAGAAAAGCGAGATTCGACGTTGGTAATAAATCTACCTAAGATAGGAAAACCTCAAGTAAAGGCGTGAAGATGGCTGAGCCGTTTCTATCGGAAATCAGGATCATGTCGTTTGTCTTTGCGCCCCAAGGATGGGCGCTGTGCAATGGGCAGCTCCTTCCCATCAACCAGAACCAGGCGCTCTTCTCGCTGCTCGGCACCACCTTCGGCGGCGACGGCCGGGTCAATTTCGCGCTGCCCGATTTCCGCGGGCGCGTACCGATCCATGTCGGCGGCAGCCACATCCTTGGCGAGCGCGGCGGCGAACAGGCGCATACCCTATCCATTTCGGAACTGCCGACCCATACGCATGTCGGCAACGCCACCAATACAAACGGAGCCGTGGCGCTGCCGGGCAATGCGTTCCTGGGCGCGTTCAACAATGCCTACACTCAGCCGGCCCAACAGACGTCGATCAATTCCGGAACGATCACGAATATCGGTGGGGACCAGGCTCATCTCAACATGCAGCCGTTCCTGACGCTGAGCTTCTGCATCGCCCTGCAGGGCATTTTTCCGTCGCCGACCTGAGGAACGCGATCCATGGCACAACCCTATGTTGGCGAAATCCGGATTTTTGCCGGCAATTTCGCGCCGGCCGGCTGGATGTTCTGCGAGGGGCAGCTCCTGCCGATCTCCGAGAACGAGACGCTCTTCCAACTGATCGGCACCACCTATGGCGGCGACGGCGAGAGCACCTTCGCACTGCCCGATCTGCGCGGCCGTTTGCCGCTGCATCAAGGCAACGGCTTTACCCTGGCCGAGACCGGCGGCGCCGAGGAGATCACGCTGACCGCTCAGCAGATCCCCGCGCATGGGCATCCCATGCTTGCATCGGGAAACACGGGCACCGGTTCGAATCCGGAGGGCGGTGTGCTCGATCAGATGAGCGGCGCTATTCTGGTCTACAAGGATCAGTCGCCGACGATCGCGCTGAACCCGCTGGCCGTCAGTTCCACCGGCGGTAGCCAGCCGCACACGAACTTCCAGCCCTATCTCTGCGTCAATTTCATCATCTCGCTGTTCGGCATCTTCCCGTCGCCGACTTGAAGAGGGACCGCCATGGCCGATCCGTTCGTCGCCGAAATCCGCATTTTCCCGTTCAATTTCGCCCCCAAGGGCTGGGCATGGTGCGATGGGCAGCTTCTGCCGCTGTCGCAGAATACGGCGCTGTTCTCGCTGCTGGGCACCACCTATGGGGGCAACGGCAAGTCGAACTTCGCGCTGCCCGATCTCCAGGGCAGCGCGCCGATGCACCCTGGGCAGGGCCCCGGCCTGTCCCTGCACGATCTCGGCGAGACGGGTGGTTCGGAGGCGGTGACCCTGCTTGAGTCGGAAATCCCCATGCATTCGCACGGCATGATGGCGGCCAACCTGCCCGCAGACCAGGGTGCTCCGACGCCAGCCCGCTCGCTTGCCCGGTCGGTCAACGCGAATGCCTATGTCGCCGGCAGCCCGCAACCAGCGTTGGTGCAGATGAATGCCAATATGCTGGCTCCCGCCGGCGGCGACCAGCCGCACAACAACCTGCAGCCTTATCTCACCTGCTATTTCTGCATCGCGCTGCAGGGCGTTTTCCCACCGAGATCCTGATTTCGAGCCAACAAGGCAGGGCCGACACAATGGCTAACGACGAAGCTCACCTACCATCCCTCGTGGCACCTCAAGGCCACATGCCTGCCGGCGCCTCGTTCTTCGAATTGTCGCGGCTGATGGTGATCGGCATCGATTCCGACGCCGGTCGGTTGATCCAGAAGGCGCAGACTTCCCCGAACGGGCCGTGGCCATCGGCGTGGTCGCCGATCGCACCTGGCGCGTTCACCACCATGACCGCTGGCCTGACCAAGGATGGTCGCGTCGCGGTCGTCGCCCAGCAGGCGGGAAACTCCGCTCTGTATTTCATCAGCGAAGACCCAAATCAGGTCGGTCCGATCGAGAAATGGAACCCGCCGGTCAACATCGGCGCACCGCTAGGCGCGGTCCTCTACCAGAAGCTGTCGATGGCGCGCGATGCCGACGGTCGCATCGAGATATTCCTCACCGACAACCTGGGCCGCATCTGGTGGATATACCAGAACCCCGACGTCATCGTTCAGGTGCAGAAAACCATCACGCCGCCCGGCACGTCGACGCCGATCGTGGTCACCGTGGACGAGATCGCGTCGCCCGCCCAGCCGTGGAGCAGCTGGCAGCAGATTCCCGGCCAGCTTGTGGCGATCACGTCTATCCGCCAGGCGGACGGCCGCATCGCGCTGTTCGGCATCAACTCCGCCCTGGCCCTTTATCGGTGCCAGCAAGCCAAGGCAAGAGCATTGACGCCGGCCGACTGGACGCAATGGGTGCAGATCGACAATGGCTACAGGTTCACGGAGATGGCGCCCATTGTCGGTCCGCTGGGCGCGACCAACCTCTTTGCCATGACTCAGCAAGGTCAGGTTCTGCATACCAAGCAACAGCCGGCCGGCTCCGACACCTGGACGGCCTGGGCGACGCCCGGCTTCAGCAGGGTTCCCAGATATACGATCTGCGCCGGCATCCAGGGTGATGGCGACATTATGCTGGTCGCGTCGGACCAACAGCATGTCCACTCGTTCAACGCCCAGCATGACGCGGCTACGCAAGACTGGTCGGGATGGCGTGATTTCAATGCGTCCGGCGCCAACACGCGTTTGTCGCTCGACTACAATGCCGATGGCCGTCTTGCCCTGTTCAGCATGATGATCACCGGCGACGGCTCGAACGGCCTGTGGACGATCAATCAGATGGCCATGGACAGTTCCGAATGGGAGTGGAGCTGGACGGAGCTGACGAGCAGGAATCTCAAGCAGATCGTCGTGGTGCGCGACCTGACGCCGCCGGTCTGAGGTGCCGGCGTCACGAATGAGAGCCGGCAATCCTTATCGACGGGCGAGGGCGCTCGGGCTTTCGCTTCGGCCCGAGACCGACGCCGACATCCCGTTCATGACGGCGCTCTATGCCTCGACGCGCGCCGCCGAACTCGCCGACGTTCCCTGGCCGCCCGAGGGCAAGGCGCAGTTCCTGGACTTGCAGTTCCAGGCCCAGCGCGCGCATTACCGGCGTCACTACCCGGAAGCCGACTGGTGGCTGGTTGAACGCGCCGGAGAGGCCATCGGCCGTCTCTATGTCGAACGCTGGCCGAGCCAGCACCGCATCATCGACATCGCCTTTCTGCCCGAGCGTTGCGGCAAGGGTTTCGGCACGGCGCTGCTGAATGATCTGATCGACGAGGCGGCTGCTGTCGGCAAGGCCGTGTCGATCCATGTGGAGAAGAACAACCCGGCGCGGCGGCTCTATCTACGGCTTGGATTTGTCGTCACCGAGGATAAGGGCGTCTACGATTTGATGGCGCGGCCGGCGCCGGACGAGGCTGGTCAGTTGAAGACGGCTTCGTACACATAGCCGGTTGCGTCCTGCGATACAGGCACGATGAAGATGTCATGAGCAAGCTCGCTTCCGACAAAGCGGTAGGTCGCCTGCGGCAAAAGCATCTCGCGCGGCCCCTTGAACAACAGCGAGAAGCCGCCGCCCTCGCGCGGGCTGTTGGCGATGCGGTTGACCGCGCTGAGCTCGAGCGCGACCATTTTCCCGCCCGTCTCGACGATGAATGTCTGCCCGACAGCCCGATCGAAATCCGCTACCATTGCGTCCGCCTTGAATCGCTTGCCGTGACCGCCAATCTCGTCGGTCCGTGCCACACAGTCCATAGCTTGCAGACGGGCCGTTGCGCCAGCCCTTACGCTCGCCTAAACCCGATATCGGCCGCGCCATGCCGTGGCCTGCAAAATTCTCGCCGAAAGGATCCCGAGCATGGCTGACGCGCAGATCGAAAGGGCGTCCACAGGCGCGGCCGGCAATGCGCTGCCGCTGTTCTACAGCAAGCCCGAGGCGCTCAGTCCCATACGGCACGGCTCGCTCGGCCTGATCGCGCGGGCCGACTTCTCGTTCGCCCGCTCGGCGCACGCCATTCCGGTGGTGGCGCCGGAAATGCCTTCGGCGATGCGCTCCTACCCAATCGTCTTCATCGGTCCTGCCAAGACGCCGGTCATCATCACCGGCCTACGGCAGGACGAGAACCTGTTCGTCGACGCCGACGGCCGCTGGAGTGAGCCGCATTACATTCCGGCCTATGTCCGCCGCTATCCCTTCGTCCTCGCCGACGAATCGGCGACGTCGGGCCGGCTGACTCTCTGCGTCGACCGCGCCAGCGAGCGCGTCATCGACCAGCTCGCGGCGCCGTTCCGCGACGAGGGCGCCAAGCTCGCGCTGTTCTTCGATGGCACCGAGCCGACCGAGGCGACCAAGCAGGCGCTCGCCTTCTGCAGCCAGTTCCAGAAAGATTTCAACGCCACCCGCGCCATGGTCGACAAAATAGAGGCGCACGGACTGTTCGCGCCGCGCCAGAGCAAGGTGACGCTTGAAGGCGGCGAAGTCCTTAACCTTACGGATTTCCAGATCATCGACGAGCAGGTGCTCAACAAGCTGGCCGACGAGGCGTTCCTCGATCTGAGGAAATCCGGTGCGCTCGGGCTGATCTATTGTCATCTGGCCTCGAGCAATAGCTGGTCGTCGCTGGTCTACCAGGCATCGGTTCGCAAGCAGGCTTAGATCCGCCGAACGGCGGCACATAACTTGACCTGCTTGGGCCGCGATCTTCGCGTGCAAAAGACTATGCGCGCTCCGGTCCGCGACCTGGGAAGAGATCAATCGGGTATTGCTGTCAAGCGCTCGACGGGCGAAGCTCGAAGACGACGTGGCGGTGCGGCTGGACAGCACCCTCGGATCTTGTCGAGCCTGAATGGCTTTGCGGCTGCTGCCAAGAGGAAAACCCTCGACGGCGTTTCCAAAGCGCGACTTGTGAGGCGACCTGTCAAAAGCGCCTTGACGATCAATTGGTCTTCAGCGGTCCGGCGCGGTTTTCGGCAATCCACCGTGCAGCCAGAACAAGCGCTCCCATGCTGAAATCGTTGCCATGCTTGGCCACCATCTCTTGCGACAACTTGGCAAGGCGTTCGAAAAATTCGTCCTTGCTCTTTTCTTCGGCCGTGAGTTCGGTCTGCATTCCATCCTCCTGCTTCATGCGGTTCATTTCGGCTATTTGAAGAGCATCGCCGGGAAGGTGACGATCGCAGCAGTACCATCCACCATGCCCACGGCTAGGTGCTGTCCATCGCCGGACCAGGCCAGCGCTGTGATCGCGCTGCCGGAAAGTTTCGCGACGAGCTCGTCGCGCGATCCAATCCGGGCGACCGTGATCCGGCCGTTGGCGTAGCCTGCGGCGATAAGGTTTCTCACCGGATGCGCGGCCATTGTTTCGACAGGCACAGGCGCTGCGCGACCGGTTTCCAGCGCGCCGGAAGCCGCATGCTGAAATGGCGGGGCAGCCATTGACCAGCCAGCAATACGGAAGGCACCCGAGGCAAACAGCGTGTTCTCTTGCGCGCTCCAGCACACCGTGCGCACGGGCGAGGGAAAGCCGCCGACCACGCCCGATTGGCGATCAGCCAGGCGCATCAGGCCGAAGCCTCCTGTCTCCAGTCCGCAGGCCAGCCATGAGCCGTCGTAGCTCCAGCGGATGCAAGCCGGGCGTGAGGGGGTGGAAAATTCGTGTATCGGCTCGGGACCGCCGTCGACCGCCCAGACCGACAGCCCGTTGCCGGAATCGAACGCAAGCCGTTTCGCGTCCGGCGAGAACGCGATTGTGTGCGTCAATGAGGACGCTGCCTGCTGCAGCCTCACCACTTCATCGTTGGCGCGCGACAGAAACACATCATGTCCATCGCTGAAGGCTGTCATGGCTTTCGGGGCACTATGGGCGATAGCGAGGATCGGTCCGTCGATCTTGATCGGCGTTGGCTGAATCTCGCCGTCGGGTGCCAAATGCGTGGCTTCCCCGGCACTCGTGCCGACGAGGAAGCCGGAACTCCGATAGGCGACGATTGGGACATCGCCGTCCCCAAGCGATGCGGAGGCGATCAAAGGTGCCGGTTGTTTCTCGCGGGGCCGGATCGTCGTCTGTCCGAGATCGCCGCTGACCCTGATCCTTGACTCCGGCGGTTCCTGATCCGCCACATGGCCGATTGCGACGGAACCGTCCACGGACGTGAATGCAATGGCGGAGCCATCGATACTGAAGCAAACATCGGAAATCGCCGCCGGACGTCGCCAGCTTCGTGCCAGCAGGTCGAACAGCGCCAAATTCTGCATCGTTTGCTGGTTCACGGCTTGTCTCCCCTAATGTCGCTCGTTGCTCTGGCAATTGCGCGGTCGACATCCGCGACCTTGCCTTCGGTTGCGGCAATGCGGTCCTCGCTCTCGATGCATGCCTGTCTGATGGCCTCGGCACTCTCTTCAACGTCACGCAAATCCTGTACCAGTTCAGCCCTGCCGCCGTGCCTCCCGATTTCGAGCTGCATGCGCAGCACCTCCATTTCGATACCGGAGAGTTTTTGATTGAGCCGCTGTGCTTCGGCGGTAAGCGCCGAGACGTCGGCGACGAGAGCCAATCGTTGAGCGACCAGCGCGGCCAGTCCAGCGTCGTGTCTCGTGTCGCCGCTCATCACTTTTTCTCTGTTGGTTTTTCGAACGCGGACAGCAATCCCGGCAGGCCATCAACCTGTGTCCGGAACTGCTTTTCGGCGGTTTCGATATGGCTCTTAAGTTGGTCCCAGATGTCGACGCGGATCATGGACGTGGCGTCACCGGTAAGATGCTCGATCTCGGCGATGCGAAACTGGCGCGACAGCGAAACGCCGGAAAACACGAAGTCGCACAACAGGATCGCGTGGCTTTCGATGAACAGGTGGATCATCGGATGCGTCTCCGCGGTGACGCCGCTGGCGGCAAGCTCGGTCCGAATGAAATCCTGGAAATGACTTTGCAGACGGTGCTGGCTCTCACCCATGAAACGCATGACGAAAACGAGGTCGCGCGGCATGAGCCTGACGAGCTCGGTGGTCACGTCCTCCGACGGATGGGGCCGGGGAAGGCCTGGGCTGTCATTGTCGCTCGGCATCGTCCTTCTCGGCATTGCCTCTCGTGCGAGATCGGTCCTCAAATAATGTATGAAATGACTGAAATGAATAGGGGTCGATTATTTTATTTATATCGCGGTTGCAACAGTATATATTGCAACGCACAATGAGATATAAACATTACATATGTAATATACAAATGTAAAATATCGTTACAGTCGTCCGGGAATTTGCCGGATAAGCCGGTGGCGACCTCCGCCCAAAGGGTGCCCATTGGCTCAAAATTCAAACTGGCACGGCGCTTGCTTTGCCTATTCACATAAGAAGCCCATCGCGTTCCGACGCGGTGCCAAAAGAACGAAGGACCGGACGAAGCAGCAGCGCACGCGCTTCGATAGCCCATCGCAAGATGCGACTGGGGTGTCGCAGTGGCCGCCGCCCACCTCGAGAACCTTTGCCGCGATCCACTTGAATGGCTGGCCCCCGTGTCGCGCCTGAGTGCGCAACCCTTTGTCATGCCGTTCGCAAACTCACTGGCGGCGTTGTGTGCCGTCTCATGCCCTGGATCGAGGGATCCATGGCTCAACCTGGTGGAGGCTTATGACGATGTCGTCGTTGACACTTAACAAGATTACCTCGCAGCGCGGTATTTCCGTGGGCGAGGCGACCAAGAAGATTTCCGACCTCGGTTGGAACCCGACCTATGTCCAGGAAGCGATGACGTTTCCGACCGACTACAAGATCGCCAAGGCGCCGCGCGATCCGATGAAGCAGGTGCTGCGCTCCTATTTCCCCATGCAGGAGGAAAAGGACAATCGCGTCTACGGCGCGCTCGATGCCGCTCTCCGCGGCGACATGTTCCGCAATGTCGAGCCGCGCTGGGTGGAGTGGATGAAGCTCTTCCTCGCCATCATTCCCTTCCCGGAAATTTCCGCCGCCCGCTCGATGGCGATGGTGGCGCGGCTGGCGCCCGGCGAGGACCTCAGAACCGGCTTCACCATGCAGATGGTCGACGAGTTCCGTCACTCGACCATCCAGATGAACCTGAAGAAGTGGTACATGGAGAACTATATCGACCCGGCAGGGTTCGATATCACCGAGGAAGCCTTCGGCAAGTGCTACGCGACCACGATCGGCCGCCAGTTCGGTGAAGGCTTCATCACCGGCGACACGATGACGGCCGCGTGCATGTATCTGACGGTCGTCGCCGAAACCGCGTTCACCAACACGCTTTTCGTCGCCATGCCCTCGGAAGCCGCCCGCAACGGCGATTATGCGCTGCCGACGGTCTTCCTGTCGGTGCAGTCCGACGAGAGCCGCCACATCGGCAACGGCCACTCGCTGCTGATGGCCGCGCTCAAGGAGCCGGAGAACCATCTCCTGCTTGAGCGCGACCTGCGCTACGCCTTCTGGCAGAACCACGCCATCGTCGATGCCGCCATCGGCACCTTCATCGAATACGGCACCACCAACCGCGACAAGAACAAGGAGTCTTACGCGGAAATGTGGCACCGCTGGATCTATGAGGACTACTACCGCACCTACATGCTGCCGCTCGAGAAATACGGCATCAAGGTTCACCACGACGACGTCCAGGCAGCTTGGGAGCGCATCACCAAGAAGAACTATGTCCACAAGGTCGGCCAGTTCTTCGCGGTCGGCTGGCCGGTCAACTTCTGGCGCATCGAAGCTCAGACCGACAAGGACTTCGAGTGGTTCGAGCACAAGTATCCGGGCTGGTACGCCGAATTCGGCGACTTCTGGAAGTGGTACGCCAAGCTCAGCCATAAGGGCGAGAAGGTGCTGCTGTTCAACAGCGATGTCGGCTACGTCTATCCGCACCGCTGCTGGTCGTGCCTGGTGCCTTGCCTGATCCGCGAGGACATCGTGGTCGACGAGATCGACGGCGAGTTGCACACCTTCGCCCACGAACTCGACCGCTGGACCGCCGTCGAAGCCTTCGCCGACGAATACCAGGGCCGTCCGACGCCCGCGATGGGCCGCTTCAGCGGCAAGCGCGAGTGGGAGACGCTCTATGACGGCTGGGACCTCGCCGACGCGATCAAGGACCTCAACTTCGTCCGTTCCGACGGCAAGACCCTGATCCCGCAGCCGCACCTGCGCTTCGGCGCCGACGATCAGTGGACGCTCGACGACGTGCGCGGCAACGTGCTGGGCTCGCCGCTCAAGGCGCTTCGCGCCATGTCGCCGGCCGATCGGGAAAAGCACCTCGCCGAGTATCGCGCGGGCTTCACCATCACTCCGTTCAATTAACGGCCTCGCGGGCCGGCTACTGCCGGCCCGCGCTCCGCTAGGTGGTCGACATGACACGCGCCCGTTTCACCTTGCCCATAGCCATCGCGGCCTGGGCTGCAATTGCCGCAACCGTCTTCACCGTCACAGGCGCTCATGCACCTGCCGACGACTGGAGGAAAGTAACGGCCGGCTACAAGGGCTCGCTCGGCCAGAAACCAAGAGTACCAGTGAAGATACTGGCTATCGGGAGGCTTATCTAAATGAGTGACGCTCACACAGTGCGCCTGGAGCCGGTCGGCGTCGAGTTCGAGGTCGAAAACGGCGAAACGGTCCTGAACGCGGCTTTCCGCCAGGGCATCGCGCTGCCGCATGGCTGCAAGGAAGGGCAGTGCTCGGCCTGCAAATGCGTGCTGCTCGAAGGCGAGGTCGACATGCTGAAATACTCGACCTTCGCGCTCAACGACATGGAGAAGGAGAGCGGCCACATCCTGCTATGTCGGTCCATTGCCTATTCCGACATGCAGGTCGAGCTCCTCAACTACGACGAGGAGGTTCTGGCGAAGTCGATCGCGGTCAAGACGTTCAAGGGCCGCATCTCGAAGTTCGAGCATCTGACCCACGACATCCGCGGCATCGAGATCGAGCTCAGCTCGCCGATAAAATTCTGGGCTGGCCAATATGTCGACATCACAGTCACCACGCAAAAAGGGGAGACGATTACGCGCTCGTTCTCCATGGCAAATACGCCGGACCAAACCCAAAAACTCTCCTTCATCATCAAGAAATACCCAGAAGGAAAGTTCTCCGGAGAGCTCGATTCCGGAGGGATACGTGTCGGAGCCGAGGTCACCGTCGTCGGACCCTATGGAACCTGCTTCCGACGGGAAGAGCGGCAAGGCCCCCTGATCCTGGTCGGCGCCGGCTCCGGCATGTCACCGGTATGGTCGATCCTCAACGATCACCTGAAGAGCGGCGAGAAGCGTGACGTCTACTTCTTCTATGGTGCGCGGACGCCTGGCGACCTGTTCTATCTCGACAGGATCGCCGAGCTCGCCGATCGCCACGCAGAACTGAACTTCATCCCGGTCCTTTCGCACGTCAATGGCGAGGCCTGGGATGGCGAGCGCGGCTTCGTGCACCAAAGCGTCGACGCCAAGCTCAAGCAACTCGCGGTAGACGGACAGGGCGACGTCTATGCCTGCGGTCCGCCGCCAATGATCGATGCGCTGCAGCCGGTGCTGTTCATGAATGGCTTCGAGACCGAACGCATCTTCTTCGACAGGTTCACCACCACGTCGTCCAACACCACCCCGGCCCATTGAGGCGGGCCGGAGCCGAAGACACCAGAGCAACTGCAACAAGGGAGTGAAGACAATGGTAGCAACGTCGAGTTCAGTAGGATCGGGAGCCGCGGGAGCCGCGATCTTCGCCGATTCGGACAGCCGCAAGTATCGGTACTTCGATCCGAAAGGTCAGCGCGCCACACATTACGAGGATGTCACGGTCGACGTGCAGCCTGACCCCGAGCGTTACCTGATCCAGGACTGGATCATCAACTTCTCGAACGGCAAGGGCGCCTACTTCAAGGACAACACGGCTGCCAAGAGCTCGAACTGGCATGCTTTCCGCGCTCCCGACCAGGAGTGGGAGCGCACGCACTATCAGCGCCAGTCGAAGATCGAGACGATGGTGCAGAGCGTCATCACCAATGCCCGCCGCGCCGGCGCGCCGAAGACCTTCGACAAGGTCTGGGCCAAGCTTCTGCAGGCGCACCTCGGGGCATGGAAGCATGCCGAGTTCGGCCTCGGCACGTCGCTCATGCAGGCGCAGCGCTACGGCTACACCCAGATGATCAACAATGCGACGCTGACCAACTCCTCCTACAAGCTCCGCCTCGCCCAGGACATCACGCTCTATCTCGCCGAGATCGGCATGGACATCGCAGGTTGGGACGACGAGCTCGGCAAGAAGCACTGGCTCGAGGACGGGGTGTGGCAGGGCACCCGCGAGGCGATCGAGACCATCATGGGTACGAGCGACTATCTCGAGCAGTACTTCGCCATCAACATCGTTTTCGAGCCGCTGGTCGGCGAATTGTTCCGCTCCGGCTTCCTGATGCTGGCGGCGGCGGCCAACCACGACTTCATCACGCCGCCGGTCATTTCGGCGGCCGAAGCCGACTACGAGCGCAACCTCGCCAACACCATCGACCTGATCTACGTGCTCGCCCACGACGAGAAACACGGGGCGGCCAACAAGAAGCTGTTCCAGGGCTGGGTGAACAAGCACGGCGCGCTCGCCGACAAGGCGGCCACCGGCCTGCAGCCGATCTGGTCGATGCCGCATTCCAAGCCGGTTTCCTTCACCGACGTTCATGCCCAATCCGAGGAACGGATAGGCAAGATCCTCGGCGAACTCGGCCTCAAGCGCTGAACAAGGAGAGACAACAATGTCAGTAGCAGCACGCGACGCCTCGCAGTCCAACATCTTCAAGTCGATGAAGGACATCACCTTCGAGCAGACGATCTCGCACCAGTGCGGCGTCACCATGAACGACTCGGTCGAGGCCCGCGCCATCGCCGAGTTCATGGGCAAGAGGCCGGGGGTCATCGTCACCTACCAGCCGGCCATGATCCGCATCGACGGCAATGGCAAGCTGATCTTCAAGATGGACGAGATCAGCGAATATCTCGGCCGCGAGATGACCGCCGAGATCTTCGAGGTCAACACTTCCACCCACTATGGCCGCATGGTGCGCATCGACGACAACACCGTGATCCTGTTCGGGAACATGGACGAGGTCTTCGAATACATCTGAGCAACCCCGGCGCGCTGCCTGGACGCGGCGCGCCGGCTCCCATCAACACGACGCCCCATCAACATGACGACTGCGGAGGCAAAAATGTACAAGACACCTGAAGGCAAGGATATCTTCGTGGTCGACGGCCACACCCATTTTTGGGACGGCAGCCAGGAAAACCAGAAGAACATCCATGGCAAGCAGTTCATCGACTGCTTCTACGCCTATCACACGGGCTTGAGCCCGAAGGAGCAGCTCTGGGAGAAGGGCAAGTTCGAGAAGTACAGCGCCGACGATCTCTATCGCGATCTGTTCATCGACGGCCCGGACGACGTGGCGATTGTCCAGTCGACCTACCTGAAGGATTTCTACAAGAACGGCTTCAACACGATCGAGCGCAATGCCGAGGTCGCCAAGCGCTATCCCGAGCGCTTCATCGTCAACGGCTCCTTCGATCCGCGCGATGGCGAGAAGGCGCTGGAATACATCCACTTCATGAAGGAGACCTACGACGTCAAGGGCGTGAAGATGTACACGGCCGAGTGGAACGGCGCCTCCAAGGGCTGGAGGCTCACCGATCCCGACGCCTACAAGTGCTTCGAGCTGTGCGAGAAGCTCGGCATCAAAAACATCCACGTCCACAAGGGTCCGACGATCATCCCTCTCAGCAAGGATGCCTTCGACGTGCATGACGTCGACCATGCGGCGACGGATTTCCAGGGCCTCAACTGGATCGTCGAGCATTGCGGCCTGCCGCGCCTCGACGATTTCTGCTGGATCGCGACACAGGAAACCAATGTCTATGGCGGCCTGGCGGTGGCGCTTCCCTTCATCCACTCGCGCCCCCGCTATTTCGGCGAGGTCATCGCCGAGCTGCTGTTCTGGATCGGGCCGGAAAAGATCCTGTTCGGCTCCGACTATGCGATCTGGACGCCGCGCTGGCTCGTCGAGAAATTCTGGGCCTATCGGATCCCGGACGACATCGCCGCGGAGCGCGGTGTGCAGCTGACTGACGAGATCAAGGAGAAGATCCTCGGCCTCAATGCCGCGCGCCTCTACAACATCGACATCGATGCCAAGAAGAAGGCGTTCGCAGGCGCGCCCTTCAGCATCGCGGCGGAGTAGAGACCATGGCAACCGCCAGCGTTTCCAGCAGCCGCGAGAAGGAACTCTGGCGGCGCCTCAGCGAGGTCAACGACCCCGAGCTCGACGAACCGATCACCGAGATGGGCTTCGTCGAGCGGGCCGAGATGACGGGCGACGGCAGCGTGGAGGTTGATTTCCGCCTGCCGACCTACTGGTGCTCGCCCAACTTCGCTTTCCTCATGCTCGACGGCGTGCGCAGGGCGCTCGACGAGCTTTCCTGGTCGCCCGCCTATCGTGTCAAGCTGCACGACCACATGTTCGCGGAAGAGGTCAATCGCGGCATCGAGGCCGGCAAGACTTTTGGCGAAATATTCGCCGGGCTTGCCGGAGACCAGGACATCGGCGCGTTGCGCGAGACCTTCAGCAAGAAGGCGTTCAAGCGGCGCCAGGAGGCGGTGCTGCTTGGACTGAGAAAGCAAGGGCTGACGGATCGCGAGATTCTCGGCATGGACCTGGGAGCGTATGACGCCGCCGGTCTCGGGTCCGGCGACGTCAGCCAGAAAGCAAGATACCGGGCAGCGCTTGTCGAGCGCTTTCCGGCAAGCGGGCAGGGTGATTCGGCCTTCGTCACCTGGGAGGGGCGGCAAATTGCGCCCGCCGACCTCGATGCCTATCTCGGGGAGTTGCGTGCGGTGCGCATCAACATGGAGTTCAACGGCGCCCTTTGCCGTGGGCTCAAGCACGCAAGATACAAGGAACTGGACGTGATCGACGGGGAGCCGACGCTGGTCGACTTCATCATGGATCGCGTGCCGGAGCGAAGAGCGCCGGCCCCTTAAGCAGAACCGAAAGCAACGGCCTCCTTCGCACGAGGCCCCCAACCAACAAACCGCCCGTAAGGCGGAAGGAGGAATCATGCCAAAAATTATGCTTCACAACTCCGAAGCCCGCCGTGCCCTTGCCCGTGGCGTCTTTCGCTTGGCCGCAGCCGTCGAGCCGACGCTCGGTCCCAAAGGCATGAATGCCATGATCGACCGGCCGATCGGGACGCCGATGGTGACCCGCGACGGCGTCAGCATCGCCTTCGAGATCGAGCTCCATGATCGCTTCGAGAACATGGGCGCGCAGGTTGTTCGAGAAGTATCGATGCAGACCAACGAGGTCGCCGGCGACGGCACCACGACCGCGATAGTGCTTGCCAATGCGCTGATCCAAGGCGGCATCGAGGCAAATGAACGCGGGGCCAAATCCGTCGATCTGTGCAAAGGCATCGAGCTTGCCGTAGCGGCGGTGGTCTCAGCGCTCAAGGCATCCGCAAAGCCTGCCAAGGGTAACGGCATCCTCGCCTCCGTCGCCAACATCGCCGCGACCGATGCCAGGCTGGGCGCGCTGGTGGCGCAAGCGCATCAGCGCGTCGGGGCGGAAGGCGTCATCACCACCGACTTCAGCGTCACCACCGAGACCACGCTCGACGTGGTCGAGGGCATGTCCTTCGACCGCGGCTACCTCTCGCATCACATGGTCACCGACCAGGAGAAGATGGAGGCCGTGCTCGAACGGCCGTTCATCCTGATGACCGACCTCAAGATCAAGGAGCCTCAAGCACTTGAGGCCGCGCGGCGTATCGCCGAGGAAGCCGGGCGGCCGCTGCTGATCGTTTCCGAGGAAGTGTCGCCGGAGGTCGTGGTGACGCTGCTCGGCAAGCAGGGACCCGGCAAATACCTCATCGTCCATCCGCCGGAATATGGCCATTGGCGCAAGTCGATGATGGAGGATCTGGCAATCATCACCGGTGGCAAGGTGATAGCGCGCGATCTCGGCGGCCGGATGGAGGACGTCACGGTCGACGATCTCGGGACCGCCGACCGGGTAAAGACCAGCTCGTCCTACACTACGATCATTCGCGGCGGCGGCGACCATGATGCGATCGCGTCGCGGCGCGCGCAGGTGCAGCGCCAGTATGAGGCTGCGCCGCCGAACATCGAGCAGGACAAGCTGCGCGAGCGTCTGGCCAAGCTCTCCGGCGGCACTGCGATCCTCTACGCCGGCGGCGTCACGCCGGTCGAGCAGAAGCGAACCATCCAGCTGATCGAGGATTCGCTGAATGCGGTGCGCGCGGCTTCCGAGGAGGGCGTGGTCGCCGGCGGAGGTTCGGCGCTTGCCCAGATCGCGCCGCTGCTCGACAAGGTGTCGACCGGTGTCGATGGCGACATCGCCGAAGGCGTACGCCTGGTCCGCTCGGTGTTGACACGGCCGCTATGGCGCATCGCCGCCAACGCCGGCGCCGATCCCGAGGCCGTGGTGGCCGAGGTTACACGCATAAACGGCGGCTACGGCTACAACGCCTCGGTCGGCAGCTACCAGAACATGTTCGAGGCGGGGATCATCGATCCCGTGCGCGTCACCTACACGGCGCTCGCCAACGCGGCGTCCGTGGCGACGCTGATCCTGACCACCGAAACCTTGATCGGCGATCTTGCCGAGGACGAGGACCCGACCGCCGGGCCGGCGCTTGGCGGCGGCGCGGAAAAGCTTGGCCGCGCCTGACGCGGCATTCACCGAACGATTTGGACGTTGAAAGGATACGACGATGAAAGCTGCCAGACTTTACGAATACGATCCGAAAATGAACGTCAAGCTCAAGATCGAGGACGTCGCTGCGCCCACGATCACCGCACCGGACGAGGTGATCGTGCGGGTGGGCGCCGCCGGCCTGTGTCGCACCGACCTGCACATCATCGAAGGTGTGTGGAAGCCGACCATGGACCCCGACGGCAGTCTTCTGCCTTACATCATGGGGCACGAAAATGCCGGCTGGGTCGAGGAGGTCGGCAGCGGCGTCAGATCGGTCAAGCGAGGCGACGCCGTCATTTGCCACCCGTTCCGCTCCTGCGGCATCTGCCTCAACTGCCGCCACGGCGAGGACATGTACTGCGACAACGGCCAGTTCCCGGGCCTCGGCATGAACGGCGGCTTCGCCGAATACTTCATCACCAGCGAACGCTCGCTGATCAAGCTCAACGCCAATGTGACGCCGATCGAAGTGGCGCCGCTGGCCGATGCCGGGATCACCGCCTACCGTGCCGCCAAGCGGGCCGCGAAGCTCTTACGACCGGGCAGCTACTGCGTCCTGCTCGGCATCGGCGGGCTCGGTCATATCGCGCTGCAGTCGCTGCATGCGATTTCCGGCTGCCGGATCATCGCCGTCGATCGCGAGCCGGCGGCACGCGTGCTGGCCAAGGATCTGGGCGCCGACTTCGTGCTCGATGGCGGGCCGAACGTCGTCGAAGAGGTGAAGGCGATCACCGGCGGCGGCGCCCATGTGGTCATCGACTTCGTCGGCGAGCTCGGCGTCGAGAACATCTGCTGGAAAATGGTGCGCAAGGGCGGCCAGTTGTTCGTCGTCGGCTACGGCGGCGCGGTCAACGTTCCAACCGCGCATCTGGTCATCGAGGAGATCAACATCGGCGGCAGCCTGGTCGGCAACTTCACCGAGCTTGTCGAGCTGATGGAGCTCAACGCCGACGGCAAGGTGAAGATGCACTACACCGAGTACAATCTCGCCAGCATCAACACCGCGCTCGACGACTTCAAGAACCGGCGGTTCACCGGCCGCGGCGTCATCGTTCCCTGAAAATCCGGGCCGGATCAGCCCGGAGCGGCTCCGGCCCAATCATAATCTGCAAGGAGAGGAAAAGTGAACAAATACATTTGTGAATTCATCGGCACCTTCGCGTTGGTCTTCTTTGGCTGCGCGACGGTTCTGTTCATGCGCTCCGAGGTCGGCCTGCTCGGCGTCGCAATGGCCTTCGGCCTGTCGGTGGTGGCGATGGCCTATTCGATCGGGCCGGTTTCGGGCGCGCATCTCAATCCGGCGGTGAGCCTTGGCGTGTTCGTTTCCGGCCGGATGAAATCCGGCGACCTCATCGGCTATGTCGTTGCGCAATGCGCAGGGGCGATCGCCGCATCTGCGGTGCTCTACGTGATCGCGCTGGGCAAAGGCGGCGGCTATGACGTGGCCGCCAATGGCTTCGCCCAGAACGGCTGGTCGACCTATTCGCTCACCTCTGCGTTCCTGTTCGAACTCGTCGCCACTTTCCTGTTTCTACTGGTCATCCTTCGCGCCACCGCGGAAGGCGGCGCAGGTGCCCTGGCCGGGCTGGCGATCGGCCTGACCCTGGTCCTGATCCATCTCGCCGGTATTGCGGTGTCCGGATCTTCGGTCAATCCCGCCCGCTCGCTTGGCCCCGCGCTGTTTGCCGGTGGGTCTGCGCTGTCGCAACTGTGGCTTTACATCGTCGCGCCGTGCCTCGGCGCCGCCGCCGCGGGGTTTGCGCTGCGCACCGGAGGGATCGGTGCCGGCGAACAGGCGCCGCAGCCGGCCTGACTGGTGTTGCCCGCCGCTCCGGCTCAGGGAGGTTATGTCGGAGCGGCTCTTTCGGCCGGGTTCAAGAATTCTGCGGCCGTGAATGTGTCGGATACGCTTCTATTTCCCTGCCGCCGCCACCAATCTGCTGCGGCTGCCGAAGCTCATGGCGGTGGCGGTATGAGTGCGCCTGCGGGCGGTAGTTGGTCGGCCGCTGGCGGATCGTTGAGGCCGATCTGTAGGATCGCGATTATCTCGACCTCGACGGACCGGCCGTGATTATCATCGGGGCCGACAACAACCGCGAGATTGCCGTCGGCGCTCTGGAAGCCGACCCCGATGTCAACTACTGCCTGTCGATGGTCGTCTTCAACTGGGGCGGTTGCGACGAGAGGGACGAAGTCAGCGAGACGGCCATGTCGAATTGCTCGACGACGGCTCGATCGAGATCACATTCGCCTATTGCAACCGGGCGATGGGCCATCCTGCAAAGCGATGCGCGATACGTCTTCAACAGCCTGCTAAGCCGATGATTTCAGGGCGAATCGACCTGAAATCATCCGGCTCCAAATCAAAGAGAGAGAGCATGATGTCGTCCGAAAACCGCGTCACACCTTCCGGCATCATGCTCTGAAGCGCGTCGCACAGGAACGGAGTCGGGCGCCGCGCTTTCAGTCGCTGTTTTAATGCTTGTCGTTCTCCCAAACCGCGGCGAGCTTTTGAGCGACCTGCACTTAGTTTAGATCGTCTTGGCCGACATCTGCGCGGCGATGTAGTCGGCCTGGCGGATGGCCAGCGACACGATGGTCAGCGTCGGATTCTCTGCGCCGCCGGTGGTGAACTGGCTGCCGTCGGACACGAACAGGTTCTTGATGTCGTGCGTCTGGCCGTGCTTGTTGACGACGCCGTCGGCCGCTTTTTCGCTCATCCGGTTGGTGCCGAGATTGTGGGTCGACGGATAGGGCGGCGTCGGAAAGCTTCGCGTTGCCCCGACCGCCGCGTAGAGCGCCTGGCCCTGCTTGTAGGCATGGTCGCGCATCGCGGTGTCGTTGGCATGATCGTCGAAATGGACGTCGGCGATCGGCATGCCGTGCTCGTCCTTTTCATCCTTGTGCAGCGTGATGCGGTTTTCCGCGCGCGGCATGTCCTCGCCGACGATCCACAGCCCCGCCATATGATCGTAGTGGTCGAGCGCCGTGGTGAAGGAGCGGCCCCAGCCGCCGGGGTTGAGGAAGGCGGCCATGAACGGCAGGCCAATCGACAGCGTCTCCATCTCGTAGCCGCCGACGAAGCCGCGTGAGGGATCGTGACGCGCCTCGTCGCGGATGATGCCGGCCATGGTCGTGCCGCGATACATGTGCACCGGTTTGTCGAAGATGGCATAGACCGAGCCGGTGGTGTGGCGCATGTAGTTCCTGCCCACCTGCCCGGACGAATTGGCAAGGCCGTGCGGGAACTTGGACGATTCCGAGTTGAGCAGCAGGCGCGGGCTCTCGATCGAATTGCCGGCAACCGCGACGATGCGGGCCTTCTGCTCCTGCAGCTTGCCGTCCTTGTCGGCATAGACCACGCCCGTCACCTTGCCATTGGCATCATGGTTGATCTTGATCGCCATGGCATTCGGGCGGACTTCAAGATGACCGGTCGCCTCGCCCTTCGGGATCTCGGTATAGAGCGTCGACCATTTGGCGCCCCATTTGCAGCCCTGGAAACAGAAACCTGTCTGCTGGCAGGGGTTGCGGTCGTCGCGCTCGACCGAATTGATGGCCATGTTGCCGGTGTGGCATTCCTTGTAGCCGAGCTTGTCGGCGCCGGCTTTCAGCACCTTGAAATTGTTGTTGCCGGGCAGTCGCGGCCAGTTGTTGGTGCCGGTGACGCCCATCTTGGCTTCGGCCTTGGTATAGTAGGGTTCCATCTCGGCCAGCGCGATCGGCCAGTCGAGCAGCGTTGCGCCCTCCACCTTGCCGTAGGTCGCGAGCGCCTTGAATTCATGCTCTTGGAAGCGAAGCGAGGCACCCGCCCAGTGCGTAGTCGAGCCGCCGACCGCTTTGACGATCCAGGTCGGCAGGTTTGGAAAGTCTTTGGCCACCCGCCAATCGCCCGAGGTCGTGCGCTTGTCCTTCCAGGCCAGTTGGGCGAAGGAGTCCCATTCGTCGTTGATGAAGTCCTCATATTCGTGGCGGGCGCCCGCCTCGAGGATGACGACGTCTATCCCCTTCTGTGCGAGTTCGTTGCCGAGCGTGCCGCCTCCTGCGCCCGAGCCAATAATGACGACCACGCCGTCGTTCTTGAGATCAAATGGTGCTGCCATGGTTTCCTCCCATGAAATCGGTCAAAAGCGGATGACGGACAGAGCGGCTCACAGCCACTCGATGTCGTTGAAGCCGCGCGAGATGTAGCCGCCCTTGGAATAGGATTGGCCCTCGTAGCCGAAGATCGGCCACACCTCGTTCTGATTGTAGAGGCCGACGACGAGGCCGCCGCGCACAGCCTGGAAGAAGGGAGTCTTCTCGATCTCCTTGAGCAGCGCGACCCGCTCCTCTTCCCAGCCAACGCCGCGGTAACCGCCCTTGCCGGCCTTCTGGTCGAGCCCGGCGATGCCCTTCTCGATCAGGTCCTTGTGGGCGGGATCCTTGGCTGCGGTCTCATCGTGACCCTTGACGGCGATGGCGTAATATTTGTCCGGGACCTGGTCGTGCGGATAGACGTCGCGCGCAAGCTGGATCAGCGTCGCCATCGTCTCCGGCTTCAGCGCCGAGGTCTCCAGGCCCCAGGCATGTTCGGGGCTGATGACGGCGCTGCCTGAAATGACCAGCAATGCGCCAACGCCGCCGCGTTTGAGAAGCTCGCGCCGCGAAAGACCGGGCTTCCTTTCGTAGATCGTGACCATAGTTTCCTCCCTGCTTGCTGTTTGCACTCTGAAGAGTGCCATTTGCTGGCGCCGCGCGGTTCAGCGCGACGGATTGTTCCCTATTGGAAGCGTCCTCCCCGCTGCAGAACCTCGATCTTGTAGCCGTCGGGATCTTCGATGAAGAAGAAGCGAGCGAGGAGCGATCCATCCCGATTGAACTCGACGATATTCTTCGGATTGAGGCCGAGCGCGCCGAGCCGGTCGTGCTCGCTGTCGAGATCGGTGACGGAAACGGCGAGATGGCCGTAGCCGTCGCCCAGCGCGTATGGCTCGGCGCGGCCTTTGTTCACGGTCAGCTCGACCTCGAACGGCGCGTCGGCATTGCTGAGATAGATGAGCGTGAAGGTCTCGAAGTCGAGCCGCTGGGCGACATCGAGACCGAAGGCCTTGCTGTAGAAATCGACGGACCGGGCCTCTTCGAAAACCCTGATCATGGTGTGGATCGCCTTCGCCAAATCGGACTCCGCATATCTTCGTGCTCTTGAAGACGATTATGCGCAGCGCCCAGAAAAGGTGGTGGCAGCCGATTACCACGCGGGAGAGCGCAAAACGGGTAGTCTCGCCCTGATTCTGCAGGTAGTCTCATCCGGGAGGACGAAAGTCCGATTGCCACGACCGGGCGTCGGGCGGAAAAAAGCGCAGGCAGTGTTCAAAAGGCGCCAGCCTAATCGGCGCCCAAGATCAACAAGAACGGGAGGTAACGATGTGCAGGGTCTTTGCCGAACAGGATCCGGAAGGCTACCGACAGATCAACCGGTCGATCCGAATCGGCGGGCATTCGACAAGCATTCAGCTCGAGGCAACGTTCTGGACGCTGCTTGACGAGATCGCCGAGAGCCAGGGACTGACAACGCCGAAATTCATCTCGAAACTCTATGACGAGGCGATCGAGATCAAAGGCGAGATCCCGAACTTCGCCTCGATGCTGCGGACAACTTGCGCGCTCTATCTACGCGGTCATCGGCCGACCGCAGATGAACAGGCGGCGCTGAAGCGGGCAGCTGCTTAAAGCGTGTCGCGATCTTTCAGGTTCGCTTCTGCGCTTCAGGTGAAGCTGCGTCGAATTCCGTATTGGCTCAGCTTGCGATAAAGCGTCGGCCGCGAAATGCCAAGCATCTGGGCGACCTTGCTGAGATTGCCGCTCTCGGCAGCGAGCGCGTTTCTGATCGCTTGGCGTTCGGCATCCTCGAAATTGTACACCGGCGCCTCGATCATGGTCGCAGGCTGATCGCTATGCACGCTCATGTCGCTGCGATTGCCTGCAGTGATCTCCCACGGAAGGTCCTGGAGGTCGATCGTGCTGTTTCGCGCCAGGATATGCAGACGCTCCATCAGGTTCCTCAGCTCGCGTACGTTGCCCGGCCAGCGATAGGCAAGCAGGGCTTCGAGCGCGCGGCTTGAAAATTGCAGCGGATCGCTGCCGGCCTTGTCTGCAATCTGACGGTTGAAATGCTCGACCAGCAACAGCACGTCCTCGCCACGTTCGCGCAGGGCAGGGACACGGATCGAGACGGCCCCTATGCGGTAGTAGAGGTCGCTGCGGAAGCGCCCGGCGGCGACTTCCTGCTTGAGGTCGCGGTTGGTCGAGGCGACCAGGCGGACGTCCACCGGCCGCCCCCTGGCGTCGCCGATGCGGTGGACGACCCGCTCTTCCAGCACACGCAACAGGAACGGCTGGATCTCGAGCGGCAACTCGCCGATCTCGTCCAGGCTGAGCACGCCGCCATTGGCCTGCTCGAAAACGCCTGCCTTGCCTTCACGCGAGGCGCCGGTAAAGGCGCCGGCCACGTGGCCGAACAATTCGCTGCCGAACAGCTCCCTGGTGATGGCACCGCAATTCATTGCGATGAACGGGTCATTATCCGTACGCCGGCTGCCGGCATGGACAAGCCGCGCGAACAGCTCCTTGCCGACGCCGGTTTCGCCTTCTATCAGCAGTGACGTGACGCCGCTTGACCGAGCCACGCGAGAGGCGACATCGACCGCGGCCAGCAGCTTTTCGCTTTCGCCGACGATCATCGACGTCGCAGCCTGCAGCTGTTTATCCCCCTCACGCTTGATCACCGCCACGCCGGAAACCACCGGCGCGGCTGGGAACACCAGAGCAGCGCCGCTGAGATTGCCGTCCAGCTTCAGTGGCGTGATGTGGCAGGATCGCAGATGAGTCGGCAGCGCCTTGGCGAGATCGCTGTCGGAGCCGGACGCTGGCAGCTTCATCAGCCAACGACCGCGACCCGGCTCCAGCGGGCCGTCCGTCATCTCCGTTGTGTCGCCATTGGGCACGTTGTTGCAGAAGACCGCCCGGCCACGGTGATCGACGATTACCAGGCCGTCTTTCCCGCGGTAGCCGGGTGCAGAGGAAATGAAAGCTTCAAGCAGGCGGGTCCGCTGCTCCTGTTGCTGCTCGGCCAGCGCCTTTTCGATCTGCCTGGCCGTGGCGGCGACAAGTGCGGTGTTGTGGGGGCGGAAGATGGGCGAATAGCCTGACAGATCGACCACACCGATGATCTTTCCATCCAATGGATCGCGGATAGGCGCGCCGGCGCAGGTCCAGGCTTTGATGCCGGCGCAGAAATGCTCAGCCGCGTGGACGAAGATCGGTTCGCCGGTCCATAGCGCGGTACCGATGCCGTTGGTCCCGACAGCGCCCTCGTTCCATTTGCCGCCGATGGCGAGATGAATATCCATGCCATCATGCAGGGTCTTCTTGTCGCCGATGGCTTCGATCAGCACACCGTCGCTGTCGGCGAGCACCAGCATCGCTCCGGTCCCTTCCAGCAAGGGGCCAAGAGAGGCGAACGGCCGCCGCGCCGCCGAAAGCAGCTCGGCGTTGGCGCGGGTTAGGTACTCGATTTCGTCTCGGTTGCTGTTGAGGGGTGCCTCGACGCCCTGCGCGTTGATCCCGCCAGTGGCGCTGCGGTACCAGGAATCGTGAATCAGCGAGCGCACCTGGACCGGATCGCGAGCGCATTTCGGCGCGTCGGACAGAAAGTTTTCCCAGGCGCGCATTGTGGCGCGCTCGTCATAGTCGACGGTGTCCAATGCCAGCTGTCCGGTGGCCATCGTCGCGCGAGCCGGGAGAGCTCCGGCCTTTAACTGGTTGGTATCGATCCCGCGTTTCATTCAGTCATCACAGAACCTTCTGGGGCACGGTATTTCTGTATGCTGTCGAGCTGCAGTTTCGCGAGTTAAGCGCCCGGTACGGTCGTTCGCAAGACAGGCTAAGCGATTCCGAGTTTCACTCCGATATCGGTGGCAAGCTGTTCTTCGGTGTAGCTTGCAAGGAGCTTTGATCCATCCAGGTCGGCAAGCGCCTGCGCGACGGTTTCATCGACTGGCGAGAAGAAGCCATTCTGTTTCGTCGCCAGGACAAAGACCTGTGCACCGCCCCGGTTCCGGATATCGCCGATATGATGGATTTGGCGGCCCGTATTCTGATCCACCGAGATCACCCGGCCATTGATCGTGACACGGATGGACGGGTCCGCCTCGGCGGCGACTGGCGTGCCACCGCCGACATGGATGATCAATCCTTCGGCTTTCGGCTTCTGGCGTGATTTCCTGGATGCCGAATAGTTGCCGCCGCTGATCTGGTCGGCAAGACGCGCAATAGTGGAGCGGTTCTGTTGGATCAGTCGCTTGACCTGAACATCCTCGCGCCGCGGGCCATCCCGCTTGGAGATGATTTCGACCATGAATCCTCCCAGATTCACCCAGCTGCATCGTGCCAGGGTCGCATCTTCTTTCTCTGACCCTACACGACTTCGGCGAGGCTCGCCATTCGTTCGTTGGCTAGCACGGAAAATTGCATGACTGGTAGCAGGGGGCTGCTACAGGGGCGCTGCTAGCGAATTGATCGAGCTCAGAACCTAGGTGCGCATGGCCGCTTCAAGTTAGGTCACGATAATGACGCAGCCAGCCCGAATCTGCCGGTCCGTTTTCGTGAAGAGTTTCGGCGCCGACAGGCTCCCGAAAGCGGACATCATCGACGACAACGCGGGGGAGGACGCTTACGACACTATATCGCGGCCCCCTGCTCCATCGTTCACAAGCCCTGGTTCGTGGCGATGATGTTCGGCGCCGTGCTGCTGGTCTTCATGGCGTTCAACATGTCGGGCACCGGCTTCGCCGAGCTCATGCGCCCGGTGATCGGCGAGCCGTCGACGAGCGGCCTATACCGGCGCTTCGCCATCGGTTTCGCTATCGCGGTGATCTTCACGTTGAACGTGGTGCTGATCGGCTTTGCGCCGCTCAAGTTGCAGATCGGCATCGTCTGGCTGGAGCTGCTGCTGCTCTTCATCGCCTGCTTCGAGACGTTCCATCTCAGCCTGCCTTTCATCCGCGAGAAACTGCCCTTCCTGATTAGCCAGGGCGTCGTCACCACGCTCTACGACAGATCGTCGAAGAGGGCACGCCCGACGCGTTTTTCGGCCACCCGCGCCATGATCGGACGAAATTGTTCCTCAGCCAGATTTTGAAGCATTAGCCGATCTGGAGGAGGTTGTTTGCCGCGTTCGCTTTCGGACAACCACAGTTCGCCTGATGCCCGGAGCTGATATTTTTGCGTCAGATATTCTCCGGAGTGACAATTTCAAAAGGGATAGACCGCTGGAGGGTAGCCAACGGCGCCTGCGGCCCAATGACATCGATCATCGTCTGCACAAGAAGGGCCGAGGTCGCTTCAAGCGGGTGGCAGAGCGCTGCAGTGATCAGGCCTTCAGACAGGCCCTTTCGCGTTTCGGGGCCAATGTCACGGCATACCACCTTGATGCCTGACCGCCTCTCAGGCGACACCTCCCGCAAGGCGCGAAGCACACCCGTTATTCCGCCGCCGACGATGAGGATGCCAACAAGGTCGTCCGTCGCCTTCAGCAACTCGGCGACCATACGATAAGCTTCGCTCGCTTCCTCGTGGGTGGGGCGGCTCTCCTCCACCGTGAGCCGCGGGGCGTGCTCACGCAAATAGGAGCGGAAGCTGGCGTCCGAGACGTCCTGGCACTGATACCGGTGGTTGCCTATGAACACCGCAATGCGACCAGGACCATGAGTCGTTTGGGTGATCAGGAAGGCAGCAGTGCGCCCGAGTTTCCAGTTGTCGGTGCCGACATAGGCGGCCCGTTCCGGAGCGGATTGGTCGGTGATGTAGGCAACAACCGGCCTTCCCGCCTCCTTCAGCGAACGGATGGCCTGGCCGATGATCGGGTGGTCTGCCGCGACTACCGCGACAGCGTCGCAGGACTCGCCGAGCGCGATGAGGCGGCTCGAAATGGTCTCAGGCATCAGCAGATCCACAAAGTCGACGACAGGCTCGATCACCTCGTCCCGGCGGTCGCGGCAGGCGGCCACGATTTTCTTTCCGAACAGCTGATAGAGGTCACGGGTCGACTGCTGAAGCAGGAAGCCCAATCGGTAATGCGGCGATATCTTGCGGGCGCGGTCGTCAATAGCTCCGATGCCGTAAAAGCCGATATCTTCCGCCGCGCTCTGCACGCGTTGGACGGTCTTCGCGCGGACGGAAACGGTGCCGCTCAGAATCCTGTTTACGGTCGCCACGGACACGCCTGCCGCAGTGGCGAGATCATGGATTGTCGGACGCTTCATGAGCCTATCCTGGCTATATCATTGTGACTGATACTAAATGATACAAATGTTTATTTTATACTATTTTGGCCTTCTAGGAAGATCAAGCGTCCGATATGAATCGCCTCGAATCGAGATTGACTTCCTCGATCAGCCCCAGGCGGGCTGCCCCTCAATCTCAGGACTGACCCGGGCAGGAGGCGCTGTCACGATGGATGACCTTCAGTATGGAACGCGCGACAAGCGCGGTAACTGGACACCACATCGCCCCGCCGAGCCGGCGCCGATCTGGCATCGTCCGTTCAGCGCAAAGAAGGTCGTGGCGTGGATTCCTGAGTTTCTCTGGCCGTGGAACGCATTTCATCTCGCGACGTCGATCATCTGGGTGAACCTGCTGATCCCAAGTTGGCAGAGCCTCGGCAGCTTCTCGCTCCTCAATTACTTGTGGCTATATGGCCTGAACGCTGCCGGGATTTTCCTTTTCTACGGCTTCTTCGAGCTGCGCTATTACGTCCAGCGCAAACAGCAGAACCGCTTCAAATACAATCCGAAATTTCCTTCGGACGCACCGTCCGACGTGTTCTGGTTTCAAAGCCAGAACATCGACAATTTCACCCGCTCGTTCTTCGTCGTCATCCCGCTGTGGACGGTCGTCGAGATCGTGATGCTGTGGGTCTACGCGAACAGCTGGGCGGTCTGGCTGCCGTGGACGACGAACTGGCTGTACCTATCGTTCCTGGTGCTGATCGCCCCGGCGGTGCACGAGGTCTATTTCTTCTTCCTGCACCGGGCGATCCATTGGCCGCCGCTCTACAAATGGGTGCATTCGGTTCATCACAATTCGATCAATCCCAGCCCCTGGTCGTCGCTGTCGATGCACCCGCTCGAAGGCTTCCTCTATCATGCCGAAGCCTGGCTGCACCTGTTGATCCCTTCGAACCCGGTCTGCGCCTACTTCACTTTGCACGGAGCAGGATTTGGCGCCGTGAACGGCCATCTCGGTTTCGAGACCTTCGAGCTCACCGACAAGGTCAATCTCGATAGCCATTCCTACGTGCACTACCTGCACCACAAGTATTTCGAGGTGAATTACGGCGGCGATGGGCTGGTGCCCCTCGATAAGCTGTTCGGCACTTGGCACGACGGCAGCAAGGAAGCCGACGAGGTCATGAAGGCCCGCTTCCGCAAGAAGAAGGAAAAGATGCGCGGCCGGCAGGAGGGCAGCAAGGATCCGGCCTCCGGAATGCCGGCGCAATGACGAACCAAGAGCTGTTTCGACTGTGCCCGTGAGGAGCGGACCCGGGACAGGAAGACTTTTGTTGAAACCCCGCGGGGTCAATCTGGGAGGAAGACTATGAAGCTTTTCAAGACACTGGTGTCGACAGCGGTGCTGATTGGGTTCAGCACCGGCGCGACGCTCGCCGCGAACATCTTCGTCGTCGGCGGCAAACCGGACGATCCGTTCTGGTCGATCGTCAAGCGCGGCGCCGAAGACGCCGGCAAGGTGGTCGAGGCGCAAGGCGGCAAGGTCACCTGGCTCGGGCCGCAGAACTACGACAATCTGGGCGTGGACGCGGCCGAGCTGATCCGCCAGGCGATCGACCAGAAGGCCGACGCCATTGTCGGCCCGGACTGGGTGCCGGAAGCGATGGACCCGGCCTTCAAGGCCGTGCGCGATGCCGGCATTCCGCTGATCATCTACAACGCCGGCGGGCTGAAGGCGGCCGATCGTCTTGGCGCCATGAATTATGTCGGCTCCGACGACTACAAGGGCGGTGTCGCGGCCGGCGAATACCTTGCCAAGGCCGGCAACAAGAAGGGCGTCTGCATCAACACGCTGCCCGGCGCCGCCAACATCGAAGCCTTCTGCAGCGGCTTCAAGGAAGGCATGAAAAACGGCGGCGGCGAAGCGGACGCACTACCATTGCCCGCCACATCCTTCGGCTCGGCCACGGCCGTTGCGCAGGCGGTGAAGGCCTATCTCCTGCAGCACCAGGACGTGAACGCAGTCTTCACGATCGGCAACGTCGACGCCAACTCCGCCATGAATGGCATTACCCAGGCCGGCAAGGTCGGCAAAGTACATCTGTGCGGCATGAACTTCGACGAAACCATCCTGAACAACATCAAGGGTGGCCAGCAGGACTGCGCAATCGACCAGCAGGGCTACCTGCAAGGCTATCTCGCCGTTGCGATCCTGAACGGCCACGTCAACTACGGCTTGTCGGTGCCCACCCGCGAAATCCTTACGGGACCAGGTATCATCGACAAGTCAAACGTCGACGCCACCATCGCCGGCGTGAAAGCAGGGACGCGATAGTCCTCCCAAGGGCCGGCCGCCCACGCTTCCGGCGTGGGCGGCCATTCCATTCCTTTGTGCGGCGGCCGCTTCGTGGCCGGCCGCGTGCTCGTGGATTACCCTAATGGCACATCCCGTCGCATCCACATCGACAACTCCGGCGCCGGAGCGGACGCAGTCTAGACTTGCCCTCGGCCGGCTAGCGCGCCGACCGGAGTCGGCTTCGTTCCTTGGCATGGTCGCCGTCCTGCTTTTCTTCGGCCTGTTCGGCGGCAGCGGCTTCATGTCGACGGCCGGCACGGCCAGCTGGTTGAACATCGCTTCCGAGATCGGGATCATCGCGCTGCCGATAGGGTTGCTGATGATCGCCGGGGAATTGGACATCTCGGTCGGCGCCATCATCCCCGCGGCGTCGCTGACCGCCGCCATCATCTCCGGCTACTATGGGCTCCCCGATTGGCTTGGCATAACGGCCGCGCTCGGGCTCGGCCTCGCCGTCGGCTTGCTCAACGGCCTGTTCGTGACGAGAACGACCATTCCGTCCCTCATCATCACCATCGGCACCATGTTCGGCACGATGGGTCTGACGTTGGGTCTCACCGTCAAGATCGCGGGTAGCACCGGAGTCTCGCTCGTCCCTGACCCGTTTACCAAGGCAATCCTCGGCGACTATCTCGGCGGCATGTTCCAGGTCACGATCCTGTGGTGGGTGGTGTTCGTCGTTGCCCTGTTCTGGCTGCTGCACATCTCGCCCATAGGCAACTGGATCTATGCGCTCGGCGGCGACAAGGAAAGCGCGCGCAACGTCGGCATCCCGACCAAACGGCTGACCATCGGTCTGTTCATGCTGTCCGGGTTCAGCGCCGCCTTCGTCGGCGTCAGCGAAGTTATGGTCTACCAGAGCGCGCAGGTTCTGGCAGGCCAGTCCTTCATCTTCAATTCCATCATGTGCGTGGTCATCGGCGGCGTTTTGCTCACCGGCGGTTTCGGCTCGATCGTCGGCATCGTGTTCGGCACGATCACCTTCTCGATCGTGAACCAGGGCATCTACTTCACCAGCCTCGATCCCAATGTTGGAAGCGTCATCATCGGCGCGCTGCTGCTCATCGCGGTGCTGACCAACGACACCTTCCGGCGGTTGGCGCTCAGCTATTCGTCGAAGAAGGGAGGACAGTCATGATGGACGCAATCAAATCCGTGCTGCGCCGCCCCGAAGCCGGCTCGATCCTCAGTCTCGTCGGCGTGGTGCTGTTCTTCGTCCTGTTCGGCGGCGCCAATCTGGGCACGCTCGTCGGCGCGGCGAGCTGGGTCAACTTCGCGGCCAATCTCGGCATTGTCGCCATTCCCGTCGGGCTGCTGATGATCTCGGGCGAGCTCGACATCTCCATCGGCGCTCTGATCCCGGCGGGTTCGATGACCACTGCCATCCTCGCCGGCTATTACGGACTGCCCATATCGGTAGCTATCGCCGGGACGCTTGCCGTCGGCGTGGCGGTCGGCCTGGTCAACGGCCTGCTGACCATCCGCACCTCGGTGCCATCGCTGATCATCACCCTGGCCACGCTCGTCGCCATGCAGGGAGTGGTGCTCAGCGCTTCGGTGCTTCTGACCGGGACTGCCAGCGTGGCGCTGACCGCGCCGGACTGGGCCAAGTTCCTGTTCGGCCAGCTGATCGGCGGCAGCCACCAAGTCATCATCGTCTGGTGGGTCGCGTTTGCCGCCGTCATCGGCTTCGTCCTGCACAAGACCCGCTACGGCAACTGGCTGTTTGCAATGGGCGGCGACAAGGTCAGCGCCCGCAACGCCGGCATTCCGACGAACCGCATGACAATTGCGCTGTTCGTGTTGTCGGCGGTCAGCGCCACGTTCGTCGGTATGTGCCAGGCGATCCTGTTCAACTCCGCCCAGGTCTCCGGCGGCATGAACTTCATCTTCAACGCCATCGTGTCCGTCGTGGTCGGCGGCGTGCTGTTGACCGGCGGCTTCGGGTCCGTCCTCGGCATCTTCGTCGGCACCGTCACCTTCGCCATCGTCAGCCAGGGCATCTACTTCACCCAGATCGACCGCAACTGGTCGAGCCTGATCATCGGCGTGATGCTGCTGATGGCCGTGCTGATGAACCAGTCCTTCCGCGACCTGGCTTTGTACTTCAGACCGCGACGCAACCGCAGCCTGCCGCGGGAGCCGGCAAACCCATGAGATACGAGTTGTCACAGCGCCCGAACCAGCTCGCACCGAGAGAGATGAGCACGCCATGAATGACAAACCTGCCATTCTCGAACTGAGAAACGTCAACAAATCCTTCGGTCCAATCGACGTCCTGCACGATATTTCGCTCAGGGTGCGCGCTGGCGAAGTGCTCTGCCTGCTCGGCGACAACGGCGCCGGCAAATCCACGCTCATCAAGACCCTGGCCGGTGTCCACAAGCCAACGAGCGGCGAGATATTGATGGACGGTCAGCCCGTGACTTTCTCAGGGCCGAGCGACGCGCAAGGGCGGGGCATCGCCACGGTGCACCAGTTCGGCGGCACGTTCCCGCTCATGAGCATAGGCCGGTCGTTCTTCGTCGGCGTCGAGCCGACCAAGGGCTGGGGACCTTTCAGAATCTACGACCGCAAGCGCGCCAACGAAATCGCGGTGAAGGCGGTGCGCGATTTCGGCATCACCCGCATCGACGACGGCGACCGCCTGGTCGGCGGCCTGTCGGGCGGCGAGCGTCAGTCGCTCGCCATTGCCCGCGCCGTCTATTTTGGCGCGCGTGTGCTGATCCTGGACGAGCCGACCGCTGCGCTCGGCGTCAAGCAGGCCTCGCATGTGCTGCGTATCGTCAACGAGGCCAAGAGGCGCGGCCTGGCCGTGGTCTTCATCACCCACCAGGTCATGCACGCCATGACCGTCGGCGACCATTTCGCGGTGCTGATCCGCGGTGCGATCGCCGCCGATTTCCGCAGGGGCGAAAAGTCGCGCGAGGAGATTACGGATCTGATGGCCGGCGGCGAAACCATGGCCGACCTCGAAGCCCAGGTCGAGGGCTATATGGAAACTCATCAGGGGCACCCGCCGCCTGCCAAGGTGCTGGAGGGCCCAGCCGCCCAGTAGACTCTTCCTGAGGAGGTTTCAGCCTGGCGCGGCTCCAGGTCGCCGTTCGCCGCCGCTCGCAAGTTCGAAAAACAACAAGCAGGTAAAAATGACAATCCGCATTGCAGTGATCGGCGCCGGCCTGATGGGCGCGGATCATGCCAAGATAGTCGCCGAGGAACTGCCCGGCGCGACCCTCCAATTGGTCTGCGACATGGATGATCAGCGTGCCCGTCGCGTCGCCGATGCGCATGGGGCCGTCGACATCGCCACCGATCCCAACGCCGCCATCGCCCGGCAGGACATTGACGCCGTGATCATTGCGAGTCCCGATTTCACGCATGCGCCGCTGTCACTGGCCTGCATCGCAGCCGGCAAGCGGGTTCTATGCGAGAAGCCTCTTTCACAGGCATCCGCCGACTGCATTGCGGTGATGGAGGCCGAACGGAAGGCAGGGACGAAGTTCGTTCAGCTCGGCTTCATGCGGCGCTACGATCGCTCCTACCAGGAGATGAAGCGGGCGCTGGACGACGGCCATCTCGGCCGCGCGCTGATGATGCACAATTTCCACCGCAACGTTGAGACGCCGGCGGCCGATTTCACGGGCGCGATGGCCATCACCAATTCCGCCCCGCACGAATTCGACGTCGTGCGTTACGTGCTCGGCACTGATTATGTCGCTATTTCCGCGTTCCAGCCGCGCCGCTCGGACGCTCGTGTCGCGCCCGTGATCATGGTTCTGGAAACGGTCGATGGCCAACTCGTCAACATCGAGATCAACAACAACGCGGCCTACGGCTATGACGTTCGTGCCGAACTGGTCGGCGAGCGCGGCGCGGTTGCGACCAACAATGTTGCCTACACTCGCACGGAGTCGGCGCTTAGCCAAAGCACAAGCTACGACGTCGACTGGCGAACCCGCTACTACGATGCCTATCGCCGCCAGAACCGCGACTTCCTTCGCTTCGCCGCGACTGGCGAGTTCCCCGTGACCGCCTCGGATTGCTGGGACGGCTATTGCGCCGCCGTCGTAGCCGAGGCTGGCGTGACGGCGCTGAAGGAAGCCCGTCGGACATCTGTCCAGATGATCGCAAAGCCGGAGTTCTACGCGTGAAGCTCGGGTTCGTCTCAGACAGTCTTGGTGGCCTGCCGTTCGACGCGGTGCTCGATCATGCCCAACGCATGGGGGTGTCCGGCATCGAGGTGAATACTTGCGGCTGGTCGACCGCTCCGCATTTCCGGCTTTCCTCGATGCTCGGCGACAGGCAATCGCAGAAGCGCTTCACGGAAGCTTTCGAGGAACGCAGGCTGGAGATCATCAGCCTCAACGCGAACGGCAATCCGCTGCATCCAACCGACAGCGCCCAGGGCGAGGGGTTGAAAGATACGATCCGCATCGCCGGCGAGATGGGCATCCGCACCGTCTGCACCATGAGCGGCCTGCCGGCCGGCAGCGCCGGCGACAGCATGCCGAACTGGGTCGTCTCGTCGTGGCCGCCGGAAACGCAGACCATCCTCAAATATCAATGGGAAGAAAAGCTGATCCCATTCTGGACCGAGATCGTCGCGCTGGCCAAGGCAAACGGCGTGGAGCGCATCGCGCTCGAACTCCACGGCAATCAGTGCGTCTACAATGTGCCGTCGCTCTTGAAGTTGCGAGAAGCGGTCGGGCCTGTCGTGGGCGCCAATCTGGATCCCTCGCACCTGTTCTGGATGGGCGCCGATCCCCTCGCTGCCGCTGAAGCGCTGGGCGAGGCGGTGTATCACGTTCATGCCAAGGATACGATGCTCAACCCGCCCGTTCAGGCAACGACGTCTCTGCTCGAGAACGGCAGCCTGATGGACATTCCGGCGCGATCCTGGAGCTACATCACCCTTGGGTTCGGCCATGGCGAGGCGTGGTGGCGACAGTTCTGTTATCGGCTCAAGATGGCCGGCTATGACGGCTGGCTTTCCATCGAGCACGAAGACGTCCTTTTGAATTCGCTGGAGGGGCTCGAAAAGTCCGTCGCGCTGCTCCAGGACGTCATGCCGTCAGCTCCCGCAGACTTCAAACCGCAAGCCATCTAAAGAGACCCCACCATGCCCTGGATCGACGCCTGTGCCGCTGACGACATCGAAGCCGAGGAAGCCAAACGCTTCGACAATGGCGGCCGTACCTTCGCGATATTCCGCAACGACGCGGATGAGTATTACTGCACCGACGGGCTTTGCACGCACGAAGCGATCCATCTTGCTGATGGCCTCGTCATGGGGAATACGGTGGAGTGCCCGAAGCACGCCTCCGTCTTCGACTTCACCAATGGCGAAGTCGAGACGCCACCGGCCTGCGAGAACCTGAAGACCTACAAGACGAAGGTCGAGAACGGCCGCGTCATGGTCGAGGTTTGAGCTATGGACCAACCCTTCCAGCTTGCCGCCTGCGCCGAGATGCTTTGGCGCGACAGACCGATCGAGTGGCGTGCCGCGCGCCTGAAAGAAATGGGATTTCAGGTCGGCCTGTGGAATTGGCCCGACCATGATCTCGCCAAGCTTGAACGGTCCGGCGCGACCTTCTCGATCATGAACGGCTACCTGCGCGGCCGTCTGACCGACGACGAGGGCGCGGCGGAGCTCATCAAGACGGCGCGTGAAACAGCCCAGGTCGGAAAACGCCTCGGCGTCGCGCGGCTCAATCTCCATGGCACCGGCCTTGGGCAGGGCGGCCTGCCTGTCACGCCGGTGGAGATCGTCACCGGCGCCATGTGGCTGAAGGCGCGCGACACGCTGCGCCGCGTCGTTGACATGGCCGACGAGGAAGGCGTCGTCTTCACCCTTGAGAACCTGAACCTGCCGATTGACCACCCCGGCGTTCCTTTCGGGCGCGCCGAGGACACGCTGGCGCTGGTGTCGTCGGTCAACCATCCGCGCCTGCGCCTCAACCTCGATCTTTACCATGCGCAGATCGGCGAGGGGAATCTGATCGAGCTCTGCCGGGCGTGCCTGCCGTGGGTCGGGGAAATCCAGGTCGCGGATGTGCCTGGCCGCAAGGAGCCCGGTACCGGCGAGGTGAACTGGCACGGCATCGCCAGGGCTCTCAAGGCCATGGGCTATTCCGGCCCCGTCGGCATGGAGGCCTTCGCTTCGGGTGAGCCCGAGGCGGCGCTCGAAGCTTTCCGCAACGCATTCACGGTCTGAACCCATGGTCAGCAGAAACACACGCCCCACCGTCGCCGACATCCGCGCCATGAAGGCGCGCGGCGAGAAGATCTCGATGCTCTACGTCACCACGCTGGAAGAGGCCGCGGCTGCCGATGCGGCGGGCATCCACATGCTGTCGATCGAAGGCCGGTTCTTCAGCCAGGAGATGCGCGAGGCGGCAGGGCGCTGCTTCGTGCAGGTCGGACTGCCCTATGGCGGCTGGGGGACTTTCCAGGGTCGCCCGCTGGCTACCGCCGAGGACTATCTGCGCGCCGCCTTCCACTTCGCCGCGATGGGCGGCGATTGCTTCTACTGCGCGGCCTCCTACGACATCCAGAAGACGCTGTGCGACAACCACGTGCCCATCGTCGCGCATGTCGGGCTCATTCCCTCCTATATCACCTGGACCGGCTTCCGCGCCGTCGGCAAGACGGCCGGCGAAGCCACGGCCGTCTGGCGGCAGGTGAAGCAACTCGAGGCCATCGGCTGCTTCGGCGCCGAACTGGAGGTTGTGCCCGACAGGGTGGGGGCGTTCATCTCGAAGAATACGTCGATGATCATGCTCGGCATGGGAGCAGGTCCCGGGGCGGATGCGCAGTATCTCTTCGCCGAGGATGTGCTGGGCCACACGCAAGGCCACAGGCCGCGTCACGCCAAGACCTATCGCAACTTCGCGGCCGAATACGAGCGGCTGCAAAACGAGCGGATTTCAGCCTTCAGGGAATTCATCGCCGACGTCAGGACCGGCGCCTATCCGGCGCCGCAGCACAATGTTGCGATCACCGACGAGGAGTTCGCCCGTTTCATGGATCAGGCCAAGGCCTGATCCAGAGGCGCCGCGTGGGGCGCCAAGGGCGATGGCGGAGGCTGCAACGACATCTGCCAGGATCGGCGCGACCGTGATGCTGGCAAGCGTGTAGTAAAGTTCCAAGCGCAATGGATAGACCGAGAAATCTGGACGAGATCAAAGCAGCTATTGCCAAACGCGACGTGATGCTACCAAGGGCGATGGAGCATGTAGCGAGGGAGGTTTTTAGGAAACCCGAAATGGTCGCCTTCGACAGCGCATCTGAAATAGCGCGCCGTTGCCACGTCGGCACCTCGACCGTTTCACGACTTGCCCAACACCTCGGTTTCGCTAGCTTCCGCGAACTGAGAAGGGTCTTTCAGGATGACCTTCGGAACAGATCGTTGCAGACATCGAAGGATAGCCGAGTTTGAAGTCGGACAGGCAGGGCCAAGGTGTCCGCTGAGCCATCTGGAACGGAGCGACACGCTCGTCCGTTCAAAGGCGCTCTATCCGGGAAGCGGAAAGTCTGCTTGCGGCCCGCTGCTGCCAATAGCTTGCTCTTGGCTTAAGACGTACAGCCTGCTGCACGCGCCTTGGCCGCTCCTCTCAGAGTCGGCTTGCGCCGGGCCTAGAGCATGATGCCGAAAAGTGTGAAGCGGTTTTCGGGACGACATCATGCTCTATCTCTTTGATTTAGAGCCGGATTCAGATTTCAGGCCGATTCGACCTGAAATCATCCGGCTCTAGTGCTGGCCTGCTTCGTGGGGGCCACTCTGTGCTTTTAGCGTGGCGCCAGGTCCGTGACCAAATCGTTGGTCATCTTGACGGCGGCTTCGAACGCCGCCGCATTGAATTCGTTCATCACGAAAAAGGCGCCCACGCCGCGGCTCGGCGCGATGGCGACATAGCTGAACGTCCCTTGCAAGCCGCCGCTCTTCTCAAGGATCAGAGGACGGTTGCCATCAGGCAAGGTTATCACCCATCCTAGCCCCATCGCGTCCATCGGCCCGCCATCGTCAACCCCTATGACCGACTTCAGCCCGTCTCGATAGAGAAAAGCGGCGTGATTCATGAGGCGCAGCTCCGCATTGGCTGCCGAGGGCCTGGTGTCTACATGCCAAGCGATCCAGCGCAGCATGTCGTCCGCAGTCGAGTAGAGGCCGCCCGCGCATTCTATACTCACTGGCGTCGGCGCCGTCGGCATGGAGCGCCCATCGAAAAAGTGGCCTTGCATCAGCCGTGCCTTGTCACCGGGCCGAGGGTTGAAGACCGTGTCCTTCATTCCGATAGGGTCGAGAATGCGCTCCTTTAGCAGCTCGGCATAGGGCTTCCCCGCTACGTTGGCGAGTGCGGCGCCGAGCAGGTCGAAGCCGAAGTTGGAATAGAGCACGGAGGTGCCGGGCGCAAAGAGTAGCGGGTTCTCTTTCAGAGCCGCGATCTGCGTTTCTCGAGTGTTGAGCGAGAAGGGATCCTCGGGTGGCGCGGCGGGCGTCGGTACCTCGCGCGGCAGGCCTGACGATTGTGTGACCAGATCGACGATCCGCAGCTCCCGCGTTTCTATCCGTGGCAGCTCGACGTCATAGCCCAGCCGATCTTGAAGCGCGTCGGTGAGCTTGAGCTTGCCCTCGATCGCAAGGGAGGAAAGCACCCCGCCGCAGAAAACCTTGCTCACCGAGCCGATGCGGAACATCGTGTCGCGGTCCGGCTCCTTGCCGGTTCCATCGGCGATCTCGCCAAAGCCGGCGAAAGCGCTCTCGCCGTTGCGCACGGCGCCCACCAGCAATCCGGGGACCTTGGCGCTGAGATAGAGGATCGTACCGTGAAACTGAAGCGCTTCTGCAAGCAGTCTATCCTCGGCCTGTGTCGGCGAGGAAAGTATGATCGCCGCAAGGGCTGGCATGGCGGAAGCTATCGGTCGGCATAAACGTGACAGGCACATCAGTCGAATCCTTCTACCGGGATACCGTAGACCTCTAATACTAGCAGCAAATAGATATCTGGAACGTTCGAGAGATGCCGGCGACAGTTGAACCGCTATCCACGAGTGTATCACAGGAACGGGGTCGAGCCGGCGGTCGAGGGCGCTGACAAGCTCGGTGAGCCCTGTGGCAGGTCCGGCGGTATCCCCCTTGGCCGCCTGGATGTGGGGCGTCTGTGCCTGGCTGAGCGGGACGCATTCGGTCCTTCGCGTTCGCGCCTAATCTCGGCGGTAGAGGTAAGATTTGCTTTGCCCCGAAAGCAGTCATCATATGCGAACGCTCGAGATCGCGGTTGCGGAAAAAGGGCCAGAAAGGCACTGGCGCTAACGCCCCTTGGCTCGGCTGACCCTCCAGATGATATTACCAACATCGTCGGCGACGAGCAGCGCGCCGGCCCGATCGACAGCAACGCCGACCGGACGGCCCATCGCCTTGCCATCATGTCCGAGGAAGCCGGTGAGCACATCCTTCGGGGACCCGCTCGGCCTACCACCACGGAACGGCACGAAGATCACCTTATAACCGCTGTGCACGCTTCTGTTCCATGAGCCGTGCTGGCCAACGAAAGCGCCGTTGCCATAGGCCGTGCCGAGCGACGCGCGGCTGGAGAAGGCCAGTCCCAGCGAGGCGGTATGGGAGCCCACCGCATAGTCGGGCTTGACCGCCTGCGCCACAAGATCAGGGCGCTGCGGCTTGACGCGTTCGTCGACGTTCTGCCCATAATAGCTGTAGGGCCAGCCATAGAAAGCGCCGTTGCGAACTGAAGTGATGTAGTCCGGCACGAGATCGTCGCCGATTTCATCACGCTCGTTTACGGCGACCCAAAGCTCGCCGGTTTCAGGATTCCAGGAGAGCCCGTTCGGGTTGCGCAGCCCGGACGCGAAAACCCGGGTGCTGCGGCTGGACCGATCCACCTCAAGGACGGCGGCGCGGTTTTTCTCCGCGGCGATGCCATTTTCTCCAACGTTGCTGTTCGAGCCAACGGTGACATATAGTTTCCGTCCGTCCGGACTTGCGATCACGTCCTTGGTCCAATGATGGTTGATGTCTCCGGCCGGCAAGTCGACGATCTTTTCCGGCGGCGCTGTTACTCGGGTCTGGCCGTTGGAGTAGGGGAAAGCGACGAGCGCGTCGGTGTCGGCGACATAGAGCTTGCCTTTGGAAAGCGTCATGCCGAAGGGCGAATTGAGGCCTTTTGCGAAAATCCTGCGCACATCCGCAACGCCGTCGCCATTGGTGTCGCGCAGGAGCGTGATGCGGTTAGCGCTGACGGTCGCAGCGCCGGCTCGCTTCATAGCCTGGTTCATGAAGAGCTTTCTGAGGCTGAAGCGATCGTCATGCTTGGCAGGGGCATTGGTTTCGGCGACAAGCACGTCGCCGTTCGGGAGCACATGCAGCCAGCGCGGATGGTCGAGGCCGGTGGCGAACGCCGTCACTCTCAGCCCCTTGGCCGGGGTCGGCATTCCACCTTCCTGCCAGCCTGTTGCCTCTGCGATGTTGACGGTCGGGATCAGCGTGGGTGTCGGTTTCGGCAGCGTGGGGTTGGGGCCATAGCCGGTTATTGCCCCCATTTTCTGAGCTGGAACGCCAGCGCAGCTCACTGTGAGGGCTGCCAATACGGCTATGGTCAAGTTTCGCGGGAAGCCGGCATGCATCGAACGTCCTCCGTTCGGATTTGCCTCGTGCACTTTGCGTAAACGCAAGTCAGCGGCTTCTTATTCCAATTGCCTCAAAACAGCAGCGTTCGCGATCCTTTGCTTGGAATATTCGCTTGAGGGCCAGGAGTTCGCGACCGCTCTGCTCTGTCATAGATATGGCGCGAGAATTTACAGCCAAGTGCACGCAATCTGCGGGGGCGATTCGCTAAGTAGGGCTGGCTAGGCCGGCGGCTCAATATCGAAGATCCCGCGGCGCTCGTTGAGGCGCTACGACGTCGAGACGCCGATGGTGCCGAACGCATTGCTCGGGCCCACGCTACGGTTTAGCCGATGGCGTGCAGAACACTCTGTAAGCGCTGAATAAGCGAGATCAAAACGAGTGTACGGTTTTCTGCAAGCGGCGGGCAGGCGTAACCCTCTTTGATTCCATGAACGTCGGACGCCGCCAGATCCGCCAGCGATGAAGGCGAGAGTGGCAGAGACGACACGTTCAATGGCCACCGCCAGCGCACCCTCCGCAAAACGCGTGCGACTCGCAATAATAATCGCAAGCTACACCAGTTTGGCTCCTGCCTAGCTTTGGTCAAAACTGGTTTCGGCGACGGCGCGGTCGGAGACTCGCGTGACATCCTAGATGCCTTGGGGCACTCTGAACAGGTTTAAGGCAGGAAACGGCTCATTGTATAAACCCGAAATGCGCGAGCTCACTGCTTTCGTGGAGGTCGCACGCCAACTCAACTTCACGCGAGCCGCCGCCAATGTCGGCGTATCGGTCCCAACGTTCAGCCAGACCCTTCGCGGCTTGGAGGAGAAGCTCGGTGTGCGCCTATTGACGCGTACGACCCGCAGCGTCTCGCTTACCGATGCAGGACGGGACTTCCTGGCTTCCTTGGAGCCGCTCCTGGCGAGGCTGGATGTAGCTCTTGACGGACTCAATAGGTTTCGCAGTGAGACGGGTGGTCGCCTGCGGATTCTCGGCTCGAGAACCGCTTCGACGCTCTTTGTCGGCCCCTTGATTGGACGCTTTCTTTCTGCTCATCCCGATATCGAGCTAGAGATGTTGGTCGACGATCTTCACCTTGACTTGGTCGAAAGTCGAATCGACGCCGGTATCCAGACCGGTGAGCGGATCGAAAAGGATATGGTCGCTGTGCGCCTTGTCGATCCCTTCGAAGAAGTGCTTATGGCTTCGCCGGAGTATCTTCAGAAGCAAGGGGAGCCCGATACCCCTGATAGCCTCGGCCAACATTGGTGCGTCCGATTGCGCTCCTCTTGGAACGGCACTGTTCGTCCGTGGGTCCTCACAAAAGGTGATCAAAAGATTGAACCTTCGAAACCGGCGCGCTTTGTCGCCAATGATTTGCGGGTTCTGGCTTCGGTCGTTCGAGGCGGAGGCGGAATCGGATTGCTCCCCAAAGTCCTTGTGAAAGATGCATTGGCGTCGAGAGAACTTGTCCAGGTCTTGGATGGCTGGAGTTCCTGGGTATCAGGCATCTACCTTTTTTATCCGAGCAGGCGGCAGATGCCTGCCGCCCTTGGCGCGTTCATCAAGTTCATGCGAGAGAACAAGCCCGGTCCAGGCTGGCTATCGGCTATGTGAGGGATCAAGGGCGACGAGCTTCTCCAATGGCCAATGCGACAAAGAATATGACCAGTGCGAGTGTCGCCATCACAACTCCGACCAATCCCGTTGATGCCGGACTGAAGTGAGCGGCGATCACGGCTCCGCCAAGGGCAGCACCAAGGGCATTGGCAACATTGATCGCGCATCCGTTTAGCATGGCGCCCAGCGCCTGCGCGTGTCCAGCGACATCCATGAGACGGGCCTGCAACGGCGGCACGAGAGCGAGCGCCGCCAATCCAGCAAGGAAGACGCTGATGGAAATTGCAATGGCGTTGTGAACGCTAAAGAAGAAGATCGTGAAGGCCACGAGGTTCAAGGCCAGCAGTAAGCCGATCGCCCGCATTATGCCTCGATCCGCGAGCCAACCACCCAAGAAGTTTCCAACGAACATGCCAAGCCCGATCACGACCAAAACGAGCGGCGCGTCGCTCTCCGAGATTCCCGTTACGGAGATCAGGGTTGGCACCAGGTAGGTATATACAGCGAAGAGGCCGCCGAGACCGACTGAGCCTATCCCGAAAGCCAGCCAGACCTGTGGTTTTGCCAAAGCGCTCAATTCCTTGAGAGGGCCGGCGCCGTGCGCGGCCTGAACTGCCGGGACGGTGGCCCGACAGATGATAGCCGCAAGAGCCGCCAGCGCTGCCAACAGGAAGTATGTTAGACGCCAAGTCGTATGCTCTCCGAGAAAAGTGCCGACCGGAGCGCCTATAAGGTTGGCAAGGCCGAGCCCCATCATAACTCGGGCAACGGCTTGCGCCCGCTTACCCGGATGAGCCAACGTTGCGGCAATGAGGGACGCGATCCCGAAGTACGCTCCGTGAGGAAGGCCGGACATGAAACGCGCTGCGATCAGCGCCGAAAAGCTACCAGCAAGTGCCGACAATGCATTTCCGACCGCGCAGAAGAGAAGGAGGAAGACCAGCAGCAGGTGGCGTGGCGTTTTAGCCGCCATAGTTGCGATCAACGGAGCGCCAATGACGACGCCAAGAGCGTAGGCAGTGACGGAGGTTCCAGCAACATCGATCGTGATGTGGCTATCGCGGGCCATTTCGGGTAGCAGGCCCATGGCGGCGAATTCGGACGTGCCGAGGAGAAATGCTCCCAGGATCATCGCAGATTCCGCCGCGATCGTCTGCAAGCGTGTGTGAGGTTGATGTGTCATGAGATACTCGGATTGAAACCGCAGCGGAGCCAGTTCAGGGACGAGCGAGGCTGCGGCCTGCGACACTCGTGGTAACAACCGGCTTGTGACGGGAATTGGCGGTCCCGCTGATTGCCACCACGTGGGGTGGACTACGGCGTGGGCACGAAGATGTCGCGGGAATAAACAGGCAGCGAGACAACGGAAACCAGGCTTTGCGAGCCGTCGAACACAGCGGCAAGTTTTCCGCCCTCTGCCTTGAGCGACAGCGAGCGTAGACGTTCCGACTTCGCGCCTTGAGCCTGAACGACGTCGCTTGCTTCGTTGTAACGGTAGAGGCGGGAGAAGCTTGGCTTAAGCTGCGAATATACATGGCTTTCAGCCTTCTCTGCTTTGAGAGGACCGCGCTCAAACTCTGCTCGCAGAGAAACCTTCTCCCCGCCTCCTTCAAATGTCCACGATTCAGTGACCATCGATGGATTCGAACTGTACTTCACCGAACGCGTAACGTCGTCAGTTGCCTTCTCCGCAAGCTCGTATGGGCCTGCGCCGCCCCGAGACAAGCCGTCGAACAACATCAGGACATCTTCGCTGCCGCCCTTTTTATGAACCGGAATGCCAAACAGCACATAACGGTATGGCGCACCGACTTTTCCATCAGTTCCAACTGCAAACAGCTGATCTACGAACTCGACCTGCAGGTTCGCACCGGCAGAGGGTCCTTCCTTGATCGGGCTAAGCTCCCAGCCCCCAGGCAGAAACTTCTCCAAAGCAGCCGTGGAAGCTTTGTAGGCCAGAACGGTGCGAACGTCCGTGTTGCTGCCACTAAAGTTTTCAGCGGCCTCAGCGGGGGTTGGCATTGGGGTCATTGCTGTGATGGGAGCCACGATGAGTGCGACAGCCAGCGCGATATCCGCGGCTTTGAAATTGAACATGGTCCTATTCCCTTAAGCGGTGCGCATCGTTGCGCCCTGTGACCGTTAGAGCGCGGCTAAGCCAGCTTTGGCGCAAACGTCGTCTTGATCTCCCGTGCCACCGCTGGCAGCCAGCGCGCCGATGATCTTGCCGTCCTTGACCACCGGCCACGCGCCAGGAGCAGCGAGGACGCCAGGCATGGTCAGCATGAACGGACCAGCTTTCGCGGTCACATCGTAAAATGCACGTGTCGGGCGCTTGTAGAGGGCTGCCGCAGCTGCCTTTTCAACGGCGGCCTGGGCGCTGCCGAGTTCGGTGTCATCCATCTTTTCGTAATACACCAGGGCGCCGTGTGTGTCGGTTACTGCAACAGCCATTGGCCAGCTGTGAGCCGCACATTCCTTGATGGCTACCGCCGCTATAGCCTTGGCGATATCCAGTGAGATATCGGCGCCGTACTTAGGTTCATCATCGGCGTGCGCGAGCGACGTCATGCAAAAAAGGCCGACTGCGGCCGTTGCGCTCCACTTGGAACAAGACATTGATGTTTCCTTTCGTTCATCATTCTGATCGGTTCGCTTATTGCGCTAGCTATCCAACCAGGCTCTTGGATGCCGGCGGATGAACGAGATTTTCTGATTGTCATCGGCCAGTCGTGACGAAAGGAATATGCCCAGCGCCCCCCAGCACTGAATGACGAAGTCCGAAATGGACTTTTAAGCAGCGCCAAATAGTATCGCGATCTCCGCTGGTCGCATCTCAGCCCACCTGCGTATTGCGGCGATTGGTGCCCAAAACAACCGGCTGAGCGACGAACCTGGAACCGCATCTCGCGGAAGTAGCTCCCGCGACGTCACGAATACCAAGGCGTGCGAGCGCGCTTGGCAAATTCGAGGATCAAGCGTCCTCGATGCCGTATTCAACCATATTGACGGGATTGTTCGATGTTTTTCACAAGCCCATGCGACGTGAGGGGAACGAGCCCTATTGCGCACACCGGTAAATTCTTTACTCAGCCGCGATCCACTTGTGCGTCGACGCCCTAGCTGCCTCTCGAAGCCCGCCCTCGGTGGCTGGATCTAACGCTGATGGCTATCAAGGTCGAAGTAGCACCACCGCGCAGCCATAGGCTTCGAGCTGGAGGCCGTTGGCCGTCGAACGACCGGTCAACAGGTCCGTACCCAGGGGCGCGCCAGGTAAAGCCGCCGGAAGGTCCGTGGTATTTTGAATGAACATCAATTGGCGATTCTCACTCTCACGGATCGAAACCTCTACCCCAGCCGGCAATTCTGGAAGCAAGGGCGCGATACCCGCCCTGGCAAGGACCGTACTGACGATGGCTTCGGCAAGTTCCGGCGTGAGATATGTACCGACATAGACGACGCGACCCTTGCCAAGTTCCCGGCAGGTGATCGCCGGCTGACCGGCGCAAAATCGATCCGACCATGAACCCAGCACCTCGGTGCCCGGCGCGACCTCGAGCAATTCGTAGAGGTGCGCAGCGTCGAACTGCCGGTTGCCGAAGGTGAAGCGATATTTGCGCTGTGCCGAGGAGGCCGGTAGCGGCGACGGCGGCACGTAGGCACCCATGGCGGCTTGCCTGAACAGGGGGAACAGCCCATTCGCGCCCTCCGGAACAAGCCGGCCGAATTCGGTGACCTTGACACCGCTCAGCGCGGACAGAGCGGTGCCCGGCGCCTGTTCGCGGATTATGTGGTTGTTCTCGTCCCTTGTCCCGCTCAGCGCCGACAGGATCAAGGTGCCGCCGTTGCGGACAAATGTCTCGACAGCGGCATTCCACTGGTCCTTCCACATCACCCAGTGAGGAACGTAGAGCGCCTTGAGCCGTGACAGGTCGTCTTCAAGGTGGATGAAGCCGCAGGCTATGCCCTTGTGGTAGCAGTGTCGGTGCAGGAGCGTCGCATCGTCGAGCGGACTCGGCAATCCGATCGGATAGGTCTTGTGCGCTTCCTGGTTGTCGAAATCCGCCCCTGCGATGCCGAGGTCCATGCGTACGACCGTACCAAGGATGTGATCCTTGATGCCGGCAATCTCGTGAAAGAATCGGCTTGCCTCGTCGTAGCGGCGGCGCGGCACATCGTCGTGGTCGATGATCCCCATCCAGTAGATCTCGGCGCCGAAATGCGCGGGCCGCCAACGAAAGAACATGACTCCGTCGGCGCCGCGCGCCACCGAGGTCATGGCCATGCGGCGCATCTCGCCGGGCTCCGGCGTCATGGTTGAGAAGCCGGGCTGGCTGCCGAAGCCGGAGGCCTGCTCCGGAACGATGAAGTTGCCGGAATAGGCGCGGCATATATCGAGATGGAGGGCCTGGGTCGCCGCATGCCCGCCGGTTCGGCGCATCTCGTCATAGAGCATCGGATAGATGTCGAAGCCGATGAAATCGAGGTCCTGTCCGAACTGGCCGCGGAAGTCGATGTCGGCAAGCTGGCCAAGATTGTGGAAGATGAACCAGTCCGGATTGGCGGCGCGCAGGATCTCGACTTGGTCGTGTTGGAACGCGGCGGTCGCTGCGGCCAGAAAGCGATGGTAGTCCTGCACATGGCCGGGGCTGGGGTAGGACGGCATGAGCGGTCTCGGCAGGTCGATCTGCGAGAAATCGTCGTAGGCCGTCGCCCAGAAGTGGCCGCCCCAGGCGAAGTTCAGCGCCTCGATGGTGCCGTAGGCCTTCTGCAGGTATTTCTGGAACTCCAGCCGGGTCGAAGGCGCGAACGATTCCGACACCGTGGTGTTGAGCTCGTTGTCCGTCTGCCAGCCGATCACACGCGGGTTGTCCCGATAATGCTCGGCCATGGCGCGGGTGATGCGGCGGCTGTGGGCGCGGAATACCGGGCTTGTGGTGTCGGCATGCTGGCGCGATCCGTGGCTCGAGGCCCGCCCGTTTATGTCAACGCGCAGCACTTCGGGATAGTTGACGGTGAGCCAGCGGGGAGGGGTCGCCGTCGGCGTGCACATGATCGTGTCGATCCCCGCTCGGCCGAGGAGTTCGATCGCGCGATCGAACAGGCCGAACTCGAACCTGTCTTCGCGGGGCTCGAAAATGTGCCAGGCGAACTCTCCCATCCGCACCGTGTTGACGCCGGCGGCAGCCATGCGCTCGGCGTCACGCTGCCAGCAGCATTCGTCGACATGTTCGGGGTAGTGAGGCGCTCCGAGGAGAAAACGGTCGAGATTGAGGGGCCGCCATACGGATAGCGGGGCGGGCTTCTTGCGTTGCATGCGTATGGGACTTTCGAAACTTCGAGGTTCAGATTGAGGCGACTGGTTTTCCTGGCGTGAGGGTGCGGCCATCGGGGCCGAAGAGGTAGGCGTCGACGATGTCGAAGGTCACCTGCAACGTGGCGCTGACGCTGATCGCGGAAACCTTGTTGAGCTGAAGCGTGAAATTGCCGGTGCCGCTGTCGGAATTGGTCGTCTGAAGCGGAGAGGCGTCGACGTAGAGGACGGTTTCGCGCCCCAACTGCTCGACCAGACGCACCTGGCCGGAGAAGGCCGGCATTACGCCGTCGCTTGGGTCGACGACACGCAGGGCCTCCGGCCGGATGCCGATGGTCACGGCGTCACCAGCCGAAAGGCCGCCGGCGTCGATGCCATCCAAGGTGATGGCCGGGAGGCCAGCGGCGGCTACCGAGACGCCGGATGCATCGACGCTCACTGCTTTCGCTTCGATGAAATTCATGCGTGGCGCGCCGAGGAAGCCCGCGACGAAAATGTTCGCAGGGTTGGTGTAGAGCTCCAGCGGAGACCCGACCTGCTCGATCCGGCCTTTGTTGAGGACCACGATCCGGTCGGCCATGGTCATCGCCTCGACCTGGTCGTGGGTAACGTAGATCATCGTCGATCCAAGCTGCGCGTGCAGACCCGAAAGTTCCACTCGCATCTGAGTGCGCAGCGCGGCATCGAGGTTCGACAGCGGCTCATCGAACAGGAACACCTCGGGCGAGCGGGTGATCGCGCGGCCGATCGCGACGCGCTGGCGCTGCCCGCCCGACAATTGTTTCGGCCGCTTGTCGAGCTGCTCCTCCAGACGCAGGATCCGTGCTGCGCGTTTGACGGCGGCGTCGATCTCGGTCTTGGGCCGCTTGGCCATCCGCAGGCCGAAGCCCATGTTCTCGGCGACGGTCATATGTGGGTAGAGTGCATAGGACTGGAAGACCATTGCGATGCCGCGGTCGCCGGGTTCTTCCCTGGTGACGTCGCGCCCGTTGATCACGATGTGGCCGGAGTTGATGGTTTCCAGCCCGGCGATCGTCTTCAGCAATGTCGACTTTCCGCAGCCGGACGGGCCGACCATGACGACGAACTCGCCCTTTTCGATCTTCAGGTCGACCGTCTTCAGGGCATGGTAGCCGGCATAGTGCTTGTCGACTTTACGCAATTCCACGCTGCTCATATCGAGGCGCCTTTCCGTGCGTGTCGGGTGCGGCAGGGTTCGCGTCGGATCATCCCTTGACGGCTCCCATGGTGAGGCCGGCGACAAAGTGCTTCTGCATCATGAAGAACATCACGACCGGGGGCAGGGCGACGAAGATCGTGGCCGCCGAGACGATGTTCCAAGCCGATGTCCATTCGCCGCGCAGATTGTTCAAGCCTGCGGTAACGGGTTTGACCGCGTCACTCTGGGTAAGGACGATCGCCCAGAAATAGTCGTTCCAGACGAAGGTGAAGGTGAGGATGGCCAGTGCCGCCAGTGCCGGCCGGACCAGAGGAACCACCACGTGGCGCAATGTCTGGAACGGCGAGGCGCCTTCGGCGCGCGCCGCCTGGAACAGTTCGCCCGGCAGAGCGGCGATGAAGTTGCGCATGAAAAGCGTGGCGAAACCGGTCTGGAAAGCGATGTGGAAAACGATCAGCGCATAGACGGTGTCGTAAAGACCCAGCCTCACCATCAGGTCGCGGACCGGGATCATCATGATCTGCGCCGGCAGGAAATTGCCGCCGACGAAGAGGGCGAAAATGAGGTTGGAGCCGCGGAACGGGTAGCGCGACAAGACGAAGCCGGTCAGTGTCGACAGGATGAGAACGCCGATGACGGACGGTATGGTGATCAGCAGGCTGTTGAGGAAAAAGCGCAGCATGGCGGTCTGCTCGAAAACCGCCTTGTAGTTATCGATCAGGCTGAATTTCTGCGGCCAGCCCCAATAGTTGCCAGCCATCAGCTCCTCGTTGGAACGGATCGAGGTCAGCATGACGGCGAGCAGAGGCAGCAGCCACAGGATTACGACCAGGGTGACACTACTTAGATAGAGGGCTCGCTGGATCCTCGCATTTTCGGGAATGGGGCGCGGGTACATTAGGCGTTGCTCCGCTCGGCCTTGATGAGGCCATTGAGATACCAGGCGATGAAGACGATCATGATCACGAACAGCACCGTGGCGATCGCGGCGCCGTAGCCAAAGCGGTAGGAAAAAATCGACTCCTGATACATCTGGTAGGCGAGCACGGTGGACGAGCCATAGGGGCCGCCACTGGTCATGACCGCGATCATGTCGAAGGAGCGCAGCGCACCGATCACCGTCACCGCGATGGCGATGAAGCCGACCTGCGACAATTGCGGCAGGACAACATGGCGCAACATGCGCCAGCCGCGCGCACCGTCGACCCGTCCGGCGGCGATCAGATCGTCGTTGAGGCTGTTCAGTCCCGCCAGGAACAGGATCATGCAGAACGCGATCTGTGGCCACAGACCGGCGGCGGCCACCGCGAAGGTGACGAAGGTCTCGTCTGAAAGCAGCGCCGGGGCGGTGCCGCCAAAGGCGCCGAAGAGAAGCTGCAGCAGCCCGAAGTTTGGATCATAGACCCATCCAAACACGACACCGACGGTGACGGTCGCCAGCACAAGCGGCACGAAGAACAGCGACTTGAGGATGCGCATGCCACGGATCTGCTGATTCACGATCAGCGCAAGCGCCAGGCCGATCGGCGGCGCCAGCATGAAGATCAGCAGCCAGATGATGTTGTTCTTGAGCGAGACGTAGAACTGCGGATCGTCTGCCAGTTCGACATAGTTGGCGAGCCCGACCCAGGTCTTGGCACCAATCCCATCCCAGTCGTGCAGCGAAATCCAGACCGTCTCGATGGAGGCGGCAAGGATCACCGAGCCGAACAGGATGAGGCCCGGCAGCAGAAAAAGTACCGGCGTCAACCAATGACGATTTCTGCGCCAGACACGAGACATGGCATTCCATCCGAAAAAAGAGACGGGAGCCGCCGAAAGGCGGCGCCCGTCAGCCAGGGAGGATCAACCGAAGATTCTCTTGCGGGTTTTATCGAGGCGCTTGAGTATCTGCTCACGTCGCTCAGGCTTGACCATGAATTCCTGCAGCCCCGCCATCCCTTCCTGGGCCATGTCCGGATCGGTGTCGCGATCGTAGTATTGCGACGTGCCAACCACTTTCTTCAGTTCCTCGACCGCAGCATTGACCAGCGGGTCCTTGCTTGGCGGGCAGTCGTTGCGAGGCGGGATGGCGCCTTCGGCGGCGAGGAATGCGCCCAGATTTTCCGGTTTGTAGAAAAAGGCGAGGAAGTCGCGCGCACCCTGCTTGTTCTTCGCATTCGCCGGAACGTGGATGGAGTTGACCGAAAAATCCTCGTAGCGGGCGACCCCGGGAACGATCTCGGGAAATGGCGCGTAGGCAAGCTGAGGCAAGTCCGCTTCCGGAAAGGCGGATCGAACGAAGCCGCCCAGGTCCATCATTGCCGCCTTCTTTTGCGCTAGGGCAGCACCCGCCTGCTCCCAACCGAACGAACTGTGGTTCGGCGAGAAGAAACCCCCCTTGATCAGATCGTTCCATTTGTCGAAGACTGGCGTCAGCATCGGATCGGTGTACGGAACTTTGCCGTCCATCAGTGCGATGTGCTTGTCGAGCCCGTTGATGCGCAGGTTCATATGGTCGAACCAGCCGCCCGCCGGCCAAAGCTCCTTGGTGCCCATGCTGATTGGGATCATCGTCGCGGACTTGGCCGCCTCGCCGAAGGCGAGGAAGTCGTTCCAGGTTTTGGGCGGCGTCCAATTGTGTTCGGCGAAGACATCCTTGCGATAGAAGAGGCCCCAGAGAAGACCTCCCATCGGCAGGCCATAGTGCTTGCCGCCGACGGTGACAGCGCTTGTGGTGGCGCCGAGAACGCTCTTGTAGTTCTCCTTGGCGAACAGATCGGAGATGTCGTCGAACAAACCCTTCGTTACGAAGGCCTTCATCCGATTTCCTGAGAACCAGAAACAGATGTCCGGAGCGCCGACGACAAGATAGCTGCGGATGGCCGTCTTATGGGCCTCGTGGTCCATGTTGTTGATGACGATCTTGGCGCCCGATTTTGCCTCATACTCGCTCGCGAGCCGCTGCAGGATCTGGCGTTGCTCGACATTGCTGAGGTTGGAAATGATGGTGATTTCCTGCGCCTGGGCCAAGGCCGGGAGGCAAAGACCAGTCGCCGAAGCGGCGAGTGCCGCGCCAGTGCCCTTGAGGAAACGGCGCCTTGTTGTGGTGAACGCGGAAAAGTCGGTGGTCATGGCTTCTATCTCCTCCCTGAGAACAGCCGGATTCCAATTGAACCATGTAAAATCGTAGCGTATGGATGTCCGAATGGTCAATACTTAATTTACAAAATTAATTATGAGGCAGAGATGAAGCTCAAAGGCGATCAGCAAACGGCCCGCGCGATCAACCGGCGGTTGATACTCAACCTGCTGCGAAGGCAAGGTGCTATAAGCCGCGCCGAAATCGCCTCCGTTACGGGCCTTAGCCCGGCCGCCGTGACCTTCGTCGTGTCTGAATTGCTCGAGGAAAATATTCTGGTGGAAGGAGAGGCGAGTCTTGGCGCCCCGGGACGTCGACCTATCCCGATCAATATAAACTACGCCGGCAGGCTCGTCGCCGGGCTCAAGCTGAAGGTAGGCGGCATCGATTGCGTGCTGACCGATCTTGCCACCACTCCACTTGTTACGAAGCAGGTCGCTGTCCCCGATCCGTCGCCACAAAGTACGGTGGAGGCCTGCGCCTCGGCAGTCGAGGAGCTGGTTTCCGACCGCAGGGCACCGACAGGCGCCCAGCTCAGCGGGATCGGCATCGCTGTACCAGGCGTCATCGATAACGGCGTCTGCCGGTTGAGCCACCGGTTCAATTGGGCCGATGTGCCGATCGCTGCGATGCTTGCCGAACGCGTGCGTGTACCCGTCTGGGCGGATGATGACACCAACGCATTTGCGCTCGCGCAACAACTGTTCGGACTTGGCCGGCATCATCGCACCGTCGGGGCCCTGGCCATCGGGGCCGGCATCAGTTGCGCGGTGGTCATCGATGGCTCCGTCCATCACGGCGCGAATGGCGCCGCGGGCAAGATGGGTCACTCGACATACGATCCGAACGGGCCGCCATGCGAGTGTGGCAGGCGCGGTTGCCTGCAGACCTTCTTCTCGGAACCGGCTCTGGTGCGGCGATGGAAAGAGGCCAGGCGACTCCCTGGTGAAGTGACGCGCCACGACATGCTGAACGCGGCAAAGACTGGCGACCGGGCAGCCATAGACCTGTTGCAGGAGGCAGGCGAGGGGATTGGACGATACCTGGGCGGCTTCTGCAATATCATCGATCCGGAAGTGATTGTCGGCGGGGGCGAAGCCGTCACGTTTGGCGACTATCTGTTCGGGCCAATGCGCGATGCATTGAAGCGCTATGCCATGTGGGGTCCGCCGCCGATTACACCCGATTGGGCAGACGATTCCTGGGCGCGTGGCGCCGCGGCGCTTGCGACCCAAAGGCTCTTCGACTTCGAAAGCAGCCCCGGAGAAATCGCAGGCACTGGGCTGCAACAATCAACGGTCAAGTAGGACCAAAGCGGCGTTCTCGGCGCAGTTGGCCGGCTTCGATCCCCAATAGCCGCGTCCGGGCGCACTGTGCCTTGCGAGAGGAGCGTGACATCGCTTGATTCGCCAGTTTGGCCAACTCCCTAAGGCCTTCCTTCGGAACTCAACCAGCTTGTTAGAATTGCAGGGCAGCGCAGCTAGGGTTCGTGCACAATCCGCGCGGGCAATCTCGCCAATCGGCTCGCCGTCGCGCCTCAAAGGCCTTTGTTGGTGCCGACTAAGCATTCGGTAGCAAAACCATCGGACGACGGCATAGGAAGGTCATCAGGTGGTGGAAAACAAGGGTGCGGAGGTCTGTCATGCCCGGCAATCTCTTCGAAATCGCCTGGCAATGGCATCTCGGCTATTCAAAGCAAAATCGGTGCCGCTCCGTGAGTTCCTTTGAAGTCGCTTCCAGCTCCTTCTTGCGCCGTCCGGCGTTCCACGCCAGCGCAACCGCTAGGGTGTCGGCAATTTGCTCAAGGTTGCTGCGGCTGAGCCGGCCCGTGATCGCCAGTGCGGTGCGCCGCATGACGATGTCCGCCAGGTGGACGACATTTTCGTTGCGCGCCAGCCAATCAATTTCCGCCAGCGTATATTCGAACGCACCGGCAAGCGGCTCCACCTGTCGTTCGGCTTCGTGCGCCAGAATAACATGGGCCGTCGTTCCATAGCGGTCGAGGAGTACTTCGGCACGCGCCGCCGATGCTCCTGTTTCAGCCGCGACCGCGGATATCCAGCGGGCATGCGCTGCCGCATCGGCCGGAAAATCGCGGCCGCCGCCGATGGCGAGGCTTTGCGTGCTCACTCGCCTGGGCTGGCCAAGCCTGGACAGCAGCATGTCCGTTACCTCTTCGGCGAAACCGCGGAAGGTCGTCCACTTGCCGCCTACCAATGAGACGATCGGCCAATTCCGGCCGACCTCGATTTCCATGACGGGCGCCGAGTGGTCACGGCTGATCAGGCCCGGCGCCGTGCCGTCCGATGCGGGCAGCGGGCGGATGCCTGAATAGGCATAGACGATCTGTTCGCGTCCGAAGGCAAGACCGGGCAGGAGTTCGCGCAGGCTCGCCAGGAAATAGTCGATCTCGTCATCCTCGCAGCGCACCGTCTCGGGGTCGGCGGCGCGGGTGTCGGTTGAGCCGACCAGCACCCGGCCGATATAGTCGAACACCAGGCATATGCGGCCGTCATTGGCCTCGAAATAGATCATGCGGCCGTTCAGCGCCCGCAGCAGGTCGGGATGGTCGAGGACGATGTGCGAACCCTTGGTGCCGCCGATCAACCGTGACGGGACGCCGAGCGCTGTGTTGACATGGTCGATCCATGGCCCCGCCGCGTTGACCAGGATGCGCGGCCGCAAGCCGAGCTCGCCACCGCCCGGCAGAGCGAAGCGCACGACACTGCCGTCGCTGCCCAGCAATTGCACATAATTAAAGGCCTCGGATTCAGGGCTGGCCCTGACGCCGTCTTGAAGAAGTTCAAGCACCAGCCGCTCGGGATGACGGACGGTGGCGTCATAGTACGTGCCGGCCGCCACGATGCCAGGTGTCAACGGCGGTATCTCGCTCAGCGCCCGCGCTTTCGACCACATGCTATGCCGGGGCATGACGCGGCGGCGGGCGCCGTAGAAGTCATACATGGCAAGGCCGATCTTGATCAGCAGAGCGCCGCGGCCGCGTGGTGCGGTCGTGCTGCCGAAAAGGGTGCGCAGCGCCGCCCCGATGCCCGTCATCCAGGAAAAGATCGGGATGACGGTCGGCAGCGGCCGCACGGCGTGCGGTGCATTGCGCAGCAGCAGGTTGCGTTCCAGAGTCGATTGCGCAACGAGGCCCAACTCGCCCGTTTCGAGATATTTGATGCCGCCATGGATGAGCCGCGACGGCGCGGCGCTGGTGCCGGAACCGAAATCCGCCTTGTCGACGATCGCGACCCGCAGGCCCTGTTCGCACAGATCGCGAAAAAGGCCGGCGCCGTTGATGCCGGCGCCGATGATGAGCACATCGACATCGCGCGTCGTCCCGGTCATTGCACCGGCACGATCTTGAGATTGACCCCGGCCGCCTTCAGGCTACCGGCAACCTCGTCGGGAAGGCCATCGTCGCTGAGCACGAGATCGAAGTCGGTGAGCTCTGCAAACAGGTGCAGCGCCACTTTGCCGAACTTAGAGGAATCGATGAGCAGCACCCTGCGCGAGGCCGCCGCGACCATCGCCTGTTTCACGCGCACCACCTGCGGGTCCTGGATCAGCGTCGCGGTCTTGTCGATCGCCGAAGCGGAGCAGATGAGCAGATTGACCCTGATCTTCAGCAGCGCATTCTCGCAGATGTGACCGATGAAGGCATTGTAGGTCGGATGGTATTCGCCGCCGAGCAGGATCAGCTTCAGCTCGCCCTTGCCCACCAGCTGTTCCGCCAGCGACAGGCTGTTGGTGACGACGGTCAGCGGCGCGATCTGCGGCAGGAGCGGGCCGAGCGCGTTGGCGGTGGTCGAATCGTCGAGCAGCACCACCTGCCCCGGCTCGATCTCCGCCAGAGCCGCCCGGGCGAGCGCCCGCTTGGCCGCCGCCGCATGCGTCTCGCGGAAACGGAAGAGACTTTCGTAGACGCCGGACGGTTGCGCGCTGACCGCGCCGTGCAGCTTGCGCAGCACACCTTGGCGCGCCAGTTCATCGACGTGGCGATGGATGGTCATGCGCGAGACGCCGAACGCCGTCACGAGCTCGTCGATGCGCGCCTCGCCATGCTGAATGACATACTCGGCAATGTCCTGCCGCCGATTGTCCGCGTTCATCGCTCTCCCCCTTCCGCGAGCGCTTCGATCGATGGCCAGGCCTCGGCGAGACGGTCGGCGATGTCGCAGTGCAGCCGGTAGCGCTTGTCCAGGGCGGCGCTGCGCTCGGGGACGGGCCGGTAGGTGCGGCCAAGTGTTGCGAGGTCGCGCGGATCGTGCCGCGGCGAGGCGAACAGGCCGACGCCGGCGCCGGCGCAGAGCGCCGCGCCCCACGCGGCGGCTTCCTCCGTCTCGGTCACCGTGAGCGGCATAGCGAGCACGTCGGCAAAGATCTGCGCGAAGACGGGGTTGCGGGAAATGCCGCCGGTCAGCCTCACCTCGCGCGGCGCAAAACCCTCGCGCAGCGCATCGACGTGGACGCGATGGTTGAAGGCTATGCCTTCGATCACCGCGCGCAGCATGTCGCCGCGGTCATGCCAGCCGCGCAGTCCAAGGAAGCCGGCGCTGGCGGCCGGGCCATGCGGCGAGCCGAACAGATAGGGATGGAAGAGCAGCGTCGAGGGCCGCGCCAATGCCGCCTCGATTTCAGGGCCGACGATGGCGTGGATCGAGCGTCCGTCCGTTTCCGCCGCCGCCCGCTCGGAACCGCACAGCGTGTCGAGGAACCAGTCGTAGTTTGCTGCCGATGCCGGCGAGATCGACATGTTGTTCCATTCGCCGGGCTTCAAGCCGTTGCGGCAGAACCAGCGGGCGTCGATGCGCGGCGCGGTGGAGACCGTCTCGTTGATCGAATAGGTGCCGGCAACGATGGCGACCACAGCTTCGCCATAGCCGCCGATGCCGAGCGCCGAGGCGGTCACGTCGTGCAGGCCGGCCACGACCGGCGTGCCGGCAAGCAGGCCCGTGGATCGGGCCGCCTGTGCCGTGACGGCGCCGACGACCGCGTCCGGCCGCGCCGCTGGCGGCAGCGCATCGCCGAGCGCTTCGAGACCGAAGATCGGCAGGATGTCCGGCGCGCAGGTTTGGCTGTCGACGGCGGTGAACGAAGTGCTCGCCTCGGTGAGGTCGGTGCCCAGGCTGTCCGTCAGGCAGAAGCGCAGCCAGTCCTTGCAGGCGAGCACATGGCCGATGCGGGCAAAGCGCTGCGGCTCCCGCTCGCGCATCCAGGCCAGCAGCGAAGAGGGCGCCGAGGCGTGCGGCGTCTGGCCGGTCCGCGACAGCGCCTTGTTGGCCGTCCCGTCGGTTTGCCACCGGGCGGCGACGTCTCCGGCCCGGCTGTCCAGCGACAGGATGCCGTGTCCGAGCGGCTGGCGGTCACGGTCGAGCATATAGAGCCCGTCGCCATGGGCGGTGGCGGCGACGGCGGCGATGTCCGTGGGCGGTCTGCCGCAGCCGGAGACCGCTTCCGCGATCGCTTCGGCGGCGGCGCGCCACAGCCCGTTCATGTCGCGCTCGACATGACGCGGGCCGGAGATGATCTGCGGCACCCGGCGGCGGGCCACGGCCAGCGGCATCCCGGCCTTGTCGAAAACCACCGCCTTGGTGACGGTCAGGCCGCTATCGATCCCCAGCAGACAGGGCATGAGTTCCTCGCCATGCACATCGCGTGCATATCCTGGGGTCTTCACGTAGCATCATGTTAAGTTAACATCAACTAATGTTACAATCAGCCGGCTGTAACATTTTCTTGGCACACGGCGGCGACGACGACAGTCATGCCGCCTGCCTTCATCTCCTCGACCTGGCGGGGCGGCGTTCCGTCGTCAACGACGATGACGTCGAACTCGTTCAGCGCGCACATGGCGTGCAGCGCCCGGCGCTCGAACTTGGTGTGATCGGCAAGCAGGATGCGCATGGCGGCGCTGTCGAACATGGCGCGCTTGGTCTCGACCATTTCCGGCGACTGGTGGAACACCATGCCGTCGGTGATGGCCGACATCGACATGAAGACGCGATCGGCCCTCAGCCGCCGGATCTCCGTGACCGTGACCGGCCCCATGAAGGCATTGCACCAGTTGTAGAACTGGCCGCCAAGCCCGAGCAGCGTCAGGTCGCGCGTGTCCTTGAGCTCGTTCATCAGGGTGATGGAATTGGTGATCGCCGTCAGCGGCACGCGCGCGGCAAGGTGCGGCACGAGCTGCAAGACGGTGGTGGAATCGTCGAAGAAGACGGCTTGGCCGGGTTCGAGGAAGGCGGCCGCCGCCTGCGCGATCACGCGCTTCTCGGCTCCCTGGCGCGAGGAGCGGTAGATGTCGCTCGATTCGATGAGGCTGGTCGGGGCGGCCGAGACGATGCCGCGCGTCTTGCGCAGCAATCCCTTTTCGACCAGTTCGTCCAAGTCGCGATGCGCGGTCATCAGGCTGATGCCGAAACGCTCGGTGAGGTCCTCGATGCGCATCGTACCCTCGGCCATGACGGCCTCGGCAATCATCCGGCGGCGCGCCAGCTGGCGCGCGTGGCGGCTGTCGGCGGGCACCTGATCCCCGGCAAGGGTCCTCAACGCCTGCTCGGGCCGAATCTCGCGATCTGTCATCCAAGCCTCTCCTGCCGATGCCATTCGCATATCTGGCGCCGATGGCAAGCAGGCACCTTAGGGGCGAGCAGTGTTTTGCGCATCGAATGCCTTTGCGCGGCAGGAAAAGGGGCGCGCAACACCGCGCGCCCCAGTCCGGCGGTTCACTGGGAGAGCGTGAACGGCCCGGTGTATTTGTCGACATTGTCCTTGGTGATCAGAGCGCAGTCGAAGAGCTGCTTCTCGGAGGCAGCACCTGTCGAGCCGGTCTTGATGAACTTGTCGGCCTGCTTGACCGCCTCGGCCGAGAAGACCGCCACCGGCTGCAGCACTGTGTACTGCATCTCGCCCGCCTTGACGGCGGCGACCGCGTCCGGCGAACCGTCGAAGCCGCCGACCTTGACCTGGGAGAGCTTTCCGGCTTCCTTCAGCGCCGCGATGGCGCCGAGGGCCATCTCGTCGTTGCCGGAAATGACGCCCTCGATGTCGGGGTGGGCCTGCAGCAGCGACTGCATTTTCTGGTAGCCCTGGGTGCGGTCCCAGTTGGCCACTTCCTTGCCGGCCTTCTTGAGATCCGGATACTGGGTAAGCACGGTCTCGTAGCCGTTCGAGCGCGTCGCCGCGTTGTTGTCGGCCGGATTGCCGAACAGCTCGACATAGTTGCCCTTGTCGCCGATCGCCTCGACCCACTGCTGCGCGCCGATCGCGGCGCCCTGGGCGTTGTTGGAGACGAGCTGCGCCTTGGCGAGACCGTCCTGGTTGATCTCGGCGTTGACCAGGAAGACCGGGATGTTGGCGGCGATCGCCTTCTTGACCGCGCCGATTGAACCGTCGGCATTGGCCGGGTCGAGGATGATCGCCACTGACTTGTTGGTGATGGCGGTGTCGATCATTGTGCTTTCGGTGTTGGTGTCGCCCTTGTGGGCGCTGACATTGGCGGTGTAGCCGAGGCTCTCGGCCGTGGCCTTGGCGACCTGGCCTTCGGTGAGCCAATAGGGATTGGCCGGGTCGGTCACGATGATGCTGATCAAGCCCGCCGCCCAGGCATGGCTTGCCATCAACGGCAGCGTCGCGGCGGCGACCAACAGTATCCTTCTGGCTTTATCGATCATTTCTCTCACTCCCTTCTTACAGTTTGCGGTTGCAATTGCGGTTTGCCGATTTTCTCGGCCTTCTTTCCGGTCGATCTCCTTGCGTCCGGAGAAGCTTTTGGCGAGGCGCGGCGTCACTGTCGGATGCCGCGGGCCCCGTATTGGATGGTGTTCATGAGCACGGCGAGCACGATGACGGCGCCGGTGAAGACGGTCTGCCAGTAGGAGGACACGCCGATGATGACGAGGCCGTCCGAAAGAAAGCCGATGACGAAGGCGCCGAGCATGGTGCCTCGCACGGTACCGCGGCCGCCGGTCAGCGCGGCGCCACCGATGACCACGGCCGCGATCGCGGTCAGCTCGTAGGTCGTGCCGGCGGTTGGTCCTGCCGACGTCAACTGCGAAGAGAGCACCAGGCCGGCGATGGCCGACAGGATGCCGGAAAGCGTGTACACCGTGATCTTGACCCGCTTGACTGGCACGCCCGACAGGTCGGCTGCGTTCTCGTTGCCGCCTGAAGCATACAGCCAACGACCGAAGGAGGAGCGGCTGAGCATCAGTCCGGTCAGCACGGCGAGGGCCGCCAGCACCAGCACGCTGATCGGCACCCCGAAGAGCCGGTTGAAGCCCAGCCAGTCGAAGCCGGTGTTGCCAAGGTCCGGCCGGCCGGCGAGATTGTTGTATGTGAGGCCGTTGGTCATCAGCAGCGCGATGCCGCGCGCCATGTACATGACGCCGAGGGTGGTGACGAAGGCTGGCACTCGGAACAAGGCGATGAGGATGCCGTTGAGCGCGCCCAGCAAGGCGCCGAGCGCGCAGGTCAGCACGACCACCGCCCAAACGGGCGGAAAAAGGATGACGCCGAGCGGTTTCAACTCCACGCCCTGCATGAGCGCGCCGGCGATGACGCCGCAGAGCGCCAGGATCGAGCCGACCGAGAGGTCGATGCCGCCGCTCAGTATGACCACCAGCATGCCGATCGCGAGTATGCCGTAGATGGCGACGTGCGAGGACATGATCAGCACATTTGAGACGGTGAGGTAGTTCGGCGACAGGAACGAAAAGACGATGATGATGGCGATCAGGGCGAAGAAGGCGCGCCCTTTCAGCAAGAGCTTGATGGGACTGGTTGTCCCCCTCGCGGCTGCGGCCGGGGAAGAGATGCCGTTGGCGCTCGATTGCGTCATTGTTCTTTCGCGTGCTCCGCTCAGGCCGCCACGGCCTCGCCCGAGGCGGCCATGATCTTTTCCTTGGTGATGTCCGAAGTGAACTCGGCAGAGATCCGCCCCCGCCGCATGATGATGATGCGGTGGGCGATCGACAGGCATTCGTTGACTTCCGATGTCGTGAAGACGACGGCCTGCCCAGCCGCCGCGTGGTGAGCCAGGATCCGGAACACCTCGGCCTTGGCGCCGATGTCGATGCCGCGGCTTGGTTCATCCAGCAGAATGACCTTGGGATCGGTGGCGAGCATCTTGCCGATGACCACCTTCTGCTGGTTGCCGCCGGACAGCGACCCGATCGCCACGTCAGGTCCGTCGGTCTTCACGGTCACGTTCCTGATTGATTTCTGGATCAATGCCCGCTCGAGCCTGAGGGATGTGAAGACCCCGCGCGTGAACTCCCTGATCGAGGCGAGCGAAAGATTCTGCCCGACCGACATCGTCTGAACGAGCCCGTAGCGCTGGCGATCCTCGGGCACGAGCGCAAGGCCGCGGGCGATGCGCTCGCCAATGGCGAGATGGGAAATCTCTTTGCCCTCGAGCGCGATCTCGCCGGACGTCGCGCTCAGTTTGCCGGCGACGGTCTCGAGCAGTTCCGTCCTGCCGGCTCCCATCAGGCCATAGATGCAGACGATCTCGCCGGCTCTGACATCGAGCGACATGCGGTCGACGACGTTGTAGCCGCCGCCGGCCGGATCCGGCACGGTCAGGTCGCGGACCGAGAGCATGATGGGACCGAAATCATGGCCGGTCGGCGGACTGCCCAGATCATAGTTCTCGCCGACCATGTTGCGCACGATCCATTCAAGATCGATATCGGCGCGCGGCGCGTAGGCGGTCATATTGCCGTCCCGCAGCACCACGGCATGATCGGTGATCTGCAGGGCCTCCTCCAGATGGTGCGAAATGTAGACGATCGACACGCCTTTGGCGGTAAGGTCGCGGATCACGCTGAAAAGCACCTCGACCTCGGTGGCCGAAAGCGCCGATGTCGGCTCGTCCATGATGAGGATCCGGCTGTCGACCGAAAGCGCCCGTGCGATCTCGACGATCTGCTGCTGTCCGAGGCGCAGTTCCTCGACAGGGGTGAGCGGATCGATGTCCTCCTCGAGCTCCGCCAGCAGCCTGCGGACCTGGCGTTCCTCCTCCGCGTAGTCGACGCCGGTCGGGCCGGTGATCTCGCGCCCCATAAAGATGTTGTCGCGAACCGATAGATTGGGCGCGAGGCTGAGTTCCTGATGAATGATCGAGATGCCGTGGTTTCGCGCGTCGGTGGAGGAGGAAAACACGATGGGCTGGCCGTCGAGAACGATCTCGCCGGAGGTCGGCTGCGCCACGCCGGAGAGGATCTTCATCAGCGTCGACTTGCCGGCGCCGTTCTCGCCGAATAGCGTTGTCACCTGGCCGCGGTGGATGTCGAAATTGACACCCTTCAATGCCTTCACGCCGTTATAGGACTTGGCGATGTTGCGCGCCGCCAAAACCACTTCGCCGGCCGGCCGGGAGGTCGCAGCGTCGCTCATTTGACGGTGATCTTCACCGGCGTGATCAGCCAGTTCTTCGGGTTGATGAGGCGGAAAACGCCAAAGATCTCCAGCGTCTTGCCGGACAGGCTGGCGGTGTCGATACCGTCGAGTGTCGCCTTTTTCATGGCGCGGTTGATCCCGGAGCCGGCGTCCTGGAATTCGATCTGGTTCTTGAACTTGCCGAAGACGATGTCGCCCGTCGCATCGCGAATATCGGTGCCGTTGATGGCCGGCCCGGTCTGCACACGCACATGGATGTCGGCCGGCACGCCGTCGGCCTTGAGTTCATAGACGCCGGACTTCGCTTCGCCCGCCACCGCCGTCAGCCTGATCGGGATGATCGCGCCGGTCGACGAGGCGGTTCCGTACTGTTTGGCGGCGGCGTTCTTGTCGGCCATGACCGCCGGCCCGAAGGTAGCGGCGTTGACGGCGTGCTCGACTACGAAGGCCTGGATGCGCGGGAACTCCTTCTCGCCGAAACGGCCGGGCGAAAACGCCTCCTGGCTGACGTCGGCGGACGATCCGATCCGCACCACCTTCGTGTCGAGGGCGATCGCGGCAAGGACCACGACGCCAACACCGATCGCGATCGTCATACCGCGGCGCGGCGCGGCGGGAGCCTTCGGCGTCGGGCGCGACATGGCGTTCATCATTTAGAGCCTTGCCGGCGATGGAACGGGGCGGGCAGAGGCCGATGCGGAAGCGTTGCGCATCCACCAGGCACGCCTGCGGCCGGATGGTGCATAAAACGGTCGCTTGCTTGCATCGATTTTCTCCACCCTTGGCCGGCGACGCAGCGTCTTCCTCCACGCCCATCTGTCAGAATTATGTTATGTTAATGTTATCTTTTGCGTCAAGCATGTTAGATTGGAATTCCGCTTCAGTGCGAATTGTGAACAGAGGTTCCAGCCATGCGATGTTCAAGACGGCATCTCCCGGAATGGCCTTTTACTGTCGATTGCCGCAATAGCGATCTCGAGATTATCCATCTCGCAGACACGGCATAGCAATGCCGCGGGAGCGAGTTATCGGCGGTAAGCGATTGATTCCGATGAATTATACCTGCCGTGCTGTGCTGCACCGCAAGCTGAAACAAGCCTGAAGCGTCCGTTCGCCTGTTTGTCCGCCTTCCCGCCTGCCTGCTGAAGACGACGGGAGACGATCTTAGAGTTCCTCCTGACTGACAACAGCGTAACTGAAAAAATTTTCGATGTCTGCAAAAAAAATCACACATTGTGTTATTTCCATGATAACTTAGTATGAATTGCGCAAGCCGTTTTGGAGGAGTGCGCAACCGTATCTTTCGCCGCCACCCGTTCACGGGATCCAGGCGGGAAATCAGGAGGAGACCGACATTGCCCTGTTGCCGATCCAGGCATGGTCGCATCGGACGTGCAGAGACCCGTGGCCGCCGCTGACGTCATCATAGGTATCGATTCCGGTACGTCGGTCATCAAGGCGGTCGCCTTCGAGTTGAACGGCCGGCAGATTGCGTCTGCTTCGGTTCCGAACCTGTACGCGTCCGGCGCCGACGGTTCGGCGACACAGTCGCTCGCCCAGACCTGGCGCGACTGCGTCGCGGCGCTTCGAGGGCTCGGCGACAAGGTTGAAAACCTGGCGGCGCGTGCCGCGGCGCTTGCGGTGACCGCGCAGGGCGACGGCACCTGGCTCGTCGGTCGGCAAGACAAGCCGGTCGCCGACGCATGGCTGTGGCTCGATGCCCGCGCGGCGCCCACCGTCGAGCGCCTGGCCGCCGGCCCGCTCAGCCGCGCCCGTTTCGAGGCGACGGGAACCGGGCTCAACACCTGCCAGCAGGGCAGTCAGATGGCTCATATGGACCGCCACGCCCCCGAGCTTCTCGACCATGCCGAAGTGGCGTTGCACTGCAAGGACTGGCTCTATCTGAACTTGACCGGCGTGCGCGCCACCGACCCGTCGGAATCAAGCTTCACCTTCGGCAATTTCCGCACTCGCCACTACGACGACACCGTTATCGAGGCGCTCGGCCTCTCCCGACGGCGCAAGCTCTTGCCCGAGATCATCGACGGCACGAAGGTGACCTCTCCGCTTACCGCCGCGGCGGCGGCCGAGACAGGTCTGAAAGCGGGCACTCCTGTCTGTCTCGGCTATGTCGACATGGTCATGACCGCGCTCGGCGCCGGGGTCTGGGGCGGTGAGGGCGACGTCGCCTGCTCCATCGTCGGCTCGACCGGCGTCCACATGCGGGCGGTGCCGACCGGAGCCGTGCACCTCAACAAGGAGGGCTCGGGCTACGTCATCACCCTGCCGGTTCCGGACCTGGTGACGCAGGTCCAGTCTAATATGGCGACCACGCTCAACATCGACTGGGTCCTCGGTCTCGCCGCGGATGTGCTGAAGGAATTCCGGCACGAGACCGGTCACCGCGATCTGGTCGCCCGCATCGATCGCTGGCTCGGCGACAGCCAGCCCGGCCAGATCGTCTATCACCCCTATATTTCGGAAGCTGGTGAGCGCGGGCCGTTCGTCAACGCCAACGCCCGCGCCGGCTTCGTCGGCCTGTCCGTAAACCATCGCTACCCGAGCCTCGTCCGTGCCGTCGTCGAGGGGCTGGGCCTCGCCATGCGCGACTGCTACGCGGCGATGGGCGACCTGCCGTCGGAGCTGCGGCTTTCGGGCGGCGCGGCCCGCTCGCAGGGATTGCGCAGCATCCTGTCGGCGGCAGTTCACGCGCCGGTGCGCGTCTCTTCGCGCGAGGAGGCGGGTGCTGCCGGCTGCGCGATGATGGCGGCGGTCGCCATCGGCGCCTATTCCGACATGGGCGCCTGTATCGCCGATTGGGTCACGCCGCTGCTTGGGCCCGCCGAAGCGCCCGATCCGGCGCTGATCGGCGTCTATGACGGGCTTTTTCCGGCATTCGGCACGGCCCGCCGTGCCCTTGGGCCGGCCTGGGACGCCTTGGCCGCCCAGCGCCGCGCCACGGCGGGCGGTTCCGTCGAGACGCCTGAAGGAGCACGCGATGGGGCTTGAGCCGAAAACGGTCGACCTCTTCGTCATCGGCGGCGGCATCAACGGAGCCGGCATCGCCCGGGACGCGGCTGGCCGTGGCCTGTCGGTGGTGCTGTGCGAAAAGGACGACCTTGCTGAGGGCACGTCCTCGCGCTCCGGCAAGCTGGTGCATGGCGGCCTGCGCTATCTCGAATATTACGAGTTCCGGCTGGTGCGCGAGGCCCTGATCGAGCGCGAGGTTCTGCTCAAGGCAGCGCCCCATATCATCTGGCCGATGCGCTTCGTGCTGCCCCACAGCCCGCAGGACCGGCCGGCCTGGCTGGTACGGTTCGGCTTGTTCCTCTACGACCATCTGGGCGGCCGAAAGACGCTGCCGGGCACGCGCACCCTCGACCTCGAGCGCGATCCGGAAGGAACGCCGTTGCTTGACCAATATAGGCGCGGCTTCGAATATTCCGACTGCTGGGTGGATGATGCGCGGCTGGTGGTGCTCAACGCGCTCGGCGCCGCCGAACGCGGCGCCGAGGTGCTCACCCGCTCACCTGCGATCTCCGCCCGCCGCGAGAATGGCGCCTGGACGGTGACGACGAGAAACGCGATGACCGGGCAAACGCGCGTCTTTCGCGCCCGCTGCCTCGTCAATGCCGCCGGCCCGTGGGTTTCGGATGTCATTGGACGTGTCGCGGGATCGAACTCATCGCGCAACGTGCGGCTGGTCAAAGGCAGTCATATCATCGTGCCGAAATTCTGGCAGGGCGCGAATGCCTATCTGGTGCAGAACCACGACAAACGCGTCATCTTCATCAACCCCTATGAAGGGGACATGGCGCTGATCGGAACCACCGACGTCGCCTATGACGGCCGCGCCGAGGACGTCAGGGCCGACGAGGCCGAGATCGACTACCTGCTTGCAGCGGTGAACCGCTACTTCAAGGAGAAGCTGCGGCGCCAGGACGTGCTGCACTCCTTCTCCGGCGTGCGGCCGCTGTTCGACGACGGCAAGGGCAACCCATCCGCAGTGACACGTGACTACGTCTTCGACCTCGACGAGGCCGGCGGCGCGCCGCTGCTCAACGTATTCGGCGGCAAGATCACCACTTTCCGCGAATTGGCCGAGCGCGGCATGCACCGGCTGAAGCATATTTTCCCGCGGATGGGCGAGGACTGGACCGAGAAGGCGCCGCTGCCCGGCGGCGAAATCCCCAATGCCGACTACGAGACCTTCGCCAACGGCCTGCGCGAAGCCTATCCGTGGATGCCGCGCGATCTCGTGCATCACTACGGACGACTCTACGGCGCGCGCACCAGGGACCTCGTCAAAGACGCGGCCGGCCTCGATGGCCTTGGCCGCCATCACGGCGGCCTGCTCTACGAGGCGGAGGTACGCTATCTCGTCGCCAGGGAATGGGCGCGCACGCCTGACGACATCCTGCTTCGGCGCACCAAGCACCACTTGCATCTCACCGCAGCGGAACGGGACGCCTTCGCCATGTGGTTCGACGCCGAGCGCATTGCCGAGGCTGCGTGATGGCGCTGACGCTTTCCCTGAACACCAACCCGCTGGTCAACCGCTTCGCCGATGCGGACGACCTGGTCGAGACCGTCGCGCGCCACCTCAGGCTGCGCGACCTGCAGCTGACCCATGAGTTCATCAATCCGAGCTGGCCGGCGCCGGTGATCCGGCGCCGGACTCGGCAGATGAGGGCGGCCCTGCGGCGCACCGGCGTGCGCGTCACAAGCGGCATGACCGGGCCCTATGGCCGGCTCAATCATTTCGGCCATCCCGACAGCGACGTGCGCCGCTACTATGTCGATTGGTTCAAGACGTTCGCCGACATCACCGCCGACCTCGGCGGTGTCTGCGTCGGCACCCAGTTCGCCATCCTCTCCTTCAAGGATTATGACGATCCGGCCCGGCGCGAGGACCTGATCCGGATCGCCGTCGACTGCTGGGCAGAGGTGGCCGAGCACGCCAAGGCAGCCGGGTTGCGTTACGTTTTCTGGGAGCCGATGAGCATCGGGCGCGAGTTCGGCCACACGATCGCCGAATGCCTGAAGCTGCAGGACAGGCTGACCAAAGCCGAAATGGCGGTGCCGATGTGGATGATGGCCGACATCGATCATGGCGACGTGACCAGCGCCAATCCCGATGACTACGATCCTTATGCCTGGGCCCGCGCGGTGCCGAAGCTGTCGCCGATCATCCACATCAAGCAAAGCCTGATGGACAAGGGCGGGCACCGCCCCTTCACCGCCGAGTTCAACGCCAGGGGCCGCATCCATCCCGAGCCGCTGCTGAAGGCGTTCGCCGAAGGTGGCGCCGTCGACAACGAGATCTGCCTGGAGTTGAGTTTCAAGGAGCGGGAGCCGAACGATCGGCAGGTCATCCCGCAGATTGCCGAGAGCATAGCCTTCTGGGCTCGCCATATCGACACGGGCGTGCAAAGCCTGAAGATCTGACCGGCTGGGAATGGCCCAAACGCGCGATTAAGGACTGCAGATGTCAATACGCCCAGGTCAACTGGACCCTGAAGGGTCTCTCGCGATTCGTGCCGCCTGGTTGCACTACGCCGGCGGGCTTACTCAGGCCGAGGTAGCGAGGCGACTTGGGCTGCCGTCGGTCAAGGCGCATCGCCTGATCGCGCGGGCTGTGGCCGATGGCGCGGTCAAAGTCTCGATCGACGGCGAGGTCGTCGAATGCGCATTGCTGGAGAACCAGCTCTGCGATCGCTTCGGGTTGGACTTCTGCGAGGTCGCGCCGGATCTTGGCGAGGATGGTCTTCCGTTGCGGGCGCTCGGACTGGCGGGCGCCAGGTTCCTGCGTCGCGAGATGGAGCGCGGCGAGGACAGGGTCATCGGCATCGGCCATGGCCGCACGCTCGCCGCCGCGGTGCATCAGTTGCCGCGCTTTGAGGCCGCCGGCGTCCGCTTCGTCTCGCTGCTCGGCGGCCTGACGCGCAACTATGCCGCCAATCCGCACGACGTCATGCATCGACTGGCCGAAAAGACCGGCGCACAGGCCTACGTGATGCCAGTACCATTTTTTGCCAATTCCGCGGACGACCGCGAAGTGCTCCTGGCGCAGCGCGGCGTGCGGGAAATCTTCGAGATGTCGAATCGGGCAACGCTGAAGTTCGTCGGCATCGGCACGGCTGATGCAGGCGCCCAGCTCGTGGCGACCGGCATGATCGAGCCGCGTGAGATTGCCGAGATCACTGCCGTCGGCGGCGTCGGCGAAATGCTCGGCCACTTTTTCGATGCGCGCGGCCGGGTGTTGGAAACGACGCTGACCGCTCGCACGCTCGCCGTCGATCTGGACGGGCCGGCGGATAGCCGCATCATTGCCATCGCCGGCGGTCCGACAAAGGTTGAGGCGGTCCGCGCGGTGCTCAAAAGCGCGCGGTTGAAAGGTCTCATCACCGACGAGGCGACAGCCAGGGCTCTCGTGAGCGAAATCGGGTGACCTTAGCATGACGCACCCGCAGCAAGTTTGGATCGGCACAAGCTGGAAGATGAACAAGACGCTTGGCGAGGCGCGTGCCTTCGCCGGCGGGCTGCTTGCCGACCCGCAAGGCGACCCGCGCATCCAGCGCTTCGTCATGCCGCCCTTCACCGCGGCGCGCGAGGTCAAGGCGATGCTTCAAGGTACGTCCGTCATGGTCGGAGCCCAGAACATGCATTGGGCCGACGAAGGCGCCTGGACCGGCGAGATTTCGCCGCTGATGCTGAAGGATT
>NZ_NSGF01000021.1 GCF_002294995.1 Mesorhizobium sp. WSM3860 | reverse complement strand
AGCGACGGCACGATCGGGCTCAGGGCAATAAAGGAACATGGCGGCCTAACGCTGGCGCAGCAGAGCGCCGAATATGATGGCATGATGCGCAGCGCCGTGCAGAGCGGCCTGGTTGACATGGTGCTGCCGGCCGAGGAGATGGCTGCGAAGCTCGTCGGCTATTTCAGCCACGCCAACCGCGATGAAAGCGAACGCGACCGCCGCAAGCGCGAAGTGGGCGAACAGCTTTCGCGGATCACGGGGCTGTTGCGTACGCGCACGGGCCATGATTTCAGCGGCTACAAGGACAACACCATCCTGCGGCGCATCCAACGCCGCATGCAGGTGCTGCAGATCGACGATCCCACGGCTTTCTACGAGCGGCTGCGCGACGAGCCGCAGCAGGTCGACCTTCTGTTCCAGGACCTGCTCATCGGCGTGACCAGCTTCTTCCGGGACCCGCAGGCCTTCGATACCCTAGAGAGCTTGGTTATTCCGAAGCTTTTCGAGGGCCGCAAGCCGGACGAGACGATCAGGGTGTGGGTGCCTGGCTGCGCCACGGGCGAGGAAGCGTATTCGATCGCGATGCTCTTGAGGGAGAACGCGCCGCGCGGCGCCGCCTCGCCCAAGCTGCAGATCTTTGCCACCGACATCGACGAGCGCGCGCTGGAAGTGGCCCGGGCCGGACGCTATCCGGCAACGATCGCAAGTGACGTGAGCCCCAAGCGCCTGAAGGAATTCTTCTCGCGCGAGGACGGCACATATCGCGTTTCCGCTGAGTTGCGGGAAGCCTGTCTGTTCTCGGCGCACAATCTGTTGCGCGACCCGCCTTTTTCCAAGCTCGACCTCATCGCCTGCCGCAACCTCTTGATCTATATGGGGCCGGAGCTGCAGGAGAAGATCATCCCGATCTTCCATTACGCGCTGCGCAACAACGGATATCTCTTCCTCGGCTCGTCCGAGAACGTCACGCGCCATGTGCGCCTGTTCTCGACCATCGACAAGCCGACCCGCATTTTCCAGAAGCGCAGCGGGGTCGGCCAGCGCCTGCCCGAATTCCCGCTTGCCGCCGCGGCCAGGCAGGCTGTTCCGAGCACACGCCCGCGCGCAACGACAGGAACCCTGCAGGAGATTGCCGAGCGCTTGCTGGTCGAGCGCTATGCGCCGGCCTATGTGGTCGTCAGCGCCGCCGGCGAACTGATGCACAGCTCGGGCGGGACAGGCAAATATCTGGAACTTGCCGCCGGCGCGCCCGACCACAACGTCTTCTCAATGGCCCGTCGTGGGCTGCGCATGGATTTGCGCGCTGCGCTACACAAGGCCGTCAGCACCGGACAGGTGGCGGTGCAGAACAAGATTGCCGTCGGCACCAATGGCGGGCGCCAGACGATCAGCCTCGCCGTACAGCCGCTGCCGGTCGAGGGCAATTCGGATCCGCTCTACATGCTGGTCTTCCGCGATATCGGCGGGATAAAGGCGGAGGCAGAGGACGAGCCCGTCCACACGAGCGACGATGTCGAAAGCGCCAACGTCAGTCAGCTCGAAAAGGAGCTGCGGGAGACCAAGGAACGGCTGCAGATCACGACGGAAGAGCTTGAATCCTCCAACGAGGAGTTGAAATCCTCCAACGAGGAGCTGTCTTCCATCAACGAGGAGCTGCAGTCGTCCAACGAGGAACTGGAGACCTCGAAGGAAGAACTCCAATCGATCAACGAGGAACTGCAGACCATCAATGCCGAGCTCAACATCCGCGTCGACGAGCTCACTCGCGCCAACAACGACATGTCCAACCTTCTCGAAAGCACACAGATCGCGACAGTGTTTGTGGACCGCGACCTCTGCATCAAGAGCTTCACTCCGGCGGCGCGCGATCTGTTCAGGCTGGTCGAAAGCGATGTCGGCCGGCCGCTCGCGCATGTGCGGCCCCGCTTTGCCGCCGACGGGCTGCAGCCCGACATGGAGCAGGTGCTGCAGCGGCTGGGAACAGTAGAAAGGCCGGTCCAAGGCACCGAAAGCGGCAAGCGTTATATCATGCGCGTCATGCCTTACCGGACGGTCGACAATGTCATTGCCGGCGTGGTCGTCACCTTCGTTGACGTCACCCGGGTTTCGCTGGCGGAAGAAAAAATCGGTGCGCTGTCGCACGACCTGCGCAACCGCCTCGAAAGTCTGGAGACTGTTCTCGACCTTGTGCCTGTCGGCATCTTCATCGCCGAAGACGGCGACGGCGATGCCATCCGCGCCAATCGCCGCGCGGCCGAACTCGCCGGCCGGCGCGCCGCGGATGGCAAGCTGACCACTGTGCCGGCCGGGCTCCCACTGATGATCAACGGCGCCGCGGTGGAAGCGAACGACCAGCCCTTGCAGAAGGCGATGCGAACGGGCAAGCCCGTCCCCGGCTACGAAGCCCGAATCGCGCAGGGGGACGGCTCAAGCATCGACGTGATGATGTCGGCCAATCCGCTGTTTGACGAGTCCGGCAGGGTTCGGGGCGCTATTGCGGCCCTGGTCGATGTCTCGAACCATAAGGAGGCCGAGCGCGCTCAGGAGAGGCTGCTTCACGAGCTGCAGCATCGTGTGAAGAACATCCTAGCCACGATCACCGCACTGACCTCGCGCATGATCCGCTCGTCAAGCTCAATGGGGGAATTCGCGACATCATTCCATGAGCGACTGCACGCAATGGCGCGCACGCATGAGGTCCTGTCGTCCCACAATTGGGGCGACGCCGACCTCGAGCAACTGCTCAGGGCGACATTTTCGCCCTACAACAGCACAGAACGCCAGAACCTCGTCCTGCATGGGGCGCCGTTTCATCTCGATGCGGCAACGGCGGCGGCGCTCGGCATGGTGTTCTTCGAGCTTGCCAGCAACGCCGCCAAATATGGCGCGCTTTCCGTCGACACCGGCCGCGTCGAAGTCTCCTGGGACGTTGTGAAGCCGGGCATGCTGTCGATCAGCTGGAAAGAAGTCGGCGGTCCGGCCGTGGAAGAACCATCCCGCAGGAATTTTGGAGTCGCCTTCATTCAGCAGAGTTTAGAGTACGAGTTGAGCGGGAGTGTCGAATTGAACTTCCGGCCCACCGGCCTGGAGTGCCTGCTTGAAATCCCCCTTGCCCGAACAGAAGCCTTCGAGCCCTTGCCCGGCCACGCATGAACAAGAGCGCTCCACTAGCCGACTTGGCGCGCTTATAGCGGACTGCGCGGACATGGCCCAAACCCCGCAGGGCTCAAAAGCCAAGTCGACCCGGCAGCATCTGGTTGTGCGATGGGAATATAATCAGGACAGGCCGGTACGACGCTTCCTCTTCATAAGGACTCGCGAAATTAATCGTGTAGACATATACTCCGCTCGTTCGCGGCGAATGGTCTTCGCCCCCGCAATGAGGGCAACATGGCGAATTCAAAATCCTTGTCGGCAATGGATGCCGAAATCCTAAAATCAGCGTTTCACAAGGACAAGAAACTCCCCGAGAGCCAACGGCGAGACTTCGCTGCGGCACTCGTCGAAGGCGAGGCAATAATCGCCCGCCAGCGCGCTCTCATAGAAAAGCTTGCACGGGATGGGCATCCGACAGAGAAGGCCGGAGAATTCCTGCGCAAGTTCATGAAAACGCAAGCGGAGCACGTCGCCCACTGGGAACTGATATCAGGTCAGGCTGAATCGAAAAGCCCCAGCGCTGAGGGGGATCAGCACTAGGTACGCTGTACCAGCATGACCTTGCGTTAGGCCCATGGCGCTCCCTCTCCAAGCGGAGCAGGACCTAACCCTGGAGGTCTGGATGGTCGCAGCCTACATCAGTTGGGCATGGGCAACCGCTGGACGCCGCAAGAGCTGATCGAAGAGCGAATGTCCGTCACCGCCCGGCTGTCTCGACTGCTATCGCCATCAGAAGCTTGATATCCGGCGCCCCCCGATCGCCTCGGCCCTGACGCTCTCCGGCCGAAGATGAAACGCCGCGAAGTGCGGCACCAAGTGTGTCACGCTGACCTATTCGCCCGCCCCCAGCCCGAAAACCTCACAAATGACCTCAGACGCCTACGCCGTCGGCGAGGGCAGGTCGGCTGGCGAGCGCGCTAACAAGACGGAGCTGGGCAGCTTGTCGCTCAGGGCTGCTGGGAATTGAGCCACCTTGAGTAGCCCGCCGGCTCCGGTCGGCCGGCATTTTGTTGATCCATGGAATCGAGCAATGCGGCGATGACCTCGGCCGGAGGTTGAGCGCCTATGAAGCTGCGAACAAGCCCATTTGCACGTCTTTCCCAGTCTTGGCGCGGAAGACAATCTTCTACGACCGAACGCCGGAAGACTTCTCGGATGACGTCAAAGTCAAAAGCGGAAATGAAGTTCGCAGAGCGCTTAGTCATGATCTCCTCGTGGAGTTGAGTTCCTTCTAAGCGGCCGTGTCCGGTCGACGCTGGGGCGACAACAGGACCTATATAGGCACCGCTGACGTCGGTCGCTCACATTTGTTGCATTGCTAAGAAGATGACGACCGCCGAGCGGGGCGGGGGCTGGGGGGGTGACGACGGTCGTCGGAGGACAAGGTGCCATAGGATGAGCAAACTGCGTTGCGATCGGCCCTGGCTCACTATGTGGTTGATTCGGCTCGGGGGCGGGTTTCCCTGTTTAATCGGAGCCGTTTGATGCGACCTTTGTCCAGACGGGTCGTCTTCACCCACAAGTCCTGCTTGCCGCTGCGATAATTGCTGGTGCGCCGCTTCGAAATCATGCCTCGAGGCCCATGTTCTCGACGGCTTCCAAGAAGGCAGCGGCGGCGGCAAATAGCTTCCTCGTCACACGATTGCGAATGGCGCCTCAGTTCGAGTATGCGGTGGAATCCTTGTTTTTTACGGGGGCGGGCGCATGCTTACCGCCTCTTTCTCGACCGCCACGAAATGATTGGCGCCTCATCATTTTTCTACTCGCCGAGCTGCGCCCCACTTCAGACCTTGACGGCAGACCAGGCCAGGCAGCCCGCGGCGACCGGCGTTGTGCTGACGAGAACGGCTCCTTCCGCGTGAAGCGTTATGAGGCCGGCCCAAGAGACCTCGTCGACCACCCAGATTGTCCCACCTTTGTCGGTCCATTTTAGGTTCGTCCGCGCGTCGAGTACGGCTCGCATCATTTGGGCCTGGCTTAGACCTTCCCGGAAGACGACGATCGTGTCGGCTGCACCCTCGAAGCGCTGACCTGCGCCCGCAGCCAGCCCGGCTACTATGGTAACACTCATCAAAGCAGCCGCCGCGCCCCGTGCCGGTCCTCCCCGATTGGGCATCAGGAGAACGAGCACCAAAGGCAAGATGCCAAAAATGACCAGCCATCCCATGTCCCATGTCAGTGGCACTTCGCTCGCCATCCTGATCCGGTGAAGGCCGAGCAGCCAATGAATGATGACGGCGTCAACGATGTGCCAGGCGCCGAACCCGGCCAAGGCGAGCCGTAGGATTTCGCTTGTGGTGCCGGGGCGCGCGCCAGATGCACGAGCCGCCGCGAGCAACACGGTGCCCAAGACGCACAGGAGATACATCAGCAGGTGAAAGAGGCCGTCCGCCAGAATCTGGAAGCGCAAGTCTGATCCTGCCGGTTCGGGGAGGCCGGACAGGAGATGGTGCCACTGCAGGATCTGATGCAGAACGATGCCGTCGAAAAAGCCGCCCAGGGCATATCCAACGAGCAGCCAGCCAACAACGGCCTTCCGATCGATTGCTGGCCAGTTCAAGCGCATGATTGGCGACCTACCTCAAAGTGGCCGGACGAGGGACGACCGGCATCGTCGGTCTGAGCTCGTCGACTGACGCAGCCGGAATGTCTTCGCTCAGCCCGTGTACGCCATAACGGGCCTCAACCCAGAAAGCACAGATTAGGCCTCCGACCACAGCCAGGAGCACTAGCACCGCCGCAACAGTTTCGAGCATCGGACATCGCTCCTTCTTCTCCCGCTTGCCCGAACCTCCTGGGTTTGCAGTTGTTCCCTTGGCTTTGACGTTACTGCCAATCATCAGGAACAATCCCGCACAAGCGAGGTTGGGACGCGCTTGCCTTCTCAAATGGAGATCACGATGCCAGCCTCATCGCCGAACGCGGACACTTCGCCTGCGACGCACAAGCCGACAGGAGTGACCCGATGGCTGTTCTCAACCAATCACAAGGACATCGGGACACTTTATCTGATTTTCGCGATCGTCGCAGGCATCATTGGCATGCTGCTTTCGGTGGCCATGCGCATGGAACTTCAGCAACCGGGTATACAGATCTTCCCTGGCTTGGCCTCACTTATATACGGCTTCCAGGGCGACACGGCCATCGATGCAGGCAAGCAGCTCTACAACGTATTCACGACAGCACACGCCCTTATCATGATCTTCTTCGCGGTGATGCCCGGTCTGATCGGCGGCTTTGCCAACTGGATGATACCGCTCATGATCGGGGCTCCGGATATGGCTTTCCCGCGGATGAACAACGTTTCCTTCTGGCTGCTGCCGCCCGCCTTCATTTTGCTTTTTATGTCGATGTTCATGCCCAGCGTACCAGGAGGCTATGGGGCGGGAACGGGATGGTTCCTCTACCCAACGCTGTCGACGTCGGGCCATCCTGGGCCTGCCGTTGACCTGGTCATTCTGTCGCTGCACATCGCCGGCGCCTCATCCATACTTGGGGCGATTAACTTCATAACGACGATCTTCAACATGCGCGCGCCCGGCATGACGCTCCACAAGATGCCTCTCTTCGCGTGGTCGGTTCTGATCACGGCATTCCTTCTTCTTCTCGCACTTCCCGTTCTGGCAGGCGCGATTACCATGTTGCTGACCGACCGCAATTTCGGCACAGCCTTCTTCGTGCCGGATCAGGGCGGCGATTTGCTTCTCTATCAGCATCTTTTCTGGTTTTTCGGTCATCCGGAAGTATACATCATGATCCTCCCGGCATTCGGCATTGTAAGTCAGATAATATCGACGTTTTCGCTCAAGCCGATCTTCGGCTATCTTGGTATGGTCTACGCAATCGTGGCAATCGGCGCGATAGGGTTTGTAGTCTGGGCGCACCATATGTACACCAGCGGCATTGGCCTGGACACGCAGCGCTATTTTACCTTCGCGACAATGGTGATTGCGGTGCCGACAGGTATTAAGGTCTTTTCCTGGATCGCCACGATGTGGGGCGGATCGATCCGCCTGCAAACGCCCATGCTCTGGGCGTTGGGATTCATCTTTCTGTTCACAATCGGTGGGGTAACGGGCGTTCAGCTGGCCAATGCTGCGCTCGACCGTGAATTGCACGACACTTATTTCGTCGTGGCGCATTTCCACTACATTCTCTCACTAGGAGCTCTTTTTGGGATCTTCGCGGGCTGGTATTACTGGTTCCCGAAGATGACCGGGTATATTTATAATCCGCTACTCGCGGGAGTGCATTTCTGGACGACTTTTGTCGGCGTCAACCTGGTCTTCTTCCCGCATCACTTTCTAGGTTTGGCGGGCATGCCGCGCCGCTACATAGACTATCCCGATGCATTTGCAGGCTGGAATATGGTCTCTTCCTATGGCGCCTACATATCTGCCGCGAGCGTACTGTTCTTCCTGGCCGGAGTGGTCGACGCCTTCTACAGACGAAGGGAGGCCGGCGATAATCCTTGGGGTCCGGGAGCCACGACCCTGGAGTGGATGTTGCCTTCGCCACCGCCGTTCCATCAATGGGACAGGCTCCCGATCATTAAATAGCCCGGGTCGGCGATTTCGGCGCCCATGCGTGACGATCCCTGCAGCCAATGCCCTGGCTCTCGTGGCCCTCAATCAGCATCCAACACGGGGTTGGTGTTGGCCCGGGAGAGTACCGGGCCCCTAGCGAGCCGTTCCTGATCCCCGGTCGGGCTCGCGGATAGTTCATCGCCGTTTGCAATGTTCGTCAGCGCCAAGGAACATTCCTGATCCAAGGATGTTCGGGGAACCCCAACACTGGAGAACCCTCATGTTCATGCACAATAAGCGACTGCAATACACCGTCCGTGTGTCGGAGCCGAATCCGAAACTGGCGTGCATGATAATGGAGCAATTCGGCGGAGCCGATGGCGAGTTGGCCGCCGCTATGCGCTATTTCACCCAAGGGCTGGGCGAGGATGATGTCGGTCGGAAAGACATGTTGCTCGACATCGCAACCGAAGAACTAAGCCACCTCGAGGTGGTCGGATCAATTGTCACAATGCTGAACAAGGGACTCAAGGCACAGCTTGCAGAGGGACAGATGAAGGAAGCTGAGCTGTATTTGATGGTTGGCGCCAGCGGCACAACGGCAAAAGAGTCAATCCTGTTTGGCGGCGGACCCGCATTGTGCGACTCGGCCGGAGTGCCTTGGACCGCCGCCTATATCGATTCTCGCGGCGAACCAACGGTGGACCTGCGCTCCAACATCGCGGCCGAAGCTCGTGCCAAGATCGTGTACGAGCGACTGATCAACATCACCGATGATCCCGGCGTCAAGGATGCCCTCGGTTTTCTGATGACGCGCGAAGTCGCCCACCAGAAGTCCTTCGAGAAAGCGCTGTACGCGATAGAGAACAACTTCCCGACGGGCAAACTCCCGGGCATCGAGAAATATGCCAGCATGTACGTCAACACCTCGCAGGGCGAAGGAGACGCCACGGGACCCTGGAACTCGGGAGGCGAATGGGACCGCGTCGATAATCTCGAAGAGGTGATGCCTGCCGACGGCGGCGACGGGATGGCGACTGTCAAGCTAAATGCCAAGGACAAGAAAGTCGCGGCCAATCTGGCGGAGCGGACACTCTCGGACCCGGCTTCCGATCCGACCACGGGCGCCGATCTTGGAGCAGGACCGGGGGCGGGCCGCACCAAGAACGGTGACATGGGCGGCGCCGCCAACATCCAGGAGGCGCCAGCGCGGGCTGCGGCCGCCACTCGCAAAACCAGGTAGTCTCTACAGGTTTGGGCGCCCTCAAGACAGTATTCGCGTGCGCAAAGGGAAACTAGCTGTCGCGACCGAACACGGCGGTTCCCTGCGCCGTCGGGGCGACGACTCTGAGACAAAGTGACAAGGCAACGCGGCCTAATGACAATTCAAATACCCTCTCCAAGATCGATCGCGCCAGACGTGAGGACCGCGGCGATGGGGCCTGGAGTATCGCGCCCGATCTTGCCTACCTTCGCCTTTCGATCGTGAATGCCGTGTTCTTTGGTGTGCCCGGCCCCCGCGACTCCAGTTGGGTGCTGATTGATACCGGTCTGCCAACCTCTCGAGGCGCCATTGTCGCGGTCGCGGAGGCGCGTTTTGGCAAAAACGCCCGACCGGCGGCAATCCTCCTGACGCATGGTCACTTCGACCACGTGGGAACGGTCGTTGAACTGTCGCGGATGTGGGGGGCCCCGGTCTATGCGCCACGCTCGAACATCCCTATCTGAACGGAACAGCGTCCTACCCCCCGCCTGACCCGTGGGCGGGCGGAGGTCTGATGACGTTGCTCTCACCGCTTTTCCCATGCGGGCCGGTCGATCTCGGGGACCGTTTGAACGCGCTCCCTGACGATGGCTCGGTTCCGGGGATGCCAGATTGGCAGTGGCTCCACACTCCAGGGCACGCGCCGGGACATATTTCCCTTTGGCGTGAGACGGACCGCTCACTGATCGTAGGTGATGCGTTCATCACAACCGGGCAGGAGTCCGCCTATGAGGTAGCGACGCAGCAGCTCGAGATGCATGGCCCGCCACGGTACTTCACCCCGGACTGGGATGCGGCGGAGAACTCAGTTGGACGGCTATCTGCTCTCAAGCCAGAGATTGTCATCACCGGGCATGGGGCGGCCGCAGCCGGAGCAGGAATGCGCCATGGCCTCGACCAGCTTTCGGCGCGGTTCAAAGACTTTGCCGTGATCCCCGGCTCAAAATACCTGCGCGAGCCCGCAACCGCGAAAAATGGTAGGGTTTATCGCGAGCGATAGAAAACCTGTCCGTCGGAGCGGGCAACAATTGTTGTACAGCACTGTCCTTCGAGTATTCGCGCTGTCGGCTGAAAGGATGCGTCGCCAGGTGGTGCTCGCGCTACCGTCCTAACGGCTTGTGAGACAGCTCAATCAACTGCCGCTCATCGGTGACGCCGGCCATGTAGCTGGCAATTATCCGCAAAGCGCGGCGCTCTCGCTCCGCGGCAGTTTCCTTTGCCACCGAGCCGCGCTCGAGAATCTGGCAAAGAAATTCAACATCGACAGGTGTGAACGCGCCTTTCGCCAGTCTTGCTGAAGCCATGGCTTTCTCCTCCTCCCAAGCGGGCCGCCCGACCACGCCGGGCAGGCGGTGCCTTCGACACGACGGCACCTTGGAAGCAGAGGGGCCGCCGGGCTCCGAACCTGCGATCCTAAAAGCTGTTCCTTCGTTATTAGCAAAAATCATTCCAAGCGGTCGGACTCGGCCATGGCGTTGGGCCACGTTGGGGCCACAGAACATGCACTATTTCCTCGGAGCCCGAACCATTGACACATGTGTAAGGGCCTATCGCAACGCAGTTTGCTGACTCCATCGTCCCTCGCGATCCGACGACCATCGACCCACACCCCCGGCCCGTTGGGCGGTCGTCTTTTCGGGCTGGGAAGCCGACACAAAGGCGTCAACGGACCAGACTCCATCGGCGGCCCAGGGGCTGAGGCGCAATAAACTTGGGGAACAAAGAGCCATGCTCACGCACGGGAACATTGGGGCCCGATAGAGGTTCGGGCTTATGTCGATCAGCTCAGTGTTGCCAGCTTCTTGGTCTGACCTGATTATTCGCAAGCTCCAGATCATCTCTGATCTTGCCTCAGCCGATATTGCTACTTTGAGAGATATCGCGGTTCAGGAGCGCGACTACCGGGCAGGAGACGATATCGTGCGCGAGGGCGACCGACCCTCTCATTCCTTCGCTGTTCTGGACGGCCTGGTGTCATCTGCGAAGTTCACCGGCGAGGGGAAGCGGCAGATCACATCGATCTTTGTTCCGGGAGACCTCCCGGATCTCCACGGAATTCATCTTTCGGTTATGGATTGCACCTTCGCGCCACTAACGCCGGCCCGAGTGGGGTTCATGCGCCACGATGCGCTGCGTGCCATCTGCACCAAACACCCGTCCATCGCCAACGTGTTCTGGCGCTCAACGCTGATCGATGCAGCGATATATAGAGAGTGGGTCACCAATGTCGGAAGGCGGGAGGCCTATGTTCGCATGGCTCACCTCGTGTGTGAGCTCATCGTCCGTCTCCATGCAGTCGGCCAGATTCAGGACCACGTGGCGGAATTTCCGGTCAGCCAGGCCGTGCTTGGCGACGCACTGGGTCTGTCCACCGTTCACGTCAACCGAGTGCTTCAGGAACTTCGCCGCGATGGCCTGATATCCACCTCGGGCTCAAGGCTCAAAGTTGTCGACTGGAATGAACTCGTGCGTGCAGGGGACTTTTACACCACCTACCTGCACGAAAAGAACGTGACGCCGCTATGAGTCCCCGCGAGGGGATTGACCGAGGTGCAGAGCATCTCGAGAGCATGGTGATCTTTGCGACGGAGAGCTGCCTCGAGGGGCTTATGGATTCGGTAGTCTACCTGGTTTCCCCGTGAGAGCGCGGGCAACTTGACCGGCCGACCTTGGGGGCTAACGATCTACGTCCCCCAGTACTATGTCCAGAGAGCCCAGGATGGCGGTAACGTCAGCCAGCATATGGCCGCGGCAAAGCAGATCCATAGCCTGAAGATGCGCGAAGCTCGGGGCTCTCAGCTTGCACCGGTAAGGTTTGTTAGTCCCGTCAGATACCAGGTAGACGCCGAACTCTCCTTTCGGAGCTTCCACCGCAGCATACACTTCTCCGGTCGGGACCCGAAATCCCTCGGTGTAGAGCTTGAAATGGTGTATCAGCGCCTCCATCGACCGCTTCATGGCCGCACGTTTCGGCGGCACGATCTTACCGTCCGCGTTGGAAACCGGACCCGGCCTTTCTTTAGCCAGCAGATCCACGCACTGGCGCATTATCCTCGCTGACTGACGCATCTCCTCCATGCGCACGAGGTATCGATCGTAGCAGTCGCCGTTCTTACCAATCGGAATATCGAAATCCATTTCGGAATAGCACTCGTAGGGCTGGGCCTTGCGCAGGTCCCAAGCAGCACCGGAGCCACGCACCATTACCCCGGAGAACCCCCAACCCCAAGCATCCGATTCCGAAATCTGCCCGATATCCACGTTGCGGAGCTTGAAGATCCGATTGTCCGTCAGCAGCGTGTCTAGGTCATCCACTGATTTCAGAAACGGATCGATCCACTTGCCGATATCCGAGATAAGCTCGTCGGGCAGATCCTGGTGTACGCCGCCTGGTCGGAAAAAGGCTGCATGCATCCGTGAGCCGCTTGCGCGCTCATAGAAGACCATCAGCTTCTCGCGCTCGATGAAGCCCCAGAGCGGCGGGGTGAGCGCCCCGACATCCATGGCTTGGGTGGTGACGTTGAGCAGATGCGAAAGGATGCGCGAAATTTCGCTATACAGGACCCGGATCAGTTGCCCACGCCTCGGCACCGTCAAACCCGTGAGCTTCTCGATCGCCAGACACCAGGCATGTTCCTGGTTCATCGGCGCGACGTAGTCGAGCCGGTCGAAATACGGCAGGGCCTGCAGGTAGGTCTTGGTCTCAATCAGCTTTTCGGTGCCACGATGAAGCAGTCCGATATGCGGATCAACCCGGTCGACTACTTCGCCGTCGAGCTCCAGCACTAGCCGCAGCACACCGTGAGCGGCCGGGTGCTGAGGGCCGAAATTGATATTGAAGCTTCGGACGGAATTCTCTGCCAAGCGGCCGTTCCTCAGCGCGGGAACGCACCCAACTGGGAGGCGAACCGGATGTTCCACCCACGCATTGCGTCACGAAGCAAATTCCGACTGCTTTGCATTGTGCACGCGTTCCTCCTGCAATTGGTTGTGTGCCGGCTATAGACGCGGGGGCGAGCGGGAACAAATAGGCTGTCACTTGGTTCGGCTGCACGCAAACAAGGACTGCCCTTGGACAGAGCGTCCCACATCAGCGAAGAAGCCGGCAGGTAGCGTGCCGCTCCCGACCTTAGTCGGCTGTTGTTCGAACCAAACCTACGAGTCCATGGCCTGATAGACCAGACCGTCGTTTCGAATGTTCTCCATGACCTGAAAGCGGTTCGTGACGGCGGGAATGATCTGTACGTTGAAATTGATACGCCTGGCGGCGACGCAGATGGCGCCCGACGAATTGCCCTAGAGATCAAGCTGTTCCTGAAACACTCTGGCCGCAACGGCTTCGTCCTTGGCAAGAACACGGTCTATTCTGCCGGGATCACCGTCCTCGCAGCTTTCCCGAAGGGTTCCCGGTTTTTATGTCCGCGGGCAGTCTTGCTGGTCCACGAACGTCGGCTCGAAAAGGAACTGGTCCTGAATGGGCCAATCCGCAGTTGCCTCCAGATCGTCCGGGAACAACTTGCCTTGCTGCAGACTGCTGAGCGGCTCGAAAACGAAGGCTTTGAGGATCTTGTGGAGGGTTCGAAGATATCTCTGGAGCAGCTTCGTGATCACGCCTTAAACAACTGCTACCTGATGGCCGAAAGAGCGTTGGAGTTGGGTCTTGTTGCGGACATCGCCCGATAGAATTAGGCCTCTGAACGGACTTGTCCGGCTTTGCTCTTGCCGGCCGAATAAAAACGGACGACGGCCATGACTGATAACGCAGACTTGGTAGCGCGAAGCGGCGGGTGCCTTTGCGGTGCCGTGAGTGACGTTGTCACCGGCGAGCCCTTGTACGTCGGTTTGTGCCATTGCCAGGGACTGCAAGCGAACCAGCGGCACCGCGTACAGCGTGTTTGCTTCGCCTAGCTCAAGCCGATCGCGATACGCCCGCAACTTAGACGCGGCGAATAGGTTCTCAAGCCTTCTCTAATGGAACCTACCGACGGATAGTGGGTTCGGTCTCGCGGCGCGCGTTGCCAGGCGAGGCGCCGTTTGGGGATCTGTGCTGCATTCCCCGGAGCCCGTTCGGCCTCCCAGGCGAGCGGGCTCTTGCCGTCCGGGGTTGGCAAGGAGAACTAGCAAACGGGACGGCTGAATCCTGCTATGATCCGCCTGCAATCCCGCCGCGAAACCCGTTGGAAATGGCGCGCAGCACCACGTTCGGTAGCGCACGGAACGCGTAGCGCGCCAGCGGGCGTTGATCGCCGGAATGGAAGCGCGTGGCCGGTCCATAAGTGGCCAAACACCTGTTACGGGAGTTCAGGTGGCGCAACGCGAGCACAGCGAACACCGAGGCCCCGCGATAGCTAGCCGCCGGATGGAACCTTCGCCCGGATCCGGATTCAGGGCCTGGGGACCCTCCATGGCCGAGAGCAAGAAAGAGCGCGACGAACGCATTCAGGCGGTGAAGGATTTTCGAGTGCGGTTTCTCATGCGCGCAACCGGTATCACCGAGGCCCAGGCGCGCGACGCGAACTCTCTACTTCGAGAGGCGCGTCTTCTGGCGAGAGAGCTAAACGCGGGACAACGCTAAGGGTCAAACCCATGTGCAACGACTACGAGCAGCATATCGCTTGGGCCGAGTATTGCCGCATGATGGAGTCGCTCGCCTTACAGGTCCCGAGCCATCAGAGCGAACTCGACCTCCCACAAGCTCGGATGACATCCGCATCAACGACCCGGCTCCGGTAATGCGCGCTGCCGGCGATGCAATCGAGCTAGCCTCGATGACATTCGGCTTCCCGCCTCCGGTCCAAAGGTCGGGCCGGTGTTTAATTTTCGGTCGGAGGGGCGACAGTTCGCAAACAGCAGGCACTGTCTTGTGCTGGCATCGGCCTTCTTCGAGTTCACCGGAACGAAGTACCCGAAGACGAAACATCGCTTTACGCTCAACGGCTCTCCGTTCATCGCGATACCCGGTCTTTGGCGAGAGAGGCGGCCGGCAGCAAGCCGCCGTCCTTCACCATGCTGACGACAGATCCCAGTCCCGACATTGCGCCCTATCACAACCGTCATGGCGTGGTCCTTGAGCCCGAGAACTGGTCCGCCTGGCTCAACGTGACGAAATCGGAGGGCGATCTGTTGCGACCGCTTCCAGCCGGGTCTTTGTTGTTGAGACCGTTCGAGAGTCGAGAGGCTGAACAGCCGGCTGGTCATGCATCATGGCATGCTCCCCCAAGCACGAACATGCCGTTCCAGCTTGCTGCACCGTCGGCCAGTGTCATCAACCCGACAACGTCGAGGTTGCGAGCTGGTCCTTTTTTCCAGCTCGGCTCACTTGACAGCGAATTTGTAGACTGTCCAGTCGGCTTGGTTGGTCACGCGAATCCACAGCATTTCCTGGCGCCAATCCTGAACCGCCCGACCGGTGACCGCAATAGCTGCTTTCGACGGTGTTTCTGCAACCGCAACTTGGTGGGATGTGACCACGTCACCCGACATTACTTCAACCATGTAGCTCTGCATGCAGCACTCGCTCCAACAGGGCTTCCCAACTTGGCGCGGCCGGTCTTGTTCCGAACTGGCGGAATCCGGCGGCGGATGCATACTGTCCCGGAACTTGAAAACTTCAGCCGCCATCATTTTTGGCGGGCGCGTGTCATGTGCCCGCGTCTATAGGTTACGGGGGGAGTGCCTCAATTACGCTGCCCGTCATTAGTGAACCGTCACTATCCACACGTCACGTGGGTGCTCGGATCGTGATTGTATTGAGGCTCGCCGCCTGTGACTACCGGTTGGCAAAGCCCTCAGGGCGTTTTGCTGGTGCCGGCCATGATCTCAGATCTCCCCGCGGGAAGGTGCAGGAGGAAGGCCCAAAAAAAGGGTCCTAGCTCAATGGGGCACCTAACGTGTCTCAAGGAACAAATCGCATCAGCAGAGGTTCGGCTCGACCAAACTACGGAGATGAGCAATGTCTGAGTCGCGCGAATGGCTGATCCAATGGCTGAGGGATGCCCACGCCATGGAAGAACAAGCCGAAACGATGCTATCCGGCCAATTGAGCCGGATCGAGAGCTACCCCGAACTCAGCGATAGAATCCGCATCCACTTGGAAGAGACCAGGGAACAGGCCAGGCGTTTGAAGACTTGCCTGGAAGGCCTTGACGAGGGCTCTTCCATGCTGAAGGACGCAGGCGGCAAGCTGACCGCGACGGCGCAGTCGCTCAGCGGCGTATTTGCTGGCGACGAGGTCATGAAGGGGTCGCTGGCGAGCTATACCTTCGAGCACATGGAAATCGCTTCTTACACCATCCTCATCGCTGCCGCGAATGCCGAGGGCGAAGTCGAGATCGCCCGCGTCTGCGAGCAGAATCTGCGGGAAGAGGAGGTGATGGCTGAGTGGTTGAAGAGCAACCTGTCACAAGTTACGGAAAAGTTCCTAACGCGGGCAGAAGCCGATCGCGACAGTGCGAAACGCTGACTCAGATGGACGGCGGTCAGGGTGCGAAAAGCTGGCCGAACGCAGCATCGAGCACAATCGGCATCCGACCAGGAGCTCGAGAAGGAACCTAAGCTGCTATGAGCACGCGTGGGAAAAATTTCCTCGATAAATGGATGGCGGAGCATCTGCCAAATGCGACCACCGACGATCCGCTCGCAATCATCTATCTGTCCGACGCGGCCATGGAAGCTGCAGGGCGCGAAGGCATCTCGCCCGAGGAGATGATTGAGGATGTCGGAAGCCTGTTGAGGGTGATCCTTACAGCCATGCAACACCGGAGGGGCGGTTTGGCCGACTGAGACCCCGAGCCCAGAGATCTGCCGGCGCTCCGCGATCGGTTCGGCCCTGACGGTCCCGCCACGGAGTGGGATTTGCAGCGCTGAAGATGAAATGCACGATGTGCGGCGGCAAGCGTATCACGCTGACCTATTCGCCCGACACCAGCCCGAAAGACCATCCCCGCAGAGGACGTAGCCGGCCACCAAAAATGGAACCGCCGGACTTCTCCTGACCCTCAAATTTGAATGCGGGCTGGTCTGGCGCAGATCACGATAGGGTATGCCGCATTATCGGTTCGAAGTCGTTTGGAATGGGGAGAGCCTTGGAGACGCCTGGGTGGACCTGGCCACCATCAGCGATGCGCGGCAGGAAGCGCTAAGGGCGCTACACGACATTGCGGGCGAGGAAACGGTGGTCGCCGAGCAGGACCGCAAGCTAGTCCTGTCGGTACAGGACGAAGCTGGCTTGAGTGTCTATTCCGCAACTCTGACGCTGTCGCAGTCGCACTGATGTCTCTCAGAGCAGCAAGTGACGTTTCGCAGCGGTCAATCCAATCTAATCGACTCGTGCCGACTTTTTCTGGGTGTATTGTCTTGCGGGTGTGGCGTCTCGGGGTAGAGGGTGAACGAATGTGTGAGAGCCTTCATAGTGCTGTCCCGCTCAGGAACGTGGGCATGCTGGCGTACGGCATAATTGAGCCTGCCGAAATCAACATTCTAGCAAAGGCAGTGAGCGATCACTGCTCAATTCACTGATCGAACGCGAGGCTGAACGCGAAAGGGTCGCGCTCAACGTCATAGGTATTTTCCGACGTGGTGTAACTGACCGTCACCAGCTTTTGGAAGAACTTGAGAAGGCAGGCTGAAGCGAGCACCGCTTTCTGCAACGCCGAGGAGAGAGCCAGCGGCTAGTGAAGTTTGACCTTGGAAGGTTTGGCGGCCGACTCGCTCAAGATTTCTTTAAGCGCTTGCTCCAGGTCCAGCCCGAGCCCGACAATGGGCTCAGGAATCGCAATCACGTCATTCCGGCCCGCCACCAGCTGCGTCTTCGGCGAAAGCTCCGAGACTGCTTTCGAAGGGGCCGATTTCGATAGCAGTCGCGACAGGTGCTCCCTCTGCAATGCGTGAACCTCTTCCAACAGGCTTAGGAACCTCAATGCATCCTCCGTCGGCAGCCTGCTGGTCCTTAGGCAGGCAATCCGCTCGTGCTGAAGCGCGATATGCCGCTCGCCCTGTCGGACGTGGCGTCGCGCCATGCTGATGTGGTCGTGGAGAAGCATCGCCCACAACGCGAAATCCCCCAGGTCGTTCCGTTGCGGTTTTGAGGCGCAAGTCACAAAGGTTAATGCAGGCAAGGCTGTTGCCCGCTTACATCCAGCCCGGGCCGTAGCTGTTCATCTTGTTGGTGCCCGTCGGATGGAGGCAATGGAGACGGAAAATACCCATCGCTTACTGAGCGAACTCCGCCAGCAGGACATGCGGAACCGAGATCTGATCGACCAGACCCGCGCTACAATTGCCGAGAGCGCCAGACTGGCCGAGCAATCTAGGGAGCTCTTGTCACGTCACCGCAGCGGCGCATACAACACCGACCCGATCGCGCTTGCTGTAGCGGTGGCGAGAGTGGCCTAGGAGATCGCGACGGCATAGTCGGACAGCTCACCGGAAAGCCGCTCTCTTGGCTGTACAAACAAACCATTCGGACCAGACAAGGTGGCTCAGATGCCCCGGCCGGTTTCCAGGGAGTTGAAGAGGATCGACGCTGGCCAAAGCCGACTCGGCACAACATGCTTTTGAAGGTGGAATGCGCCTGCCGAAACGTGCGCTACCGCCGATCGGCTGACCTCATGATGGTTTACGGCGGGGGGCGCCAATCGCTTCCGCCTAAGGTTCGACTGCAGCCGGTGCAAGCCGGAGATCAAGGTACCTGGTCGAGGTTCACCCCGAGCATCTTTTGATCCACAAGCCCATGAAGGTCGACGGCAAGATCGTCTGGCACACGGAAAGGTTCCGGCCCTGAGCAGCGCTGGTGCGTCGTCGCTCAACAAGAAGACGACCGCCGAGCGGGGCGGGGGACCAGGGTGTGTCGAGGGTCGTCGGAAGACAAGGGGCCATATGATCAGCAAACTGCGTTGCGATAGGCCCTGGCTCATTGTGGCGTAGATCACCCCCATCCACATTTACATTTGTTAGTCCCCTCCGAGCCGGACTCTCGACAAGGTCGTTCGCAGGTACGCCTTGTATCGGCGCGCCACAAATCAGGGGTAGGCCAATCCTCGAAACCCCATGCATTCGCCACGGGGACAGGGCAAGGACGCGCGCGAAGGCCTTGGGTGCGAAAAACCTCTGTACGGGGCTCTATTTCAATTCGCATCCAAATTGGCAACGATCCGGCAACAAAAGCGGTGTAGCTCTCGGCCGACCGGTGTAGGCTGGAGCACGTGCCGAGCCAGTTTGGAACCACATTGGCAACATCGGGCCGAAACGGCGCAGGGTGTGAAAGGGGGCCGCTACGCCTTGCAATTCAAGGCGCCAGCGGCTATTGAGGCGCGCGTCGCTGCGGTAGCTCAGTGGTAGAGCACTCCCTTGGTAAGGGAGAGGTCGAGAGTTCAATCCTCTCTCGCAGCACCAGCCTATCCCTTTGAAATCGCTGAAGCCCTTGACTTTCAAGGCCTCCTGTCCATTCTGACGTTACAAAACTTGTAACAAAATGGGTTCAGGGGCGTGGCGGGAAGAGTTCGGAATCTCCTCAATCGAGACGGTCGTTATTTCGCTCGGCTTGTGATCCCAAAGGACCTCCGGCCGTTCATGGACGGCAAGACCGAACGCAGGAAGGCGCTAGGGCCAGACTATAGGTCGGCTCTGAAAGCTCTTCCGGGCGCCATTGCACTTCTGCAGCATGAGATCGCACTCGCGGAGCGTCGCGCAGCGGAGGCGGGAGCTCGGCCAGTCACGGTTGGGCGCTATCCGCTTGCCTCCAACCAGATTGCCTTACGCAACTATCAAGCCCAGCTGGCCTTTGACGAGGAGTTGCGAAACACCGACCATCGATACGCCTCTTTCGGTTATGTTGACTATGGCCGGGCCGCGAGCCTCCGCGAGGGCATTGCCGGACGTTTAGCCGACTCGGAACTCGCGGCTTTGGTCGGCGATCGGATCGAGCGATATCGTCGGCTCGGCAACACCACCGTCGAAATCGGGTCAAATGAATGGCGCACGTTGGCTATCGCTTTATGCATATCCGAATTTGAGGCGCTCGCCCGCATAGCGGAGCGCGATGAGGGTGACTTCAACGGAACGCCTTCGCACCCGATGTTGGCGAATGCCCAGCCGCAACCGGAGCCGTTGCCGCCCGTGTCGTTGAAAGGACTATTCGCCGATTACATTTCAGCTAAGAAACTGGTCGGGAAGGCGAAGGAAACCGAGAGCCGTTGGAAGCCGGTCTTCGCCGACCTCACGAGCTTCATCGGCCGCGATGATGCAAGACGCCTTACCAAACAGAAGCTTCTGGAATGGCGCGACGATCGCCTCAAGACGCTATCGGCCAAGACGATCGCTGACGTCTACCTGGCAGCGGTGCGCACCGTTTTATCGTGGGCTGTCGACAACGATCGCCTGGAAACGAATGTAGCGGAGAAGGTTCGGCAGGAGGTCCCCAAAAGGCCCCTTGCGCGAGAAAAAGGGTTCACGCTGCCTGAAGCCGTGGCAATCCTTCGTAAGGCCCGCGACTATGTTCCCACCAAGACAGACAATCCCCGCACCACTGAGGCGCCACAGACAACAGCCGCGAAAAGATGGGCACCGATCTTGTGCGCCTTCACCGGGGCACGAATCACCGAGATTACCCAGCTTCGGAAGCAGGATTTTCGACTGGAGGGCGATACGCACATCATCCGCATCACCCCGGATGCCGGAACGGTAAAGGCCGGCGGCTATCGCGACGTGCCGGTGCATCCCCAGATAGTTGACCTGGGCTTTTTTCGCTTCGTGGAAGGTGCACCTGTTGGACCGTTGTTCTATGCCGGCCCCAAGGAGTCAGTCACGGCTGCGCGCACTGTTGCCGGACGCGTAAGTCAATGGCTTCAGTCGCTCGGCGTCATCCCCGCAGGCGTCAGCCCAAACCATGGCTGGCGACACCGCTTCAAGACGGTAGGTCAAGAATTGGAAATTTCAGATCGTGTCCTTGATGCGATACAGGGCCACGCAGGCAAGACGGCCGGCGACAACTATGGAGACGTCACGATAGCCGCGAAGAAGGCGGCACTGGAAAAGTTCCCTCACTACAACCTATCAACATCGTGACCTGTGGTTTATCGAGCAGGATATCCAGGGAATTTGTTGCGGGCATGGTCGTGCAGGATCACTCGATCGAAGTGTTCGCTAACGAAAGGATTATCTGTCCCAATCCCACAGAAGATAACGGTTATGAAGTGCTGATGGGGCGGAAGCGTTTTTCGCAAACGGCGTCGCTCCTGGAAACACACCGCGCGGGGTCGATAAGCCTCAGCTTGCCCAATCGACAGGGGCTCTCGGTCGCGCTTCATCTCGACATGAATTGCCATCGTCTGTCCGGCTTGGTTTCACAAAAAGAACATCGCATCGATCTCCATCGAGACCGACTCGTCAATGCGGCAATCGCACGACCGGCAAGGCTCATACCAATAGTTCGACCAGAACGGGCACTTCATTGAGTTAGCTGGATCTCGCTGCTTCCATTGCTCTCGCCAAAGCGGCTCTGCGTCGATGTAGGACGTCTCGTATTTGGTTGATTGCAGCAGGAACGCGGGCGACTCGGCAAGGTCTCTCACTCCGCGTGCAATAGCCGCTAGGTAAGGCTGCGCAGCTGGCTGGTAGTGGCAAAAGCCATCGTCGTAGAATTCAGGCATCCGAAGCCGCCCCTCCATTTCCCCAATGGAAGGTCTACCCCACTCGCCGGCGTTAGTTTAGAGACTTCCAACAAAGTTTGGGCAGCTGCTCAAGCGCATGCCGATCTGCGATTGCTGGCAGTCGGACCGCTCCTGGCGAGCGCGTTCGAGCACGCGCGCTCTGACGGAGAGCGCCAAAGGTGCGAAGGTCACGCGCCATCGGGGACCATCGCCTCGACATACGGGCGCATCACCGACCAAGCTCGGCCAGACTGGGCGAATTTCCACAGCTGGTCCGGCCTGGCCCGCCGCTTCCTGAGGCCCTCTCGGAGCCCCTCGAGCGCGATGTCGAGTCCAATCTTGTTGCGGTAGCGAAAACAGTCCACGATGGTTTTCGCTGGCTCAAATACTGGCACGTCGACGCCTTCGATGCGGTGCCGTTTTATGCCTTCCGCCAGGACGCGGCCGCTGAAGCGGACAAATCGGATGGGCGGATAGTCGACTTTCGGTTTCCATGCCGTTCGGTCGATGGCCATCCAGATGGCTGATGGCATGTGCAGCGTCAGATCGTGGAACTCTAGCGCCGAGGTCAGGCAGATCACCCCTTTGGGAACCAGCGCCGAAGCTTCAGCGATTGAACGGCGTGCATCCGGCACCGCTTCGGCGAACTGGTAGAGGCCACGCGCGGGCCGCACGACCTCACCTCCTCGAACCATGCGGGCTATAGTCTCTGGACTCACTCCCGCCCCAATCAGGTCGCGCAGGCGGACCAGGCTACCGTCCCGCAGCAGTGCACGGGCGTGCTCTCGCTGTCCAGGCTTATGTGACATATTCTCGACACCTATGTCTACTAGCCGAGGTTATATCACAATGGATTGTTCTTCGAAAAGCTTTTATCCGCTCCATGGTCTCTGTCGGATAGTGCCTACGTAAAGGACGCAAGGCAAAACCACGACTTAAAGTATTTCTCCTATATAAAGTGAAATGAACCCACTACTCGATCGCTATAACTCTCATCAATAAGCACATTCGTGCTGCATGACGAGAGAGGATATCTATGGCAAAAGGCACAACAACTAGGCCTTATTCTGAAACTAGGCTGGCAAAATTCGTTGAAAGGCGCGTTCTCGAGCTGAAGCCGCGCAAGACGCAGTCGCTCATCTCGAGCGAAGCTGGCTTCGCGCAACACAACATGCTCACGAACATCAAGGCCGGCAACAGCAAACTGCCGCTCGATCGCGTCCCAGCTCTGGCCAAGGCGCTCGAGTGCGATCCGGCCCTCCTTTTTATGATGGCCGTCGAGCAGCTCGGCGGCGACACAACAGAGTTCGCCATCCGGAAGATTTTCGGAACCCTCGTGACCGAAAACGAAACTGCTTGGCTGGAGGAAATCCGCAAGGCTTCCGACTACTCGGACCCGAGCCTTACATCCAGGGCCAGGACGGTGCTCCGGGGGATTTTCGGGAAATGACAGGGGCTCATGATGAAACGTCGGTGAGCTTCAATGAGAGGTGCGCCGAGGAAACAGAGATCACGCCAAACGAACTCGCTTGGATCGAATTCATACGACTCGCGAGCGGCGACGCCGATCCGCCACCAACATTGAGACGCGTGCAGATCCTGCGACGGCTTTTGCAGGATCAGGATCCGTGACCAATGAGCAAAAAGCCTCGTTTCAACTATCGCTGGCTTGGGGCCTCGATCCCGGAGAGGCATTGGCATTTCCATCGGCAGCTCTTGCGTCGATACGGGATCGTTCTTGAGCCAGGTGAATTTTCGGCCATCCTGAGCGACATCAGACATGGATACGCGAAACTCATCGAACCGCGAAAGAAAGGCACTGCGATCTATTCGGTGAGAATCATCAGCGTCGGAGAGCGCATCTACGTCCTATCTGATGGCAAAGACCTCTTTACCGCATGGCCGCCGAAGAAGCGCCTGAATGACAAGCGCCGAGCGATGCGCTGGCGGGAGGGCGGCTGATCGCAACCTGCTTCAACCAACGATCGGAACCTCCAACAGCTGGCGCGCTTCTTCTCGCCAGGTCCTCAGCTTGGTCAGGTGCTCGTCAAGCCTTTGTCGATCGTCCAGCGCCAGGTCCGCCAGCATCGTTTCGCCATCCCAGATCGCTTCATCGAGCGTTACCCACCGAGTTGCCTCATTGCGAGCACGGATCCGCGCGGCGATGGCACGAGCATACGTGTTTCGCATCTTGTCTGGCATGACGTGGGGCGCGTCAAAGTAGACTAGGCGCCGAGACAGGCCTCTTAGTCGCCGGTCGGCGAACTGGCCAGATATCTCCAGCCTTTGGGGCCATTCAGCCTTGTGGAACTCGTCGACCAGATACTGGTCTCCCGGTGAATAGAACCCGCCGTAGATCTGCTCCTCGAGATGCGGGCTCTCGGGGAACGGAGCTCGACTGGATACAACGGCTTCAATCAGGCGCTTTCTCAATCCTTCATCCGCTCGCACTTGTTCAGCGCGTCGCGCGATCTCGTCGAGGCCGATTTCATACCCTGATGCCTTCGGGCCGGCGACTTCGATTGGCAGGAAGAGGGGAGAGGCGTTCAGCTTCAGAGACGATACCGGCCTGGGCTTGGTCTTGATATGGACGCTAAGCTCTTCGGCCGTCATTGCAGCGAGCAATACCGGATCTTGCCTAAGATCGAGCGTGAAGAGCTCGCTGGAATTCTCAGGATTGATCCCGAGGGCCGTAACCAGGCTCGGCACACATCGCGCAAATCGCAGCAGCGTCGCAACAAATGCTGGTTGATCTTCGACATATTCGGTTGCGAGCGCCTTCGTCCGGTAAGCCATCGCCGATTGCCAGATCAGCGGCGCATGCGCACGAACGAGCCTCGCCAAGTGAATAGTGGCATGAACATCGGCCAAAGCATCATGTGCGTCGGTGTGATCAAAGCCGTTCGCTGGTGCCAGCCGATCGAGTTTGAAACTTACACGTCCCTTCTCATTCACAGGCCAGTTAAGGCCACCCGGCGCGAACGCGTGTGTTGCGATCATCAGGGGCAGGATGTCGAGCCGCGAATTGCCGCCGGTGTTGGTAAGGTAGATCGGCAAGAGCGAGCTGTAGAAAGCTCGCCGAAGCATCTCCTCGTCGAACGCGAGTGAATTGTAGCCAACCACCGTCGCCGGTGACCACGAGCTCATCACCTCATGGATACGCCGGCACATCTCGAAGTGAGAGGGCAGGGCAGGATCGAACAGCTGTGCGACGCGAACGCCCGTGACAAGCATTGCACCGGGCGAGGGCACGATGTGTGGGAGCAGCCGTGAGCGTATCTCGAACGTGTCGACTACGTTGAGATCGTCATCAGTCAGAACAGCCGCAAACTGGAGTATCTGATCGAAGGATCGATCAGCTCCGGTCGACTCTATGTCGTAGAAAACGAAAGCCATCCACGCCTGCCCCAAGTGAATTAATGCACGAATACCTATTCGGATGACAAGGTCGCGCCCCCCTTTCAGCAGAACCTCAGCTTCTTGAATGTAAGCAGGGAGAGCCTGGGTAATCAGCGCCATGCGGGTGCCGATCGGCAGGTAGGTCAGCTTGATCGCGCGAACAGCATAGGAAATAGGTATTCGGACTCCTTCGCACCAGTTAGGGCTGGTTTCCGCCGCCCTATTAACTCGACGACCAAGTCGGCATGCATTGTGTATGCTGGCTTCTTTCCGACCAGCCCACCGCTACAGGTTCCTCGAACCTACATGGTTGCCAGCTGAGGGTCCCCGGAATGTGCGCCCCTTAGGAACCAACCGACATTATTCTTGGGGCGTATCCAATGGATGGAAGTCCTAGGGGTGCCGCAGTCCATTCATCCGGATGCCTTTTGGCGCCCAGAGATTCGGAAAACCGGAACCACCTCTCCAAGTGGGGTCTGCGTCTGGGACCATCGCACAGAGAAGATCCTGCCGTCGCGATGATACCGAATTCACCGTAGTGCTAAACTATCGAAAAGCTCCCGGTTCTCCTTCCAGAACGTTAGGAGCTTGGCAGCGGCCGCGTAAGCCGCTCGGACCTTTGTTTCGATGACGTTGTAACCATCCGCAATAACGAATTTCTCAAGACCCGCGATCCTGATCGCGGTTGACTTGCCATTCTCAACAAGACTGCCAGGCAATTGGAGGCCCTTCAGGCACAACGCAAGATCGGCATAGTTGACGTTCTTGATGGCGAGATCCACCTCGCCAAGATGACCCTTAAAGTCGACGCGCAGATAGTCAGCCATCCCACCCGTTCTGGGCGAGAAATAGACGCTCCGCGGATAACGTGTCTTCGGAGGGACAAAGAAGCCGGGGAATTCGCGTTCGAGCATGACGTAGACAGCCTCCCACCAGTCAGCCAGGTAGGGCTCGACATCTACAACATGCGCGTCCCTTGCTGCCGGCGAGGTTCTTGGAAGTGCTGCACGAAGGAACTCCGCCTTGTAGGCTGCGCGGTGGTCATTCTTGTTCTGCTCCAGAGCTACAGCTGCTTCCTCGAATGTCAGCCACAGAACACCATCGGGCAAGCCAGATCCATAGCCCGCCGGAGCGAACAGGACCACCGAGTAGCTTTTGCTTTCCCCCCGCAGCTGCTCGGCGGCTGCTCTGCGTTGGTAGCGTGCTAGCTGATCCGGCATGAGCGGCGCCGAGATCTTGTCTTCTATGAAAACGCGGTGGACACCGCCGTCCGCCCGCCGGAAGCAGGCGATCACATCAGCCTCACTGCCATCCTCGACGACAGATATGCGGGTTTTGAACGCTGGTCCGAGAACCGGGATCTGAGGCGAAGCCCGGTCCATGAACCAGGCAGCGAATTCGCCATTAACGCGTAGCTCCTCCGCAAGGAGAAGATCGATATCCCGCTCCTGGAAGTTATAGATGTGGCAAAGTTCGTTGACCATGTTGGCTCCCTCAAGAAAGATATGCGAGCGGTTTATGGTGGCGTCGGCGTCGGCCGTGGTAGGTAGTCACGATCGAGGCCCCACAGATCACCACAACCATATTCAAGGCTCGCTCAATCGATCGGATTGTTTGGCGCAGTTCTCGCATTTGTTCCGCCTTGCGCCTGGTCCATGGTCCGCGCAGTATGGCGCTTTGCTCCGCCTTCAGCTCCGCCACACGTCCGAACGCTTCAGCAGGATCGAGATCATAGCGATTCCGGCCAATGTCCTTCCCGTATTCGACTATCGTTTGGATGACACCATTCCGAATGCCCCTCTGGTTGGCTCGGATTGCGGCGTGGCGTGCAATGCGCACGGAGCTGGCGAAGGTCATTTGACTTTCTCCTCTGGCTGGGACGCGCGGGTCGAATATTTAGCCGTATTGGGATGCAGTCCAGGGTAGGTGTCGATGCACCATTCTTCGTCTTCCGGACCGTCGACCTGCTCGCCTATCCAAGCGATGCGCTCAGCACGCTGATCCTCGGCACGTAGCTCTTGCGGAATATCGTGCAAACGCACCTCTCCGCTGACCAAAGCATAGATCGCCTGGTTTGCACCTGGCTCGCCAGGATGGCCGGCGACGTCGTAAAGGGCCTTGCGGCAGACGTTGTGTGGCACTTGTAGACCGGGGGGAGTCAGTGAGACTTTACGAAGCCCGATGAGTTCTATGTCGTCTGGATCGTCGGCAATAGCATCGACCCAATCCAGGAAGCGGTTCGATTCGAACAGTCCGGAAGAAAGCTGGGACGGAGTGAATAGAGCGTCGTTCTGGATAGCTTCGGCTTCTGCGCCGATCCCTTCCTCAATGGAACTGAGCATCTCACGTTGGGCTTCGGTAAGGACGTAGCCCATGGAGCCCCTGGCTCCATCCAGATGGGCAGCCGCTTCCGCAACCCTTTCGCGCCGCCAGGACAAACTCATCCGTGCCGCCAGCACGAACAGCATCGGCGCTGCGTCGATCAAGTCGCGCATGGAGACACCATAGCGCTCTTCGATGAGGTCGTATTGCAGTCGAATGTGCGCGGGGATTGAAAGATGAAGCGCTTGATTTCGCAATGCGCCCAATGTGCCGCTTTCGTGCCTCAGTGCACTTGGATCTACGTTCATTCCTTCAGTTAGCTTCACAAACGTATTTTGGCGGACGGGATGACCACCGTCGTCACTTTGCTTTCTCTCCAGCGCAGCGATTTGGCGAAGGGACAGGCCGGATCGCTGCGCAAGCTCCTGTTGCGTCCATCCTCGCAGTTCGCGCTCAACTCGCAGTTTCGTGGGGTCGATTCTCGTTTGCATCGCTTTTCTCTGCCTGTTTGATGCATTAGTAACCGCTTAATGGGTTTGGATGCAAGGCAATTATGCAATTATTATGCATTTAATAAGAGAGAAGCGCCCATACGGTTGGAGTTTGTGCATCTAATATGCAGTTATAGATGCCGGGTCAGTGGGGTTCGCTCGCTATCGCGCACAAGCATCGCCATCGTGGGCCGTAATTCGCGAAACACGAGTGTGGGCCACGGGAATTCGGGTGATGGAAAGAACCCAAGTCCCGCCCATGGCGGACGAACTCCTCAGTCAGGTTGACACCCGTCGGTAGGTTGACATCTGCAACCCGTCCAGCTGTTAAATCATCGTTAAATCATCGTGAAATGTTACGCCATGTTGACGCAGGTTTCCCTCCGCGACCGCCGTGCAAAAAAAGTCTGGCGACGACAACATCGAAATCGCATTACAAACGACACAGAAGCGCGCCAGCGCGTGTCGACGCTCTTCGATGAGAGGAGGGAGACAGCGGCCAGAGAACGGATAGCACTGCAGAGCTTCCCTGCAACGGAACGCTGACTCCGCAACCGGTTCGGACGCAAACCCAGGCACGGCAAGGCCGAATACATATCCAGGCTCCGCTCCTCAATGTCGGCCAGCAGAAACTCGCGTCTGATCACCGCCATCGTAGAGAGAGATCCGAGGCTTGAAGAGCGCCGCGCAAGACGTAAGGGCGCGCACGCGCCGGAGTCCGTTAGCGAACGAGGCCAAGGATTTGGGGTAGGGCGGGTCACAGAATTTGATGGGAGGATTGCGCGACTCCATTGATCTCGGTCCGGTCAGGGAAGCCGCGGTCCACCCATGCTGAAGGACCTCTCCATACAAACGTGCCCGGCCAAATGCGAAACGATTTCGCATTTCGGATCGATTGCCACGAACCGTGGAAGGGTCGAACCCTAACGAATACCGGCTGCGTGTCCAGGTCGTCTGTGGCTACGCTGACAGGGAGGCATGACGCCGACCACGCTTCTCGCATTTTGCGTCTTGACATTTAACAGTTAAATGTTAAATTGCACTCATCACGCAGAACGAGGAGCGTCACATGGCCAAGACATCGGCGGAATACCAACGTGCCTACCGCCAGCGAAAAGCCGAGCTCGCGAAAAGAGCCGGAGATCCCACTGACAAAGTCGCGACGCAGCCCTTCAGCGAATTTCTCCCCAACGACGGAAATTGGCCAGTGATTGAGGAAGTGCTCGACTGTGTCGGCGTCACCCCACCAGCCTTTGACTCCGACACTGACGATCAATGGCAGGAGCAGTGGGGTGAGCCCTATCGCGCTTCCATCGGCCGAGCAGAACGGATGGTCGGCGCCTTCCTCGATGCAGCCTCCGGACTCGCCAGTGCGATTGCTCGATACAAGCGCCAAGAGATCGACCGAGCAATTGCCGACCTCGAAGTATCAGACCTGAACGATGCAGCATCCAGGAAGGCCGCGCTCTCACAAATGATGCGCTTAAATCAAGTCCGCGAGCAGCTCGACAGGCAAGTGCGGTGGACGCTCCCTCAATGGAAAACGACAGGAGACTCAAAATGACCGAAGTGTCACCAAAAACCGTGGACAGCGCGATGGAAGATCTCGACCTCAGCGCAGCCGAGATGAACCAACTTGAAGCCACCCTTGAAAATGACGCGAGCCGCGAGCCATCTGATCACAAGGTGAGCAAGACAGTGCCCCTGTCGGCATCGTTTAGACTCGCCATCTACAACGCCCTCCAGCCAGCTATTGCCAAGATGGCCGAGGAAGCGGCCGGCCGCATTCACAGTCATGGCGAAAGCGCTAGGCGCAGTGTTGTTGAGATTGGTAAGGAATTGCGAGCGATGAAAGACAAGCTCGGCCACGGATTTTTCGGCAAGTGGATTGAGGCCGAATTCGATATGACCGCCAAGACAGCCCAGAATTACATGAACCGGGCACGTATGGCCGAGAAGTCCGAGTCCGTGCCTGGTTTGTCCGACACCGCCTTGCAGCTCCTGGCGGCGCCTAGTGCGGACGCTGTTCGCGACAAGATCATCAAGACCATTGCAGATGACGTCAGGGCCGGAAAGCCAGCGCCAAAGACAAAGGCCGTCAAGGAGATGATCAGCAAGGCTACAGCCAAGCCCAAGGCTCCGCCGGCCAGCACGTCGGCGACCAGTGCCACCCCAGCCAAGGCTGCGCCGGCCGGCACGTCACCAGTCCCGGCTAAGCCTGCGACACCTGCGCCGCCGTCGAGGCCACTGAGCTCGTCGACAACTATATCAACCAAATCTGGTCCGGCTGCGGCGCTTGCTCCGTCGGCAACGAGCAAGCCGCCGATGGTCGTCACGGCATTGACCAAAGCGAGCCCGACGCGACCTGCGACCGCCGAAGAGATTGCTGGGCGGCGACAGGGTTGGTCGCACACATCAAATCGAAATTAGATCTGGTCAAATTCGCCAGGCTCTACGACATCGCCGGGCATGAAGCTTTTCAGAAGGCTCTGGCTGATGCGTTGAAAGCCGCTAGCCACGCCCAACCGACAAAGCAGGCCGCTTAGCCAGGCACAATCAAGCATGTGGCGAGCCAGCCCACCATCAGGGCGTGGCTTGCTGCTCCAGCAGGTAGTCAGGTGTGAGCAAGTCTAATCGGGGTCGTATTGGTTCGCTCAGCCACCCCTATTACTCCCAGCTATTACTCTATGAGGAGGTATACCTTGAAAATGAACCGTTCATTGGGGAAAGAGGCCATCGCATACAGGAGGGTCTCGACGGACAAGCAGGGCCGATATGGAATTGGGCTTGAAGGCCAGAAGGCTGCGATCGACAGGTATGCCCAATTGAGTAAGCTCAGGATCACCGGCTCGTTTGAAGACGTCGCCACGGGGAGGGGTGACCGTAGCCTGTCTGCCCGCCCTGGCTTGTTGCTCGCGCTGAAGGCAGCTGAGGAAACCGGACGACCAATCATCGTGTCGGATTTGGATCGTCTATCCCGCCATAGCGGGACTATCAACGCGATCGTGAAAAAGCATCGCATCACTATCATCTCTGCCGGCGACGGCGAGATCCGCAATGCGGTTCTGTTGGAAACCAAGGCGGCTCGTGCCGAACGCGAAGGCGACCTGATCGCCGAAAGAACCCGGCATGCGCTTGCTATGAAGAAGGCTGAGGGAGTGCTTCTCGGGAATCGGGTGAACCTGCCTCAGGCACAACGCCTCGGTGCTCAACGAAAACGAGAAATCGCTGATGAGAAGGTCAGGCAGATCGCATCTGTCCTGAAGACACTATCCGGCGAGAAGACTGCCCGCGAGCTAGTCAACATGCTGAACGAGCTTGGTATCCGCACTAGCCAGAATCGGCTCTGGACTGTCCCGGCTCTGCGCCGGCCGCTCAAGGGTGCCCGTGCTCTGATCGAGGAGGAACTGCAAAGGGCTAGTAGGGCGCCATATGCAGACAATCCACGATTTGGCTTGTTCTAGCAGTCTACTCCGGCTTTTGTCGGGGAAGGCCGTCGTGTGCGCGGATCCTTCGATCTCGAATACGAAATGACTTCGTATTTGCCGTAAAGGCCAGGACGCCACAGAATTGTGAGAAACACTGTGCCAGCCCTCTATTGAGTTGATCCGCCGGCCGTTTCCGGTTCAATGTCCGTCGCGCAAATCGTTTGGCGGGGGCTATGACGAAACCTTTCTACCTCAGTCCGATTCTGAATTCGCCGTATTTGGCGCCGACGCGCCATCACGCGCTGAGTGAGGACGGACAGCCGATGGAGCATCCGCCGATCGAGGGCCGTCGGCGGTCGAAATACGTCACACCGGTCCCGAGGGCTCGAAAAGTCAAAGGAAAGGGCGACCGGCAGCAGCAGGACTTCGGGTTCGAGCGCGCTGCAGACGGGCAGGCCTACAATCCAACGCCGATCATCAACGAGATCCGGGGATATCTGGAGACCTGGCGCTCGCTACCCAACCCCAACGACTGGGGTGTAACGCCAACGACCCAGCGTTTGCTGCAGCATTGGCGTCATCATGACTTCCAAAGTGCCCGACCGTTCTTCTGCCAGGTTGAAGCGGTGGAGACGGTTGTCTGGCTCACAGAAGTCGCGCGAGGGCGCCGGCAGTATGCGCATATCTTCCGCCACCTTGAGGAAGCGAACGCGGGGGCAAACCCAGAGCTGTTCCGGCTCGCGTTGAAGCTGGCAACGGGCGCCGGCAAGACGACTGTCATGGCGATGCTGATTGCCTGGCAGGCGATCAACGCTGCGCGACAGCCGAACTCGTCACTATTCTCCAAGGGGTTTCTGCTAATCGCGCCGGGCATCACGATCAAGGACCGGCTGCGTGTCCTGAACCCCGCCGATAGCGAAAACTACTATCAGACCCGCGAGTTGGTCCCGCCTGAGCTCATGACGGACCTCGGCAAGGCTAAGATTGTCATCACCAACTACCACGCGTTTCAACGCCGCGAGAAGCTCGAGACCAACAAGACTGGCCGCGCAGTGTTGTCAGGTTGGCGCAACGAGGAACTCATCACAAAGGAAACCGAGGGGGAGATGTTGCAGCGAGCCTGCGGCGAGCTGCTCTCATTAAAGAACATCGTCGTGATCAACGACGAGGCTCACCACTGCTACCGCGAACGTCCGCCGACTGAGGAAGAGCTGGCGCTCAAGGGCGACGAAAAGGAAGAGGCAGAGAAGAACAATCAGGCTGCACGGCTCTGGATCTCCGGGATCGAGGCTCTAAAACGCAAGGTTGGGGTTCGCGCGGTCTATGATTTGTCGGCCACGCCTTTCTTCCTGCGCGGTTCAGGCTACGAGGAGGGGACACTGTTTCCTTGGGTCGTGTCGGACTTCTCGCTGGTCGACGCCATCGAATGCGGCATCGTCAAGCTGCCCCGCGTTCCCGTCTCCGACAATGCGGTCAACGCCGAAACGCCCGTCTTCCGCAATCTCTGGGACTATATCGGCAAGGAGATGCCAAAGAAGGGTAAGGGTAAGGCGGGCGAGCTCGACCCACTCCAGCTACCACCCAGGCTGCAGACGGCGCTCTATGCGCTCTACGCCCACTACGAAAAGGAATACGAGGCCTGGGAGCGGGCTGGCATCGGCGTGCCGCCCGTATTTATCGTCGTTTGCAACAATACGGCGAGCTCGAACCTCGTCTATGAATGGATATCCGGCTGGGATCGAGAGGTCGAGGGTCAGCGTCAGAACATTCATCGCGGCCATCTCAAGCTCTTCAGCAATTTCGACCAATACGGCAATCCGCTGCCGCGTATGAACACGTTGCTGATCGACAGTCAGCAGGTCGACTCCGGCGAGGCGCTCGACGAGAACTTCCGCAAGATAGCCGCCGCTGAGATCGAGCTGTTCCGCAAGGAGAAAGCGGCCCGTGAGGGTGCAGCCGAAGCCGATAAGATCTCCGACTCGGATCTACTGCGTGAAGTGATGAACACTGTCGGCCGCAAGGGCAGGCTCGGCGAACGCATTCGCTGCGTTGTCTCCGTTTCGATGCTGACCGAGGGCTGGGACGCCAACACCGTCACCCACATCCTCGGCGTGCGCGCTTTCGGCACCCAGCTCTTGTGCGAGCAGGTGATCGGCCGTGGCCTGCGCCGCCAGTCCTACGAACTCAATCCTGAGACCGGCCTGTTCGAAACAGAATATGCCGACATCCTCGGCATCCCCTTCGACTTCGCCACCGAGCCGCAGGACGTGGTGAGGAAGCCGCCGAAGCCAGTCACCCGCGTCTTCGCGGTCCGGGAACGCGAGCGGCTGTCGATCCGTTTTCCCCGTGTCGCGGGCTACCGGACAGAGCTGCCGGACGACCTCATCAGCGCAACCTTTAGCGCGGACTCCCGGCTCGAGCTGACGCCTGAACTGGTTGGGCCATGCACGGCCAGGCTCGAGGGCTTGGTCGGCGAAGGTCACGACATCTCGCCTGATGCGCTGGATGACATGCGGCCGAACACGGTCGCGGTGCACCTTACCAAGAAGCTGGTCGAGACTTACTTCCGCGACCCGGATCAGCCGCCGCCTTACCACCTCTACAACCAGATCCAGCCTATCACGCGGCGGTGGATCAGGGACTGCTTGGTGATGAAGGGCGGCACCAAGGCGGGCATGCTGACCTATGCCGAGCTCGCCGATATCGCCGCCGGTTTGATCTACAAGGCGATCGTCCACGAGGCGGGCGCCAGCGGGGAGCCCGTGGTCAAGGCTATGCTTGATCCCTATAATCCCTACGGCAACACCAGCCACGTCTCCTTTATCACAACCAAGACCAACCTTTGGGCTACCGCCGCCGACAAGAGCCACGTCAACTACGTCGTCTGTGACTCGGATTGGGAGGGCGAATTCGCGCGCGTCGTCGAGGGCCACCCGTCCACGCTAGCCTACGTGAAAAACCAGGCGCTCGGCTTCGAAGTGCCTTACCGCGATGGTTCGACCAATCGCAAATATCTGCCGGATTTCATCGTGCTGCTGGACGATGGAAAGGGACCTGACGACCCGCTCCAGCTCATCGTGGAGATCAAGGGCTTCAAGGACCTGAACGCACAGATCAAGGCCGAGACAATGCGCGCGCTGTGGGTGCCGGGTGTCAACAATCTCAAGACATTCGGCCGGTGGGCCTTTGCCGAATTCCGCGACGCTTTCGCGATCCAGGAGGAATGGGCAAATCTGACGGATGGGTTCGTCAGCCGAAACCACGCAGAGAAGGTTCCCGCGTAATGAGCAGTGCTTTTCAAACGAACAAGATCGGGCTGCATGACCTTCTCAAGGCCTGCGACCGTGGCACGCTGCAACTGCCCGATTTCCAGCGCAGTTGGGTGTGGGACGAGGACCGGATCAAGAGCCTTGTCGCCTCCATTTCGCGTGCCTTTCCCGTTGGGGCCCTGATGACCTTGGAAACGTCTGGTGTGGTCAGCTTCAAACCGCGACCGGTGGAAGGCGCACCGGAAGCGGCTCATGGCATCACGCCCGACGAACTGCTGCTCGACGGCCAGCAACGCATGACATCGCTCTATCAGGTAACCTTGCGCAACAAGGTCTTGGAGACGGTCACCCCGAAAAAGAAGCGGGTCAAACGCTGGTTTTATCTCGACATCAGAAAGGCGCTCGATCCGGAGGCCGATCGCGAGGATGCGATCGTTGGCGTCCCGGAAGACCGCATCCTGCGCGACAATTTCGGCAAGGACGTCGTCCTCGATCTATCGAGCCGCGAAAAAGAGTTCGAAGCCCTGATGTATCCGCTTTCCATGGTGTTCGACTGGATCACTTGGCAAATGCAATTCGTAGGCTATGCCAACAGCAGAGGCACCTTCAATGACACATGGCCGCTCATCAGCAACTTCCATGCGCAGGTGATCGAGAATTTCGTCCAGTATCACGTCCCGGTTATCGCTCTCGACAAATCGACATCGAAGGAAGCTGTCTGCCTCGTCTTCGAGAAGGTCAACACGGGGGGCAAACCGCTCGACGCCTTCGAGCTCGTCACGGCCATGTATGCGGCCAGCGGCCATGAATTGCGGAAGGACTGGTATGGCGATGGCAAGGCCAACGCCGGCCGTCATGGCAAATTCGCGTCATTCCTGAAATTGGCGGACGCCGAAAAGGGGATCTTGGCTGACGTCGGCAATACGGATTTCCTGCAAGTCATTTCGCTGCTGCATACGCGCGAGAAGCGACGTCAGGCGGAGGCTGACGGGAAGCAGGGAAAGGAGCTTCCGCAGGTCACCGGCAATCGCCATGCGCTGCTCAACCTGCCCCTGGATGCCTATAACAAATACGAGAAGCAGGCTGAGCAGGGCTTTCTCGCGGCCGCGAAATTCTTGCACATGCAACATATCTATCGCATCTATGACCTGCCGTATCAGTCGCAGATCATTCCGCTCGCCGCGATCCTGGCCGACCTGGGTGACGCCCGGGAGCACGAGGCAGTGCGCGCCAAGCTGGTGCAATGGTATTGGAACGGCGTATTCGGCGAGCTCTATGGCTCCGCCGTTGATACGCGCATTGCCAGGGACTTCATGGAAGTGCCTGCCTGGATACGCGGAGGTCCGCCGCCTTCAACGGTCAGCGAAACGATTTTCCGCGCCGACCGTCTGAAGACCATGCGCATGCGTCTTTCGGCCGCCTACAAAGGCGTCAACGCGCTGCTCATGAAGGAAGGCGCCGAGGATTTCCGGTCGGGCCAAGGCTTCGACCATACCGTGTTTTTTGGCGAGAACGTCGATATCCACCACATCTTTCCGCAGGCCTGGTGCAAGGCAAGGAACATCTCAAAGGATGTCTTTGATTCCATCATCAACAAGACACCGCTGTCCTATCGGACCAACCGCATCATCGGCGGCGACGCACCTTCGACCTATCTGGCGCAACTCGAACGCGGCAATCCAACGACGCCTGCCATCCCGCCAGGGAACCTCGATCAATATCTCAGGTCGCACCTGATCGATCCGGTCCTGCTGCGCGGCGACGCTTTCAATGCCTTCATGGCAGACCGCCAGACACGACTTCTGGCTTTGATCGAGAAGGCGATGGGCAAGGAAGCTTATCGCGGCGACGTCCCGGAGGAAGGCTTGGAGGACGAGCGCGATGACGACGGCGTCGAAGCCGAAATGACGATGGCGGCGGAGTGAGCAGACGATGGTCTATAACGACCTCAAGACCGACATCATCAACCGCTTCTGGCTGCACATGTTCGGCCGTCACAAGGGCGAGATGCTCCACGGCAAGGCACAGCCCCGCGGCGCGCGTTGGCACGACCTTCCAGGTATAGGCTGCTCCGTCAGCATTACGACGGCCATCGACTTCGTCCGAGTTTTCGTTCGGACGGTAGACGGTGGCAAGCCGTCCAAGCTGCGCGAGCGCCTGGGGCGCTGGCAAGTTGGTCCCGGGGCTTGGCGCACCGTTGAAGAGTCCCGGCGAGAGCGACAGGTTCTTCTCCAAGCGGCTCGAGCTGAACATGAACGATGAAAGCAACTGGGATACCGCTGCCGATTTCCTATGGGAGACATCGCAGCTCTGTGAAAATGCCTTGAAGCAGACTTTGGGCGGATCTGCTGCATGACCGCCCCACGCGAGCCGACCTTCGTCGAGCGGGAGCGCGCGAGCCAGGCCGCGTTCTTCCGCGCGACCTTGCCCGACGAGCGCGGATTTGACGGCTGCGATTACCGCCTTCCGCCTTATCGCAGGTTGTCAAATCTCAATCCTCAAATCCGAGATATTGCTGACCGCTATTTCGTCGACAACATGATCGCCTGGCACCAGCATGCCTCCCACGGCCTCTCCTCGCAGGTCTGCTGTCTCAATTTCCTGATGCCCCTGGCAACGCGTCCGGACATCCTGGCCAAATTAGTCCAGGCCGTAATTGGCGGTGACCTTCCCGAAATGCTGGCGGTCGAGAATGGTCCAAACGGCAAACCCTGGTTCGTCGGCTTCGAATGGATCGGCCGCAAGGATTACCTCAACGAATGGCCGCGAGCCGGTCTGCCGAAACGCGGTGCCAATGTCACCAGCGCCGATGCTGTTTTGCGCTTCCGTCGGGCTGGCCGAATCGAAACCTTGCTTGTCGAGTGGAAATACACGGAGTCCTATGGCGCTCCACCCGAGCCAAAACGAGAAGCTGAGCGTGTTCGCCGTTATCGAGGTATCGCATTCGCTCCATTCGGCCCTGTCCGCGGCGATGCTGACGTCAAACTCACCGACCTATTCTGGGAGCCGTTCTATCAGCTTGTCCGGCAGCAAATGCTAGCGGGTCGCATGCAGGCCACTCAAGAAGACGGTGCGGAACGCGTTCGCGTGCTTCACATCGCGCCTGCAGGAAACGAACGGTTGACTCGCGTGACGTCACCCGCATTGCGTCCGCTCGGCGATAACGCCTTTAAGGTTTACCGCTCAATGCTCGAATATCCTGACGATTTTATCAGCCGTTCGACTGAGTCCCTGTTTTCGCCGTTGATTGCCGATGCACCTAAGGGCGACGCCTGGGCGGACTACCTTCGCGATCGTTACACATTCCTGGCCGTGCTGGCGGCTCCATCACAAGACGAAATGACCACGGCATGAATGCAGAAGCCGTTGTGAGCGCTCTGCGCGCCACGGTTAAGATCCAAAGGGTGAGACGATGGCAAACTACAAGGACGGAGTGATCCGGGATGGCTCGTCGATTGGGTCCGGCAGGGCTTTGGGTAACCTCAAGAACGGTGTCATACGCAACGGGTCGTCGCCTGGGTCTGGAACTGCCCTCGGCAACGTCAAGGACGGCGTGATTCGGACCGGATCGTCACCGGGTTCCGGCTCCGCGATCGGGAACGTTAAAGACGGCATCGTGAGGAATGGGGCGTCCAAGGGCAGCGGCACGACAGTTGGAAAGGTGTCGGATTTCACGATCAAAGGCATTGAGCGGGAGCGCGACGACGAAATCGTCGCCGTCTATCATTTCCTCATAAAGAAGTTTCTCTGACAGCCAGTTTGGATTGCCTGATGGCCAAAACACCACGCGAGATCGACGCTCTCACCCATGATGCCGCACGGCGCATCAATGTTCCGACGGCCGAGATGGCATCGCTGTTCGAGCAGCAGCAGGAAATTCTTGGTGGCGACGACCGAGAGATAGTCATCGCCCGTCCGCGGCCGCTCGCCAATGGCGAGGAGCGGGATCGCAATCCCGACCTCGACCCGCAGATCGTCTGGAACGGCGCACGCATCCGGATCACCAAGGAGCAGATGCGCCAGCTTGCCGAGACGGGTGAGCTGGAGCTCGGCGACGCGCAGCTCGTCTGGCGTGGCAAGGACCGACAGGACTGGTCCGACCTGGTGGTCAACGCGCCGCCGATCTACGTGCAGGAGAAAGTGCATCCCAAGGCGATCATTGATGACCTCAAGCGCCGCTCGGACGCGCGCCGCGAAGCCGAAACCGATGCGCCGGATCTCTTCGCCGATTTCAACGGTATCACCGATCCGGAGGCGCGGGCTGAGTTTTACCAGCATGCCCAGCATTGGACGAACCGCTTCATCCTTGGCGACAGCCTCCAGGTGATGGCGAGCCTTGCCGAACGCGAGGCGATGCGCGGCAAGGTGCAGTGCATCTATTTCGATCCGCCTTACGGCATCAAGTTCAATTCCAACTGGCAGGTTTCGACACAGTCGCGCGATGTCAAGGATGGCAAAAGGGAGGACATCTCCCGCGAGCCGGAACAAGTGAAGGCGTTTCGCGATACGTGGAAGGATGGCATTCACTCATACCTCACCTATCTTCGCGACCGCCTTATGGTCGCACGCGAATTGCTGAGCGAAAGCGGAAGCATCTTCGTTCAGATTAGTGATGAGAACTGCCATCGCGTGCGAGCGCTTTTGGACGAAGTTTTCGGTGAGAGCAACTACGTCAACACGATCGCATTTAAAAAGAAGAGTGCAACCATCGTCACAGAGACAGTTTTCGATGAAATCCTTTGGTATTGTAAGTCTTCTTCTTCAATAAAGGTGCGGACAATATACGAGGCTCGCCGCAATCCTGAGGGCGAGACTAAGTTTAATTCAATGCTTCTGCCAGGAGGCATCATAAGAAACCTCACCAAGAGTTCTGACGACGAGATCGATGCGCTTATGAGCGCGGGTGGCAAATGGGCACGTGTAAACTATCCAATCGTCAGCCAGCATCCGAGCAAGACCCGCAGTGAGGACTATCAGTATCGGGGGCATGCAAAAAGTTGCGGTGCGAACAAGCAGTGGCGATTCAGCATCGAAACCGGCCTACCTCGATTGGAAAAGAGTGGACGCCTGTTCGATGGTGGGGGTGAGTCACTAGGAGGCGTTGCCCTTTGGGAAGACTGGAATCAAGTGGCACTTCCTAACATCTGGTCGGATGTGCACGGTGAAAAGTATCCCACGTATATCGTTCAAACCGCGACACTGCCCATCGAACGCTGTATCCTGATGACCTCTGATCCGGGTGACCTCGTGCTCGACCCGACGTGCGGCTCCGGCACGACGGCTACAGTTGCCGAGCAATGGGGCCGGCGCTGGATCACCATCGACACGTCCCGCGTGGCATTGGCGCTCGCCCGCACGCGGCTGATGGCAGCGAAATTTCCCTACTACTACCTCGCGGACTCGAAGGATGGGCGCGACAAGGAGCAGAAGGAGTCCGGTAAAATCCAGCCGCAGGGACCGACCTCCGGCGACATCCGCCAGGGATTCGTCTACGAGCGCGCGCCGCGCATCGCGCTGAAGTCCATCGCCAACAATGCCGAGATCGACGTGATTTGGGAGAGGTGGCAGGAGGTGCTGGAACCGCTGCGGGATGACCTAAACCGGATTCTAGGTCGCAATCAGCCCTGGGAGGACTGGGAAATCCCTCGCGAAGCAGGAAATCCTTGGAAAAATGAAGCGGTCGCTCTCCACACAAAATTGCGCGAAGCGATCGCTGAAGACGATCTCGGCAAGAAGCCCGAAAAGGCCCTTATCAAACTCAACACCACACTGGGGCGTGAATACACTTTCGAGACGTTGCCGGCGAAACCTCTTGATCCTTGGGCGAACGCTGAGGCGGTCAGAATTCACAGCCAGTGGTGGGAAGGCCGTATTGCGCGGCAAAAGGAGATCGACGCCTCAATCGCTCGGGCCGCCGATGTCGAAATGCTCTACGACCGTCCCTACGAGGACAAGTCCAAGGTGCGTGTCGCGGGCCCCTTCACGATTGAGAGCCTTTCACCGCACCGTGTTGTCACCGCGCGTGACGATACCCTCGGGGCGGAGATTAAGGCTGGCGAAGGCGCTATGCAGCCTGCACCTGCCAGCGTTCCTGAGATCGATTTCGGACAGATGGTGCTTGACCATCTGAAATCCGCCGGTGTCCACCAGCAGGCCAAAGCTGACACCATCCGATTCAACTCGGTCGAGCCGTGGCCTGGCAATTGGCTGGCGGCGAAAGGCATATACTCGGATGGCGACGGCCGCGAGAAGCAGGCTGGGATACTGATCGGCCCCGAGTTCGGCACGCTGACACGTAGCCAGATCACCGCCGCCGCCCGCGAAGCTTCCGAAGCCCGTTTCGACGCGCTGATCGCCTGTGCGTTCAATTTTGAGGCTCAGGCAAGCGACATCAACCGCCTTGGCCCGTTGCCAATCCTCAAGGCGCGAATGAATCCCGACCTGCATATGGCCGACGAGCTGAAGAACACCGGCAAGGGAAACCTGTTCGTCGTCTTCGGCGAGCCGGACGTCGATCTCATCGAGACCGCTAATGGCGAGCTTCAGGTGAAGGTCAACGGTGTCGACATTTTCGACCCAACGACCGGCGAGATCCGGTCCGACGATGTGAAGGGCATCGCCGCCTGGTTTATCGATACCGATTACAACGCAGAGAGCTTCTTCGTCCGCCACGCTTATTTCCTCGGCGCCAATGACCCCTACAGGTCCCTGAAGACGGCACTGAAAGCCGAGATCGATGAGGATGCCTGGCAGACGCTCTATTCTGACACCTCACGCTCGTTCCCCCGCCCGGCGACGGGACGCATCGCTGTAAAGGTGATCAACCACTTCGGCGACGAGGTGTTAAAGGTTTTTGGCGTGTGAGGTCGCGATGGAAGAGAGCGGGCGGGCTAATCCGAAATTACGGACTCTTCTGGCGTAAGAACGAAGTGGACTGGAAGCAGCGGCGGCGCGGAAGGCTTATTGGGCTCGGCGTGCGCAAGATAAACGGCGGCGTCAGAATGTTTGGATCTTATCAGGAGATCTCGCGCCAGACCGCACTTCGAATCCTTGATCTGTTGCCTACAAATCTGACGTCTCAGCAGCTAAAACGGCAGTGCACAGACGAGTCCGATCTTTACGAAGATTTGGCAGACTTGGACAAAGCTGGGTTTACCGCTTCAACCTCGCGAGCTGCGTTGATCGACGCCAGACTTGGGCAAGGCAAGTTCCGTAATCTAGCCCTCGCATTCTGGGAGGGGAAATGCGCTGTCACCGGCTGCGGTCTTGGTGAAGTCATTCGCGCTTCGCATCTGGCGGGATTCGAACAACAAGGAAAGGCTCGACCCGCGAAACGGACTGCCCCTCGTTGCACATCTCGATGCATTGTTCGATCGCGGTTTGATCTCGTTCGACGAGGCCGGTGACTTGCTGATATCGGTCTTAGTTTCGGATGACGAGCGACGCATACTGCGTCTGTCGGAGGGGTTGCAAAAGCCGCCGCGCAGTGAGACTGCCAGATATCTAAAATGGCATCGGGACTATGTTTTTCGGTCAGGTTGATGTCAAGATTGAAGAAGCCAAACAATATTCGCCGATAGTGTGAGCGCTACCGTCGACGAGTTGCTAAAGGTGTTCGGGGGTGTGAGTTTATGTGCAGTCAACGACTTAGCCCTAGCGAAGAGTTCCTAATTCTTTTTAATGAGTTACGTCGGGCCGCCAAATACGATCCTAAAAAGCTTAGGCAGTTTTATCGTCAGAGCGCCGCTATTAGACAGGCCACCGATGAACTCTACACCTTTATGTTTCGCACCAAGCTCGAGACGATGGTGGAGCAGGGCAAGCGATTCCACGTCGGTCTGCCGAAACGTTTCGGCTCCGACTACCAAGACTACAAATTGAATTGGAAGCACGCAGTCGAAGACGCAGGGTTCGTCGGCTTGTTCGCCCCCGATGGTCAGGGGCCTGTCAACCAGAGTGAGCGCAATCCTGGCCGCCTTCCGGAAACCCAGCGGCCCGATTTCGAACATGATGAGAATTTTGATCCGCGATATCACAACGCCGGATCCGTCATCGACATTGGCCTTGGATATCTGGCCGAGCTGGCAGATGATGAAATAGAAGATTATCGCCTCAGAAATCTCTGCCGAGTAGCCGTCGAGGGTGGTGACTACGTTCACCAAGTGATTGGTATCAATCTGATCAAATTGGCAGATCGATACCGACGCATCCCTGTCACTTTCGTGCCTGCTCACGTTGCTTCGACATTTCACCCCGGAACGAAAGGCCTTTTGACGCTCTTGGATGACGCCGTGCTCGCCTATGTGGCAGGCGCGTCAAATGCCTCGATCGCTATGTGCAGGGCGGTGCTCGAGAAACTGCTGAAAGTGCACTACCGGAGAGATGAGCTCGCGGGCGAGGACCTAGAGAACTTGATTGATTTTTGCGCTGGGCAGTTTGCATGGGTCGCACAGCGAAGGAAGCCGCTGCATGGCCTCAGGAAGCTGGCCAATCGAACTCTTCATTCGCCCGGGACCGGCACAGCGCTGTCTGCCCCGGATGAAGAGACTCTCCTCGCTGCTTTCGCCAATCTGAAATTCCTGATCGAGAAAGCACCGGTGCCCTGATTCCTGTGATCCTGGCCGACAGTAGGTGAACGTGTTTTTGGGGGGGAGGGAGTAGATGGAGCATACTCGCATTGCAGTGATCGAAAGCAATTGGTGGAGGAAATCGAACGTATCAGTGCGCGGGCTGTTCGATCTAATCGCAAACATGGCGTGCGAAAATCCGAACGCTTATCACTATGAAATGGCAAACAGCAAAGCTGCAATGAAGGAAGCCATTCCCCGCATTGGCAGCTATAAGGAGTGTAGCTATCTCTACATCGCGACCCACGGCGATTGGGCCGGGCTAGTGTTACTGAATGGCGAGACATTTTCTCGCAAAGCGCTACGAGATGCCTTAGTTCAGATCAGGCAGACGCCACAATCGAAACTCAGAGGTGTCCATTTGGGGTCTTGCTCATTTACCACTGATCGTTTGGCTCAATTCCTATACTCTGCAGACGTAGGCTTGAAGTGGATCGCCGGCTACACGGAGAATGTTGACTGGATTGAGTCCTCTGCGCTTGATTTACTGTTTTTCAACGAGCTCATGGCCAGGGAAGCAGAAACAGAAGGAAATGTAATCCGTAGAGTGGCGACAAAGCTCGGGGAGGTTGCCCCCGGGCTTCTCGAAAAACTCGGCTTCAAAATCTATGTCAGGAAGCGCGGCGGAGGCATTGCCAATTTGCTGGAAAAGCCTGAGTCCAGCGATCTAATAGATGTCTGAAGCGTGCGGGGCGATGGGCGGAAAGACGATTTCCGTGAGAGATTTCTTCGTGCGAACCGCGACCACAAAGGTGCGCCGGGCGGAACCTCTCTTCGCAGGCAGGAATTCGTGGGTTCCATTCGATCGATCGAGAAAGAGCGCGAGAGCGATATGCTCTGCCGACCGGATGGACATTTCTTCACGGCATAAAAGGGATAGAGCAGCAGCATGGCCAATATCACGTCGTCGGGCAAATTTGCCTCGGATCAGCCGCAATACTGTCTGTCGACAAATGATTTCGTGTTGCTGCGAATAATCAGGAGGCAGGAAGACATCGCCGTTATGACGGCGACAGCGGGCGAAGACGACAGTGGCAAATCAGCATACCCGGATCAGGAGCGACTTATCGATGCTGCGATAGCAGCTTTTTCGCCATTTGGAACGCCGAATCGTCACGCAAATGATCGTCATGGCCGACCATACGTAGAGTTCTCAGGTCTAAACGAATATCAGATCAAACAAGCAGGGAATCTTATGGCGGGCGCTTTGGGTGTGGAGCTGTTGGATATGGCGGAACTATGGATTGAGCTTTCCGATGCAGCGGACGAAGATGAGCAAGTTTACTTGTCGGATGGCATGTGGTTAGCGGAAGACGGTCAATTGACGAAACGATGACCACGATCCCGAGGCAGCGAGGGTAATCATCAGGGGACAGTGGAGGCCAGCGGCCCCAGCTTTGGAAGGACAGGAAGAAACTGGGATGCCCACCATTCTCGCCGACAGCTTCACTTCGTCCCTTGCCAAGCTCGCCAATGACGAGCAGAAGCAGGCGAAGCTGACGGCATTCGACCTGCAGGCAAACCCCGATCAGCCGGGCCTGCAGTTCCATCGGATCGACAAATCGAAGGATCCGAATTTCTGGTCGGTGCGAGTAAATCGGGATCTGCGAATAATCGTTCACAAGACAGGCGGAAGCCTGATGCTCGTCTATGTCGACCACCATGACGACGCCTACAAATGGGCGGAGCGGCGCCGGATCGAGTCTCATCCGAAAACAGGCGCGATCCAGATCGTCGAGGTGCGCGAGCTGGTTGAGGAGATCGCGTCTACACCACCCGGTCCTGCTCAGGCGACGTTGCCCCTTGAGGCGCCATCGCCGGTCCCCACTCCTTTGCTCTTTGCTGATCTATCATCCGACGACCTGCTTTCCGTCGGCGTGCCCGAAGACTGGCTGGACGACGTAATCGCCGCAACGGAAGATAAATTCTTTGCCCTTGTCGGTTACCTTCCACAGGAAGCCGTCGAGGCCTTGTTCGAATACGCGGCTACCGGTGTGCTTGAGGCTGAAGTTGCTTCGGTAGCCGATCCTCTCGCGCATCCCGACACACAGCGCCGATTCCGGATTTTGGAAGGTGCTGATGAGTTGCAGGCCGCTCTCGATGCGCCTTTCGAAAAGTGGACCGTGTTCTTGCATCCGCTCCAGAGAGGTGTTGTCGACCGCGACTACAGTGGACCGGCGCGAGTAGCGGGCTCGGCGGGAACGGGAAAAACTGTGGTCGCGCTGCATAGGGTTATGCGTCTCCTCAAGATGCATTCCGATGCGCGCGTGCTCCTCACAACCTTTTCCGTCCCATTGGCACGCTCTCTTTCCCGGAAACTTGCCGTGCTAGCGGCCGATCGGCCGGGTTTCCTAGACCGCGTAACAATCTCTTCCTTTGAGCAGACCGCGCATGAACTTTATGCACTCACCACTGGGCGCGAACCAGGTGTAGCGGAACAAGCAACAATTCGCTCTGCAGTTCTCAAGGCCGCAACAGACCAACAGGAGACCGAGTTTTCTCCGCAGTTCCTTGTCTCTGAGTGGGAAAACGTCATCGACGCCTGGCGTATCGACAGCGAGGCGGCCTATGCGACTGTCCCGCGCATGGGGCGCAAAAATCGTCTCGGCACTCGCCAACGTGAGAAGCTGTGGCGGGTCTTTGCTCAGGTGCGCGAAGGACTGGCGAAGCGCGGACTTTTGACCCCAGCAGGTCTGTTTGAAGCTGTAACACGCACCTACGCAAGTCGTTCTGAGAAGCCATTCACTCACGTGGTGGTGGACGAGGCGCAGGATCTCGGCGTGTCTGAACTTAGGTTTCTGGCGGCCATTGCGCCAGACAGGCCGGACGGGCTGTTCTTTGCGGGCGATCTCGGCCAGCGCATCTTCCAGCAGCCCTTCTCTTGGAAAGGGCTTGGCATCGACGTCCGCGGCCGTTCGTCGATACTAAAGGTCAACTACCGGACCTCGCATCAGATCCGTCACGCGGCAGATCGGCTCCTTCCTAAGAATATTCGTGACGTTGATGGCCTCGAAGATCTACGGTCAGGGACTGTCTCGGTATTCGAGGGTCCAGAACCGCAAATCGTTATTGCCGATAGTGTGGAGGCCGAGACTGGCCTCGCTGCTGCTTTCCTACGGGAGCTCGTCGACCAAGGCCTTGCACCTGCCGAAATCGGAATTTTCGTGCGCTCTCAGGATCAACTCGCGCGAGCGCGCGCAGCAGCAGAGATGGCGGTGCTCAAGACAAGAACACTGGTCGACGCGAAGGCTGGCGGGGACGAGGCGTTGCTCGGCATCATGCATCTAGCCAAAGGCTTGGAGTTTCGAGCAGTGGTCCTCATGGCGTGCGACGAAGGCGTGCTGCCGCTGGAATCCCGTGTGGCAGACGTGGCAGACGAGTTCGAACTCGACGAGGTAATCGCGACCGAACGGCAGCTTTTCTACGTCGCTGCGACGCGAGCCAGAGAGCGGCTGTTTGTGTCAGGCGTCGCACCTGGTTCTGAATTCCTCGACGACCTAAGGCGGCAGTGAACTGGCCGCTAGTCGCAGCTCTTGCTCGCGGCAGCCTAATTTGTTGAAGCAACGAAATACGTCTTGCCGATCCCGTTTCGTTGAAGAACAGCATTCGTGGCAGCAAGCCTCTTTGCCTGGGACCCTCTGTCCGCGCCGAAATCATGACGCACCGGAATATTTCGGGGCGCGGACCAAGCGCCGAAGCCTTGGTCGAGCACGATCGTAGCACGAGAGCCGTCCTTGAACTCGATCTCTAGGTAGCGTCCGTGCGGCACATCTTTGTGTGCCACTGACACCCGGATGTTGCGCTGCTGCCCCAACTGTTCGGTCACTGATTTCTGATCTCCCGCGTCCCGCCAATCATGCCCAATCTGCCAAGGTTGGCTACGCTGATCATTGATCCGTGGCGATCGAGTCTCGATGAAAAGAGATGCGTCGTTTGCACCCGATTTGAGAAATACCTGGCTGATCGTGTCGACAAGCAGGCGTGCAACGAGGGGCGACGAAACATAGGGGTCCTGATAGGTCGCCTTCTTGACTCCCACCCTCGGCCATGAGCCGCATTTAGTTAGAAGGTCGATTAGGGTTTTAGACGCTCGAGCGCCGAAAGATGCGATGTCACAGTCGAGCTCTGAACCAATCTGGACAAACTGCGCCCCTGGAATTGGCAAAAGCTTTTGGAGATCGATCGCGGCGAATTGAGGTTTGACCGAAGTCCTTCCGAACACCACTGAATGCGTCTTTGGGCTTCCCCACTGCGGGCCAGGGTGGCCGGACTCCAGCTCACGGGATGCCCAAACAGAACTCAATTCACCCTCACCAACAACTGAAAGCGCTGAGGCCCCGTTTTCGAAGGTCGGCGCGGTCGCAGATGCTAACTCGGCATTGTGGCTCATAGCGAAGTCGCGAAGGGCCAGCTTGTCGGCCGAACTGAGCTTCTCAATCTGTCCTGGCGGCAAGGCCAAACGCACCGAATGCCCTCGCATAGTCCAGCGCAGGAATTGTTCCGCCAGAGCCCAATTCTGGGTAGACGACGGGAGGCTCTGATCGGGCAGGTAGACCGTCAATCTTGATTGGGCAGACCGACGGAGTTCCCTGTCGATCTCATCGATAGGGGCGAGCGACAGCTCAGCGCCTGGAACAAACGAATCCGCCGGATCAAGTTCGTGCGGGAGGGAAAAATGATTGCGAACGAAATCGAGCGCTGCCTTGCGGTCCAGGTCATCCTTGCCATCGGGTGCGTCCGAGGTGAGCACGCACGCGGCGCAGGCCTTTTCACAGCCCGGCGTTTTGCAATCCAGAATCTGTTCCGCGCGACGAAGGATCGGCCTCATCAGATGTTCGAACGACACCGCGAAGCCCGCCCCACCTGTAGCTCGATCGAAGATGAACAGGGATGCAGTCGATGAACCGAGGTCATTTCGGCTCTCGGCGACGGAAAAGCCCATCTCATCCGCCTCGACCCCAAGTTCTTGAGACAGTGCTTCACGCAAGGCAATGATAAGCGCATTGGCCGCAGCACGCCGTAAAGGGTGTTGCGGCTGCAGTTCAAACACGTCCGTGGTGATCTCGTAACCGAGCGAGATGTTCCGCCTGATACTGAACGCCTTCTCGTTACCCGGACAAACCTCTTGTCCTTGACGGAAGCGCAAGGGTTTATGGTCAACCAGCGCCGGCGGGGGCGCGACCAGGCCGCGATTGTCCGTGTCGGGTTCTGCCCGGCCGCATTGCAGGCATATCGCATAGCCAAACCCATTTTGTCCGCCGCGATTGGAGTAGTATACAAGACCCTCTCGGCTGCATCGATAACGGCCTAGCTCGGGGACCGGCAGACGCCGCCACGCTGTATTCCGCGCCGACACGACCGGATCCTCCGGCGCGACATAGGTCAGCATGTCGGTGTCAGCATGCACACGGGCTCGCGGATCGACGGAGAACCCGGCAGGCCGGAGGAACTCGTGGCTATAAGGATGGTCGGCGCCACAAGCTTGGCACTGCTCTGGGCCTGAGCCGCGCTTCGTATCGCTTGCCCCGCATTCGGCACAATGCCAGTGAAAGCGCAGGCTCTGGACTTCGGTCAGGTTCTCTTCACTCGCAGGCCGTTTCCAGTTGAGCGTCACGCCGGCTGACTTGTGCACAAGTCCATCGAGCACGACTTCTGAGCCGGGGGCATAATCCCGAATCGCCAAGTCCAGCGACCGCTGCGGGCCAACGGTTCGGAACTGGCGCGCCCCATCCTGGCTATCTTCCGGAGATTTGAACTCCTTACCAGGTATGAACGAAACCACATCGGTCGGAAAGCCGTGGCCGGGAAGGAAACCTCGATCGGCCAACCCGCTCAGCAGAAATTCCCCGCACATCCGCCTAAGCTCGACTGCGATTCTGGACTTGCCCGCTTCTCTAACGCCTTCATCCTTCGCAAGGGCTACCAGGCCTTCCCATTCCGCAACGAAGGCCTTTGAAAGATCGGTGATCGCATTCCGTGTATGCTCCAGCAGCGTCCGGTCGCCCTCGAGGATTGATCGCTTTGTCAACGCCACCAGGTTTGTTTCGTGATCTGTTGCTACTCCTGGTCGTTCGAGCCATTCAATGAAAGTCTCGACAGGACGGTCGGCTTTGAGCGGGCGGGCTTCGGTCGGTTCGGTCGGGCAGCCCAAGAAGGCGCCGATCTGCATCTTGATCGTATCGCCGCCTCGGTCGCGCATGAATGCGCCCAGCAGAAAGGCATTTACGTGGCGTTGCACGATCGGCCGGCTGCTCAGCGTGACCATTGGGGCCGAGAGTGTCCGCCGAAGAAATCCATGCGGGTCGCGAAAAGCCTCGCGATCAAGAGGTCTGTCCTTGCAGAACGTGAACGCAAGGGCGACTGCCTGACCGCGACGACCGGCGCGACCGACACGTTGGCGATAATTGGCAATTGATGGCGGCACGTTGGTCATCATGACCGAGGAGACCGAGCCGATGTCCACGCCCATTTCCATTGTAGTTGAGCAATTTAGAATGTTGATCTTGCCGGCCTTGAAGTCTCGCTCGTATCGGCGCAATCGCCCGCTCGCCTGCTGGGCTGAATGCTCGGCCGAGCGCGCGTAATCAGCGAACAGTGCGACACGATCAGAGATCCCGTTCCATGCGCCTCGGTCCCGCAGGACCTTCACAGCAGGGTCGGATTGAATCCACTGATCGACTGCCTGCCTGGCATCGTCCATGTCGTGGCGCCCAAACAAGGGCTCAGGATGTCGTGGCATGACGACGGGAGCAGCCAGGCGGCGTTGCCCTGCCTTGTCCTGCAGCCCATAAGGCGTCAGCCCGAAAGGAGCAGCATCAAGAATCCGACGGGTCGAGGGGCAATAGAAAGCACTCGTGACTGGCGCAACGAAGGATTTGGAAAAATCGTAAACGCGCCGTTCAGGATCCGCGGAAAACGTCGGTTGGACCTGATGCCAGGCCATGCTCAGGCACTCGGCCAGGTCAGCCCTGTCAGCTGAGCTATCCAGGTCCAACCCCAGACCGTGAACGATCAGCGCTACCGGGTGCGAACGAGGGGAAGCACGGACAAAGCCGTTCGGCCAGGCCCGCAGGCTTTGATCCTGATAGGTCTGTTCTTCCGGACCGACCAGTGACCTCAGTTTCGCCTTCGGCGATATCCAGTGCAGCAATTGTCGCGATATTGAAATCGCGCCATTGGTCCTCACAAAGTGGGTAAGGACGGCGTCAAGGTAAGATCGCCAGTCGTCTAGGGTCTTTCCCCTGCGACGGAGCGCCCCCGGGAGCTCCTTGATCCTGTCGATCGCAGGGTTGCGCAGCCGCGCCATTCCCAGCGTCTCCAACGAATTGGCGCGCTGCGGCCGCCTAATGAATTCGCGGAGCAATAGAAATTCAGCGACCTTCTCGGGATCGGGGAATTGGGTCTCGTCGCGACTCTGCCAGACTGCCTTGATCCATTCAGCGACCTCTATTCGTTCTGACAGCCGGTTGACGAGCTCTGGCCACGCGACGCCCGCCTGATTGCCCGAAATCAGCGCGGACAGCGCCTGCCTTCTCTCTGCTAGCATTCCCTCCAGCGCGGGCAAGCGGGTGGTCTGAACTGCGGTTTCCAGTTGCCGAATATCGGTCTGGATACCCGCAATTTCTTCGCCTGCTCCCGCTTTGGGCTGCATTGAGGCTACGAGCTGGTGGTAGACAAAGCCTCGAACGAAGTTTCGCTCCGACTCGACTTGCAGTTTAGCGGCAATGCGGGCGGTGCCTTGGCGACTGTCGGTGAAGGAGAGGAGGCGGCGCCCGCCAGAGGGAAGTTTCTCGCCGTCGGTCGCTTTCGCCGGCTCTACTCCCTCAAGCAGGATCGGCGCTGCATTGCCAAGGACGAAGGGTGCGCCAAACCGCAGGGGCCGCAAGATGTCAAATTTTTTGGGACCATCCGGACTGCAATGTGGGCAGCTGCGGGGGCCGGCATGTTCTTCGCACAAGAGTGATAGGCCGCCCTCGGTGGGCGCGTCAGCGACTTGCCAACCTGCTTTCGCATCCAACCAAAATCCACGCGCCGCGGCGGTTGAATTGACGGCGAACAGTCGGTCGCGCTCGAATACAGCCTCCTTCTCTTGCGCCTCTTCCTCGGGGTCATCCCCAGCCTCTGATCCGGCATCGTTGTCACGAGCGCTTTCGAAGGCGAATTCGTCGCGTGGAGGGCTGCGCAGGGGTGCTGACAGCCGCGAGCCTCTCTCTGTCCCCTCTAAAAATGCCTCGCCGCATTCGATGCAATTTACGATCTCCAGCACTGGCGCAAGACAGGACGGGCAGTGATCCGAACGTTCAGCTAAGATCCGGCCAAATGGCCAGTCCGAAGGCCTTTCCGGGCAGCCCGCGTTGATGCAACTCCACACGCCAGGCATGGCGCGCTCGAAAGCGTGAAGACGCATTGGCGAAAGACGCTCCAGATCGCCATCGGGAGTCTTGCGCGCCGCGCGCGACATTGCCGTGACCAACTCGGGGGCAGATACACCATAGTTCCGGGCAACCTGTTCAAAGTCGGAGAGCGGCATGCTTCCCGCGAACAGTCTTTCGACCAAGCTCCAAGTCTGAGGATCACGTCCGAACACGTCATACAACCGGCCAGGATCGGCGCTCTGAATATCGCCAGCGATTGGATCATGCCGACCCTGTGGCCGGCCCGGCATGAGACGACGCCCTTCGACTATGCTAACGCGACCATCAGGAATGCCTGCTACGTCAGCCAGGAAACGCTGAAGCTGCTCACGCACGTTTTCGCCCGAACCGATTGTCGCCGATGTAGCGACGAAGCGAACCTCTTCCGGCTTTACGTCGAAGGCGAGCATCACCCGGCGCAGCAACAGGGCGATCTCAGCTGCCGCCGCGCCAACTAGAGAGTGGGCCTCATCAAGGACAATCCAGCGAAGCTTGCCTTTCGAAACGTCCAAGATTGGCCGATCCTCAGCGCGCGCAAGCATGTATTCGAACATGGTCACGTTCGTGACAAGCACGGGCGGGGGGTTGGCACGGAGCTGTGTCCTATCGATCACTTGCTCCGGCGATCGACGATGGTCGGATTCCTTGGCGTCCTTTGGAAGATCGCCGTTGTATAGACAAAAGCGAAGTTTGCCATTGAAGGGCCTTGTCCAGGCGGAGAGACGCTCGCGTTGGCTTTCAATCAGGGCGTTTAGTGGATAAAGCATTATGGCTTGCACGCCCCGGAGCGGCTCGCGCGGGGATCCCTCCTGTGCGGCCAGGTCGCTCAGAATAGGGAGCAGGAAGCATTCCGTCTTTCCCGAGCCGGTTCCCGACGTCACCAACACCGATCGTGGGATATTGTCGGCGAGCAATCGCCACGCTTCAGCCTGATGCAGGAAAGGCCTTCGCGTTCGCGGGAAACGGTAGTCGTGGTCGGCCGGCAATGAGTCCAATGCTGATACGAGATCCGGATGCAGCAAGGATCCTGAGAGTTCCTGCATGGCTTTTTTTGCAGTAACGAAGGGATGCGCTCCCTCAATTACCGCCTCTTGCGTCAAAGCGCCGCCCGCGGTGCTATTCCCGGTAAGCATTTCACGGAGAATCTGTCGCAGCCCATCATGGGCGAGTCCGGATTGTGAGACCACGGCCTCAGCCGTGCGTCGTTTCACTTCATGCAACACGTCGAACGGCGTTTTTGTCATTTGTAGCCATAAAATTTCAGAAGATGGGCGTAGGCTCCGGACACGTAGAACGGGTCTTCACGGATCGTGCGACGCGCCAGCAGCGCAAGGTCGTGCTCGATCGTCAATTTTGCCTGGGCGCTGGCGGCGAGTAGGATCGGTGCAAAGAGACCGGCGAAATCCTCGTGGGATTTCAACAGAATTTCCGGCGGGAGCTTCAAGCCGGATTCCATCAATCGGGCGGCAAGGTCGTTGCGTCCCTCATTGCTTCGATGAATCTGGCTCGCAATGTAGCCAGCGGTGAGATCCTTGAGCGAAGGGATGTTCGTAGCCTCACCGCCCATTCCCACCCGGCTGAATATGGAAGCCAATGCCGGTTCCAGCGGCGTCAATTCGGAACGTAAACTGGCCAAGCGTCCTAGCGCCTGTGTGCCAGCCTTCTCGGCACCGAAAATAGGTTCGAGCAACGTGGAAATGGCAGTTAAGTTGGCCTCAAGTGCCCCACGCCAGGCAGACAATGGCAATTCAAGCCAGAGGAAGGGCAACTCATTCTGAAGAGACCAAATGAGCGCGCGTTCCCCGGCATCGCGGGCATTGAACAGAAGTCCAATCAGTGCTTCGGGGTAGGATGGTAGCAGTTTCAGCGCGTCGAAGGCGTTCGCAGGGAGGCCATTCAGGTGAGTGGCGGCTTCAAGCAACCACCGGAAGCCGCCCTCTTCTTGGCCAATGCCATTAAGCGCATGCCCGATCTCGGCTTGGCGAGTGGCATAATCGGCTATTGTGAAAGTGGACACTAAATTGCCGGTATGAATTTCGGGTGAGTCTGGCCGCTGAACGGGTAGGGGTCTCGAAACTACATCCGCACCTTGGCGAAGATAGACAAGGCAGAGTCCCTTGCATCGCTCAGGGAATCGCCAGACCCCCAATGCCTCTGACTCCAGAGCGTGCTCATGGCGAGGATCGAAAACCATCCTTGCGACAGGTTGAATGCCGCTCCCGCTGGCCGCCTCTGGCCATCGAATCATCCCATCCTCGTGCACGAGTTGCTTGCTCCGATAGCGGCTTATGAAGATGGGCAAACGTGTGTCGCCTACGAATACAAGCTCCGCCAGATCGTCCTGGAGGGGAAGGCTCGCGAGAATTTCATCAAAGGCGCTTTTCAAAACGCCCAACGGCAGCTCCCCGTCCACGGCGGCGCTCAGTCCGCCCGACCTAGCTCCCTTGGCTCCGAGGTGAAGGACGGTTCTCCAGGGTGATATGGCGACTGCACCCCTAAGCGTCCCGAGATCAACCTGCGCTCCGGGTTCTAGAATTGCGCCATCAGACAGCGCAATGGCACCATCTCTGCCGACAAGCGGAACGATGACCTCGCATGTGTCACCCACGGGAGGACGAATCTGTATTGGGAGGCGATATAACGGGCGTCCTAGAAATCTGAATGAGATGGTCGTTGCGTTGATCTGGTCCGTCACACATGAAGAATCGGCTATCGAAGCCTTCCAACCCGGCAGCCCCTCCAACCGGATTTGGCCGCTTCGTGCATCCTTCATTGCCCCACTTACGTGGGCTCCAACCGGAAATAGTGCTACCAATCGCCTCTCAATTTGGATGTCAGCTACGGGGTCGCGCAGCGAAAATTCTACCATGCCCGAGGCGTCGATACGCCCCTGCCATTCCGCCCATTTGGCTCCCGGTCGCCGATAGAATAGTTCGCCGGCACGTGGCGGCCTCGGCTGGTTACCTCCATCACGGATGAGCGGACTAACCGGCGAGATAGCTAGTTCGCATTGGTTATCTGCAAGATCGAATCCTAGGGTCGTGCTGGATTGAAATTCGAGCTCGTGTTCGCGACCCTCGGTATCGGGTTCAACTCTGAAACGGATCGATTCACTCTCGCCACCGCGGAAATATGCTGTGCCGACCAGACGGGCTAGCCTGCGTCCAAGATGGGGTAGCACCTCGATCTCAGCAATCGCAGCTTCTGATGCCGACTCAATCGACCAGTCTTCTGGAAACAGGACATAGAGGGTCTTATGTGGAGAGCTTACCGAGCCTGATCGCAATAGGCGCAGGAGTGGCTTATCTGGCGTTGAACCTTCGTCTTCGCGAAATACTAGTAAATCCGAACGCAACGGCTCGCCATGTGGCCAAATCAAAGGACAAGGGGCTAAACCAGGAGACGTCAGCGTCACGGTAACAGCCGCGGAGAATGGAAAATTCCTCACTAGCTTTGCGGTTCGCGTATAGGGAAGAACACGCCAGCGACGCTGTTCTCCCATAGGCGCCTCAAACAGCGCTAACTCTCCAGAAAGGTGGTTGCTGAGTTCTCCAGTAGGAACCGCCCTTACTCGGCCCTGCGTAGGCAGGTTAGGCAATTTCGACGGCGGGATCTCTCCGTCTGCCAGCAACTGCAACGCCGTTATCCACTGTCCATCGAATTTGGCCAGAAACCGTCGAGCCTCGACACCCTCCGTAGAGAGTCCGGCCATCCTTTCATCGAGCAGCCCGGTCAGTAACTCGGCTACGAGCGCTTCGTCCTCGGCCGGAACGTATATCGGGAGGTCCTCCCTCCAACTGGGGAGCCTAATGTCGAGCAGCGCGGAATTGCGAATATTGCCAGCTGCCTCGGCCTCGGCCCGGTGGCGAAGATTCAGAAGTTTCTCGACCAGTTCGGAGCAGAGGGCAACAAAATCCGCGTGCTGATAGCTTTTGCGCATCCTGCCGCGTTCTTCTTCGGCGATCTCCAGAATCTCTTCAAGTGTATCCACCCTCGAGGCGATGGCCCGGCGCATGATCGATCGAAGGTAGTCCCTGAGCCATGCTCGTGCGCCGCTGGTGAGAATGCGGACCGGAAATCCACCCTCCAGCGCTACGGTGAGTAGGAATTCGCGGCCGGATTCGCTTCTTCGCAAATCGCGTCGCCAGTATCGCAATCCCCGGTCGGCCAAATCGCGCTTGCAGGAATCTGGGATAGCCGGAAAGAGGTCGGGCGCAGGGTCGTTCCATCTGAGAAAGGTCGAATTCGATTCGCGTCTGAACCATTCTGCGCAATAAGCGACGAATAGCGCGCCTGCGCGGTCGTCCGGGGTAACTAGGCGCCCTTCCGACGCCAAATACCGAAGGATCTCCTTCACGCGCTCAAATTCATGGTCGGTCATACGATAGCGATAGAGCGGTCGTGTATCTGGTTGCGGAGTGTTCCTTGCCGACAGAAAAGCTCGGAGCCAATCTCGGACCGGGCCGGATTGCCGAGGCCGTTCCTCTGCCTTGGCTTGCGGAACTCGAGTGAAAGCACGACGAGCTTTAACTACCTCGAACTGCAGCTCGAGAGCCTCATCGCTTTCTCGCATTTTCAGTTCGCGATTGAGCTCATCCAGGAACTGAGCGTCGTGCCGCCTTTGCTCAAATATCTCACAAAGCTGCTCATCTGGAAGGCGAGACAGATCGATAGAACCTACACGCCCCAATTTCCTCTCCCCAATACCCCAATCAACAATGCACGATCTGAAATAAAAGAAAAACGCTTTTTGATTGGCACAAAGGATACTTGTTCGGGGATCTTTTCCTGGGTCTGCGCCTAGACCGGTGGCGCTGCGCAATACGGCTTGCCTCCGCACTCGGGGTAAATTGGGTGAGTGGTGGTGACAGAGCCTGTGGATGATGTTTCGAGCGATCAAACAGCTCGTGCTACGAGATCTGTGCAACAAGGTGCAACTTGCTCATAGATCGGAAAGGATCTCCACTTGCCGGAGCCCGAGCAGAAAATCTGATTTCGGCTTAACGTCTGGCCCAAGTTCGCCTGCCAGAGGCGGCCCCTCCAGGCCTTCGGCAATCGATTGAGATCGAGCTGGCCCGGTTAACTGCCATCACCTTTTTCGGGCGGTAACTCCTTTTCGTCGTAGGAGCCAGTGAGGACGAGCAGCTCGCCTGCTTCACTATCAAGGTAAGCGCCTAAGCCAGGATCGAGCATTGGCGCGGGCGCTCCGCCGAGCCAACTCGAGGCGCTTCCGTCAGGGTTCTTGCGCCTGCCTTTCTGGAATATGTCGCGATAGCGGAATGGCGAGATGCCTATGAAGGGGACGAAGCCGACTCTGTCGGCGCTCTCGCTCTCTAGCGAGACCTCATGGCCGTGGAGTTCCTGGACGCGGCTCTTCGGATAAGGTTCGATATAAACGACCCTCCTAATGCCAGACGCGAGGATATGTTTCGTGCAGTTGTGGCAGGGGAAGGTTGTGCAGAACAGTGTGCCACCCTTGACACTCCGGCCAAGGCGGGCAGCATCACAGATTGCGCACATCTCCGCATGCACGATCCGCCCGTATTCCGTCAAATCCATGATTGCTGCATCAGCCAAAGGCCCTTTGGTGACGCCCTGCTTGTCCTTCTTTTTTGCCGTTAGCGTAGCGACAATTGAGTCCACCGGACCCAGAGAGGTGCAGGTCTCGGATAACATCCCAGCCTCGTGCAGTCGCTCGACCAGGTCTTTGAGAATTTGCTTTTTAAGAGCCTCGTTTGGGTCATACCCAAGCTTCACGTCCCTGAAGTCTGGCTGTTCTTGATCCCAGTAGGTCCCGCCAAACGCCTTTGGCACCTCATTGCATCCCTGCGTTATTATCTCGCCGGCATCCGAGAAAATAGCTGCACCTACCTGGCGCGAGAGATCTGCCGAGCGCAATGAAGCCGACTTCGCGGCATACATGCCGTATTCGTCCTTCGTGGGGGTGACATCGGTTTTCCCGAAGAAGCCCTTGATGAAGCGATCTATGGTGCGGTCCATATCCTGCCGAGTGTTCCCGTCGACGAAAACGTCGGCAAGGTGATACGTGTCGCGAATATGCTGGCCGTTGACGTCATCCTCGTCGGCGTCACGCTCGAGGATCTTGTTGGTCTGAAACTTCACGTCGGCAGGAGTAGAACGTGTTGAGATCGACCTCTGTATGCGCTCGAACACTCGATTGAAGCGCTCGTCGACAGCTGTGTAGGCCGACACGAGCACAAATTGCTTTCCGTAGAGACGCCGAAGGCGCTCGACCTCGTTGGGACGTTTGAGTTGACGAACGATATAGGCCGTAGGGGTGTCCGGTATCTTGTTGATCGAACCGGAGATCGCTCTTCGGTTGCGTTGGATAGCGTCGATAGCGATAAGAGCCATCGTTGCCGGATTACCATACTTCCGGCACAGAGCCGTGGCGTAATCCATCTTGGCGGCTATCTGCTCGTGGTATGCGGACGACGCTGACAGGGTTATGTCAGCTGTGTAAGCCTGCATCTCGTCTGTTAACTTGATGCTAACCGCATGGTAGCCTACTGCTCTCAAGGATTGGGTGAGGCTGTCGCTAAGCCCATCCAGGTCGACACCAAGCGGTCCGGCCAGTCCGAACACGAGTTCGGGATGTTCTATAAGTGGTGAGTTTGACATCCTAGGGAACCTAAATGGAGTCCGCTGATTTCACTAGCCTCGGTGAATCACTGAGAACTATGGTGATGGTCAGCGATTCGCAAACTCTGGGAGAGGAGCATGAACCAGCCCATGACCCTACGTGAAGAGCAAGAGTCAGCAATCCGTGAAGCCGCAAAGAAGCTTGCCGAGCGGTTCAATCAGGCATTCAATTTCGACCAGAAGAAGTTCGAGGATTTTATCTCGAAGGGTGATCGCCCCCCAAGGCAGCAGCTGACGTCTAAAAACCTGTAGCTCGTCATCGCAGCAAATCGACCAGGCCACCGTTTGAGCTTGGGCGTTCGCCGTCATTCTGGTCGCGCCCTGATTGATCGGGGTAGAACCAAGACGCCTGCTTTTTATCCCCAATTCTAGGTCGTTTGGCTGCGCGTCACAACGTTACAGAATGTATAGTAAGTTGTTGATTTTATTGAAATAAGTTAGAGTTCAATCCCCCTTCATCTGGCGGCGGTTTCTTCCCCATGCACAACCAATAGGCGGTTGGATTTCCGCTCGGTCATCGCCTCAGCCCGGTCATAAATGCCTTCACCCGGGCGGCGTCGACCTGGTTCCACCACACGCCCTCATGCTTCAGCGCGCTGGCAATGATGACGCCATCAACGATGCCAAGGATATCGTTGGCGTTGTCGAGCGTCACACCGCTGCCGACCAGGGTCGGGAGGCCGGCGGCGTCCTTGATCATGCGGATGTAACTCAGATCCGCAGCGTGCCCGGTGCGCTGACCCGTCGCGATGATAGCGTCGGCGTCGAAGAAGACCAGATCCTTGACCAATTCCTCCACCGGGCGGTCGGCAACGATGGCGTGCGCGCCATGCTTGACATGAGCATCGGCGAAAATGCGGATACCGCTGGCGCGCAGCCGGGCGCGATAGCGTGCTGCTCGGCCCGACTCGCCCTCGACAAAGCCCTCATTGGCGACATAGGCATTGGCCCATTGATTGATGCGGACGAAGCCCGCGCCAGCGGCACTGGCGATCGCCAGCGCCGGGATCGCGGCATTGGCCAGCACATTGATGCCGATCGGCTTGCCGAGTTCGCGGCGAATACGGTCGGAGACGACAGCCATATAGGCCGCCGTCTCCGGTCCGATATCGTCAGGTTTGGCAAAGGGAATGTCGCCATGGTTCTCGACGATCACGCCGTCGCATCCGCCATCGAGATAGGCGCGCGCATCGTCGAGTCCTCGCTGATAGATGGCCTCTATAGCCTCGCCATCATAGCGTGGTGCGCCAGGAAGCGGCGCAAGGTGAACGACGCCGATCACCACTTTGCTGCGGCCGAAAAGCTGAACGAGTGCATCGCCGCCTGATTGCCTGATCGGACGTGGGGGCTGGGTCATGAGAACTCCGTTTGATCGACGAGCACCGCCATTTCAGACGTGGTAGGGCAGGATAACAATGTGCCCGGCCGTGTCACCGAGATTGCTGCGGCCGCGAGCGCGAACTTCAGCGCTGAGGTAACCGGCATCCCCTTTGCGAGCCCGCCGGCCAGACAGCCGCAGAACACATCGCCGGCACCACTGGTATCGAGCGCCTCGACTTCTGGGGCCGGCAAAGGAAGTGTTCCTGGCTGGAACCGGCCAAGCACAAGACATCCCTTGGCGCCGAGCGTGATCACGATTGTCCCGGCCCCTTTGGCGGCGAGCGCGCCGGCCGCTTCCGCCATGTCCATCTGACCGGTCAGTGCTTTCGCCTCGGATTGATTAACCACCAAAATGTCTGCCAGACTGATGTCAGGCAGAGCCGCCTCATCGATAGGGCTGGCGTTTAAAATGGTGCGCGCGCCAATTTCCCGAGACGCTCTCAGGCAGGTATTTGTCGCCGCGCTTCGCAGGTTTCCCTGGCAGACAAGGATGTCGCCCGGCGAAATGCGGCGCGCAAGTGCGGTTTGCGCGCTCGGATCGAATGCTTCGCTGCAGGCGGCGCCGCTGACGATGAAGTTCTCGCCGCCAGCATCGATGACGATGGTCGAGCGGTCGCTCGGCAGGTCGAATTCGCTCACCTGCACGTCTGGCAGCTCTATGTCGAGCCGGCTCCTGATCCATGCACCAACCGGGTCCTTGCCGAGCGCCGTCCATAGCGTCACCGCCGCGCCTGTGCGCGCTGCCGCAACCGCCTGGTTTGCACCCTTGCCGCCGAGGCCATCGGCATAGGCGGTGGCGTTCAACGTCTCGCCGGCGGTAGGGAAGCGGCCGAGGCGAAACGTGGTGTCGACACAGGCGTTGCCCACGACGTGGACGTGCATCGCTCAGTTCCCGCCAGTTGCCCAGCCAAGCATCTGTTCGAACAGGGTCTTGTAGCCTTCCCAGGCAATGAACTCCGGTGGCAGCCAATGCGGCCCGACATCGGACGTCCAGGCCACGGTGCGGCCCTTGCCGTAGTGGCCGGTGACGAGCAGCGGCAGTGATCCATATTCCGACGACACGGTGGCCAGAACTTCCGCCCCGTCTTTCAGCGTCACCTCGTTGAAGCCGAGGAGCATCGGCCAGTTCGCACCGAGACCTCTCAGGATAGGATGGCTCGACGGACCGTTCACCACAGGCGCAAAGCCCTCCGGGACCTCGATGCGGTCGTCGACCGCGAGGCAGTTCACCGGCAGCACTTCCTCGACCGGCGTCTTGCGGTAGCGCGCGCCGCCGTTGATGCCCTGGAAGCTGTAGTAGCCGCCGAACATCAAAAGTCCGCCGCCGGCGCTCACATAGTCGCGAAGCAGACGCAAGCGGTTCGGCGTTCTCTTCGAGTGAACCCAGGTATCGGGATGCAGCAGCAGCGTGTTGGCGCCGATGTCGGAGAGCACCACCGCGTCATATGCGGAGAGGGCTTCGATCGTTTGCGGAAAGGTGCGCTGCGCCTCGTGCGCCGGCATGAAGGTGACGTCGAAGTCGGTCGCCTTCAGCGCCGTCAGCAATTCGTCGGCGCCGGTATGGTAGGTAACCGTCGGAAACTGGTCGAAGCCCTTGATATGGGTCGCCGTAGAGACCCAGGACTCACCGGCCAGCAGGATCTTTTTCTTGGACAATTGAACTCCGTGGTAGGTCTTGGCTGCCGTAAAGCTGGGCCGCCGTAAGTCTGGGGCCGTTAATTCTGCCGCGCGAATACGGCCTTGGGATTGGCGATCAGCATGCGGTCGATCGCTGGCTGGTCGACGCCATGCCGTTTCAGACGCGGTATGAAATGCTTCAGGATATAGCCGTAGCCGAAGCCGCCGAAGCGGGTCAGCATGATCTTGAGGAACACATCCTGGGAAAGCAGCAGGCGGTCGCCGAAGCCCGCTTCGACAAGTGCCGCGATCGCTCGCGCATTCTCTTCATCGGAAGGCGATTGCGCGTCCTGATCGGCATAATAATAGTCCATGCCGATCATGTCGTATTCGAGGAAGGCGCCGCGCCGTGCGAGGCTTGTCTGGTAATCCAGATCATTGTGACTGGGATTCATGTGGCAGAGCACGGTGTGGCGAAGATCGGCGCCCTCGGCCTCCACGACATCGAGCACCTCATGCGCCAGGCGCTCCCAACCCGGCAGATGGATCGACAGCGGCACGCCCGCGATGCGCGAGGCTCGGGCGGAAGCTCTCAGCGACTTTCGTTCCTCGGGAGTGAAGTCCTTGCTGACGCCGATCTCGCCGATCAGGCCGGCCAGGATCGGCGGCTGCGTCTTGCCGCCGCCGACATCGTTGACGATGAACTCGGTCACCGCGTCGACGTCCATCGCCTTCAGCCATTCGGGATGGGTGTGCTCGAGATAGAAGCCGGTGCCCATGACGATCTTCAGGCCGGACATGCGGCTGATGCGGGCAAGCTTTTCCGGCTCTCGGCCGATACCGATATTGGTCGGGTCGACGACGGTGTGACCGCCCAGCGCGCGATAGCGTTGCAGCTCCGACAGTGCGAGGTCACTGTCGTCGAGCGAAACGTTGTCGCGGTTCACGTAAGGGTTCATGCGCAGTTCGCCGATGATCTCGATGTTCACCGGCTGCTCGGCAAGCGCCATGTCGTCCGGATGACAAGGACATTTCCAGATGCGCGCGCCGTCGAGCAAGATGTGCTCGTGCATCAGGGTAATCCCCATCTCGTCGACAGGAATAGGGCCGAGCACGGTCATCACATGGCCGGTCTCGACCCCGATCTCCAGCCGTTGCTTGGGCGGCGCGTTATCGAAGAGACTGTTCATGAGCTCAACGGCTTCGCACTGCGCCGCGGAACAGGCGGAAGTTCAGCCAGATGGCGATCAGGATGATCGTTCCGGTCACGATCGGCGTCAGGAAAGGCGACAGGTGTGCCAGGATCAGGCCGTTGCCGATGACGGCCACGGTTAGTGCGCCGAGCACCGTGCCGATGATCGTTCCGCGGCCGCCGAAGAGACTGGTGCCGCCAAGCACGACGGCCGCGATCACTTCAAGCTCGAAGCCTTGCCCGGCATTCGAGGACCCGGATCCGAGCCGCGCAGCAATGATGATCCCCGCAAGCGCCGCCGCGGTGGCGGAAATCACATATACGAAAAGCGTCATCAGCCGCGTGTTCACGCCGGCACGTCTCACCGCTTCGGCGTTGGCGCCGATGCCGGTCACATAGCGGCCGAATGGCGTCTCGTTGAAGGCCAGATAGGCGATCGCAAGGATCGCCAGCGCGATCAGCGCCGGCACCGGCACGCCAAGGAACCAGGCGCGGCCTATGATCGTGAAAGAGCTTCCCGGCTCGACGGGGATGGAGTAGCCGCCGGTGATGAGCAGCGCCACGCCCCGGATCACCGAAAGCCCGGCAAGCGTGACGATGAAGGCAGGGATGCCTTCATAGGCCACGAAATACCCCTGCACCGCGCCAAGCAGGGCACCCAGCGCGAGCATGGCGAGGATAACCGCCGGCCACGGCAAGCCGAACTGCAGAAGTGTCGCCGACAGCGTTGCCACCAGCGCCAGCACGGAGCCGACTGAAAGATCGATGCCGCCGGTGGTGATGACGAAGGTCATCGCCGCGGCGACGATCAGCAGCGGTGCCGATTGTCGCAGGATGTTCAACAGATTGGGCGATGTCAGGAAGGCGTTGGTCGCTACCGAGAAAATGATGCAGACGACAAGAAAGAACAGCGCAATCGACACGACACTGCCATTGGCGAGCATCGCTTCTCGCCATGTGGCGTCGCGCACCCTTCGGGACTGAGCGGAGTGGGTCGCTTCGCTCATCTCGGTGCTCCGTCGCGGTGTCGACTGGCAGCGGAACGAGCATTGAACTTGCGGCCGACGATCAGATTGACCACGTCCTCGATATTGGTTTCGCCGATCAGCCGCTCGGCGACGTTGCGTCCTTCATACATGACCTGGATGCGATCGCAGACCAGGAACAGATCCTGGAGGCGGTGGGTGATCAGAATGACGCTGACGCCGCGCGCGCTCACCGTGCGGATCAAATCGAGCACGGCCTCGACCTCGGCGACGGCAAGCGCTGCCGTCGGCTCATCCATAATCAGCACCGATGGTTCGAAAGAGGCGGCGCGGCCGATCGCGATCGACTGTCGCTGCCCGCCGGACAGATTTTCGACCTTGAGCCGTGTGTCGGCGATAACGATGCCGAGGCGGTCGAGCATCTGGCGCGTTTGCTCGTGCATGCGCTTCTTGTCGAGAAAGGAGATGCCGGCGATGTGCCGGCGCGGCTCGCGGCCGAGAAAGAGATTGCCGGCGACGTCGATCGTGTCGCAGAGCGACAGGTCCTGATAGACCATCTCGACGCGTGCCGCACGCGAGTCCGCCGGCGAGTTGAAGGTCACCGGCATTCCGTCGATCTCGATCGTGCCGGCGTCGGGGATAACCGCCCCCGACAGCACCTTGCTCAACGTTGATTTTCCCGCGCCATTGTCGCCGACCAGGCCCAGGACCTCGCCCGGCTTCAGCGTCAGGGACACGTCGTCGAGCGTCTGGATGGCGTTGTAGCGCTTTGAGATGCCGCTCATCCGCACCCGATAGGTATCGCCACTGCTCATCTTGGATCCACGGAACTGGCAAAGAGACCGCGGCGTTGCCTCAAGCGCCGCCACGGCTCGATCTTCGGTGCAGCTTACTTGAACATCGCGCGGTATTGGTCGACGTTCTTCTTGGTCACGATCGTCACCGGAATGTTGATGATCGGGTCGACCTTTTCGCCCTTCTTGAGCTTGGACAGCGCTTCGACCGCGGCCTTGCCTTCGCCGGCCGGATCCTGCTGGACGACCGCCACCACCCAACCATCGTCGATGCCTTGAACCGCCTGCTTGGTCAGGTCCCAGCCGAACACCTTGACGTCGCCGGTGCGGCCCTGGCTGGTCACGGCGGAAACGGCACCCAGCAACGCCGGCTCGCCGGTCGCATAGAGCGTCGTCATGTCCGGGTTGGCGGTCATCAAATTCTCCGAAGCGCTTAACGCGGTCTCCTGAACGTTCTGACCGTCGACCGTGTCGAGGAAAGTGATCGCCTCGCCGCTATCGGTGACGGCCTTCTTGAAGCCGTCGAGCCGCTGGTTCTGGATGAAAGAATTGAGCGCGCCGATGATGCCGATCTTGGCTTTCCCGCCCATCTCGGTCTTCACATAATCGGCGTAGAATTTGCCGATATCCTCGCCGGCTTTGGTGTTGTCGACACCGATGAACGACACGTTGTCGCCGTTAGGGATCTGCGCGTCGATAGCGACCACGGGAATGCCAGCCGCTTTGGCGGCGGTGATTGCTGGCTTGACGCCGTTCACGTCAATGGCGACCAGAATGATGCCATCGACCTTCTGCGTGATGTAGGTCTCAATCGCATCATTTTGCGCGCTCGGGACGTTGTTGGCATTGAAGATGACCAGCTTGGCGCCGGCGGCATCGGCTGCCTTCTGAGCGCCCTCGTTGATCTGGTTGAAGAACAGGGCCTGCTGGTTAATGTTGACGAGAGCGAACGTGTCGGCGAGAGCTGATCCCACGGCTGTCGAGCCAATGGCAATGACGGCCGCGCAACCGACGAGAAGTTTGAACAGACGCATTTGCGATTCCCCTTGCTTGCGGGCCAAACCTCATTTGGTTGGTCCCATTGGTGCTACAGGCACGAGGCAACAATTCAAGACACTTGAATATTTGTCAATGAGTTTGAACGGCCGAAACGCGATCAGAAGGTCGCCGGCGTGTTGACCCAGAAAATGCTCGCGCGCTCCTTGCCGACGTTGCGGTAGTGATGCGGCAACTCCGACCTGAACACGAACGCGTCGCCAGCAGCGAGGTCATGGTTCTTCCCATCGACGATCAGCTCGATCCGGCCCGCGAGCACATAGCCGACTTCCTCGCCGACGTGCTGGATCGGACCTTCGCTCTCGCCGTCTGGCTCGATGTGATGGATATTGCACTGCAGCAGGTGACCGGACGAATACGGAATGACGCGTTCCAGTGAGATGCCATCGCCGCGCCTCAACGCGTCAAGCGTGATCAACGGCCGCGCACCAGCTCGAAAGACGATCGCCTCGTCATCGTCGACCTCTTCGAACATCCAGCCAATATTGGTATCCAGAACCTCGACCAGGCGGTGAAGCATGGGCAGCGATGGCGAAGCCTTGCCGTTCTCGATCTTGGACAAGAGGCTTTCAGAGCAGTTCGCAGCAGTGGCCAGCGTCTTTAGCGTCATGCCACGCGTTTGGCGGGCGAGGCGCAACCGCGTTCCAAGCCGCGCCGCATTTACGGTGCCGCCCATTTCGGGTTCTGGTCGTCGCCGATCGATCTTGTTCATCCGTTCGCCGAGCATTCAACATCAAGGGAGGACTGCCGCGCGAGCAAAAGACAGCGGCGGCCGATTTGCAAGTGGGGTCCCTCAATTTCGATAAATGGCTCAACGCTGATGACGTCTATTCCAACACGCGTTCCTGATTGCGCAAGGAAAAGGCGCCTTTGAAAATGTCGATGGATGAATTTGAGGCCGTTTCGATCCTTCTCGTGCGATGGCCTGCGCTTCTGTCTACTCCCACATGGGCGTCGCTACAGATCATGGAGCAGAACGGCCATTTTTCTCTCCGAAGCCAAAAAATGAAACATAGTTCGTTATCTCTATAGAAATGTCAAATATCGTCTGCCCAGCTTAGAAATGGCCTGTTGTGCATACAGGAACCGAGAGTTGGACGGCGAGGCACGATATCGGTTCTAGGAATATCAGGCGGCGTAAGCACGCCATCCCGCACCACAGCGATGGTGAACGCGCTGGTCAAGGCGGTCGCGTTTCGGGTGCCGGCCGACACCGGTCTGATCGAAATCACCGAAGCGGCGCCGTCGCTTTTCGCTGGGCTATCCCGCGGCGCACTTGGCGGTTCCGGCGAAGCAATCATCCAGCGTGTCGAGAAGGCCGACCTGCTCGTGGTCGGAACGCCCGTTTATCGGGCTTCCTACACTGGCGCCCTCAAACACCTGTTCGATCTCGTCGATTGTCGTGCGCTGACGGGCAAGACCGTGCTGCTCGCGGCGACCGGTGGCAGCCCAGGCATTCAAATTGAGGCCCGATCTAGATGGGCCGGGCAGGTCTTTGGCGTCCAGCCGAAACCATGGGGAATAGGGGCGACTTCCCGGTCATTTTTTCGGCCGTCACAATGTTACAAGCTATGACGTAAGTATTTGATTTTATTTGAACTATCCAGAGTTCAATCCTCTTTCGGCACTGATCGCTGTCGTGAGATAACTGCATGGCACGCGAGCGCCTACCCCAAGCAACCTCGCTACCGTGTAGCGATCGCAAAACATATTCTCTAGCAATAGCAACACCATTTGACGTCGCCGGGAGGTCATTGCGCCCGACTGAAGTCATATTGCAAGTTGGGTGCCGCTCCTATTTGTGATATAGCATTTAAGCCCAGCCAGATATACGGCGCTCGCAGATCGAATTCCGCGGAAGGATGTTTGATGGCCAAGTATCGGGTAAAAGCGTTTTTTATGCACGAGAGGGAACGGGATGTCGCCCGCGCTGCTGAAACGGTAGGGACGATTACGGAAGCGGAATGGACCGAGGGTTACGTCATAGGCGTGATCGATTCGAAGGACATAAGTCGGCTCGCCAGCGGTGGCCTCGTAGTAAAGCCAGTCGAGATAATTGAATCGCGGTCGGACGCCGTCTCGCCGCCGATCGCCGAGGCGACACGGGGCGGCGAGTCGCATGGTGGCGCTCCCCGCAAACCCGCGACGATACGGGGCGGCCGCTCTTTGGCCATCACGATCGCTGACAAGGGCTCGGACGAGAAGATCATATCGGAGGATGTCCTTCGCCCACAGTTCTATATCATTCGGCTAAACGGTCCGCTGACAGAGAGCCGGCGAGGCGAGCTGAAAAGGATCCGGCTGATTGAGCGGTTGAGCAGCAACAAGTATACGTGTCACCTCAAGCCAGAGGAAGTGCGCGTCTGTGCGGCATTGTCGTTTGTCGACAGCATCCAGCTTTACTCAGAGGCGGACACGCTGCACGTCGCTGACGCCAGGCGACGTAGGGAGCCACCCTCGGCAGAGCGCACGTTTCGCGGCCTGGAAACGGAGTCGACAGCTCCGCGATTCACGTTGCCGCATGCGGTCCGGGTGCATCGCGCCGAAGACTTGCCAGCGGTAGAGCGATGGTTGACGAAGCGAGGTCGCAAACCGATAGTTACCCACCCGGACGCTTTGCGCGTGTCACTGAGGCAGGATAGCGTCGACCTGATCGAGCTTGCCAGTCGGCCAGAGGTAGCGGTTGTCGAAGAGCTGCAACCGCCGCGACTGCTTGACCGGATGGCGCGCGAGATCCTAGGGATCGAACGGTCCGGCGAGCCGAAGCACAGGTTCGAGGGGGAGGGGCAGATCATCGGCGTGGCCGACACAGGCATCGACGATTCCCATCCCGATTTTAAAGGTCGCATAATTGGAATCAGCGCCTTGGGTCGACCCGGCGACCATAGCGACCCCGAAGGGCATGGAACTCACGTCGCAGGGTGCGCGCTCGGCGACGGGATTAAGTCGAACGGCGATGTATGCGGCGCCGCGCCGAAGGCGAAGCTCTTCTTCCAATCGGTTCTCGACCCCAATGGCGGCCTTGGCGGGCTTCCAAACAACCTCAAATCGCTTTTCTTTGAGGCATATGAGATGGGCGTCCGCATTCACAACAACAGCTGGGGCGCATTCGCCTACGCGCGATACTCTGAGATGTCGATGGATGTCGACCGTTTCGTGGCGGCCCACCCCGACATGCTCATCGTTATTGCGGCGGGAAACGATGGGATTGCGGTGCCTCGCGAGCCGGGAGCCAAGACCAGTGCATCCTCTGGGTTTGTTGACTGGCCTTCTGTCGCTGCACCAGCGACGGCGAAGAACGGGCTTACGGTTGGAGCGAGCCGCAACAGCCGCACCATCGGCGGCTATGCGAAGCTCACTTGGGGCGAAGCCTGGCACGAGAATTATCCAAAACGTCCTATCGCTAGCCAGAAGGTCTCCGGCGATCCAGAGTGCATCGCTGCTTTCAGCAGCCGCGGGCCTTCTGACGACCTGAGGATCAAGCCCGACATCGTCGCCCCCGGGACCGATATTGCGGCGGCAAAATCGAGCCAGGCGGCACTCTACAAGTTCTGGGGCGCCTACCCCAACAACCCGCTCTACGCTTTCATGGGAGGCACCAGCATGGCTGCGCCTTATGTCGCGGGATGCGCTGCGCTGGTAAGGGAGTGCTTTCAGAAAGAGGGCAAGTGGAACGAGCCGAGCGCAGCTCTTCTGAAGGCTACGCTGATCAACGGAACAAGACGGATGACAGGTGTCTGTGCTGTCGCTCCTCTGCCAGGGGAACCGAATTTCCACCAGGGTTTCGGCAGGATTGATATGGCGGCGAGTATTCCCGGCGCTGCTGCTCCCGGGTTGGCGCTCGCCTTCGTCGATTCTTGGAAGAAACCGGCCCAAATATTCGGACGAACCGGACAAAAATTTCGCTACGAGATCACGGTGGGCGACAGGTTGCCATTGCGGATATGCCTCGCTTGGACGGACCCTGCGGCGCGCAGTCTGCAAAATAGCCTGCTGTTGATCGCTGATAATGAAGCCGGTGAAAAGTTTGTAGGCAACGGCAACGCCGCAGCCGTGCTTAATATCTCGGGAATGAAGGACGATCCGAACAACAATGTTCAGATCGTGCGTATCGACAAGCCAAAGCCCGGCCGTCACACTATCGTTGTTTTGGCAGATACCCTGCGGGACCCACCACAAACTTTTGCGCTGGTAGTAACCGGCGATCTAGAATCGCGCCCTTCGCCCATTTCCGAGCTCACCCAGCTCTGAGGTCAGCATGTTCAAGCTGCACGTCGTTCAAGCACAATACGGGGACAGCCTGATTCTTGAGTTCGGCACTCGGACACGGCCGCGCTATTTACTCGTCGACGGCGGTCCGCCGGGCAATTTCGCTGCCGATCTCGATCCAGCTCTCGACGGCATCATCGGAATTGGCGGCAAGATCGACCGCATCGTGCTCAGCCACATCGACAATGACCATATTATCGGCCTGCTCGAACTCTTCGCCGCCATGGAGGATGATGCTGTCAGCGGCCGCCCGCCGCGTGTGCGAGTGGGCGGCCTGTGGCACAACTCCTTTTCGAAAACCATCGACCCGACCGGTATGATCGCACAGACCCTACAGTCGCTAATGGCGACCGCAGGCGCAATGAACGTTGCCATGCCGTTGTCAGCCAATGCGTTTTACGGAGTGAAGGAGGGACATCGGCTGCGGCTGATGGCACAAAAGCTGGCCATCGCTGCAAACAAGGGTTTCAAGGACGACCTCATCTTAGTGGATACCGCAGGCCAGGCCATCAAGCTGGGCCCCCTTAAGGTCACGATAGCCGGCCCGACCAATGGCAATCTCGAGGCGCTACGCGCCGAATGGTTGAAATGGCTCGAGGAGACATCCGAGAGGGTCGCGGTGAACCCAAAGGTTGCCGCGATGGCGGATAAGAGCGTGCCCAATCTCAGCAGCATTGTGATCGTTGCCGAGTGTGACGGCAAGACGCTACTTTTGACCGGCGACGCGCGTGGTGACCACATCTGCGAGGGACTGAAGACCGCGAAGCTCACCGATGACGGTCGACTTCACGTCAACGTTCTCAAGGTGCAGCATCATGGAAGCGACCGAAACACTACACGGGATTTCTTCCGAGCCGTCACCGCCGACATCTATGTGATCTCGGCGAATGGTAGGTATGGCAACCCGGACTTCTCGACGCTGGAGTGGATCGTGGAAAGCGCGCGCGATGCGCGTCGCCCGATCACGCTCGTGGTGACCAATGAAACTGAGACCACTGAGAGGCTGCGTCGGAAGCTGAAGCCTTCTACCTTCGGCTATTCATTGGAGATCCTGCAGTGCGGCCAGCACAGCTTCGAGATAGCGTTGAGCCCATAGAGGCTCTTCGTGTGCAGGAGTGCGCGGCCCCCCTACACCAAAGGCATGTTGGGGTCAGCCGAGGGCTCGTCGACGGCTGCGCGCATGCCTCGGGCCGCCGCATCGTGGCGGCGCGTGCGAGCCGGCGGGCGAAGAACCCCCTCGACCTGCATCCAATTCTCCGGTTGAGTGACGAGCACGGGCGAGGCCCATATGGAATCGGCGCTTTCGTAGTCCCCCTTTAGCTGCGACCGTGCCTGGCGAAAGGAGTGGCACACCTTAAAATCCGATGACAACAGCGACTTGTAGAAGGCACTTGCGAAGTCGACCGCCTTGGAGTCGTCAAGATTCCATTCGAACCCTATGGTCATGGGGACCTTATTGCTGGCAAGTTCGATGGCGGCTTTCGGAGCGCTGCTTCTGCAGCAGCTCAGATACACGAGTTGCACGCTTGTCCCCGCCAGCCAACCTGCAACCTTGGCAATCGGCACGGCGCGCGGGTTAGGCGAGCCGGAGAAAACGAGATAGCCCCTTTGGTCCCCCCTTGCGTCCGAAGCGAAGATCGCGTGGCCGGCAAAGTGCACGACATCGTAGCGGCGCGGATGCTTTTTGAGCTCCTGCTCTAGCGCGTCGGCGAGCGACCAAGTGTCGGCATCTGCCACTGATGGCAAAATCTTGACGTCGACCCCCGAGCTTTCGGGTGCGTCGCCAACCTTGCTTTGCCGCCTGCCCCTGGTGCGGAGCATTTTCAGCATCCGCATCTCGACTTCAACATGGTCAAGAGGTGGGAGCGGGCGACCAAATTTGTTCCAATAGCGGGTCCAGGTATCATCCTGCGGTCCGACCGGCGTTGAATTGGAGGACACTTTGGATCCCACTCCCAAAATGCTCAGGTTGCCGATGTCGCCTTCAGAGGACAGCTGAATGTTATCGTAGCGTCGTGCCCTGCGCGTTACGCTATTTGTGAGCATCAGGAAACCGTCACTGCGTCTCGTGCGTATTGATTCCCAAAGGCCATCGAACACGGCAGGCTCGAGATTGAACCGCAAGCGAATATTCGATCCGACGGCTCCCTCCGCGAGGAGATAGTATTCGGAAAACTTTGTCCGCCAAAGCATGTCGTGGACTCTTTCACCCAGTGAAGCATAATGGGCATACCAACGCTTGCGGAAAGCTTGCAGTCGAACATTGGAAACGTTCTTTCTGAATCGACGGGAATCCTCCAGAAATTTCGCGACTTCGTCCTTGTCAAGGTAGAGCGGAGCTATTGGGCGATCTTCTTGTGGACGTTGGCGATCGTTGATTTGAAGTCGCACCATGGAATGATTCACGTCTTCCAGCAGGTCGACTTCAATCAGCGCATACGGCGGCGGCAATTCCAGTCGAACTTCGGGTAGTGCTGCGTTCGATGCTGTGCTCGTCTCGTCGATGGAAAGCGCACTTGTCGGTTGCGCGCTCACCACGCCGAGGCTGCGGGCAAGCCGCACGGACAGGCTGATGTATTCCGTTCCAGAGTCGACCAGAAGCATTTCGGATCGCTTCATGCGCTGGACATCCAACAAATGCTCGCCATGGCTTGTAACCAGAATCGACGCCGGCGGGATTTCTTCTTCCTGTATTTGCTTCAGTAGATCGAGGCCAGATTGTGCGCCGCCGTTGAGCCTCGGCTGATTCGATGCGAGATCGGCTTCGATGATAATCAGCTCCTTCTCCGGCTCGGCAATCTGCCCATGCAGTTCCTTGACACCTTCAAGTGATCTAGCGTTGAGGATACGGACGCGGTCGGCCGAACTCATGAGCTCTTTGATCTTTTCCGCACAGTCAACAAGCTGAATCAATTGATCCGTGTCACCTGTTGCTACAATGATCGTCCATGTCATTGCGAGAATCCTTCTGCTCAGGCCGATGGGAGCCGGATCAACAGCTCTTCGCGACCTTGCAGCCGACGGCGTCGTGTAAATGCGCCTTTATAGTCACCGGCGATCCGGCTTATTGCATCGTCGCCGAGAGCAATATCCGTTCGGGTCGCCTCGACTAGAGTAGCAAGTTCACCGTTTGCGTCGATCTGCCGGACTGGCCCCGACATGGAAACTTGGACCGAGTTGCCGACATCACTAACGTTGATTGCTATCAGGCTTTCTCCACAGTGCGCCCGAAGGAGATAGGCCAGCATGGATTCAAGTGCGAAGGCTAAACGGTATTCGTCGGCTGAAACCCAGCGTTCTCGCTTGGACGCGGAGTGCTTGATGACTTGACGGCTCAAATCTGGAAGTTGGCCAATGAGGTAACGGAGGATGCGGTTGACCTCGGCTTTCCCGGATTTCACGGGCGCCTTGTTGCCATAAGAGGCCATCACTCGATCGTAAGTCAGCTCGATGCGTCCAAGTTGGCGGACCGTGTTCCTCGCCAGGTCAGCCAAACCATTGTCAGTGGCTTTTTGCTCAAGTTGCTGGACGAAACTTGATACCAAAGAGAGTGGCACGCGAACTTGGCTGGTCGCCTCTGCAAGCGCGGCCTTTAGTCGTTCGAGGTCGGTCTCCCATTGCAGCTTCGTCACATCCTGCAGACGCAAGACGATGTGATCGAATTCTTCCGGAAGGGTAAAAATGGACATCAAAACCGTTGTCTTCTTCCGACGAGACCCAACAATAATGGTCAATGTTGGAGCTGATCTCCTCTCCTTGAATGCGGCACGGCCTTCTTCATCAAGCAAGAATTCCGAGAGGGCACGGCCTTCCAACGACTTACATTCGAACATTTGCGATGCTTTTTCGTTGCAACGCAGGATGTTACCCTCGATGCTTGCGACAACTACGGCCTCCGGGAAAGCACTGATCAATTGTTGACGCACCAAGTCCTGAAAGAGGCACTCGATTGCAGGCTCGATCTGTTCGATTATCTTGTTAATCGCCGTATAGTCAGTGTCAGCGAAGGCATGCGCCCTGTCATCAGCAATACTGAGCATCCACAGAGTGCGCTTCCGCGCCCGGATCGGCATGCAGAGCTCTGACTTCGTTGCGTCGGTCACGCCTAAGGCTTTCCGCGCGGTCAGAAACGCGCTGGCTTCTTCACTTCCATCGTTCGGATCCTGCAGTATGGCCCCATCTTTGCGCTGATAGGCGAGACCTTTCAGACCCTTGTCGAGAGGCAGCTTGTAATCAGATGGGCTGATGCGGCGTCGCAGCCCGCGGCTCGCTTCCGCTAGCGGCTCGAACTGCTGGCGAATAGCGTTGACTCGGAAGATCGAGACAGTTTGAAAATTGTAATGCTCGGCAATTCCGGTGACTATAGCCTGCGCAAGCTCGGTGTGAGATTTGGACGCCCAAAGCTTTTTCAAGAAACTGGAATAAAAACGCTCCTCCGTTCGCTCTCGCTCCCTAAAAATGGCTTGAAGAGCCTGGTCCAGGCCGAGAAGGTGGAGCGTCTTTTGGGTCGCTGCGTTATATTTGCCGATCTGATTTGATTGGAGTGAGAGCGCGCCCAATACCCGGCCTCCGGAGAGAACTGGGACGGTAATGAGTGCCTTAACGCCTACCGCGATCGCGTCCTGGACATCGCGATTTGTTTGTAGGAGGGATTTGCCGGGTTCGGAAGACAATAGGAAATTCTCGTAGTCAGCTATCCACGACTTGGGCATTTCAACCCAATTGCGATATTCAATCGGGATCGGGAACCAACGAGAATGGTAAGCAGGGCGGCCTCCTACCGGATACCGGCAGAAAGAGTGCGAGTAGTCCCGATTTGGCGTGAATGCCACGAGATCGGCCCAGTCAAATTCAACGAAGCGACGGACAATTTCGACGAGGCCATCGAAGAGCTTCTGCACGTCGGTCTCAGTGGCGAGAAGTCTAGCGATATCCTCATGCGCGCGCTCGTAGTCGATCGGCTGGAGCGAAATAAGTGAACCGGAGAAGGCCCCAGTCGAGTCGAACAGTGGCGTGCTGGTTAATCTCAGCTTCACCTCCTTGCCGCTCTTCTCTGTTCTGAACAAAGCCTCATACACACCGCCGCGACCCTGGCGGCGCACGGCGGTTTGGTGCTTGACCGTCCGTCTGCTTTTCGCATCCGTGATGAATGTTCGGGCATCGCGGCCAATTGCTTCAGCCTCGGAGATCTCAAGCAATTTAAGTGCCGCCGCGTTGGCGTGTATAATCCGTTGCCTAACGTCGAGTTTGACCATGCCCGTCGGCGCGGCGTCCAGCGCCTTCCGATCGGCATTGAAGAGGTCTGTCATGTCAACGAGCAGAGCGTAGCCGCTATTGCGGCCAGCGGTCTCGATCCTGCCAAATTCGGCCAGCACCGGATACTTTCGCTCGCCGTTGAACGTCAGTTGGAAAAGTTGGCGCGGCGAATTTCCGATCGCGGTGCGAACGGACTCTGCCATTTCGCCGAAGTAGCTCGCCAAGGGCTTCCCAATACAGTTTGGGTCGAATTTGTGCATCGCCGCGTTGGCGGTAACGATGAGGCCCTCTCGATCGATCTCACAGAATGCGTGAGCAGTTTTGTCCATGAAACTCTCGTGCGCCGCCGAAGTGCGGACCACGCACTCGCTGACAGTGCGGTCAAGCCTCTTCCAGCGGTCGATCACTTGGTTCCACGGCCCTTTGACGGCAACGATGCTTTGTTTCAGGCCGGCAGCATCGCGAAAAAGCTCTACGAACGTGTATCCGGGACCCCTCAATTTCGAAATCAGCTCCTCGACGGCCCCCTCTTGGCTCTTGTCGCTAATTATTCTCCTAAGGAGCTCTGCTTCTGGACTGTCGGATTTGGTTGCGACGCTTCCGCCAGAATCAATAGATACCTGTCGCTTCGTCATTCCAGCCTCTTTAAATGCCGTATGCGGTAAGGCATTTCGCTTCATTTGCATGCCTGAAAATGGACGCCGATGCAGCCAAGCTGTTGCGACTGCAAAGCATGAATAATGAAACAATTCAGGGATAAGTCACAGAGAACGCCACCCGAGCATCTTTTCCAGTGAATTTGCGAAAGTAGTGTGCCGCGTTCCCGATTCGTTGGCAACTAGGACGAAGAATGAGCACAGCGTAAATTTTTGGCCCCTCCGGTCAATCGACAATACAACCCTGCTCGTCTGAAAGGGTTCGAGTAACGGAATATCGGCGACAACGCCAGTCTCGTGCCGAAGCGCGCAAGGCCAGCTTGTTGAAGCTGTCGGAATCCGATTGACGGATTGCGTAGGGCGAACTGCTTGTCGAATGGTAGTGAGCCGACGTTTCAACTGTTCAAGCCACGGCAACCAACCGGCACCGCCCGTGGTGTCGGCTCGAAGGTCTGCGGGACCAATCGTCAAAACTCAATATCCGAAGTGCCGGCGGTTGGAAGTTGAATTGCGAAGTATCCTTATCGTTATTTGCATGGACGGAGAGACGACATGGTTCCCGACAAACAGCCAAGACACCATCCAAAATTTCAAAATAAGGGATTAAGCACTCGCGTTTGTTAAACTGTCGTGTAATATAGACCTCAAAAGGGGGGCGTGGTCAGTGGCGAAAAAATGGGAATTGCGTATTACCCGTGCTGGGGAGCAGACGCGAAATAGTCGGCGAAGAACCACGGGAAAGTATCAAGTCTTTCATGACGGCGTCAGCGCAGGTGCTCTCTCTGGGGCAACTGCAGAGACGAAGGGGCCCGGCGACAACAAGACCGCCGGCAATAATCGTTGTGTAGAGGCCGGCACCTATAACCTGTTCACTCAGGCGGGCGATAAATATGTAACGATCGGCTATACGTCGAACGTGAATCCTGCTGCGCTTAAGAGACCGGGTCTGCTACTGCTTCCGACCGGCAAACGGGTAGGAATTCTATTTCATCCAGGCCGCGGGTTCCTTTCGTCCATTGGTTGCATCAATCCGGCAACGGATCTTGCAAACGTAAGCGATGACATCGCCTTCATCGATAGCCGCAACCGCGTCATCGCAATCATCGATGACCTGAAATCATTCCTTGGCGCGTCTTTTCCGGCGAACAATGGCGTCAGAATACCGAATGCGACGGTCGTGATTCAGTAGCCGACTTTCAAAGCCTACTATCGTGACGCGTATCTCGGGGGAGTGATCGTAAAGGGGGAGGCGCACGGCATGGGAAATGCGAGGAGCAAGACGGCGAAGGCGAAAGCGAGCAAGTCGCCTAAACTGGATCCTGTGCTCTCCCGCGCCACGATGACGAACCTCTATTCGTCGCGGCACTACCTATCGCTCGACGCTCAGAAGGAGACAGGCCTACGTATGCCGGTCCAGGTCTATTTCAAGGATCCGCGCGTTGCCGAACTCTACAAAGATATCGGCATTGACACCGACTTCAACACTCCTTGGGAGCCCGGCCTCCGCGATGGTCCGACTAGCGCTCGGTTCGTGGTCGTCGATTATGATTCGACCAGCAACACCCTGGCGCCCAGCGCGGTTTGGGACAGCAGCAATAACCGCTATATAGCGCCAAACGGCACGCCTCTCGACGGGAAAGCGATCGCGCTTCCGCAATTTCATCAGCTGAGCGTCTGGGCCATCGTTCAGAATACGCTGGATTTCTTCGAGAGTGGTTTTGGGCTGGGTCGCAGGATTAGCTGGGCTTTCGAAGGCAATCGGCTCATCATCCTCCCTCATGCCGGTTATGGCGAGAATGCCTACTATGACCGCGCGAGTAAATCGCTTCAGTTCTATTGGTTCGGGGAGGGAAAGGAACGCATTTACACATGCCTTTCTAGTGACATCGTCAATCACGAGTTTGGCCACGCCATTCTCGATGGATTGCGACCTTACTTTTACGAGTCGATTGGTGCCGAGGCTGCGGGCTTTCATGAATTTCTAGGCGATCTCACCGCGATCCTAATGGCATTCCGCAACAATTCCTTCCGCAGACACGTCCTTGAGGAAAGCAAGGGCAACCTTGATGCTGCAACTTTGCTGGCTGGGCTTGCCCAGCAATTTGGAGAAGCGGTCTCGGACGCGCCCTATCTGCGAAGTGCACTCAGTTCCGAAACGATGAAATCAATGGCTGGGAACCTTGAACCTCACGCGCTGTCCGAGGTCCTGACTGGAGCAATGTTCGACATTCTCAAGGGAGTGTTTGCCAAGCAGCGAGAGGCGGAATTGGAGCGGTTCCAGGCAGGCAGCATCAAGCAACCGAGCGACCGAGCAGCGCTTGCTCATACCGTTCCAAGAATGCAATCGCTGGCAATTCAACCGCTTGATCTTTTGCCTCCCTGCTCCGTGACCTTCCGGGACTATGCCCTTGCGGTCCTTCGGGCCGAACAGGTGGCCAATCCGACCGACCCCAAAGGATATCGATCTATGATGATCGATAAGTTCATTGGGCGCGGCATTCTTGCGGAGGAGGAACGCGAAGCGCTGCTTGCACCTACACCGGTATTTAAGCGGCCTCAGCTCGACGTATTTCACTCAGTCGATGCGATCGCCGCTTCGCGCGGGGGCGCCTACCGTTTCCTTGATGACAACCGCGCAAAACTTCTTATCCCCCTCAATGCCGATATCTTAGTTACAGACGTCGTTCGCGCCAGTAAGCGGACTCCTGATCTCCGATCAATGCCTGACCAGATCGTCGTGCAATATATCTGGCGTGAGGAGTTGCGTCTCGAAGGCGAGCGATTTGGCCGTTTCAACGGAGAGCGCACCACAATGCTTTGCGGCGCCACGATGGTCCTCGACCAAAACGGCAACCGAATTCACTGGGCCCGCAAGCCCGGGACCGTGAGTGTCGGCAAAGGTGCAGAGGCGCTTGCCGAACAGGCGAATGGTGCGAAGCGGAGGGAAGAACTCCTCGGCACAATTGCGGCCAGAATCAAGTCGGGAATGATCGGAGAATTGATCGCGGGCGAGCTTGGCATGCTTGCGCGCGCTTCGCCGCCATTTGGAGCTCGCAACGTGGACGGCATCATCCGCTTCGAGCTTGCTCCGCATTTTTCGATCAGTGAGCATGCCGAAAGCCATAACACCGGAGATCGGCAATGGCAGATAAGCTTCTGATCCGGCTCTTCGACGTCGGCTTAGGTGACTGCATATATTGCTGCGTCCCGAAAGCACATATCGACGGTCGTGACTTCCACATCCTGATTGATTGCGGCACGTTGAGCAGCACCGATCTTCTCGCGACTGCCGTGGGCAAACTCAGGCCCTTACTGCCGTTGATCGATGGCAAACGCCGGATCGACCTCCTGGTAGTTACCCATGAGCACAAAGATCATATGACTGGTTTTGGTCTGAAGCTCTGGGATGACTTTTCGTTCGGTGCCATTTGGATGAACGCCGCGATGGACCTGAACCATCCGGAGGCCGAGAAGGCCAAGAAGCTCCACGCTTTTGCTGCAGGCGCGATGGCGCAGGCGGTCCGGCTTAATCTAGCGCTCGGGCCTGGGTTACAGGAATTGGCTAGCGCGGTGGCTCTCAACAAGGACGCAATGACGACGCTCAGGGAGACGCTTCCCAATAGGAGTAAAATCAAACCGATCTACGTTCACGCCGATTCGACTAAGGCAGATCTGAAACTGCCGCTAAATGGCGCGAGCATTAGTGTGCTTGGACCAGAGAGAGATATCGACTTCTTTTATCTGGGCGACCCCGGGGACCCGTCGCTGCGAAGCGCGTTGCGTTTTGTTGAAGCCGGGTTGCCATCGGTGACCGCTGCGGTGCCTGCTGCTTCTGATATCGTGATACCAAAAAACATAGATCCCGCCGACTTCCGCCAGTTGCGATCGCGCATGCTATCGACGGCGCTCGCTTTTGCTGACCTCGACGGCAAAGTTTGCAACAACACAAGCGTCGTCCTGTTGCTGGAGTGGGGTGGCAAGCGACTGCTCTTCGTCGGCGACGCCGAATGGGACCAAGGGTTCAAGAAAGGTAAGGGAAACTGTGCCTGGAACGTGATGTGGAATCTCCGCAAGCAACAGCTCGACGGTCCCCTTGCTTTCCTCAAGATTGGCCATCATGGCAGTGTGAATGCCACCCCTTGGCAGATGCCAGGCGCGAGCAAAGGCGAGCCACTTGCAATTCTGGATTCGATCCTTCCAGTAGATTCAAAAGCCATGGCCAAAGCAGTCGTTTCGACGCGCCGAGGAAATTATGAAACGATTCCCCGCTCGGACCTTCTTGTTGAGATCGGGAGGCGCGTCTCCAATACCAAAAACTATCAAATTGCCCTGAGGGGGGCAGGTATTCCGACTTCGAATGTGCCGAAATTCGCCGAGTTCGAGAGCGAGTCGTTCGCCAAACCACAACCGCTACGCACCGACCTCGAGCGCTTGCTCGGGTCCAAGGGCTTTGTTGATGTGGAGATCGATCGATGACGGCAGATGACAAGACGAAGCCTCGGTTCCAATCAAAACATCGCAACGGCAACACCTTCATTCCGTTTGAACTTGCGCCGCAAATCTACGGGCCGATGACTTTTGCCGAGCTCGTGTCCGATATCTTCGAACGGCTCGGAGAGTTTACAAGGAAGCGCCGTGACTATTATGACGCGAAGCGTGCGACCAGCACTAGATGGGTCTTCGGTTCGCGGATCTTTCTTGCCGTTGCCGGTGCGCTGGCTTTCCTTCTGACCGCGGCCGCGGCCGCGCTTCAGCTTGATCCAGGCTTTGCGCCGTGGAGCCGCATCGCGCTGATTCTTGCCCTCGTGATATACGCCGTGATGGGGGCGATTGCCTTCTATGAGCGCGCGACGGACAGGGCGAGCGCGTATTTCCGTTATGTTATCGCAATTCTTTCGATGCGTGATCTCTGGACCAAGTTAGAGTTCGAGATGCTTAAAGAACTCGAGAAGGTTCGGAAGGCGACTGATGTCCAGGCCGCTGAGGCCGCGGCCCGTGACCAAATCTTCGCCCTCGCCGAGGCCTATTGCAACGATCTTGACAAAATCACCACGGCAGAGGCGACGGAGTGGAACAAAGAATTCCAGACATCGGGCGGCGAACTCGACGAGGCGGCGAAAAAAGGCATCGAGGACGTGACCAAGCGGATCGAGGACCATGTCAAAACCGCTCAAGCAGCAGCTGCCGAAGCAAAGGCAGCCGTGGACGCGTTGCGTCCGGGGCAAATCAACCTCACCATCAAAGGTAATTTTGACGGTGAGGTCACTGTGCTACTCGACGGCGCCGAGGCCGCACGCAGCGTGGGCAAGACCATCGCGCTCGACAATGTTCGCGTCGGCACCCACAGAATAGCGACCCGAGCACTTGCCGCAGGCAAGCAGCTTGAATCGGCTAGAATGGTGGATGTGAAAGCGGGAATTCAGTCGGTCGAACTTAGCCTTGATTGATCGGGGGAGCAGATGACGACGGCTATTCAAGATGCAATGATCTGGATGAACGACACGTTTGGCGCGAAGATTGACGCGAAGCTGAGGAACACTCCAATTCCGAAGTCATTGGTCATTTCAATCGGAATCCAGGAGACGTTCTACATATGGGCAAAGATATACAAGGTGGGGACGCCGGAGGACGTTCTAGCGGTATGCGTCGGTGATACCTTGGATTTCCCGAAGCGAAGCAGCGCCTGGCCAAAGAATAGAACCGAGCTCGAGGCTGCGCCCAAGGGTAAGCCAATGTTCAACGTGGCGAGGACAGCGCTGGAGCGGATCGCCAAGATCAACACGGGCTTCAAGACAGTGGTCAAAAACCCCGACAAGTTCTGCCACGGCTTTGGAATGTTTCAGCACGACATTCAGTTTTTCAAAGATGATCCGGACTATTTCCTTGATCGCCGATGGGCCACCTGGGATGGGACCCTCGAAAAGGGCGCGGTCGAGCTTCAGAACGCCGTAAAAGGTCTATACGGTGCCGACAAAGGAGCGTTGTCGCACAACGAGGCTGTATTCGTGGGGATAGCCTATAACCGCGGCGTCAAAGGCACGAAGAAGGACATGGCGAGCAAAGGGTTCAAACAGGGCTACAAAGACGACAAAGGCATCTACTACGGCGAGCATATCGACGCCAACCTAACGGCCGCAAAGGGTCTGTTTTGACTGCTAGGGAATTTTGACGACACACAGCCCATTCTATCAGAATGGTTTAATGTAAAGTCCACGCTAGGTTACCGGTGCAAACCGTGCCGAAACCCAACAAGACCGAAAAATGTCTCAGTCCATAGATCACAACACGCCGGCGCTCGCGCTGTCCGGTGGGGGTTTCCGGGCGACGTTGTTTCATTGCGGTGCATTGATGCGCCTCAACGAGCTAAGTTATCTTACTAAGGTCAGTCGAATTTCCAGCGTTTCTGGAGGTTCGATCGCAAGCGGCATGCTGGCCGCGGCATGGCCACGCCTTAACGTCGCCAACGGCGTCATCACCAACCTGCAGAAGGAGGTGGTTGATCCCTTGCGGGCCTTCTGCCGCCGCTCAGTCGATAGCGCGGCAGTCGGCTGGGGGGCCGCGCTCCCAGGCAAAACGGTCGCTGACGTGCTGGCCGACACCTATGACGATCTTTACAGAGGTATCACGCTTCAGCATTTGCCAGACAGCCCACAATTCGTCTTCAACGCAACGAACCTGCAGACCGGCCGGCTGGTGCGCATGCAAAAGCTGCGTCTGGCAGAATACTCGATCGGCCAAATTCCAAATCCCGACATCAGGCTGGCGGTGGCTGTTGCTGCGTCGAGCGCATTTCCGCCGGTGCTTTCGCCAGTCGTCATCAAGGTTGATCCAACGAAGTGGGTGAATATCAAAGGGACAAGCCACTATGGCGATGCGAAATACACGCGCGAACTCTCAATGACCGACGGCGGTGCTTACGACAATCTCGGGCTCGAGACGGTCGATGATTTCAACCCGGTTATCGTCAGCGATGCCGGCGCACCATTCGGCGTCGAGGATGTGAGCAGCGCGTTCTGGCCTCAACAGGCGCTTCGCGCTCTGGATATCGCCACAGACCAAGCGCGTGCTCTGCGCAAAAGGCTGCTCTTCGCGACCTCAAGTGCCGCGAAGCGCGTCACAGCATTTTGCGGCATCGACGTCGATATCACCGATTTCACGGCGCAGCAGCGCCTGACAGTGAACACGGCCACCGTCGCAGCACTTGCTCGAATGCGCACCCGGCTCAACCCGTTTTCGGAAGAGGAGCAAGGCAGATTGATCAACTGGGGCTGGCTAATGATGGACGCGGCTATGCGCAGCCGTATCACTCAAGACGAGCCGGCGCCGAAAGCCTGGCCACTGCCGAATTTCCCGTTGAGCTGAGGAAGACTGTTTTTGTTGCCCCAAGTTTCGCATCAAAACGCTGGTGTTCGAATTTCGGCCATTCTTTAGTCTGTCACAATGTTACAAAGATCATCATAAGTTATTGATTTTATTGAAGTAATCTAGAGTTCAATCCTCTCTCGCAGCACCAGCTTATCCCGTTGACTGGGAATAGTTATCTGACCTTCTTGGTTTTTTCGCCGCCTGTCTGGTACACAGGGGTGGTGTTAGCTCGACACTGTCTGGACCCTGGGCGATGGAAGACGCCCGGCGTCTAGTACCTTCGACAACGCGCCCCTCCAACTTGAAGATTTTCCGCTGGACGGAAGGTCCGTATTCCCGTTGGCGACACCATAGGAACGGCAAAAGCTGGGGCAACCGTCAAGGTCAGCCTCGATACAGAAGACACCTAGACCAAGAAGCGCCATCTATCACGCTCGGCACTTGAGAGGCACGGACGTGCGGAATACATCTTGGCCTTGTGCAACGTCAGCTCTTTGAAGGAGGAGACCGGTATTGCCCCTGTGCCTGCCGATCACCCGCCACCTGAAATCCCCTGACCTGTTCGGCGCGATCGACCGTGTGCCGGCGCTTGGCACGCCGGTCGGCGGGCGCACGTTCGAGGTCTTCAATCCATCGACGGGCGAATTGCTGGCGGAACTTCCCGACATGGGGATCGAGGAGACGCGGGCGGCGATCGATAGGGCCTATGGCGCTCAGGCCGAATGGGCGGGGCTGACCGCCCGGGAGCGCAGCGAAATCTTGTGGCAGTGGCATCAACTGATCGTCACCCACACCGACGATCTTGCGGCGATCCTCACCGCGGAGATGGGCAAGCCGCTCGCCGAAGCCAAATCGGAAGTCTCGCATGCGGCGGCGTATCTGCAATGGTATGCCGAGGAAGCCAATCGCATCTATGGCGAGACGATCTCGGCGCCCTCGACAGACCGCCGCATGCTGGTGATCAAGCAGCCGATCGGCGTCGTCGGCACGATCACGCCATGGAACTTTCCCACATCGATGGTGGCGCGCAAGATTTCGCCGGCGCTGGCGGCAGGCTGCGCCATTGTGCTTAAGCCTGCCGAACAGACGCCGCTTGTCGCGGGCGCCATGTTCGCGCTCGCCGCCGAAGCCGGCTTTCCCGACGGCGTTGTCAACCTCGTCTATGCCTCGGAGGGTGCCGCGGTGGGGCGCGAGCTCTGCCACAATCCCAAAGTGCGCAAGATCAGTTTTACCGGATCGACCGAGGTCGGGCGCCTGCTCATGCGCCAGTGCTCGGACCAGATCAAGAAGGTCAGCCTCGAGCTCGGCGGCAATGCGCCTTTCATCGTCTTCGACGACGCCGACATCGATGCCGCCGTGGACGGGGCGATCCAGGCGAAGTTCCGCAATGCCGGCCAGACCTGCGTTTCGGCGAACCGACTTTACGTCCAATCGGGCGTTCACGATGAGTTCGTCGACAAATTCGTCCGGCGGGTTTGCGAGCTTCAGGTCGGCGACGGTTTCGATCCCGGTGTCGCCATCGGCCCGTTGATCGACAGCCGGGCTCTCGCCAAGATCGAATCCCACATCGCCGATGCCGTGGCAAAAGGCGGTGCGATCCGGTGCGGCGGAGGCCGGATTGCCAGACACGGCACGTTTTTCCAGCCGACGGTCCTTACCGACATCTCCAGCGCGATGACGGTGGCGCAGGAGGAGACATTTGGGCCATTGGCTCCGGTCATCCGCTTCGAGGATGCCGATCAGGTCGTGCGTGAGGCCAACGACACGATCTACGGACTAGCCGCCTATTTCTATGCCTCCAACCTGAAGCGTGTCTGGCGTGTGGCGGAGGCCCTGGAATACGGCATGGTGGGCATCAACACCGGGCGCATGTCCTCGGAAGCAGCACCCTTCGGTGGCGTCAAGCAGTCCGGCATCGGGCGGGAGGGGTCCCGCCACGGCCTCGAGGATTACCTTGAGATGAAATATCTCTGCATGGGCGGCATCTGAGACGCAGAGCTATGAACCGCAGCACGCGGCCAGGTTGTCGGCCGGGTTGGGCTGCTGGTTGCGCCGCTCAGTTGTTGAAATGGGACAAGTGAAAGTCGGTTTCGTCCTGCAACTCGGACAATCCTTCTTCGGCCGAGCGGAACATATCTTCGAAAGCCAGCTCATGCTCGAAGACGACGCCGCCTGCGCGTATGGCGAGCACATCCTTGTCGCCTTTCGGCGCGAAATAGATCTGCCCGACCGCTTCCCGGATGCGCTTGCCGATCTCCTTGGCGTCTTCCTCGGTCGCGCCGGCAAGGAAAACACCGAACATCGCCGTGCCGATGCGGCCGATCAGATCCTCCTTGCGCACCGAGGACCGGATGGCGGCGGCGATGAGCCGCAAGGCTTCATCGCCCCATTCGAGCCCGAAGCGCAAATTGATCGCCGATAGATGTTCCGGGTGGATGACCAGGAAGGCGCCGGAGCGCGGGCCGGCCGGCCTGGCCGCTCGCCTGTCGACCATCGACGTGAACACGGCCCCGTTCAGGCAGCCGGTCAGATGGTCGTAGGTGCCGGACCTGGTGAGCTCCTGCCGGTAGCGGCGGATCTCGACCTCTCTCCAGCCGAGCAGGGCAAAAAGCGGCAGACCGATGATGATGGGCAGAAGGGCGGCCGTGATGACGCTGCGGCCGAACGGCGTCGACGCGTCGCTGAGCAGCAGCAGATAGTTGAGGCCGAGCGACAGGCCGACGCAGCCGGCGGTGCCCAGCAGGGACAGCCAGACGACATGCTTCCAGGCCGCTGCCGGCGCGGTCTCGTTTTTTATGCTCACTGGCCAATCTCCTGTTGGACGCATTGGCTTAAAGGCGGTGTGTTACGATTTCCGTTTCAGCGAGGCCTACAATTTGAAGGAAATCAGTGTCTTTCTCCTTGGATGGCGCCGGCGGCTGCGGCCCGGTTCTCGCTCCGATGTGATTCGTCGCAAACCGGGTCAGCGTTTGGTAAGATCGCTGAGCTGCCTTAACCATTCCGTTATTACGCAATGCCGAACGGAATGCCGCTATGCGCCTTTCCGGGAATGGCCTATTGCGGCGGACCGAAGATCCCCATCTTGGCAGCCCTGGCGACGGTTTCGGCTTTGCCGTAGATGCCCAAGGGGGACGCCATTGCCCAGCCATTGGCAACCAGCCAGGCGCCGACATCCTGTTTGCCGAGCATGCAGGGCGCGGCGATGGCAAAGCGGTCGGCATCGGGCGGCAGTACACATTTTACCGCCCGACCGCGCAGCCAGGCATTGAAGGCGGCGCGGGCGCGCTGCCCGCAGGGCCAGATGGCGTCGCCGAACGCGCAGGTTTTGGCGGGATCGACGTCGATGGTCCCGCTGACGATCACCCTGCGCCCCATGGCCTCGAATATCGCCGACGAGGTGGCGACCGGGCTATAAAGCAGCGTCTCATGCCAGCCCTGCGGCATCGGCGTCTTCGGCGGCGCGGCGAGGCCGAGCTCGCCGAGCGGAGGGCGGGGCTCGATGCGATCGATCCCCGCCACGTCGAGCGGCGGCGGCGCGATGAGGTCCTCGGCTATCCTGCGCGCCGGCTGGCCTAGCCGTGTGTCATGGATGGCGACGCGAGAGGCCGGTCGGGCCTCGCTCGCGACCTGGGCGGGCGAGGAGGGGAGCTCCGACGGCAACCAGTGCCTGGACGCGGCGACCAGCAGCGCGCCCGCGACCAGCCCAAGGCTGCCGAGCGTCGTGGCAAGCCGGCTGGTCGATTTCGCCTCGCCCAAAGCGCGCCTCGTCGTTTCACCCGATCATACATTAGGCGCCGGTGACATCGCTTGAAAAGCAAGGCTTTGCGTTAAGTCTCGCGCAACCAATGCGGCCTACAGTCGAGCATCGGATGTCGAGGGGATGACATGACGCGCAAGCCGACACTGCTCTTTGCCTTCCCGGCTCTGATGCTGTTCCTGCTGGCGGCGGAACGGACGGCGACGTTGCTGCTCGGAACCTATTCGGCCAGCCCGACCATGTGGCGCATCTGGCTCGAGCTGCGCCCCTTCTCGACGATGTTCTGGCAGCAGGTGGATTTCTATCTCGGCGGCTCGATGGTGCTGAACGCCGCCATCATCGTCGTCGCGTCTGCCGCCTGCTGGATGGCCTGCCAGGCCAAGAGATCGGCCGGCTTCTTCCTCGCCAACCATGCCGCGCTGATGTTCGCCGGGCTGATGATAGCGGCCGGCAGCCATTCGGAAACGGCGAGCACGATCGCTACCTTCACCGCGCCGCGCGGATTTCAATTCTCGCTGGCGATCGACTTCAGCTTGAAAAATTGCATGGTGCTGTGCCTTGGCCTTGCGGCCTGCGCCTATTGCCATGTCGCCTTCCTGCGCGAGGCGAGGCTGCGCGCCGAAACCCGCGCCGTCCGCATCCTGGCGCTGCAGCGTGATCTTTAGACCGTGCTGATCGGAATGCCTTCCGCTATCGCGATGCCGCGTCAGTTGATCTTCTTGTAGTAGACTTTGCCGTCGGCCTGCTGGATGCGCTGATAGGACGGATTGGGTCCGGGCGGCGCGGCCTTGCGCTTGAATGCCGGCGCGCCGGCGGAGTCGGGCTCGGTTGGGTTTTCAACTGCCGACGCCTCCGCCACGGTCGTGCCGGCGAAACCGGGCTCTGGCGCCCGCGGCGTCTCGGCATCGGCGGCGACGGGCTGGCCCTGCTCCAGCCGGGCAATATTGCCGTTGATCTGGCCGAAACTCGCCTGCAGCTGCCGGTCCAGCGTCTCGAACCGGCTCTGGAAGCCGTTGTTGACGGTATCGATGCGTGCGCCGATCCGCTGCTCGAACTGGCCGAGCTGGTCCAGCCGCGCCTCCAATGCTCGAAGGTCGTTGACCCCGCGATAGAGGTAGATGGCGGCGGTGACGTTGATGGCGGTGACGAGGACCGCGCCGGCCGCGACCGCGCCGATGGTTCTCGCCCGGCTCGGCCTGCCCGGCGTCTTTTCCTGTTCGCTGAGTTCGATTGCCGGAATGTCCGGCTCGCTGATCATCGTCATTCAACCACCACCTTTGCGCCCACCGCGACGCGCTTGAAGAGATCTATCACATCCGTGTTCGTCAGCCGAAAACATCCGGACGTGCCGTCGAAGCCGACACCTTTGGGATCGTTGGTGCCATGGATGCGATAGAGCGTGTCGCGCCCCTCGCGCGACAGATAGAGCGCCCTGGCGCCGAGCGGATTGTAGGGACCGGCGGGCACCATCGCCGGCAGCTCCGGCTGGCGGACGCGCATTTCTTTGGGCGGGCGCCATTCCGGCCATTCGGTCTTGGCTGCGACCGTGACGGTGCCGGTCCAGCCGAAGCCGTCGCGGCCGACGCTGATCTGGTAGCGCAGCGCCTGGCCTTTGCTGCTGACCAGATAGAGCGCCTTCTCGTTTTTGCGGATGATGATCGTTCCCGGCTGCTCGCCGGTCTGGAAGGCGACCGTCTTGCGCAGGCTGGGGCCCATGGCGGGAAGCGGCGGCGGCCCCGATCCGGCTTCCGCGAAACCGCAAGGCACAGCCAGCGCGATGCCGATCAGGCAGGCGCCGGCGAGGCCTGTCGCTATCCGCCGCATTTGCTTTGTCGCAATTCCTGATGGAAAACCGCTGCGCGCTTGTCCTGGAATTGCTCTAGCGCTGGGCATTGTCCAGCCGCTCCTTGAACATGCGCTTCAGGTCCTTGTTGAAGCGGGCCCGCCCGTCCACCTCGGAAGGCAGGATGGCGCGGTTCAGCGCATCGGCGAGCAGCGCGTTGTCGAGCACCAGCGACTTGATATGCGGCGCCTTGAAGATCTTCTCCAGCTCGCTGCGCGAGAAGTGGTTGCCGAACCATTTGCGCTTGTGCTTGTTGGCGACCAGCGTGATCGAGACACCGTTGCCGCGCAATTCGCGGATCTTCTTGTAGAGCCGCTTGCCCTGCCTGAGCGAGGCGACGTTGAGCTCGAAGACGATGAAGATCTCGTCGCTGGTGCGCAGCACCGACTCGTGCCACGGCGTCTCGATGTTGGGCAGGTCGATGACGATGTCGTCGAAGCGGTAGGCGACGAGGTCGAGCAGCCGGAAGACGAAATCGGCGCCGCGCGGCTCGAACGGCAATTGCGGCCGCTCGAAGGAATAGAGCGTGAGGCCGGACGGCCGCGACAGCTTGATGACGTCCATCAGCTCGACATCGAGCCGCTCCGGCTGGCCGATGATGCCGGCAAGGTCGAACTGGTTGAACTGGTTGAGATAGGCGCCGCAATTGGCGCTCTGGAAGTCGAGGTCGACGAGGCAGGTCGAGGCCGCCCGCTCGGCCGATTTGGAGGCGAGATGCTCGGCCGCCGAGATCGCCAGCGTGGTCGCGCCGGCGCCGCCGCTGGCGGCAATGAAGGTGACGATGCGGCTCTTGGTGCCCTGGTTGCCGGTGTCGTGGAAGGTGACGGCGTTGAGCAGCTCCTTGGGGTCGAGCGGCTTGTGCAGCCAGTCCGACGCATTCATGCGCACCAGCACCCGGGTCTGCTCCGACGTCAGCTCGCCCGAGACCGCGATCAGCGGCACCGAAGCCCAGGCCGAGCGCGCCTCGACGAGCGCATTGTTGCCGAGCAGCTCGCCATCGCCGAGATCGAGGATGATGATGCCCGGCCGCGCATCGACCGGCGGCCCTTTCAGGAACTCGACCGCCTCGGAAACCCTGACGTCGTAGATCGCCAGCGCGTCGAGCCGGGTCGTCACGTCGTGCCTGAAATTCGCATCCGACGAAAACAGCGCGACCTGCTTGCGTTTCGTCGGCAGCACTCTGGTGTCGATGGCGTTCATGGCGAGGTACTCTTTAAATCTTCACCCGTTACTGTACTCAGCATGGAAGGCATGGTCATATTGCCGAACCCGAGCAGACCGCCCAGGAAGAAGAACTGAAAGCTGATGTTCTGCAGACTGACGCTGATCGTCGGCACCGGCCCACCCAGTCGCGTCTGATAGCCCAAGCCGGTGGCCGCGTAGGTGACGACAACGTTGTTTCGCCTCAGCCCCGGAAAGAAGTGGCACATGCCTGGCCGCTGATTGGTGCCCAGGGCAGGGCAGGCATCATCATTGGTGTTCGCGGTGTCGCCGCGGAAAATACGGCTGAAAGCGGCGGGGCTGAGATTGCCGCCGTTGGAGCAGGAGCCGGTGCCGCCGCTGCTGTAGGTGCAGACAAACGGGCCATAGGCGCCTGCAGCGACCGGCGCTCCCGGATTTGAGATCGGTGCAGCGGTAGTTAGGGCTGAAGCCACCGGGTCGGAAATGGAGGCAAGCCTCGCCCCGATCTGCACCGCCTTGGTCGCCGCATTCCACTGGTACAAGGCATAGCCGAAATCGATAAAGCCGAGAGTGAGGGTAAGCAACAGCGTAACAGCGATGGCCATTTCGACCATTGCCGTTCCGTCTTCCGATCTTGCGAATCGCTTCAGCATCATCAGAACCGGATCAACCGCTCCTCATGGCTGGCAGAAAGTGTGATGCCGGAAATATTGAGCAGGGACAGAAATCCAACACTGTCGCGGCTGGCATAGGGATAGGTGGCGGACGCCCTTACGATGCAGACCTGGGCTGTCGTCGAAAGGTAGAGGACGGTCCCGGTACTTGGATCGATCGCGTTCCTGCAAGTGGCCGGGTCGGCGATGTTGATCGTCACGTCCGTTGTCCGCCAATCGCGGACACGTGCCGGTGGAGACCCCGCCACATTGCCGAAGATGGCAATGTTCCTGGCGGTATTGGCGCAATCAATCGTGAGTCCGGCATCGGTGTAAAGCTGGCTGTTGCAGCGAGCGGCGAACCGCGCGCCATCTTCGAGGCCGGCTTCGATCAGAAGCTTGTCATGGATAAGATTGCCGAATTCGAAAACGCCTGCCGACAGGATGAACATCAGGGGCGCTACGATCGCCATCTCGACCAGCACGGTGCCGCGCTCGTCACGACGAAAACGGCTCAGCGCGCGTGACAGCGGGTTTCTCATGGCCATCACCGATAGAGCTGCGCTTCGTCGCGCAGGAAATTGTCGAGCGTTCCTGCACCGCCGCGACCGGTGATGTCGACGAGCTCGACAAAGACGGACCCGCCTGCCGATGCGCCTGGAACTGGCTCAGTCATGAAGAAGCTGGCGAAAGCCTCGACGGGAAGATTGGTGCTGTTGCCGTTTAGGTTGTTGCCGGCTGCCTGCAGCGCATTGCAGTTCAGGATCGCGCCATAGAGCAGGCGGCGGTCCACGGTCGTGACCGGCGCCTGGCAGGCGCTCGGCGGCGTTCCCACTTCGCCGCCTGTTGAAGCGTGGCTAATCAGATTGTTTGCGTTCTCATATTTGTAGACTTGGTACCGGGTCGGCTTGGTCGTATTCCACGAAGAGGGGTAGCTGGTGGCCCCGAAATTGGTGCTCCAATAGCCGGACAGGTTCCAGTTCCCGTCACCCATCCTTCCGCCCATATACGGCGTGGTCGCGTCTCTCGGCAGGCCCATATTCCCTGTCGCGTTGAACGTCAGCTGATTGTACTGCGGGCACTGGTTGCTGTTGCCATTCCCGTTTCCGTTTCCATTTCCGTTCCCGCCGGTCGAAGCTCCCTTTCGGACATTCGATGCCGGGCCGTACTCGGCGCTGTTGAAGGCATTGCCGCTCGCCTTGATGCCGAAGCGTACATTGAACGCGTCCTGCACCGGTCCGGTGTTCTGGCCGGTCTTTGTGCTGACGCCCTGCGCCGAATAGCAGCCGCGAGGCGCCGAGGTGGCGATCGTCTGAGCCAGCGCCTGGGCACCATTGCCGACATCATCCGGCGGGGCCAGGAAGCCAAAATTGCCGGGGCCGTAGGCGGCGTTGTTTCCCACCATCCGGAGCTCGATGAGGCGTCGGTGGATAGCCGGATCGGAAACCGCCTGCTCGAGCGTCGCGCCGCCCGCAGAATTGGTACCGTTCACCATCTCATAAGGATTGCACATGAAGACGGGCGTGTAGTTGCAAACGCCCGAGGTGAAGCCGGCAACCGAGATCGCGCTGACATTGTAGCTGGTGTCGGCGGCGCTACCGGAGGACGAGAAGGAGACCGGGAAGATCGCCGTGAATGTTTCCGGCTGCGCCCTCACTTGGATAAACCGTGTCACGACGGCCGACGCTGCATAGTTGGCAGCTGTGATCGGGTCCGAGTCGTTAGCCGGGATGCTTGCAAGGAAGCACCAGGAAACTCGTCCCTTGGACCGGCATGCCGAATATGTCGGGTCCACCGTCGCTGTTCCGTTTCCGGTGGTCAGCACTGTGGTTCCGCCATCCGAGAACCGCGTGTCGTTGGCGACGAGATTGTCCAACGCGTTTTGTGCGCGCGTCCAGGCGTCGGACCTGCCGTTAAGCTCGGCGGCGGCGGCGAGCGCCAAAGCGTCGGTGCCATTCTGCAGGTCGTTGTGCAGGTTGTTCATCCTGCTCATGTCGATTGCCAGCAGGGAAAACCCGATGATCGCTGGCAGCATGATACTGACGAGGATCAGCGCTATGCCTCTCTGATCGTGCCAGAACGCGCGAATGGTCCGCAGCATGGCCTTACTCTCTACCCCTGGTGTCAGGCCCCTCGAATGCCTGCCCGCCGCATCCCCTTGTTCAACTCACGGAGCGGTCACTCCTGACGTGCCGACATTGACTGTCATGTTTGTTGTTGGCGGTGGAGGCGGCGGAACTTTGTACCGCTGAACCACGCCGACAGCACGTGCGCCGTCACCTTCGATCTCCGTGTTGTTCGAGACCGGATTGTACGGATCGACCGTCTGCAGCAGCTGATTGGCCTTCTGAGAGTCACCCGACGCCAGCGTCATGGTGTCGTAATTGTTCAGATAGTCGGCGGCGCAGCCCGCGAGCAGGCTGGTGCCGAGAAGGACGAGCAGAAGCTTATTTCTTGACATAGACCAGCTTGTCCTTCGATTTCACATCCAGCATGTGGCCATAGGGACCGGTGACGCCGTCGCCGTGCTCATATTTCCTGATCATGTCCTTGCTGACTTCGAGCTGGCCGAGCAGGAACAATTCCGGATCGTTGGACGGCTTCGTCTTGTCGAAAGGTGTCGCAAGCTGCTCGCCGGGTTTCGTCGGCCGTACCAGATGCGGAGTGACGATGACCACCAGCTCGGTCTCTTCCTTCTGCGTGCTCGAGTTACGGAAGAGCGCGCCGACGATCGGCACCTGGCCGAGCCATGGCACCTGCTCCTGCAGCCTTGTGTTCTTGCTGGAGAGAAGTCCGCCGACGGCGAAGCTCTGGCCGTCACGCAGATTGACCACGGTTGCCAGCTTGCGGTTGGTGAAGATGGGATCGCCGGCGGGCGTGAAGCCGGTCAGGTCGCTGACTTCCGGCGCAAGCTTGATGCGGATTTTGCCGTCGTCCAACACCACCGGCGTGAAATTCAGATTGACGCCGAATTGCTTGAACTGGATCTCGATTTCGCCCTGGCTGTTGACGCTGCGGATCGGCACCTCGCCGCCGGCGTTGAAGCTGGCGGTTTCGCCGGAAACCGTGGTGAGGTTTGGTTCGGCCAGAAGCCGCACCACCCCTTTCGACTCGAGTGCTTCGATGATCAGGTCGACCTTGATGTTGCTGTCGATGACGCGGGTAATCAGTGCGCCGAACGGGCTGCTATTGGACAACAGACCGCTCAGAAGATCGCCAGGGCCGAGTACTGCGCCATCCTCATCAACTGCGGCGATTCCGGTTCCAGTGCGGGTCGTGCCGCTCCTGTTTGTGCTCTTTAAAGAGACACCGAGATCGCGGCCGGCATTGCGCTTGGCTTCCAGGATGCGCACTGAAAGATTGACCTGCTCGCTGTCGTCGATGGTGACGGCGTTGATGATGGCATCAGGGCCATATTGCTGCGTCACTTCGACGATCTGCGCCAGCGTCGCGGCGTCCTTGACATGGCCGCTCAGCCGAACCTTGCCGTTGATCGAGCCGATCTCGATGCGCGCCTTCGGCGCCACCTGGCGGATGGCGGCCGCCATGTCGCTGACATCCTGGCCGACCTCGATCTGGAGAGTGCCCAGCGAGCGTTTGTCCTCGGAAAACAGATTGACGGTGGTGGTGCCGAGGCTCTTGCCGATGACATAGAGCGTCTTGTCGGTCATCGGCTGCGCATCGGCGATCTTCTCGTCGCCGACGACGATATCGCCAAGCGTGGCGTTGACCTGGATCGTGGCGGATTGCGAAACGGGCACGAAGATGCGGTGCAGCGACGGGCTCGACACATCGATGAAGCGGTCGGCGGCGCGAGCCGCGAAACTCAACGGCAATGCGCAAGACAATACCAAAGCAGCCGCCGTAAGTGGTCCCCAGAACGCACGCATCTATGCTACCCCCTCGCTGGCTGATTCGGGCCCCTCACCCTAATATGCCAGCGTTACTTTAGCCGCGGCACATCATATGTTTCGAGTTTTACACCTCGAAACACACCGATTGTAGCGCGGGCCGGCGGCTCCGGCTGCACATATTTGACCACTTCCTTTACAACTTCTTGAGGTTGTGGTGCGGGTGCCACAGTGGGCTTCACCTTGCTCAATTGATCGATCTGGGTTCCGACCCGCTCAACGGCCTGTGCCAGCCCATCGATCTTGGCGTCGGCGCGCTTGCGGTCTTCGGCGGCGGCAGCGTCCGCGGCCTTCTGCCTATCGAGCTCCGCCTGCCGCTTGGCGACGTCTTCCGGAGTATCGCCGATCAGGTCGGCGAGGGTCACTCGCTCTGTCGTTTCTCCCCGGCTGCCTGCGGCCTGCCTTAGGGCCAACGACAACTGACCCGCTCCGGCGGCTAAAGTCAGCTTCTGTGCGTCCTTGGTGTCGACCTCGACCGTCACTGCCTTGGCCACGGTCGGGCTGTCCTTGCTCTCGTCCGCAACCTGGTCGATCGCAAGCACCTTGACGCTCTGTAGGAGCACGTCGACAAAACTCTTTTCCCCGCCGCCCCCATCGCGCACCGTGCGCGTCAATAACACATCGACCCGGTCGCCCGGGAAGACGAAGCCGGCGACGCCCAGCACGTCATTGACGCGAATGGACACGGCCTTCATGCCCTCTCCCAGCACCGCCGACAGGGTGGCCCGCTGGCCTGGTCCGGTGATCTTGGCTGAGAGGATCGGTTCGTTGGCGCTGATGGATTGCAGCGCCTGCCTGGCGCCATTGCCGGCCAGAGCATCTTTAACCGTCTTGAAAGACCCGGCCGGGACTGCGCCGGCGGGCCAAGGAATTTCGCGCAATTTGTCGGCGCTCAATGCGTCGCCGAATTTCAGCGGCATTGCCGCGACGACCAGGGTGCCTGCTTGCACGCCATTCGCCTGTGCCATCGCGCTGCGCTGACCGGCAAGCCACATATTGGCGAGGACAACCGCGACGACGCCGAACACGCCGGCGAGAATAATCATGATGATCGTGTTGGCACGCATAAGCCCAAACCCCAAAAAGGCCAGTTGCCCGGCACAATGCCCCAGTTCCTTTATAGGCGTCAGGCCCGGGCAAGCCCGGGCCTGACGCTGAAAAACATCAGGTGCCGACACCGGTGGCTGCGTTGCAGGAGCCGATGTTGGTCCCGTCAAGCGCGGTGCAAAGGCCGGTGAAACGGCCCGTGACCCAGCCGCCGATCGCGATGACCGTCAGAACGACTGCAACCGCAATGATGCCGAGAAGGATAGAATATTCGACCATAGCAGCGCCGTTTTCGTCGTCGCGGAACTGCCGGGCCATCGTCATGAGCTTCTTCATGCCAATTTCTCCCTTTGGAGGTTTCAACCCGACGAGACGAGCCTAAGGAATGAACCCCATACCCAAGCATCCCCCGTCGAATTCAATCCTAGGTCCTGCGAAAAAGCCGAGTCAAACGGATTAACAGTCCCTTAACCTTTCAATACTCGATTTGAGACTTTCTCAATTTTGACAACAGCTTGATTCGTTTCGCTTTTCAAGCGATCTTAACCATTCGTTCACAATTCGGCCACACCCGTACCCATCGAACAACACATTAGAGGTATGACATATATATTTATATTATAAGGGGTTAGAGGTGCGTCCCGCCTATGTCGCGGCAAAGGTCCTAGGACTTTGGTCGGTCGGCGTCGAGCTGGGCAAAATAAAACGATTTCTCAAATCTCAATTTCTTAACTATGTCGCAAGTAATAAGTCCAGTGTGTCCTCCGGGCCGCTTGTGCCTCTCGTGGTTAACGCTTAGTTTCGATGTCGGGGAAATTAGGAGGGGTTGGTGACATGTTGGGGCGTTTCATCAAAGGACCGAATGAGTCGCGCTCGCCGCAGCCAGGGGCCCCTGCTACGATCGCGAATGACACTGCAGTTGCTACAGCGGCGGAAGCCGAATCTCATAGTGACGATTATCTTTCGCTAAAGGTCGAACTCCACAGCCATCTTATCGACCGCTTCAATCTCACCGCGCTTGAGAACGCTTCCAAGGAAGAGATTCTGAATGAGATTCGGCCCATCGTCCGCGAATTCGTTCGTGGACGGAACGTGCCTCTGAATGCGCGTGAGCTCGATCAACTGACCAGCGACACGGCTGACGAGATGCTTGGGCTCGGCCCAATCGAGCCTCTGCTCAAGGACGATTCGATCGCCGACATCCTGATCAACACGCACAAGCGCGTATTCATAGAGCGTCGGGGCGTGATCGAGGAAACCTCGATCCGTTTTCGCGACGAGGCGCACCTCCTGCGCGTCGTCAACAAGATCGTCTCGGCAATCGGCCGCCGGGTCGATGAGTCTGCGCCGATGGTCGATGCGCGCCTTGAGGATGGCTCGCGCGTCAACATTGCCGTGCGGCCGATCTCGGTCGACGGTCCGCTGGTGTCGATCCGCAAATTCTCCAAGCACCCTTATTCGCTGGAGCGGCTGATCGCCTTCAACTCGATCCGGCCGCCGATGGTCGATATGCTGCGGATCGCCGTGCAAACGCGCAAGTCGATCCTGGTTTCGGGCGGTACCGGCAGCGGCAAGACGACACTGCTCAACGCCCTATCGAGCTACATTCCGAGCAAGGAGCGCCTGATCACCATCGAGGACGCTGCGGAACTGCAACTGCAGCAGCCACATGTCGGACGCTTGGAAACGCGGCCGCCCAATGTCGAGGGCAAGGGCGAGGTTCGTCAGCGCGAGCTTGTCAAGAACGCATTGCGCATGCGCCCCGATCGCATCATCGTCGGCGAGGTGCGCGGCGAGGAAGCCTTCGACATGCTGCAGGCCATGAACACCGGCCACGAAGGGTCGATGACCACCATCCACGCCAACACGCCGCGCGACGCGCTCTCGCGCCTTGAGCAGATGGTCGGCATGGCCGGCATGCCCATGACGCATGAATCTATCCGCGCGCAGATCGCTTCGGCCATCGACATCATCGTGCAGACGCAACGCCTATCCGATGGCGGCCGGCGGGTCATCTCCATTTCGGAACTGACCGGAATGGAAGGCAATGTCGTGCAGCTTCAGGAAATCTATCACTTCGTTCGCCGCGATGTCGGAGCCGACGGCACGATCGTCGGCGATTTTCGTGCGACTGGCGTTCGCCCCCGGTTTGCACAAGAAGCCGCCACGATGGGCTTCCACTTCGCTAAGGACGCCTTCAACCCGCAGGTTGCGCTATGAGCACGCAAACCCTGCTTTACTTTTTCTATGTGCTAGCAGCCGCATCAGTTATCCTTGCGGGTGAGGCCTTCTATCTCTCGTTCGCCAGCCGTCGTTCGCGCGCCAGCACCATAAATTTACGCATGAAGCGGCTCGCCGAAGACACTCCAGCCGAAAAGACCTTGCAGGGGCTGTTGAGTGAACGCGGTCTCAGCGAGTCGGGAGATTTCCTGTCGAGATTCATTTGGCTAAATCGGCTCTACACGCAGTCCGGCGTTACGGGGAATCCGCTCTCTTTTGCTGCGATGTTCATGTTGTCGGGCCTTGCGCTGTCGCTGCTTTTTGCGTTTCTGCTCAATTATTCCGCGCTGGCTTCCATGATCATTTTCTTGGTGGTCGCAATAGTATTGCCGCTTCTCGTCTTGCGCCGGGCGCGGAACAAGCGAATCCAGAGATTCGCCGCGCAACTGCCCGACGCATTGGACATGATCGTGCGCTCACTGCGGGCCGGGCATCCTGTTTCGGTTGCGATAGGTCTTGTCGCGCGCGAGATGCCCGATCCGCTGGGTACAGAATTTGGCATCGTCGCGGACGAAATCACCTTCGGACTGAGTGTAGAGCAGGCGGTTCGAAAACTTTCGCAACGCGTCGGCTTTGAAGGCCTGCATCTGCTTTCTGTGTCGCTTTCGATCCAATCGAAAACCGGCGGCAACCTGACCGAAATCCTCGCTAATCTTTCAGCCGTTCTTCGTGAGCGGCAAAAGCTCCGGATGAAGATAAGGGCGCTATCCGCAGAGGGGCGTATATCGGCATGGATTATTTCGCTTTTTCCAATTGTGATGTTCGGAATTCTCCAGTTGGCTGCGCCGTCATATTATGGAACCGTCTGGAATAATCCGATAATATTGCCAGTTTTCACGATCTTCGGCCTCTGGGCACTTCTGGGTGACTTCATCATGTACCGCATGGTTAACTTCGACTTCTAACGGGATTGGATAGAGTTGTTCTCTGGTCAAGATCTTAGCCTGTTGATCTCCATCGCCGTGTTCGTGACGGCCATGGCTCTTTTCCTTTTTGGCGCCTTTATCATTCTGCCTGCCTTGCAGACGCGGAAGCTGGTTACACAAAGCTTGATGGCGGAAGGCATCGCCGACCGGCGATCGTTGGCGGGACAAGACCAACTTGCCAAGATCGCAGCCCAGCGTCCGGTCGATGCCTATTTTCGTACGCTCGAGAAAGAACGCGGAGAACCGAATGCCCTTGAAGCCAAGCTGTTTCGTGCCGGCTTCTATCAAAACAGTGCGCCTGTCATTTACACACTCACTCGGCTTGGCGCGGTTTGCGTGGGCTTTCTGGCAGCGTATGCGCTTCTATCGCGGGTGTTGCCCCAAAACCTACCAGCGTTCATATCTTTTGCAGGCTCCGCTCTTTTTGGCCTCGCATGCCTGGTCATTCCAAGCATCATGCTGGATCGTTTTGAGAATGGGCAGAAGCAAATCTATCGGCGCGGCTTTCCCGACTTCATGGACATGATGATCACCTGCGCCGATGCCGGCATGAGCCTCGAGGCAGCGGTCGAGCGGGTGAGCCAGGAATTGGCTGGCACGCACAAATGGCTGGGTATCCAGCTCGCGATCATGAATCTGCAGCTACGGGCTGGCAAGCCGCTGCGCGAGGCTCTGCGTGATCTTTCCGACCGCATCGGGCTGGACGAGGCGCGATCATTGGCGGTGCTCTTCAGGCAGTCCGAAGAACTCGGCACGAGTCTCACCGAGGCGCTGCGCGTGTACAGTGACGAAATGCGAAGCCAAAGAATTCTTCGGGCCGAAGAACGCGCCAATTCCTTGCCGGTGAAAATGATGGTCCCTCTGGGCATTTGTATTTTCCCGGTTGTCATGATGATCCTCATGCTGCCGGTGATCATTCGCATGAAAGGCATTTTCTTCTAAGCCGTCATATGCTTAGGTTCTGAACTGAGTCGGGGGAGCCCTGGGGGACAGAATGACAGGGAAAATACGCCTCGCGGCCGCTGCTGGTGTGCTGACTATGTTGCTGGCCGGTTGCCAGACCGATCCAAGCGACGGTGTCGTGCGCACCAACGAACCCGCGAAAGGCGATTACACCGCCTTTGGCGACGCCTTTGATGGGCTGAAGACCGTCAGCGACGTCGACTACTATGCCTCGGACCAGGCGGTCACCGAGGCCAAGACCCAGTTCCGTTCGGAAAATTACGGCAATGCCGGTGCTTTGTTCTACAAGGCGACGCGGCTGGCGCCCAACGATGGCGTCGCCTGGCTGGGCCTTGCCGCCTCCTGCGACCGCATCCGCCGCTTCGATCTTTCCGACATGGCCTATAGACGGGCCTACAAGCTGCTCGGCGCGACGCCTGAATACTACAACAACGTCGGCTACTCCTATCTGCTGCGCGGCAAGCTGCAGGACGCGCGAGCGAATTTCCTCAAGGCCTATGAGCTCGCGCCCAACGATCCAACCGTGGCCAACAATCTGAAGCTTCTGTCGTCCAGCGTGCGGAATATCGAGCGGTCATGAGCCTTTTGCTGGCCGCGTCGCTGCTGCTCAAGGCCTTGGCCATTCCGCTGCTTGCGAGGGTCGCTTGGGTCGATTTCTCGACCCAGAAGATCTCCAACCGCGACGTTCTGCTGCTGCTTTGCCTCGGGCTGGGAGCGTTTCAGCTCCTTGCCGTTCAGGCGGGGTCATGGTGGGACATGGGCTTGAGCGCCATTGCCGGCCTGGTCCTGTTCATCGCGCTCTTTCCGTTCTGGGTCCTGCGCAAGGTTGGTGCCGGCGATGTGAAGCTGATGGCTGTCACGCCGTTTCTGATTGGAGGAAGCGGCCTAGTCGTCTTTTCGGTGTTTCTGTTGGGTTTCGCACTCGCGACAGCAGTCTTGGTGAGAAACCCTTTTCTGCTGCCGGTCGGGATGTTCCGGCACTATGTGCAGCACCTGGATCGCAAAGGCGTCGTGCCCTTCGGCGTGCCGATTTCGGCGGCGGCAATCTGCGCAATCGCGTTTCAGATCTATGCCAATGTGGCAATGGCCAGTAGCTCCGGGGTTCTAGGGCAGCTTAACTAGCCAGCCCTCAAAACCCCGCAGTCTGTTTCTCCACCAGCTTCAGTTTACCCTTTTCCACCTTGAAAAACGGCATCGACCTTTGGCTCGAGCCGTCGGCGCGGAAGCGGAACAGGCCGGTCGAGCCGCGGAAGCCGCTGGCGTTTTCCAGCACCTGCTTGGAGAAACCGTTCGGGCCGACCGAGCTCGCTATGCCGGCCGACAGCGCCACCATGTCATAGGCGTAGGCGACGTTGACATCGGGCTGATAGTTGTAGGTCGCCTTGAAACGGTCGGCGATCGGTCCGGTCTCGCTCTGGTCGAGCGTCGCGATATAGGCGCCCTCATAGAGCGGATCGATCGGGCGCTCGAGCCAGCGCTCGGTGCCGATCAGGCTTACGGCCTTGCCCGGAATGCCCTTCGCCTTCAGCGCCGCCAGCACGGCGACAGGGCTGTTGTCGCCGCTGGCGACGACGACGGCGTCGGGCGCCTCGACCAGCGAGCCCATGTCGGACACCACCTTGTCGGCGTCCGACGCCGAATAGGGAAGCGTCACGGCCAGCGTCGCGCCATAGATGCTGAGCGCGTTGGCGACCCGCGCCTCGACGGCGCCGGCGTTCGCGCCCGCCGGCACCAAGAGCACGAATTTCTTGGCGCCCTTGCCGGCGACCGCTGCCGCGCCCGCCGCCGCGCTGTCGGCTTCGCTCAGCCGCACCGAATAGACGCCCGGGCCGCCGGCGAAATTGTCGGCCAACGCCAGCACCGGCGGCCGCTGCGTGCCGGAGAGCTTGGCAAGGTGCTGCGCCGCCGCAAGCTCGGCAGGCCCGATGACGATTTTCACGCCGCCCGAAGTGATCGCCTTCACCGCCAGGTCCTTGGCATAGAAGCTGTCGCCGCGCGTGTCCTCGATCGTCAGCGTCACCAGCTTGTCGCCGAGATCGGCCATTGCGAGGCGCGCGGCATCATACATCTTCCTGCCGTTCTCGCCCGCGCTGCCGGGGGCCGAGAGCGGCAAAAGCATGGCGATCTTGGTCGAGCCAGTGCCGAGCGTCAGATTGCCCTTGGGGGCGGTCGCTGCGGAACTGGCGGTCAGCTGCGCCGGCGCGGCGGTGGTGGCTCCGGCCTGGCTGCTAGGCGCGGCTATCGCCGCGGGATCCAGCACCTCCGATGCGCCGTTCTTCGACTGGCAGCCGGAGATCGCCGCGACAATGGCAAACGCGAGCGCCGCAGCAATTCCAGGAAAACTGCGCAGCGGTTTCTCGTCCGCAATTGCGCAAAAACGAATAGTCGCTGCAGTTCGGCGTTTGCCTGAAACGATGAACTGCTCGAAGGCTCGCGGAACCCCGCGTCGGAAGTGCCGCGCCACGTCGGCATGCGCGGCAACCGGCGCCGGGCGCGCGCAAGCGGCGGCCTTCGCCCAGGCTCTCATGGCAATCATCGCAGCTGGTCGGCGCCCGTCAGCTCAGTGCATGTACTCGACCATGCGGTCGTGGAAGCACTCGCACTTGTTCAGATAGTCCTCGTCCTTGTAGTTGGTCTTGAGGTAGCCATAGGCCTTGCCGCAGGCGACCTTGGCTTCCGAGGCCCAGACGAAGGCGGGGCGCGACGAGTTGATCCATTCCGGGCTGTTGGCGACGGCGACGGAGTCGTCCATCAGCTTGACCACCCTGTCCTTGAGCTCGACCATGTTGTCAGTCAGCACCAGGTCCGAGGTGCCGACGGTGCGGCAATAATTCACCGCCGGCTCGCCGATGATATCTGCGGCAAAGCCGCTCGATCCGGCGAGCAGCACCGCCACGGCCGAAGCCAGCAGTCTTACGGAATGTTTCATGTAAGCCCCTCTCCAAATTGCGAATTCATTACCCGCTAATATGAAATGATAGCATGCTCTTCTGGCCGGACGCTGTGTCGCTCAAGCCACAGTTGTCGTCTGTGTGTGCAGGCCGTCATCATAAAGGATGGTGATCGTGTTCGCTGCGGGATGGTTCTGCAGCGTCGCGACATCCAAGAAGTTGGCGCCGCCCGTCGTCCCGTTCGTATCCACGCTCAAGTTGCCGGTGCCGGCGTCATACTTGACGAAGTCGGCAATGTTGCCGCCGTTGGTCTGGAATAGCGCCGTGAGATCGATCTTGTCGCCCTGGCCGCCGACGCCGTTGTAGTCGGTGATCAGGTCCTTGATGTCGAGATGATCAAGCCTGAATGTGTCGGCGCCGGCGCCTCCGGTCAGCGTGTCCTGGCCAGTGCCACCGATCAGAAGGTCGTTACCGTTGCCGCCAACCAGCGTATCATTGCCGCCGCCCCCGGACAGGATGCTGCCGGTGTTGTTGGCGGTCAACGTATCGGCGAAATTCGAACCAATCGCATTCTCGAACCCGCTGATCGTGTCGCCAAGCCCTCCTGCTCCGCCGACCAGTTGTGTCAGCAGGTTGACGCTGACCCCGGCAATTGCGTTGCTGTAGTCGACGGTATCGCCAAGGCCGGTGCCGCCGTGCAGCGTGTCGGCTCCCGAGCTTGCAGCAATGACTTCGCCCGTCGTGTTGACGCCCGTCAGCTGATAGCCGCTGCCGGAATGCGTTCCGACCAGCGCCACGGACAGATTGTCGGTGCTGGTGAAGGTGTCGCCGTCGTGATCGGTGATGCCGAGCGCGAAATTCAGCGTCGTATCGCTGACAATCGTCTGTGAGTTGTAGGTCAGCGACAAAAGCACGACCTTGGGATCCTCGCCGCTGACGCTGGCGATGTTCTGCACGTCCACCTCGCCGAAGTTGAAGAACGAGCCGCTGCTGGTCCCGTTGGTGCCCCAATGGGCGGCGTCGACGATCAGCGGCGTGCCGTCCGCCTGGGTCACGTTCCAGGTTGCGGAGGTGGTGTGCGTCGAATCCCAGATGGTTACCTGGAAATGCTCGAGCGTGTCGTTACCGCCCTTTCCGATGCCAACCGTGACTGCGCTTTGCGTGAGGCCGAATTTGAACGTGATCGTCTCGTTGGTATCGAGGTTGCCATTCTCGATGCCCATGCCGTTCGCATTCTTGAACACCCTGTCGGCAGTCGCGAGATGACCGGCCTGGAAGCCGTCGATAATAACGTCGTAGCCGCTGGAAGGTACCGCACCGCTGCCAAAGCTGGCTGCGCCGCCGGCGATCTTGACATAGTCGCCGTTGCCATTCGGAATGCCATTGATGACGTCGAAGACCGAGGTCGATTGCAGGCTGTTCGTCACGAGGTGGAAATCGTACGTGCCGTCAGCCGAAGCAGTCAGCGTGAAATATTCATTCGATCCCGTCGCGTTCTTCGCGTCGTTGAGGTTCGTATAGGCGAACATCTCCGACGAATGCGTAGTCGTGTCGTAGTGGGTGTATTCATAGAACGTGTAGAGCGTCGTGGCTCCGCTCTTGACATCGACCTGGACCACCGCATCGCCGTTGACGTTCGTGCCCTGGCTGGTCTGCGTGTAGGTCAACCCGCTCGGAGCCGTTCCCATTGCCAGAGTGATGGCGGACGTCGCGCTCGCCCCGTCGGCACCGAAGGACGGCGTCCAAGTGCCGTGAACGTCGGTGTTGCTGACGTTCGGCATGATCGCATCCTGGATGTTGCTGATCGTCGGCGTGTCGTCGTTGACGTTGATCGCCAGCGAGCCGGTCGCGGTGTCGCCGTCGCCGTCGGTGGTGACGTAGTTTAGGGTGAACGCAACGTTGTTCTCGTTCAGCCCGGTCGGGTGGTCGATCGCATGCAACTGCGTGACCGTGTAGTTGCCGGAGGTGGTGTCGGCGAGTTGGATCAGCAGCACCGCCATGGCGCCCTGGCTGATGGTCAGCGTCTGGCCGCCATTGCTCACAGCGGCAGTGAAGCCGGCGGGCAGCACGGTGCCCGTGGTGGTCAGCAGCGTCGACCCGGCGCCGTCGGCGCCGTAGTTGTGCGCCAGCGTGCCGGTGGTGTTGGCGGTGTCGGGATTGACATCACCCGTGCCGCCCGGATTGCCGCCGACGAGCGCGTCGTCGTCCAACTGCACGGCATTGTTAGTCGACACGTTCGGCACGTCGTCGACGATGTTGATGGAGATGGTGGAGGTTGACGTGTTGCCGTGGGCGTCGGTGACCGTATAGGTGAAGACGTCCTTGCCGGTCTCGGTGTTGGTGCCGTTGTTGGCGTCGGGCGAGGTGTCGTACGGCTTGGTCAGCGTGTAGGTGTAGTTGCCGTTCTGGTCGATCTGCAGCACGCCGTAGCTGCCCTGCACGGTGACGGCGCTGCCGCCGACGGCCGAGGCGGTCGCGCCCTGGATGTTGGTGACGTGCGGGCTGTCGGGATCGCCGAGCGAGAGCGTGCCGGTGACGGTCTCGGCCGTGCTCGACGGATTGGAGCCGGTGACCGTGCCGTGATCGATGTCGCTGCCCGATGTGGTGGTGTCGAGTGCGGCTTCGTTGACGGTCTGGGTGGCTGCGACCGGCTGCGGCTGGCCGTTGCTGACGGTGATGGTCAGCGTTGCCGGCGAGGTGTCGCCGTCGCCGTCGGTGATGGTGTAGTTGAACACCTCGGTGCCCGAGGCGTTCGGGTTGGCGTGGTAGCTGTAGGAGCCGTCGGCGGCGAAGGTGAGGGTGCCGAAGCTGCCGGTCACCGTGTTGCCGGACGAGCCCGTCCAGGCGATCGAGGCGATGGCGTCGGCGCCGGCCGTATCGTTGGTCTCGACATTGCCGGTCACCGTCTGGCCCGACTGCGCGCTGTTGGTGTCGTTATGCGCCGTCGGCACGTCGTCGACGATGTTGATGGAGATGGTGGAGGTTGACGTGTTGCCGTGGGCGTCGGTGACCGTATAGGTGAAGACGTCCTTGCCGGTCTCGGTGTTGGTGCCGTTGTTGGCGTCGGGCGAGGTGTCGTACGGCTTGGTCAGCGTGTAGGTGTAGTTGCCGTTCTGGTCGATCTGCAGCACGCCGTAGCTGCCCTGCACGGTGACGGCGCTGCCGCCGACGGCCGAGGAGGTCGCGCCCTGGATGTTGGTGACGTGCGGGCTGTCGGGATCGCCGAGCGAGAGCGTGCCGGTGACGGTCTCGGCCGTGCTCGACGGATTGGAGCCGGTGACCGTGCCGTGATCGATGTCGCTGCCCGATGTGGTGGTGTCGAGTGCGGCTTCGTTGACGGTCTGGGTGGCTGCGACCGGCTGCGGCTGGCCGTTGCTGACGGTGATGGTCAGCGTTGCCGGCGAGGTGTCGCCGTCGCCGTCGGTGATGGTGTAGTTGAACACCTCGGTGCCCGAGGCGTTCGGGTTGGCGTGGTAGCTGTAGGAGCCGTCGGCGGCGAAGGTGAGGGTGCCGAAGCTGCCGGTCACCGTGTTGCCGGACGAGCCCGTCCAGGCGATCGAGGCGATGGCGTCGGCGCCGGCCGTATCGTTGGTCTCGACATTGCCGGTCACCGTCTGGCCCGACTGCGCGCTGTTGGTGTCGTTATGCGCCGTCGGCACGTCGTCGACGAT
>NZ_NSGF01000020.1 GCF_002294995.1 Mesorhizobium sp. WSM3860 | reverse complement strand
ACACCAATTTACTCAGCTCAATCAATACGCAAAAACAAAACCCCGCCGAAATTCGACGGGGTTTGTCAGCGGTCTGAAGGGCCGCTCTCCGCGGCCCTTCTTCTTTTGTATTTCTCCCTGGCATGGAGACTTTGACCGTTCGTCCTCATCAATCGTTAATGAGGCATGTCTAACCTGAAGCGAAAGTTGCACCCCAGGCCCACCTCCATGCTTGAAGCCGTAATCTTCGTCGTCTTTCCTTTTTGCATGCTGTTCGCGGCGATCTCCGACATACTTTCGATGACGATCGCCAACCGCGTGCCGGTGCTGCTCGTCGCGACGTTCGCTCTGGTCGCTCCGTTCACGGGGATGGATTGGGCCACCTATGGCGAGCATTTCGCGGCGGGAGCGCTGGTGCTGGCCGCGACTTTCGGCCTGTTCGCGCTCGGCGGCATGGGCGGCGGCGACGCCAAGCTGCTGGCCGCGACCGCCGTATGGATGGGGCTCAACATCAATCTCATCGGCTATCTGGTGACCTCGACATTGATCGGCGGCCTCTTGACGGTTGCCATTCTGGCCTACCGGAAATCGCCATTTGCGGTCTACACCGGCCACAACCGTTTTCTGCGCCATTTCGCCGACGAGAGCGCAGGCATTCCTTATGGCGTCGCACTTGGTCTCGGCGGGCTCATCACCTTTCCGGATTCTCCGCTGATGGTCTGGGCGCTCGACAGGCTCACCGCGTAAAGCATATCGCCATCTTCAGATGCGCACGGCACCCCTTGCGAGTTTGGCTTTACGCTTGCCCGGTCCCGAAACCGCTTGTCGCCTTCGCAAGTTGCGTTTCTGTGACAAGGGTTCTCGGCGCTTGGCTGCCTTTTCGTTAACGGCAAACAGTTCAGTCCAATTTGAGTAAACCTTAAATTAATCACGATCGTAAGCATTGCATTAACCTTGTTTTGACGATTGCGGCTGCAAAGTCCGGCTTGGCGAGGTGGTTTGCCTTGAGGCGAAGGGTCCGGACGAATGCCAGCATCCCGACTGATTATTCTGAGCGTGGCCGTGGCCGCGGCGGGTGGCGCGGGTTATGTCGCGAAGAACATGGTAGTCACGCCGCCAGCTCAAGTCGTCGTCAACGCTCCCAAGCAGCCGGCGATCGCGCTGCAGGACGTGCTGGCGCTTTCCGGCGATGTCGCAATGGGCAGCCAGCTCGGTGACAACATCAGGTGGGAGCAGTGGCCGGCGAGCGGCATCAACGCCAATTTCATCACCCGTGCGGCCGAACCGGACGCAGTCGAAAAGCTGAAGGGCTCGGTGGCGCGTGTAGCCATGTATGCCGGTGAGCCGTTGCGGCGCTCCAAGCTGGTCGGCGAGGGGCAGAGCTTCATGTCCTCGATCCTGCCGTCCGGCATGCGCGCGGTCGCGACTGCCATATCGGCCGATACGTCCGCTGGCGGCTTCATCCTGCCCAATGACTTCGTCGACGTCATCATGACCCGGCGCGCCGACGCCAGCAATGGCGGCAGCGGCTTCAATACCGAGACCATCCTGAAGAACATCCGTGTCCTGGCCATCGACCAGACCATCCAGGTGGATGAGGAGGGCAAGAAGACCAGGGTCGGCCAGACCGCGACGCTGGAGCTCACGCCGCAGCAGGCGGAGATCATCACGGTGGCGCAGCAGATGGCGGACCGCCTGACCCTGGCGCTGCGTTCGATCACCGACACGAATGAGAGGAACCTGGGCGAGGCCGACTATCTGGTGAACGGCAATGGCCGGCGCGGCACGGTGCGGTTGATCAAGTCGGGCCAGGTTTCCGAAGTGGGAGCAAGGAAATGAGCCTAATCGGCAAACTGCCCGTCATCGCGGCGGCCGCAATCGGCCTGTTCCTGATCGGCACCAATGCGCCCGGGCTCGTCGAGGCCAAGGCCGCGAAAAGGGCGGCGGGTGTGACGGCCTCGGTTGCCTCGCAACGCGTCAAGCTTGGCCTCAACAAGTCGGTCGTTATCGACCTGCCGAGTGACGCCTACGACATACTCGTCGCCAATCCCGCGGTCGCCGACGCAGTGACGCGCACGGCGCGCCGCATCTATCTGTTCGGCAAGGCGGTCGGCGAAACCAACATCTTCGTCTTCGGCCCCAACGGTGAGCAGATCGCCAGTCTCGATCTGGCGGTCGAACGCGACGTGGCCGGGCTGGAAGACTATCTCAAGCGCTTCCTCCCGACGTCGCAGATCAAGGTCGAGCTGCTGAACGACAACGTAATTCTCACCGGCAATGTCGATACACCGCTCGATGCCAAGCGCGCCGTCGATCTGGCCACCATCTTCGTGTCGGGCGGTGAAGCGACGACCGGCCAATATTCGCAGACGGCCGCCGGCGGCTCCGCCAATGGCGGCGTCGACATCAACAATCCCGACCAGGAGCGCCGGGTCTCCAAGATCGTCAATCTGCTGCAGATTATCGGCGACGATCAGGTAACGCTGAAGGTGACGGTGGCCGAAGTCAGCCGCTCGGTGATGAAGCAGCTCGGCGTCAACATGATGGCTACCGGCGGCAGCAACGGCATCTCCTGGGGCGCGCTCAGCGATCCTTACACTGGTCTCGGTAAGCCGCTGTCGAACGCGGGCGTAGCTGTCAGTGCGTCCGGGCTGCAGTCTTATATCAACGCAATGGAGCAGTCGGGGGTCATGAAGACCTTGGCCGAGCCAACCTTGACCGCGGTGTCCGGGGAAAAGGCGACCTTCAAGGTCGGCGGCGAATACAATATGGTGACCAATGTTTCTGCAAACGTCTCCAACGACAACCAGACCGGCCTGAAGAACTATCAGGTCGAGAAGATCGAATACGGCATCGGATTGGAGTTTCAGCCGGTGGTGCTGTCACCCGGCCGCATCAGCCTGAAGGTGAGAACGTCGGTTTCCGAACCGACAACCGAGGGCTCCGTGTCGGCTTCCACGGATAACAGCAGTATCGGCATGAATGCCCTGTCGCTGCGCAAGCGTCTTGCAGATACGACGGTGGAACTGCCTTCCGGCGGGTCGATGATGATCGCAGGTCTCGTGCGCGACGACGTCAGGCAGGCCGTCGTTGGATTGCCCGGACTGACCAAGATTCCGGTGCTCGGCGCGCTCTTTCGCAGCCGCGACTTCGTGCGCAACGAGAGCGAGCTCGTCATCATCATCACGCCCTATCTGGCGCGGCCCGTTGCGCGCAACGAATTGGCCAAGCCGGACGATAATTTCAATGCGGCGAGCGATGGCGCCGGCATGTTCCTCGGTCGCGTCAATCGCGTCTACGGCACCATGCAGACCGATAGGCCACCTGGCCGTTACCACGGCGTCGTCGGCTTCATCTACAAGTGACGGGAAAGCGGACATGTCCAACTCGACATCGAAGGCCATCGCGATCGCAGCGGCAAAATACGGCCGCGGACGTTTCCGCGGGGCGTCTCCGGTCCTGGCGATCGCCTTTGCGGCGTCGCTCGCCGGATGCGCCAACTTCCACCGCGACAGTGTGACGGTGGGCTCCATTCCGGACGACTACCGCACCAATCATCCGATCGTTATCGCCGAGAAGAACCAGAAGATCGACCTTCCGGTCGGCGCCGGCGATCGCGGCATGACCGCTTCGCAGCGCGACACTCTGCTCGGCTTCCTCGACGGCTACGACAGGAGCGCCGCGCCGGCGCTGACGATCGCGGCCCCGGTCGGTTCCGCGAACCAGGCCGCCGCCCAGGCCGCGAGCCGCGATTTCGCCAGGCTTGCCATTGCGGCCGGCGTCAAGCGCGATCGGATCGTCATGACGGCTTACCAATCGGCCGTGCCAGAAGCTTCGGCGCCGGTCCGCGTCGCCTTCGTCGCCGTGAGGGCCCAGACCGACAAATGCGGGCGCTGGCCGGAAGACCTGCTGCAGACATCGGAAAACAAGCATTATGCCGATTTCGGGTGCTCCTATCAGAACAACCTCGCCGCCCAGATGGCCAATCCCAACGATCTGCTCGGGCCGCGCAAGCAGTCCGACATCGATGCCGAAAATCGCGGCGCGGTCATCGACGTCTACCGGGCGAGAGGCATTTCGGATGAGTTCCTCGGCAATTCGGAAGTGACTTACTGAGCCCACGCCGGATCACGGAAAGAGCATGACGATGAGCAATCTTGCGTACGACACGCCTGCGGATACCGGCGATCTCTCGCAACAGGACATCGCCGCCATGCAGGCGCTGCGCCCGGTGCCGCGCATCTCGATCCAAGCTTTCTGCGAGACCGAAGGCGTCGCAAATCCGATCGGGCGCGCCGGCGAGGACCGCCGCATGGCCAAGGCCCATCTCAAGGTCCATATGGGCGGCATCGCCACCGCGATCGAATTCTACCAGTCGGCGCCGACGCCAAACCTGATCCTGCTGGAATCGCGCAGCGAGCCGAAACAGCTGCTCGAGCAGCTCGCTCAGCTCGCCGAATATTGCGATCCGACCTCGAAGGTCGTGGTCATCGGCCATTACAACGATGTCGGCCTTTACCGGGAGCTTATCCGTTCGGGCATTTCCGAATATGTCATCGCGCCGGTCTCGATGACGGATATCGTCAGCGTCGTCTCGTCGATCTTCGTCGATCCCGAGTCCGATCCGATCGGCCGCTCCATCGCCTTCATCGGCGCCAAGGGCGGCGTCGGCTCGTCGACGATCGCCCACAACGTCGCCTGGGCGATGTCGTCCTTGTTCAAGTCCGAAGTGGTCGTCGCCGATCTCGATCTCGCCTTCGGCACCGCCAACATCAACTTCGACCGGGACCCCGCGCAAGGCATCGCCGAGGCGGTGTTTTCGCCCGAGCGCGTCGACGAGGTCTATCTCGACCGGCTGCTGGCGCAATGCGCCGAGCATTTGTCGCTGCTGGCGGCGCCCTCCACGCTCGAGCGCGTCTATGATTTCGATCCTGACGCCTTCTCCCAGGTCATCGAAACGGCGCAGCGCAGCGCGCCTTTGCTGGTGCTCGACGTCCCTCACGTCTGGAGCGGTTGGACCAAGAGCACGCTGATCAAGGCCGACGAGATCGTCATCACGGCCACGCCAGAACTCGCCAATCTGCGCAACACCAAGAATATGGTCGACATGCTGAAGCGGTTGCGTCCGAACGACCCGCCGCCGAAGCTGATCATCAACCAGGCGGGCGTTCCCAAACGCCCGGAGATCGCGGCATCGGATTTTTCCGAACCGCTCGGCATCACGCCCATGGCGGTGATCAATTTCGAGCCGCTGCTGTTCGGCAACGCGGCCAACAACGGCCGCATGCTTGGCGAGATGGACGCCAAGAGCCCGGTCGTCGGCACGATCAACGAAATCGCGCATGTACTGACCGGGCGCAGCGAGATCAAGGCGAAGAAGAAGGCAGGCCTTGGCGCCATCCTCGGCAAGCTTTCACGCAGCAAGAAATGACGCTCGCTGAGCGGCATCGGGTAGTCGATCATGTTTGGTAAAAGAGGCACAGACGACGGCAGCCGGGCAGCTCCCGAATTCCGTCCGCCAGCACCTCCTCCGGCCGCTCCCGCTCCGGCCGCGACGGCGGCTCTCGATCGGCCGGCCGCGCCCGCGCCGAGCACGCCCGCCGCGTCGCCCGTTCGACGTCCGGTCGAGGCGCCGCCGATGGCGCCCGAGCCGCCGAAAAGGGTCCAGCGCGAGCGCGGCGAAACCTACTATGACACCAAGAGCCAGGTGTTTTCCGCGCTCATCGACACGATCGATCTTTCGCAACTCGCCAAACTCGATCCGGAAAGCGCGCGCGAGGAAATCCGCGACATCGTCAACGACATCATCGCGATCAAGAATTTCGCGATGTCGATCTCGGAGCAGGAAGAGCTGCTCGAGGACATCTGCAACGACGTGCTCGGCTATGGGCCGCTGGAGCCGCTGCTCGCGCGCGACGACATCGCCGACATCATGGTCAACGGCTCAAAGAACGTCTACATCGAGGTTAACGGCAAGGTCGAACCGACCAGCATTCGCTTCCGCGACAACCAGCAGCTGCTCAACATCTGCCAGCGCATCGTCAGCCAGGTCGGCCGCCGCGTCGACGAATCGAGCCCGATCTGCGACGCGCGCCTTCCCGACGGCTCGCGCGTCAACGTGATCGCGCCGCCGCTCTCGCTTGATGGCACCGCGCTCACCATCCGCAAGTTCAAGAAGGACAAGCTGACGCTCGACCAGCTGGTCAAGTTCGGCGCCATCTCGCCGCAAGGCGCGGAGATCCTGAAGATCATCGGTCGCGTCCGCTGCAACGTCGTCATCTCGGGCGGTACCGGCTCGGGCAAGACGACGCTGCTCAATTGCCTGACCAACTACATCGATCGCGAGGAGCGGGTCATCACCTGCGAGGACTCGGCCGAGCTGCAGCTGCAGCAGCCGCATGTGGTGCGTCTCGAAACCAGGCCGCCCAATCTCGAAGGCGAGGGCGAGGTGACCATGCGCGACCTCGTCAAGAACTGCCTGCGCATGCGCCCCGAGCGGATCATCGTCGGCGAGGTGCGCGGACCGGAAGTTTTCGACCTTCTGCAGGCGATGAACACCGGCCATGACGGCTCGATGGGAACGATCCACTCCAACAGCCCGCGCGAATGCCTGAACCGTATTGAATCGATGATCGCCATGGGCGGCTATTCGCTGCCGCAGAAAACGGTGCGCGAGATCGTCGTCGGCTCGGTCGACGTGATCATCCAGGCGGCTCGTCTGCGCGATGGCTCGCGCCGCATCACCCACATCACCGAGGTGATCGGCATGGAAGGCGACGTCGTCATCACCCAGGATCTCGTCCTCTACAACATCAAGGGCGAGGACGCGAGCGGCCGTCTGATCGGCGAGCATGTCTCCACCGGCATCGGCCGGCCGCATTTCTGGGATCGTGCCCGCTACTATGGCGAGGAGCAGCGCCTCGCCAACGCGCTCGAGGCCATGGAGAAACGCGCTGACTGATGCATCTGGAGGTGTAGGGGCCCCGGTCGATGTTCGGAATTGACACCACGGTTCTGGCTTTCGTCGTGCTAGCGGGCCTCAGCGCCGGCGCGATAGCCTATGCTTTCCTGTTCAAGCGCATCGATAACGAGAAGCAGGCCGGCAAGCGGCTTGAAACGATCAAGACAGCCGAGACCGACCGATCGGTGGTGAAGGCTACGCGCGACCGCGCCGCGGAAGCGGTCAGGCGGCGCAAGACGCTTCAGGATTCGCTGAAGCAGCTCGATGAAAAGCAGAAAACCAACGACCGCAACGTCAAGAAACCGCCGCTGAGGGCGCAGATCCGCCAGGCCGGCATGACGGTCTCCCTCGAGCGCTTCTACATCTACTCGGTGATCTGCGGCATCGTGCTTACGGTCCTCGCCTATCTTGCCGGCGCGCCGTTGCTGGTCCTGCCCGGCGCTCTCCTGGCCGGAGCCCTCGGCCTGCCGCGCTGGTTCGTCTCGTTCCGTCGCGCGCGCCGGGTGAAGGCCTTCCTGGAGGAATTCCCGAATGCCCTCGACATCATCGTGCGCGCGGTGAAGTCCGGTCTGCCGCTGAACGATGCGATCCGCCTGATCGCCAACGAATCCCCGGAGCCGGTCCGCTCCGAGTTCCGCCGCATCGTCGATTCCCAGCAGATGGGTATGTCGATCCCCGATGCCACGATGCGCATGTCCGAGACCATGCCATGCACCGAGGCCGGCTTCTTCGGCATTGTCATCCAGATCCAGTCGCAGGCCGGCGGCAATCTCTCCGAAGCACTGGGCAACCTTTCGCGCGTGCTGCGCGACCGCAAGAAGATGAAGGCCAAGGTGCAGGCGCTGTCGATGGAAGCGAAGGCATCCGCCGTCATCATCGGCGCCCTGCCTTTCGTCGTCGCCTTTCTCGTCTATCTGACCAGCCCGAACTACATCATGCCGCTGTTCACCACCAGCACAGGCAATCTGATCCTCGGCTGCTCCGGCGTCTGGATGTCGATTGGCATCCTGGTGATGCGCAAGATGATGAACTTCGAAGTGTAGGGGCACGGATCCAATGACAGACCAGGTCGTCAAGACGCTGACCGATCCTTCCTTTCTTATCGCGCTCCTGGTCGGCATCGCGGTTTTTGCGACCGTCTTCACGCTCATGCCTGCGCTTGGCGGCGATCAGCTCAAGGCGCGCATGAAAACCGTGGCGCTCGAGCGAGACGAGCTGCGCGCTAAGCAGCGTCAGCGGCTCGCCAATGAAGCCGACCGCCGCCGCAAGGGTTTGCGCGAGGAACAGTCGATCGGCATGCGCAACATCGTCGAACGGCTGGATCTCAAGCGCGCGCTTGCCGACGAAGGCACGCTGCAGAAACTGAAAGTTGCGGGCTTCCGCGGCCAGAATCCGCTGACGCGCTTCCTGTTCTTTCGTCTGATCCTGCCCTTCGTCGGATTCGCGCTCGCGGCGATCTATCTGTTCCTTCTCGGCGGTCTGGCGCAGCAGCCTGCCTTCATCAAGCTGTTTGTCTGCATTCTCGTCGCCTATGGCGGCTTCTATGCGCCCATCCTCTACGTCAACAACCGCGCCACCAAACGCAAGCAGTCGATCCAACTGGCGTGGCCGGACGCGCTCGACCTGATGCTGATCTGCGTCGAATCCGGCATGTCGGTGGAAGCAGCGCTTCGCAAGGTCGCCGACGAGATCGGAACGCAGTCCGTGGCGCTCGCCGAGGAATTCGTCCTCACCAATGCCGAGCTCTCCTACCTGCAGGACCGCAGGGTCGCTTACGAGAACCTGGCAAGCCGCACAGGTCTGGATTCGGTGAAATCGGTAACCCAGGCCCTGGTCCAGGCGGAGCGCTACGGCACGCCGGTGGCGCATGCGCTGCGCGTGCTTGCCTCGGAAAGCCGCGACATGCGTATGAATGCGGCCGAAAAGAAGGCCGCAGCGCTGCCGCCGAAGCTCACCGTGCCGATGATCCTGTTCTTCCTGCCGGTTCTGTTCGCCATCATTCTGGGGCCGGCCGGCATCCAGGTCAGCCAGCGCGGCATCTTCGGCGACCAGCACAATTCCAGCAGCCAATAGGCGAAACCATTGAGTCATGACAAAGCCACCTGGCGGGTGCCGCGCGGCTTTCCTTGTCCGGCATCGCTTCAAAGCAATTCCAGGAAGTGTGTAGCGGTTTTCCGTCCGAGATGCGGAAAACCAAACAGCTAGAGAGCAGTTCGCGGTTTCCGCAAAACAGTGACCTGCACTAGGTGCCGGGCCGGGTCAGTTGGTCGCGACCTTCGCCTTGCCCTTGTCCTGATCCTTGAGCTTGCTCCAGGCATTCTGCTGCGCAAGCATCTGGCGCAGATAGGCGATGTTGGCCTGCGCCTGTTCCGGCGAAAGCTCCTGCGAGGCGATCTTTTCGGCCTCGTCGAAGCGGCCCTGCAGGCCGACGACCAGCGCCAGGTTCTGCCGCACGCGGCTGTCGGCGTTAGGCTGCTGCGCGGCCGAGCGCATATAGGTCTCGGCGGTGCGCAGATCCCCCTCCAGCACATAGGACATGCCGAGATTGGAAAGGATCGAAGGTTCGTTCGGCTTGAGCTCGAGCGCCTTCCGGTAGTCCTGACGTGCCTCGTCCCGCTGCCCCATCTGGTCAAGGATGGCGGCTTCCGCCGAAACCAGGCGCCAGTCCGGATATTCCGGCGTCTGCGCGCGGCGCACCGCATCCAGCGCCTGCTCGAACTGCCCGTTGGCGGCAAGCGCCTTGCCGTAGGCGGCGAGCACGTCGCGGTCCTTGGGGTAGGCGATCGCGAGCTTGCGCATCACAGCCAACGACTGGTCGGCGTCGCCATCCATCTGCAGCGCCGCGGCATAGTTGGTGGCGATGCGTTTGTCGTTCGGGTTCCTGGCGTAGGATTCGCCGAGCCTGGTCGTGGCGCTGTGCAGTTCGCTGGCCGACATCGTTTCCAGCGGCCGACTGTCGGAGCGGGAAATGGAGCCGGTCGTGAACTTGCTGGTGCTGCCGCAGCCGGCCACGCTGGCCGCCAGCACCGCCATCAATGCCGTGGTGACCAGACGCTTGCTTGTGAAGGTCAACGCTTTGATCGGCATCGGCGCCTATCTCCATTCCTGCGCGGCCATTAAGCTGGCCGTCTTCCCTCCCACAGAAATATTCTGTTAACCCTAACGGATCGTTAAAAAAGCCGACTCGCTGTGCCGGCCGGAGACCATCGAATGCCTGTTGAACTCGTTGACCAGAAACCGGAAGCAGCCTTGCCAGTCTACCTGATGGGAAAGGATGGCCTCGACGGCACTGGCCTTCCCCCTTCCGTTATCGCCTGGGCACGGGCCAACGGCTTTTCCGGCGAGGCGGGCCGCACGCTCGTTCTGCCGGCCGAAGGTGGCGGTCTCGCCGGCGCGCTGTTCGGCACTGGCGACGGCGAGAGCCGGCTTGCCGTGGGCGCCTTGGCGCGGTCGCTGCCCGAGGGCGAATGGCATTTCGCCCAGGATCTGCCAGCGCCCGAGCTTGCCGCGCTGGCCGTCGTCCTCGGCGGCTACGCCTTCACCCGCTACGGCAAGAAACCCGGCAGGGCGTTGCGCTTCGCGCTGCCGTCGGGCGCCGACGGCGCGCATGTGCGCCGCACCGCTGAGGCTATTTTCCTGACGCGCGACCTCGTCAACACGCCGACGAGCGACATGGGGCCGGATGAGCTGGAGGAGGCTGTCCAGGCATTGGCAGCCGGGCACGGCGCCGACGTCTCCGTCGTCAAGGGTGACGATCTCCTGGCGCGGAATTTCCCGATGATCCATGCCGTCGGCCGCGCCTCGGCCGGCGCGCCGCGGCTGATTGACATGACCTGGGGCCCGAGCGACGCGCCGAAGGTGACGCTGGTCGGCAAGGGCGTCTGCTTCGACACCGGCGGCCTCGACATCAAGCCGTCGTCAGGCATGCTGCTGATGAAGAAGGACATGGGCGGCGCCGCCAACGTGCTGGGTCTCGCCTCGATGATCATGGCGGCGAAACGGAATGTGCGGCTGCGCGTGCTGATCCCTGCGGTCGAGAATTCGATCGCCGGGAATGCCTTCCGGCCTGGCGACGTGCTGAGGAGTCGCAAGGGCATAACGGTGGAGATCGGCAACACCGATGCTGAAGGCCGGCTGGTGCTGGCCGACGCGCTGGCGCTTGCCGACGAGGAAAGGCCGGCCCTGCTGTTCGACATGGCGACCTTGACCGGAGCGGCCCGTGTTGCGCTCGGTCCCGATCTGCCGCCCTTCTACACCGGCGACGAGGCACTGGCGTCCGACCTGGCCGCGGCTTCGCTCGCTGTCGAGGATCCGCTGTGGCGCATGCCCCTGTGGCGTCCCTATGACGCGAAGCTTTCCTCGAAGGTTGCCGACGTCAACAATGTCACGACGGACGGTTTTGCCGGATCGATAACCGCGGCACTCTTCCTCAAGCGCTTTGTCGAGAAGACGCCCGGCTGGGCGCATTTCGACATTTTTGCCTGGAACCCGAATGATCGCCCGTACGGTCTGACCGGCGGCGACGCGCAAGGCATTCGCGCGCTGGAACGAGTGATCTCGACGCGCTTCGGGTGAGGTTTGGCCAGGAAACTGGCAAAAGTGGCCGCGGACTGAAACGGAAGCGAAACAATTTGCCGTCATGCTGTCCGGATGTCGATCTCGATGCGCCCGAGCCAGGCCTTGCGACTGTGGCAGCAGGTATTGCTGTCGCAGGTGCGCGAGAACGAGCCCGACCTCACCATGCGCCAGACCGCGATCCTGCTCACCATCTACCTCGATCCGCCACCGCATACGGTGCGCGGGCTAGCCGCGAGGCTCAACGTCACCAAGCCGGTCATCACTCGCGCGCTCGACACGATGGGCGCGCTGAAGCTGGTCTCGCGGCACCGCGACGAGCTCGATAAGCGCAACGTGCTGATCCGGCGCACGGTGGAGGGCGCGCTCTTTGTCGAGCGTTTCGGCGATGGTATCGTTGCAAAGGCGCATGAGCTGCCCATCTGACTGACAACTTGTCTATCCGACCGATAAACCCATTTGACTGGACTACCGATTTGACCGCCAGGGATGCCCGCCTTCACGCCTTTCGTTCCGATCTCGCCGATGCCCGGCTGAAGGGGGAGGTCGCCGCCGACCGCTTTGTCGCCGGCCGCCCGGCGCGGATCACCGCCTCCATCGCCGACCTGCGCAAGGCGCCGCGCCCCGATGCCGGCATCAACACGCAGGCGCTGTTCGGCGACGACGTGCTGGTCTTCGAGGTTGCGGATGGCTGGGCCTGGGTGCAGGCCGAGCGCGACGGCTATGTCGGCTATGTCGCCGACAATGTGCTCGGCGCACCTGAGCACGCGCCCACCCACATCGTCTCCGTGCCGCGCACCTTCCTCTATCCGGGACCGGACCTGCGCTTCCCGATAGGCGGGCAACTGTCGATGGGCTCCGCGGTGACGGTGACGGGTTCGGCCGAAACGCGCGGCACGCACTACGCGCTGCTGCCATCGGGCCAGGCGGTCATTGCCCGCCATCTGCGGCCGCTCACCGAGGGGGCAGACGACTTTGTGACGGTCGCCGAAAGCTTCCTCGGCACGCCCTACCTCTGGGGCGGCGTCTCCGGCTTCGGCATCGACTGCTCCGGCCTCGTGCAACTGTCGATGCGCATGGCCGGCAAGCATGTGCTGCGCGACTCCGACATGCAGGCGGCATCGATCGGGACGCCGCTCGAGCCGGGCCCTGACTTTGCCGGACTGCAGCGCGGCGACCTCGTCTTCTGGAAGGGTCACGTCGCGATCATGACCGACGCGAAGGACATGATCCACGCCAATGGCGACACCATGCTGGTTTCGCGCGAAGGGCTGAAGGAGGCCGTCGAGCGGATCGGCTATCTCTATGGCGGCCCGACCGGGTTCCGGAGGCCGTAGCGGCCTTAACTCTCCCCCTGTGGGAGAGGTCGGATTGCCCCGATTTGCTCTTCGCAAATCGGTTGGCAATCCGGGTGAGGGGCAAGTAGCGCCAAGCTGGATCACTCCTCATCCGTCTCGGCGCTGCGCGCCGAGCCACCTTCTCCCACAAGAAGGGGAGAAGGGAAGAATGATCCCCTTTTGTTCCGATTTTCCTTGGCGATCGCTTGCCAGCGCGCTACCTCTTTGCGCGTGACAGAGCAGCCGCGCCTTGCCGAACAGAATGTCGCCGTCCTTCTCCCCGAGCCATTCGTAAAATGGTTCGCTGCAAAAGGCTGGTCACCGCGCCTCCACCAGCTCGAACTGCTGGCGAAGGCTCGGGCCGGTCAATCGGCGCTGCTGATCGCGCCGACCGGCGCCGGCAAGACGCTGGCCGGATTCCTGCCCTCGCTTACCGAACTCGCCAAACGTCCGCGCCGCAAGCCCGGCGGGGCGCATCGTGGCATCCACACGCTCTATATCTCGCCGCTCAAGGCGCTGGCCGTCGACATCGAACGCAATCTCGGCAAGCCGGTCGAGGAGATCGGACTGCCGGTCACCATCGAGACCCGCACCGGCGACACGCCCTCGCACAAGCGCCAGCGGCAGAAGCTCGCGCCGCCCGACATCCTGCTCACCACGCCCGAACAGCTCGCTCTTCTGATTGCCTCGGCCGGCGCCAGGCGCTTCTTCGAGGATTTGCGTTATGTCGTCCTCGACGAACTGCATTCGCTGGTCACCTCGAAGCGCGGTCATCTTTTGGCGCTAGGCCTGGCGCGGCTGCGCGCCTTTGTCCCCGAGCTGCAGACCATCGGCCTGTCGGCTACGGTCGCCGAGCCGGATGAATTGCGGCGCTGGCTGGTCAGCCAGGCTTCCCCTGAGGCCATGTCCGAGTTGATCGTCGTCACAGGCGGCGCAAAGCCCGACATCTCCATTCTCGATTCCGAAGAGCGGGTGCCATGGGCTGGCCATTCCGCCCGCTATGCCACTCCGGAAATCTATCGCGAGGTCAAGCGGCACAAGACGACGCTGCTCTTTGTCAACACGCGCAGCCAGGCCGAGCTGCTGTTCCAGGAGCTGTGGCGCGTCAACGAAGACACGTTGCCGATCGCGTTGCATCACGGCTCGCTCGACGTCGCCCAGCGGCGGCGGGTCGAGAAGGCGATGGGCGAAAATGCCTTGCGCGCCATCGTCGCCACCTCGACATTGGACCTGGGCATCGACTGGGGCGATGTCGATCTGGTCGTGCATGTCGGCGCGCCGAAGGGGGCCAGCCGCTTGGCGCAGCGCATCGGCCGCGCCAACCACCGCATGGATGAGCCATCGAAGGCGATCCTGATCCCGGCCAACCGGTTCGAGGTGCTTGAATGCCGTGCCGCGCTCGACGCCAACTATCTCGGCGCGCAGGACACGCCGCCTTTGGTCAATGGCGGGCTCGACGTGCTGGCACAGCATGTGCTCGGCTGCGCCTGCGGTGCCCCGTTCCACGCCGACGCGCTGTTTGACGAGGTGAGGACGGCTGCGCCCTATGTCAGCCTGGACCGCCCGACATTCGACCGCGTCATCGATTTCGTCGCCACAGGCGGATACGCGCTGAGAAACTACGAGCGCTACGCCCGCATCCGCCAAACCAAGGAAGGCTTGTGGCGAGTATCCAATCCCAGAGTGGCGCAACAGTACCGGCTCAATGTCGGGACCATCATCGAAGTGCCGGCCCTCAACGTTCGTTACGTACAGGCTGGAAGCAAGGGCGCGGCTTCGCGCGGCGGCAGAGTCTTGGGAAAGATCGAGGAGGCTTTTCTCGAGACCTTGACCTACGGCGACACTTTCATGTTCGCCGGAAGAGTCCTGCGCTTCGAGGGTATTCGCGAGAACGAGTGTTTCGTGTCGAATGCTCCTGGAAGCGACGCAAAGGTGCCCTACTACGGCGGCGGCAAATTCCCGCTTTCGACCTATCTCGCCGAGCAGGTGCGCGCCATGCTCGATGATCCGCAGCGCTGGAAGAAGCTGCCCGAGCAGGTTGCCGATTGGCTGCGGTTCCAGGCGGAGAAATCCGTCCTGCCGAAACGGGACGATCTGCTGATCGAGACCTTTCCACGCGGAAACCGGCACTATCTCGTCGCCTATCCGTTCGAAGGCAGGCTGGCGCATCAGACGCTGGGCATGCTGCTGACGCGCCGCCTGGATCGAGCGGGCGCCAAACCGGTCGGCTTTGTTGCCACCGACTATGCGTTGGCTATTTGGTCGCTGGCCGACATGGGCTGGATGTTCAAAAACAAAAAACCGTCGCTGGCTGCGCTCTTCGATCAGGACATGCTCGGTGACGATCTTGAGGCATGGTTTGCCGACAGTTGGCTGCTCAAGCGCACCTTCCGCAATTGCGCGCTGATTTCCGGACTGATCGAGAAACGTCATCCCGGCAAGGAGAAAAGCGGCCGCCAGGTCACCGTATCGACCGACCTGATTTATGACGTGCTGCGCAGCCACGAGCCCGACCACATCCTGCTGCAGGCGACGCGTGCCGATGCGGCGACCGGATTGCTCGATGTCAGCAGACTTGCCGAGATGCTCTCGCGCATCCGCGGTCGAATCGTGCATAAGGACCTGGAACAGATATCGCCGCTAGCCGTGCCGATCATGCTCGAAATCGGCAAGATGCCGGTGCATGGCGAGGCGGATGAAACGCTGTTGATGGATGCCGCCACCCTCGTTGAAGAGGCCATGGGGCCGGAGATGGCCGACTGAGAGAAGGCAAGAGGGGATGAATTTTTCGCTGTCGCGCGCAACGCTGATAGCCGAGGCCGACTTTGTCGGCATCGCCGGCGAGCGCGCTGTCTGCGACCGGCGCGGTGTGCTCTATTTCCCCGAACTGCGGCTGCTTGCGGTCTCCGACCTGCATCTCGAAAAGGGCTCATCCTTCGCTAGGCGCGGCGCCCTCATTCCGCCTTACGACACGGGAGCCACACTGCTACGGCTGCAGGCGGTAATTGCCGACTACCAGCCGCGAATTGTCGTCAGCTTGGGTGATTCCTTTCACGACGGCGGCGGCGCCGAGCGCATGCATCAGAGCTTCCGCGAGCGGCTTGAGGCGATGATGGCCGGCCGCGACTGGTTCTGGGTCGCGGGCAACCACGATCCGGATGCTCCTGCCGATCTGCCTGGTGACACTGTGAGGGAACTCGCAATCGGCTCGCTCGTGTTCCGCCACGAGCCCTCCAAGCTGCGGGTGGAAGGCGAGATCGCCGGCCATCTCCATCCCTGCGCCCGCATCGTTCAGCGCGGCCGCTCGGTCAGGCGGCGCTGCTTCGCCGGTGACGGCGGCCGCATGATCATGCCGGCCTTTGGCGCCTATACCGGCTCGCTCAACGTGCTCGACCGCGCCTATGCCGGTCTGTTTCGCCTGGAAACTCTTGTTGCCTACATGCTGGGTGCAGAGCGCATCTTTGCCATTTCGAGCTCGATGCTGAGACCAGGCTAGCGCACCTATCTGCCGTAATAGAGCGTGACGGTGTGCTTCGCCTCGGCGAAGAACAGCCAGCGTTCGACCAGCATGCCGGCGAGCTGTGAGAGCGCTGCAAGCAGTGATGCGGCTGCTGCGAAAGGCCATGGCAAGGCGAAGGCGATCATGAGCAAGATAGCCGGCATGGCGAAGGCCAGCACCTGCGTGATTCGCCTCAGCTTCGCGCTGTGTTTGCGCGCAATTCGAAACCCCATCTCCTTGAGCAGGTAGTTTTCTTCCGTATGCGGCCATTCGATGGACCGCACCGTGCCGCCGGCCAGGCCGGTCGCCGTGTTGGCCGTGGTCGGGATTTCCAGCCGGTCGTTGTAGTGCCAGGTCGCAAGCTTCCAGCCCCACCCGGCGAGCGTGGCGAGCAATGCGCCGACCAGAGCCGCGGTTGATCCGGCGCCGAAACTGCCCAGCAGGCCGTTGAGCAGCATGCCACCCGTCATTGCCGAGAAGATAAGATAAGCCGGCAAAGTATAGCGGCTGTGCCACTGCGCGATCGGTTTCAGCGAGGCATAGATCATTCCGGTCGTGCAGACTGTCATGACGGCGCCGGCGGCAGCCAGCAGGCCGACGATGGCGACCCAACCGCCGCTTTTGCCCATCAGCACCCAGCCAATGCCGAACAGCCCGGCCGGGATGAAGGTCGCGACCGAGGCCATCCCTTCGCGCGACAGCCAGGAGCTTCGCCATTGCGAGAAGGCTCGCCAGGCGCGTTCAGGCCGGCCGAGATGGCCGGTCGAGGAGAGCAGGCCGGCCGCGATCAAGCCAAGCGAAAGCGCCATGCCAACGAGCCCGAGCCAGAACTCGGGCGCGATGAATCCCAGCCCGCCAAGTACGCCGAGCAGCGCCAGCAGGCCGTAACCGGCCCCGGTGGCGGTGGTGAAGAAGACGACGGAGTAGGCGGGATGCATGGCTGCGCGAATTCAGTTCGAAAGCATGCGGTCGATCCAGCCGAGGAAGCCTCCGTCGGCCCGGATCGGTTCCAGCGCCGGCGCGTCCACCTTCGCCGCGCGCTCGGTGCGGGCACGCGGGGGCAGGTATTTGTTGGTCGGCTTGTAGCCAAGCTCGGGCATCAGCTCCACGCCGCCACGCTCTTCTACGAGCTGCGAGATTGCCGAGGCGGGATCGCCGAGATCGCCGAAATGCCGGGCACTGGTCGGGCAGGCGGCGACGCAGGCCGGCACGCGGTCCTCTGCCGCCAGATTGTCGTTGTAGATGCGGTCCACGCAGAGCGTGCATTTCTTCATCACGCCGACATCCGTATCGAATTCGCGCGCGCCATAAGGACAGGCCCAGCTGCACAGCTTGCAGCCGATGCACTTGTCCTCGTCGACCAGCACGATGCCGTCCGAGGCGCGCTTGAAGGACGCGCCGGTCGGACAGACGGTGACGCAGGCCGGCTGCTCGCAATGCAGGCAGGAGCGCGGGAAATTCACCGTGCGGCCACCTTGTTCGGTCGTGTGCTCATAGCTGTGCACGCGGTTGAACCAGACGCCGTCGACACGCCCGCCATACGGATCCATGTCGGTCAGCGGCGCCATATGTCCGCCGGTGTTCCATTCCTTGCAGGCAGTGACGCAGGCCTGGCAGCCGACACAGGTATCGAGGTCGATGACGAGGCCGAGCTTCTTCTCGGTTTGGGCGGGAAGGCAGGTCATTCGGCGGCTTCCCTTCTTACGCGGAATTCATCACCGAAGCGAAGCACATCCGGTGACGGCTCGAGATTTGGCGGCTGCCGCAAGCGCTCGAATTGCGGCTCGGTGAAGCCGGCCTCTTCCGCTGCGCATCTGGCGATACGCACGCGCATGTCGAACCATGCCGCCTGTCCGGTGACGGGGTCGGAGTTCGAATAGCGCTTGCCTTTGGCATCGGCCGCGGTCTGGTCGCCGATGATGTGATTGAGCAGGAAGCCGCGATTGCTCTCTGCGGCGTCGTCCTTCAGACCCCAGCTGCCGCGCCGCTTACCGATCGCGTTCCAGGTCCAGACAGTGTCCGGATTGACGCCGTCGATCAGCTTGAGCTGCCCCTTCACGCGGCCGTTGACGCTTTCGATCCACACCCAGTCGTCGTCGGCCAGCTCAAGCCTCGCTGCCGTCTCCCGGTGCACGAACAGCCGGTTCTGGCTGGTGATTTGTCTCAGCCACGCATTCTGCGAGCCCCAGGAATGATACATGTGCATCGGCCGCTGCGTCAGCGCGTGCAGCGGATATTTTTGCAAGTCGACAGTGTCCTCCTCGAAGGGCGCGTACCAGAACGGCAGCGGGTCCATATAGGTCTCGATGCGGTCGCGCTCGGCCTCCTGCGGCTGCAGCTTGCCATGACCGCGCGCGGCGAGGCGGAAGCGCTGCATCGGCTCTGAATAGAGCTGGAAGACGATCGGGTCGGCCTTGGAGATGAATCCCATCTGCACGGCGAAGTCGAGATAGGCGCGGTTGCCCATCTTGTAATAGCGCTGGTCGTCGGCGAACTCGTGGTGCCAGAAGCCGCCATTGTCGATGTAGCGCTGCAGCTGGTCTGGGTTCACCTCGCCCTTGCCGATCGCGTCGCCGTTTTTACCGCGCCAGCCGGCGAGCGGCCCGATGCCCGGCATGCGCTCGTGGTTGACGATGTAGTCGGCATAGTCGCGGTATTTCGCCGAACCGTCTTCGTTGACAAAGCCAGGAAGGCCGAGCCGCGCGCCGAGCTCGATCAGCACCGATTGGAACGGCCGGACATCCCGGTCCGGCTGCACCACCGGGTGCCGGATGGCATCGCCCGGCCCGTCGGCATGGCTGATCGGCCGATCGAGCAGGCTGATGCAGTCGTGCCGCTCGAGATAGGTCGTGTCGGGCAGCACCAGGTCGGCGAACGGCACCGTCTCGGAGTAATAGGCGTCGGAATAAATGATGAAGGGGATCTTGTAGGCGCCCGCCTCGTCCTTGTCGGTAAGCATACGAACAGTCTCGACGGTATTCATCGAGGAGTTCCAGGCCATGTTCGACATATACATCATCAGCGCGTCGATCGGATAAGGATCGCCGGCCCAGGCATTGCGGATGACGCTGTGCATCAGGCCGTGCGCGGCCAAGGGCGCTTCCCAGGAATAGGCCTTGTCGATGCGGATCGGTGTACCGACCTCGTCGACGAGTAGATCGTCGGGCCCTGAGACGAAGCCGAGCGGCGTGCCTTCAAGCGGCGTCATCGGCCGCACGTTCTTGCCGGCGGGCTTCGGCCCCGGCGGCGCGCAACGCGGGTAGGGCGGCTTGAAGCGGAAGCCGCCGGGCACGTCCACCGTGCCGAGCAGAACCTGCAGCAGGTGGATGGCGCGGCAAGTGTGAAAGCCGTTGGAATGGGCCGAGATGCCGCGCATGGCATGCATCGACACCGGCCGGCCCTTGATCGTCTCGTGCCGGCGGCCCGCCCAATCGGTCCAGGCGACCGGCAGCTCGATCGCCTGCTCGAAGGCGACATGCGCCAGCTCCGCCGCGATCCGTCGGATGGTGTCGGCGCCGACCCCGCAGCGCTCCGCCACCGCATCCGGCGAATGGCTTTCGTCCAGGTATCGGTCGGCGATCAGCTGGAACACTGGCGTGCAGCGGCGGCCATTGACCGTGTAGCTGCCGGTCAGTGCTGGTTTGGCATCCGGATCGGCGGCATTGACGGGCGTTTTCGCCACCCTGTCCCAAGCCAACAGGTTGCCGTCGTCATCGCGCATGAACAATCCGTCATCGGCGGAACCGGGCTCCTGCACGACAAGCACCGGCGCGTTGGTGTAGCGCAGCAGATAGTCGAGATCGACGCGGCCGGCCTTGAGCAACTCATGGACGAGCGCCAGCACGAACAGCCCGTCCGTGCCGGGTCGTATGCCGATCCAGTCGTCGGCGATCGCGTTGTAGCCGGTGCGGCAAGGGTTGATCGACACCACCTTGGCGCCGCGCGCCTTGAGCTTGCCGAGGCCGATCTTGATCGGATTGGAATCATGGTCCTCGGCGACGCCGAACAGCATGAAGTATCTCGTATTGTCCCAGTCGGGCTCGCCGAACTCCCAGAACGAGCCGCCGATCGTGTAGAGCCCACCGGCCGCCATGTTGACCGAGCAGAAGCCGCCATGGGCGGCGAAGTTGGGGGTGCCGAACTGGCTCGCCCACCAGCCGGTCAGCGACTGCGATTGGTCGCGCCCGGTGAAGAAGGCGAGCTTCTTCGGATCGGTGCGGCGGATCGCCGACAGCCGCTCGGTGGCGGTGGTGAGCGCTTCGTCCCATTCGATCTCGCGAAACTCGCCGGAGCCGCGAGGCCCTGTGCGCAGCAGCGGCTTCCTCAGCCGCGCCGGGCTGTAATGCTGCATGATGCCGGCGCTGCCCTTGCCGCAGATCACGCCCCGGTTCACCGGGTGGTCCTTGTTGCCGTTGATGTAGCGCACCCTTCCGTCCTTGATGTGGACGTCGATGCCGCAGCGGCAGGCGCACATGTAGCAGGTGGTCTTGGCGATGCGGTCGGAGACGCTCGGCGAGGTGTCGACGCCGTCGCCTTCGTCAGGCGCTTGGCTGTCGGCCAGCGGCCGCTGGGAGGGCGCGGAGTTTGCGCCGCGTGGTTCAGCTAGGCTCATGATCCGCGAACGCTCTTGCCGCTTGCCATCTTGGCTTTGGTCTTCGGACCGGGCCCGCGCATATAGTGCAGCTCAGGATGGTAGCGGTCGCCGGCGAACTGCCGCTTCAGCTGGCGGCTCCAATGCGCGAACAGAGATTTGAAGCGCCCGATCATTTCCAACCTTGGCGGCAGAACGGCCAATTTTTTCCAAGCTCGGGTAAAAAGTTAGAACAAAGCGATTAATCTGTCTAACAAGCCGCTCTTGTAATTCCGATCGATTTTGCTTCTTAGTTGGCCATGACCCTCGATCAGCTTCGCATCTTCGTCGCCGTCGCCGAGCATGGCCATATGACCAAGGCGGCCGACCTGCTCGGCATCTCGCAATCCGCCGCCTCCGCCGCCATCCGCGCGCTTGAAAGCCAGCATGGCGTGCGGCTGTTCAACCGGGTCGGCCGCAACATCGAGCTCGCGCAGACCGGCCACCGGTTCCTGCCCGAAGCCAAGGCTGTTCTGGAACGGGCAGCGGCTGCCCACAACGTGCTGGAGCATGTTTCCCAGACCATCACCGGCAGCCTGTCGATATCGGCCAGCCAGACCATCGCCAGCTACTGGCTGCCGCGGCGCCTGGCGTCCTTTCACGAGGCCTATCCGGCTGTGCGCCTGAGCGTCACCATCGGCAACACGCGGCAAGTGGAAACCAATGTGCTGGACGGCCGGGCCGATTTCGGGCTGGTCGAGGGCCGCACCGAGTCCGACATATTGCGGCGCGCCACCGTCGATGAGGATCGCCCCATGCTGGTCGTGGCAGGCTCACATCCCGAGCTTCCGACGACGCCGGCGGGAAACCTCGACATCAGGTCGTTGCGCTGGATCATCAGGGAGGGCGGGTCGGGCACGCGCGAGGCGCTGGAGGATTTTGCGCGCAGTGAAGGAGTTCCGCCGGCGGAGTTGCAGATCTTTCTTGTCCTGCCCAGCAACGAGGCTGTGCGTCAGGCGGTGGAGGCTGGTGCCGGCGCGACCATAATTTCCGAGCTCGTCATCGCGCGCTCGCTGGCGGAAGGCAGCTTGCGATCCGTGCCGGTCGATCTGCCGAAACGCGATTTCGCCATGATTACCCATCGCGACCGGCAGGCGAGCCTCGCGCAAATGGCGCTCAAGGCGCATCTCACCGGCAAGCAGGACGCGTCGTCGACGGGCAGGGGCTAGGGCAAGGAAGCGTCAGGCGAATTTGCGTCGCGCATCAAGCGCGAGCCCAAGCCCGACCGAGCCGAACATGTCGCCTTCGATGACCGAGGCCTGCGGCACAAGCGAAAGGATCCGCCGCTTTGCCAGCGGGATCGCCGTCGAACCGCCGGTAAGGAACACGGCGGTGATGGCCGAAGCTCGAACGCCTGCATCGGCGATCGTCTGCCTGACCGTCGCGGCCACCCGTTCGATGTCGCCGCCGATCGTCTCTTCGAGGCCGGCGCGCGTGATCTCGGCCGCGAAGCGTGCGCCGGGCAGCGACACCTTCACCTCGGCCGAGGATTGGTCTGTCAGCGTGATCTTGGCCCTTTCGACCAGGCCGGCCATCGCGTGCCCGTAACGATGCTCGACGATGTGGATGAAACGGTCGACCAGATCGGCGCGCTCGGCCTCGAAGCGGATCTGCTTCAAATCCGACATCGCCTTCGCGGTGTAGACGAGGTTGATGCGCTGCCAGGTCGCGAGGTCGATGAAATAACTTGCCGGCAGATTGCGCTTGCCGTCCTTGGTCGGCGTCAGATAGCCGAGCTCGGGCATGATATGGGCGATGCTGAGCAGCCGGTCGAAATCCGTGCCGCCGATATGGGTGCCGCGATTGGCCAATATGTCGCCCTTGCGGTCGTCCGAGCGGGCGCGCTCCGGTGAGACACGCACGATCGAGAAGTCGGAGGTGCCGCCGCCCATATCGACGATCAGCGCCAGCTCTTCGCGGGCGACGTTCTGTTCGTAATCGAGCGCCGCCGCGATCGGCTCGAACTGGAAGGCGATGTGCCTGAAGCCTTGCGCGCGCGCCGCCTTTTCGAGCTCGCTTTGCGCCTTGGCGTCGGCGTCGGCATCGTCATCGACGAACTGCACGGGCCGGCCGAGCACGACGCGTTCGACCGGGCCGCCGGCGTCCTCTTCCAGCCGCTTCTTCAAATGGCTGATGAAAAACCCGATGATGTCGGTGAAGCCGATCAGGCGCGCCTTGATGCGCGTCTTCTCGTTGGCTAAAGAGCTGCCGAGAACGCTTTTCAGCGAGCGCATCAGCCGGCCCTCGACGCTGTCGGTGTAGTCGGCGATCGCGCGACGGCCGAAATAGGTGTGGCCGTCCTCGAAGTTGAAGAAGACGGCGCTCGGCAAGGTGGGCTGTTCGCCCTCCAGCGCCACCAGTCGCGCCCGGCCGTCGCGGATCACGCCCACTGTGGAATTGGACGTGCCGAAATCGATGCCGCCGAATGCTGGATGCATAGCAGCCTCCCGTAATTGGTTTCGTCGCGGCGCATCGCCGGCGTCGGACAACGCGCCGTCATCCGGTCGCCGGACCGCTCTGCCGAATTGAATGTGTGCTTGTCCCCGAGCTGGGAGGCGGCGACTTATCCCAAATCCGGGAAAAGGGGAACCCTCATTCCGCGAAAAACGTCAATCCTTGCGGAAGACGATGCGTCCGAGCCAGCCGGTGAGCATGGCAAGCGACACGGCGAACACGCCATAGAGGAAGGAATAATCGTGCGCGACGCGGAAGATCGACTGTTCGAAACCGGACTTGCGGATTTCGAGCTGGGCCGAGCTCTCCTTCACGAACATGCCGCTCTTGAACAGGAAGGCGCGCGCCTTGTGCGTGCCGACCGGGATGTTGGGCGCGAGACGGACGGTGGCGCGGAACAGGTTCTGCGACAGGAACTGGACGCCGCCGACATTCTCGCTGTAGAGGCCGGTCGCCGCCTTGCGCTCGCGAAGTGCCGAGGTGAATTCCTCGATCGTCATGGGGCTGTCGCTGGGCTCGGCCGGTTGCATGTAGAGGTTCGAGGCGCCAAGCGACAGCTGCTTGTAGCTGTTCGGCTCGGTGATGTCCTGCAGCGGACGGGTCGTCGCCACCGAATAGGACACCGGCACATTCTCGAAAGTCTCCGATTCCAGATTGATCCAGACGCCCAGCACCCTGTCCTTGCGGCGCACGACGACGGGGCGGGCGGGACCCTCCAGCACGACGATGACATCATAGCGTCCCTGGCGAGCGACCAGCGGATCGGGATTTTCCAGCGAGCCGAAAATGGTGAGGTCAGCGCCGGAAAAACCGGCAGTGATCGAAATGGCGTCGGTCGACAAGCCGATCTGGATGCTTTCCGTCGCCGGCGTCTGCGCCGCCGCCGGCAGTGCTGCGGCAGCGAGCGACAGGATGGCGGCTGCGAACGCTCTCAACGGTCCCATCAGGTCAGGCCCGCGAGCGAATAGCGATTGGGCGGCGTCACGAAAAGGTCGATTGCCAGGCGGATGGCGACGGCCAGAACCAACAGCGCCAGCAGCGCCCGCAACTGCTCGCCCCGCAGCCGCTGGCCCGCCTTGGCGCCATATTGCGCGCCGGCAACGCCGCCCGCCATCAGCAAGAAGGCCAGGATCACGTCGACGGTCTGGTTGGTGGTGGCATGCACCAGCGTGGTGTAGGCCGAGGTGAAGATGATCTGGAACAGCGAGGTGCCGATAACGACGTTGGTCGGCACCTTGAGCAGGTAGATCAGCGCCGGCACCATGATGAAGCCGCCGCCGACGCCCATGATCGACGACAGGAAGCCGATTGCCGCGCCGAGGCCGAGCACCGGGATGACGCTGACGAACAGCTTCGAGGCGCGGAAGCGCATCTTGAACGGCAGCCGGTGGATCCAGTTGTGCTGACCGGATTTCTTCAGCACCGGCGCCGCGCCGCTGCGGCTGGCGCGCAGCGCGTTGACGCTCTCGACAAGCATCAGCCCGCCGACCGTTCCGAGCAGCGCGACGTATAGCAGAGAGATGAAGAGGTCCAACTGGCCAAGCCGGCGCAGCAGCGCAAAGACATAGATGCCGGCGGTCGAGCCGACGATGCCGCCGGCCAGAAGCACCCCGCCGAGCTTGAAGTCGAGCGTGCCGCGCTTGAAGTGCGACAGCGCGCCGGAAAAGGAGGAGGCTATGACCTGGTTGGCGCCCGTGGCCACCGCGATCGCCGGCGGGATGTTGTAGAAGATCAGGAGCGGCGTGATCAGGAAGCCGCCGCCGACCCCGAACATGCCCGACAGAAAACCCACCGCCGCGCCCATCGCGAGCAGCACGAAGACGTTGACGGAAATTTCCGCGATCGGGAGATAGATGCCCACCCGTCTGTCTCGATCAGTTTGCCTGTCGGCGAATGCCGCCGTCCCCGGCAGTTTCGCACCGAAAAGCCAATTTTTTCTTGCGCGGCGCGGCGCCAGGGTCAAACCCCGGCGCCGCGCCGAAACGAAAACCGTCTCAATCAGTTAACAGGCAAATCTGTGGCAAGCCGTCGCGGAAGCGACGCCCCTGCCGTTATTTGTGCGCAAGCAGCGCCTTGACGAGCGGCGCATCGATCTCGCCGGTCGGCTTCATCTTGTTGTCGGTCTGAAAGGCCATGATGGCGTTCTTGGTCTTGTCGCCCATCACGCCGTCGGCGCCGCCGGCATCATAGCCGTTCTTGTTGAGGATCAGCTGGATGTTCTTCACCGCCTTCTTCATGTCGATGCTGGCGGTGGTCTGCGGCGTGCTGTCCTGCCAGGATTCCGGAATGTCGGCCGAGTTGGTGGCCGCGTTGAGCGGCTTTGCCCTCCACAGGTCCGTGGCGGCGCGCGCCCGCTCGAGCTGCTCGGGCCTCAGCGCATTGGCGATCTCGTCGCGTTTGGCCGCGGCGTCCTTGTCGCCGGTCTTGGCGACGAGGGCGAACCATTTGTAGGATTCCTCGAGGTTCTGCTTCATGCCGACGCCCTTGGCCGAAAGGATGCCGAGATTGAACTGGCTGTCCTTGACGCCGAGGTCGGCCGCCTCCTGGAACCAGTGCGCGGCCGACTCATTGTCGGTCACGCCGTCCGCCGCCATGGCGAACAGAACCGCCAGATTGTGCATGGCGCTGGCGTTGCCCTGTTCCGCCGCGAGCTGGTAGTAGGTCTTGGCTTTCTTGATGTCGCGCGCGACGCCGATGCCCTTCTCGTAAAAATTGCCGATTCGGTATTCGGCCGGCGCGAAGCCCAGTTCGGCGGATTTTTCATACCATTTGGCGGCCGCCGCCATGTCTTCCTTGACGCCGCGCGATTCCGCGTAGCGCGAGCCGATCTCGAACAGGGCCTTGGCATCGCCGCCTGCGGCCGCGTCGTGCAGCGCCACCGGACCGATATCGGCCGGGACATCGATCTTGGCGGCCGAGACTGCCGTCTGGCCGCCGGCCGGCGGGACGGTGCCCGTGGTGTCGGCGGACGTGGTTGCCGGCGTGCCGGCCGAGGAAGCGCCGGCTGCCGCGACGCCGGGCACTGCTGTGCTCGCCGCCGGCGCGCTGATGGTGGGCTGCGCATCCCCATCCTTGTCCATGGCAGGCCCGTTCGCAGCCGGAGAGACTGGCTCCGAAGGTGTCGCCGAAGCCATCGGCGCAGGGCGGGCTGGCGCGGACAGAGTCGCCGGGGCGGGCGCCGGTTCGGCTGGCGCCGCGGCCGCGGGCATTTCGGGTGCGGATGGCTGGAAGGGGGCCTGTGGTGTTGGATCGTCCTTCGACGGCTCGGCCTGCCTGACGACACGCGCCGGCGCGCTCTCGGGCTGCGCAGCGCCCGTGTCGGGCTTGGGCGTGCTGGCATCGAGCGAGGCGGTTTCGACCGATTGGGTGGAGACCATCGGCGCGACGTCATTGCTGGCGACCGGCGCGGGGTCGGAGAAGAAGGCCTTGCCGAGCTGCAGGCCGGCCAGCGCCATCATGATTGCGGCCGCCGCCATCAGGATCGGCTTGCGCCGCGCCTTGAGCAGATCGCCGATTCTGAGCGCCTTCACCGGGCCGGTCATCGTCGACTGCCGCTTCAGCGCGTCGGCTTCCGCGGCGGCGGCCTGCGCCGCGCGGCGGGCGGCCGCGATGAAATCGGACTTGGCGGCATCTGTCTCGCTGCGCTTGGCCGGCTGACCGCCGCGCTCGTCGCGTACGCGCTTCATGATGGCGTTGAGGTCCGGCGCGCCGGAACCGGGCTCGAGCGGCCGGTTGGCGGCTCTGGGATCGAGCGGCTCATCAATGTCGACGGTCGGAACGTCGCCGGCCGGCGCCGAGCCGGCAAGCGGCGGCGTGTCCTCGTTCTTCTTGCCCTTGAAGGCGCGCGCCAGGCCGCTGAACATCGACTTCTTGCGGCCGGTCGCCTCGGCCTTTTCGCCAATCTCGCCCGATCCGAGCGCGGCCATTGCGGCGGCGGCCGCGGCCTCGGCGGGCGTGCGAGCGGCGGCGTCGCCACGCATAACAGGTTCGCCACGCGTAACAGGTTCGCCACGCGTAACAGGTTCGCCTCGTGCAGCCGGCTCGTTTCGCGAAACCGGATCGTTGCGCAGGATGGAGGCGGCGCGCGCATCGAGATCGGCGATGTCTCCGGTCAGTGGCAGCGGCTGGTCGATATCCATCGACGGCGCGTCCTGTACGGCGATCTTGCCGGTGCGGGCGGCCCGCTTGCCGCCTGGCTGCGCGTCGATCAGTTCGCTGACCGCTTCACTCGGACCTTCGGCCTCCAGCGAGCCGAGCCGGTCGACGATCTTGAGCAGCGTGTCGTGGATCGCCTCGAACGTGCGCGAATTGCGCTCGTCGGAACGGCGGGTGAGCGCTTCGAGCGTCTTCAGGTCCTGCGCGAGCCCGCTCACGGCGGCTGCGTTGGAAGCAGCCGTGCCGGAACTCGACTCGCCCAGTGACCGCACGGCGTTCTCCGCAGCTTCGCGCGCGACGGTGAGTATGGAATCCCGCGTGCCGGCCAGCGACTTCTCGATCTCGTGGAGGCGCGGGCTGATGTCCTCGAAATCGGGCAGTGGCGCGCTCGGCTTCGAAAGATGCGCCGAAAGGGTGGTCACCTGCGACTCCAGGCTGCGGATCAGCGCCGGATCGATGCCGGCGACCTGCGCGGCGGAGGATTCCAGCCGGCTGGAAATGTCCTCGAGCCGGCTTTCCAGACCACGGATCGCCATCTCGTTGGCGGGATCGGGCGCGCGCGTCTCGATGCGCTTGGCAAGCGCGGTGAAGCGGGCGTCGATCGCCTCCATGATACCGGCGCCGTCGTCCTGCCGCATGCGCTGATCGAGCCTGTCGGCGACTTCGTCCAACCGCCGCTCGAGGTCGCGGAACAGCATGTTGCCCTGCTCGATGGCGTCGCCCTGCCGGCGCTCGAGCAGCGTGGACAGCGCGTCGAAGCGCTGCTCCAGGCCCTGGAAGATATGGTCGGCGTCGGGCATCGCCGGCGCGCTGTCCATCTTGTCGGTGATCAAAGCAATCTGCCTGCCGAGACGCTCCATCGCCTGCTCCGGCAGGTGGGCGCGCCCGGCGAGTTCGTCCACACGGCTGGACAGAAGGTTGAGGCGGTCGATGACCTCGGCGCCGGGACGTGACTGCGCGACCTCCTCGATCTGCTCCGCCAGCGAGGCGATCCGTTTCTCGATTCGGCCGAAGGTTTCCGGATCGAAGGCATTGGCCTGTGCGGCCACCGTCGAGGCGACGATGGCGCGCGAGATCTCGTCCAGCCGCTCGTCGATCATGGCAAGCGTCTCGCCGCCGCGCATCGTCTGCTGGCTGGCGAAACGGTCGACCGCGCCGGCGAGGGTGCGCACCTTTTCCTCCAGCGAGGCAAGCGACAGCGATTGCGGCAGGTTGTTGACCGCGCTGCTGATCTGTTCGAGGCGGTCGGTAAGCGCCGAAAGGTTGCGACCCTCGGCGCGCTGGCGCTGGTCGGCGTCAACGCGATCCTCGAAGGCGCTCCAGCGGCGATCGAAATCGTCCCAGCGGCGGTCGACGGCCCGCACGCTTTGGTCGACGGCCCGCACGCTTTCCTCACGCGCCAGCGTGTCGAGCGCCGCCTTGACCTGCTCCAACTCCAGCCGCAGCAGGTTCACGCTGCGATCGTCGCTTTTTTCGGCAAGCGTGTGGATGGCGCCGGAAAGCCGTTCGAACTCGAGGCCGAGCTCGGCGCTGTTCTTGTCGGCGGGGGCGCCGTGCTGGCTCGCCGCCTGCATGGCGCGATCGATATCCTCACGCAGCGCGTCGAATTCGCGCTGCAGGCCGGCGGTCATCTGATGGCGCAACTCCTCGCGCAGTCCGCGCAGTTCGACCGCGATCTTGCCCACCATAGCGACGCCGTCTTCCTGTCCGCGCACCCTGTCGATGTCGCGGGCAATGGCCTGATAGTTGGGGGCGAAGTCGGAAGTGGCGGGCGCCGGGTTCTGCGGCCCCCGGTTTTGCGTTCCGCGATTTTGTTCCCTCTGCGGGGTGTAGGAGTCCTCGTACCAGCGCGGCGAACCATAAGGTTGCGCGGCGGCATAGCGCGGCTCGGCGGCCGGTCGCCGCGGATCGGGGCGCTCGGGCGGGTCGCTGCGCGTCCGCTCCAGCCGCTGCTCGAGCGTTTCGAGCGAGCGGCTCAGATCCTCCAGCGAGGTCTGCGACCGGCGCTGCCTGCCGGCGTTGAGTGTATCGAGATAGGACCGCTTGCTGTTCATCGATGCGCCCGTGTTCAGAATGACCGGCCGAGACCGGTTTCCCAGAGTCTGCCGGGAACGAAGGCGTCCGCGCGGTTTTGCTGCGGAGGAAGACGGGCTTCCCGGGTTTCTCACCCGCGCTTCGAAAACCGTGAAAAATTCGCTACAGGATAAACACGGGTGACCGACATGCGCACATTTCGCCCAACGTGGTAAACAAGGCGTTAACCAAGCTTAAGAAGTGGCGCATAATCCTGAGCCGCCCGCCCTATTGGCATCCGAGTGCGGCATAAAGCGATGTTCCGACAACGCCCTTGCGTCAGGTGCCGGCTGTCGGTATAGAATTGACGTAAACGTAAAAGGTGCGAAGCCGTGCCTCTTGCGATTGAATTGTCGAAACCACGATTGGAAGCACGCCCCCGCTTCCACTCAGGCGACGTTTGGTCCCTGACCGCGACGCCATCAGGGGAAAGCCAGTGACCATGAAACTTGTTTCGCCCGGCGAAGCCGCGGCCAATAGCAATCACATATCGGTCGAGGCCGACGAAGAATTCGTCCGCATCGGCGAGATGGCCAAGAAATACGGCGTGACCTTGCGCACGCTGCGTTTTTACGAGGACAAGGGCCTGCTCAATCCGAAGCGCGACGGCTCGACCCGTCTCTACACGCGCCGCGACAGAGCCCGGCTGAAGCTGATCCTGCTCGGCCGCAAGGTCGGATTCTCGCTGCGCGACGTCAAGCAGATGATGGATCTTTACGATCCGACCGGATCCAACACCAAGCAGTTGCGGCTGGCGCTCGACAAGTCCGAGAAGCAGCTTACCCGCTTGCAGAAGCAGCGCGCGCTGGTCGAGGAGGCTATAAGCGACCTGAGCAATTCGATGGCGATCGTTCGCCAGATGCTGACCGAGCGGGCCGCGCCGCAGGCAAGCGCCGCCAGCTGATTTCGCGCTAACGGCAAGCCCAGGATGGAGAAAGCCGCGTGGCTGCAGCCGCGCGGCTTTTTTGTTGCCCTGGAGCCCCCGCTCATCAAAAACTTTCAGGCTGCGACGAAGTTGACGTTTACGCAAACGTCAAAATTTGCTATCGGGGCATCGACATTGGCTCGGCCTCCCCTCCGGATCCGGATCGGGAACTTGCTGGCCGGCCGGGACCGCAAGGGTGGAGGAAGGCATGACGATCTACAGGGCGCCCGTCCAGGACACGCTGTTCGTGCTCAACGACGTGCTCGGCTACCAGCGCTATTCTAATCTTCCGGGCTTCGCGGACGCGACGCCGGACGTCGTCGAAGCGATCCTTGCCGAAGGCGCCAAGCTCGCCGAAAACGTCATGCATCCGCTGAACCGGATCGGCGACATGGAAGGCTGCGTGCGCCATGACGACGGTAGGGTGACCACGCCCAAAGGCTTCAAGGACGCTTTCAACCAGTATCGCGAGGGCGGCTGGATGGGCCTAGCGGCACCCGCCGAGTTCGGCGGCCAAGGCCTGCCCTACACCGTCCACACCGCGGTCTCCGAATACATGGTCTCCGCCAACATGGCGCTGATGATGTATCCCGGCCTCACGCAGGGCGCTATCGCGGCCATTGTCACCCATGGCACGGACGAGCAGAAGGCCACCTGGCTGCCCAGGCTGATCGAGGGCGTCTGGACCGGCACCATGAACCTGACCGAGCCGCATTGCGGCACCGATCTCGGCCTGCTGCGCACCAAGGCCGTGCCCAACGGCGACGGCACCTACAGGATTTCCGGCCAGAAAATATTCATCTCCGCCGGCGAGCACGACATGGCCGACAACATCGTCCATCTGGTGCTGGCCCGTGTCGAAGGGGCGCCGGAAGGTGTCAAAGGCATCTCGCTGTTCATCGTGCCGAAGTTCAAGCTCGACGGCTCGGGCAATGTCAGCGCGCGCAACGCGCTCTCCTGCGGCTCGATCGAGGAGAAGATGGGCATCCACGGCAACTCGACCTGCGTCATGAACTATGACGAGGCCGAGGGCACCTTGCTCGGCGAGTTGAACGGTGGCCTGAAGGCCATGTTCACGATGATGAATGAAGCCCGCCTCGGCGTCGGCCTGCAAGGGCTTTCGGTCTCGGAGATCGCCTACCAGAACGCGGCCTCCTACGCCAAGGACCGCCTCCAGGGCCGCTCGCTGTCGGGCGTCAAGGCGCCGGACAAGAAGGCCGACCCGATCATCGTCCATCCCGATATCCGCCGCTCGCTGATGACCATGAAGGCGTTCAACGAGGGCGGCCGCGCGCTGGCGCTGTGGACGGCGATCAAGTCGGACGTCGCGCACCGCTCCGGTGACGACAAGGACCGCCAGGCGGCCGACGACTACACCGGTCTGATGACGCCGGTGGTCAAGGGCGTGCTGACCGACAAGGGCTTCGATCACGCCGTGATGGCGCAGCAGGTGTTCGGCGGCCACGGCTACATCGAAGAGCACGGCATGAGCCAGTTCGTCCGCGATGCCCGCATCGCCATGATCTACGAAGGCGCCAACGGCATTCAGGCGCTCGATCTGGTTGGCCGCAAGCTGGCGCAGAATGGCGGCCGCGCCGTGCAGGCCTTCTTCAAGGAGGTCGGCGAATTCTGCGAGGAAAACCGCGCCGACGACAAGATGGCGCCCTTGACCAAGGCGCTGAAGAAGGGCCTCAACGATCTGCAGGCGGCGACCATGTGGTTGGTGCAGAATGCCATGGCCAAGCCCGACAATGCGGGCGCAGCCTCGACCGATTACATGCATCTCTTCGGCCTTGTCGCGTTGGGCTACATGTGGGGCCAGATGGCCAAGGCCGCCCAAACGAAGCTCGCCGAAGGTGCCAATGGGACCGCCTCATTCTACGACAACAAGCTGGTGACGGCGCGCTTCTTCATGGAGCGGATCATGCCGGAAACGGCGATGCGCCTTGCCCGCATTTCCAGTGGCGCGGATACGCTAATGGCGCTGCCGGCGGAAGCGTTCTAGAAATGCTCGGTGTCCCCCTCCCCCTTGAGGGGAGGGTGGCCCGAAGGGCCGGGAGGGGTCGCCCGCGACGAACTCGACGCCAATTCTGGCGACGCACCCTGGGAGGAGGACTAACGCAATGCCCCGCACGCGGGTCAGTTTCGAGATGCGACAGAAAGCGCGCTCGCTTCGTCTCCACGCGACGAAGGGCGAGTCCTTGCTGTGGTACGAATTGCGGGAGCTGACGGCTGATGGCCTGAAGTTCAGGCGGCAATCGCCGATAGGCCCGTACATTGTCGATTTCGTCTGCCCGAGGATCAAACTGATCGTCGAGGTCGACGGCGACCTGCACGAAACCGAAGCTGGCAGACGTCATGATGTGAACCGCGACGCCTATTTGCGGTCACTCGGGTACGTCGTTGTCAGGATCGATGAGCCTGATGTCATTAACAGTGCAGGGCATGTGGCGCAGTTTGTTAAGGACAAGGCCGAGCACCTCATCGGCGACCCCTCCCGGCCGCTTCGCGGCCACCCTCCCCTCAAGGGGGAGGGGAACGCCGGCGCAGTGGAGGAAACAGCATGACAAATCCAGCCGAGGTTCTTGGCCTGCCGAAGCCCGCCTGGGCGGCGGACGAAGTCGGCATGCTCTACGACATGGCGAGCCGCTTCATGTCGGAGGAGATCGCGCCGCGCTACGACGAGTTCGAGAAGAACGAGATTTTCGACCGCGAGAGCTGGCTGAAGGCGGGCGCCGCCGGCCTGCTCTGCGCCTCGATGCCGGAAAAATATGGCGGCTCCGGCGGCACCTTCGCGCATGAGAGCGCCATCATCGAGGCAATCGGCCATGTCGGCGTCGACGGCTTCGGCATCGGCCTGCACAATTCGATCGTCGCGCCATACATCCTGCATTACGGCTCCGGGGAGCAGAAAGAAAAATGGCTGCCGAAACTGGCGACCGGCGAGCTGATCGGCGCCATCGCCATGACCGAGCCTGGCGCCGGTTCGGACCTCCAGGGCGTCAAGACCCGTGCCGAGAAGGACGGCAATCACTACAAGATCAACGGCTCAAAGACTTTCATCACCAACGGCCAGCTCGCCAACCTGATCATCGTCGTCACCAAGACCGATCCGGATAAGGGCGCCAAGGGCACCTCGCTGATCGTCGTCGAGACCGACGAGGTCGAGGGCTTCGAACGCGGTCGCAACCTCGACAAAATAGGCCTCAAGGCCAACGACACCTCCGAGCTGTTCTTCAACGACGTGCGCGTGCCGACCTCCAACCTGCTCGGCCATGAGGAAGGCAAGGGCTTCGTCCAGCTCATGCAGCAATTGCCGCAAGAGCGGCTGCAGATCGGCACCGGCGCGATCGCCATGATCGAGCGGGCGCTGGCGCTCACCATCGACTACGTCAAGGAGCGCAAGGCCTTCGGCAAGGCGATCATCGATTTCCAGAACACCCAGTTCAAGCTGGCGGAGCTGAAGACCGAGGCCACGATCGGCCGCGTCTTCTACAATGACTGCGTCGCCCGCCACATCGACGGCGGCCTCGACCCGGTCACCGCCTCTATGGCCAAATACTGGCTGTCCGACCTGCAGGGCAAAGTCGTCGACGAATGCCTTCAACTGCATGGCGGCTACGGCTACATGAACGAGTATCCGATCGCCCGCATGTTCCGCGACGCCCGCGTCCAACGCATCTACGGCGGCACCAACGAGATCATGAAATTGCTGATCGGGCGCTCTCTCTGAGCGCAGCGACCGGCAAACCTAAGGAGCACGAAAATGGCCGAAGCTTACGTCTATGACGCCGTGCGCACGCCGCGCGGCAGGGGCAAGAAGGATGGCTCGCTGCATGAGGTGCCGGCGGTGCGGCTCGCCGCAAAGACGCTTGAGGCGCTGCGTGACCGCAACGAGCTCGACACCGGCAGTGTCGACGACATCATCTTCGGTTGCGTCGATCCGGTCGGCGAAGCCGGCTCGGTCATTCCGCGTGCCGCCGCCTTCGAGGCCGGCTACGACACCAAGGCCCCCGGCATGCAGATATCGCGCTTCTGCGCTTCCGGACTCGATGCCATCAATTTCGGCGCCGCCAAAATCGCCCAAGGGGCGGACGAGATCGTGATCGCCGGCGGCGTCGAATCCATGTCGCGTGTCGGCATGGGCATGTCCGGCGGCGCCTGGTTCATGGACCCCTCCGTCGGCCTTCCCGGCTGGTTCGTGCCGCAGGGCATCTCGGCCGACCTGATCGCGACGAAATACGGCTTCAGCCGCGACGACGTCGACGCTTACGCCGTCGAGAGCCAGAAGCGCGCCGCTAAGGCGTGGGACGACGGCCGCTTCAAGAATTCGGTGGTCCCGATCAAGGACCAGAACGGCCTCACCATCCTCGACCGTGACGAGCACATGCGACCTTCGACCGACATGCAGTCGCTCGCCTCGCTCAACCCGTCCTTCGTCATGCCGGGCGAGATGGGCGGCTTCGATGCCGTGGCCGTGCAGAAGCATCCGGAAGTCGAGGAAGTGAACCACGTCCACCACGCCGGCAACTCGTCCGGCATCGTCGACGGCGCCGCGGCCGTACTGCTCGGCTCCAAGAAGGCCGGCAAGGCGATGGGCCTGAAGCCGCGCGCGCGCATCCGCTCCTTCGCCAATATCGGCTCCGAGCCGGTGCTGATGCTGACCGGCCCGGTCGACGTCACCGAAAAGCTCTTGACGCGCGCCAAGATGAGGCTGTCGGACATCGACCTGTTCGAGCTCAACGAGGCCTTCGCCTCCGTTGTGCTGCGCTACATGCAGGCCTTCGACATCCCGCATGACCAGATCAACGTCAATGGCGGCGCGATCGCCATGGGCCATCCGCTCGGCGCCACCGGCGCGATGATCTTCGGCACGGTGCTGGACGAGCTGGAGCGCCGCGACCTGAACACCGCGCTGGTCACGCTCTGCATCGGCGCCGGCATGGGCACCGCCACCATCATCGAACGCGTCTGACGGGGAGAGTAAAGATGAGCTACACCAATTTCACCCTCGACGTGGACGCCGACGGGATCGCGCTGGTCACCTGGGACATGCCCGGCCGCTCGATGAACGTCTTCACCGAAGAGGCGATGCGCGAGCTCAACGCCATCGTCGATCGTGTGGCGGGCGACGCCACCATCAAAGGCGCGGTCATCACCTCCGGCAAGGACAGCTTCTCCGGCGGTGCCGACATCACCATGCTGCAGAAGATGCTCGCCACCTTCGCCGTCGAAAAGGAGAAGGACCTCGAAAAGGCGACCAAGGCGCTGTTCGACAATGCCGGCTATATGACCGGTCTGTTCCGCAAGATCGAGACCTGTGGCAAGCCGTGGGTGTCGGCGATCAACGGCACCTGCATGGGCGGCGCCTTCGAGATGTCGCTTGCCTGCCACGGCCGCGTCGCGGCCGATTCCGACAAGGTGAAGATGGCGCTTCCCGAGGTGAAGATCGGCATCTTCCCGGGCGCCGGCGGCACCCAGCGCGTGCCGCGCCTGACCGATCAGCAGCAGGCGCTGCAGATGCTGACCACCGGCCAGAATCTGACGCCGCAAAAAGCGAAGTCGATGGGCCTGATCCACGAGATCGCCGAGCCGAAGAAGCTTGTCGAGACCGCCAAGACGATGATCAGAAACGGCCTGAAGCCGGTGGCGCCATGGGACGAAAAGGGTTTCAAGCTGCCCGGCGGCCCGATCTATTCGGCAGCCGGCGCCAATCTCTGGCCGCCGGCCATTGCCATCCTGCGCCGCGAGACCTACGGCAATTATCCGGCGGCCGCCGCGATCCTGAAATGCGTCTATGAGGGCCTGCTGGTTCCCTTCGACACCGGGCTCCGGATCGAGCAGCGCTACTTCACGCAGATCATGCAGACCAAGGAAGCGGCGGCGATGATCCGCTCGCTGTTCGTGTCGCTGCAGGAACTGAACAAGGGCGCGCGCCGCCCGGCCGGCGTGCCGGACACCAAGTTCAAGAAGATCGGCATCCTCGGCGCCGGCTTCATGGGCGCCGGCATCGCCTATGTCACGGCCAAGGCCGGCATTCCCGTCGTGCTGCTCGACCGCGACATGGAGTCGGCCGAGAAGGGCAAGGCGCATTCCGACAGCCTGATTTCGGACCAGGTGAAGAAGGGCCGCGCCAAGCCCGAGGAAAAAGACAGGTTGCTGTCGCTGATCACGCCGACGGCCGACCATGCCGACCTAGCGGGCTGCGATCTTGTCGTCGAGGCGGTGTTCGAGGATTCAGCCGTGAAGAAGCTCGCCACCGAGAAGGCGGAAGCGGTGCTGAAGCCCTCGGCGATCTTTGCCTCGAACACTTCGACCATCCCGATCACCTCGCTGGCGAAGAACTCGGCGCGGCCGAAAAACTTCGTCGGCATCCACTTCTTCTCGCCCGTCGACAAGATGATGCTCGTCGAGATCATCCTCGGCAAGAAGACCGGCGACAAGGCGCTCGCCGTCGCGATCGACTTCGTACGCGCCATCAAGAAGACGCCGATCGTCGTCAACGACACGCGCGGCTTCTACGTCAATCGCTGCGTGCTGCGCTATATGTCGGAAGCCTACAAGATGCTGATCGAAGGCGTCCCTGCGACGATGATCGAGAACGCCGCCAAGGCCGCCGGCATGCCGGTCGGCCCGCTGGCGCTGACCGACGAGACGGCGATCGACCTTGCCCAGAAGATCATGAAGCAGACCATCAAGGATCTAGGCGAGAAAGCCGTCGATCCGAAGCAGATGGCGCTGATCAACACCATGGTCGACACGCATGGCCGCTTCGGCCGCAAGAACGGCAAGGGTTTCTACGACTATCCGGCCAAGCCGGCGAAGAAGAAGCTGTGGCCGGGTCTCAAGGATCTCTATCCGCAGCAGAAGCCCGAGAAGGTCGACTACGAGGAGCTCAAAGAGCGCCTGCTGGTCACCATCGCCCTGGAGGCGGTGCGCGTCATGGAGGAGGGCATCGTCACCGATCCGCGCGAGGCGGACGTCGGCTCGATCCTCGCCTTTGGCTTTGCGCCGTTCACCGGCGGCGCGCTCTCCTACATCGACGGCATCGGCGCCAAGCGTTTCGTCAAGATCGCCAGGGGCCTGCAGAAGAAATACGGGGCCGAGTTCAAGGCGCCCAAGCTTTTGCTCGACATGGCCGAGAAGGGCGAGACTTTTTACCAGCGCTTCGACCCTTACCAGAAGGGCGAGGTCAAGAAGGCCGCCTGACGAACATGCACACGAGCGTTACAGCGTCTTTTGCGCGTCCGACAGGACACGCGGCGCTGTAATGTATGTCTGGGGACGCCTCGCCCGCATGATGGCCACGGCGCGCAGCCGTGGCCCTTATCAAATCGGCGATCAGAGCCGGCTGGCCTTTCGCTGCCTGCCGACCGACATCGATTTCAACAGCCATCTCAACAATGCGCGTTACATGATGCTGGCCGATCTTGGCCGCATCGATGTCTTTCTTCGCGTCGGTCTTGTCGCGCTCGCGCGGCACAACGGCTGGGCGCCGATGATCGGCGGGCTGCAATCGGCCTATGTGCGCGAGATCAGGCTGTGGCGCCGCTTCGAGGTGGTCTCGTCGATCGAGACCTGGGAAGGCACTTCCGTAATCGGCAAGCACCGCTTCGTCCTCGATGATGGCGAGACGGCAGCGCTGATCCTGACCACCGGCGGCGTCTATGACCGGCGCGGCCGCCGCTTTCTCGAGATCGAGGAGGTCGTCGCGGCGCTTGGCCATTCTGCTCAACCGCGCCCGCCGACCGAGTCCGAGCGGGCATTCATCATCTCGCACCGGAACCTCCGCGAGCAGGCCAAGCGGGCCTGATCGAGCACGCGTTCAATGTTCGGCCCGAAAGGTTTTGCCCAGATCGACCGCGTCGCCAAAATAGTGCCGGAACACATAGAACAGAGGATTCCAACGCGCAGTGTCGACGTGGTTTGTTCCCGGCACGACGATGCTGCTGTGCGCATGAACCCGCCGCACGTCTACCTCCATGATGAGGTGCGCCGAGGATGCGCCTTGCTGCTTCGCGCTGAGATGGCAGGTCAACAGGCGTGTTTCGAACTGCAGGGGGCATTCTGCGATGCGCGGCGTCAGGATCAATTCGCTAGGCTGGACCGCAAAGCCGCCTAAAGCGAACTTGTCGGCCTCATGAACGAACCCCAATTCGGCCTTATGGGGTGGAACTGGATTCACACCCGTCGTGCGCGCGATCCGTTCGACATTCGCCCAGAGGCTGGCCGATGGAAAATTGAGGGTGCATTCGCCATTCCGCAGAAGATTGATGGCGCCCTGTGTCGCCGAACTCAAGCCGAGGACCACGCATGAACCCAAAGCCCACGCGGACGACATGGGTGTGATGTTGGCGGTGCCGTCACGGTTTCGGGTAACCATCAGGACGACAGGCGTCCCAAAATAAAGAACGGATGGTGCGATGGATTGGTGGTTCGGCAACATGAGCAGTCCTTCGTAATTCGAGAACTGCACCCTACCAGGCTGCGCAAGGCGACGTTTCGGCCGGGGTCGAACGATGCATTGCCCACGCGGCGGCTCGCGGGTGCCGGCGCCCGGAACAGGATCGAGCCCATCGATCCTGCGGGAGCGGGCGACTTTCTCTCCAATCCGCTGTCCGCGCCGGTGGACAATCGAATGGGCGCGCGCTAGACAGCATTGAGGCATTTTTTCCTGTTTTCGAAGGAGAGCGGACTTGCTCTCACACGATAGCGTCTGGGCCGCAATCGATGCTCTTGCCGAGCGCTATTCGCTCTCGGCTTCCGGTCTCGCCCGCCGCGCGGGCCTCGATTCGACCGCCTTCAACAAGTCCAAGCGCCTGTCCTCCGACGGCCGGCCGCGCTGGCCTTCGACCGAATCGCTGGCCAAGATCATCGAGGCCACCGGCGCCTCGCTGGAAGAATTCACCGTGCTGGTTGAGGGTCGCAGTGCCTCCGCTGCGCCGCCCCCGCGTATGGCCGTCCCGCTGCTTGGCTTCGCCCAGGCCGGCGCCGGCGGCTTCTTCGACGATGCCGGCTATCCGTCGGGGCAGGGTTGGGATCTGATCGAGCTTCCGGCGCGGGCAGCGGAAACCTCCTATGCGCTGATGGTCCAAGGCGATTCCATGCTGCCGCTCTACCGCAACGGCGACGTGCTGATCGTCGAGCCGGGCGCGCCGACGCGCAAGGGCGACCGCGTCGTCGTCAAGACCACCGCCGGCGAGGTGATGGCCAAGGTGCTCGACCGGCAGACCGCGAAGTCGGTCGTGCTGGTCTCGCTCAACCCCGCCCACCCGGACCGCGACATCCCGATGAGCGAGGTGGAGTGGGTGGCGCGGATCGTCTGGGCAAGCCAGTAGGTCCGGGCTGGTGCGGGTCCTCCATCTTGCGCTGGCGCTTGCGGCGGTTCCGGCAATGGCGGCGCTGGTGGTCGCCGGAGGCCGCTCGCTGAAGGGCAGCGAAAGCGTCGTCGCGATCGATCAGATCGATCCGGCCGATGCCCTTCTAGAGCAAGGCGCCGATATGGCGCCTCAGGAACCGACCACTGCGGAACCGGTGACGTCCGCCATTCTGGCGCCTGCCGCGCCGCAGCCGCCGAAGCCGGTGGCGCATTCGCGGGCGATCGATCCCGACGTGGTGGCGCCACCCGAAGTGCCCGTCGAGGAACTGGAACGGGCCGAGCCGCGCGCGCCGCTTAGCGAGCTGGCGCTGGCCGGTCCGCCCAAGCCGCGGAAAACGAAAATGCCGGATGGCGGGGAAGGCACCAAGCTGTTCCAGCCCATCGCCACCGCCGCCGGCATGATCAAGGCCAAGGATTACTCTATCGCAGTCTCGGGCATCGACATCGTCAAAGAGGACGAGACCTGCAGCGATGAGGGCAAGCCCTGGGACTGCGGTGTTCGCGCCAGGACCGCATTCCGCGCTTTCCTGCGTGGCCGGACCCTGGTCTGCTCTGTGCCGCCGCAAGGCGGGCAGAAGGCCATAGCGGTCAAGTGCTGGGTCGGCAACAAGGATGTCGGTCTGTGGCTGGTGGAAAACGGCTGGGCCCGCGCGGCGCGAGGCGGCCCCTATGTCGAGGCGGGCGACAAGGCGCGCGCGGCGAAGAAAGGCATTTTCGGCGCCGCTCCGAACCTCGGCGGCCTGCCGGCATTGCCGGCCGCTACCAGCCCGGCGCCCACCGCGCCGAGTTCCATCCTGCCGGCGGAAGATGGCGCCGTTACGCCGCCAACTGACCAGCCAGGGCCCGCTCAATGAGCGCGCGCGTTTCCGCGATGCCGTAGAGCGCCGCGAAAGAGCCGAAACGCGGCCCCCGTTCCTGTCCGATCAGCACCTGATAGATCATCTGGAAGAAGGCGACCGACACGCCCGGTCCGCCTTCCGGGCTTTGCTTGGAATGGTCCTGATAGCGCTCGATCCGCCGCGCGACGTTGAGCGCCGCGTTCTGGATCGCTTCGCCGTCCGCGCCCTGCGGCAGCGCGCCGAGCGCTTCCGAAAGCTTCGCCAGCGCCTCGCGCTCCACCTCGTCGGCGGCGCGATAGACCTTGGTCGGCTTTACGAAGTCGTCGAAATAGCGGATGGCATAGCCGGTCAGCCGGTCGAGCTCGGGGTGCGTGTGCGGCGTCACGCCGGACGCATGGCGCGAGATGAAACCCCACAGCACCGCCTTGTCATGCGCGTTGGAGGCGCTGACCAGATTGAGCAGCAGCGCGAACGGGACCGGCAGGTCGATGGCCGGCGGATTGCCGTCATGCATGTGCCAGACCGGGTTGCCGAGCCGCTCCTTCCATTCCTGGCGTGGATAGGCGGACAGGAAGGCGTAATATTCGTCGACCGCCTTCGGGATAACGTCGAAATAGAGCTTCTTGGCCTGCCGCGGCCGCTGGTACATGTAGAGGCCGAGGCTCTCGGTGGGCGCATAGGTCAGCCACTCGTCGATGGTGAGCCCATTGCCCTTCGACTTCGAGATCTTCTGGCCGTTCTCGTCGAGGAACAGCTCGTAGACGAAATGCTCCGGCGCGCGGCCGCCGAGGATGTTGCAGATGCGGTCGTAGATCGCCGCATTGGTCTGGTGGTCCTTGCCGAACATCTCGAAATCGACGCCGAGTGCTGCCCAGCGCATGCCGAAATCCGGCTTCCACTGCAGCTTCACATGGCCACCGGTGACGGGCAGCGTGGTCTCGGTACCTTCGTCGTCGAAGGTGATGGTGCCGGCCTCGGCGTCGACATGCTTCATCGGCACGTAGAGCACGCGGCCGCTTTTCGGCGAGATCGGCAGGAATGGGCTGTAGGTCGCCTGGCGCTCCTCGCCGAGCGTCGGCAGCATCACCGCCATGATCTCGTCATAGCGCTCGGCGGCGCGCAGCAGCACTTCGTCGAAGCGCCCGGACTTGTAGTATTGTGTCGCGCTGGCGAACTCATAGTCGAAGCCGAACGTGTCGAGGAAGCGGCAGAGCATCGCGTTGTTGTGGTCGGCGAAGCTCGCATAGTCGCCGCCGAAGGGATTGGGCACCGATGTAAGCGGCTTGTGCAGGTAGGGCTCGAGCGCTGCGCGATCCGGCACGTTGTCGGGAATCTTGCGCATGCCGTCCATATCGTCGGAGAAGCATAGAAGCTTGGTCTTGACCTTGTCCTGCGTCAGCACGCGGAAGGAGTGCCTCACCATGGTGGTGCGCGCCACCTCGCCGAAGGTGCCGATATGCGGCAGGCCGGATGGACCGTAGCCGGTCTCGAACAGAACGGTATCGGGAAAGTCCTTGTTCTTGTAGCGGGCAATGATCTTCTTGGCCTCTTCGAACGGCCATGCCTTGCTTTCGGCGGCGGCCGCAAGCATCTCGGCATTGAGATCGATGATGTTTGATCCCGTCATGTCACTTTCCAGGCTCATGCGCCGGCCAGATGTGTCGGCTTGGCGGCGCGCAAAGATTTTCACCCGGTCTCTAGGCGCGGCGGGCCGGAGCGTCAACGATTTGCGGCGCTTTTCCTTGCGGCGCCTCAATGGCAATCCTACGTTGAGGCCTCACCATCAAGGAGTTTTGAATGCCTTTGACGCCGCATGAAGCCCTGATCTATCTCATGGTCATTACTTCGGCGTCCGACCGCGACATGACCGATGTCGAACTGGCGCGGATCGGAGACGTCGTCCGTTCTTGGCCTGTGTTTGTCGATTTCGCCAGCGACAGGCTGGTCGGCGTGGCTCAAGCTTGCCAGCAGGCCCTGCACGACAAGGACGGGCTGGAAGGCGTCCTTGCGCGCGTCGCCGATGCGCTGCCGGAGCGGTTGCGTGACACCGCCTATGCCGCCGCTTTCGAGGTCGCGGCCGTCGATCTCGAAATGCGCATGGAGGAGGTGAGGGTGCTGCAGCTCATCCGACGCGAGCTCGATCTCGACACGCTCACAGTGGCGGCGATCGCCCGTGCGGCGAAGGCCCGCCTGCGCACACTCACCTAGAGCATGATGCCGAAAAGTGTGAAGCGGTTTTCGGACGACATCATGCTCTATCTCTTTGATTTAGAGCCGGATTCAGATTTCAGGCCGATTCGACCTGAAATCATCCGGCTCTAGAAAAAACTCACCGGGAAATAGCGCAGGTAGAACTCGGCGAAGGTTCCCTTGATCGAGATTTCCTGCAGCGCGTAGTCGAAGGCGGCGGCCAGTGCCGTGTCGCCCGCCCTGGTGGCGATCGCCATGCCCGAGCCCAGATATTCCGGCGCGAGATACGGCCCGCCGGCAAAGCGGCAGCAACCGGCCGCATCCGAGCCTCCCAGCCAGAAGGCGAAGCGCATGCCGTCGCCGAAGGCGGCATCGATCCTGCCGGCCTTGAGGTCCGCGTAGAGGTCCTCGGGCTTGTCGAAGGGCACGACCTGCACCGTGCTGAAATAGTCGCGCAGCATCTTCTCATGCGCCGAGCCGGCGATGACGCCCACCCGCTTGCTGCGCAGCTTGTCGAGGACCGGCTCGGTCAAGGCCTTGGCCTTCGGCATGATGAAGCGCGCCGGGAACTGCAGGTAGGAACGCGAGAAGGCGTATTTCTCGCGGCTTTCCGGCGTCGCCGCGATGCCGGCGATGATCGCCTCGCCTTCGCCTTTCTGCAGCGCATCGTCGAGCTCGTTCCAGGGCAGCGCCTGGACCTGGCATTTCTCGACGATGCCGAGTTCGGCGCAGATCGCCCGCGCCAGGTCGATGTGAAAACCCGACAGCCGGCCGGAGCCGTCGAGGAAGTTGAAAGGCGGAAAATCGGTGGTGGTGAGGAACCTAAGCCTCGGCAACGCCGAAAGATCGGGCTTGGGCAGCCGCTCCTTGGCATCCCACAGCACCGGAACCTGCGGCTCCGCGGCTTGACTCGCGGCGGCAAATGGCAACGCTCCGATCAGCGCCGACAGCAGGGCCAGAAATATGCATCGGAATGTCACGATAACGCTCCGCCCAATCATGTCCTCGGCTTTTCGTACGAAAACAGAGCAGGCACAATTTGTTTTTGATTTCAAACGGGCGAATTAGGCGTATGGTTTTAGCACGTTTGCAAGTTTGAGCGCGCGCCGGCAACGGGGGAGTTGCAGGCGTAGCGAAGAAGCTTGCGGTCCGGGGTTGATGGCGAAGGGTGGTTCGGGCATCTACCATCGGTACGAAAAGCAGAAGCAACATGGGGTAGATGTTGCGATGAGCATGTTCGATAGAACTCTGGAATACATAGACCAATTGCAGCACGCCAACACTGCTTCGGCAGTGTGCGAGCGGCTGCTCGGCGTCACCTCGAATTTCGGGCTGACGGCGCTGATGGCCGGAACGGTGCCGCAACCCGGCACGCCGCGCGGCCAGCAGAAGGACCACGTGCTGCTCTGCGACTGGCCGGGCGAGTGGCTGGAGCGCTACGTGGCGCGCAACTATGTCGACCATGATCCGGTCGTCAGCCACATGAAGCAATTGCAGGCCCCGTTCCAGTGGCGGGAGGCTTCGCAGGCCATCGTCATCGACAAGAGCAGCGACGAGGTCATGGGCGATGCCCGCGAGTTCAAGCTGCGCGACGGCCTCGCCTTCCCACTAGTCACGCTCGACGGCCAGATCGTCATGGTCTCGCTGGGTGGCGAGTCCGTTGAACTGTCGGACGTCGAATTCGGAATGGTCTCGCTGGTGTCCACCTACGCCATCGGCCGCGCCATGCAGCTTCACACGATGGCCGGCAAGGTCGTCGACCACATCGAACTGACGCCGCGTGAGCGCGAATGCCTGCAATGGGCGGCTGTCGGCAAGTCCGAGTGGGAAATTTCGCAGATTCTCGGCATTTCGGAGCATACCTCCGAGAAACACCTTCTCAACGCGAAGAGCAAACTGGGCGCCGCCAACCGTGTGCAGGCAGTCGCCGAGGCAATTAGGCGCGGCTATATTAGCTAGATCGGCCGGTGCTGGCGCAGAAATAGTCGCCTGCGCATTCGACTAATATTTTAAGCAAGGGCGAGCCGTATCCTTGTCTTAAGAGAGGGCTAATACTTTCTTAACGCCAAAGCAAACTGGGCGTCGCCAACCGCGTGCAGGCGGTCGCGGAGGCGGTTAGGCGCGGCTATATTCGCGGGGTCGGTCGGTGTCGACCTAGAAATTCTTGCCTACGCGATCGCGTAATATTTTCGGGAGAGCCCGGCCGTATCTTCCTCTCAAGCCCAGGAGACGGCTAATGCTTTTTTCCCTCACAACTCAGGAATTGATGGAGCGCCCCGATCTGTGGGAAGCGGTTCACCGCCTGCGCTACAAGATCTTCGTCGAGGAGATGGGCTGGACCGATCTCGACCGCCCGGACGGCCTCGAGATCGACCAATTCGACCATGACGAGGCCGAGCATCACCTCGTCATCCGCAACGGCGAGCTAGCCGGCTACCAGCGCATGCTGCCGACGACGCGGCCGCACCTTCTGACCGATGTGCTGACGGACCTCTATGAGGGGACGCCCCCCTCGGGGCCGCGAGTCTGGGAGCTGACTCGCTATGCGGTGGCGCCGGGCTTCCGTGACGGCAAGCGCGGCGTCTCGACGGTCGGCACCGAGCTGATCGCCGGTTTCGTCGAATGGGGCCTCAAGCGCAACGTCAACCAGGTCATCATCGAGTTCGAACCGATGTGGGTGCTGCGGGCGCTGCAGCTGCACTTCCTGGCGACGCCGCTCGGTTACCAGCGCACCTATGGCAACCAGCAGGTGGTGGCGACGCTGCTCACCTTTTCCGAGCATACGCTGGAGGTGGTGCGCCAGCGCCGCAATCACTTCCCGCCGGTGCTGATGAGAGGCTATCCCGGCCAGCTCGGCCTCAGACAGGCTTCGTGAAGGAGGTTGTCATGAGCTTCCACCCCGAACCTGAGCTGCGCGGCCACACGCTGGTCGTTACCGTGTCCTCGCATGACGGCCGGCCGGTGCTGGACAGGCACGCCTATGCGAGCCTCGCCAAAACCTTCCACGAGGCCGCCGTCGATGACGAGGTTCGCGTGGTCGTGCTGCGCGGCCTTGCCGGCTGCTTCTGCCTCGGCGGCGACTTCTCGGAGTTCCTCGACGCCGCCAAGCACCAGCAGCTGATTGCCGCCGTCACCGATATGTTCCGCATGCTTGCGACCTTTCCCAAGCCGGTCCTTGCCTGCGTGGACGGGGATGCCGTCGGCGTCGGCTGCACCATCCTGTTCCACTGCGACATGGTGATTGCTTCCAGGGGGAGCACGTTCAGGGTGCCGTTCGTCGATTTCGGCCTGGTGCCGGACGCGGCAACCAGCATCCTGGCGCCCCAGAAGCTCGGCTACGCCGGCGCCTTCCGCTTCTTCTGCCTGGGCGACACGCTGGGCGTCGACGACGCCAAGGCGCTCGGCCTTGTCGGCGAGATCGTGGAAGGCAGCGCCGAGGAAATGGCCCTGGCGCGGGCAAGGCAGCTCGCCAAGAAGCCGGTTGCCGCGCTGTTGCAGACGCGCGGCCTGCTCAAGGGGGATACGGACGTTCTGTGCGACCGCATTGACCATGAGATATCGCTGTTCCAGCAAGCGCTGCAGGACGACGCCACGCTGAAGCGGTTGCAGCGGATCGCCCGCCTCGCGGCGTGACACCTTGGTGGAAAGTCTCAGCGCCGCGTACCCGAGAAGGTGCGCGGCGCTGTAATGTTGGCCGGAGGCACGGTGCAAGCTATTTCTCCAGGAACGACGGCCCTTCGCCGATGATCTTCTTGTCTTGCTTGCCGACGGCGTCGAGGTCGCGGCCGTCGTAAGGCAGCGACGAAAGGATACGCTGCATCACCGCAAGCCGCGCACGGCGCTTGTCGTTGGCGCGCACGATGATCCAGGGCGCGAACTCCTTGTGAGTGCGCTCGAACATCAGGTCGCGCGCCTTGGTGTAGTCGTCCCATTTGCTGATGCCGGCGATGTCGATCGGCGAGAATTTCCAGTTCTTCAATGGCGACCAGCGGCGGTCATGGAACCGTTCGAGCTGCGTCTCGCGGCCGATGTTCAGCCAGAATTTGAAGAAGTGGATACCCTCGTTACAGATCATGCGCTCGAAATGCGGGGTCTCGTCGAGGAATGTCTCGTGCTGTTCCGGGGTACAGAATCCCATGACCGGCTCGACGCCGGCGCGGTTGTACCAGGAGCGGTCGAAGGTGACGAACTCGCCGGAGGTCGGGAAGTGGTCGACATAGCGCTGATAGTACCATTGGCCGTGCTCCGTCGGCGTCGGCTTGGTCAGCGCCACGTTGCGCGCCGTGCGCGGGTTCATGTACTGCCGCAGCACGAAGATCGTGCCGCCCTTGCCGGCCGCGTCGCGCCCCTCGAACAGCGCCATCACCCGTTTGCCGGTCGCCTGCAGCCAGGCCTGCGCCTTGACCAATTCGATCTGCAGCCGCTCGAGTTCCTTGTCGTACTCTCCACCCTTCATCTTCTTGTCGTAGGGATAGCCGCCGGCGGTCAGCTTGTTGTCCTCGACCCAGTCCGGGAGCACCGGGTTGTCGATGTCGAACTCGCGTTCCTTACCGCCGATCCTCATCTTGATCGGTCCTGCGGCAGGTGCCGCGTCGGCATTTTCCTCGGCTTTTTTCATCGAGACGAACCTTTCCAGCTTGCAGACTCGTGCTATGGGAGCCTCTGAGGCGTTGCGTCCGTCTGGACGCGCTGTAGCACTTTGATTTTGCGCATGAACATTCCAGAAAATCGATTCCGATTTTTGTGGGTCATGCGCCGGTCCGGTCGGGGACCTTTCACCGACGGAGATACGGGGCAGCGCATGGTCGATAAGGGCGCAGACCAGAAAGGCGCAATACCGGCAGCGGTAGCCCGGCTCCGGCGCAGCCGTTGGTTGCTGGCCGCGGCCATGGTCGCGGTCCTCGGCGTCTATGGTTTCGGCGGCCTTTCGATCTTTGTGCCGCTGCTGGCCCTGGCGTTGCTGGTCGCGGCCGCAATGCTGCCGGCCGAAGCCGAGCGGCAGTCAGCCAACGGTGCTGCCGCAATCGAAGTCGGCGGCCTGCAGCGGCTGTCCGGCGAATATCTGGCCGCCGCCGTTGCCGATCCGCTGATCATCTTCGACCGGACCGCCACGATCGTCCACGCCAACGCGGCGGCCTTTGCCGCCTTCGGTGGGCTGGCGCCCGGCATGTCGCTGTCGCTCAAATTCCGCGCGCCGGAAATGCAGGCCTTGCTTGACGGCATCGTCTCGGGAACTATGGCGTCCGATGTCGTCGACTACACGGAAAAGCTGCCGGTCGAGCGCACATACCGGGTGAGCGCGTCCTCGGTCGGCCATGCCACCGATCTCTACGTGCTGGTGTTCAAGGATCAGAGCGAAGCGCGCCGCATCGACCGCATGCGCGCCGACTTCATCGCCAATGCCAGCCATGAGCTGCGCACCCCGCTCGCCTCGATCGCCGGCTTCGTCGAGACGTTGCGCGGGCCTGCCCGCAACGACGCGGCGGCGCGCGACCAGTTCCTGCAGATCATGCAGAACCAGACCGGCCGCATGGCGCGCCTGATCGACGACCTGTTGTCGCTGTCGCGGCTGGAGATGAAGCCCTATTTGCGGCCGGGAACCGCGGTCGACCTTCGTCAGACCATCGACAGCGTCATCGACTCGCTCGCGCCGCTGGCCAACGAGAACGGCATTGCCATCGAGCGGGACTTCACCGATGGGGCGATTTCCGTGCCCGGCGACCGCGACGAACTCTTCCAGGTGTTCGAGAATCTCTTGGAGAATGCCTGCAAATACGGCCAGTCGGGCGGACGCGTCACCGTGTCGATCGCACACGCCGAGGACGGCCAGGACCCAGGCATCGACGTGACCATAAGAGACTATGGTCCAGGCATTGCCGAGGAACACATCCCCCGCATCACGGAGCGCTTCTACCGCGTCGACGTGGAAAACAGCCGGACCCAGAAAGGCACCGGCCTTGGCCTTTCGATCGTCAAGCATATATTGACACGTCATGACGCAAGGCTGTCGATCAAGACGGAAGTCGGCAAGGGCGCGGCGTTCACGGTTCATTTGCCGGCTCAGTGATCCTATATTGGTTGCCAACCGGCATTTTCTTTTTTCTGTCATCTGGCTCGCGTATCAGCGACAGATTGAGGGAACGCACCAGCCGGCAGAAACCGGGAAGGCATATCGATGCAGTCCGCCCACATTGTCAGTGCCTATGACGAAGAACTGAAATTCCTGTCGAAGCGCATCGCCGCCATGGGCGGGCATGCCGAGCGCATGGTCGAGCAGGCGGTCGCGGCCCTCGTGAACGCCGATCCGGGTTTGGCACAGAAAGTCATCCACGACGATCTCGTCCTCGACGAGGGGCAGCGCGAGATCGACGACAAGGCGATCATCATCATCGCCAGGCGGCAGCCGATGGCGACGGACCTGCGAGAGATCGTCGGCGCCATCCGCATCTCGGCCGATATCGAGCGCGTCGGCGATCTCGGCAAGAACCTCGCCAAGCGCGTCGCGGCGGTCATTGACGGCCGCCAGCCGAGCAGCCTCTTTCGCGGCCTCGAGGCGCTGGCCGATCTGGCGTTGACGCAGCTCAAGGAAGTGCTTGACGTCTATGCCTCGCGCTCGGTCGAGAAGATCGGCTTCGTGCGCGACCGCGACGATCAGATCGACGCCATGTACACCTCGCTGTTCCGCGAACTTCTGACCTATATGATGGAAGATCCGCGCAACATCACGCCCTGCACCCATTTGCTGTTCTGCGCCAAGAACATCGAGCGGATCGGCGACCACGCCACCAACATCGCCGAAACCATCTATTACATCGTCACCGGCGACCAGATGCCGGCCGAACGGCCGAAGGGCGACAAGACCGACCAGGTGGTGGTGCCTGGCCCAGCATCGGCCAAGTGACGCAGTATCGACGACCCAATATCGGCCAAGTGAACAGCGGCCACTCGAACGGCTTTCTAATTTAGGCTAAGCTCCTCCAGGTGCAGCGATTTTGTCAGTCGCCGTCTCGGGAGGTTTGCGATGGAACAAGTTCGAAACCTGACCCCGGTCCCGCAGCCGACATCCGGCATTGTTGCGTCCAGCGTCTATTCCGCCGGCAAGCGCGTCGCCGACATCACGATCGAAGAGGCCGGCCCATGGGCGGCAAAGCCCGGCCATGTGGTCTGGATCGGTCTGCTCGAGCCCGACCGCAACCTGCTGCTTAGGGTGCAGGCGCAGTTCCACCTGCATGATCTGGCGATCGAAGACGCCGAGCATCCGCATCAGCGGCCGAAAATCGAACAGTACGGCGATGCCTTGTTCATCGTTGCCCGCACAGCGCAGCTGATCGATGGCCGCGTCACCTTCGGCGAGACGCATCTCTTCGTCGGCACCGGCTATATCGTCAGCGTCAGGCACGGTCCCTCGACCTCCTATGCCGCGGTGCGCCAGCACTGGGAAAGCTGCCCGTCTTCGCTCGCCAAGGGCGAGGATTTCGTCCTCTATGCCATTCTCGACTTCATCGTCGACAATTATATGCCTGTGCTCGAGCAGATCGAGGATGAGGTCGAGCAGATCGAGGACAAGGTGCTACTGAAGCCGATGAGCGGTGGCGACATCGAGCGGCTCTACATGCTGCGCCGCGATCTGCTCAGGCTGCGCAACGCGGCGCTGCCGCTGGTCGAGGTCTGCCGGCGGCTGACCAGCGCCGAGCTGCCGCAGATCCATGCCGCCATGCATCCGCTGTTCCGCGACGTGACGGACCACATCCGCACCGTGCAGGAAAAGATCGACAGTCTGCGCGAGGTGCTCGCCTTCGCCTTCGAGGCAAGCCTTCTGGTCGGACAGAGCCAGGAAACGGCGATCTCCAAGAAGCTTGCCTCATGGGCGGCCATTCTGGCGGTGCCGACGGCCTTCGCGGGCATCTACGGCATGAACTTCAACGACATGCCTGAACTGAAGATGGAATACGGCTACCCGACCGTGCTGATGGCGATCGCGCTGATCTGCGCGTTCCTGTATTGGCGGTTCCGGAAGAATGGATGGTTGTGAATAGTGAATAGTGAATAGTGAATAGTGAATAGTGAGAAAAGGATACTTCACGCGACCTCTATTCGGCCGCATATCCATTCACCATTCACCATTCACCATTCACCATTCACCTCGCCCGCCGCCTCTCCGCCGCCGGCTGAAACGCGACGCGCGAGTGATACTTGCAGTACGGCCCGGTTTCGCCCGCGTCGTTGCCGCAGAAGCTGAAGTCTTCCGACAGGGGATCGCCGTTCGGCCACTTGCAGGTGCGCTCGGTCAGCTCGACGAGTTGCAGGTTGCGCGAGATTGGCACGACAACGTTCTCGACCGGGCGGATATAGTGGCGCGCCACCGGCTCCGCCTCGAACTGCACCTGCAGAGCGGTCGCGCCGATGGAGGCCGTCACATGACGGGCAGCGCTGGCGGCACGAGCCACGGACTTCTGCATCGAGGCGCCCTGCGTGGCCTTCTTCTGCCGTGCCGGCGCCGCGGTCGCGCGGCCGCGGCCCGACAGTTTCAGGCGATGCACCTTGCCGATGACGGCATTGCGGCTCACTCCGCCGAGCTGCGCCGCGATCTGGCTGGCGCTGAGACCCTCCGACCACAATTTCCTGAGAAGTTCGACCCGCTCGTCAGTCCAGTTCATGAGACCGCGCTCCTGCTGAGGCGTGCGGCGGCCAGAATCCTTTCCCGAGCCGGCTCTCGCCGGGCAAACGACACCACATGTACCGGGTGATTAGATCCGCCGCACGAAATCTAGTTATTTCTCGACTACAATTACCTTATGCGCTGACTCGGTGACAAGAGTCCCCAGGGCAACACCGATTCGGTTTTTACGGTTTTCCCCAACTTGCCCAACCGCTGATGGGCCGGCGCGGCGCTGGAGCCCTGCCGCGCGCTTCTGCGCGACCTTTTCGTTGACTTCATGGCCGAAAAACATGATAAGCCGCAAAGGCCGCCGCATTGGCGGCTTTTTTGATTTCCGGTTCCGGAGACGCATATAATGAGCGGTTCGGCGCTTTACGAGACTTTTGCTCGCGCACCCCTGGCCTTCGACCGCGGGGAGGGGACCTGGCTGGTCACCGATAAGGGCGAGCGATATCTCGACTTCGCCGGCGGCATCGCCGTGAACTCGCTGGGCCACAGCCATCCGCACCTGGTCGCGGCGCTCACCGGGCAGGCGGCCAAGCTGTGGCACGTCTCTAACCTCTACGAGATTCCGGAGCAGCGCAGGCTGGGCGAAAGACTGGTCGATGCAACCTTCGCCGACAAGGTGTTCTTCACCAATTCGGGCGCCGAGGCGCTGGAATGCGCCATCAAGACGGCCAGGCGCTACCAGTTCGTCAAAGGCCATCCGGAGCGTTTCCGCATCACCACTTTCGAGGGCGCCTTCCACGGTCGCACGCTGGCGACGATCGCCGCCGGCGGGCAGTACAAATATCTTGAGGGTTTCGGTCCGAAGGTCGAGGGCTTCGACCAGGTCGCGTTCGACGATATCGACGCCGCCGAGAAGACGATCACACCGGAAACCGCGGCCATCCTGATCGAACCCGTACAGGGCGAGGGCGGCATCCGCCCGGTGCCGCCGCAGTCGTTGAAGCGGCTTCGGCAGCTCTGTGACCGCCACGGCCTGCTTCTGATCTTCGACGAGGTCCAGTGCGGCATCGGCCGCACCGGCAAGCTGTTTGCGCATGAGTGGGCGGGCGTCACGCCTGACCTGATGGCGATCGCCAAGGGCATCGGCGGCGGTTTTCCGATGGGTGCCTGCCTCGCAACCGACGAGGCGGCGGCCGGCATGACGGCCGGCGTGCACGGTACCACTTTCGGCGGCAATCCGCTGGCGATGGCGGTGGGCAATGCCGTGCTCGACGTCGTGCTGGCCGACGGCTTCCTCGAGGACGTTCAGCGCAAGGCATTGCTGCTGAAGCAGGGACTGGCGGCGGTCGCCGACGAATTTCCCGAGATCATCGAAGGCATCCGGGGAACCGGCCTGATGCTTGGGCTGCAATGTGCCATGCCCAACGCCAAGGTTAACATGGCGCTGCGCGACCAGCATTTGCTTGCGGTGCCGGCGGGCGACAACGTCATCCGGCTTTTGCCGCCGCTCACCGTCACCGACGAGGAGATCGGCGAAGCGCTGAAGCGCATTCGGTCGGGCGCCAGGCGCCTGACCGACGCGATTGCGGCCGAAGCCGCGAAGTAGTTCTGGAATCTGCCGATGAGCGTTCGTCACTTCACCGATCTGTCCGCCGTTTCCGCAGGCGATCTGCGCATCATGCTGGACGATGCGGTGGCGCGAAAGACCAGGCTCAAGGCCGGCGAGCGTTCGAAGCCGCTCGAAGGCAAGGTGCTGGCGATGATCTTCGACAAGCCTTCGACGCGCACGCGCGTTTCCTTCGACGTCGGCATGCGCCAGCTCGGCGGCGAGACCATCATGCTGACCGGCACCGAGATGCAGCTCGGGCGTTCCGAAACCATCGCCGACACCGCCAAGGTGCTGTCGCGCTATGTCGATGCCATCATGATCCGCACCACCTCGCATGACCGGCTGCTTGAGCTCACCGAGAACGCCACCGTTCCGGTGATCAATGGGCTGACCGACGATACCCATCCCTGCCAGCTGATGGCCGACATCATGACCTACGAGGAGCATCGCGGTCCGGTGGTCGGCAAGACCTTCGCCTGGACCGGAGACGGCAACAACGTGCTGCACTCGCTTCTGGAAGCCTCGGCGCGGTTCCGCTTCAATCTCAATGTCGCGGTGCCGGAGGGCAGCGAGCCGTTCGAGAAATATGTCGATTGGGCGAAGGCCAATGGCGGCAAGGTGAGGTTTGCCGGCTCGGCCGAAGAGGCCGTGGACCAGGCGGATTGCGTCGTCACCGACAGCTGGGTGTCGATGGGCCAGGAGCACCGCGCCCGCGGCCATAACGTCTTCCTGCCCTACCAAGTCAACGCCGCGCTGATGGCGAGGGCGAAGTCCGACGCGCTTTTCATGCACTGCCTGCCTGCCCATCGCGGCGAGGAAGTCACCGACGAGGTGATCGACGGACCGCATTCGGTGGTATTCGACGAGGCCGAGAACCGGCTGCACGCCCAGAAGGCGGTGCTGGCCTGGTGCCTGGGCGCTTGACAGGGGCGGGCTTGATCCGCGCCAACTTGATCCGGCGATATGTGATGCCTATTTGCGGGCCATCACTGAAATCGAACGCGCTTCGATCTATGCCGCCTGGAAAGCGGGATGGACGCGCCCCGGAGTTTTGTCATGCTGGAAACGCATTCCTTGGCTGAGCATCAACCCAAACTCGGCGAATTCGGCTTCGCAGGCGACGACCATGTCGTGCCTTACGAAGTAGCGCCCTTGGATGTGCGCGGCCGCACGGTGCAGCTCGGGCCGATGCTCGACGCCATTCTCAGCCGCCACGAATATCCCGAGCCGGTCGCGCGCCTGCTGGCGGAGGCCTGCGTGCTCACCGTGCTGCTCGGCACGTCGCTGAAATTCGAGGGCAAGTTCATTCTGCAGGCCCGCACCGACGGACCGGTCGACATGCTGGTGGCGGACTTCACAACGCCGCATTCGTTGCGCGCCTATGCGCGCTTCGACGCCGACCGGCTGCAGGCGCTGATTGGCTCGGGCGAGATCTCGCAGGAGAAGCTGCTCGGCGCCGGCGTCCTCGCGCTGACCATCGATCAGGGCGCGCACACGCAGCGCTATCAGGGTATCGTCCAACTCGACGGCACGTCGCTGGAAGAAGCCGCGCGCACCTATTTCCGCCAGTCGGAGCAGATCCCGACCGATCTGCGGATGTCGGTTGCGAAGCTGGTGACGCCGGGCCCCGGCGGGCCTCGCGAGCAATGGCGCGCCGGCGGCATCCTGGCGCAGTTCCTGCCGCAGGCGCCCGAACGCATGCGCGTGCCCGACATTTCCGGCGGGGACGGCGATCCGCGAGACGTGGCACACGAACCGGCCGACAATTCCTGGCGGGAACTCTTGGCGCTGCTCGCCACGATCGAGCCGACCGAGCTCATCGATCCGACGGTGGGCGCCGAGCGGCTGCTCTACCGGCTGTTCCACGAGCAGGGCGTGCGCGTCTTCCGCGGTGTGCCGGTTGCCGACCAGTGCTCCTGCTCGCGCGAGAAGATCCGAGGCATTCTCGAAGGCTTTTCGGCCGAGGAGATCAAGGACTCGACCGAGGACGGCGGCATCCATGTCGCCTGCGAGTTCTGCTCGACGCAGTACGACTTCGATCCGGCGGAGTTTGCTGCGGAGTGAGAAAGCTCCGGTTCCTCCCCCCGCTTTGCGGGGGCGAGGAACTCGAGTTTTTAGTTCACCGTCCTCTTCGTCCCCGGCATATCGAGCGAGAAAGCCGGAATGGCGACGTCGAACGTCTCGCCGCGGCCGTTCCGCATCGTGTAGTGGCCGACCATGATGCCGGACGGCGTCGAGAGTGGGCATCCCGACGTGTACTGATAGCTGTCGCCGGGGTTGAGCTCCGGCTGGTCGCCGACCACGCCCTCGCCGCGCACCTCTTCGACGCGGCCACGCCCGTCGGTGATGTGCCAGTAGCGCGACAGAAGCTGCACGAACTCGTCCGACTGGTTGTCGATCGTCACCTGGTAGCCCCATACATAGCGGTTCTCGGACGGATCGGAACGGTCCTCCAGATAGAACGGCCTGACCTGCACTTCGATGTTGCGCGTCACGGCACGATACATGAGCCACTCCGGTGCCGCCGCAGGGAAACATTTGTCGCGCTTCGCGGTTCTACCTCCGCAGCGTGGCCAACCTGCCGGCTTTTCCACCGCAAGTGCCGACAAACAATGTCATTTAAGTGACACATGACAATGTTGGTGTGCACAAACCGTGCGGGCGACTCGGGCGCTCTGTCGAGTGATTGAAACGGCCGCGGGCGGCCTTTCCGGAGTGACCAGATCTCGATGGAACTGACCTTTGCAGCCGCCTTTGCCTCCTCGGCCCTTCTTTTTTCCAACCTTGCCAGCATCCTGTTCGCTTCGTCGCGGCTGAAGGCTCGTCGCGTCCTTCCCGCGCCCTCCGGCGAGCCGCCGCCGGTCTCGATCGTCGTGCCGTCGCGCGGCGTCGAGCCGTTCACGCAGGAGACGCTCAACCGCGCCTTCTCGCTCGACTGGCCGAGCTATGAACTGATCTTCTGCGTCGCCAATGGCGAAGACCCTGTCGTCAAGCTGATCGATGCCGCGACCGCGCGCTTTCCCAAGGTTCCGGCGCGGCTGCTGGTGGGCGATGACAGGATCAGCGCCAATCCCAAGCTCAACAACTGCATCAAGGGCTGGCAGGCGGCGCGGCACGACTGGGTGATCCTCGCCGATTCCAACGTGCTGATGCCCAAGGACTATGTCCAGCATCTGATGGCGGCCTGGCGGGCGGACACCGGCCTCGTCTGCTCGACGCCGATCGGCTCGCGGCCGGACGGTTTCTGGGCCGAAGTCGAATGCGCCTTCCTCAACACGCTGCAGGCGCGCTGGCAATATGCCGGCGAAGCGCTCGGCCTTGGCTTCGCCCAGGGCAAGAGCATGCTGTGGAACAAACCGATGCTGGATGCAAATGGCGGCATCCAGGCTTTAGCCGCCGAGATCGCCGAGGACGCGGCGGCGACCAAGCTGGTCAACAGCCTTGGCCTTCGGGTCAATCTCGTCGCTTCGCCCTTCGAGCAACCGCTCGGCCAGCGCACGCTCGCCGAAATCTGGTCGCGCCAGGCGCGCTGGGCCCGCCTGCGCCGCGTCACCTTCCCATTGTTCTTTGCGCCCGAAATCCTGACCGGTGTGGTCGTGCCGCTGCTCCTGGCGCTGATCGCGGCGGCAAGCGCCGGTGTCAGTCTGCCCACGACCGCGCTTTGCGTGCTGGCGATCGCCTATGTGCTCGAATGGCTGCTCGCCTGGTCCAAGGGCTGGTATCTGTCGCCGCGCAGCGTCACCGCGATGATCGTGCGCGACGCGATGCTTCCCGCCATCTGGGCGCGCGGCTGGCTTGGCGGGGCCGTCGAATGGCGTGGCAACGCAATGACCATCCGCAACAGCGGGATGACTGAACTCGAAGAGATTGCTTGAGCCAGCTGCGGCTCAAGCGTCCTCTTTGCCGCCGTGGCGGTTCATTCCTTCGCCGCCTTCAGCGCCTGTTCGATGTCGGCGAGCAGGTCGTCGGTATCCTCCAGCCCGACGGAGAGCCTGAGCGTGCCTGGTCCGATGCCAAGCTCGGCGCGCGCCTCGTCGCTGAGGTTCTTGTGCGTCGTCGTCGCCGGATGCGTGATCAGGCTCTTTGCGTCGCCGAGATTGTTCGAGATCAGCACGATGTCGAGCGCGTTCTGCAAGGCGAAAGCGGCCTGCTTGCCGCCCTTGACGTCGAGGCAGATCAGCGTCGAGCCGCCGGACATCTGCTTCCTGACGATATCCGCCTGGGGATGGTCGGCCCGGCCCGGATAGATGAGGCGGGCGATCTCCGGCCGGCCGGCCAGGAAATCCGCGATCTTGCCGGCGCTTTCGGTCTGCTGGCGCACGCGCAGCGGCAGCGTCTCGAGGCCTTTCAGCAGCGTCCATGCGTTGAATGGCGACAGGCTCGGGCCGGTGTGCCGGAAATAGTCGTGCAGGTTCTCGTCGATCCACTTCTTGTCCGACAGGATGACGCCGCCGAGGCAGCGGCCTTGTCCGTCGATATGCTTGGTCGCCGAGTAGACCACGATATGGGCGCCGAGCTGCAGGGGCTTCTGCTGCAGCGGCGTCGCAAAGACGTTGTCGACGATCACGCGCGCGCCGATCGAATTGGCGAGGGCGGCGACAGCAGCGATATCGACCACTTCCAGCGTCGGGTTGGTCGGGCTTTCCAGGAAGAACAGCTTGGTGTTCGGCCTGACCGCCTTTTCCCAATTGGCGATGTCGGTGCCGTCGATCAGCGTCGCCTCGATGCCGTAGCGCGGTGCCAGCGTCTCGACCACCCAGCGGCAGGAGCCGAACAGGGCCCGCGCCGCAACGATGTGGTCGCCGGCCTTGACGCTGCAGAGCAGGGCGGCGGACACTGCGGCCATGCCGGAAGCGGTGGCGCGTGCGTCTTCCGCGCCTTCCAGCGCGCACATCCGCTTCTCGAACATATCGACGGTCGGGTTGGCGTAGCGCGAATAGATGAAGCCGGGCTCCTCGCCCTTGAAGCGGGCTTCCGCCGCTTGCGCCGTCTCATAGACATAGCCCTGGGTGAGATACATCGCCTCCGCGGTCTCGCCGAAGCCGGAACGCAGCGTCCCGCCATGCACGAGTGCCGTCTGAGGCTTCCAGTTACGCGTCTTGGTCATCGCCCTGCTTCCAAACACAAAAAAACCGGCCGCGACGTCGCAACCGGTCCATACGGCCTTGCGGCCCGACGGTCCTTTAGCGACTTGTTTAACGTGGCTGCAAGCCGACCGGCCAAATCACCACGGGATAACGACCCTTTAGACCCGCACCGCGCTTGCGTCAATTGCCGGCTTGATTAAGAGGGTTGTACCAGGCAGCTTCCGCAAAAGTGTCCCGCGGTTTTGCGACAGGAACTGCGACGATAATGACAGCGCCCGGAGCCAGACATTGCGGCAGACAGGCATTCTTCCCGATCAGGACATCGCGGCGCTCTTCCAGTCGGGCGCGCTGAAATCGCCGCGCGCGCTCGACACCAACCAGATCCAGCCGGCCAGCCTCGATCTGAGACTGGGCGACAAGGCCTTTCGCGTGCGCGCCTCCTTTCTGCCCGGTCCCGATCATCTGGTGGCCGATAAGCTGGACCGGCTGAAGCTGCATGAGATCAACCTCGCCGAGGGCGCGGTGCTGGAGACGGGCTGCGTCTACATCGTGCCGCTGCAGGAAAGCCTGGCGCTGCCGGCGGAAGTCTCGGCTTCGGCCAATCCGAAGAGCTCGACCGGACGGCTCGACATTTTCACCCGCGTCATGACCGACCGCGGCCATGAGTTCGATAAGATCGCCGCCGGCTATCATGGCCCGCTCTACCTCGAGGTCAGCCCGCGCACCTTCCCGATCGTCGTGCGCGCCGGCTCGCGCCTGTCGCAGATACGCTTCCGCACCGGCAACGCGGTGCTGTCGGAGAATGAGTTGCGTGACCTCCATCACGCCGAGATGCTGGTTGCGACCGAGCCGCCCAACATCTCCGGCGGCGGCATTGCGCTCTCTATCGATCTCGACGGCGACAAGGACGGCCTTGTCGGCTATCGCGGCAAGCACCACACCGGCCTCGTCGACGTCGACAAACGCGCCGCTCAGGATGTGGTCGACTTCTGGGAACCGCTCTACAAGAGCGGGGCCGGCGAGCTGGTGCTCGACCCGGACGAGTTCTACATCCTGGTCTCTCGCGAAGCCGTGCACGTGCCGCCGCTCTATGCCGCCGAGATGACGCCTTTCGATCCGCTGGTCGGCGAGTTCCGCGTCCACTATGCCGGCTTCTTCGATCCGGGCTTCGGCCATTCCGCCGCCGGCGGCAGCGGCAGCCGCGCGGTGCTCGAAGTGCGCAGCCACGAGGTGCCGTTCATCCTCGACCACGGCCAGATCGTCGGCCGCCTCGTCTACGAGCATATGCTGAAGCGGCCGCAGGCGCTCTATGGCAGCGAGCTGGGCTCCAACTATCAGGCGCAGGGGCTGAAGCTCTCCAAGCATTTCCGCGCCGCGCGCTGATCGCCGCAAGCTGTGCTTGCCTGGCTTGGCGCGCCGTGCTTGGCTGGGTCTGACCATGTAGCACCTGAACGCAAGGGGATGAAAATGCGGACATCCAGATGGATCCTGTCGGCCGCGGCCGCCGCCATGCTGGCGCTCGGCGTCGGTTCGGTAGACGCGGCCGAAAAGATCAAGATCGGCACCGAGGGCGCCTATCCGCCCTTCAACACCATCACGCCGGACGGCAAGGTCGAGGGCTTCGACATCGACATCGCCAATGCGCTCTGCGCGCAGATGAAGGTCGAATGCGAGATCGTCACCCAGGATTGGGATGGCATCATTCCGGCCCTGCAGGCCAAGAAATTCGACGCCATCATCGCCTCGATGAGCATCACCGAGGAGCGCAAGAAGCAGGTCGCCTTCACCCACAAATACTATACCACGCCGCTTTCGCTGGTCGCCCTGAAGGACAGCGACATCGCCTCGACCGAGCCGGCCTCGCTTGCCGGCAAGACGGTCGGTGCCCAGGCCTCGACCACCCAGGCCAACTACGCCCAGGACGTCTACGCCAAGGCCGGCGCCGAGGCGAAGCTCTACCCGACCCAGGAAGAGGCGGTCACCGATCTGCTCAACGGCCGTCTCGACGCCGTCATCTCGGACAAGTTCGTGCTGGTCGACTGGATGAAGAAGGCGAGCGACGGCTGCTGCAAGCTGGTCGGCGACGTCAAGGGCACCGAGACCGAGGCCGGCATCGCCGTGCGTCTGGAGGACACAGCGCTTCGCGACAGGCTGAATGCGGCAATCGACGCTATCGTTGCCGACGGCACCTACAAGAAGATCCAGTCGAAATATTTCGACTTCGATATCTATTGAGGTTGAGCAGACTTTCCTTCTCCCACAAGCGGAGAAGGAAAGGCGCCCTTACAGCGCCTTCACCGCCACCTTGATCGGCTTTTCGATCTCCAGCGGGTTGCGCAGCGGCAGGCCGAAATCCCTGGCCTCGATCTCGAACGTGTCGCCTTCCTCGGTCCTGACGCCGTCTGCGAACGAGAGTGTGGCGGTGCCGAACATGTGCACATGCACGTCGCCCGGCTGGCGGAAGGCCGAATATTTGAAGTGGTGGTGCTCGAGATTGGCGATGGTGTGCGACATGTTCGCCTCGCCCGAAAGGAACGGTTTTTCCCAAAGCACTTTGCCGTCGCGCCAGATTCGTGAAGAGCCCCTGATGTCGGCGGGCAGCTCGCCGATCAGGATTTCCGGTCCGAACGAGGCGTTGCGCAGCTTGGAATGGGCGAGGAACAGATAGTTCACGCGTTCTGTCACATGGTCGGAGAATTCATTGGACAGCGTGAAGCCGACGCGGAACGGCGCGCCGTCGTCGCCGATCACATAGATGCCGGCAATCTCCGGCTCCTCGCCGGCGTCCTGCGCGAAGGCTGGCGACATCAGCGCGGCACCGGGCGCCACCGCCATGGTGCCGTTGCCCTTGTAGAACCATTCCGGCTGCACGCCGATCTGGCCCTTGGCCGGCTTGCCGCCCTCCAGCCCCATGCGGAACATCTTCATGGAATCGGTGAGCTGCTCCTCGCCGTCGCTGAGCTTCTTGTGCATGGAATCGCGCGTCGCGGCGGAGCCGAGATGCGTAAGCCCGGTGCCGGTAAGGTGGAGATGCGCGGGGTCGGGATGGTTGATTGGCGACACCAGTCGTCCCTTCTTGTAGACGGCGTCGAGGTCGACCGTCTCGCCATAGCCCTTGCGCTCGATCAGCGCCTCGAGCCCGGTGCCGGTGCGGGCTGCCTCCATCGCCAGCGAATAGACGCTGCGCGCGCCGTTGATGATCCGGGTCTTGCCGCCGCTGCGGGCAACGACGCGGATCGTCTCGGCGTCGTCGAGGATCTGGGAAATCAGCATGATGAACCCTCTCTCTTTTGCCTTGGCCCGGCTGCCCATGGCAAACCTTGACCGGCGCGGCCCGGAACCGATCCGCGCCACGGTTGAAACTCTTCGTCCGGATTGCACTCGCGAGCCTGGTCCTTCCAGGACTTCTTTGCGCCGACGGGTTGCCGGCGGCTTCGCGATCTAGAACCCGTATGCCTCCTTAGTCCTTGCCTCCGGCCTCTACGCCTTGTTCTTGTTGTAGACGTCGAAGATGACGGCGCCGAGCAGCACCAGGCCTTTCACCACCTGCTGCCAGTCGACATTGACGCCCATGATCGACATGCCGTTGTTCATCACGCCCATGATGAAGCCGCCGACCACGGCGCCGATGACCTGTCCGACGCCGCCCATCGCCGAGGCGCCGCCGATGAAGACGGCGGCGATCACGTCGAGTTCGCTGCCGAGGCCGGCGGCCGGGACGGCCTGGCCGAGGCGAGCGGCGATGATCAGTCCGCCGAGCGCCGACAGCACGCCCATGTTGATGAAGACGAGCAGCGTCAGCCTTTCGGTGTTGATGCCCGACAGCTGCGCCGCCTTGGAGTTGCCGCCCATCGCATAGATGCGGCGGCCGATGGTCATGCGCTTGGTGACGAAGACGAACAGCGAGATCAGCACGCCCATCACCAGCAGCACCACCGGCAGTCCCCTGTAGCTGGCGAACTGGAAGACCAGGAACAGCGCCAGCGCGCTGCCGACCAGCGTCTTGATGACGAACAGCGGGAAGGGCTCGGCCTCATAGCCATGCCGTTCGCGCTTACGCCGTGTCCTGAAGCCAAAATAGGCATAGGCCAGCACGGCGATCAGACCGAGCACGATCGTCGTCATGTGCAGCGTAAGGCCGCTGCCGACGATGGTCTTGCCGGCGGCATTCACCGTCGGCGGAATGAGCGTCAGCGGGCCGATGAGGTCCGGGATGAAGCCGGAGCTCAACGCCTTGAAGCTGTCGGGAAGCGGGCCGACCGAAGAGCCGCCGCCAAGCAGCGCCTGGCAGATGCCGCGGAAGATCAGCATACCCGCCAGCGTCACGATGAAGCTCGGTATTCGGTGATAGGCGATCCAATAGCCTTGCGCCGCGCCTATGCCGCCGCCGACGATGAGGCAGATGATTGAAACCACCAGCGGATTGCTGAGCGGACCGAGCGGCCAGATCACCATCATCATTGCGGCAAGCGCGCCGATGAAGCCGGCGACCGATCCCACGCTGAGGTCGATATAGCCGGCGACGATCACCAGCAGCATGCCAAGCGCCATCACGATGATGAACGAGTTCTGCTGCACCAGGTTGCTGAGGTTGACCGGTTTGAACAGCGTGCCGGACGTCGTGTACTGGAAGAACAGCATGATGACGATCAGCGCGATGATCAGGCCGTATTCGCGCAGGTTCGTCGTCAGCGCCGAAACGGCGACACGCGGACCATGCTTGACGTCTTCGGCGACGCCGCTCTGCGGCGCGGGAGCGCTTTCTGTGCTCATGAGGCTTTTTTTCCTTCTCCCCGAACGATGGCGCGCATGATCTTTTCCTGGCTGGCGTCGCTTGCCGCCATTTCGCCGACGATACGCCCTTCGTTCATGACATAGATGCGGTCGGCGATGCCGAGCAATTCCGGCATTTCCGACGAGATGACGACGATTGCCTTTCCCTCGGCGGCGAGGCGGGCGATGATCGTATAGATTTCGTACTTGGCGCCGACGTCAATGCCGCGCGTCGGTTCGTCGAGGATCAGCACTTCCGGGTCGGCGAACAGCCATTTCGACAGCACCACCTTCTGCTGGTTGCCGCCCGAAAGATTGCCGGTCAGCTGATAGACGCTGGATGCTCGGATGTTGGTCTTCTTGCGATAGTCGTTGGCGACGCTCATCTCGCGCATGTCGTCGATGACGCCGCGGCTGGAGACGCCTCCCAAATTGGCGAGCGTGACGTTGTGCTTGATGTGGTCGATGAGGTTGAGGCCAAAGGTCTTGCGGTCCTCGGTGACATAGGCGATCCGGTTCTCCACCGCCTTGCTAACCGTCGAAAGATCGAGAGGCTTACCCCTGAGCAGGACTTCGCCGCTGATATGCCGGCCGTAGGAACGGCCGAACAGGCTCATAGCGAATTCGGTGCGGCCGGCGCCCATCAGCCCGGCAATGCCCACCACCTCGCCTTTGCGCACATTGAGGTTGACGTGCTTGATCACCTGCCGCTCGGCGTGGATCGGATGGTACACTGACCAGTTTTTCACTTCGAAGATAACGTCGCCAATCTGCGGCTCGCGCGGCGGATAGCGGTCGTCGAGCGAGCGGCCGACCATCGAAGTGATGATGCGGTCCTCGCTGATTTCCTTCCTGGGCAAGGTCTCGATGGTGCGCCCGTCGCGGATCACCGTCACCTTGTCAGCAACGCGGTTCACCTCGTTGAGCTTGTGCGAGATCAGGATCGAGGTCATGCCCTGGCGCTTGAACTCGAGCAGGAGATCGAGCAGCGCCTGGCTGTCCTTTTCGCTGAGCGACGCCGTCGGCTCGTCGAGGATGAGGAGCTTCACTTCCTTGCTGAGCGCCTTGGCGATCTCGACCAGCTGCTGCTTGCCGACGCCTATATTGGTGATCAGCGTCTTGGGATCTTCCTTCAAGCCGACTTTGTCGAGCAGGGCCTTGGTGCGCTTCTCGTTGGCGTTCCAGTCGATGACGCCATAGCTGGCGTGCTCGTTGCCGAGGAAGATGTTCTCTGCGATCGACAGCATCGGCACCAGGGCAAGCTCCTGGTGGATGATGACGATGCCGATATGCTCGCTGTCATGGATACCCTTGAAGTGGCATTCCTGGCCGCGAAAGACGATCTCGCCTTCATAGGTACCGGTCGGATAGACGCCCGACAGCACCTTCATCAGCGTCGATTTGCCGGCGCCGTTCTCGCCGACGATGGCGTGGATTTCTCCTTCCTCGACACTGAGGTTGACGTTCGACAGCGCCTTGACGCCGGGGAACGTCTTGGTGATGTCGCGCATCTCCAAAATCGTCGAGCTCATCAGGAATTCGCTCCCTGGCGCATGCCTTCCCATTTCCGGAAAGCGTTATGCGCGTAATCAACATACTGCAGTCCGGCTCGCGCCGCGATGGCGCATGGCGCTGCAGAAGCCGGCAAAAACAATACCGGGGTCGCTTCTGAACGAAAAGGGGCCCTGCGTCGCGCAGGACCCCTCCCTTAAAGGCTGGATTACTTCAGCTCGTCGGCCTTGATGTAGCCGGAGTCGACGACCAGCGCCTGGTAGTTCGACTTGTCGACCTCATGCGGCGTCAAGAGGATCGAGGGAACGACCTTGACGTCGTTGTTGTAGGTCTTGGTGTCGAGGCCGTCCGGCTTGCCGCCGGAGAGCACCTTGTCGACCAGCTGCACGGTGGCCTTGGCCAGCTCGCGGGTATCCTTGAACACGGTCGAATACTGCTCGCCCGAGATGATCAGCTTGACCGAGGCGGTCTCGGCGTCCTGACCGGTCACGATCGGCCAGGGCTGAGCTTCCGTGCCGTAGCCGACAGCGCGCAGCGAGGCGGTGATGCCGCGCGACAGGCCGTCATAGGGCGACAGAACGCCATCGACACGGCTGCCGTCCGAGTAGTTGGCCGAGAGCAGGTTGTCCATGCGGGCCTGGGCGGTGGCAGCGAGCCAGCGCAGCGTGCCGACCTTGTCCATGCCCATCTGGCCCGACTTGATCTTGATCGAGCCGTCATCGATCAGCGGCTGCAGGACCGACATCGCGCCGTTGTAGAAGAAGAAGGCGTTGTTGTCGTCGGGCGAGCCGCCGAACAGCTCGACGTTCCACGGCTTGGTGTTCGGGAAGCGCTCCTTGAGGCCCTTGACCAGGGAATTCGCCTGGATCACGCCGACGCCGAAATTGTCGAAGGTGGTGTAGTAGTCGACGTTCGGGGTCTTCTTGATCAGGCGGTCATAGGCGATGGTGACGACGCCTGCATCATTGGCCTTCTGCAGCGCATCGGCCATGGTGGTGCCGTCGATCGAAGCGATGATCAGCGCCTTCGGGCCTTTCGTGATTTCGTTTTCCAGCTGGCTGAGCTGGTTCGGGATGTCGTCCTGCGCATATTGCAGGTCGACCGTGTAGCCGAGCGCTTCGAGCTGGGATTTGACGGCGTCGCCGTCGTTGATCCAGCGCTGCGAGGTTTTGGTCGGCATCAGCACGCCGACGAGGCCCTTGTCGGCGGCGTGCGCCGAATAGGTCGTGGCGGCAATGCCAAGGGCCGCGACGGCGGCCAGCGTCTTGATAATCTTCACATTACTCTCCCTGGTTGATGGACGCGACACCTCGGGGCTTCGCGGGCCGCGCAGTCGAGCAGGAGCGCAATCGCGCCTCTGTCGGCTTTATCGATCTCCGGTATCCTCCCAATCGGCCCCGCGACGCAGTTTCAATCGATACGATTTTGCTCGTTGCCGATCGCTGCGTCTCGGAACGCGCGAAGGGTGTGTTCCTTTGACATAACTGTCAAATGCGATCTTTGCTGGTTGCTATACCGAAACTGGTATGATTTAGCGCAGGGCAGAGAATTGCCGGAGAGGCTGGGAAATCATGGCGGCGTTGCGCGATCTTGACGCGATTTCAGGAAGTTACGAGAAGCTTCCGGGAGATGGGGAAACGCTCCTGCGCAGCGGCTTGAGCCTGCGCCATATGCGGATGATCGCCGCCCTCGACGATCACGGACGGGTGAGCGCCGCCGCCCAGGTCATGAATATTTCCCAGCCGGCGGCCTCGCGCATGATCGCCGAGATGGAGGCGGTGCTCGACGTGAAATTATGCGAGCGGCTGCCGCGCGGCGTGACGCTGACCCCTTACGGCCAGGCGCTCGCCAGGCGCGCCCGCTCGATCCTGCTCGAAATGCGCGAAGCCGACCGCGAGATTTCGGAGCTTAAGGCAGGCAAGGGCGGCTCGGTGTTTCTCGGCGCCGTGACCGCGCCGGCGATCGAGCTGGCGGTGCCGGCGATTCGCGAGATCCGCCGCATCTATCCGCGCATCGAGATCACCATGCAGGTCGAGACCTCGAACGTGCTCGCCCGCGAGCTGATCGCGTCCCGCCACGACTTCATCATCGCCCGCATTCCCGACGACCTCAATCCGCGGCTGTTCGAATCGCGCGTCATCGGCATCGAGAAGGCCTGCCTCATCGTGCGTCGCGGCCATCCGCTTGCCAGCGGCGGGATGGTCGGCCTGGAGGAGACGGCCGCCTATGACTGGGTCTTCCAGTCCGGCGGCTCGCCGCTGCGCCAGGCGATGGAAAGCAATTTCCTCAACCGCAACATCCCGCTTCCCGACCGCATCCTCAACACCTCTTCGCTGCTCTTGACGCTGGTGATGGTGGCGCAGTCCGACGCCATCGCCCCCGTTTCGGTCCAGGTGGCCAAGTTCATCCAGAGCGGCGACGGGTTGTCCGGAGCGATCGATGTCGTGCAGACCGAGTTCGACATCGAGGTCCGGCCCTACAGCCTGATCACGGTCAGGAACCGGGTGCTCTCGCCCGCCGCCAAGATGCTGCACGACTTCATCCTGCGCGAAGTGGGGTAATGGAACGAGAATGCTACCTGCGCGTTCAAACAGATCGGCAGCTCACTGGAGCCCGTTTGGGTGAGGGAACGACCTGCCGATGCTGAACTATCGGGAGGTCTTTGATGGAACGTCGCTTGTTTCTAACTGGAATGCTTGGCGTTGCGGGGGCAGCGGCAATTGCAACCCTGGCTGGCCCCAGCAGAGCGGTTGCCGGAATTCCAAGCGGCAACGGAATTCTCGATGAACTCGATAAGGCGGATGCCGCCGTCTTCGAGGATGGAGACGAACGAGCTGAAGTGGAGCAGGTCTACCATCGTCATTGGCACCGCGGGCGTCGCCGCCGCAGACGGCGCCGCGTCTGGAGACGGGTTTGCCGCCGCTACTGGCGTCGTGGCCGCTGGCGTCGCCGCTGCTGGCGCGAACGTGTTTGGATTGGCTTTTGGCTTTAGGGGATCATAGCGGTTCAGCTTTGGATAGAGCCGCTTACCCGCTGTAAAGAACTGTTTTTACGCACAACCGGTCCAGAGCCGGCCGCCGCAAGGTGGCCGGCTTCTGTTTCGCCATAAATCGCGCGGCTATCCTCTTCGACGGCCCAAGCCCCTGCTGCTTCCAGCGCGTCTTTCGTTTTGGCCCCTTTCGGCGAACGAGCCCGCTCCCTTCGCAGTGCGGTCAAAAAAGCACGTTGATTTTCCAGGTCCCCTGCTGTTGAGAGGGTGCGGGCAGTGGGCGAATCTGGATCTTCGATGTTTTCAAAGCTGCCTGTTGTTAACCATCTCAATGTTAGCCTTGGTCTCGCCGGATGAGCGAGGTCACCAATATGCACGCCGATCTGCCGCGCGCGGGGGTTAAGCGGAGGCTGATAGCCAAGGCGCTAGCGTTCCTCGCCGCCGTCCTGACAATGCTGCCCGCAAATGCCGAAACGGTGCAGGAAAATCCCGGCGGTCAGATCGTGATCTTCGCTTTGCACGTCGCCGAGCTGCGCGCCGCGAACGAGCCGGTGGAATTTGACGGCGCCTGCGACAGCGCCTGCACGCTCTATTTGTCTTTGCCCGCCGAGCAGCTTTGCATCACGCCGCGCGCATCATTCGGCTTCCATCTGCCTTACGGCGTCGGCGCCCAGCAGAATGCGGCTGCCGCGGAGTACCTGATCTCGCAATATCCCGATTGGGTGCGGGAGTGGATCGAGGAACACGGCGGCCTGTCGCACACCATTGTGCGGATGGAAGCGGCCGATGCCGCAAAGCATCTTCCCCTGTGCGGCGTGCTGGCCTGACCGCAAACGGCAACGATCGCGTTCGCCTTCGGCCGCTTAAGGACGCTCTGCCTGATCGCACCGACCGGATGGCACTGGAGTGAGGGATGGAGCGGGTAGCGGGAATCGAACCCGCGCGTTCAGCTTGGGAAGCTGACAGGCTACCATTACATCATACCCGCGCAGCAGCCTCGTTACCATGATGCCCCCGCATCTAGCAATCGGCGATGCATTGAAAGCCGAGAGCGATCCACCGGCGCTTTGACGCCGCGCCGCAACATGGTAAGGCTCGCGCGTTAAGGGTGGGGACCCAGCTTGGAAATCAATGTTCGGAAGAGGAAGCGAGCCTCTCGCTCCGGAAGAGCCTTTGCTTTGGAAGATCTCGGATTCCTGCTGAGACTTCCTGTTTTTGTATTCGTCTCTCTTTTCGTGCCTGAGAAGAGATGGCGCAGTGTCTGCCTTTGGCTGGAGCGGCTGAAACGGGCGCCTGAGTCTCGGCGCGACGTCGGTGCGCAACCGGACCTTGCCGCCTTTGGCATAGCCGGCCGTGAAGACCGGCTCCGAGTCGACGCTATGCGCAGCGAACACAACATCCAGATCCTGAGGGAGTGGCTCGTCGGCTGGCGACCCGAGATCGAACTTCACGGCGCCGAGCATCTCGAAGCGGCGAGCAGCAAGGGTCACGGGGCCGTCCTGTGGATCGCGCATTTCGCCTTCAATGCGCTTGCGGCGAAGATGGCGTTCGCGAAAGCCGGCTTCGACGTCTTTCACGTCAGCAGGCCCGAGCATGGTTTCTCGAAATCGCGCTTCGGCATCCGGTTCCTTAACCCTATCAGGACCATCGTCGAGCTCAGATATGCGGCGGGCCGTATCGTGATAGACCGCGCCAATCCGGCCGCCAGCATGAACGAGGCGAGGCGGTTGCTTCGCCAGGGCAAGTTTGCGTCTATCACCGCGGGCGCCTGGGAGGGTGAGCTGCTGGTGCGTGCGCGGATCGGCCAGTCGGCCATTGAACTGGCCGGCGGCGCGCCCCGCTTGGCCAGAATCGCGGGCGCTCCGCTGCTGCCGGTCTTCGTCGTTCGTGACGACAGCACAGGCAAGATACGGGTGACCGTGGAAAAGCCGATCGATCTTGATCGGGGCCAGGACAAGGCCGAACTGATCCAGAGCGCCGCGCAAGACTTTGCCGATCGGCACCTGGCCTATCTGAAGGCCAGTCCCCACCAGTGGCGCGACTGGGGCAAGTTAAAGGCTCACCAAGGCACCTTGATCGAGATGGAAGCCGGATGCCTCTCTTCAGCATTCTGATAACCGACGACGGCAGCGAGCACCTTTCCGGGCTCGTTGCCGAAAACATCCACTCGCTCACGGCTGCTCATCCCGGCGAAGAGCACCGCCTGTTCCGGGAAGCGGCATTAGCGGAGTTCATTTCAACGCATTTCGGGGCAGAGGTGCTTTCGGCTTTCAGGACGCTGCGACCTTATTCATACAAGGCGGACCTCGCCAAATATTGCCTGCTCCATGAGCAAGGCGGCCTTTATGCCGATCTCTCCTATTTCTTCCTGCGCGGCGTGCCGCGCGCCAATGGAAAATTGTCGATCTTTCGCGATTTCCTCAGCTCGACCCCTTGGGACACCAGCATCGGGGTTGTCGCCGCGCCGGCTCGCCACAAGGCGCTGGCCAAGGCGATCGAGCTTGTCTGCGCCAATGTGAAACGGGAATATTACGGGCCGACTGCGCTCTGCCCCACAGGCCCGACCTTGTTCGGCAAGGCCGTCGCGCTGACCTGCGAACCGGAAGACCTCATCGTCGGCGAAGCCGTCAGGTCGGTGCCGCCTGCCGCGGCTCTTCAGCCTTCCGCGGATTTCGGCCATTGCCTCAGCCATGATGGCGAGCCGATCGCGATCAAGCGCAAGCGGGGCGGCAAGCCGATATCGCAACTCGGTGTCGGCGGCGGCAACCGCTACAACAGGCTGTGGCGCTCCAGGGAAGTCTACCGCGACCGGCCGCTTTGGGCCCGCATCTTCCGGTGGCGAATCTGACCGTGCGAGCCACGTGTACCGGCTGGATCAGGCTGTTAAGGCCACCAGCGGGATAGCTTCGCGCCGCGGCCTTCGGCTTGATGCCGGGTAAACGAGTGCGTATTTCTGAGGTCACGCCCCGAATCGGGCAGCTCGAACCGGAGAACGGCCTTGTCCGCACTGACACGCTTTCTCGGCGATACGCCACTCAGGGTGCTTGTGAAGCTGCTGGTGGTTTCCTTCCTCGTCGGCCTCGTCATGCACGCTTTCGGCTGGTCGCCGATGGACGTGCTCTATGGCATCCGCCAGTTCTTCATCGACCTGTGGAATCTCGGCTTCCATACTATCGACCGCTTCCTGGGCTATATCCTGCTCGGCGCCGCGATCGTCGTGCCCGCCTTTATCCTGCTCAGGATCGCGAGCTACAGGAAGTAGTCTGGCGAGCGTCAGTCATAGGCGGCTGCGACCTCGAACAGGATGGCGTGGCGCGCGGCAAGCGCCGGCACGTCGCTCGAATAGCCGCCGCCGATGACGCCGCACAGCGGGATGCCGGCCTTGCGGAAATGGCTGATGACCATCTCCTCGCGGCCGCGCAGGCCGTTGTCGGTCAATGTCAGCCGGCCAAGCCGGTCCTCGGCATGGACATCGACGCCGGCATTGTAAAAGACGATGTCCCAGCGCCGTCTTGCGCAAAGCTCTGGAAGAATGACGCGGAGCCGGCCGAGATAGGCGGCGTCGCCGGTGCCGTCCGGCAGCGCGATATCGAGATCGGAGGCGATCTTGCGCGCCGGATAATTGCGTTCGCCATGCATGGAAAAGGTGAAGGCGCGCGGCTCATCCTTCAGAATGTCCGCCGTGCCGTCGCCCTGATGCACGTCGAGATCGACGACCAGGATGTTTTCGACGGCGCCCTCCGCAAGCAGGACCAGGCAAGCCACTGCCACGTCGTTGAAGGTGCAGAAGCCCGCGCCTTGGGCGCGCTTGGCATGATGGCTGCCGCCGGCGGCGTTGCAGGCTATGCCGTGTCTCAGCGCCAGCCGCGCCGCCAGCACCGTGCCTGCGGTTGCTAGCTGCGCTCTCAGTGACACGCGCTGGCCGACCGGGAAGCCGATCTCGCGCTCGATCTTTTCAGGCACCTGGCAAGCGAGCACCTGGTCGACATAGTCGGCCTCATGCGCGAGCTTGAGCCACGCCGCAGGCGCCGGTTCCGGCATCGAAAGCGCTCCCGCTGCTGCCAGCCCGCGGCTGCGCAAGGCCTCCATCAGCAAAGGATATTTGCTCATCGGAAAGCGGTGATTGGCGGCAAAGCCGGCGTCATAGTCGGGATGGTGGACGATCTGCAAAGGCATGATGAGGCTGCCTGCGCCAGAGCTGGAATTCGGTTGGCCGTCACCCGATGGCGATTGCGCGGCAGCGGCAAACTGGGGCACATCGGCCGTTCGATCAAGCCGCAATGAGCAAGGCAGCGATCCTTGGACAAGGGTGCGACCCACATCAACGCCAGGACCTTCATCGTCACCAACCGGTCGGTGCTGACGATCGCTGTGCCGATGACGCTCGCGTATTTGACGACGCCGCTGCTCGGCATTGTCGACACCGCGGTGGTCGGGCGGTTGGGCGATGCGGCTCTTCTTGGCGGACTGGCCGCAGGCGCGCTGGTCTTCGACGTCGTGTTCACCACCTTCAACTTCCTGCGTTCCGGCACCACCGGCCTCGTCGCCCAGGCTTTCGGACGCGGCGATCCGCTGGAGGAGCAGGCGGTGCTCTGGCGGGCCGTGCTGATCGCGGTCGTCGCCGGCGTGGTGCTTGCAGCACTTGCGCCGCTCTTTGCGGTAGCCGGCCAGTGGTTCATGGGCGCCGAGCCGCGTGTCAGCGAGGCGATGTCGGTCTATATCCGCATCAGGCTCATTGCCGCGCCCTTCTCGCTCATCAACTACGCCATCTTGGGCTACGTGCTGGGGCGTGGCGAGGGCGGGATAGGGCTGATGCTGCAGGCCGTGCTCAACGGCATCAACATCCTGCTCTGCTTCCTGCTTGGCCTCGAGCTCGGCTGGGGCGTCGCCGGCGTTGCCTGGGCGACCGTCACCGGCGAGTTCCTGGCCATGCTGCTCGGCCTTGCCATCGTGCTGAGGCGGTTCCGAAAATTGGAGCGGCCGTCGCGCCGGCGCATCCTCGACCTGCCGGCCTACCGGCGCATGCTGTCGCTCAACCGTGACATCATGATCCGTTCCTTCTCGCTGCTTGCCGCCTTCGCGCTGTTCACCAGACAGGGCGCGCAGTTTGGCACGGTCACGCTCGCCGCCAATGCCGTGCTGATGAACTTCTTCCTCGTCGCCGGCTATTTCCTGGACGGCTTTGCCACCGCAGCCGAGCAATTGGCCGGCCGCGCCATCGGCGCGCATGCGGCCACCCCTTTCCGGCAAGTCTGATCTGGGGCTTTGGCCTGGCGGCTGTTGCCAGTCTTATCCTGCTGACGGCCGGCGCACAGCTGGTGGCGCTGGTGACGACCGCTCCGGAGGTCCGCGCGGTCGCGGATGCCTATCTGCCCTGGGCCGCCTTCACCGCGCTGAGCGGCGTGCTCGCCTTCCAGATGGACGGCGTCTTCATCGGCGCCACCTGGTCGCGCGACATGCGCAACATGATGCTCTTGTCCTTCCTGGCCTTCACCGCGGCGATGATCACGCTGGCGCCCGCCTTCGGCAACAACGGCCTATGGGCCGCGCTGCACGTCTTTTTGCTGGTGCGCGGGTTGAGCCTGTTGATGGTGCTGAGGCTCAGAGTACGCAAGGCGTTCAGCTGATCAGCTTTGAAGCCCAGCGCTCGCAAGCCGAGTCGCGCAAATCTCGGATCGACTTCAGCCGCTCGCGCTCCACAAACCGCGCCATGCCGGCAACGAGGCGTCCGGGCAACGCCGGCCCGGCATAGACCATGCCGGTGTAAAGCTGAACGAGGTCGGCGCCGGCTCGCATCTTCTCCAGCGCGGTTTCCGCCGAGTCGACGCCGCCAACGCCGATGATGGCCATCTTCGGGCCGAGCAGCTTGCGTATGCGGGCGAGCACTGCTGTCGAGCGCTCGAACAGCGGCCTGCCAGAAAGGCCGCCCGTCTCGCTGGCGAAAGCAGTGCTGCGCAATCCCGTCCGCGCAAGCGTCGTGTTGGAGACGATGACCCCGTCGATCTTTTTCTCGATGACTTCGGCGGCGATGTCTTCCAGTTCCGCTTCGGCGAGGTCCGGCGCGATCTTGAGGAAGACAGGCGGCTGCGCGGACGCAGCCGCGCGCGCCGCCACTACGCGCGCGAGCAACTCGCCGAGTTGCTCGCGCGCCTGCATGTTGCGCAGGCCCGGCGTGTTGGGCGAGGAGATGTTGACCGTCAAATAGCTGGCAAGAGCCGCGAAGCGGGCGACGCCACGCTCATAGTCGGCAATGCGGTCGGCGCTGTCCTTGTTGGCGCCGATGTTGACGCCGACGATGCCGCCGCGCCCCTTGCGCGCCGCGAGGCGCTTTTCGGCAGCGTCATGGCCTTCATTGTTGAAGCCGAGTCGATTGATCACAGCCCCGTTCGCAGTCAGCCGGAAGATGCGCGGCTTGGGGTTGCCCGGCTGCGGCAGCGGCGTGACCGTGCCGACCTCGGCGAAGCCGAAGCCGAGTTTGAGCAGCGCATCCGGCACTTCGGCGTTCTTGTCGTAGCCGGCCGCCATGCCGAGCGGATTGGGGAAATCGAGCCCGCAGACGCTGACCTCGAGTCGCGCGTCGCGCGGGGGAGGCGAGGCGACCGGCAGGCCGCAACGCAAAGCCGCGATCGACAGGCCATGCGCCGTTTCCGGATCGAACGAGAAAAGCAGCTTTTGGCCGATCCGGTCGAGCACGCTCATTCGTCCTCCAGCGGCGGGAATTCGTGGCCGCTGGCGCCGAGCGGCAACGGCTTCACCCAGAGAACGGCGTCGAGAGAGAGCGCGGCGTAGAGATGCGGGAACAGGGCGCCGCCGCGCGACACCTCGTATTTCAGCGCGTCGCCCAGCTTTGCCGCGTCGATCGCGATCAGCAGCAGGTCCGTCTGCCCGGCGAAATGCCTGGCCGCCGTCTCGCGCACTTGGGCAGCGGTGGAGAAGTGGATGAAGCCGTCGGCGATGTCGATCGGCGCTCCGGTGAAGCGGTCGTTCCGTTCCGCTTCGCGCCACATGGCTTCAGGCGCGATCTTGTAGATAAACTGAGACATTGGCGCGCTATAGTCCGAACGAACCTTGGGGGAAAGGGTGCTTCCGAACTCTTCCCCATTTCAGGCGCAAACCTGTGATATTCTTGGCTCAACGGCTCATGGAGGATAAACAACATGCGTCTGCAGCACATTCTGATCCCGGCGGCGCTTTGCTCGCTGGTCGCCGCATCGGCCTATTCCGAGGAGACGGACCGCTATCGGCTCGAAAAGTCCGCTAACGGCTATGTCCGCATGGACACCCAGACCGGTGCCATGTCGGTCTGCGAGGAGCGCTCCGGTCAGCTCGTCTGCAAGATGGCTGCCGACGAGCGCTCCGCCTTCCAGGACGAGATCGACCGGCTGCAGAGCACGGTGAAGGCACTCGACGAGCGCGTCGCGAAGCTTGAGAACTCGCTCTCCGCCCGGCTGGAGTCCCAACTGCCGAGTGAGGAGGATTTCAACAAGACGATGAGCTACATGGAGCGCTTCTTCCGCAGCTTCATGGATATCGTCAAGGACATCGATAGGCAGGAAGGCGACGGTGGCTCGAAGCCCAGCCCGCAAAAGACCTGAGCTCCCGGGAAAAAGCCTGCGCGCGGCCTTTGCTGCTTGAAAACGCGCCGCGCCGCCGCATAATCGTTCCGATCCCGTAAGAACCACATACAACGGGGATCCGGGGAGGAATATTTGCCGTCGGGCCACACTTTCGTCATTGCCGACGACCATCCGCTGTTTCGCGGCGCCCTGAAGGAAGCGCTTGCCGGCATAGGCGACGTCGCCGCTATCCACGAGGCCGGCGATTTCGAAAGCGCCAAGGCGCTGGTCGTGGCCAATGAAGACATCGACATGGTGCTGCTCGACCTGTCGATGCCGGGCGCCAGCGGCCTGTCCGGACTGATCTCGCTGCGCGGCATCCATTCGTCGGTGCCGCTGGTGGTGGTGTCGGCTCATGACGATCCCGCCACCATCCGCCGCGCGCTCGATCTCGGTGCGTCCGGCTTCATCTCCAAATCCGCCAGCATGGAGGAGATACGCAGCGCCGTGCAGGCCGTGCTTGCCGGCGATATCGCAGCACCCGCCGGCATCGAACTCGGCGTCGAGCGGGATCCGGAGATCTCCGATCTGATCAAGCGCCTGCAGGCGCTGACGCCGCAGCAGACGAGGGTGCTCGGCATGCTGGCCGAAGGCCTGCTCAACAAGCAGATCGCCTATGAGCTCGGCGTCTCCGAAGCCACCATCAAGGCGCATGTCTCCGCCATATTGCAAAAGCTCGGCGTCGACAGCCGCACCCAGGCGGTGATCCAGCTTTCCAAGATCGGCGGCGACCCGCTGCAGCCGGTGGGCTGATCACTCCGCCGCTGGCGCCAGTGCCCTGACCCTTGCCATCATCGAGCGCAGCACGGCAGGCTTCAGCGGCTTGTTGATCACAGGCACGTCGAGCTGGCCAGCCGCAGCGCGCACCTCGCTGGAGCGGTCTGCGGTGACCAGCACGCAGGGCAGGTCCTGGCCGTAGGCGGCGCGCAGCCTGGCGATGGCGTCGAGCCCGGTGCCGCCGTCGAGATGATAGTCGGCGAGCACCACATCCGGCCTTGCCGCGCCGGGGCGCATCAGGTGCTGCGATCCCGAAGCGGTCTCGACGCTGCAGCCCCAGCCTTCGAGCAGCAGGCGCATGCCGTCGAGGATGCGCGCGTCATTGTCGATGCACAGCACATTGAGTCCGGCAAGTGAGGATGGCGCGCGCGCGGGGGCCTTTGCCATCTCGCGCGGCGGTGCCGCGATCGCGGCGACCGGCAGGATGACGGAAAAACGCGTGCCCTTGCCGGGGTTGGAGAAGATGCGGATTTCGAGCCTCAGCACCCTGGCAATGCGGTCGACGATGGAGAGGCCAAGGCCAAGGCCTTCGGCCTCGCGCGCGCCTTCGTCCAGCCGGGTGAATTCGTGGAAGACGGTGTTCAGCTTGTCGCCGGCAATGCCGATGCCGGTGTCGATCACCTGGATTTCGGCCAGCTCGCCGCGCCTTCTCACGCCGACCAGTATACGGCCGTCGCGCGTGTATTTGATCGCATTCGAAACGAGGTTCTGGATCAGCCGGCGAAGCAAATTGCGGTCGGTCATCACGCCGAGCGACGACGGCATGATTTTCAGGCCGAGCTTCTTTTCGGCGGCGAGCGGGCGAAAATCGTTGCCGATCTGGCCAAGCAGGCCGCCGAGGCTGAAGGCGGTGTCCTCGGGCTTCAACGCGCCGGCGTCGAGCCGCGATATGTCGAGCACCGCGCCGAGGATGGTCTCGACCGATTCCAGTGAGGATTCGATGTTGGTCGCGGCCCTGCCGGCCGGTCCCTTGCCGGCCTTCTCGATCAGCGAGGAGCAATAGAGCCTGGCGGCGTTGAGCGGCTGCAGGATGTCGTGGCCGGCGGCGGCGAGAAAGCGGGTCTTGCTGAGATTGGCTTCCTCGGCAAGCATCTGCGCCTGCGCCAGCTCCTCGTTGACGCGGGTAAGCTCGGCGGTGCGGCTCCTGACCCGCTGCTCCAGCGATTCATTGGCCCGCTTCAGCGCCAGGTCCTGCTCGACGCGGCCGGAAATGTCGGCATAGGTGGCCACAATGCCGCCGTCGGGCATCGGGTTGGAGCGCAGCTCCAGGATGCGGCCGCTGGTCCTGAGCTCCATCTGCCAAGGACCGACGAAGCTGGTCAGCCGGTTGAGCATCGTCACCCGCTGGTCGGCGGCGATATCGCCGCGCTCGGCCAGATGCCGCAGGATCTGGTCGAGCGACACGCCCACCTGGCCCATCTCGTCGGGCAGATCGAACAGCGCCCGGTATTGCCGGTTCCAGCAGATCAGCCGCAAATCCCGGTCGAAGACGGTGATGCCCTGCTCCATCTGGTCGAGAGCGATCTGCAGCAGGTCGCGGTTGTGCTGCAGCGCCTCGGTGGCGTCGTCGAGCAGCCGGAAGGCGTCCTTGGAGTCGCGGTCGTTGCGGCGGAACAGCAGCGACAGGATCAGCCGCGCCGACGACGAGCCGACGGCGCTCGCCAGCAACTGCTCCGAGAAACGGATGACGTCCATGCTGGCCTGTTCCTTGCCGTGCAGGGAGACGTTCGCGTTCTTCTCGAAGGACTGGAAGGAACGCTCGGTGCGCTCGACGCCGAGATAGCGGGCAATCGTGTCCTTGAGGTCGTTGACGGTGACGGCGGTGCGGAAGCGGCGCAGGCTTGGCATCGGGCCGGCTTCGCGCGGCACGAAGATTGCCGCCTGGATGCGCTCCAGCGGCACCGATGCGCGGGACAGCGTACCCATCACGAAGAATAGCGTGTTGACCGACAGGCTCCACAGCACGCCATGGTTCAGCGGCTCGCCGACGGTGCCGAACAGCGCCTGGGGTCTCAGCGCCTCGAAGCCGAACAGGCCATGGACGACAAAGTCGGAGCCGGGACCGACCAGCGAAGGGAGCAGCAGCGTGTAGCCCCACACTGCGATGCCGGCGACCATGCCGAGCGCGGCGCCGCGGCCATTGGCGCGGCGCCAGATCAGTCCGCCGATCAGCGCGGGGGCGAATTGCGCGATGGCGGCAAACGACATCAGCCCGATCGAGGACAGCCGCGCGCTGTTGGTGCTCTCGCGATAGTAGAGGAATGCGATGAACAGCATGATGAAAATCGACGCCCGCCGCACGTTCAGGATCAGCGTCGACCAGTCTTCGTTCTCCGAAGACGTGGTCTTGAGCAATCGACGCACGAACAGCGGGATGACGAGGTCGTTGGAAATCATGATCGACAGCGCCACGCTCTCGACGATGACCATGGCGGTGGCCGCCGACAGGCCGCCGATGAAGGCGATCATCGCCAGCACGTCGTGGCCGCTGAACAGCGGCAGCGACAGCACGTAGAGGTCGCTGCTGGTCCTTGCGCCGACCAGCGACAGCCCGGCAAATGCGATCGGCAGGACGAACAGGTTGATCGCCACGAGATAGAGCGGAAACACCCAGGTCGCGGTGCGCAGTTCCGCTTCGCTGCGGTTCTCGACAATGGTGACGTAGAACTGGCGCGGCAGCATCAGGATGGCGAAACCGCTCAAGGTCGTCAGCACCAGCCAGGTGGCCAGGGACGTGTTGTAGCCCATCGCCTGGCGCACGTCGGCATTCGCGGCGAGCGTCGCCAGCATGTCGCCGGGACCGCCGAAGATGAGGAAAGTTACCATCAGGCCGATGGCAAGGAAGGCGGCGAGCTTGACCACGGTCTCGACCGCGACCGCCAGCACCAGCCCGTCCTGGTGTTCGGTGGCGTCGGCGTGGCGGGTGCCGAACAGGACCGCAAACAGCGCCAGCAGCATCGCCACCACCAGCGAGATGTCGCTTACAAAAGGATCAAAGGAGGGCGGCGATCCCGTATAGTGCTCGATCATCAGGCTGACCGAGCCGGAGATCGCCTTAAGCTGCAGTGCGATATAGGGCACGGCGCCCACCGTGGCGATCAGCGTCGCGATCGCCGCGACGGCAAAACTCTTACCGTAGCGGGCGCCGAGAAAGTCCGCAATCGAGGTGATCTTTTCGCTCTTTGCCAGCCGGACGATGCGGTTGAGCAGCGGGAAGCCGAACACGAAGACCAGCACCGGGCCGGTGTAGATGCCGAGGAATTCGAGACCCCGCTCGGAGGAGAGCCCGACCGAGCCGAAGAAGGTCCAGGAGGTACAGTAGATGGCGAGGCTGAGCGCATAAATGGAGGGCCGCGCGCGGCCGAGCCCGGCTGCTACCGAGCGCCGGTCGCCGACGCTGGCGATCGCAAAAAGCAGCGTCACATAGGCGATCGCGATGATGACGACGAACCAGCCTTGCATGGTTCGAACTTCCTCCCTGACCGGCTCCTCGCCCGGTTATCAAACGCAACCACAGCTTGGCCCTCAAGTCCACCGCGGCTTTCGGCGCATAGGTGCGCGGTGACGCCCGGAAGCGCGAGCCGGTCAGGGACAAACCGGTGGCCTCGCCCTTTTTCCGGTTTTGCAACTGGGGGTTTTTGTTATTGTGGCTTCGGGTCGGCGCCGGAGAGCCGGGGCGGCAGCGCGGCCCGTCATGGCAAGGAGGGTCGGATGCTGAAAGAATTCCAGGAATTCATCTCCAAGGGCAATGTGATGGACTTGGCCGTCGCCGTCATCATCGGCGCCGCCTTCGGCAAGATCGTCGACTCGCTGGTCGGCGACATCATCATGCCGATCATCGGCGCAATTTTCGGCGGGCTCGACTTCAACAATTATTTCTTTGGGCTGTCCTCCAATGTCCATTCGGCCACGCTGGCCGAAGCCAAGAAAGAGGGCGCGGTTTTCGCCTATGGCAGCTTCATCACCGTCGTGCTGAATTTTCTGATCCTTGCCTTCATCATCTTCCTGATGGTCAAGGCGGTGAACAATCTGCGCAGACGGCTGGAGCGAGAGAAGCCCGCGCCTGCCGCCGCGCCGCCGCCGGCGGATGTCCAGCTTCTGACTGAAATCCGCGACCTGCTCGCCAGGAAGTAATGCATCCAACTTTCTTCGCTGGACCAAAACCCCGGCCGCTTGCGGCTGGGGTTTTCCGTTCAGCGATCTGGTAAGAGCGCAGCAAAACGAGCCCGGATTTGTCCATGACCCTGATTGAGACCTTGCGCGCCGAAGCCCGTGCTGCCCCCGAAAGCGGCATTGTCGCCGTCGTCAATCACGGCCGCTTGCGCGAAGGCCTGATCCCGCTATGGGCCGGAGAGGGCGACCTGCCGACGCCTTCCTTCATCAGCGATGCCGCCGCAGGCGGCCTCGCCAATGGCGAGACCTTCTACACCTGGCAGAAAGGCATTCCCGAGCTCAGGCAGGCGCTCGCCCGCTACTATGCCAGGCATTTCGGCCAGCGCTTCGCCGAGGAAGAATTCATCGTCACCGGCTCGGGCATGCATGCCATTCAACTGGCTATCGACGCGATCGCCGGCAGCGGCGACGAGGTCGTCTATCTCTCGCCGGCCTGGCCGAATTTCGCCGCCGCCGCCGGTGTTGCCGGCGCTGTTCCCGTGCCGGTCACGCTCGACCAGTCAGGCAATGGCTGGTCCTGCGATGTCGACAAGATCGCATCTGCCGTCACGCCGCGGACCAAGGCGCTTTTCATCAATACCCCCTCGAACCCAACTGGCTGGACCGCCGATAAGGAAACGCTTCAAGCGATCCTCGATCTGGCCCGCACGAAGAAGCTTTGGATCATCGCCGACGAAATCTATGCGCTGTTCCACTATGGCCACGGCCGCGCGCCGTCTTTCCTCGATATCGCAACGGCGGAAGACCGCATCCTGTTCGTCAACAGCTTCTCCAAGAACTGGGCGATGACCGGCTGGCGCGTCGGCTGGATCAAGACCCATCCGGCGCTGCAGCAGGTGTTCGAGAACCTGATCCAGTACTCGACCTCGGGCGTCGCCCAGTTCATGCAGCGTGGCGCGGTTGCGGCCCTCGACGAGGGCGACGGCTTCATCGTCGAGCAGGTCGAGCGGGCACGTGCGGCGCGCGATCTGGTCTGCGACGTCCTGGGTGCCACCGGCAAGGCGCGCTTCACCGTGCCGCAAGGTGCGTTCTATCTGTTCTTCACCGTCGACGGCATCACCGATTCCCGCGCCGCCGCCTTCGACATCGTCGACAACGCCAATGTCGGCCTGGCGCCCGGCACGGCCTTCGGCCCCGGCGGGGAGGCCTTCCTCAGATTATGCTTCCACCGCCGCCTCGATCAGCTCGAGGAAGCGGCAAATCGCCTGGCGAAATGGATGAAGACGGTCTGAACCGCCAGAAGCCGGATTGAAACTCGCTCAGGTGAATCAGCCGGTGCGGGTTTCGAGAACCGGAGCGCAGCGGACATTCAGGTCCGTGAGCACCGGAAGCGCAGAAAGTTGCAGCGGATGGCCGCCGGAGCGAGTTTCAATCCGGCTTCAGCCGCCTGATTTCGGCACCAGGAGTGGAATAATCCGGTCGCTCTTGGCGACGACGGGGCGGCCTGAGGCGGCATAGGGGATGCCGAGCGCGTCCCAGGTCTCGACCAGCGCGTCCTGCAGTTCGGCGATCAGCGCGTCCGAATGGAAGGGTGTTGGCGTGATGCGCAGCCGTTCGGTGCCGCGCGGCACCGTCGGATAGTTGATCGGCTGGATGTAGATGCCGTGGACGCCAAGCAGGCGGTCGCTCGCCATCTTGCAAAGCTCCGGATCGCCGACCAGCACCGGCACGATATGGGTGGCCGATTCCATCACCGGCAGCCCGGCCGCGGCAAGCACCTGCTTGGTCCGCGCTGCCTGGCGCTGCTGCGCGTCGCGCTCGGCTTGCGAGCGCTTCAGATGCCTGATCGAGGTCGTGGCGGCCGCCGCGATCGCCGGCGGCAGCGCGGTGGTGAAGATGAAGCCCGGCGCATAGGAGCGCACCGCATCGATGACGGCGCTCGTGCCGGTGATGTAGCCGCCCAGCGTGCCGAAGGCTTTGGCCAAAGTGCCTTCGATGATATCGATGCGGTCGGCAAGGCCCTCGCGCTCGGTGATGCCGCCGCCGCGCGCACCATACATGCCGACGGCATGCACCTCGTCGATATAGGTCATGGCGTTGTAGCGCTCGGCGAGTTCGACGATCTGCTTGATCGGCGCGATGTCCCCGTCCATCGAATAGACGCTTTCGAAGACGATCAGCTTGGCGCGCTCGCGCCCTGCCGCCTGCAGCAGGCTCTCCAGATGCGCGACGTCGTTGTGGCGAAAAATCTTCTTTTCGGCGCCGGAACGCCGCACGCCTTCGATCATCGAGGCGTGGTTCAGTTCGTCCGAGATGATCAGGCAGTTGGGCAAGAGCCTGGCGATGGTCGAGATCGAGGCTTCGTTGGAAACGAAACCGGAGGTGAAGACCAGCGCCGCCTCCTTGTCGTGCAGGTCGGCGAGTTCATGCTCGAGCTCGACCAGCGGGTTGGACGTGCCGGAAATGTTGCGGGTGCCGCCGGCGCCCGAGCCCATCCGGCCTGCCGCGTTCTGGAAGGCGGCGATGACGTCCGGGTTCTGGCCCATGCCGAGATAGTCGTTGGAGCACCAGACGGTGATTTCCTGGGCGCGACCGTTGGAGCGCCAGATGGCGCGCGGAAACTTGCCCACGATGCGCTCGAGGTCGGCGAAAACGCGGTAGCGCCGCTCGGCATGGAGCTGGTCGATCGCGTCTTCGAAGAACCGCTGGTAGTTCATGTCGGCTTCCCAATTTTGCGCCGGATCATAGTCACGGGCCTATGTTACGTCCACCGCGCCGCACCGGTCAAAATGCCACGCCCCGCGCCTGTTCCTAACGATGCCGGATCATGGCCTATTCCCGGGGATGTGAACCAGTTTTGTTTCGGTACGATGCCTCGGGCGGGAGGAACTGTTACAGACTTAACACTAAAATGGGAGGCTAATGGGCTTACGGCGGGGTTTCCAGCATGGCGGCTGTTGAGACAGTTTCCGAAAGATCTAGATCAGCGAGGTAAGCGATGACGGTTTTGGTGACGGGCGGTGCCGGCTATATCGGCAGCCACATGGTCTGGGAGCTTTTGGACGCCGGCGAAAGCGTCGTCGTGCTCGACCGGCTTTCCACCGGCTTCGAATGGGCGGTGGCGCCCGAGGCGAAGCTCGTCGTCGGCGACGTCGCCGATCGCGAACTGGTCGGCCGGATCATCCGGGAAAACAAGGTCGACGCCATCATCCATTTCGCCGGCTCGATCGTGGTGCCGGAATCGGTCGCCGATCCGCTGGGCTACTACGAGAACAACACCTGCAAGACCCGCACGCTGATCGAAACCGCTGTGCGCGCGGGTGTGCGGCATTTCATCTTCTCGTCCACCGCAGCCGTCTATGGCGGCGCCGGGCTGGAGCCGGTGCGCGAGGATGCGCGGCTGGCGCCGGAATCGCCTTACGGCCTGTCCAAGCTAATGAGCGAGTGGATGCTGCGCGATGCCGCGATTGCGCACGACATCCGCTATACGGCGCTGCGCTATTTCAATGTCGCCGGCGCCGATCCCAAGGGACGCACCGGACAGTCGACGCCCGGCGCCACGCATCTGATCAAGGTCGCCTGCGAGACGGCGCTCGGCAAGCGGCCATTCATGCAGGTCTTCGGCAAGGACTATCCGACGCCGGACGGCACCTGCATCCGCGACTACATCCATGTCAGCGATCTGGCGGCGGCGCACCGGTTGGCGCTGCAGCGACTGCGCGATGGCGGCGAGAGTCTCGTCGCCAATTGCGGCTACAGCCACGGCTATTCGGTGCTGGAAGTAATCGACAGCGTGCGCCGCGCCTTCGGCCATGATTTCGACGTTCGCATGGGTGAACGACGACCGGGCGACGCCGCCGCCGTGGTCGCCAATTCCGACCTTGCCCGCAAGGAGTTCGGCTGGACGCCGCAGCGCGACGACCTCGACCAGATCGTCAAGGATGCGCTGGCCTGGGAACGCATCCTGACGACCAAGAACTCCGTTCGAAACTGAGCAATTCCAGGACAAGTGTGTAGCGCTTTTCCGTCCGGAATTGCGTAACGAGACTGACCTGTTGGGCCAAGGGCTCGTCCGGCGCGTTTAGACGCGGTATTGAGGCGCATGCGGTGGTGCGCGGAGGCGCACTATTGGAATGATCCTTGAGGGACGGCATGAAGGTCTTGGTGCTCGGAGCCGGCGTGGTTGGCACGGCGGCCGCTTACTATCTGGCCAAAGACGGCCATGAGGTGACGGTGATCGAGCGCCATGAAGCGGCAGCGAGCGGCACCAGCCAGTCCAACGCCGGCCTGGTCTCGCCGGGCGACGCCACCGCCTGGGCCTCGCCGGCGGCGCTGAAGACCTTTCTGCGCGCGCTCTGGAACCATGACCTCGGCATCAAGGTCCGGCTGCGCCTTGATCCCTATTTCTATGCCTGGAGCCTGCGCTTCCTGCGCGAATGCACCTTGGCGCGCCTGCGCGCCAACACCGACGTCAAGCTGAGGCTCGCGCTCTATTCGCGCGACTGCATCAATGCGCTCTCGGAGGCGACCGGCATCCACTACGACGAACGCAGGAAAGGCATCCTCTACTTCTTCCGCTCGCAGAAAAGCTTCGACACCGGCACCGACAACTACCGCTATCTCGGCGAGCACGGCCTGCCGATCGAGATCGTCGGCCGCGACCGCCTGGCCGAGTTGGAGCCGGGCCTTGCCGGCGTGAAGGACAAGATCGCCGGCGGCATCTATTCGCCGATCGACCAGACCGGCGATTCCAAGCAATTCGTCGACAAGCTTGCCGCCTATGCGGCCGAGAAGCTCGGCGTCAGGTTCCTGTTCGGCACGACAATCGAGGGCCTCGACATCGATGGCGACCGGGTGCGAGCCGTATTGACCTCGGCCGGACCGGTTGCGGGCGACGCCGTCGTCATCTCGATGGGACCGGAAAGCGGCCTGTTCGGACGCCGCTACGGCCTCGACCTGCCGGTCTACCCGGTGAAGGGCTACACAGTGACCGTCCCGCTCGAGGACGAGAGCAAGGGCCCGACCATGGGCGGCGCCGACGAAGACCGGCTGATCGGCTATTCGAGGCTGGGCAACCGCCTGCGTATGTCCTCGACGGCGGAATTCACCGGCTTCGACCGCAGCTTCAAGCCGCGCGATTTCAGAACCATTCTGGAAACCGGCAAGGATCTGTTCCCGGGCGCCTTCGACGAGAAGAAGGCTTTGTTGTGGGCAGGCCTGAGGCCGATGATGCCGAGTTCCGTGCCCATCTTCGGTCAGGCGAAATACCGCAACCTCTATCTCGACACCGGCCACGGCCATCTCGGCTGGACCATGGCTTGCGGCTCGGGAAAATTCCTGTCCGACCTCGTCGCCGGCCGCAAGCCGGAGATCGATCCACAAGGGTTGCTTTACGCGACAGCGGCCTGAGATTTTAACTTGCGGCGTGTTTGGCGAGTCGCCAATTGCCGATGCTGGCGCCGCCCCTCGTCCGCCTGCCGGCACTTCTCGCCGTAGAACGGGGAGAAGGGAACTGGCCGCAATGCCGAGGCCCAACACCGACAACTGGCGAGACTGTCGACGACAGCGTCTTTCTCCCGTCCCTATACGGGGAGAAATGCCCGGCAGGGCAATAAGGGGCGGCGCCAACCTGTCAGATTGTGGTCGATTATGTCTGAACGGCCAGCTGCCACGCCCCTGCATAGTCGCCCCAAGCCGGATCGGCCTGAGGTTCGGTGCGTTCGCCTTTGCTCACAGCGGCAGCGCCGTCCGAAGCCAGCAGGGCGGCACCGACGCTCGTTCCGGTCGATGTCTCCGACGCAACGACCGGCCTTCCCGTCGCTGCCGCCAGCATGCAGATGAAAAGAGGGTTCCGCGCGAACGGTCCCTCGACGGTGGTCGGCCCGTCACCGCCGATCAGCTCCAGACAGGTCGCGGTCATCAGCGCCAGATAGAACGAGATGGCGGTGAAGCGCTGGCCGGGGGGCAAGCCCTCGGCGTTGACCCATTGCGCGGCACGGTGCGGGAACGGCCCGGACCCCTCTTGGGTTGAAGGCAGCAGCAAGGCCTGGCGTGCCAGCACGGCGGCAACATCGGCCTTGGTCCAGTCCTGCGGCTGGCCCTCGGTCAGCAGCGAAAACTCGCGTCCGCCCATGAAACGCGCCGACGGTACGGGATCGCCAAGCGCATTCACATTGACCAGCGTGTCGCGCGCCGCATCGAGCTTGACCTTCTTGCCGCCGACCGCCATCGACACCACCCATGTGCCGGTCGAAACGACGCAGAAGGGCGGCCGATCCGACAACAGATGCGGCAGCAGCGAGGCGTTGGAATCGTGCAGGCCGCAGAACACCGGAGTCGCGGGGTCGAGCCCTGTCAGTCGGGCAATCGCCGGCAGGATCGATCCGAGCCTGTCCTTCGCCGGGCGCACGGGCGCCATCAGCGGACGCCAGCCCATCTTGTCGATCAGCGAGGAATAGTCGGACGTCCAGGGGTTCCACAGATCGGTATGGCAGCCGAGCGACGTGGCTTCATTGGCGGCGACGCCGGTCAGCCGCAGCGCCCAATACTGCGGATACATCAGCATCGCGGCGGACTTGGCGAATTCCACTGGAAAGCGCTTCTGCTGCCAGAAGAATTGCGCGCCGAGATTGAGGCCGATCGGCAACCGCGGCGTGCCTGTTTCGGCGAAGGGCGGGCGCACGGCGTCGTAGTCGGCCGCAAGCTGGTCGGGGCCGTCGAATTCATAGTCGAGCACCGGCAGCACCAGTTCGCCGGCGGCGTCGACCAGCGCCCCGGTCGCGCCATGCGTGGTGATCGAGATCGCATCGATCCGCCGTTCGCGGTTGAGATCGGCGAGGCTGTTCAGGATGAACGTCCACAGCGCCTCGACATCGTGATGCGGGTAGGGCGCCTGCCGCACCGGCGCGTTCGCGGTGCGGCGCAGCGCGATCTCGCTCGGCGTCGTGAGATCGACCAGCGCCACCTTGGCGTTGGTCTTGCCGATATCGATGACGGCGACAATCATGCCATATGGAACATGGTTTCCAGCGGCACCGCCACCGGCTCGTTGTCGGCCTTGGTTTCCATGGTGTCGGCCATATGCGCCCACCAGCGCTGCATCAGAGGATGCTTGGGCAGGTCGGCCATGCCGTGATCGTCACGTCGCCACAGCACGCCGAACAAGATGCTGGTCTCCTCGTCGAGATGGATCGAATAGTCGGAGACGCCGGCCTCTCTCAACAGCGCCACCAGTTCAGGCCAGATCTCGTCATGGCGGCGCTTGTACTCGGCCTTCATGCCCGGATTGAGCTTCATCTTGAAGGCATATTTTTCCATCAGGCGAAGCGTCCTTCGCGCAGGCGCCGCCAGACGATGGGCAGCGCAATGACGATGATCAGCAGCAGGCCGATGAAGATCGACATGACGATGCCGGGCACGTTGAGCAGGCCGAGGCCGAACGTCACCAGCCCCATGATGAAGGCGGCAAGCACCACGCCGAGGATGCTGCCGGCGCCGCCGAGGATCGACACACCTCCCAGCACCACCATGGTGATCGCCTCCAGCTCATAGCCCTGCGCGATCGACGGCCTTGTCGAGCCGAGCCGGGACGTGATCAGCACCGAGGCGATGCCCGACATCAGCCCGGTGAGGCAGAACAGGATGAACTTGATGCGGTCGACGCGCACACCGGAGAACTGGCAGGCGACCGAATTGTTGCCAATGGCAAAGACGCGCCGGCCGAAGCTCGTGCGATGCAGCACGAACCAGTAGACCAGCGCCGCGAGAAGGAACAACGCCAGCTCGAACGAGAAAACCCACCAGACATAGCCCTGGCCGAAGAAGGCAAAACTCTCCGGATAGCCCTTGTACGCCTGGTCGCCGAGGATGATGAAGGCGATGCCGCGGAACAGGCTCATCGTGCCGATGGTGACGACGATCGACGGCAGGCCGAGCCTGGTGACGAGCAATCCGTTGAAAGCGCCGCAGCCGAGCCCAGTGACGACGCCGATCGCGACCAGCACCGGCGTGCCGGCGCCCGCCTGCACCGCCATGCCCATCATCGTCGAGGCGAGCGCGACGATCGCGGCAACCGACAGGTCGATCTCGCCCGAAATGATCAGCAGCGCCATTGCGAGCGCGATGAGGCCCTTTTCAGTGAAGTTGAAGGTGAGGTCCGACAGCGACCAGGGATCGAGGAAGTAGGGCGAGGCAAGGCTGTTCACCGCGAAGATTAGGACCGCGATGACGACGAGCAGCGCCTCCCAGGAAAAGATCGCCGAAGAAAGCGGCTTGTCGAGCCGGTCGGGAACATGACGCGGGGCAGGGGTGTCCGTCATGCCGCTTCCGCATTTCTGAGGATGATGCGGCCCTGCCGGCGTTCGCCGCGCGCGTTGAGCACCACGGCCAGGATGATGGCGCTTCCCGAGATCGCCATCTGCCAGAAGGGCGAGATGTTGATGACCGGCAGCGCGTTGGAAATGATGCCGAGGAACAGGGCGCCGAGCACCGCGCCGCCAACCGAGCCTATGCCGCCGGCAATCGAGATGCCGCCGATGACGCAGGCGGCGATGATGTTGAGCTCATAGCCGTTGGCGACCTCGACCGAGGCGATCACGTAGCGCGAGATCCATAAGTACCCGGCGAGCCCGCCGATCATGCCGGAAATGCAGAAGACGATGAACTTGGTGCGGCCGACATCGATGCCCGCATAGACCGACGCAGTCGGGTTGACGCCGATGGCATAGATCGAGCGGCCGACCTGCGTGCGCGTCATCGCCAGGAAGAACAGCGCGATGACGAGAAGCGCGATCCACGACAGCATCGGCAGGCCGAGGAAGGCGGCGCGCTGGAAGTTGATGAAGTCGGGGCTCATCTGGTCGGCGTTGACCCAGGCGCCACCGGAGACCACGAAGGTGGCGCCGCGATAGATGGTGAGCGTGCCCAGCGTCACCACGATCGAAGGAATGTTCAGCCGCCACACCAGGAAGCCGTTGATGGCGCCGAGCACCAGCCCGACGGCCAACGCGATGACGATCAGCACCGGGATCGGGATCGCCGGATGGGCGGCGTTGAGCATCGCCACCACCATGCCGGTGAAGCAGAGGTTGGAGGCCATCGAGAGATCGATCGAGCGCGTCAGGATCACCACCATCTGGCCGAGCGCCAGGATCATCAGGATCGAGGTGTCGTTGAACACCTGGCGCAGATTGGCGGGGTCGGCGAAGCCCGGGAAGCGGGTCGAGATCAGGCCGATCAGCACTGCGATGCCGGCGAGCAGCCAGATCTCGCGATATTTGAGGAAGTTCTTCATGCCGCAATCCCCGCTGCCGTCCGGACCAGCGTCTCGGCATCCAGCCCCTTGTTGTCGTAGGTCGCCGCGATACGGCCCTCGCGCATGACCACCACCCGGTCGGACATGCCGAGGATTTCCGGCAGCTCCGACGAGACCATGATCACCGAGAGGCCTTGCGCGACGAGCTCGGCCATGAAGCCGTGCACGGCGGCCTTGGAGCCGATATCGATGCCCTTGGTGGGTTCGTCGAGGATGATCACCTTCGGCGTCGTGGCCAGCCATTTGGCGATGACCACCTTCTGCTGGTTGCCGCCGGAAAGCGTGCCGACATCCTGGCTGAGCGACGAGGCGCGCAGGTCCAGCCGCTCGGTGTAGGAGCGGGCAAGCGAGAATTCTTCCGCCAGCTTGAGCACGCCGGATTTCGAGGTGCGCGCAAGCGAAGGCAGCGACACGTTCTGGAAGATCGGCAGGCCGATGACGACACCCTGCTTGCCGCGCTCTTCCGGCACATAGACGATGCCGGCCTCGATCGAATCGGCTGCCGATTTCGGCGCGATTGAGTTGCCGTCCAGCGAAATCGTGCCGCGGCTGGTGCGGGTAATGCCGGCGATCGCCTGCATCACTTCGCTGCGGCCGGCACCGACGAGACCATAGAAGCCGAGGATTTCGCCCTTGCGCAATTCGAAGCCGATATCGTCGAACTCGGTCGGGTGCGACAGGCCGGAGACCGACAGCACCGGCGCGCCGATCTTCGGCTCGCGCTGCGGAAAAATGTGGTCGACGTTGCGGCCGACCATCATGCGCACGATCTCGTTCTGGCCGGTGTCTTTCAGCAGGCCTTCGCCGACCATCTCGCCGTCTCGGAAGACGGTGTAGCGGTCGGCGATGCGGTAGATCTCGTCGAACTTGTGGCTGATGAAGAGCACCGCCTTGCCTTCGCTCTTCAGGAATTCGATCAAGAGGAAAAGCTCCTCGATCTCCTTCATCGAAAGTGCGGCGGTCGGCTCGTCCATGATGACGATGCGCGCGTCGATCGACATCGCGCGAGCAACGGCTACCAGATGCTTGTTGGCGATGCCGAGGTCCTTCAGCCGAGCATCGGCGTCGATATGGCCGGCGCGCATCGTCTCCAGCACTTCGCGCGCGTTTTTGCGCATGGTGCGCCAGTCGATGGTGCCGAAGCGGGTGCGCGGCGCATGGCCGAGGAAGATGTTTTCGGCGACCGAAAGGTCGTCGAACAGCACCGTCTCCTGATGGATCGCGGTGATGCCGTGGCCGAAGGCGGCATGCGCGCTGGGCAGCGTCGTGGCCAGGCCGTCGATGCTGATTTCGCCGGCATCGGGCTGGTAGATGCCGGTCATGATCTTGACCAGTGTCGACTTGCCGGCGCCGTTTTCGCCGATAAGCGCCGTCACCTGTCCGGGGTAGAGCGATAGGCTGACATTGTGGAGCGCCCGCACGCCCGGGAAACTCTTGGATATGCCTGAGAGCGTCAGGCGCGGGGCCACTTTGCCCCCCCGCTCGTGGGGAGGGTCGCGAACAACGTGAGCGGGGTAGGGGTTGTCTAGCATATCAAGTTAAGGTCCTGGTGCATGGAGGTGTCGTCACCCCCGCCCCGTCTCGCCGGTTTTGCTTCGCAACACCGCCTCGCCGACCCTCCCCCCTTGGGGCCCCCTTGGGGGGAGGGTCGAAGCTCCTCAGATCAATAGATCTTGGAGAACTTCTCGATGTTGGTCTTGTCGAACTGGAAGGGCGGAGCCATCGCAGCCGAGTTGGTGTCGTCGAGCGTCACTTTGCCGACGCGGCCGATCGACAGCGTGGCGCCGGGCTTGGCCTCTTCCTTCTTCACCGCCAGGTCATGGGCGAGATAGATCGCCGAGTAGCCGAGGTCGATCGGGTTCCACAGCGCGACCGCCTGGCTGGCGCCGTTGTCGATGAACTTCTTGAACTCCGACGGCAGCGCGAGGCCGGTGACGTTGACCTTGCCGATCAGGTTCTCGTCGGTGACGACCTGCGCGGCGGCAACGACGCCGACGGTGGTCGGCGCGATGATCGCCTTGAGGTTCGGATAGGATTTCAACAGGCCCTTGGCTTCGTCGGTGCTCTTGGCCGAGTCGTCATCGCCATAGACGGTGGCTACCAGCTTGATCTTCGGGAACTTCTCCGGCAGCACCTTCTTGGCCGCTTCGATCCAGGCATTCTGGTTGGTGGCGGTCGAGGATGCCGAGAGGATGGCGACATCGCCGCCTTCCGGCAGGTAGTCGGCGGCGAGCTTGATGATGGTCTCGCCGATCAAGTTGGTGTCGGACGGGTTGAGGTGAAGCTGGCGGCCTTCCTTGGCGACGCCGGAATCCCACGAGATCACGGTGATGCCGCGATCCATCGCCTTCTTCAGCACCGGCACCAGCGCATCGGCGTCATTGGCCGAGACGGCGATGGCGTTGACCTTCTGCGCGATCAGCGAGTTGATCACCTCGATCTGCGCTTCCGCCGTCGCCTTGGTAGGACCGGTATAGATGACGTCGACATCGCCCAGTTCCTTGGCCGCTTCCTCGGCGCCCTTGTTGGCGGCGTCGAAGAAGCCGTTGCCGAGCGATTTCACGACCAGCGCGATTTTGACGTTCTCGGCATAGGCGCCATTCACGAACATTGCGGCGGACAAGGCCGCCGTTACCAGCAGTTTCTTCAAAAAGCTCATCGAATATCCTCCCTTGAGCGTTGCATTCCATCGCCGCTGCGGGTGCGAGTTGTCCTCAGGCCTGCAGTGAAGATTCTTCCTTGTCGCTTGACTGTTTGCGGGCGACGATCAGCGCCACGCCCGCGGTTTCCAGCATCTTGGCTTCGCGGTCGTCGATGCCGTCGTCGGTGATCACGGTGGTGATGCGCGACAGCCCGCACAGGATCAGGCTGGAGCGCTTGCGGAATTTCGAGGAATCGACCAGCACCACCAGCTCGTCGGCCTGGTCGATCAGTTTCTGCTCCGCCTGGATCAGCAGCGGGTCGCCTTCCATCAGCCCGAGCGGCCCCAGGCCTTGCGCGCCCATGAACATGCGGCGCGCATAGAAATTGCGCGTCACGTCATTGTCGAAGGGCGACAGGATGATGTTCTGCTCGCGATAGATCGTGCCGCCCGACAGCATCACCGTGTTCTTCGAATGCTTGAGCAGATGCTCGGCGATCGGGAACGAGTTGGTGAAGATCGGCATGCGGCGGCCGGTCAGGAAATGCACCATCTGGAAGGTCGTCGTGCCGCCGTTGATGATGATCGGCTCGCCGTCCTTGCACAGGTTCACCGCTTCCCGCGCGATCGCCCGCTTCTGTGCGGCGTTCAGCGTCTCGTTGACAGAGAAGGGCCGGCCGGCAAGGCCGATGACTTGCGGCGGTGAGATCGCCTCGGCGCCGCCGCGCACCCGGCGCAGGCGTTTTTGCACATGCAGGGCCGCGATATCGCGCCGGATCGTCGCCTCGGAGGAGTCCGTCAGGTCGACCATTTCCTGCACCGTCACCACAGGCTTTTCCTGGACGGCGGACAGAATGATCCTGTGGCGCTCTTTCTCGTGCAATGGTTCCTCCCTGCTTGGCTATCAGGCACCAGAAAACGCGCAGTGTCAATCATTTCCGATCACATATTTTCATTGTGCAGTGCAATATGATCGGTCTTGATCGTTTTTGATTGACAAGAGCGCCTGTTGCGTAGACATTCCAGCCAAAACGGACTGCGCCCTTTTAGCGTCCCAAGGGAGGATACCTATGCTCGACAAGCGCTCTGGCTCGCGCCTCGCCAATCTGTGGGACGATGCAAAGGCCGAAGGGATGAGCGGTCCCGAGCTTCTGGTCTATCGCTCGAACACGCTGGGTTCCGACAAGCGCGTCACTAATTATGGCGGCGGCAACACCTCGTCCAAGGTCTGGCAGAAAGACCCGCTGACCGGCGAGGACGTCGAGGTGCTGTGGGTCAAGGGCTCGGGCGGCGACAGCGCCTCGATCAAGCTCGACGGGTTTGCGACCCTCTACATGGACAAGCTGCGCGCGCTGAAGGGCCTCTATCGCGGCGTCGACCACGAGGACGAGATGGTGGGCTATCTGCCCCACTGCACCTTCAACCTCAATCCGCGCGCGGCCTCCATCGACACGCCGCTGCATGCCTTCGTGCCGAAGGCTTGCGTCGACCACATGCATCCCGATGCTATCATCGCGATCGCCGCGGCGAAGGATTCCAAGGCGATCACGAAAGAGGTCTTCGGCGAGGCCATCGGCTGGCTGCCCTGGAAACGGCCGGGCTTCGAGCTCGGCCTCTGGCTGGAGAAATTCTGCCGCGAGAACCCCGACGCAAAAGGCGTGGTCCTCGAAAGCCACGGCCTTTTCACCTGGGGCGACACGCCGAAGGAATGCTACGAAACGACGATTTCAGTGATCAACCAGGCGATCGACTGGTTCGAGCGTAAATCGCAAGGCAAAGCGATCTTCGGCGGCGAGGTGGTGAAGTCGCTCGACGCACCGGCACGGCGCGCCATTGCCGCGAAACTCATGCCGAGAATCCGCGGCCTGATCTCGGAAAAGAGCCATAAGCTCGGCCATTTCGACGATCAGCCGGCGGTGCTCGAATTCGTCAATTCGAAAGACCTGCGGCCGCTGGCGGCGCTGGGGACCTCCTGCCCGGATCATTTCCTGCGCACCAAGATCCGGCCATTGGTAATCGAGTTCGATCCGGCAAAGCCGGATGTCGACGCCGTCATCGCGCGCCTCGCCGACGACATTGCCGCCTATCGCGTCGGCTACCAGGCTTACTACGACAGCTGCAAACATCCGGACTCGCCCGCCATCCGCGATCCGAACGCGGTCGTCTATCTGATGCCGGGCGTCGGCATGTTCACCTTCGCCGGCGACAAGGCGACAGCGCGCATATCGGGCGAGTTTTATGTCAACGCCATCAACGTCATGCGCGGCGCCTCGACCGTCTCGTCCTATGTCGGCCTGCCGGCACAGGAGGCCTTCGACATTGAATACTGGCAGTTGGAAGAAGCCAAGCTCCAGCGCCTGCCGAAGCCGAAGGCGCTGGCGGGACAGATCGCGCTGGTCACCGGCGGGGCCGGCGGCATCGGCCGCGCCACCGCCAGCCGCCTGTTGCGCGAAGGCGCCTGCGTCGTGCTCGCCGATATCGACGAGGCCGCGCTTGCCGGCGCTCACGAAGAGCTGTCGAGGGCCTACGGAAAGGACTTCGTCCGCCCGGTGCGGATCGACGTGACCTCGGAAGATCAGGTCGCTACAGGTTTCGCCGAGACGGCTGTCCAGTTCGGCGGCATCGACATTCTGGTTTCCAATGCCGGCCTGGCCTCCTCGGCGCCGATCGAGGAGACGACGCTGGCGTTGTGGAACAAGAATATGGACATCCTGTCGACCGGCTATTTCCTCGTTTCGCGCGAGGCCTTTCGGCTGTTCCGCGCCCAGAAGATCGGCGGCAACGTCGTCTTTGTCGCCTCCAAGAACGGGCTCGCCGCTTCGCCCAACGCCGCCGCTTACTGCACGGCCAAGGCAGCCGAGATCCATCTGGCGCGCTGCCTGGCGCTGGAAGGTGCCGAGGCGCAGATCAGGGTCAACGTCGTCAATCCGGACGCCGTACTGCGCGGCTCCAAGATCTGGAGCGGCGAATGGAAGGAACAGCGCGCCGCCGCCTACAAGATGTCGACCGACGACCTCGAGGAGCATTACCGCTCGCGCTCGATGCTGAAGCGTTCGGTCTTCCCGGAGGACATCGCCGAGGCGATTTACTTCTTCGCCTCCGACATGTCGGCCAAGTCGACCGGCAACATCGTCAATGTCGACGCCGGCAACGCGCAGAGCTTTACGCGGTAGGCCTTCCTTCTCCCCGTTGTGCGGGGAGATGGTGCCGGCAGGCGGATGAGGGGCGGCGCTGGCCGAACGCATTCTTGGGAGGAATTGCAGTGTCCGAACAGATTATCTCGGGTGACCTCGTTGCCAAGCACAACGCTGCCCGCAAGCCCGACCTCGAGCGTGACTACGCCTCGCTCGGCGAGCGCCTCGACCGGTGCGGCATCGCCATCGATGCGATCCGCGACGAGGTGGAAAAATTCGGCGTCGCGATCCCGTCCTGGGGCGTCGGCACCGGGGGCACGCGCTTTGCCCGTTTTCCCGGCGCCGGCGAGCCGCGCGACATCTTCGACAAGATCGAGGATTGCGCCGTCATCAGCCAGCTGACGCAGGCGACGCCTACCGTCTCGCTGCATATCCCGTGGGACAAGGCCGATCCGAACCGGCTGAAGCAGGCGGCGGCGCGTTTCGGCCTTGGCTTCGATGCGATGAACTCCAACACCTTTTCCGACACGAAAGACCAGAAGCTCTCCTATAAATTCGGCTCGCTATCGCATGCCGATGCCGGCACGCGCCGCCAGGCGGTCGAGCACAATCTCGAATGCATCGAGATCGGCAAGACGCTGGGGTCGAAGGCGCTGACCGTATGGATCGGCGACGGCTCGAACTTCCCCGGCCAGGTCAATTTCGCCAAGGCCTTCGAGCGCTATCTCGACGCCATGCGGGAAATCTATGCCGGCCTGCCGGACGACTGGCGGCTGTTCACCGAGCACAAGATGTACGAGCCGGCCTTCTATTCGACGGTCGTGCAGGATTGGGGCACCAACTACATCATTGCCAAGGGGCTCGGCGACAAGGCATTCTGCCTCGTCGATCTCGGCCACCACGCGCCGAACGTCAACATCGAGATGATCGTGTCACGGCTGATCCAGTTCGGCAAGCTCGGCGGCTTCCATTTCAACGATTCCAAATACGGCGACGACGATCTCGATGCCGGCTCGATCGATCCCTACCGGCTGTTCCTGGTCTTCAACGAGCTGGTCGATGCCGAGCTTTCCGGCGCGAAAGGATTCCATCCCGCGCATATGCTCGACCAGAGCCACAACGTCACCGATCCGATCGAAAGCCTGATGCTGTCCGCGGTCGAGGTGCAGCGCGCCTATGCGCAGGCGCTGCTGGTCGACCGCAAGGCGCTGGAAGGTTTCCAGGAAGCGAATGACGCGCTGATGGCGACGCAGACGCTGAAGACTGCCTACCGCACCGATGTCGAGCCGATCCTCGCCATGGCGCGGCTCAGGACCGGCGGCGCCATCGATCCGGTCGCCGCCTATCGCCAGGCCGGCTACCGGGCGAAGGTCGCGGCGCAAAGGCCGGCCGTTGGCGGTGGCGGCGGCGGGATTGTTTGAGGCGAATCCGGGATCACCTCCGACAAATCTCACAATTGGCGGCGCCTGCCTTGAAAAGAGAACCCCGGGCAGAGCGGCTACTTCAATTGTTATTGGACTAAACCGCTCCAACCGTCTTTCCTGGGCGTCCCCCGCCTTGGAGACCTGCCATGCATCTCACCCGCCGGACGCTGATCGCCGTCAGCCTTGCACTCACTGTTGCCTTCACGCCATCGACCGCCGTTTTTGCGGCTTCGCCGGCTCCCGCCAAGGGCGAGCACGGCATGGTGGTGACCGCCCAGCATCTCGCCACCGAAGTCGGCGTCGACGTGCTGAAGAAGGGCGGCAACGCCGTCGATGCGGCGGTCGCCGTCGGCTATGCTTTGGCGGTCGTCTATCCCAACGCCGGCAATATCGGCGGCGGCGGTTTCATGACCATCCGCTTGAAGGACGGCCGCTCGACCTTCATCGATTTTCGCGAGCGCGCGCCGCTTGCCGCGACCAAGACCATGTATCTCGACAAGGACGGCAAGCCGATCAAAGGTGCCAGCCTCGACGGTTATCTCGCCGTCGGCGTGCCTGGTTCGGTGGCCGGCTTCGAGATGGCGCGCGAGAAATACGGCACCTTGCCCAGACAGGACCTGATGGCCCCGGCGATCGCCTATGCCAAGGACGGCTTCGTGCTCAACCAGGGCGACGCGGCTTCCTTCGCCGGCAGCGCCGACCGTCTGGGGAAGGACCCAGCCGCCGCCGGCATCTTCCTGAAAAAAGACGGCAAGCCCTATGGCATCGGCGAGAAGCTAGTTCAGTCGGACCTTGCGGCCTCGCTCTCGGCGATCTCCGAGAAAGGGCCCGATGCCTTCTACAAAGGGCCGATTGCCGACGCGATCGTCAAGGCGAGCGGGGCCAAGGGCGGCATCCTCGCCAAAGGGGATTTCGAGCAATACGCGGTGCGCGAGCTGAAGCCAGTGACCTGTTCCTATCGGGGCTACGAGATCATCTCCTCGCCGCCGCCGAGCTCGGGCGGCGTCATCATCTGCGAAATCCTCAATGTGCTCGAAGGCTATCCGCTGTCCTATCTCGGCGCCGGCTCTGCCGAGACCGTCCACGTCATGGTCGAGGCCATGCGTCATGCCTATGTCGACCGCAATTCGGCGCTCGGCGACCCGGATTTCGTCGACAATCCGGTCTCGAAACTGCTCGAGAAGGGCTATGCCAAGGACATCCGCGACAAGATCGATCCGTTCCGCGCCGGGGTCTCGAAGGACCTGATGCCCAAGGGCTTCGGCGAGTCGAAGGAAACCACCCATTATTCTATCATCGACAAGGACGGCGACGCGGTAGCCGTCACCTATACGCTCAATGGTTCTTTCGGCGCCGGCGTCGTCGCCGACGGCACCGGGATCCTGCTCAACAACGAAATGGACGATTTCACTCAGAAGCCGGGCGTGCCAAACCTTTACGGACTGGTCCAGGGCGAGGCCAACGCCATCCAGCCGAAGAAGACGCCGCTGTCCTCGATGAGCCCCACTGTAGTCACGAAGGACGGCAAGCCGTTCATGGTCATCGGCAGCCCGGGCGGCTCGCGCATCATCACCATCACGCTGGAGGCGATCGTCAACGTCATCGACCACGGCATGAACATCCAGGAAGCGATCGACGCGCCGCGCATCCACCATCAATGGCTGCCCGACACCGTCTATGTCGAGCCTTTCGGGCTTTCCCCCGACACCGAAAGGCTGCTTGCCGGGATGGGCTATCATCTCGATCTCAGCGACCAGACCTGGGGCCAGGCGGCCGGCATCCTGGTCGGCGGCAAGAGCCTGGCGGAGATCGAGAAAGGCGGCGGCGCCCGCTATAACGGAGCCATCGACAGCCGCGCCGCTTCCGGCGAGGCGCTGGGCTACTGACTATACCACAAGGGTAATGGTCGAGGCAATCAGCAGCACCGCGGCGATGCCGACGAACAGCGCATAAATGCGCGGCCGGTCAATCAGCAGCGCGTTGCCCGAAATCCAGGCCGAAGTGGCGCCGCCCAACGCAAACAGGAAGCCGTTGCGGTGGCCGAAGGTCATCGAGGCGGCCATCAGGCCGCCGATGATCAGCGCGCCGAACACGATGATGACGGCAACGGCATATTTTTCGAAATCATTGCCGCTGCCCATCGCCGGTCCCATGGCGTTGAGATTCGGCAGATCGTCCGGATCAAAGGGGCTGGCCGAGCCGTATTCGTCTTGACCGAGGGATTCGCGCATCATTCGTTCTCCGCTGAGCGGCAACAAACCATCAACGCTTGCCAAGTGCAACCGGCAACGCCACCGCCATCATGCGTTCGCCGCCCGGTTGGTGCCAACGTGCCACGGTTTCCTGGATAGCCTCAACGCCGGGGGCTTCGATCGGGTTCCACAAGCTTGATCTATCTGGAAAAATCGCTCCGCACGATCCCATGCCGCTGCAGCTTGTCGTAGAAGGTCTTGCGTGGAATGCCGAGCGCCTCGATCGTGCGCCGGACATCGCCGCCATTGCGGCCAAGTGTCTCGCGGATGATCTCGGCCTCGTAGCGCTCGAGCCGTTCCGGCAAAGGCATGGAGACGTCCGAATCTGTCGGCTGGGCGGCAGCGCTGCTGCCGATCTCTTCCAGTCCGAGCACGAAGCGCTCGGCAAAATGGGCGAGCTCGCGGACATTGCCGGGCCAGTCGTGTTCCCGCAAATGGCGCTGGACGGCGGCCGGTGCTGCGGGCACCCGGCGGTGGAAGCGGGCGGCGGCACGCTCGGCGAAGTAACCGAACAGCAGCGGCACATCCTCCCGGCGCTCGCGCAGCGGCGGGATCGAAAGCGTCACCACGTTGAGCCGATAATAGAGGTCCTCGCGGAAATTGCCGCGCTGGCCGGGATCGCCGAGATCGACCTTGGCGGCGGCAACGACGCGCAGGTCGACCGGCCGGATTTCGTTGGTGCCGAGTGGCGTCACCTCGCGCATTTCGAGCACGCGCAGCATCTGCACCTGAGTGGAGGGCGGCATGCTTTCGATCTCGTCGAGGAACAGCGTGCCGCCGCTCGAATGCTCGATGCGGCCGACGCGCTTCTTCTGCGCGCCGGTGAAGGCGCCGGGCTCATGGCCGAACAACTCGCTTTCGATCACCGTCTCCGGCAGCGTGCCGCAATTGAGCGCCACGAAGTTGCCCTTGGCGCGGCGGCTCCAGCGATGCAGCAGGCTCGCCACCACCTCCTTGCCCGAGCCTGTCTCGCCGGTCACCAGCACATCGACATCGGTGTCGGCGATCTGTCTCAGCGTGCGGCGCAGCCGCTCCATCGCCGGTGTCTGGCCGATCAGCGGCAGGCCTTCCTGCGCCTGCTCGGCCGCTTCGCGCAAGGCGCGGTTCTCCATCACTAAGCGGCGCTTTTCCGCGGCGCGCCATACACTTTGCGCCAGCCGGTCGGCCGCGAAGGGCTTAGTGATGAAGTCATAGGCGCCGTCCTTGATCGCCTTGACCGCCATGGCGATATCGCCATGTCCGGTGACGAGGATGACGGGGATATCCGGGTCAAGATCGACCACCAGGTCGAAAAGCTGCAGGCCGTCCATTTCGGGCATGCGGATGTCTGACACCAAAACGCCGGCAAAGCCGGCATCGAGGCCGGCAAGTGCCTCGCTTGCTGAGGAAAAGGCGGACACGGCGAAACCGGCAAGTTCCAGCGTTTGTTTTGTCGCCTTGAGCAGTTCGCTGTCGTCATCGATCAGGATGACCGGATTGCCGTCTGTCATGTCCGGTCAGCCTTCGAGAGATGGATGGTGAAGCGGGTGCCGCTCCCGCTGCTCGTCACCTCGATCCGCCCGCCATAGTCGGCGACGATGTCCTTCGAGATGACGAGCCCGAGCCCCAAGCCCTTTTCCTTCGAGGTGTTGAAAGGCGTGAACAGCGATTTCAGGATCGCCGGCGGTATGCCCGGTCCATTGTCGGACACGATCAGCGCGACGCCGTCGGCGGTTTCCGCAGCGGACACTTCGACCCGAGCGCCGTCACGACCTTCGAGCGCTTCCAGCGCGTTCTGGAACAGGTTGATCAGCACCTGCTCCAGCCGCAGACGGTTGCCCATTACTTTCAGCGTCGGCGGCGGCAGCCTGATCGCCAGCGCGTCCAGTCGCCCGGCAAAGCGGCTCCTGAGCAGAACCACGGCGCCTTCGATGACGCTGTGCAACTCGACCGGCTCGGCCGCGGTGCGGCCCTTGCGGGCGAAAGCTTTCAGCTCCTCGGTGATGGCGCCGATGCGCTCGGTCAGTGCGGCGATGGCGCCGAGATTTTCCTCCGCCGGCGCCGTCTGCTTGCGTTCCAGGAAAACGCGCGCGTTGTCGGCATAGGCTCGGATGGTCGCCACCGGCTGGTTGATCTCATGCGCGACGCCCGCGGCAACCTGCCCGAGGGTCGCGAGGCGGTTGGCCTGCACCAGCTCTTGCTGCATGACCTGCAGCTTGGCTTCGGTGCTGCGGTGGTCGGTGATCTCGGCCTGCAGCCGGTCGCGCGCGAGGCTGAGATCCTGCGTGCGCTCGACGACGCGCCGTTCGAGTTCGGCGCGCGCCGCCTGCTCGGCGGCGATCCGCATCTGCGCGGACTGCCGGCGCCACAACAGATAGGCGGCCAATGCGAGCAGCGGGACAAGGACACCGAGGGCCAGCAAACGCATTTCGCGCTGCGCCGCCGCGATCGGCGCTTCCGCCGGGACGAGATAATCGAGGCGCCATGGTGTCGACGGCACGGCGGTGGACAGCCGCAGATATTCCGCGTCGCTGCCGCCGGGCGTGATGGCGTGAACCAGGTCGACATCGGCGTTGAGTGGCTGCGGCCTCGTGATGGGCAAGGGCACCAGCGGCGCCTCGCCGAACTGCTGACTGGCGCGGATGTCAGCCGTGACCGAAGCGGCCAGCGGCGCCCTCGTCATGAAGCGCCAGGAGGGCACGCTGGTGATCAGCACCACGCCATGCTCGTCGCTGACATAGGCCGGCCGGTTCGCCTCGTGCCAGTCGGCTTCGAGCTGGTCGAACTCCATCTTGACGACGACGACGCCGAGCGGTGCCGCCGCACTCCCGACGCGGCGCGAAATGTAGAGGCCCGGGCGCTTGCTGACATTGCCGAGCGCGAAATACTCGGCCGTGCCGGACTGCATCGCGCCAGAGAAGTAGGCGCGAAAACCGTAGTCGTTGCCGACGAAGCTCACCGGCTCGCGCCAGTTGCTGGAAGCGATGGCCAGCCCGTCCGGGCCGGTGACGTAAAGCACCGAGGCCTTGGTGCCTGAAACCAGCCCTTCGAGCTTGCGGTTCAGCACGTCGATCGAGGCGGGGCTGCGCTCAGCGAGCGCGTCATGTACCTGCTGGTCTTCGGACAGAAGCAGCGGCAGCGCGCGCGGATTTTCGAGCACCGCACGCAGCAGTGCGACCTTCAGATTGGCATCGGTGCGTCCTTGCGCCGACAGCGCCTCGATCTCGGTCGAGCGCCCGTAGAGGCCGGCGCCATAGAGGGCTGCCAGAACGATGAGAAGCGCCCCCGCTGCAAACAGCAGCCAGGCGCGCCGCGCCCGCCCGGCGAGCAGTTCGGGCGTCGAAACGAGGGTAGCGGTGGGGCGTTGCAGCATGGCCCATTTGTGCATGATTTCGCACAAAGCACAATTCGATCTATGCGGATCGTCGCACTGTTCTCTCGAAAGGCAAGGAGCGTCCGGTCAGAAAAACAAACAAAATCAATGCTTCGTGTCTCAAAGCCGAATCTGGCATGGCCGTTGCAAATGCATCTGCAGCAGCCGCGAGGCTGTGGAGGTCAACTGCCCTGGGAGGTCGAGCTTCTCGATCGGGGCCGAACGGAGGACATCATCATGCAGACGGCAATCGCTGCCGCGGAACCGCGCGGCAAAGTTCCCTTTTACCGGCATCTTTACGTGCAGGTCCTGGCGGCGATCGCCGCCGGCATCCTGCTCGGCCATTTCTATCCCGACATCGGCGCCTCGCTGAAGCCGCTCGGCGATGCCTTCATCAAGCTGGTCAAGATGGTGATCGCGCCAGTGATCTTCCTCACCGTCGCGACCGGCATCGCCGGCGTCTCCGACCTGCACAAGGTCGGCCGGGTCGCCGGCAAGGCGATGATCTATTTCCTCGTCTTCTCGACGCTGGCGCTCGTCGTTGGCCTGATCGTGTCGAATGTCGTCCAGCCCGGCGCCGGCATGCACATCAATCCGGCGACGCTCGACGCCTCGAAGGTCTCGACCTTCACCGAGAAGGCGCATGATACGACGATCGTCGGCTTCCTGATGAACATCATCCCCGACACCATCACCGGCGCCTTCGCCCAAGGCGATATCCTGCAAGTGCTGTTCTTCTCGGTGCTGTTCGGCGTCGCCCTCGCTTTGGTCGGCGAGCGCGCTCGCCCGGTGGTCGACTTCCTGCAGGCGCTGACGGCGCCGATCTTCCGCCTGGTCGCCATCCTGATGAAGGCGGCGCCTATCGGCGCCTTCGGCGCCATGGCCTTCACCGTCGGCAAATACGGCATCGGCACGATCGCCAATCTCGCCTTCCTGATCGGCACCTTCTACCTGACGTCGCTGCTCTTCGTGCTGGTCGTGCTGGGCGCGGTGGCATGGTACAACGGCTTCTCCATCCTGGCGCTGATCCGCTACATCAAGGAAGAACTGCTCCTGGTGCTCGGCACCTCATCGTCGGAGGCAGCACTTCCCGGCCTGATGGCCAAGATGGAGCGCGCCGGCTGCAACCGCTCGGTGGTCGGTCTCGTCATCCCGACCGGCTATTCCTTCAACCTCGACGGCACCAACATCTACATGACGCTGGCAGCGCTGTTCATCGCCCAGGCGACCGACACGCCCCTCACCTTCGGCGATCAGATCCTGCTTTTGCTCGTTGCCATGCTGAGCTCCAAGGGGGCTGCCGGCATTACCGGCGCTGGCTTCATCACTTTGGCCGCCACGCTTTCGGTCGTGCCGTCGGTGCCGGTTGCCGGCATGGCGCTGATCCTCGGCGTCGACCGCTTCATGTCGGAATGCCGTGCGCTCACCAACTTCGTCGGCAATGCCGTCGCGACCATCGTCGTGGCGCGCTGGGAAGGCGAGCTCGACCAGCAGCAGTTCGCCGCCGCCATGGCCGGCCAGTTGCCGGAGGAGGCAGACCTCGCGCTCTCAGGTGGCCTGCAGCCAGCCTGAGCGACCGAAGCAATTCCAGGAAAACTGTCCAACGGTTGGCTCAGCGACTTCGCGTAGCTTTCCGTCCGGATCGCCCAGACAAAAAGAGGCATCCTCCCAAGCCGGAACAGGCCGTGGCTCCGCCGCGGCCTGTTCTTTTGGCCGGACGCCGCATAGGGTGGCGCGGGCCGACATTCTTGCCGGCGCATCCAAGCGTGAGGGCCGGCGAATGAGCAGCGCGTTTCCCGAGATCTACCTTGTCCGCCATGGCGAGACGGAATGGAGCGCCTCGGGCAAGCATACCGGCCGCACCGACATTCCGTTGACCGCCAAAGGCGAAGAGGCCGCGCGCGGCGTTGCTGACCGCCTCAAGGACCAGACCTTCCAGGCTGTCTGGTCGAGCCCGTCGCAGCGCGCCTTCGACACCTGCCGGCTGGCCGGCTTCGGCGAGCGCGCGCTCAACAAGGCCGACCTGCAGGAATGGGACTACGGCGCCTATGAGGGCGTGACGACCAAGGAAATCCTTGCCGGACGTCCCGGCTGGCAATTGTTTCGCGATGGCTGCCCGGGCGGCGAGGCGGCAGCCGATGTCGGCGCCAGGGCCGATGCGATCGTGGCCGAAATCCGGACGGCGGCCGGCAATGTGCTCATCTTCTCGAGCTCGCATTTCCTGCGCGTGCTTGCGGCGCGCTGGATCGGCCTGCCGCCGGAAGGCGGCGAACATTTCGTCCTCGATACCGCAAGCCTCAGCGTCCTCGGCTATGAGCACGACCTGACGGAGCCGGTTGTTCGCAGGTGGAACCAGAAGTAGCTTCGGTTGGATACCTCGGCGGTTGGCCGAGGCGTCTCAGCTTCGTCATCCTATGGTCTGCGCGCGTCGCTTCGCTCCTTGCTTCGCCATAGGATGACGAAGCTGAGACGTTTCGGCTAGACTCTGACCATCGCCAGTTCTTCACTCGTAAGGTGCCGTGCCTTGCCCTTCGCCAGATCTCCGAGCTGCAGTGCGCCAATCGCCACCCGCACCAGCCTGAGCACCTCGATGTCGAAGGCGCCGAGCATGCGGCGGATCTGGCGGTTGCGGCCTTCGTCGAGCACGATCTCCAGCCAGGCCGTGCGCCCGCCGCTGCGCAAGAGCGCGATTGAGCTTGCCGTAAGCGATTCACCGTCGACGACAGTGCCTTGGCGGAACCGCTTGAGCATCGCCTCGTCAGGGGCGGAGGCGATCTGCACATGATAGGTTTTAGCGACATGCGAGACGGGGTCGAGCAGGGCGTTCGCCCAACTCGTGTCGTTGGTCATCAACAGCAGACCTTCGCTGGCCTTGTCGAGGCGGCCGACCGGCGACACGAAGGGCAGGTCGAGATCGGCAAGGCAGTCATAGACGGTGCCGCGTCCTTCGGGGTCGTCGCGCGTGGTGACCAGCCCGCGCGGCTTGTTGAGCATCAGATACACTTTTCGTTCTGCGGCGACCTGTGCGCCATCGACCGTGATGCGGTCGCGATCCGGATCGACGCGCAGCGACGGGTCGCGTGCTACCTTGCCGGCAACGCGCACGCGTCCCTCGGCGATCATCAGTTCCGCCTGCTTGCGCGAGCAGAATCCAAGCTTCGACAGCGCTCGGTTGAGGCTGACTTTTCCAGCGATGGGTCGTCGCGGGAATTCGGGAAGCTGTCGTAGGGGCTTACGGGTCATCGGCCGACAGATGCCATGCCGGGCGACGCCGGCGCAACCTGGCGCGCCGTGCTTGGACTTTTCGCCTTGTCTTCGCGGGCATTCAGCCGGCTGCTGCAATGAAGAGGCCACCCCGCACCGTCTGTCTCGATGACGCCTTGGCCGAGACCTTGCTGCTGCTGGGCGCTTTCCGCCGGCGCCATGCTTCTCATCAGCTGGCTGTCGAACGCAGTCAAATCACGGTTCCGGCGGAGCGCTCAGCCGCCGGTAAGGGACGCCGTCGAAGGTTGCCGTCACGAAGCTCTTCACCGACATCTTGCGCTTGCGGCCGTCGCTGCAGGCATAGACCGGCCAGCCGGCTTCGCTGCATTCGCTGGCCGCGCAGATGCGGGCAAGGCAGTTGCCGACAGTCAGCCGGAAGCCGCCTTTCCCGGCGAAGCCCTGCAGCAGGCTGCCATCGGCCGAGCGCCATGTCCGCTGGCGAAATTCCGGCCGCAGGGCCAAAGGTTCGAGGGGGGCGGCGAGATTGGCGGTGCCGGTACGCGCGATGAGCTGAAGACGGTAGCGGGCCATCCCGGTCGTATAGGCGGTTACCAGGTCGGACTCACCCGAATACGCGGACGCCAGACCGGAGCGGTCGAAGAGAGGAGCCAGTCGCTCGCCTGCTTCTGCTGGCCTCACAAGGGCAACAAGGGCGACAAGGGCCAAACAAGCGCGCACCATTTCGATTTCCAGCAGCCATGCATCTCCGGCCTGCCAGCGCCCCCGGCTGCCTTCCACACCATCCCGCCAATTGCTGCGCGGTGCAAGCCGCTGCGCCAATAACCGGTCTCAGCCATTGGATGCCGGCGGCAGTTCGAACAGGGTGGCGCCATTCTCCTGTCCCCGCTCGACATAGCCGATGAGCCGAAACCATTTTGCCACGTCCGGTCCATCGAGCCAGCTGCGCGAGTGCACGGGCAGATTGCCGGCGAGCGCCTGGATGTGGCGGATGTGACGCCTGCAGAAGCGAACGGTTGCCGCTCTGAAGAAGTCCTCCTGCGCGGCAAACAGTGTGTCGGCCGCGTCGCCATGCTCATGCCAGGCGATGATCGCGACGGCCTTGTCGCCCTCGACCAGCGCATGCGCCCGGCCTTCCTTCAGGTTCATCATCAGATTGTCGTAAGCGGCCTTGCTGTCCTTGCCGGCCGCCAGGTACTCGTCCGACATTCGCTTGGACAGGCCGCGGAAAACATCCTCGAGATCTCCGACCGTCGCTGCGCGTGCTCTCATTTCTCCTCCTGACAGCCCGGCGGGGAGTTTGCCCCATAGAAGGGGGAGCACCAAGCAAATGAAATCCGCCATGCGCCTGACACGCGCAAATGCATTTCACTTGGCCCGGATGGCCGGTACCCCGCTCGTGCGACGCGCGGCTCGATTACCCAATGGACACAGGTGTCCATTCAAGCTAACTTCGCGCCGCGCGAAGGTCGACGATTTTTGTCGAACCGCGGCAGGACGGGATGGGTCATGGACTTTCGAGGACGGGACGAGTTGATTGCGCCGGTTTGGTATTGCGCCGCCGATATGGCGTCTCGGGGTTTCTTGGCACCATTGCGATATCGCGCACGTGACGCGGGCCGGAGCGCATGACAAGGCACTATTCAGCGCTTTCACTGTTCAAGGAAGGCGTCGCCGGCCAGACGGGCTGGGAGCAGGCCTGGCGCTCGCCGGAGCCCAAGCCGCGTTACGACGCCATCATCATCGGCGGTGGTGGCCACGGCCTCGCTACGGCTTACTATCTCGCAAAGAACCACGGCGTCACCAATGTGGCGTTGCTCGAGAAAGGCTGGATCGGCGGCGGCAACACCGGCCGGAACACAACCGTGGTCCGCTCAAATTACTTCTACCCCGAAAGCGCGGCGATCTACGGACTGGCGCATAGTCTCTACAAGAGGCTGTCGAAGGATCTGAACTACAATGTGATGTTTTCCGCGCGCGGCATTCTCACCCTCGCGCATAGCGAAGCGGGAATGGAAACCGCTGCCCGGTCCGTCAACGCCATTCAGGTCAACGGCATCGATTGCGAATTGTTCTCGGTCGAGGACGTGCGCCGCGTGGTGCCGATCTACAATTTCGCCCCGGATGCCCGCTACCCGGTCTATGGCGGCACCTGGCAGCCGAGCGGCGGCACTGCCCGTCATGACGCTGTCGCCTGGGGCTATGCGCGCGCCGCCAGCCGTCTCGGCGTCGACATCATTCAGAACTGCGAGATCACCGACTTTATCATCGAGAACGGGCGCTGCCGCGGCGTCGTCACGTCGCGCGGCGCAATCCGGGCCGAGCGTACGGGGATGGCGGTGGCCGGCCACTCGTCGGTGCTGGCGGCCAAGGCGGGGTTCCGGCTGCCCGTCAATTCCTACGCGCTGCAGGCCTGTGTATCCGAGCCGGTCAAACCGATTATCGACACGGTGGTGATCTCGCCGGATACGGGCGTCTATGTCAGCCAATCGGACAAGGGCGAACTGGTGATCGGCGGCGCGCTCGACCGCATCCCGTCCTACGGCCAGCGCGGCAATTTGCCGGTGCTGGAAGGCGTGATCGCAGGCATGCTCGAAATGTTCCCGATCTTCGGCCAGCTGAAGATGATGCGGCAATGGGCAGGCATCGTAGACGTCGTCCCCGATTCCTCTCCCATCATCGGCGAATCGCCGTTGCCCGGCCTTTTCCTCAATTGCGGCTGGGGCACGGGCGGCTTCAAGGCGATTCCCGCCGGCGGCACGCTGCTTGCCCATTTGCTTGCCACAGGCAGGCACCACGACATCAGCCGGCCTTTCGATCTCGACCGCTTCGCCCGCGGCCGGCTGATCGACGAGGCGGCCGGCTCCGGCATTGCCCATTGAAGGTTTAGTAAAGATGCAGCTCTTTCCCTGTCCGTTCTGCGGGCCGCGCGAAGAAAGCGAATTTCACTATGGCGGCGAGGCCGGCAATTTGCGGCCCGACGGCGGCGACGTGACGGCCGAGCGCTGGGCCGGCTACCTCCACATGCGCGACAACCCGAGGGGCTCGACCCGCGAAATTTGGATGCACCTGACCTGCGGCGAGTTCTTTGCGATGAGCCGCGACAGCGTCAACCACAAGGTGTCGGGTTCCTCCGTGCTCGGCGAAGCGGAGCACGGTGCATGAGCGCATCGCGTCTTGCCAATGGCGGCAGCGATATCGATCGGGCCCGTCCGCTGAGCTTCACTTTCGACGGCGCGCGCGTCGACGGCTTCGCCGGCGACACGATCGCCTCTGCCTTGTTGGCAAGCGGCCGGGCGATCGTCGGCCGCAGCTTCAAATATCATCGGCCGCGTGGCATCTGGGGATCCGGCGTGGAGGAGCCCAACGCGCTGGTCGATATCGAGAGCGCCGGCGGCCGCGTGCCGAATGCGCGGGCAACGACCGTGCCAGCGCGGGACGGCCTCACGGTCAAGAGCGTCAACGCGTCGCCGACGGCGCTGGCCGACCGCAACGCGGTGCTGGACCGCCTTGCCCGTTTCCTCCCCGCCGCATTCTACTACAAGACCTTCATGTGGCCGGACTGGCACCTGTTCGAGCCGCGCATCCGCGCCATGGCCGGGCTCGGCATCGTCGACCGCAATTGGAAGCCGCGTCAGGTCTCGGACCAGATCAACCATCATTGCGACATCCTGGTGGTCGGCGCAGGACCGGCCGGCCTCGCCGCGGCTTCTGGCGCGGCGGCAGCCGGGCACTCGGTCGTCCTGGTCGACGACCGGACGCATCCCGGCGGCTCGCTGCGCCACCGTGCTGGCGAAGTCGACGGCGTGGAGGGTGCGGCATGGGTCGATGCGACGGTGGCCCGGCTGAAGAGCAGCGGGCATCTCGTGCTCAGCGATACGACCGCCTTCGGCTTCTATGATCACAATCTGGTCGCGCTCAACCAGCTTCACCGCGACGGCCGACCCGACACGCTGTGGCGCGTGCGCCCGCGCCGCATCGTGCTGGCGACGGGCGCGATCGAACGGCCGGTTCCGTTCGCCAACAACGACCTTCCGGGCATACTGTCCGCTGACGCGGCGTTGAGCTACCTGCGCAGGCATGGCGTCCTTGTCGGCTGGCAGGTCGTGGTCGCAACCAACAATGACAGCGCCTACGAGCCGGCCTCGGCGCTGGCGGCGGCCGGCGCTTCGGTGACGGTGGTCGATTGCCGGCGTGAGGGCGGCGCGCAGGCGAAGACCGGCATTCGGGTCCTCGACGGACGCACCATTGCGGCGGCGCGCGGCCGCAACGCCGTTCAGGGTGTTCTGCTCGACGACGGTACGGCCCTTGCGGCCGATTGCGTGCTCGTCTCGGGCGGCTGGACACCCACCGTGCATCTGTTCTCGCAGGCGAAAGGCAAGCTCGCCTGGAGCGATCAACTGGCGGCTTTTATTCCCGGAGAAGCTATCGAGGGGATCGGCGTAGCCGGCGCGGTGTCCGGCACGGCGTCGCTTTCCGAAACCTTGGCCAGCGGCCTGGCGGCACTCGACGGGTTCGGCTCATCGTCGTCGGCACCTCGCAGCACGGGTGTGGAAAGAACGCTTGGCGTCGTCAGCCTGTGGCCGCAGCCCAAAGCCAAGGGCCGCATCTGGATCGACTACCAGAGCGACGTCACTGCCAAGGACGTCGAGCTGGCGGCGCGGGAGAACTTCGTCTCCGTCGAGCACCTGAAGCGCTATACGACGCTCGGCATGGCGACCGACCAGGGCAAGACGTCGAACCTGAACGGCCTGGCGCTGCTGGCCGATGTCACCGGCCGCCCCATTCCCGAGGTCGGCACCACCACCTACCGGCCGCCCTTCACGCCTGTGCCGTTCGCCAGCCTGGCGGGAGCGCGCCGGGGCAGCATGCACGTCCCGGTCCGCCGCCTGCCGCTGGAGGCAAACCATCGCGCCGCGGGTGGCGTATTCCAGGAATACGGCGGCTGGCTGAGGCCGGCCTATTACGGAAGCGGCGAAGCCGGAGGCACGATCCAGCAGGAAGCGCGGCGCGCCCGGCAGTCCGTTGCGCTCTTCGACGGCTCGACGCTCGGCAAGATCGAGGTGATCGGTCCGCGCGCGGCCGAATTCGTCGACTTCATCTATTACAGCACGATGTCGACCCTGAAACCCGGCCATTGCCGCTACGGATTCATGCTGTCGGAAAATGGCGTCGTCTTCGATGACGGCGTGCTGGTACGTTTGGACGAGCACCGCTTCATCGTCTCCTGCTCGTCGTCGCATGTCGCGGCAGTCCACGCGCGCCTCGAAGAGTGGCGGCAGGACCGCTTCGGCCGCGATGCGGTCTATATCCACAACGCCACCGCCCAATACGCCACCTTGACCGTTTCGGGTCCAAATGCGCGCGGGCTCGTAGAGGCGCTCGATCTGGGTGCCGCGCTGGACGATGCTAGCCTGCCGCATATGGCGGTTACCGCCGGCCGCTTTGCCGGCGACGAGGTGCGCATTGCCCGGGTCTCTTTTACCGGCGACCGAAGCTACGAAATCTCCATCCGCGCCGACCGGGCCGAGGTGCTGTGGGCAAAGATGCAGCAGCAGGGCCGCGCGTTCGACGCCGTGCTGCTCGGGCTTGAATCGCTGATGATCCTGCGCGCCGAGAAGGGCTACATCGTCATCGGCAAAGACACCGACGGCAACGTCATGCCGCACGACCTCGGCGTCGCGGGACCGCGGACCAAGCGGAAAGGTGAGTTCGTCGGCCGGCGATCGCTTTTCACCGAAGCGGCGAGCCGAACCGATCGCACTCAGCTTGTCGGCCTGGCTGTCGGCGAAGGCGAGGCGCCGTTGGCGACCGGCGCGCATGGTGTCGAGAAAAGCGGCGGCCGCCTCCGAAGCATCGGCTTCGTCACCTCGAGCTATCAAAGCCCGACTCTGGGGCGCCCGGTCGCCTTGGCGCTCATCGAACGGGGCGCCGCGCGGCATGGCCAAACGATCGACGTCCAGCACCTCGGCGTCGTGCGCCAGGCCACTATCGTCGCGCCCTGCGCCTTCGATCCGGAAGGGAGCCGCCTGCATGCGTAACCTCGCCGAAAAGTGGCCGGCGGCGCCCGACTGGACCACCGCGGTCCTGAACAAGGACGGGATCAGCGTGCGGACGTTGGGCGGGCTGAACCAGCTTCTTATCAGCGGCGACCTGACGGCTTGGGCGCAGGCTTCGGGCCTCGCGGGCGAGGGGGTCGGCGCCGGTGCGGTTGCCAGCGGCGACAAATACATGCTGCGCATCGCGCGCGATCGCATTCTCGCCGTAAGTCAACGGCCATTGCCCGTCGCGGCCGGCTGGCACGAGGACGGGTTCGCGGTCTCGGTCATGGATGCCGGACTGCATGTGTTCGAGATCGAGGGGCCGGGTCTGGCCGGTCTGGTCGCCAAGGGCACGGCGCGCGATCCGGGGCAGGCAAGCCGGTCGGCCTCGGTGCTCTTTGCCGGCGTCACTGTCTTGTTCTATCGGTTTGGCGGCCCTGACCGAGCTCGTCTGCACGTCGATCGCGGTTTGGCACCTTACCTGTGGGAATGGCTCGAACACTCATCAGGATTGTAGTGACGCGGTTTCGCGTCTATCTAGCCGGCGTCTAACCTTGGCCGGGCTGCTATGCTTTCCGATTCCAGTGCTGATCCAGTCGTGCGACGACGGTCCGGTCTGATCGGCAACACCAAGGTGACGCGCGAAGACTGGATGAAGCTAGCGCTGGAGACGCTCATCTCCGAGGGCGTGGAGGCCGTTCGCGTCCTGGGCCTCGGGCAAAAGCTGAACGTCTCCCGCTCAAGCTTCTACTGGTATTTCAAGAGCCGCCAGGACCTGCTGGATCAGCTTCTCGACTATTGGCGCAACAACAACACCCGCTTCATCGTCGAGCAGGCCGGCCGGCCCGCCGCGTCGATAACTGAGGCCGTGCTCAATGTCTTCGAGTGCTGGCTGGATGAGAAGCTTTTCAATCCGCGCCTGGATTTCGCCGTGCGTGCCTGGTCGCGCCAGTCCGCCAAGGTCCATCGTATCGTGAACGAGGAAGACGATGCGCGGGTCGATGCCATCCGGGCGATGTTTTCGCGGCACGGTTACGCAGACACGGAGGCCTTCGTACGGGCGCGCGTGCTGTACTTCACGCAGATCGGCTATTACTCGCTCGAGATCGTCGAGCCGGTGAGCAACCGTCTTTTCCTGACGCCGGCCTACCTGCTAACGCACACGGGCAAAGAACCCCGCGAGGGAGAGGTGGAGGCCTTTGCCGAAAAGATGCTGCCGCGAACCCACGGCTGAGCAAGGCCGGCTGATCGACGCTGCTGAGCGCCACGCCATCTGAACTGAACGGCGGCCGCTCCGGCGACTCAGGCGGTCTTCATCGCATTGCAGATTTCTTCGACCAGCATTGCGGCCGAAACCGAGCCGGGGTCTGGATGACCCAGCGAGCGCTCGCCGAGACGCGCGGCGCGGCCGACGGTGGCGATCATATCGCGTGTCGCTTCTGCTCCCTTGTGGGCAGCGGCGGCGATGGTATCGGCGTCCTGGCCACTGGCTGCCGCGTCCGCGGCCGGCGCCCAGGCATCGAGCATTGTCTTCTGGCCGGGTTCCGCTTTGCCGCGCTGGACGATGCCGTCGCGCATCGCCGCAATGACGGTCCGCAACTCGCCGCTCGGCATCGATCCGCGCGGACCCGCGGCCTTGCCGGCGCGCAGCAGGGCGGTCGCATAGAGTGGTCCGGAGGAGGCGCCGACTGCGTTGAGAAAGCCTTTGGCGGCGGCATTGAACACATCCTGCAGCGTGCCCTCGGCGGCCTGGGCTGCATCGGCCGCGGCCTTCATGCCTTGTTCCATGGCGATGCCGTGGTCGGCGTCGCCGATTACCCCGTCAAGCGCGCAAAGCCTGTCGCGCTCCGTCGCCATCCGCACAGAGAAGGCGTCGAAAAGCGCTTTCAAGTCCCCGGTCGTAAACTCCATCTCGCTCAGCTCCGAAACATGGCGCAGTCGCAGGGGTGGTCGATCATGCGCTGCAGCTCGTCATCGAGATGCATGACGGTGATCGAGGCGCCGGCCATGTCGAGCGATGTGCAGTAGGGGCCGACCAGCGTCTTGTGGACGACCAGCCCGGCAGCCGTCAGGCGTTCCGCGATCCGGGCATTCAGGATGTAAAGTTCCATCAGCGGCGTCGCGCCGAGAGAGTTGACCAGCACAGCGACACGACCTCCGGCCGGCGCCTTCATCTCCGCCAGGATCGCGTCCATGATCTCGTCGGCGACATCGTTGGCCGAACGCAATGGCCCGCGCCGCACGCCGGGCTCGCCATGGATGCCCATGCCGATCTCCATCTCGCCAGCTGGCAGATCGAAGCTTGGCCGCCGCGTCTGCGGCAGGGAGCAGGACGAGAGCGCCACGCCCATGGTGAAAGTGCGGTCGTTGGCGTGACGGGCGATCCGCTCCACCTCGTCCAGCGGCATCATCATATCGGCAGCCGCGCCCGCGGCCTTGAAGATGAACACGTTGCCGGCCACGCCGCGGCGCTTTTGCCGCTGGTCGCGCGGCGCCGACGCGATGTCGTCGGTGGTCAGCACCGTGCGTGCCTCGACGCCTTCTATCTCCAGCAGCTCCGCCGCCATGTCGAAATTCATCACGTCGCCGGCATAGTTGCCGTACATGAATAGGACGCCGGCACCGCCGCTCGCGGCCATCGCCGCGTCGACCGCCGGCTGCGGCGGCGGCGAGGCGAAGACGTTGCCGATCGCGGCGGCATCCGCCAAGCCCTTGCCGACGTAGCCGAGGAACGTCGGCTCATGGCCTGACCCGCCGCCGATCACCAGCGCCACCTTGCCGGCCCGCGGACCATGCTTGGCGATGACCGCACGCGGCGCGTTGTCCGGACGCCAAAGATGCTCGGGATGCGCGGCAATGATGCCGACCAGCATTTCGTCGACCGCCGCATTGCCGTCGTTGATCAGCTTTTGCGTCCGGCTCATTCACACCTCCCTGCAACGTTCTCGGCCGTGAGACTAGAGCAATTCCAGGAAAAGTGTGTAACGGTTTTCCCGTCCCGAATTGCGTGAAAACAAAGAGATAGAGCGTTTTGCGGCGGCGTGGGAGCGTTCTTCTCCTGCTGTCGGTCCAGATGTGATCGCGCAGCGTAGAAGTTGGGTCAGCGGACGTTGTACTTGGCGTCGACCTGGTCGATGGCGGCGACATTGCCGGCCGACCGCCCCTGCGGATCGAAGG
>NZ_NSGF01000002.1 GCF_002294995.1 Mesorhizobium sp. WSM3860 | reverse complement strand
ATCCTCGATGGCCTCACCGCAACCGAATGCACCAACTACTTCGAAAACGCCGGATACTGTTCAACCTAAAATCATCCAGCTCTAGTGACGGGAGAAAGGGCTGGCCGCGATCTCGGCGCTTTTCTTGCAACATTGGCAATTGGCGAAAGCAGCGATAAGAGCGCCCCTCTCCCCGTCACTATGCGGGGAGAGGATGCCGGCAGGCAGGTGAGGGGCAGCGCGAACGCTCGGACAGATGGCGCAGAGATGAAGTTCAAGCGTGGGGTGAAGCTCTGGCCGCCCGCCGGTCAATGAGTCGCCGTGAGGGAGTAAGAGACCCTCAGCCCTCCAGCACTTCCTTCTTTGCCACGGTGGAATCGGCGTTGAGCTTGTAGATCACCGGCACGCCGGTGCCGAGCTCGAGCTTGACGATCTCCTCGCCGCTCTTGCCGTCCAGCGCCATGATCAGCGCCCGCAGCGAATTGCCGTGCGCGGCGACCAGCACCGTCTCGCCGCGCAGCACATGCGGCTGCACGTCGTGCAGGTAATAGGGCCAAACGCGCGCGCCGGTGTCCTTCAGGCTTTCGCCGCCGGGAGGGGACACGTCGTAGGAGCGGCGCCAGATATGCACCTGCTCCTCGCCCCACTTCTTGCGCGCGTCGTCCTTGTTGAGGCCGGAGAGGTCGCCATAGTCGCGTTCGTTGAGCGCCTGGTCGCGGACGGTCTCGAGGTTGCTCTGGCCGACCACGTCGAGAATGTGCTGGCAGGTCTTCTGCGCCCGCTTCAGCGCAGAGGTGTAGGCGATGTCGAATTTCAGGCCGCGCGCCTTGAGCTTCTCGCCGGCTGCAAGCGCTTCCGCGTTGCCCTGCTCGGTCAGGTCGACATCGCGCCAGCCGGTGAACAGGTTCTTCAGGTTCCATTCGCTCTGGCCGTGGCGCACGAGCACGAGAGTTCCCGACATGTTTGCTCCTGATACGTGGTTGGATTTGAGCAATTCCAGGAAAAGCGTGTAGCGGTTGTCCGTCCGGAATTGCGTTGGAAAATAGACGCCTCAGCTCAGGCCGAGCACGTCCCGCATGGAATAAAGGCCCGGCTTCTTGCCGCGCGCCCAAAGCGCCGCCTTGACGGCGCCGCGGGCAAAGATCGCCCGGTCCTCGGCCTGGTGGGACAGCGTGATGCGCTCGCCGGTGCCGGCCAGGATCACACTGTGCTCGCCGACCACCGAGCCGCCGCGCAAAGTGGCGAAGCCGATCGTGCCGGCCTTGCGGACGCCGGTATGGCCGTCGCGAACCCGCACGCTGTTGTCCTTGAGCGCGATCGCTCGGCCCATGGCCGCCGCTTCGCCGAGCAGCAGCGCCGTGCCGGACGGCGCGTCGACTTTGTGCCTGTGGTGCATCTCCAGGATCTCGATGTCGAAATCCTGCGCATCGAGGGCGCGCGCCGCCTGCTCCACCAGCACCGCCAAAAGATTGACGCCCAGGCTCATATTGCCGGATTTGACGATGGTCGCGTGGCGCGCCGCCGCGGCGATCTTGGCATCGTCGTCGGCCGAACAGCCGGTCGTGCCGATGACATGGACGATGCGCGCCTGCGCGGCATAGCCGGCGAATTCGACGCTTGCGCCAGGGGCCGTGAAATCGAGCACGCCGTCGGCCTTGGCGAAGGCCGGCAGCGGGTCGTCGACGATCGGCACATTGATGGTGCCGATGCCGGCGAGCTCGCCGGCATCCTTGCCGAGATGCGGCGAGTCCGGCCGCTCGACAGCACCGGCAACGCGCGCGCCGGGAATGGAGTGGATGGCGCGGATCAGCGTCTGGCCCATCCGGCCGGCGGCGCCCACCACCACCAGGCCCATATCGCCCGTTTCGCTCATGCGCCTCTCCCGACGGTCTTCTTCGCGCGCGTGCGCGGCAGCGCAGTTTGGATTGGCTTGGCGTCATCGACAAGCCCCAGCCCCTTCTTGCCCTGCACCCGGTGGAAGCGGGCGTAGATGCTGTCCGGATCGGCCATCAGCGTCGCGTGCGTGCCTTGCTCGACCAGCCGTCCCTCTTCCAGCACGATGATGTGGTCGGCATTGACCACCGTCGACAGCCGGTGCGCGATCACGATGGTGGTGCGGCCTTCCATGACATGGGTGAGCGCTTCCTGGACGCGCGCTTCCGCTTCGTTGTCGAGCGCCGAGGTCGCCTCGTCGAGCAGCAGGATCGGCGCCTGGCGCACGATGGCGCGCGCGATCGAGACGCGCTGGCGCTGGCCGCCGGAAAGCGTCGAGCCGCCTTCGCCGACCGGCGTGTCGTAGCCTTGCGGCTGCTGGCGGATGAACTCGTCGGCGGCGGCCTGTTTCGCCGCCTGCTCGATCTCCGCATCGGTGGCCGAGAGCCGGCCGTAGCGAATGTTGTCGCGGATCGTGCCTTCGAAGAGATAGGGCGCCTGCGAGACATAGGCTATCGATTGGCGCAGCGACCGCTTCGTCACCTTCGAGATGTCCTGGCCGTCCACCTCGATCGAGCCCTTGTCGACGTCGTAGAAGCGCTGCAAGAGCGCCACCAGCGTCGACTTGCCGGCGCCCGAAGCGCCGACGATCGCCGTCACCTTGCCGGCCGCGGCGGTAAAGCTCAGATCCCTCAGCACCGGCATGTCGGCGCTGTAGCCGAACGTCACATTGTTGAAGGCCACTTCGCCGGAAATGATCTTTGCTTCGGCGGCGTCGGGCGCGTCGCTCTGTTTCGGCTCGAGGTCGAGCAGTTCATAGATCATGCGCGCGTTGACCAGCGCGCGTTCCATCGCCACCTGCATGCGCGCCAGCCGCCTCGCCGGATCATAGGCCAGGATCAGCGCGGTGATGAAGGAAAACACCGCGCCCGGCGGCTGGCCGAGAACCAGCGCCCGATAACCGGAATAGGCGATGACGGCGGTCACGGCGAGCCCAGCCAGGATGTCCGAAATCGGCGACAGCCGCTCCGAGACGCGGGCGATCTTGTTGCTGCGCTGCTCGGCCGTGTCGGCCATGATGCCGATGCGGCGCGCCAGCTCGTCCTCCAGGGTGAAGGCTTTGACGATGGCAATGCCTTGTGTGGCCTCCTGCACCGACCCGCTCAGCCGAGAATTGATCAGCACGGATTCGCGGTTGATCTTGCGCACCCGGCGCGTGATGTAGACGACGGCCCAGATCAGCGGCGGCCCGATCAGCAGCGAGCTTAGCGACAACACCGGATCCTGGTAGACCATGAGGCCGACGAGGCCGACCAGGGTCACCGCGTCGCGGGTGATCGAAATCAATGTCAGCGACAAGAGATCGCGAATGCCGCCGATGTTCTCGTCCAGCTGCGCCGCCAAGCGCCCGGAGCGTGTGTCGTTAAAGAAATTGACGCCGAGCCGCATCAGATGGTCGAAGGTGCGCTTCTGGTAGCGGGCGACCAGGTTGTTGCCGATCGTGGCCAACGCCACCGCTTGGCCGTAACCGGCGAAACCGCGCACCAGGAAGGCGCCCATGAAACCGGCGCAGATCCATAGCACGGCGTCGCCCCGCCGTTCGTAGAAGATTTCGTTGACCATCGGCGCCATGACCCAGGCCGAGAAGGCGGTCGCGCCCGAAACCAGCAGCGAGCAGACGATGGCGACCGCATACGACCAGCGATGGTCATGGCCGTTTTCAGCGATGATACGGCGCAGCACCGCCGTGACCTCGCCGGGTCGGACCTTATGTTTGTTTGGATTTTGGAGTGTCAAATCAGAAGCGCTTCGTAGTTCTCGTAGGACGGTCTCGCAGGATCGGGCGACAATCGGCACCCCTCTTAGCGCCCCGGCTACGGCTTGCCTATGGCGAAACTTCGTCGCGGTGGCCGATTGCCATCCCGAACCCGGGCGCGCTCATGCCCGCCAGTGCCGTCCAGCGGTCTGAACGCCGAACAGCGACGGAGTTCTGGCATAGGCGGCAAGCCCGAGAAGCGCCGCCAGCGGGTGGGTGATGACATAGACCGGCATCGTGCGCATCAGCGCGCTGTGCGGTGCCTTGTCCTCGAACGCGGCGCGGAAATTGCCGGCTTTCAGCGCCGGCACGATTTTTTGCGCGATGCCGCCGGTCAGGAACACGCCGCCGCGGCTCATGAACACCAGCGCGAGATCGCCCGCGGTGCGGCCGAGACAGGTGACGAACAGTTCCAGCGCTTCCTGTGCCACCGGATCGGATTTGGCGAGCGCGGCCGCGGTAACCTCCGCCGGCGTCGTGAAAGGCGTCGGCTTTGCGTCGGCCTTGGCCACCGCGCGATAGACATTGACCAGTCCGCGGCCGCACAGGATCTGCTCGCCGGAGATGCGGCCCTCGAGCTTTTCGATATGCGGGAACACTTCGAAGTCGCGCGGCGTGCGCGGGCCGATATCCATATGCCCGCCCTCGCCCGGCACCGGTATCCAGTGGCGAAGCGCGTAGATCAGCCCGGCGACACCGAGCCCCGTCCCCGGGCCGAGCACGACCCGGCCCGCATTCGGCTCCGGCGCGCCGCCGCCGATCTTTTCCATATGCTCTTCGCCGAGCGCAACCACCGCCAGCGCCTGCGCCTCGAAATCGTTGAGCACGACGATCTCGCTTAAACCCAGATTGGCAAACATCTGGTGCGGCTTGACCACCCAGGGGCAGTTGGTCAGCCGGATCTCGTCGCCGTCGACCGGCCCGGCCACCGCCAGCACCGCCGAATGCGGCTGGATCGACGAGCGGTCGAGCACCGCCGCCTGGATCGCCTCGTCGATGGTCCTGAAATTGGCCGTCTGGACGATCTGCGGCTCGGTCGCTTCCGAATTGGCGTCGAGCACGATAGAGAAACGCGCATTGGTGCCGCCGATATCGCCGATCAGGACAGGAAATCGCAGCGCTGTATCGTCTTCGCCAACCATGCTCTTTGTTCGTCCCGTTCGTTCCCGCCCGTCGTTGACCTAGCGCATGGGCCGGCAAAGGGAAAGCGGCTTCGGCCCCAGTTTCGAGGCATTCGCTTGGCGTTTTGAACTCCGTTCTTGCCGTATCTCTTCCAGCGTCGGCGCCGCCCCTCACCTGCCTGCCGGCATGCTCTCCCCGTCTAGTGACGGGGAGAGGGGCGCTCGTCGACGGTTTCGCCAATCTCCGGCGCGGCAAGGATGGCGGCGAGGCTGCGGCCAGATCCCTTCTCCCCGTTATTATACTGGGAGAAGGTGCCGGCAGGCGGATGAGGGGCGGCGCCGACCTTAGCGATTGATCGTCTCAAGCAAAGGGGGAAGCCGAAGCGATTGCCTAATGTCAGTTCCCCGGTCTCGGACGCGGCAGCGGAATGCCGATCGAGGGGGTGGGCGCGAAGGCGCTGGCTGCCGCGGGAAGCACGGCATTCCCGCTGGAGATAGTCTCGGCCGGCTCTATCACTTTCGATTTGGCCGCCGCTACCGCTGCCGCGCCGCCGCCCTGATAGGTGACCGCTTCCACAGAAGGGGCGTCCGGCGCTGCAAGCACCGCCTGGCACTCCCTCGGCAAATTGGCCATGGTCATCAGGTCGCGCGCTTTCGGCGCATCCGGGTTCTTGTTCGGCCGCCACGGCTCCTCGGTGAACCACCAGGCAAGCGGCTTGCCGCAGCCGTCATCGGCCGGCGTCGCCTCCTGCGCCTTGCAGCCGGGCGAGCCCGCCTGGCAGCCGATGCGCATGTGGAAATGATAGTCATGGCCCCAGAACGGGCGGATCTTGCGCAGCCAGGAGCGATCGCCGGTGACCGTGTCGCAAAGCTTCTTCTTGATGCCCGGATTGACCAGGATGCGCTCGACCTCAGGGTAGCTCGCCGCACGCTTCAGAAGCCGCGTATGCGCCGGCGTCCACAGCGCGTCCTTCACCAGATGCGTCTTCCCGTCGACCATCAGCGTCGCGCTCATGCTCTCGCGCTGAGCCATGGTCAGCGGGCGCCGCGGCTTCGGCGTCAGCCAGATATCGGCATCGAGGCCGATCTGATGCGAGGCGTGGCCGGTCGTCATCGGGCCGCCGCGCGGCTGCGAGACATCGCCGACCAGCAGCCCCGGCCAGCCATCCGCCTGGGCGTCGCGCGCCAGCTTCTCGATCAGCGCGATCATCGCCGGGTGGCCCCAGCGGCGGTTGCGCGAGGGGCGCATCACTTCCCAACTCGGCCCGTCCATCGGCAAGGCGACGCCGCCGGCAAAGCAGCCTTTTGAGTAAAAGCCGAAGGATTGCGCTTGCGCCACCGCCGGCAGCTTCTTGGCGCCGAACAGGTCCTTTGCACGCGGTTCGGCCGAGATTGCGGCCGTCGCCAGCCCGGCCAAGGTCACCAGGGCAAGCGCGGCGGTCAGGAACGGCTTGCTGTCGGGCAGCGATCGCAACGTCATCAGGTCGAGTCCCCTCTCCAGTGGCGCGACGCAATGCTAAAACATGTCTCCCCAAACCTGAAGCGCATGGAGCGAATCTCGAAAGACGCGCGCTTCAGGTGCGAATCATAATCGCCATCCACTTCGCTTCGCTCACGAGCGTTTCATTGGGCTGCGCGGCTCTCCGTCCCGCCAGTTGCCGTCGGCCCACATCCGCTCCAGCGCCACCCGATAGTTCGGCAAACGAAAGCTGTAGCCTGCCGCTTTGATCGCCGCGTTGGCGACGCGCTTGTTCTCGCCGTAGAAGGACCGCGCCATGGGCGAAAGTTGCGCCGTCTCGAAGGGGATTTCCGGAGGCGCCTCCACGCCCATAAGCCCGGCGGCATAGGCGACGACATCCTGCGGCGGCGCCGGCTCGTCGTCGGTGACATTGAAGATGCCGCCGCGATTCCTATCGGCCAGATGCCACAGGGCGCCGGCGATGTCGTCGCAATGGATACGGTTGAAGACCTGGCCGGGCTTGACCAGCCGCCTTGCGGTGCCGTCGTCGAGATTGGCCAGCGCGTTGCGGCCAGGGCCGTAAATGCCGGAAAGCCGCAGGATCGCTACCGGCTTTCCGATTTCCCGCCCAAGAGCCAGCCATTCCTGTTCGGCCGCCACCCGCATCACCGAGCGCTTCGAAACCGGCCTGCAGTCGGCGCTCTCGTCCACCCAGGCGCCGCCATGATCGCCATAGACGCCGACGGTCGAGAGATAGCCGATCCATTTGAGCGCCGGCATCTTGGCCCGGATCGCCTCGCCGGCCGCATTGAGCACCGGATCGCCCGCTTCGTCCGGAGCGACCGAGATGACGAGATGCGTTGCTTGCCGAAGCGCGTCGCTGATTTGCGGGGTCAACGAACCTTCGAAGCTTGACGGCACGATGCCTGCCTGCCGCAACGCCTCGAACTTTTCCGGCGAGCGAGTCGTGCCGAAGATCGGCGCGCCATCCTCATTGGCCCTCGCAAAAGCCTTGCCGGAATAGCCGGCGCCGAAAATGAAGAAGCGTCTCTCGCCCATCAATGAATCCTCTTCTTCAATGGTCCTTTGCGGGAACCGGCAGCGCTGACAGCCATTCGTCGCGCACCGTTGCATCGCCTTCGGCCTGCAAGGCCGATGCGGCGAGCTCCGCAAAATCGCGCCGCGGCATCAGTCGCGATAGCGCCCATACTGCCGCACCCCGCACCAGGGGCGAGCCGGCGTCGAGCAGGCCGCGCGCGATCGGCGTCAGCGAAGCATCGCCCGAATTGCCGGCGGCGATCAGCGCGTTGCGGACAAAACGGTCGCGGCCGATGCGCTTGATCGGCGAGCCCGAGAAAAAGGAGCGGAACGTCGCATCGTCGAGCAACAGCAGCTCCGACAGCCGCGGCTCGCGCAGATCTTCGCGCGCGGCAAGCTTGGCCTCGGCGGCGACGCTGGCGAATTTGTTCCACGGACAGGCGGCCAGGCAGTCGTCGCAGCCATAGATGCGGTTGCCGATCGCCTCGCGAAATTCGCGCGGGATCGGCCCCTTGTTCTCGATGGTGAGGTAGGAGATGCAGCGCCGCGCATCGAGCCGGTACGGCGCCGGGAACGCATCGGTCGGGCAGATGTCGAGGCAGGCGCGGCAGGAGCCGCAATGGTCGATCTCAGCTTTGTCCGGCTCAAGCTCGGCCGTCGTGAAGATGGTGCCGAGGAACAGCCATGAGCCGTGCTCGCGGCTCACCAGGTTGGTGTGCTTGCCCTGCCAGCCCAGCCCCGCGGCTTCCGCCAGCGGCTTTTCCATCACCGGCGCCGTGTCGACGAACACCTTCACGTCGCCGCCGGCGCGCGCGACGATCTTGCCCGCGATTTCCTTCAGCCGACCTTTCATCACGTCGTGATAGTCGCGATTTTGCGCGTAGACCGAGATCGCGCCGCGATCATGTTTGTCGAGGACATCGCGCGGATCCCGGTCCGGACCGTAGTTCATGGCGAGCACGATGATCGATCGCACTTCCGGCCACAGCGTCGAGGGCTCGGCGCGCCGCAGAACCGTCTCGGCGATCCAGTCCATCGAGCCGTGAAATCCCCCGGCGACGAACTCGGCCAGCCGCGCGGGCGCCAGCGGGATCGCGTCCGGCCGGGTGACGGCAACGGCGTCGAAGCCGGCGCGGCGCGCCTCCGCGTCGATCAGCGCGCGCAGCTTCGTCTTGTCAGAAATCGAGGTCCGCATAATGCGATACCGGCGACAGGCCGCGCACGCGATCGGTGAGCAGCGGCCGGAACGACGGCCTTGATTTCACGCGAGTATACCATTCGCGCGCCGCCGAGTGCTCGCGCCAGTCGATCTCGCCGAGATAGTCGAGCACGGAAAGCGTCGCGGCCGCGGCGAGGTCGGCATAGGTCACCTTGTTGCCGGCCAGCCAGTGACGCGTGCCGGCCAGCCAGTTGGTGTATTTCATGTGCTGGCGGATGTTGGCGCGCGCGGCGCGGATCGCACCCGAATCGGGTGAGCCGCCGCCCGCTGTTTCCGGCATCACCGGCTTCAGCACGCGCTCGCGCACCAGATGGCGGGTGACCTCGCTTTCGGCCTTGCTGAGATACCAGTCGGTCAGCCGTCGGATTTCGGCGCGCTGCATCGGGTCCTCGGCAAACAGCCGCCTGTCGCGCTTCAGCACCCCGCGTGTCTCGTCGAGATATTCGGCGATGACCATGGCGCCGACGATCGGCACGTCGCCTTCGGCCAGCAGGATCGGCAGCGTGCCGGCCGGATTGAGCGCCAGAAACTCCTTGCGCCGGGTCCAGGGCTTCTCCTCGATCAGGGCCAGCTCCTCGCCATACTCACCGAAGGCGAGGCGGACGAACCGGCAGGTGGAGAACATCGGGTGGTGAAAAAGCGTCAGCATGGTTCCGCGATGATAGGGCGCACTAGTGTGGTGGATTTGAAGTTCCTGCACCCTCAATGGCATCAGCGTCCAGGAACTTCAAATCCAAAACCACACTAGAACTCAAAGTTGACAGTGTGGCTCAGAATCCGGAATTCGCACAGTGCGCTGCTCCGAGGTGCGGCGAATTCCGGATTGCACACTGGCAAATTGGTGTAAGCGCCGGTAAGTCTTGGCGGCCCGATTCCAGGGACTGTCATGTGTTGCGACCTATAGGGGGACTTCCGCGCCATGACAAGCAAGCCCTTCCCCTTAGCCGTCACTCGAAGCAGAGGTTGCCATGGAAAGCCAGACCATTGTCGAAGCGCTGCTGCTTGGGCTGATCGAGGGCCTGACCGAATTCATCCCGGTTTCATCGACCGGCCACATCCTGCTCGCCGGCCATTTCCTCGGCTTCCATTCGACCGGCAAGGCCTTCGAGATTTTGATCCAGCTCGGCGCGATCCTCGCGATCCTCAGCGTCTATTTCCGCCGCCTCTGGAAGATGCTGCTCGAACTGCCGCATGACCGGCTGACAAGGCATTTCGTCATCGGCATCCTCATCGCCTTCCTGCCGGCGGCGGTCATCGGCGCGCTGGCGCATGACTTCATCAAGACCTTCCTGTTCGAATCGCCGCGCCTGATCTGCATCATGCTGATCATCGGCGGTGTGGTGCTGCTCGCCGTCGACCGCATGAACCTGAAGCCCATCTACCGCGACGTCGAGCGCTTCCCGACCAGGCTTTATCTCCAGATCGGCCTGTTCCAGTGCCTGTCGCTGATACCCGGCACCTCGCGCTCCGGCTCGACCATCGTAGGCGCGCTGCTCTTGGGCGTCGACAAGCGCGCGGCGGCGGAGTTTTCCTTCTTCGTTGCCATGCCGACTATGGTCGGCGCCTTCGCCTTCGATCTGTTCAAGAACCGCAACGTGCTGACCTCGGCCGACCTGCCGATCATCGCCGTCGGCTTCATCGCCGCCTTCGTCACCGCGCTCTTCGTGGTGCGCTTCCTGCTCGATTACGTCTCGCGCAAGGGCTACTCGCTGTTCGGCTGGTGGCGCCTCGTGGTCGGCGGGCTCGGACTGATGGCGCTGATGATCTGGGGGTGAGTGACAGGCCCGCTCAATAGCGCAACGTCGAGTTCCTTCGCGCCCCCTCTGTCCTGCCGGACATCTCCCCCACAAGGGGGGAGATTGGCAGCTTCGCCGAAGGCGCTATCTCCTGCAACATTGGCGATTGGCGAAGGCGACGGCGACATCTGATCTCCCCCCAAGTGGGGGAGATGGCCGGCCAAGAGGGGGCGCTGTCCCGCCGACGCCTCGCAAGCTACGGCCGCACAGCCCCTCAACTCCTTCCATAAAACGCATTCTCGACATGCACCGGCCAGCGCCAGGGCAGCACCGCCACCATGTCGAAGCGCACCGAAAGCCTGCCATAGTCGGGCTGGCGCGACAGCCAGAGGTCGGCGGCGCTTTCGATGCGCCGTTCCGAGGCGTGGGCGATCGCTTCCATCGCCTCCATCAGCGTCCGCCGCGCCTTGACCTCGACGAACAGCACCAGGTCGCCGCGCCTGGCGATCAGGTCGATCTCGCCGAGCCTTGTGCGATGGCGGCGCGCAAGGATGCGATAGCCCTTCAGCATCAGCGCCAGCGCCGCCAGCCATTCGCCGCGATGGCCGCGCCGATAGGCTTTTCGCCGATGACCGACGGTGCGCTCAGCCATTTTCTTGTTTGACCATGATCTCTTCCAAAAACCGGTTTCCACTTTTTGGGATCATGGTCTGTCCTTCAGCTCGATCAGCCGGCGGTAGAGCGCCTGTTTCTGGCCGCCGGTCATCTTCGCCGCTTCCGCCGCTGCCTTGGAGGCCGGCATTTCGGCGGCCAAAGACAACAGCAGCCGGTCGATGTCGGCCGGCTGGTCTTCGGCCGCCTCCGGCGGGCCGACGCAGACGACGATTTCGCCTTTGGGCGTCTCGGCCGCCGCATAGTGATCGGCAAGCTCTCCGAGCGTCCCCGTTCGCATCTCCTCGAACGCCTTGGTCAGCTCGCGGCCAATCGCCGCTTTGCGCGCTCCGCCAAGCACTTGCACCATCGCACCAAGCGTCTCGGCCAGCCGGCGCGGCGATTCATAGAAGATGAGCGTCGCCGGCACCTGCCTGAAGCTTTCGAGCTTGGTGAGCCTCTGGCCTGCCTTGGCCGGCAAGAAACCGGCGAACAGAAAGGCGTCGGAAGGCAGGCCGGAAGCGGTCAGCGCGGCAAGCGCCGCCGACGGTCCGGGCACCGGAATAACGCGGATGCCGCGCTCCAGCGCCTCGCCGACCAGCCGGTAGCCGGGATCGGAAACCAGCGGCGTGCCGGCATCCGAGATCAGCGCCACGCTTTGTCCGGCAGCGAGCGACTCGATCAGCTTCGGCCCGGCCTCGGCGGCATTGTGCTCGTGATAGGCCGTGGTGCGCCGGCGGATGCCGTAGCGCTCCAGCAGCACGCGCGAGACGCGGGTGTCCTCGCAGGCAACGATGTCGGCGCCGGCCAGCGTCTCCAGCGCACGCAGCGTGACATCGGCGAGATTGCCGATCGGCGTCGCCACCAGATAGAGCGCCGGCTCCAGCGGCCGCGCCGCAATCTCGGTCTGCCCGATTACATAGCTGCGTTTGTCGCCGGTCAACTGAGGCCCTCCCCACGCGCCACTGTTTGCCACGGCTCATCCCCGGTTGCAAAACGTGATGGCGACGAAAGCGAATCGCCATGCCTTTGCCATGATGCGGAACCAAACCGCGTAAGGCGTATTTTACCCCTGATTCCCCGAGGAGGAGGACAGGATGGACAGCCTGATCATTCAAGACGCTTTCACGCCCTATTATTCGGGCTGCAAGCGCTTTGCCGGATCGGAGAAGATTGCCGGTTCGGAGAATCGGGAACCCTCCGCCAGGACAAAGGACAAGGAAGTGATGAAGCCGCTTCCAAGCCCCGCGGTTCAAGACGCCTCGACCGAAACCGAAAGCACGACGGAGCACTGACCGGACGATGCCCAATCGCTTCGACATTTTCATCACACGACTTGAAAGCAAGACCGCCCGCGAGGGCATTCCTTCGCATCCGATCGCCGCCCAGCACGGGAACCGCCGCGACAAGGCTGACCTGAAGCAGGGCCGTTCCGGCGAGGCGCATGCGGAAAAGGATCGCGGGAAGCACCGCCAGAAGCACGACGCCTAGAACAGTCGCGACCCTTCGCGATCTCTCGCCTCATCCCAGGCGGAGCGAGGAGCGAGTCGACGCGGCGCAGACCCTGGGCCTCACATCGAAGCCCTCGCCAACGGTGCTCCGCCCCAGCCACGGCATGATCCTCGGGTCAAGCGCGCTCAAGCCCGAGGATGACGAAAGCGCCGCGCTCGGCCGTTCAACCACGCCATTCAGCCAAGATATTTCGAGACCTTCGCCTCGAGCAGCCGCACCAGCTCCGGATCCATGAACGCGTAGTTGTCCGGAATGTCGAGGCAAATCATTCTGGCGCGCTTCAGGCTTGACCGGAACTTCTTCTGCAGCTTGGCCCGATGCGCCTTCTCCATGACGAAGATGATGTCGGCCTACGCGACGAGCTCATGCGTCACCGGGTTGTCGGCATCGTGATTTGGTGCCGGCCGATTCGACCTCGATGTCGCGACGCCTGGAAAATACCTGTTCGGCGGTCGGACTGCGCAAGCGGTTCTGGCTGCAGACGAAGAGAACCTTTTTCACCGCGCGAGGTCTGCCACCACCGCATCCAGCACGATCATGCCGGCGGTCGTGGCGCGGAGCCGTGCATTGCCGACCGGCGCCACCAGCCCTTCGTCCTGCAGCACCGAGAGCCTTGCGCTGGAAAGGCCGCGCCCGGCAAGCGTCTCGTAGCGCTGAAGGTCGATGCCTTCGGCCAGCCGCAGCCCCATCAGCAGGAACTCGTCGGCCTCTTCGGCGCGCGTCAGCACCTCGCCGCCGGTGACGCCATGACCCCTGGCGTCGACCAGATTGGCCCAGGTCTCCGGCATTTTTTCCGCGACCGTCACGGTGCGGCGGCCGTTCTCGACGAAGCGGCCATGCGCGCCCGGCCCGACGCCGACATATTCGCCATAGCGCCAATAGGTCAGGTTGTGCCGGCTTTCCGCGCCCGGCCGCGCGTGGTTGGAGATCTCATAGGCCGGCAGCCCATGCGCCGCCGTCACCTCCTGCGTCAGCGCGTAGAGATCGGCGGCATGATCATTGTCGGGCAGGACGAATTTCCGCGCCGCATGCAGCGCATGGAAGGGCGTGCCCTCCTCGATGGTGAGCTGGTAGAGCGAGAGATGGTCGGCGGCGTGGCCGATCGCCTGCTCAAGCTCGGCCTGCCAAGCCTCAGGCGTCTGGCCGGGCCGCGCATAGATCAGGTCGAAGGAAAGCCGCGGAAAGATTTCCCGCGCCAGCCCGATGGCGTGCAGCGCCTCCTCGACATTGTGCAGCCGGCCGAGGAAGCGCAGATCCTTGTCGTTCAGCGCCTGCACGCCCAGCGACACGCGGTTGACGCCGGCCGCCCGGTAGCCGCGGAAGCGCTCGGCCTCGACCGAGGACGGGTTCGCCTCCAGCGTCACCTCGATGCCGGCAGGCACCGTCCAGTTCTTCGCCACGGCTTCCAGAACCGCTGACACAGTTTCCGGCTTCATCAGCGACGGCGTGCCGCCGCCGAGGAAGATGCTGGTCACCTCGCGCGGCCCGGTGCGGGCGCGCATGGTCTTCAGCTCCGTCTCGAAGGCCCGCGCAAAACGCTCCTGGTCGACGGGCTGATGGCGAACGTGGCTGTTGAAGTCGCAGTAAGGGCATTTGGCCGCGCAGAACGGCCAATGGATATAGACGCCGAAGCCGGGGCTGCGGTCGAGCGGCATGGTTTGCCCGGCCCCGATCATTTTGACCCGAGCCGCGCCAGATCCGGCCGCGCCAAATCCAATCGGGCTTGCGCAAACTTCTGGAAGGCGCGGGCGCGGTGCGACAGGGCTGTTGCCTGGCCGGGCTTCCAGCCATGCTTTTGCTCGGCGCTCATCTCGCCAAAAGTCTTGTCGAAGCCGTTGGGCAGGAACACCGGATCGTAGCCGAAGCCGAGCGTGCCGCGCGGCGGCCAGACCAGCGTGCCTTCGGCCTCGCCGCGGTAATATTCGGCCTCGCCATCGGGAAAGGCGAGGCAGATGACGGCGACGAAGCGGCCGGCGCGCTGCGCCGGCTCGGTCGCGCCGACCTCCTGCAACGCCACTTCGGTGCGCTGCATGGCCATGCCGAAATCGCGTGTGCCGCCCGCCGTCTCGGCCCAGTTGGCGGTGTAGACGCCGGGCGCGCCGTCGAGCGCATCGACACAGAGCCCCGAATCGTCCGACAGCGCCGGCAGGCCGGTGGCCTTGGCCGCGGCATAGGCCTTGATATAGGCATTCTCCTCGAAGGTCGTGCCGGTCTCGTCCGGTTCGGGCAGGCCGTATTCCTTGGCCGATTTCGCCTCGAAGCCGAACGGCGCCATCAGGTCGGCGAATTCGCGCAGCTTGCCTTCATTGTGGCTGGCAACAACGATCTTTTGTCCGTTCAAAGAATGCATCAGAGGCCCCAGATCCTTGGCTCGGCGAACTCGATCGAATTGCCCGAAGGGTCGCGGATATAGATCGAGTGCCCGCCCTGCGGCCATTCGAAATCGCTTTCGATGGCGATGTTCTTGGCCGCCAGATGGTTGCGCCATTCGGCGATCTCTGCCGCAGTCGCGGTGAAGCAAAGATGCCCTTCGCCGATCGTGCCGTGCGGCGGCACCTTCAGCCTGGCGTCGGGCGCCGGCGGAATTTTCGTCGCCTCGGCATTGAAGAGGAGCAGCACGCCGTTGCCGCAGCGGAAGAAGACGTGGCGGCCTTCGACCTTGCCGACCGCCTCGAGGCCGATAATGTCGCGATAGAAGGCCTCCGCGGCATTGAGATCAGTCACGTAGAGCGTCGATTCCAAAATCGCCGAGGGAGTCACGACGCACCCCCCTCTGTCCTGCCGGACATCTCCCCCGCAAGGGGGGAGATTGGCAGCTTCCGAGTCGCCGCACACTCTGCAACGTTGGTGATTGGCGAAAGCCAAGACAACGCCCAATCTCCCCCCTTGCAGGCGAGATGGCCGGCAGGCCAGAGGGGGGTGCGAAGGATCGCCAACCTCATCAATAACCCTACGCCACAGCCATCTGTTGCAGGCTCACCAGCCGAGAAATACCTTTTTTGGCCAGTCCCATCAGCGCCGAAAACTGCTCTTCGGAGAAGGGCTCGCCTTCCGCCGTGCCCTGGATCTCGACGATGCCGCCCTTGCCGGTCATGACGAAATTGGCGTCGGTGCCGGCCGAGGAATCCTCGAGATAATCGAGATCGATGACCGGCTGTCCGTCATGGATGCCGCAGGAGATCGCCGCGACATGGTCCTTGAGCACCTTGGAAACGCTGGCCATCTGGCGCGCTTCCATCCAGCGCAGGCAATCGTATAGCGCCACCCAGCCGCCGGTGATCGAGGCGGTGCGGGTGCCGCCGTCGGCCTGGATGACGTCGCAGTCGACGGTGATCTGCTGTTCGCCCAGCGCCTGCAGGTCGACGACGGCGCGCAACGAACGACCGATCAGGCGCTGGATCTCCAGCGTGCGGCCGCCCTGCTTGCCGGCGGAGGCCTCGCGGCGCATGCGCTCGCCCGTCGAGCGCGGCAGCATGCCGTATTCGGCCGTAACCCAGCCCTTGCCGGAATTGCGCATCCAGGCCGGCACCTTTTCCTCCAGGCTCGCCGTGCACAGCACATGCGTGTCGCCGAACTTCACCAGGCACGAGCCTTCGGCATGCTTGGAGACGCCGCGCTCGAAGGAGATGGCGCGCATTTCGTCGGGCTGGCGTTTGGAGGGGCGCATTCGGCCTTCTTTCCTTTGGTTTTGGATTCGTCGGCGGCTTGTAGACGCATGCGACGGACGGCGCAAAGGAAAAGGGCGCCAAGGAAGCGGGGCGCAAGGGAAAATGGCCCGGGTTGCGCCAGGGGGGCTTAAGTCTATATCTTTCAATAGGAGGTTTTTCGCTGGAATGAACAAGGCAGTCGATCCCGCATCGCAGCCGCCCGTGCTTCAATCGCTCGATATGCGTTCGCGCGACATCTTCCGGCGGATTGTCGATTCCTATCTGCGCGACGGCGAGCCGGTCGGCTCGCGCAGCTTGTCGCGCATCCTGCCGTCGTCGCTGTCGCCGGCCACCATCCGCAACGTGATGAGCGATCTCGAGCATCTGGGGCTGATCTACGCGCCGCATATCTCGGCCGGCCGCCTGCCGACCCAGACCGGCCTGCGCTTCTTCGTCGATGCCTTCATGGAACTCGGCGATCTGTCCGACGAGGAGCGTCGGGTCATCGAGGCACAGGTGCGCGCCTCGGGCTCGGGCGCCACGCTGGAGCATATGCTGACCGAGGCCAGCCAGATGCTCTCCGGCATGTCGCGCGGCGCCGGCCTGGTGCTCGCCGCCAAGAACGAGGTGGCTCTGAAGCACATCGAGTTCATCCAGTTGGAACCCACCAAGGCGCTCGCCGTCCTGGTGTCGCAGAACGGCGACGTCGAGAACCGCGTTGTCGACCTGCCGGCCGGTATCACCGTCTCGCAGCTGCACGAGGCCTCGAACTTCCTCAACGCCCATATCCGCGGCCGCACGCTGGCCGAGGCGCGGGTCGAGATCGCGCGCATCAAGGACGAGACCAGGGCGGCTCTCGACACGCTGTCGCAGGAGCTGGTCGAGAAGGGCCTCGCGGTCTGGGCAGGGGCCGAAAGCGGCCTGCCGGCGCGCCTCATCGTGCGCGGCCGCGCCAATCTTCTGGAAAACGTCACGGCCCAGGCCGATCTCGAATTGCTGCGCCATCTGTTCGAGGATCTGGAAACGCAGGACGGACTGCTGCAGCTCCTCGACCTCGCCGAGGAAGGTCCGGGCGTGCGCATCTTCATCGGCTCGGAGAACAAGTTGTTTTCGCTGTCCGGTTCGTCGCTCGTGGTCGCGCCCTATCGCGACAAGGATGCGCGCGTCGTCGGCGCGCTGGGCGTCATTGGCCCGACGCGATTGAACTATGCCCGCATCGTCCCGATGGTCGACTATACGGCCCAGTTGATTTCGCGCATGCTGAGGTAGGCGAGCGGGGAACGTCGCAAGGAGGGTGGAAATGGCGCTGGAATCGATCAAGGCCCAGATCAGCCTGCTGCTCGAGGAGATGGTGAACCAGCCGGAAGACGATCACGAAATCCAGGAGCAATTGCGCGAGAAGCTAAGGGAAATGCGCGCCATGGGCCTGCCTCTGCCGGCCGATCTGGTCGCGCTGGAAAAGCAGCTCGACGACGATCTGGATATCGAAGAGAGCTGATCGGCCGGCGCTTCCCGCCAAAAATCTGCATGCCCGGCTTCTCTTTTGGAAAGCCTGCCCGATATTCGCTGTCTGGTTGCTGATCGTGACATAGACGTTGGCGAATAACGGAGAACAGCATGATACGGATCGCCGGCCTTGCGGCCCTCGCCTTGCTCATGGCCTCCGGCGCCTTCGCGCAGCAGGCCGACCAGCCCTTGCTCACTGGCAAAAGGGCCTTCGGCGACTGGAAGGCCGACCGGCCCGGCGTGCGGCGCCTCATCCGGCCTGACGATCTCCCGAAGCCGAATGTCGCCGAATCCGCCTCGAACGGCGGCGGTGTCACCGATCGCCCCGAGGATGCCAAGCCGGCCCTTCCAGCCGGCTTTTCGGCCGAGCTGGTGGCTTCGGGCATCGACAGCCCGCGTGTCGTGCGCGTGGCGCCGAACGGCGATCTTTTCGTCGCCGACAGCCGGGCGAACCAGGTCCGCCTCTATCGACTGCCCGAAGGAAGCGCCAAGCCCGCCGAGAAGTCGGTCTTCGCCAAAGGCCTGACCCGGCCCTATGGCATCGCCTTCTATCCGCCGGGCGACAAGCCGCAATGGGTCTATGTCGCCAACAGCAACAGCGTCGTCCGCTTTGCCTATCGCGACGGCGACCTCAAAGCTTCCGGCAAGCCCGAAACGATCGTCTCGGACATCCCGTCGAGCCATCACTGGACGCGCGACATCGCTTTTTCGCCCGACGGCAAGACGCTATATCTCTCGGTCGGCTCGGGCTCGAATACCGCAGAGGGCATGGGAGCGAGGCCGAAGGGCGGTGTCGAAGAATGGGCGAGATCGGCGCCGCTCGGCGCCACCTGGGGGGCGGAGGAAGGCCGAGCGGATGTGCTCGCTTTCGATCCTGACGGCAAGAACCGCAGGATGGTCGCCACCGGTCTGCGCAACTGCTCGGGCATGACGGTGCAGCCGGCTACGGGCGCGCTCTGGTGCGTCGTCAACGAACGCGACGAGCTCGGCGACAACGTGCCTTTCGAATATGCGACCGCCGTCAAGGACGGCGCCTTCTATGGCTGGCCCTGGTACTATATCGGCGACAATGAGGATCCGCGCCACAAGGACGCGCGGCCCGATCTCGCCGGCAAGGTCACGGTGCCGGACGTGCTGATCCAGGCACATTCGGCCCCGCTCAACATCGCCTTTTACGAGGGTGGCAACTTCCCGGCAAACTACAAGGGCGACGCCTTCGTCACCCTGCACGGCTCGTGGAACCGCAATGTCCGCACCGGCTACAAGGTGGTGCGGCTGAAGTTCAAGGATGGCAAGCCGACCGGCGAATATGAGGATTTCGCCACCGGCTTCGTCATCGCGGACGATGCGGTCTGGGGCCGGCCGGTCGGTGTCGCCGTGGCGAAGGATGGATCGTTGATCCTGACCGAGGACGGCAACGGCACGATATGGCGCGTCACTCATGGCGACGACCGGTCCTGAAGCGGCGCTGGTGCAACCGAATCCGGTCGCAAGGGAATTAACGTCGCCCTGGCGCCGTGGTAAGAGGCTGCCGCTCTGGATCCCGATCTCGGGATAGCGCTGGGTTCAAACCATGACACTGACAGGATTTCTCGCCTACAGCGCCGCCCTCGGCGTCGCCGCCGCCATTCCGGGCCCCGGCGTGACGGCGCTTGTTGCCCGCGCGCTCGGCTCCGGCTTCCGTTCGTCGCTGGCCATGTCGTTCGGTCTCATGCTCGGCGACATCACCTACCTCACCGCCGTCGTGCTCGGCCTCGCCTTCGTCGCACAGACCTTCGGCATGGTGTTTCTCGCCATCAAGTGGGCGGGCGTCGCTTATCTCGCCTTCCTTGCCTGGCGCTTCTGGACGAGCGGCATCTCGCCCGAAACGGTCGAGGCGCGGAAGGGCAAGAGCGGCGGCCTGGCGTCGAGCTTCATCGCCGGGCTTGCGGTGACGCTCGGCAACCCGAAGACAATGATCTTCTATCTCGCCATCACGCCGACCATCGTCGACCTGAAGACGATCACGCCGGCCGATTACGGCATCCTCGTCGCGCTTACCGTCGTCGTGCTGTTCGTGGTGCTGGTCCCCTATCTGGCGCTGGCTGCCAAGGCGCGCTGGTTCCTGAAATCGCCGCGCGCGCTGAAGGTGCTGAACCGCACCGCCGCCGGCTTCATGATGGGAGCGGCAGCCGCCATCGCGGCCCGTCAATAGGCCGCATTCTCAACCGGCCCGCATTTCGGGGAAAGCATCCGTGAAACGGGCCGATCCGGAAAATGCATTTCCGGCGCGGGGAGGTTTTCAGCAACCGGCCCACTCGGATATTTTCGGCGGGCAGCCTATCTTGCGCGGCTGAAAGCCTTATTCTGTTTGCCTATGCCTTTGCCTTGGGAGCGAAACCAATGAACAAGCCCGTCACCTCCGCGCGCGTCCCCGGCCGCGGCCGCATCTTCAACTCGATCACCGAGACGATTGGAGACACGCCGCTGGTGCGGCTGGATAAATTCGCCAAGGAGAAGGGCATCGTCGCCAACGTGATGGCCAAGCTCGAATTCTTCAACCCGATCGCCTCGGTCAAGGACCGCATCGGCGTCTCGATGATCGAGGCGCTGGAGGAGGCTGGCAAGATTGCGCCCGGCAAGACCACGCTGATCGAGCCGACCTCCGGCAACACCGGCATCGCGCTGGCCTTCGCCGCCGCCGCCAAGGGTTACAAGCTGATTCTCACCATGCCGGAGACGATGTCGGTCGAACGTCGCAAGATGCTGGCGCTGCTCGGCGCCGAATTGGTCCTCACCGAAGGGCCGAAAGGCATGAAGGGCGCCATCGCCAAGGCCGACGAGCTTGCCGCGACGCTGCCCAACGCCATCATCCCGCAGCAGTTCGAGAATCCGGCCAATCCGGAAATCCACCGCCGCACCACGGCAGAGGAGGTTTGGAACGACACCAATGGCGAGGTCGACATCTTCGTCGCCGGCATCGGCACCGGCGGCACCATCACCGGCGTCGGCCAGGTGCTGAAGAAGCGCAAGCCCTCGCTGCAAGTCGTCGCGGTCGAGCCGGAAGCCTCGCCGGTGCTCTCCGGTGGCCAGCCCGGCCCGCACAAGATTCAAGGCATCGGCGCCGGCTTCGCTCCCAAGATCCTCGACACCACGATCTATGACGAGATCGTCAGGGTCTCGAACGAGGATTCGGTCGCCAATGCACGCCTCGTCGCGCGCCTCGAAGGGGTGCCGGTCGGCATCTCGTCGGGTGCTGCGCTGCAGGCGGCGATCGTCGTCGGCTCGCGGCCGGAAAACAAGGGCAAGAACCTCGTCGTCGTCATCCCGTCCTTCGCCGAGCGCTATCTTTCGACAATCCTGTTCGACGGACTGGGGGCGTAGGGCAGTCCAGGAATCGGCCTGGCCATCACGAAGCGCCGCTGGACCGCTGAAAAAAGGCGTTGGCAGCGCCAGCCTCTCGCTTGAGCCGGCAGTTGCTTCCGGTTCAAATCGCCGCCGGCCTCGAATCGGCCGGCGGGAGGATTTTATGTACAAGCTTTACACGCGCCCCGGCAGCGGTGGCTTCGTCGTCGAGGCGGCCCTGGCCATGGCCGGCGCGCCTTTCCAGCAGATCGACGTGCCGAAGAAGGATCCGCCCGATCCTGCTTTCCTCGCCATCAGCCCGTTGAACCAGGTGCCGGCGCTGACGTTGCCCGACGGCCGCTCGATGACCGAATCGGCGGCGATCTGCATCCTGCTCGCCGAGCGTCATCCAGAAGCGCATCTGGCGCCGCTAGCTGGCTCGCCGGCCCGCGCCGATTTCCTGCGCTGGATGGCCTTCATGTCGTCGGCGCTCTATCCCGCGATCCTGAGGCTCTATTATGCCCACCGTTACACCGCCGACGCCGACACCGTGCAGGCGGTGAAGGAGGCAGCTATCGCCGAAATGGAGCGCGGCTTTGCCATCGTCGACAGCGCGCTCGCCGGCCGTGAGTGGCTGGCCGGTGAGGAACTTTCGCTTGCCGACATCTATCTCGTGATGCTGGTGGCCTGGCATCCCGACACCAAGGGCGCTCGCGTGGTCTGGCCCAACATCGAACGGCTGTGGGGCAAGTTGCGCCGGCATACGATCATGCGGAAGCTGAACCTTTCTCATGAGATGTGGCCGCAGGAGTAATTGCCAGAACTGGCGTCTCGTCTCAGTTGCGGACTAGCTTCCCCCGCTCGGCCTGCAGGAAACGGCGCAAGGCCGGATCGCGCTCGAGTCCGATCGCCCGATCATAGGCCTCGGCGGCCTCGGCTGTCTTGCCGAGCCGGGCTGAGAGCTCCGCCCGCGCCGCCCAGTAAGGCTGGTATTCGCCAAGCCGCTTGTCGCTGCCGATCTCGTCGAGCGCGGCAAGACCCTCGGCAGCGCCCTCGGCTTCGGCGATCGCCACGGCGCGGTTGATCGCCACCACCGGCGAGCCGGCAATCGCCATCAGCGCGTCGTAAAGCTGACGGATCGCGGTCCAGTCGGTGCGGCCGCTCCGCCGTCTTGCAGTGTGCGCCGACTGCACCGCAGCCTCCAATTGGTAGCGGCCGATGGTTCCCCTGATCGCGGCGCGCCTGAGCAGCGCTTCCGCCTCGTCGATCAGCTTGTCGTCCCAAAGCGCGATGTCCTGCTCCGCGAGCGGCACGAAATCGCCGTCGGGGCTGCGCCGCGCCAAGCGCCGGGCGTCGGCGAAAAGCATCAGCGCCAGGAGCCCGAGCGTTTCCGGCTCGTCCGGAATCAGCGACGCGACCAGCCGGCCGAGCCAGATGCCTTCCGTGGCCAGGTTGCGTCGGCGCGTCTCGGTGCCGGCCGGATCCGACCAGCCCTCGGCGAAGGTGGCGTAAATCGCCTCCAGCACCGCCTCGAGCCGCTCGCCGAGCTCGGCCCGCTCCGGTACCCTGAAGGGGATGCCGGCCTCGCGGATGCGGCTCTTGGCGCGCACCAGGCGCTGGCCCATCGTCGTCGGCGAGACCAGAAAGGCCGAGGCGATGGTTGCGGCGTCGAAGCCCAGCACGGTCTGCAGGATCAGCGGCGCGCGTACGCTGGCCTCGATCGCCGGATGTGCGCAGGCAAACATCAGCCTCAGCCGCTCGTCGGGCAGATCCTCATTCGTCATGCGCGCCTCCGCCTCTTCGGCAATCAGCTGCAGGTGGTCGCGGGCCGCCTCGCCGGTCAGTCGGCGCCGCACGGCGTCGACGTCGCGGCGGCGCGCCACCGCCAGCAGCCAGGCCTCCGGCTTTTCGGGCACGCCGCTCTTCGGCCAGCGCTCCAGCGCGGCGGCGAACGCGTCGGCCAGCGCGTCCTCGGCGCCGGCAACATCGCGCATGCGGGCCGCGAGATAGGCGACCAGCTTGCCGTAGCTCTGCCGGGCGGCCGCCTCGGCCGCCGCCCGCGCCGTCTCCGGGCGCTTGTCCATATTGCTAGGACAGGTAGTCGGTCATTTCCCAGATCGGCCGCACCTCGACCGTGCCGGTGCTGGCTGCCGGACAGCGCGCACCCCATTCCATCGCGGTGTCGATGTCGGTCGCTTCGATCATGTAGAAGCCGGCAAGCTGTTCCTTGGTGTCGGCGTAGGGGCCGTCGAGCACATTGGTCTTGCCGTCGGCGAGCCGTATCGAAGTGGCCGCCTGGGTTGGGCGCAACCTTTCGCCGGCGAGGTACGCGCCGGATTTCTTCAGGGCTTCGGTATAGGCACCGTAGGCTGCAAGCGTCTGTTCGGTCTTGTCGCGCGGCGCATTCGCCATTGCCGCTTCGTCATTGTAGATCAAAAGCATGTATCGCATGGTCTTCTCCGTTTTCTCGAAGGCCGCGTTGTCGCGGGCCGACCTATGTCGTGCGGCCACGGCCGATTTCGACAGGCGCCGCGGAAATCTTTCGTCCCCAAAGCAATCGAGCGCAAGCCGGCGCTTTCTGCACCCCTCAACCGTTCGTCTAGACCATGATCCCAAAAGGTGGATTCCGGTTTTTGGAAAAAGATCATGGTCAAACAGAAGGGTCTGCAATTGCGGGTTGGCATTTGGCGCCTCCTGTCTAAACTCCTAGCTTCGCGCCGAGCGGAGGCGGCGCGACCATTTCAGGAGGAGGAAAGCATAATGCTCAATTTCAGGACGAAATTTGTTGCCGCCGGCGCTTTGGCATTGTCGCTCGGCCTCGGCGCCATGTCGGCTGGGGCACAGGAATTCATCAACGTGCTGACCGGCGGCACGTCGGGTGTCTATTATCCGCTCGGCGTCGCGCTGTCGGAGATCTACGGCAAGGGCATCCAAGGCGCCCGCACCCAGGTGCAGGCAACCAAGGCGTCGGTCGAGAACCTCAACCTGCTGCAGCAGGGCAAGGGCGAGATCGCCTTCGCGCTCGGCGATTCCGTCAAGCTCGCCGCCGAAGGCAACACCGAGGCCGGCTTCCCCGGCAAGCTCGACAAGCTGCGCGGCATCGCCGCCATCTATCCCAACTATATCCAGATCGTCGCCAGCAAGGAGTCCGGCATCAAGACGCTTGCCGACCTCAAGGGCAAGAGCCTGTCGGTCGGCGCGCCCGCCTCCGGCACCGAGCTCAACGCCCGCGCCATCTTCGCCGCCGCCGGGCTGAAATATGAGGATCTCGGACGGATCGAGTACCTGCCATTCGCCGAGTCGGTCGAGTTGATCAAGAACCGGCAGCTCGACGCCACGCTGCAGTCGGCGGGCCTCGGCGTCGCCTCGATTCGCGACCTCGCCACCTCGCTGCCGATCAATGTCGTCGCCGTGCCGGCCGAGGAGGTCGCCAAGATCGGCTCGCCCTATCTTTCGGTCGTTATTCCCAAGGGCACCTATGAGGGCCAGACCGAAGACGTCGCCACCGCCGCGGTCGGCAATTTCCTCGTCACCCGGGCCGATGTTTCCGACGAGACCGCCTATCAGATGACCAAGCTGATGTTCGAGCATCTCGACCAGCTCGCCGCCGCCCATGCCGCCGCCAAGGCGATCGATCCGGCCAAGGCGCTGGACGGCATGCCGGTGCCGCTGCATCCCGGCGCGGAGAAATATTACAAGGAAAAAGGGCTCATCAAGTAAGCGAGGATGCGTCGGCAATCTGCTATGTCTTCGCCAAGCACTCCCCTTGCCGGCCATCTCCCCCTCGAGGTGGGAGATCAGCAGCGTCGGTGTTGGCCGTCGTCCTGCAACGTCGGCGATTGGCGAAGGCTGTCGCGATGGCCAATCTCTCCCCTTGAGGGGGAGATGCCCGGCAGGGCAGAGGGCGGCGCCTCGCGCTACAATTCGCTCGCTTTGGAGCGCGTTCGATGAGCGAAGCAACGTCTGGAACAACGACCGACGGCAATTCGACCACTTTTCATCTCCCTGTCGCCGAAGAACAGGTCGAGGGCCTGCCGCCGGGCTTCGGCAACGGCATCGCCGGCAAGGCGGCCTTCCTGATTGCCGTCGCCTTCTCGGTCTTCCAGATCTACATCGCCGCCTATGGCAGCCTGCCCAGCCAGGTGGTGCGGGCCATGCATGTCGGCTTTCTGCTGCTGCTCGGCTTCGGCCTGATCGCCAATCTGCGCGCCACGAGCATACCGGCCAAAACAGTGTTCTGGACGCTTGGCGTGCTGGGCTTCGCCACCGGCCTCTACAACTGGGTGTTCTACACCGATCTTATCCGCCGCTCCGGCTTCCTCACCACGCCGGACCTGATCGTCGGCACGCTACTGGTGGTGCTCGTTTTCGAAGCGGCAAGGCGGCTGATGGGGTTGCCGCTCGCGGTGATCGCCTTCATCTTCCTCGCCTATTGCTTCGTCGGCAATCATCTGCCGCCGCCCTTCATCCATCGCGGCTATGATTTCGCCCAGTTGGTCGACACCTTCGCCTTCGGCACCGAAGGCATCTACGGCACGCCGGTCTATGTTTCGGCCGCCTACATCTTCATCTTCGTCGTCTTCGCCGCCTTTCTCGAACGCGCCGGCATGATCGCGCTGTTCAACGATTTCGCGCTTGGCCTTGTCGGCTCCTGGCGCGGCGGCCCGGCGCAGGTCTGCGTGCTCTCCTCGGCGCTGATGGGCACCATCTCCGGTTCGGGTGTCGCCAATGTCGTAGCGAGCGGCCAGTTCACCATTCCGCTGATGAAACGCTTCGGCTTCCGCTCGGCCTTTGCCGGCGCCGTCGAGGCGACCTCCTCGATGGGCGGCCAGATCATGCCGCCGGTGATGGGCGCGGTCGCCTTCATCATGGCCGAGACGCTGAACATCCCTTACGCCGAGGTGGTGAAGGCGGCGATCATTCCGGCGCTGCTCTATTTCGGCGCCTGTTTCTGGCAGGTGCATCTGGAGGCGGGCAAGGCCGGTCTGCGCGGCATGGCCAAGGGCGAGCTGCCCAATCCCTGGGACGCGGTGCGGCAGCACTGGCCGCTGGTGCTGCCGCTTGCCGTGCTGGTCTACCTGCTCTTCGCCGGCTACACGCCGATCTTCGCCGGCACCATGGGCCTGGCACTAACCATCGTGCTGATCCTCGGCACGCCGCTGGCGGCCCTGATCGGACCGTTCGCCTTCCGCGTCGTCTTCTGGCTGGCGCTCGGACTTGCCGCCGCCTCCTTCATGCGCTTCGGCGTCAACATCCTCGGCCTCGTCATCGCGGCGCTCGTCGCCGCCTGCGTCACCTTCAAGGGCGGCCGCGAGACGCTGCGCATCTGTGTCGAATCGCTTGCCGAAGGGGCGAAGAACGCGCTCCCGGTCGGCATCGCCTGCGCCATCGTCGGCATCGTCATCGGCACGCTGACGCTGACCGGCATCGCTTCGACCTTCATCGGCTGGATCATCTCCATCGGCGAGAACAATCTGTTCCTGTCGCTGGTGCTCACCATGATCACCTGCCTGGTGCTCGGCATGGGCATCCCCACCATCCCCAACTACATCATCACCTCCTCGCTCGCCGGCCCGGCGCTGCTGTCGCTCGGCGTGCCGCTCATCGTCAGCCACATGTTCGTCTTCTATTTCGGCATCATGGCCGATCTCACCCCACCGGTGGCGCTTGCCGCCTTCGCCGCGGCGCCGATGGCCAGGGAAAGCGGGCTGAAGATCGGCATCCAGGCGACCAAGCTCGCCATTGCCGGCTTCGTCGTGCCGTTCATGGCCGTCTACACGCCGGCGCTGATGCTGCAGGATGCGGGCCCGATCGCCGCTTCGTTCGGCTACCCGGTCGAGGTTGCCTACATCGTCGTCAAGGCCTGCATGGGCATCGTGCTCTGGGGCGCCGCCGCCGTCGGCTTCCTCGCCCGCCGCATGGCCTGGTGGGAGCGCTTGGTCGCCTTTGCCGCCGGCGTGCTGCTGGTGGCGGCGCTGCCGCTCACCGACGAAACCGGCTGGGCCATAGCGCTGCTCTGGATCGGCTGGCACTGCTGGCGCGCGCGCCAGGCATCCGCGGCCGGCCCTGCATGAGCCTGTGCATTCTCGGAGCCGGCAAGACGGTGACGCTTGCCGTTGCCGCCTTTACCTTGTCCTGGACGCATTCGGTGGAACGGACGCGCTGGCAGGAGGATTGGAAGGTGACGCCGGCAGGTCTGCGCGTCGTCGAAGCGCGCATAAAGGGCTCCGGCGCCGGCATGGAGCCGCCCGAGGGCTCGGTGCTGCAGGACGGCTGGTGGGTCTTTGCGCCACGGATCGGGCCACAGCCGCGGCTGGTGCTCGCGGCATCCGGCGCAACCGGGGAGGGCTGGACCTTGTGCACGGCCAAGGGTTGCCGGGAACTGGGCAAGGCAGAGGGAGAACCGACCGTGCTCGAACCTTGCGAGGACCAGGGCCAGTCGCGATAGCAGGGCAACACGCCCGCCAGAGCGAGCGCCGGGGCGAGGCTGTCCGTGATGATGAAAAGAGAAGGCTTCGGGCAGGTCGGTCAGTCGGCCCCGGCTGCTCGTGCCTCAAGGCACCAAGCCAGCCGGCGGCCGCGTCAAAGTCGCGGCGTTGTCGCACGCCTGCCGTCGGCGACGGCGGGGCGCTCGTCACGATAGGTCGTGGCGCGGGTGTCTGCGGCCGGCTTGCAGATCCGGCTGTTGTGGCGGCTGTCGAACATCGTGGTCAGTGCGTGCCGATGCCGAGCGAGTTGCCGCGCCGTGCGCAGGCCGGGCCCGGGCCGCGCATGTAATAGCGCTCGGGCCGATAGGTCGGCGCGACGAATTCGCGGATGGCGGCGGCATAGCCGGCGATGTGATTCCAGAAGTTCATTTTCCCTGTCCCTGTCCCGTTTTCGGATGTCCCTTCCGAATTGCGAGGATCGTAGCCTTGAGGCGTGAATAGTCGGTGAACGCGATGTTAATTTCTGGTCCGAAACGCGTTGCATCGTGGCTGGAATGCGGCTGATTCGCGGTCTTTCGATGCCTTTTGCCGCGTTTTCGGCTCGTGTGACTTTTGCATCACATATGTTTCGTCTGAATGTCGCTTGGGCGCGCTTCTGTTTCAGGCACCGCGGGCGGCTTGAAATTTCCTTCCGGCGTCGTCCGGCGGCAGGAACTTGCCCTGCGCGCTGACGTTGATCGATCAAGGCCGGGCCCGAACCCGGCCGCGTTGGCGGCGGACCGGCCGCGCAACTTCCGGACAACACCAGACATGGAAGGCAACCGCCATGGGTTTCTTTTCGAAGGACATCAAGACGCTGGACGACCTCTTCGTCCACACGCTGCGCGACATCTACTATGCCGAAAAGCAGATCGAGAAATCGCTGCCGAAGATGATCGACAAGGCGACGGATTCGCAATTGAAAGCCGGTTTCGAGAAGCATCTCGCGCAGACCAAGGGCCATATCGAACGGGTCGAGCAGGTGTTCGAGCTGCATGGCGTCAAGGCCAAGACCGTCAACTGCCCCGCCATCGACGGCATTCTCGAGGAGGCTGACGACGTGAGCGGCGACGTGGAGGACAAGGAAGTCCTCGATGCCGCACTGATCGCCTCGGCCCAGGCCGTCGAGCACTACGAGATAACGCGCTACGGCACGCTGATCGCCTGGGCCAAGCAGCTCGGCCGCAGCGACTGCGCCAATGTGTTGGCCAAGAACCTCAAGGAAGAAGAGGCGACCGACCGCAAGCTCACCGAGATCGCGGAAAGCAAGGTCAACCTGCAGGCTGCCGAATAGCTAGTCGTGAGCCCGAACGGCCGGCGGGGAACCGCCGGCCTTTCGCATGCCCGGAACCGAAGCGGAGCCTTGGCCGTTGCGGTGGCACCCGCATGCCAAGGAGGTCGCCGTGGCGTCTACGTCCAGGCGCAGATCCGCATAGGAGCACGATGTCATGGCCGGCCTCGAGCAATATCACGCCAAGCGCGATTTCCGGAAAACCTCCGAGCCGGCCGGCAAGCTCGCGCCCCGCAAGAAGGGCGACGGCGGCGGCATCTTCGTTGTCCAGAAGCATGCCGCGACGCGGCTTCACTATGACTTTCGGCTCGAGCATGAAGGCGTGCTGTGGAGCTGGGCGGTCACGCGCGGACCGAGTCTCGACCCGCACGAGAGGCGGCTGGCGGTGCATGTCGAGGACCACCCGATCGACTATGCCTCTTTCGAGGGCACCATTCCGAAAGGCGAGTATGGCGGCGGTTCCGTCCTCGTCTGGGACGAAGGCCGGTGGATTCCCGACGGCGACCCGGCCAAGGGGATGAAGAAAGGCCATATCGACTTCGAGCTCGAAGGCCAGAAGCTCAACGGCCGCTGGCATCTGGTCAGGCTGAAGCCGCGCCCGCGCGAAAAGCGCGACAACTGGCTGCTGATCAAATCCAACGATGTCGCCGCCCGCCCTGGTGAAGACATACTTGTAGAGGCGCCGCAATCGGTAAAGTCGGGCTTGACGATCGAGGAGATCGGCGAAGGCAAGACGGCCAAGGGCGCCAAACCAAGGGTCTGGCATTCCAACAAGCCGGCTGCAGGCAAGGCAAAGTCTGCACGCCTCGAATTCGTCGAGCCGCAGCTGGCGACGCTCGAAAAGAATGCGCCTTCCGGCGAGGAATGGGTGCATGAGGTGAAGTTCGACGGCTACCGCATGCAGGCGCAGATCGCCGGGAGCGATGTCCGGCTGCTGACCCGCACCGGGCTTGACTGGACGAAGAAGTTCGAAGGTCCGGTCGTGGCCGAACTTGCCGGACTGAAATGCCGCGACGCCATCATCGACGGTGAGATCGTCGTGTTGGCCGACAGCGGCGTGTCCTCCTTCGCGATGCTGCAAGCGGATCTCTCGGCCGGCCGCACCGACCGCTTCATCTACTACGTCTTCGACCTAATGCGGCTCAATGGCGAGGACCTTCGCCGGGAGCCGCTGGTCGAGCGCAAGCAGGCGCTGGCCGAATTGCTCGGCGAGCGGTCCGAGCAATCCGCCGTCCGCTTTAGCGATCATTTTGCGGAACCCGGCAGCGTCATGCTGCAGCATGTCTGCCGCATGGGTCTCGAGGGCGTGGTGTCGAAGCGCGCCGACGCGCCCTATCGCAGCGGGCGCGGGCTCGCCTGGATCAAATCGAAATGCACGCTGCGCCAGGAATTCGTCATCGGCGGTTACTTGCCCTCGGACAAAACCGGGCGCGGCCTGCGCTCGCTGCTGGTCGGCTATCATGAAGGCGGCAAGCTCAACTATGCCGGCCGCGTCGGCACCGGCTTTTCCGGCAAGGTGGCTGCGGACCTGAAGAAAAAGCTCGACAGCCTCAAGGCGACGAAATCGCCTTTTTCTGCCGCGGTGCCGAAGGGCAAGGGCCTCGTCTGGGTCAAGCCCGAGCTTGTCGGCGAAGTGGAGTTCCGCAGCTGGACATCCGACCATATAATCCGCCACGCCTCGTTCCAGGGACTGCGCGAGGACAAGCCGGCGGAGGACGTGGTGCAGGAAAAGCCGAAGCAAGCCGACGGCAAGACGGAAAGCGGTGCAAAGGCGAGCAGCGGCAAGACCGCGCCGAAAACCTCGGCCGGAACGGCGAAGACCTCGGTGAAGCTGTCGCATCCCGACAAGCTGCTGTGGCCCGATGAAAAGGTCTCCAAGCAGGATCTCCTCGATCACTACGCCCTGGTCTGGCCGCGCATCGAAGCCTTCGTCGTCAACCGGCCGCTCAGCCTTGTGCGCGCGCCCGACGGCATCCACGGCCAGCGCTTCTTCCAAAAACATGCCTCACCGGGCATGAGCGACAAGATCGCCAGGATGAACGATCCGACCGACGGCGAGGAGATCTTGTTCATCAGGGATTTCGACGGGCTTGCAGCCCTTGTCCAATACGGCGTCGTCGAGGTGCATATCTGGGGCTCGACCGTCGACGAACTGGAAAGGCCGGACCAGATCATCTTCGACCTCGATCCGGACGAGGGCATCGGGGTCGAGGCGGTGCGTGCCGCCGCCCTCGATATTCGAGCCAGGCTGAACGATCTGTCGCTGCCGACCCTGGTCAAGACGTCTGGCGGCAAGGGCTATCACGTGCTGGTGCCGCTGAAGCCCTCGGCCGAATGGGACGAGGTGAAGGACTTCGCCCATGATTTCGCCCGCGCCCTGGAGCAGGCCTCGCCCGATCGCTACACGGCGACGCTGTCGAAGAAGGCGCGCACCGGCAAGATCTTCGTCGACTACCTGCGCAACGGCCGCGGCGCGACCACGGTCGCGCCCTATTCCTCGCGCGCCAAGAAGGGCGCCACGGTGTCGATGCCGGTGACCTGGCCGGAGATCGAAAAGGGCTTGCCGCCCAACGCGTTTCCGCTCGGCGACGCCACGACGCTTAAGCAGCTGAAGAAGGCCGACCCGTGGTCGGATTTCTTCAAGCTGGGCAAACCGCTCAAGCGAGGTTAGCGAGCAGCCGAGCCGGCCAGTCCGTCACGCCAGAAACACCCTCTCGAATTCCTGCTTGCCCTTGGGTGAGAACACCACGGCACGGCTGTCCTTCTCGCGCCTCGCCCATTTCTCGGCGATGACCTTGTCGAGGATGGCGGCGCCCAGCGCGCCGGCCAGATGCGAGCGTCGCACGCTCCAGTCGAGGCAGGCGCGGCAGACCGGCCGCCTGGCCTTGTCGTCGATCTCAATGCCGAGCGCGGCGAAATGCGAAATGGCTGACGGCGACAGCCTGATCTCGTTCTCCTCGCGCAACAGCAGCTTCCTGTCGACCAGACTGTCGAGCATCGCCACCGCCTGCTCGCCGGCAAGATGGTCATAGCACACGCGCGCCACGCGCATGGCCGCATCGCGCGGGCCGGGCCGCACCCGCTTCGGGCCGACCGCCTCGGCGACGCCGATGATCGCCTCGATCATGCCCGCCACCTGCGGGCCGGCGAGGCCGTAGTAGCGATGCCGGCCCTGGCTCGCCAGCGTCAGCAGCCCGCCATCCATCAGCTTGGAGAGATGCGAGGACGCGGTGGGCAGCGATACGCCGGCTTCCAGCGCCAGTTCCGATGCGATCAGTGCCGTGCCGCCCATCAGCGCGTTGAGCATGTTGGCGCGGGCCGGGTCGCCGACCAGGCTGGCGATGCGGGCGATATCGGGTCCTTCGCGCATAGTTCGATCCTCATCGAAGCATCCCCGTGAGGGAAGCACTATTCTCGGGCGAGCTCAAGGTGCCCGGCAAACGCTCCTGACAGAGAATGCCTAGCACAGCCAGTGAAGCGATGCTTCGACCGTGGTCGAACCGTCGTCGCCAGCAAGCCAACCGACCCAGTAAGCCAATCGAAGAGGAGACCGAAATGACCATCACCTGCTTCATCCGCTACGAGATCGACCCTTTCGGCAAGGCGGCGTTCGAGCAATATGCGCGCGCCTGGGGCCAGGCCATTCCGCGCTGCGGCGCTGAGCTGATCGGCTATTTCGCGCCGCATGAGGGTTCGGCCACCACGGCTTACGCGGCCTACAGCATCGACAGCCTCGCTGCCTACGAAGCCTACCGCGCGCGGCTTGCCGCCGACCCGGCCGGCAGGGCAAACTACGAGTTCGCGCGGCGCGAGAAATTCATCCTCAAGGAAGACCGGATCTTCCTGAAGCTGGTGTCGGCACCGCATGGCCCGAGGCAGCTCTTTCGCACCGTCGTGACGGTCAAAGAAGGGATAGAGGCATGATCGCCGTCATCTTCGAAGTTGAGGCGGCGGAAGGCAAACGTGACGCCTATCTCGGCATCGCCGCGGAGCTTAAGCCGCTGCTGGAAGGCATCGACGGCTTCATCTCGGTCGAGCGCTTCCAAAGCCTTACCGATCCGAAGCGCGTGCTCTCGCTGTCCTTCTGGCGCGACGAGGAAGCGGTCAAGGCCTGGCGCAACACCGAGGAGCACCGGCAGGCGCAGAAGGCGGGGCGCGGCGGCATCTTTGCCGGCTATCGGCTGCGCATCGCCCATGTTGTGCGCGACTATGGGATGGAGGAACGGGCGGAGGCGCCGCAGGATAGTAGGGCCGTAAATGGGTGAAACTCCACCTTCCCCCAAAAAAGAGGGAAGGAAAACTACGCATTGCCGATCAGCACACCCGCCCCGAACACCAGCGCGCCGCCCAGCACCACCTGGAAGGCGGCGCGCCAGAACGGCGTCTGCATGTAGCGGTTCTGGATGAAGGCGATCGCCCACAGTTCGAAGAACACGACGATCGCGGCAACGATCGTTGCCGTCCAGAAATAGGGAATGAGATAGGGCAGCGCGTGGCCGAGTCCGCCCAGCGTCGTCATGATGCCGACGGTGAGCCCCCGTTTCACCGGCGAGCCGCGCCCGGACAGCTTGCCGTCGTCGGAGGCCACCTCGGTGAAGCCCATCGAGATGCCGGCGCCGATCGAGGCGGCGAGGCCGACGAGGAAGGTCTGGAAGGTTGCATGCGTGGCGAAGGCGGCGGCGAAGATCGGCGCCAGGGTCGACACCGACCCGTCCATGAGCCCGGCCAGCCCCGGCTGCACATAGGTGAGGATGAACTGGCGCTGCTCGGTCGTCGCTTCCTCCTCCTTCACCTCGCCCGGGACGTGCTCCTGCTCGAGCTCCTGCGCGGAGTTCTCGTGCCCGAGTTCCGCCGCCGCCAGTTCGTCGAGCAGCTTTCGGGTCGACGCATCGGTGGTGCGCCTGGCCGCCTCGACATAGAAGCGATAAGCCTGCCGCTCCATATCCTCGGCCTGACGGCGCACATGCTCGATGCCGAGCGGCCGCACCAGCCAGTCGGGCTTGCGTTCGTAGTAGCCTCTCACATGCTCGCGCCGGATCAGCGGGATGCGCTCGCCGAAACGTCTGCGGTGAAGCTCGATGAGGGAATCGCGGTGGCCGTCTTCCTCCTCCGCCATGGCCTCGAACACCTTGGCCGATTGCGGAAACTCTTGTGCCAGCCCGTCGGCATAGGCCCGGTAAATGCGCCCGTCGTCCTCCTCCGACGAAATCGCCAGCGCCAGGATCTCCTGCTCCGACAACGAATCGAAAGAGCGGCGGCCAAAGCCGAAAACACGGGAAAGCATGAGGAAATCACCCTAGATTAGAACGATTCTAAACTAGGGATTCCAGCTTCGAGGGTCAATCACGAATGCCGCGGGACAAGCAGAATTCATCGAACCGATGGCGCATCCTTCATTATTGCCGAATGTTCACCTATATAGGACGCATCAGCAAAAAATGAAGGAAACACACGGGATGACGGACAAGAAGTCCCCGCACGCATTCGATCCAAAGCCTGTTCTCGATCTCATCACCAGCATCGAGGCCGACCTGCAGCGTCTCAAAGGCCTGATCGAGCAGCAGGCCGAAAAATTCGACCCGGCCAATCCGCACAACAAGACGCCGGACGGCAAGCTGACCGAGGAAGGCGTCGAATGCTGCTACCGCATGTTCGACGACGGCAAGTCGCGCTATACGGTCGCGCAGCAGATGAAGATCTCCTTCGCTGCCGCCACACATCGTTTCAACGGCTGGCGCAAGCTGGGTGGGAAGAAGAGGACGCGGGCGCTGCTGGGGTGAGGCGGTTGGCTGCAACTTGTGCAATGCCGGCGGGACAGCGCCCCCCTCTGCGAAAGCCGAGGTGACGGCTGATCTCCCCCCTTGTGGGGGAGATGTCCGGCAGGACAGAGGGGGGCGCGAAGGAACGCCAACTCGCCAAGACTGCCGAGCAACATTGTCTCCATCACATTTTTTCGTTGGCGCGCTACGGCCTTTTCCGTGCAGCATAGGGAACCGATCCTCGGAGGCCCACGCCCATGACCACCCCACCCGGCATCTCCGACATCCACGCCGCTGCCGCCAGGCTTTCCGGGTTGATCGTCGAAACGCCGCTGATCGAATCGCCGGAACTCAACAAGCGCTATGGCGCCCGCATCCTGTTCAAGCCGGAGACGCTGCAGCGCACCGGCTCCTTCAAGATCCGCGGCGCTTACAACAAATTGTCGTGCTTGAGCGAAGAAGAGCGCAGCCGCGGCGCCGTCGCCTTTTCTTCCGGCAATCACGCGCAGGGCGTCGCCGCTTCGGCCGCCATGTTCGGCGTCAGGGCGGTCATTGCCATGCCCGCGGACGCGCCGGCGCTCAAGGTCGGCAATGTACGCAAGATGGGCGCCGAGGTGGTGCCGTTCGACCGCTTCAAGGACGATCGCATGACGATCGTTCGCCCCTATATCGAAAAGGGAATGGCGCTGGTGCCGCCTTTCGACGATCCGGCCATCATTGCCGGCCAGGGCACGATCGGGCTGGAGTTGATGCGCCAGGCAAAGGCGCTGGGCGTCAGCCTCGATGCGGTGGTCGTGCCCTGCGGCGGCGGCGGGCTCTCGAGCGGCATTTCCGTCGCTGTGAAGGACGCCTCGGCACAGACGCAAGTCTGGGCAGTCGAGCCGGAGCATTTCGACGACACGCGCCGCTCGCTCGCCAAGGGTGAGCGGGTCTCGAACCAGCCCGGCCACACCTCTATTTGCGATGCGATCCTGACCGCCAAGCCCGGCGCCATCACCTTCGAGATCAACCGCAAGAACCTCGCCGGCGCCGTCGCCGTCTCCGACAAGGCAACGGCGCAAGCCATGCGCGACGCCATGGCGTACCTGAAGCTGGTGGTCGAGCCCGGCGGCTGCGTCGCGCTGGCCGCGCTCGCCTCCGGCGAGATCGACCTCGCCGGCAAATGCGTGGCGGTGGTGCTCTCCGGCGGCAATGTCGATTTCGGAACCTACGCGGAGATCATGGCGGCGGCGGCCTGATAAGTCAGTCGCGGCTCAATCCAGCGTCCGCCGGAACCGCACCAGCGCAACGCCGGCAAACAACGCCACGAACACCACGAGCCAGCCGATCTCGGTTGCCACAGCCGGCAGTTCCGCGCTCTTCAGCATGACGGCGCGGGTGATGCGCAAAAAATGCGTCAGCGGAAAGATCTCGCCAAGGATCTGCGCCCAGCCCGGCATGCCGCGATAGGGGAACATGAAGCCCGACAGCATGATCGAGGGCAGGAAGAAGAAGAATGTGAGTTGCAGCGCCTGCATCTGGGTGCGCGCGATCGTGGAGATCGTGTAGCCAAGCAGCACCAGCGCCAGCACGAACACCAGCACCGCCGACAGCAAGAGCGACAGCGATCCCATGAAGGGAATCGCAAACAGAAGCTTCGCCGCCGCCAGCACCACCACCACCTGTACCGCGCCGACCACCAGGTAAGGCAGCACCTTGCCCAGCATGATCTCGAGCGGGCTGGACGGCATGGCCAAAAGGTTTTCCATGGTGCCGCGCTCGGTCTCGCGCGTCAGCGCGATCGAGGTCATCATCACCATCGTCATCTGCAGGATGACGCCGAGCAGGCCGGGAACGATGTTGTATTGCGAGATGCCTTCCGGATTGTAGCGCCGGTGCACGACGACATCGAGTTGGCCGCGCGCCGCCTCCTTCGCCGCTTCCTGCATGCCTTGCGCTCTCAGCAGCGCCTGGCCGGCGACGGTGCTCAGCGTCGAGATGGCGCCGCTGGCCACCGCCGGATCGGTGGCGTCGGCCTCGATCAGGATCTGCGGATTGTCGCCGCGCTCCACCCGCCGCGCGAAATCGGCCGGGATGGTGACGACGAAGGCGACATCGCCGCGCGACATCAGGAATTCGGCTTGCGACGCACTTTGCGTCACATGGTCGAAGCGATAGTAGCCGGTGGTCTGCAGCGCCGAAACCATTGCCCGCGTGTAGGGATCGCTGCTGGTCGCGACGAGTGCAGCCGGCAGGCTCTTCGGGTCGTTGTTGATGGCGTAGCCGAACAGCACCAGCTGTATCAGCGGCACGCCCAGCATCATGGCGAAGGTGATGCGGTCGCGCCGCATCTGGATGAATTCCTTGATCAGCAGCGCGCCGAGTCTCGCGAAGGAAAAGATCGCTCTCACGCCATCTCTCATGCCATGTTGTCCTTCGAGCCGGACATGAACTGGATGAAGACATCTTCCAGGCTGGTCTCGCCGGGCGTCGCCGTCACGCCCTTGTGCTCCTTCTCGACATCGGCGAGCGCCTTTTCGAGTGCTGCCTTGTCGGAGCCGACGATATGCAGCGTGGCGCCGAAGGGCGCCACCTGGTCGACGCCCGGACGCCCCTGCAGCGCCTCGGCCACGCGGTCGAGCCGCGGTCCCTGCAACACGAAGGTGGTCAGGCCGGCATTCCTCACCACCTCGTCCACGGTGCCGGTGGCCAGCATCTTGCCATAGGAGATGTAGCTGATGCGGTGGCAGCGCTCGGCCTCGTCCATGTAGTGGGTGGAGACCAGCACGGTGAGCCCGCCGCTGGCCAGGCGGTGGATCTCGTCCCAGAACTCGCGCCGCGCCTTCGGGTCGACGCCAGCCGTCGGCTCGTCGAGCAGCAGCAGCTTCGGCTTGTGCATGATGCAGGCAGCGAGTGCCAGCCGCTGCTTCCAGCCGCCGGAAAGCGTGCCGGCGAGTTGGTTGCGGCGCGTGGTCAGGCCGAGCTCCTGCAATGTTTGCGAGACATACTCCTCGACCGGTTTCATTTGGTAGAGCCGCGCCACGAATTCGAGATTCTCGCCGATCGTCAGATCCTCGTAGAACGAGAATTTCTGCGTCATGTAGCCGACTTCGCGTTTGATCTTGAGCGCGTCGCTAAGAATGTCGAAGCCGAGCACCGTGCCCTCGCCCGCATCCGGCGTCAAAAGTCCGCACATAATGCGGATGGTCGTCGTCTTGCCCGAGCCGTTCGGTCCGAGGAAGCCGACGATCTCGCCCTCGGCGACCGTCATCGTCACATGGTCGACGACGGTCTTGTCGCCGAAGCGCTTGACCAGCCCGCGGACGTCGATGACGTTCATCTGCCGATATCCGCCAGGTCGACATCGACGATCTGGCCGGGCTGCAGCGGATGGGCATCGCCCTCCGGCCGCGCCTCGACGAGATAGACCAGCTTCTGCCGGTTCTCGAGCGAGTAGATCACCGGGGGGGTGAACTCGGGATCGGGCGACACATAGCTGACGCGTGCCTTCAAATCCGGCCCGCAGCCGTCGCAACGGACGCTGAGCAGCGTGCCGACCTTGACCGAGGAGAAGGCGGTCTCCGGCACATAGACGCTGAGCTTTACCGCGCCGTCGGGCAGCATCGAGATCACAGGCGCGGTCGGTCCGGCCGTATCGCCGGGATTGCGGATCACGTCGTCGATGCGGCCGGGCGAGGGCGCCGCCAGCACGCGCTTGGACAGTCGCCACTCGGCCTGCCCCAATTCCGATTGCGCCTGCTTGACCTGGTTCTCGGCCGCCCTGATCGTTTCGGCCCGCGCCGGCAGGCCGCCGACGGCAAGGTTGGCCTCCGCCTGGCCGACCTGCGCGTTGGCGGTCTCCAGCGAAGCCGAGGCGGTGTCGTAGTCGGCCTGGGTGCCGGTGCCGCGCTTGTAGAGATCGCTGGCGCGGTCATATTTGCGCTTGGCGTCGGCGGCCTGCGCCTTCGCCATGTCCACCTGCGCCTTGAGCACGGCGATCTCTTCCGGCCGCTTGCCCACCTTGAGGTCGGCAAGCTGCGCCTGCGCTTGGGCGAGCGCGGCCTGGGCTTGCGCCACGGCGATCTTGGCGTCGGCGCTTTCGAGCGTCACCACCGGCGCGCCCGGCTCGACACGGTCGCCGCGCTTGACCGTCACGGTCTCGACCTGCGCGACTTCGATCGGCGCCAGCAGCACATATTCGCCTTCGACATAGCCGACGGCCAGCGGCGCGGCCGGCGCGCAGGCGCCGAACAGCTGGGCCGCGAGCGGCAGCGAACACAGTAAGCTCATGATTTGACCTTCCTGTCGGCGGCTGCATCGCGCGCCGCCAGCATTGCCCTGAGGTTGGCGGTCGCGACCGCCACCACCTTGGCGGCCTCCGTGTCGCCGATCTCGCGCCAGCCCATCCTGCGCATCACCGCCTCACGTCCGATGCGGAAATAGATGACCTGCCCGATGATGGTGAACACGGTGAGCCTGGTGGCCTCGCTCTCGGCCGGTTCGCCGGTCGCCTGCTCCCAGATCTGGCACAGCCGCCGATGCGTCGGTTCGAACACGCCGGCATAAATGCGATCGAGCGCCGCCGTCGGATGCGAGAGCTCGCGCAGTACGAATTGTACGATCTCGCCGGCCTGGGGACTTGCCACGACAAAGCCGACCATCCGCGCCAGCGCGGCAAAGAGTTGCGCCCGCGCGGCTTCGGGGCTCGAAGGAGCCCCCGCCTGGGGTGCGCCGAGCGCCTGACCGGCGATACCCTGGATGGTCTCGACGATGAAGTCGGCGGCGGCGGCGCGCAGCCCCTCCTTGCCGCCGAAATGATAGGCGATGGAGCCGATATTGGCCTTGGCCTCGGCCGCGATCTCGCGAGTCGAGGTGCCGTCGAAGCCCTGCCGGCCGAACAGCTTGAGCGCGGCCTGCACCAGCGCTGCGCGCGTTTGATCGGCGGGAGAGGTTTCGCGTGGGGCCCTTTTTGGGTGCGCTTGTTTGCTCATCCTTTGCATTTAATCAATCGATTGATTAAAGTCAAGTTGAATCCGAACTCGGCTTGCCATCTTCTTGCGCGCGGGCTTTAGTGCGCGGCCATGGGCAAGGAAGTCGAGCGCAAGTTCCTGGTCGCTGATCCCGCCTGGCGCAGCCTGGTCGAGGCGCATATCCGCATTCGCCAGTTCTACGTCGCCGCGCAACCCGGACGCACGGTTCGCGTACGCATCAGCGACGGAGGCTCCGCCAAGCTGACGCTGAAGTTCGGCAACAAGGCGCGCGAGCGGGACGAATTCGAATATCCCATCCCGCTTGCCGAGGCCGAGGAATTGATGGGCTTCGCGATCGGGCGTGTCATCGAGAAGACACGTCACCATGTTAGGCACCGCGGCTATCTCTATGAAGTCGATGTGTTCGGCGGAGTGCTCTCGGGGCTGGTGGTCGCGGAGCTGGAGACGCCGGAGGACGTACCTGACGAAATGCTGCCCGACTGGCTCGGTCGCGAGGTCACCGGCGAGTCGAGGTTTTACAACGCGTCGCTGGCCCTCGGGGGGATTCCGGAGATAGCCGCATGAGCTTTCGCATCGATCCGCGCTTGCCGCTGACCGGCGAGGTCAGGCGCATATTGGCCGACGAGATCGGCAAGGTGCTTGGCCAACTCGAGACGGCGCGCGACAAGCCGGAGCAGGGGCTGCACAAGTGCCGTAAGCGGCTTAAGTGCGTGCGTGCCTTGCTGCGCCTGGTTCGTTCCGGTGACGAACCGTTTTGCCAGACCGAGAACGAATGCTACAAGCAGGTGTCGGCGCTGCTTGCCGGCCCGCGCGAGGCGACCGCTCTCATCGAGACCATCGACCGTCTGACCTCCGCCTTTCCGGATGAGACCGCGGCCGGCGGGCTCGATCCCGTCCGCGAAAGGCTGGTGCTGCGTCAGCATGAGCTCCATGCCGGTCCCGGTCTCGACGCCGCCATAAACGCGGCGGTCGCTGCCTGCCGGGAAGGGCTGGAGCGTATCGACAGGCTGTCCCTGCCCGATCAGCCCGAGCAGGCGGCCGACATACTGGCCGAAGGCGCCCGCGCCACCTTGCGGCGGGCGAAAAAGGCGCTGGATAAGGCGAGCTCGCGCGGCGAGGCCGATGACTTTCACGACCTGCGCAAGGCGGCCAAGACGCATTCGATGCATCTGTCGCTGCTCGGTCGCTTGTGGCCGGCGCCGATCAAGGCGCGCCGCAAGGCGGTCGACAAGCTTGGCGAACGGCTGGGCGAACTGCATGACGTCTTCGTCATGCGCGCGCTGCTCGCCGCCGATGGCGAGCCGCTCGGTTCGCCCGAAGACACCAAGCTTCTGCGCAAGCTGTTGAAGCGTTCGGAAAAAAGCCTCGGCAAGACCTGTCTCGCCGATGCCGCCGAACTGTTCGGCGACAGCCCCAACCGCTCGGCCAGAAAGCTCGCGCGCAAGGCGCGCGACGACCTCGCGCCGCCGCCTGAGGAAGCAGGCTCGGCCGCGGCCTGACGCCCTACGCCGGCAGCGCCCGCCTTGCTTTCGACCCGCCATTCGTCCGCGCGCCGGCATCGCGCGGATGCGGCCCGATCGGCATGATCGCCGGAAACGGCGTCGCGCCGAAGGCAAAGGTCCATTTGTAGCCGATGAGCTGGTCTTCCGGCGTGGTGTGCTGGTCGTGATGCGCAAGCAGCCTGACGCGCTCTGCCAGGTCCTCCGCCTCGCGCCGCACCATCTCCGCCGTTTCCGGCCGCATACGCCGCGAGAAGCTGACAAAGGTCGCTTCCCGTTCCAGATGGGTTATCGCCCAGCCGACAAAATTCTTGTTGGTTGTCTCGAAGTGCGGCCGCAGCGGGCCCTCGAAATCCCACTGGATCGGCGTCTCGACCAGCAATCTTGCCGACAGGCCGCGCCCGAGCGCCACCAGCCCAAGCTCTTCCAGGTCGCGCAGATAAAGGAACATCGAGGCTTCGCTGAGACCCTGTGAGCGCATGATGCCTTCGGGCGTGAATTTTTCGGACAGCATGATGAAGACGAAGAGCAGCGCCGGCCGCGCGGCCAGCTTGCGCTCGATCTCCGGCGCGACATGGTTGGCCGGTCCCGGTCCCCGATTCATCGAGCCTAGCACATTCTCCAGTTCCACGTTCGCAGCGGCGCAGATCTCCATCAGCCGATCGAGCTTGCAGTTGCGCTCATGGAAGATGCGCTTCACCGTCGGCTCGGAAACGCCCATGCGCTCGGCCAGCGCCCGGTAGGTCAGGCCCTTGGCCTTCAATGTCCGTTTCAGCGCCTCGAAGATCGGGCCGTTCATGAAATGCACCTCGTTTGCGCGAATTCGTATCACTCCTCGATACTACGCTCGAACTGGCTTCCGGGAAAGTATCGAAAAGCCTAGCTCTCGATCATCATCACAGGAGAGAATCATGAAAACCCTCATCGCTTCGACCTTTCTCGCCATCGCCGGCATCGCAACGGCTTCCGCCGCCCAGGCCGGCGAGATCTGGCGCGCCGGCGGCTTCGAGCAGCCGGAATCGACGCTGGTCGATGCCGCCAACAAGCGCATCGTCGTCTCCAACATCGTCGGCAATCCCGGCGAAGTCGACGGCAACGGCTATTTGTCGCTGCTGTCGCTGGACGGCAAGGTCATCAGCCGCCATTGGGTGGACGGCATGGACGCGCCCAAGGGCATGGCGATCGCCGGCGGCAAGCTCTACGCCGCCGACATCACCAAGGTCCGCGTCGTCGACCTCGCCAGCGGCAAGCTGGTCTCGACCATCGATGTGCCCGGCGCCGTCTTCCTCAACGACATGACCGCCGATGCCTCGGGCGAGGTCTATGTCACCGACATGCTCGCCGACACGATCTACCGTATCGACAGCGACAGGCCGGAGATGTTCATCAAGGATGCGCTGCTCGCCTCGCCCAATGGCGTCTTCGCCGATGGCGACCGGCTGATCGTCGCGTCCTGGGGCAAGGGCATCAAGCCCGATTTCAGCACGGCGGCGCCGGGCGGCCTGCTGGCCGTCGACCTCGCCAGCAAGAAGGTGACGCCGCTGCCGGGCGCGCAAAACTTTGCCGACCTCGACGGAGTCGTCGCTATCGGCGACACAATCTTTGCCACCGCCTATATGACCGGGACCCTCTACCGCTACAAGGGCGGCGGCGCGCCGGAAGCGATCGCCACTTTCAAGCCGGGCAGCGCCGATATCGGCACCGACGGCAACTCGACCATCTATGTTCCGCTGATGAACGAAGGAGGGGTCGCGGCGCTGAAGATCGACTGAGGACCATTTCGGCAACGAGGTCGATCGGGGCTGGACCGCCATATCGACGGGGGCTGCCATCTGGTTCAGCCGGTCGCTCCGGGATATCCGGCTGCAACCCGTCACATGAGCCCAGCCGTGAAGACATCCAGCCTGACCGGCGCCGCCGTTTCACCGATGATCCCAGTGCTCGTATGCGCCCTGGCGATCTTCCTCTTGTCCGGGATGGACGCGGCGATGAAGTCCCTGGTCATCGCGGTCGGTGTGTACAACACAGTGCTGTGGCGCAGCATGGTATCGACCTTGATCGCCGGCGCGGCCTGGTCGGCGGGGCCGCGCTCGAAGCCGGCTCTTCCGGTGCTGGGGCTGCATGCGCTGCGCGCCGCGGTCGTCGGCATCGTCCTGGTTTCGTTCTTTTGGGGTCTCGCCAGATTGCCGCTCGCCGAGGCGATCGGGCTCAGCTTTGTCGCGCCCCTGTTTGCGCTGCTCCTCGCCGCACTATTGTTGGGCGAACGTATAAAGCGCCAGGCTGTGTGGGCGTCGCTGGCCGGCATCGCCGGCGTCGCGATCATTCTGGCCGGCCAGTTTGGGGCCGCAAGCCGTTCGCAAGATGCCCTGCTGGGCACGGCCGCGGTGCTGGTATCGACGGTGTTCTACGGCTACAATCTGATCCTCGCGCGGCGGCAGGCGCTGGTGGCCAAGCCGGTCGAGATCTTGCTGTTCCAGAACCTCTGCATCGCAGTCATCCTTGGTCTCGCCGCGCCGTGGCTCGCCGTCGCGCTGCCGAGAGACCTGTGGCTTCACCTCGTCGGGGTGGCGATGCTGTCGCTTGCCGGGCAATTCCTGATGAGTTGGGCCTACGCCCGCGCCGAAGCGCAATATCTCATCCCGACGGAATACTCGGCCTTCATCTGGGCGATCGCGCTCGGCTGGTTCTTCTTCGGCGAGGAGGTAGCCTGGACCACGCTGACCGGGGCTTGCCTGATCGTCGCCGGCTGCCTGATCGCCGCGCGCGCCAATCCAAAACTTGCCGAGCCGATCGAAGCGGTAGTTTGAGAGGACATGTCGCTCTACGCGGTCTGCACTTTTCCTCTCAGCTGCGCCCGCGCGTCGCCAATCGAGGCGGCATAGGTGACCAGCGGCCGCTTGAGGCCGTGGTTGATCAGCAAGCGCCTCGTCTGCGGCGCGGCACCCGCGATGATGAAGCGCACGCCGGCTTGTCCGGCCTTGCGCGCGGCGCCCTCGATGACGTTTGCCGCCGTGGAGTCGAGGAACGGCACCGCCGAGCAATCGAGGATGAAATTCTTGCGCTGGTCTGCAATGCGGTCGAGCACGGCACCGACGGTCGAGGCGGCACCGAAGAAGAAGGCCCCGGAGATTCGATAGATGACGGTATCGGCGTCGGCCGCCTGGCTCGAATCATAAGTGGCGGCGCGATCGGCGACGTCCTCCGGCACCAGCGGCAGATCGGCCTCGACGGCGATGGACTTGGCCATGCGATCGACGAACAGGATCGACCCAAGCGCGAAGCCGACGACGATGCCTTCCGTCAGATCGCGGAAGATGACGATCAGGAACGTCGCCATCAGCACCAGCGCGTCGCCACGCGAGGCTCTGAGCAGCGTGGCGAAGGCCTGTTTCTCGAACATGTTCCAGCACACGATGGCGAGTACGCCGGCCAATGCGGCGAGCGGGATGTAGCTGGCCAAGGGCGCCGCCGCCAGCATCAGGACAAGCAGGATCGCCGAATGCAGCATGCCGGAGACTGGGCCATGCGCGCCGGCCCTCACATTGGTGGCCGTGCGAGCGATCGTGCCGGTGGCACATATGCCGCCGAACAAGGCCGACGCGATGTTGGCGAAGCCTTGCGCCACCAATTCGCAATTGGAGCGGTGCCGCCTTCCGCTCATACCGTCGGCGACCACGGCCGAGAGCAGCGACTCTATCGCTCCGAGCAGCGCGAAAGCGATCGCGTCCGGCAGCACGTCGATCATCCTGTCGAAGCTGACCAGCGGCAGGGCTGGCCATTGCAGGCTCCGCGGGATGCCGCCATAGCGCGTGCCGATCGTTTCCGCAGGCAAGGCGAACAGCCCCACGACCAGCGAGGCGATGCCGATGGCGATCAGCATCGCGGGCCATCTCGGCCGCCAGCGCCGCAGTAAGACAATAGTAAGGACCGTCAGCCCCGCCACGAAGGTCGCGGCCGGACTGATCGTGCCGATCGCCTCGCCGATCGCGGTCAACTTCGGCACCAGCGGCCCGGGCTCCTTGCCGGCGAGTTTCAGTCCGAGCAGTTCGACGATCTGCCCGGAGAAGATGATGACCGCAATGCCGGCGGTGAAGCCGACGGTCACGGGATAGGGAACGAACTTGATATAGGTGCCGAGCCTGAGATAGCCGATGGCGAGCAGGAAGACGCCGGCCATCATCGTTGCGAGCAGGAGCCCCTCGACGCCGACGCGCGCCACCGTCGCCGCTACCAGCACGATGAAGGCGCCGGCCGGGCCGCCGATCTGGAAGCGGCTGCCGCCAAGCGCGGAGATGATGAAGCCGCCAACGATCGAGGTGTAGAGGCCTCGCTCCGGCGTCACGCCGGACGCGATGGCGATCGCCATGGACAACGGCAGCGCGACGATGGCGACCGTCAACCCGGCGACGGCGTCGGCCCTGAAATGCGCCAGCGTGTAGCCTTCGCGCAGCACCGTGACCAGCTTGGGCGTGAACAGCTCGGCAAAGGACGGCCCCGCCTGGGGGTGGATTGACCGCCGGACCTGATCCATGGACTGCCTCTTCCGCTCCGTAAGGGCGGCGGGATCGTCGGCAGGGCTGTCGGCGGTCGCCGTCGCGACTTCTTGTGCGGCTCAGCCTTGGGAGTTCTGCGGCGAGGCAGGCTTGAGGCGCACGCCCCTGCCGCCGCGCTCGCTGGCCTGGTTCTCGCCGATCAGCTCCACCCCGGCCTCGTCGAGTGCCTGGATGACCTTCATCAGCGTGTCGACCACGCCTCTGACGACACCTTCACTCGCTTCCATGCGTTGGATGGTCGGAAGCGAAACCCCGGCGCGCTCGGCGAGCGTTTTCTGGTCGATACCGGCCAACGCCCTAGCGGCGCGCATCTGCGCGGCAGTGATCATCGGCCAGAACCCCTGTCTGAGTCTGCAGTATCAATGGATAATGCCAATATGATGATGTTTCAAGCATCATAATAAACAGTTGAAACATTAGCAATCATTCGCTGTCCGCCACCACTTTGCGCCGCTGCAGCAGGCGCGCTGCAAGCCAGCACAACATGGCCCAGGCAAAGCCGGCGCACCAGCCGGCAAGCACGTCGGACGGCCAATGCACGCCGAGATAGACGCGGCTGGTTCCGACCAGCACCGTGATGAGCACGGCGAGGCCGAGCACGAAGATCTTCGTCCTGCGGTTCGGCAGGAAGCGCGCGGCGAGCGAGCCCAGCGTGAGATAGGTCACCGCCGACAGCATCGCGTGGCCGCTCGGAAAGGAGAGCGATGTCTCGTTGACGAGGTGCGACACGAGATCGGGCCGCGGCCGGTCGACCTCGAACTTGAGCAGGCTGGACGCCGCCTGGCCGCCCGCCACCGAAACGAACACGAACAGCGCGGTCGTCGGTCGGCGCATCAGCAGAAAATAGACGATCACCGCAGTCGTGATCAGCACCAGCACGCTGGTGCTGCCGAGCGCGGTGATATCGCGCACCGCGCCTTGCAGCCAAAGCGGACCGACCGGGCTGTCCGGCTGCCCGGCATGGCGGAAGGCGAGCAGGATTTCCGTGTCGAGGGCATGCGGAGTCGTGCCGCGCGCCACGCCCATGAGTTCCACCAGGGCCCATAGCCCGCAGGCAATGGCCAGCCCGGCCACAAGCACCGGGAACTCGATTCTGTTGAGCAGCGACTTGGCGGTCGATTTCATGCGGAGCCTGGGTCCAACTACAGCCGCTGCATATAGGGTCCGAGCGTGATCAGCGCGACGGCGGCGATCGCCAGCGCGACGCCTGTCGCTTGCAACGCGTTGAGGCGCTCTCCAAAGAAGACCAGCGCCACGACATTCACCGACACCAGCTGGATCACTGCCGACAGGCTGAACGACACCGACATGCCGAATTCGCGGATCAGCCTGAGCATGATCAGATTGCCGGCGGAGTAGAGCGCCAGCGTCAGCACGATCTTGCCGAGACTCGGCGCCAGTCCCCATTGTTTGGCCGCCATCGCGGCCAGCAGGAAGATCACAGTCGAAACGCCAAGCTGCGCCAGTCCCCAGAGACTCACGTCCATCCCTCCTGAAGCGGCCTTCGCCGCGCCGCTCGCCGCTTTTGTTTCCGAAGCGCGCGAAGCCGTCAAGCTGATCGCGTCGGGCAAGCTACGCTGCGACGGGATCGAAGGCGAGATCACGCAAAGCAAGCCCCGCAGCTATGGTTGGCGCCCTTGTGCCGAGGCCGCTCGGGAACCTGCTCGCCGTGTTGTTGTGCCCCTTGATTGGCGTCAATGCGGGCGCGGCCGGAGGCGAACAGTCATCAGCCGGCAAAATGGCATTGTTTAATGGGCCTGTTGTCACGAAAGTGTGATCGGCCGCCTATAGGGATCGACCGGTTACTCGTTCCAGCCACCTCAAGAGCCAGAGGACAGCCCATGACCCAATCCCCTGAGATCCGCTTCCGTACCAGCCAGCTCGAGGAGAATGACGGCCCGCCCGTCAATCCTACCGACAACCGCACGATGGGCGAGATCATCGCCGCGCGGTTCTCGCGCCGCGACTTACTCAAGGGTTCGCTCGCCGTCTCGGCCATCGCCGCCACCGTGAGCCCGCTGGCGCTCGTCGCGGCAGACGAGGCGCGCGCCGCCGAGGCCTCGGCCTTCAAATTCGACGAGCTCGACGCCGGCATCGACGACAAGCACCACGTCGCGCCGGGCTACGATGCCGACGTGCTGTTGCGCTGGGGCGACCCGCTCTTCGCCGATTCGCCGGAATTCGACCCGGCAAAACAATCGGCCGAAGCCCAGGCAAGACAGTTCGGCTACAACAACGACTATATCGGCTATATCGCGATCGACGGCTCGGCCGAGCATGGCCTGCTGGTCGTCAACCACGAATACACCACCCCCCATCTGATGTTCCCCGGCATGGTCAAGATCGTCGACAAGGACGGCAAGAAGGCCGCCGAGGTGGCGCCGCTCAGCAAGGAGCAGGTCGATGTGGAGATGGCGGCGCACGGCGGCAGCATCGTCGAGATTCGCAAGGAGAGGGGCAAATGGCAGGTGGTGCGCGACGGCAAGCTCAACCGCCGCATCATGTCCACCACCGAGATGGCGCTGTCCGGCCCCGCGGCCGGCCATGATCGCCTCAAGACCAATGCCGACCCGTCCGGCACCAAGGTCATCGGCACTCTCAACAACTGCGCCGGCGGCGTCACGCCCTGGGGCACCTATGTGATGGCCGAGGAGAACATCCACGGCTATTTCTCGGGCGAGCTGCCGGAAGGCCACAAGGAGGCCGCCAACTACAAGCGCCTCGGCATTCCGGAGGGCGCCTATGAATGGGGCGCGCATTACGATCGCTTCAACCTCTCCAAGGAACCGAACGAGCCCAACCGCTTCGGCTGGATCGTCGAGGTCGACGTCAACGACCCGAATTCGGTGCCGAGGAAGCGAACCGCCATGGGTCGCTTCAAGCATGAGGGCGCCGAGTCGATCGTCGCCAAGGATGGCCGCGTCGTCTTCTATCTCGGCGACGACGAGCGCTTCGACTATGTCTATAAATTCGTCACAAAGGCTACGTTCAATCCGAACGACCGCGCCGCCAACATGAACCTGCTCGACGAGGGCACGCTCTCTGTCGCCAAATTCGCCGAGGACGGCTCGGTCGAATGGATGCCGATCGTATTCGGCGAAGGTCCGCTGACGGCGGAAAACGGTTTCTCCGGTCAGGCCGACGTTCTGATCGAGACGCGTCGCGCCGCCGACCTGCTCGGCGCAACCAAGATGGATCGACCGGAAGACATCCAGCCCAATGCCGGCAACGGCAAGGTCTATGTCATGCTGACCAACAATTCGAAGCGCAAGGCCGAGCAGGTCGACGCCGCCAATCCGCGCGCGGCGAACGCCTTCGGCCACATCATCGAGATCGTCGAGGACGGCGGCGATTTCGTTGCCACGAAGGGCAAGTGGGAAGTGCTCCTGAAATGCGGCGATCCCTCGGTGGCCGATGTCGGCGCCACCTTCTCGACCGCCACCACGGCCAATGGCTGGTTCGGCATGCCGGACAATTGCGCCGTCGATTCCGCGGGCCGGCTGTGGGTCGCAACCGACGGCCAGGGCCCGAAGGCCACCGGCCGCACCGACGGCCTGTGGGCGGTCGACACCGAGGGCGCGGCGCGAGCGACCTCAAAGCTGTTCTTCCGCGTGCCGATCGGCGCCGAAATGTGCGGCCCGCTGTTCGCGCCGGACGACCAGACCGCCTTCGTCGCGGTCCAGCATCCGGGCGACGGCGGCGAGGACTGGGAAGCCTTTGGTCGCCCCTCCTATTATGAGGACCCGTCGACCCGCTGGCCGGACTTCAAGCCGGACATGCCGGTGCGTCCGGCGGTGGTCGCCATCACCAAGCAGGGTGGCGGCAAGATCGCGGTCTGATAGGCGGCTTCGCCTAAGCAGGGGAAGGGTTGCGGTGATCCGCGACCCTCCCTCACCTTGCAATTATTCCATGCGATTTTCCCGAACTGCAGGTTGAGCGCTATGAAAAATCTCAGGCTTTCATCAGCCACTCATGCTCGGCGGCGTTGTGGAATTTCCACGTCCGCTTCGGGCCGGCCATGACGTTGAGGTAATAGAGATCATAGCCGTGGCAGGCCGCACAGGGGTGGTAGCCCTTCGGCACCAGCACGACGTCGCCATCCTCGATCGCCATCGCCTCGTCCAGATCGCGCACGCCATTCCTGTCGGCGTCGGTGTAGACGCGCTGGAACGCGAAACCCTGCGGCGGGTTGAGGCGGTGGTAATAGGTCTCCTCGAGATAGGACTCGGCCGGCAGATTGTCCTGGTCATGTTTGTGCGGCGGATAGCTGGAGGTGTGGCCGCCGGGCGTGATGACCTCGACCACCAGCAGCGAGTCGGCCGGCTTGCCCTCGGGCAGAATGTTGGTGACGTAGCGGGTGTTGGTGCCCTTGCCGCGCACTTCCTGACCGAGATCGTCGGGCGCAATGACGCGAGCGGGCAGGCTGCCGCCGAGGCCCGGCGCCGAGCAGACGGCAAGCTCCAGCTCGGTGTCGGCGGTCACCGACCAATCGGAGCCTTGCGGCACATAGACCGACCAGGGCTTGCCTTCGAAGGGCGACATGCGCTCGCCGAGCAGGCCGAGATCCTTGCCGCCGGCCGCAGCCTTGCCCTTGCCGGTGACGAAGACCAGGCAGACCTCGCGCTCGGCCGTCTTGCCGGCCGCCGTGTCGCCGGGCTTGAGCCGATGAAGATCGAAGCCGACATAGGTCCAGCCGGCGCTTTTGGGCGTGACATGGGCGACGCAGCCGTGGCCCTTGTCGGCCTTGACGAGCAGTTTCGACATTTGTTGTCTCTCCTAGTTCCTCGACGCTTTGACTTTGACAAGTCGCAGGCGGTTGGCAGCCAAGATTTCACGCGCGTCGATGGACCGTCGCGAAACCTTGGAGATTGGCCGAGGCCTCTCAACTTCGTCATCCTAGGGCGAAGCAGGAGCGAAGCTCCGTCGCGAAGACCCTAGGATGACGAAGCGAGGGGCGTTCCGGCCAACCGCCAATGCATGCGATCCGCGACGCTCGCTGCGTCCGATCCACAAAAGCGTTTTCGCCATGGCCGTCATTCCTTCGGCTCGGCCGGAGGCTTGGGCTCCTCGGCCGGCTTGTAGAGGTAGAAGAACTGCCACACCGCGTAACCGGCGAAGCCCAGCGCGATGACGCCCCAGAACGGCGTGCCGGAGGCGAATTCGATCACCGACCAGACGAGGCAGACGGCCACGACGGCAATGCGCCGCCACAGCGGCCGGAAGAAGGGGTGCTCATAGTCTTTCATCGCGCCAATCCAGGATTTGCCCAACGCGCATCAGATAGATCGAGCGCCAGGCCAAATCCACCGTTTAGGCCGGGAAGCCCTGCGTCTCGACCGTATAGCCGGCGGCCGTCATCACCCGCATCAGCTCCTTGTGGCCGACCTCAGCCATCTTCAGCGGCGGGTTCTTCTTCGGATCCTGCTCGGCCTCGACCACGAACCAGCCTTCATAGCCGTAGTCGGCGAAGCGCTGGACGATGGCGCCGAAATCGAGCGAGCCGTCGCCCGGCACGGTGAAGGCGCCGAGCGCGACGGCATCGAGGAAGGACTGTTTCGTGCGGTCGAGCCTGTCGATCACGTCCATGCGAACATCCTTTACATGGACGTGGTTGATGCGCTTGTGATGGTTGTCGATGGCGCGCAGCACATCGCCGCCGGCAAAGGCGAGATGGCCGGCATCGAGCAGCAGCGGGATGCCTTCGCCGGAATGGCGCATGAAGGAATCGAGTTCCGGCTGGGTCTCGACCACTGCCGCCATGTGATGATGGTAGGAGAGCTGCATACCCTGGTCGGCGCACCATTCGCCGAATTCGGTGACGCGGCGGCCATAGGCCTTCATCTCGTCGCCGGAAAGCTTTGGCTTGGTGGCAAGAGGCTTGGAGCGGTCGCCCTGGATGGAGTGGCCGACCTCGCCATAGACGATGCAGGGCGCGTTGACCGCCTTGAACAGGTCGATCATCGGCTGGATGCGATCCTTGTTCCGAGAGATGTCCTCATTGACCAGCGTGCCGGAGAACCAGCCGCCGCAGAGCGTGACGTCGGCCTCCTTCAGGATCGGCAGCATCACCTTCGGGTCGTTGGGGAAGCGGCGGCCCATCTCCATGCCGGTGAAGCCGGCCGAGCGTGACTGACGCAGGCATTCCTCCAGCGACACGTCATCGCTCAATTCCACGAGATCGTCGTTCCACCACGCAATGGGGGACATGCCCAGTTTGGCTTTCAAGTCGTCACTCCAGCTTCAATCGTTCAATTTTCGCTCGTCGGCCCTGCCCTCATCCGCCTGCCGGCACCTTCTCCCCGTGAAGGACGGGGAGAAGGGACAAGCTCCGGCGCTGGCGACCCCCTCTCCCTGTTCTTCACGGGGAGAGGGTAAGGGTGAGGGGCGGCGCCAGCTCTAATCACCCAAGCTCTGCATGAGCTTTTTCTCCTCATACGCCTTCCGCGCGGCGTTGACTTCGCGACGCGACGAGACCTCCGGCACGGCGACGTCCCACCAGTGGCCGCCGGCCTCGGTCGACACCAGCGGATCGGTGTCGATGACCAGCACGGTGGTCTTGTCGTTGCCCTTCGCCCTGGCGAACGCCGTCTCCAGCTCCGCGATCGAGGCCACTTTCTCGGCGACCGCGCCGAGACTTGCCGCATGGGCGGCGAAGTCGACGTCGGGCACCACCTCGTGGCGAGCGTCCTTCAAAAGATTGTTGAAGTTGGCGCCGCCGGTCGCCATCTGCAGCCGGTTGATGCAGCCATAGCCGCGGTTGTCGAGCAGCACGATGGTGAGTTTCAAACCCAGCATCACCGAGGTGGCGATCTCGGAGTTGAGCATCAGATAGGAGCCGTCCCCGACCATGACGACGACCTCCTGATCAGGCTTGGCCATCTTGACGCCGAGGCCTCCAGCGATCTCGTAGCCCATGGTCGAGAAGCCGTATTCGGCATGGTAGGACCCTGGCGCGCCCGCTTGCCAGAGCTTGTGCAATTCGCCCGGCAGCCCGCCGGCGGCATGCAACAGCGTGACGCCCGAACCCATGGCGCGCTGCACGGCGCCGATCACCTGCGCGTCCGAGGGATAGGCGGCATTAGTCGATGCCGTCACCTTGGCGGCTGCGGCCTGCCAGTCCTTCTTGCCCTTCAGCGCATTGTCGGTCCAGGCGCTTGGCGCCTTCCAGCCTTTCAGCGCGGCGGAAAGCTCGGAGAGCCCCTCGGCCGCGTCGGCGACCAGTGGCAGCGCCCAGTGCTTGCCGGCATCGAAGACCTGCGTGTTGAGCCCGATGATCGTCTTGCCGGCATTCTTGAACAGCGCCCAGGAACCGGTGGTGAAATCCTGCAGCCTTGTGCCGACGGCAAGAACCACATCGGCCTCTTCCGCCAGCCGGTTGGCCGCCGATGTGCCGGTGACGCCGACCGCTGCCATGTTGAGCGGATGATCGTCGGGCAGCGAGGATTTGCCGCCTTGCGTTTCGCAGACCGGAATGCCGGCGCCTTGCACCAGCTTGGCCAGCTCTCCGGAAGCCTGCGAATAGAGGACGCCGCCGCCGGCAATCACCAGCGGCTTCTTCGCCCCCTTCAGCGCCGCGACGGCGGCGGCTAGCTCGTTGCGGTCCGGGCGCAGCCGGCGCGGCATCCAGACGCGCTCGGCAAACAGGCTTTCCGGATAATCATAGGCCTCCGCCTGCACGTCCTGGCAGAGCGAAAGCGTGACCGGGCCGCATTCGGCCGGATCGGTCAGCACCTGCATGGCGCGGTTGAGCGCCGGGATGATCTGCTCCGGCCGCGTGATGCGGTCGAAATAGCGCGAGACGGGGCGGAAGCAGTCGTTGACGCTCGCCGTGCCGTCGGAGAAATCTTCGGCCTGCTGCAGCACCGGGTCGGGCAAGCGGTTGGCGAAGACATCGCCGGGCAGCAGCAGCACCGGCAGGCGATTGACGTGGGCGAGCGCCGCAGCCGTCACCATGTTGAGCGCGCCGGGGCCGATCGAGGTGGTGGCGGCCATGAAGCGGCGGCGGAAATTCGCCTTGCCGTAAGCGATCGCGGCATGCGCCATCGCCTGCTCGTTATGGGCGCGGAAGGTCGGCAGCTCGTCGCGCACCTGATAGAGCGCCTCGCCGATGCCGGCGACATTGCCATGGCCGAAGATCGCCCAGACGCCGCCGAAGATCGGCGCCTTTTTGCCCTCGATCTCGGTGATCTGGCGCGACAGGAAGCGGGTTACCGCCTGCGCCATCGTCAGGCGAATTGTCTTGCTCATCTTGTTTTCCTCCGCTGTCCTTATGCCGCCTTGCGGCCGCGCGCGGCAAGCCATGCCTCGGTCAGCTGCTCGAAGCGGGACGCCATATCGACGACCGCCTCTTCATCCGACATCTTGCCGGCCAGCCATTGTTCGGCGGCGTTGATGAAGATGGTGCGACCGACGGCGAAGCCCTTGACGATTGGCGCGTTGGCGGTGGCGGCAAAGGCGGCTTCCAGCTCGTCCTGTGGAGCCTCCAGGCCGAGCAGCACGACACCGCGGCACCATGGATCGTTCCTGACGATCACCTGTTCGATCCTAGCCCAGGCATTGGCCGAAGCCTGCGGCTCGAGCTTCCACCAGTCGGGCTTGATGCCTAGCGCATAGAGTTCCTCCAGCGCGCGCGGGATGGTGGTGTCGTCGAGCTTGCCGTGCTTGCCGGCGATGATCTCGACCAGCAATTCGCGGCCGACCTTGCGCGCGGCCTCGAACAGGCTGCGCAGCTTCTGCTGCTGTTCCAGCTTCAGCGCCTCAGGGTCGTCCGGGTGGTAGAAGCAAAGGCATTTGATGCAGTGCTCGACCGGCCAGTCGATCAGCTGCGAGCCGATGTCCTGCGAGAACTCGAAGCGCAGCGGCCGCGATCCGGGCAGCTCGACCGGGCGGCCAAGCCAGGCGAAGGGGTGGCGGGCGAATTCGAACATCGCGTCGCGGCCATATTTCTCGTCGAGCAGCATGCCGTAGCCGGCGCGGCCGGCGGCGACCCTGGCAGCCGCCTTGACCGTCAGCACCTTGAAATCCTCGATGCGCGCGACATCGGCACCAGCCTTGGCGGCGACGTCCTCGAGCTGGATTCGATGGTCACAGGCCAGTGCCATCAGCGAGGGAACGTCGCGCCGGCGCGTCGTCGCCCAGTGGATGTGGTTGATCGCCTCGTCCTTGCGCAGCGCCAGATGCTTGCTGCCGTGCTTCAAGAAGAACTGCAGTTCCTCGAAGGTCGGATATTCCGGCGCGCAGAGCAGGCGCGACACGGCGAAGGCGCCGCAGGCATTGGCCCAGGTCGCCGCCATGGCAAAGCTTTCGCCGCCGAGCCAGCCACGCAGGAAGCCTGACATGAAGGCGTCGCCGGCTCCGAGCACGTTGTAGATCTCGATCGGAAAGCCCTTGCCGACGATGCCGTCCTCGAGGTCGTCGCTGATCGGCCCGTCATAGACGATGCAGCCCTTGGCGCCGCGCTTGAGCACGATGGTGGCGGCCGACAGCGCGCGGATCGTCTTCAGCGCGCTCAGACAATCGTCGGCGCCCGACGCGATCATGATCTCCTCTTCGGTGCCGACGATGAGATCGCAATCCGGCAGCACCGTCTTCAACTGCGCCGAGACTCGATCCGACTTGACGTAGCGCTCGAAGCCTTCGGCATGGCCGGCGAGCCCCCACAGGTTCGGGCGGTAGTCGATGTCGAATACGACCTTGCCGCCCTTGGCCTTCATCAAACGGATCGCCTTGCGCTGTGCGGCATCCGAGTTGGGGCGCGAGAAATGCGTGCCGGTGACGACGACGGCGCGCGCCGAGGCGATGAAAGCCTCGTCGATGTCCTCTTCGGCGAGCGCCATGTCGGCGCAGTCGGAGCGGTAGAAGATCATCGGCGAGACGCCTTCGTCCTCGACGGAAAGCAGCACCAGCGCCGTCAGCCGCTCCTTGTCGGTCTTCAACCCGTCGACCGAGACGCCTTCACGCCTGAGCTGCTCGCGGATGAAGCGGCCCATCTGCTCGTCGCCGACGCGGGTAAGCAGCGCCGAACGGAGGCCGAGCCTGGCCGTGCCGACGGAAATATTGGCCGGGCAGCCGCCGACCGACTTGGCGAAGGAGGTGATGTCCTCCAGACGCGAGCCGATTTGCTGGCCGTAGAGATCGACCGAGGCGCGGCCGATCGTGATGACGTCGAGCGGCGGATATTTCGCTTCCACGGCTTCGCCCATTCGAACCTCCCATCGGCCTTGTTGTGCAGAGCAGCGTCGTTTTGGGCAGCACGCGCAAACGGCAGCGTGAGACCGTCAATATGAAATAATAATTCCAATCTATAGTCAATATGGAATGAGCATTCTCGGGTGGAAAAACGCCTGTTCGGGGCCGCTCAGGCCTTGCGTCTGCGGCCGGCGTCTCGCCGCTTCTCGCCGACGGCGACGGTCAGCGCCATGGCGAGCGCCATCGTCGCCGACAAAGAGCGGAAGCCGCCGAAATCGGATTCGGCCACCTCGAACCAGACCTTGGCGAATTGGGCGAGCGGCGAAAAAGAGCTGTCGGTGATGGCAACGATCGGCACGCCCTGCTCGGCGATCGAGCGCGTCTCTTCGATGGTCGCAGGCGCGTAAGGCGAGAAGCTGATGGCGATCACGGCGTCGCGCGGCGTAGCGAAGCCGATCATCTCGGCATTCAAGCCTGCGGCCGACTCGATCAGTTGGTTGCGGATCTTGAGCTTGCCCAGCGCATAGGCGATGTAGGAGGCGACCGGATAGGAGCGGCGCTTGGCCAGCACATAGATTGTCTCGGCTTTTGCCAGGAGCGTGATCGCCTGTTCGAAATGCGCATCGTTCAGCGCGCGCGAAATGTCGCTGAGCGAGGTGCTGGCGGCAGCGACGAAGCCGTCGAAGATCGCCCGGTGCCCGGCGCCTTCCTCTGCCTTGGCGCGCAGCGCCGCAAGCCGCTCGTCATAGGAGGAATTGCGTTCGCGCAGCCGCTCACGAAACACCTGCTGCAGGCTGGTGAAACCGTCGAAGCCGAGCTGCTGGGCGAAGCGGATCAGCGTCGAGGGCTGGACGCCGGCGGAAGCCGCGATGCTCGCCGCCGTGCCGAAGGCGATGTCGTCGGGGTTGTCGAGCGCATAGGCGGCGATCTGCGCGATGCGCTTGGGCAGGCTCGTGCGCCGCTCCAGGATCGTCGTGCGCAAGGTCTCGAAATCGCGAGGCACCCGTCCGTCCATCGTCGCTCCGCCCACGGCCATGCTGGTGTTCCCTCTCCTGCCTCATCATAGCGGTTTCGCGCAAGAACACCATAAAAAATGATTTGGACGTTCCATTCTCGGCTGAAATGGATTAATTCATCCATACGAATTCTTCCCAGACCGGTCCCGCGAAACGCGGAACCAGTCTACCTGTTTGTTGACGCAATTCCGGGCGGAAAACCGCTTCACACTTTTCCTGGAATTTGCTCTAGCGCGGAGACATCGACATGGTCGGAGTGGGCCTCATCGGCACGGGCTTCATGGGCAAGTGCCACGCCATCGCCTGGAATGCGGTCGGCACCGTGTTTCCCGATGTCGAGAAGCCGAGGCTGGTGCATCTGGGTGAGGTCAATGACGAGCTCGCAAAGCGCAAAGCGGCCGAGTTCGGCTTCGCCCGAGGCTCGGGCGACTGGCGCGCCGTCGTCAACGATCCGCAGGTCGACGTCGTCTCGCTGACCACGCCCAACCAGTTCCATCCGGAAATGGCGATCGCCATCCTCGAAGCCGGTAAGCATCTGTGGTGCGAGAAGCCGATGGCGCCCAGTTTTGCCGAGGCCGAGGCGATGGCGAAGGCAGCGACGAAATCCGGCAAGGCCGCGGTGCTCGGCTACAACTACATTCAGAACCCGGCCATCCGCCATATCGGCGCGCTGCTCGAGGACAAGATCATCGGCGACGTCAATCTCGTGCGCATCGAGATGGACGAGGATTTCATGGCCGATCCCGAGGCGCTGTTCTTCTGGAAGCATGAGGCGGCTTCGGGTTATGGCGCGCTCGACGATTTCGCGGTGCATCCGCTGTCGCTGATCAAGGTGCTGTTCGGCCGCGTCGCCCGCGTCATGTGCGACATGGCGAAACCCTATGCCGACCGGCGCGTCGCCTCCGGCGGCCGCCGTGCGGTCGAGACCTACGATATCGCCAGCGTGCTGATGCATCTGGAGAACGGTGTCGCCGGCACGCTGCTGGTCAACCGGTCGGCCTGGGGCCGCAAGGGCCGTATCGCCCTCCAGATCTTCGGCTCGAAAGGCTCGATCCTCTACGACCAGGAGCGGATGAACGAGTTCCAGCTTTATCTGACCGCCGACCGGCCGACCGAGCAGGGCTACCGCACGATCCTGGTGGCGCCGCACCACAAGCCCTACGATTCGTTCCTGCCGGCGCCCGGCCACGGCCTCGGCTTCAACGACCTCAAGATGATCGAATGCCGCGAGCTGCTGATGCGGATCGCCGGCAAACCGGCGCGGATCATCGACTTCGACGAGGGGCTGGAGATCGAGCGCACCGTGCATGCGATGGCGCGATCGTTCCAGCAACAGCGCTGGGTGGATGTGAGGTAAGCCGATTCCCCTTCAGGTGCCGGCGGCTGCTGCCGCATTGATCTCCCAACCGTCCACCCAAACCTGCCGCAGTAGATCGCCTTCGCCTTTGAACCATAGGCCGGTTGGCTGGCAATCCTCGATGCGGTCGCTGCGGAAATTGCGGATCGCCTGGCGCAGCTCGCACCAGGCGACGATGTTGGCCGTCTCGGCGTAGTAGATGAGCGCGATCGGGCGGACGATACGCTGCGTGGCACGGCCGGCTTCGTCGCGATAGGCAAGGTCGAGCTTCTCCTCGTCGCGGATGGCGCGGCGCACCAGCGCCAGATCGACCGCCGCCGCGGAAGGTGCGGCAAAACCCCAGGCATGAAGAGCGTTGGCGTCGAGCGTCTGGCGCAAGGGCGGCGGCACGGCGCCGGCGATCTTGGCGCCGACGCGTTTTGCCGCCTGTTTGAGCTCATCGTCGCCGGTGCGTTCGAGCAGCGCCAGCGACAGCACGATCGCCTCCATCTCCTCGATCGAAAACATCAGCGGCGGCAGGTCGAAGCCAGGACGCAGGATATAGCCGATGCCGCGACCGCCCTCGATCGGCACGCGCATCGCCTGCAGCGCTACGATATCGCGATACACCGAGCGTACCGTCACTTCCAGTAGCTCGGCAATCGTCGCCGCCGTCACCGGCTTCTTGGCCAGCCGCAGTATCTGGATGATTTCGAACAGGCGCGAGGCCTTGCGCATTTCCTCACTCGATCGAAACGCAACTGACACACCCCCGTCAGTTGGGGTGACCTATAGGGCCGCGCACCGTTTTGAAAATCAACAGATTTCTCAGCGTCCTTGGTGGTCGCTGCGACAGGCAACTGACATGAGTTATGCGGAAAATCTCTGGCTCTTCTTCATCCTGCTGTTCGGCATCATCGCCGTTCCCGGCATGGACATGCTGTTCGTGCTGGCCAATGCGCTGACCGGGGGGCGCGACAGGGGACTGGCGGCGACCGGCGGCATCATGCTGGGGGGCGCGGTGCATACGCTGAACGGGGCGATCGGCGTCGGGCTGCTGATGCATTTCGTGCCGGTCCTGTTCAAGCCGCTGCTGATCGCCGGCGCCGCTTATATGGCCTATATCGGAATTTCGCTGATGCGCAGCTCGATTACCGTCGGCGATGACGGGCCGGCCGGCAGCCGCTCCGCCCGGAAAGCCTTTCGCCAGGGATTGGTCACCTGCCTGATCAATCCCAAGGCCTATCTCTTCATTCTTGCGGTCTATCCGCAATTCCTGAAGCCGGCTTACGGTCCGATCTGGATGCAGGCCTCCGTCATGGGACTGCTGACGGTCGCCACGCAAGCAGGGATCTATGGCGGGCTCGCCATCACGGCCGGGCGCAGCCGGGCGCTTCTGGTCGGCAATCCGCAGGCGACGGTCATTGCCGGCCGTGCGGCCGGGCTGCTTCTATTCGCGGTCTCGGTATTCACCGCATGGGAAGGGCTGAGGGCGGCGTGAACGCCGCCCTCAGCCAAGGTTGTCAGGCGGCGCCCTGACGGGTGGCGAGCAGTTCGCGCTTCACCGACCGGCGCCACTCGACCGCGCCGGCAAGACCGTGCAGCACCGTCTCGGTGGTCGCCCAGTCGATACAGCCGTCGGTGATGCTCTGGCCGTGGACGAGCGGCTTGCCGGGCACGACGTCCTGACGGCCGGCGACGAGATTGCTCTCGATCATGATTCCGATGATGCGCTCGTCGCCCGCTGCGACCTGGCCCGCCACGTCGTGCGCGACTTTCGGCTGGTTCTCCGGCTTCTTGCCGCTGTTGGCGTGACTGACATCGATCATCAGGCGCGGCGCGATGCCGATGCGGCCGAGCTCCGCGGCGGCCGCGTCCACACTTGCCGCGTCGTAGTTCGGCACGACCCCGCCACGCAGGATGACATGGCAGTCTTCGTTGCCGGTCGTCGCCGCGATCGCGCTGCGGCCGCCTTTGGTGACCGCCATGAAATGATGCGGCTGCGCCGCCGACTTCACCGCCTCGCCGGCGATTCTCAGATTGCCGTCGGTGCCGTTCTTGAAACCGACCGGGCAAGAGAGGCCCGACGCCAGCTCGCGGTGGATCTGGCTTTCGGTCGTGCGCGCGCCGATGGCGCCCCAGGCGACGAGGTCGGCGATGTATTGCGGCGTCGCCATGTCGAGGAACTCGGTCGCCGCCGGCAGGCCGAGATTGTTGACGGCCGACAGCACGTTGCGCGCCATCCGCAAGCCCTTGTCGATGTTGAAGCTGCCGTTGAGGTCGGGATCGTTGATCAGGCCCTTCCAGCCGACCGTGGTGCGCGGCTTCTCGAAATAGACGCGCATGACGATCTCGAGCCGGTCCGCCAGGGCCTCGCGCAGCGCCGCCAGACGGCTGGCGTAGTCCACGGCGGCGACCGGATCGTGGATGGAACAAGGGCCGACGATGACTACCAGTCGATCGTCGGCCCCGGTCAGGATGGAATGGATGGCGTTGCGCGAAGCGGCAACGGTGCGCGTCGCCGTCAGCGAGCGCGGTATCTCGCGCATCACCTCGTCCGGCGTGCTCAGGACTTTGAGTTCCTTGACCCGAAGGTCGTCTGTGGTGGTCAACACGGCTTTCTGCTCCTGGTTAGGAGACCTGCCGGCTGAAACGAAAAAGCCGCCAGGTCTGGCGGCTTTTCGGATTTAGATGCTGCAATCTTCAGATCGAGCGCAATCCTCCCGCCGCCAGCGAGCTGTCGTAGTAAAAGTACCAAAACGAGGCGGTCAGGTGGATCATGCGGCTCATATAGTCGATGCCGGGGCGCTTGTCACGTGCCTCTTCAGGCTACGCATTGTCTCAGTATCCAGTATGGGTACATTGAGGCATTTCCCTGTGACGGGGCACCTTGGGCGCTTTCGAGCCGCAATGTTCTGGTCATGCGATCCAAGGATCGAAGAGCTCAATCCCAAGGCCTTCGAAATCCTTCGTATTGTGCGTTGCCAAAGTGAGCTGCTGCGCAATCGCGGTGGCTGCGATCAGTCCGTCCATGGATGACAGACCGCGACCGCGGCGCTTGGCAAGACCCATCAGGTCACCCCAAGCCAGGGCAACCGACTCGTCCACCGGCAAAACTCGGTGTTCGAAGCGCTGCGGCAAGTCCCGGGCGAGCCATTCAGCCAGCGCCTCGCGTTTACGGCCCTCATTCATCAGAGCAACGCCGCGCCGAATCTCGGCGATCGACACGACGCTGATGAAGGAGCGGTCCTCGTCAAGCCCGTCCAGCCACTCCAAGACGCGAGCGTCCGGCGCCGGCCTTGTCACCTCGGACAGGACATTCGTATCGAGCAGCAGCCTCACAGCGGCAGGTCACGCGGTTCGTCCCGTTGACGCTCGAGGTTCAGATCGGAGCCGCGCAGCGGCGACTCCAGCAGGAACTCTGCAAGTGTCCCTTTGCGTGCGGTCTTCCGCCGCCATTCCTCTGCCGACACGACGACCACGCTTGGTTTGCCGTTTCGGGTGATCGTCTGCGGCGACGATTGCGCCCGATCTATAACCTCCGAGAGCCGGGCTTTTGCCCCTGCGACCGTCCAACTCGCATCTTCTTTGGGCAGCATTTTCAGCCCCATGACTACTCTGACTATCTTGACTATATGGGAATAGCGATGCTGCGGCAACAGAGGGCTTTCAGAGGCCGAACGCCGGGTAGGCGCGCGAGCTAATCACACCTGCACGCACAGCCGAGCTGGTTCTGGACGCGAGACTACTCGGTTGCCCTATTCCCCGACGACGCCGGCGATGTTCTGGTCGTAATCGACCAGCGAGCCGGTCATGACGCCGGCCTGCGGGCTCAGCATGTAGGTGATCAGCCGGGCAAGCTGCGCCGGCTTCACCAGCTGGCCCATCGGCTGCGCGGCCTCGGCCTTTTCCAGCCAGTCGTCCGGCGCATCGTGCCACTTCTTCTGCACGATCGCCTCGCCCTCGGTGTCCATCCAGCCGGGCAGCACGGCATTGCAGCGGATGCGGTTCCGTCGGTAGGCGCTGGCGACATTCTTGGTCAGCGTCATCAGCGCGCCCTTGCTGGTCGAATAGGGCGTCAGGAAGGATTGGCCGGCATGCGCCGACATCGACAGCACGTTGACGATCGAGCCCGGCGCCTTGCGCTCCAGGAGATGCGCGACGAGGCCCTGCATCAGGAAAAAGGGGCCGCGCACATTGGTGTCGAAGATCTGATCGAAAAGCTCTTCCGATGTCTCGACCAGCGAGCCGCGGGCAGAAGTGGCGGCGGCGTTGACCAGCGCATTCAAGGTGCCGAAATGCGCGAGCGCCGTTGCGACGGCGCGCTTGCAGTCGGCGACCTTGGCGACGTCGGCGCTGATGAAGATGGCATCGACGCCGTTCTTCTTGAGCGCTGCGACCGCCCTGTCGCCTTTCTCCTGCGAGCGGCCGACCAGCGCCAGCGCGCGGCAACCCTCGTCGGCCAAGGCTTCCGCAACGGCGAAGCCGATGCCCTGCGCGCCGCCGGTGACGATGGCGCGGGTTCCCGAATTGCGACCGGCCAAACCGTTCATCGCTCTGCTCCTGTGTTTGTGATTATCGATGGATTTTTGAGATTCATTGAGGTTCCGATCGGTTTCTCGGTGCCTTGCCCCATCCTCAACGTCGACATCCGAGGGCGAAGCAGGAGCGAAGCTCCGTCGCGAAGACCCTAGGATGACGACGTGATGGATGTTTCGGCTAATCACCAGCCCTGTAGACCGACAACCTGACCATCCTCAAAACGCTCGCCGGTGATTAGTCGACGCGGACGGTCTTGCCCGTCTTCGCAGACTCCAAAGCGGCATCCGCGAGCTTCAAGGCGACCAGTCCGTCCTTGCCGCTCGGCGCCGCCTTCTTGCCAGCAGTCGCGGCGGCAATGAAGGCAGCGATCTCGTTGGCATAGGCGTCAATGTAGCGGGTCATGAAGAAGTCGTGCAGCGGCGGGCGCGTGTAGCCCTTGTCGTTGGCGAGCTCGATCGACACCGGCCGCTGGTTCTCGGCCGCGACCATGCCTTTCGAGCCATGCACCTCGATGCGCTGGTCGTAGCCATAGGTGGCGCGGCGCGAATTGGAGATGACGGCCTGCTTGCCGGAAGCCGTTTCCAGGATGACGCTGACGGAATCGAAATCGCCCGCTTCGCCGATCTTCTTGTCGACCAGCACCGAGGCGTGCGCGCTGACGGCCACCGGCTCTTCGCCGAGCAGGAAGCGCGCCATGTCGAAATCATGGATGGTCATATCGCGAAAAATGCCGCCGGATCGCGCGATGTAGTCGAGCGGCGGTGCGCCCGGATCGCGCGAGGTGATGGTGACCATCTCGACATCGCCGATGGCGCCGTCGTCGATCGCCTTGCGGACGGCGGCGAAATGCGGGTCGAAGCGGCGGTTGAAGCCGACCATCAGCGTAGCATTGGCCTTCGCGACCACGGCCAGGCACTGCTCGACGCGCTTGACGTCGAGGTCGATCGGCTTCTCGCAGAAGATCGCCTTGCCGGCCTTGGCGAAGCGCTCAATCAGGTCGGCATGAGTGTCGGTCGGGGTGCAGATGATGACGGCCTCGATGTCCTTGGCCTGCTCGATGGCGTCGATGCTGCGCACCTCGGCGCCATAGGCGGTGGCAAGCTCCGTCGCCGCTTTCTCGAAGGCGTCCGCCACGGCCACCAGTTTGGCCTGCGGGTTGGAGGCAACGGCGCGCGCATGTACCTTGCCGATACGGCCGGCGCCGAGAAGAGCGAAGCGGAGAGTCATGGAATGTCCTTTGAGGTGATTCAGAAACTTGTCCGCGCCCGTTCGGCGCGGGTGATTAGTCATCCCGTCATGGCGCCTCGTCAGGCGGCCTGAAGCTCCGCCTGGCCGGTCTTGGCGCCGGTGATGTAAGCCACGATGTCGTTGCCGTCGGTGTCCTGCTTGCGCAAATTGGCAACGATGCGGCCGCGCCGGAAGACGACGATGCGGTCGACCAGGTCGAACACCTGGCGCATGTTGTGGCTGATCAGGATCAGCGGCTCGCCGTTCTCCTTCAGCGTGCGGATGATGTTTTCGACCTGCGCCGTCTCCTGCACGCCGAGCGCCGCCGTCGGCTCGTCCATGATGATCAGCTTGGAAGCGAAGGTCGCGGTCCTGGCGATCGCCACGCATTGGCGCTGCCCGCCCGACATGTGGCGGATGGTGCTGGAGAGGTTCGGGATCTTCACCGCGGTGCGGATCAGCGCCGCCTCGGTCGCCCTGCGCATCGCCTTGCGGTCGAGGATCGAGAAGGGGCCGAGGTTGAACAGCACCTTCTCGCGGCCGAGGAAGAGGTTCGACGGCACGTCGAGGTCGTCGGCCAGAGCGAGGTTCTGGAACACGGTCTCGATGCCCGCCTCGCGCGCCTCGATCGGGCCGGCGAAATTCACTTCCTTGCCGTCGAACCAGATCTTGCCGTCGGTGCGCTGCTCGACGCCGGTGATCTGGCGCACGAAAGTCGACTTGCCGGCGCCGTTGTCGCCCATGATGGCGACATGCTCGCCCTTGCGCAGCTCGAAATTCGCCTCCTGCAGGGCGTGCACGCCGCCATAATGCTTGGTGAGGTTTTCGGTTTTCAGAACGATGTCGGACATGGTCAAGCTCCTATCGCCCGGCGGCGTTGGCGCCATTGATCGAGAACGACTGCGCCGACGATGATCACGCCCTTGACCATCTCCTGGTAGTAAGCGTCGAGGCGCAGGAAGGTGAAGCCGGAGATGATGACGCCGAAGATCAGCGAGCCGATCACCGTGCCTATAATAGACCCGCGGCCGCCCGAGAGCGAGACGCCGCCGATGACCGCCATGGCGATGGCGTCGAGCTCGTACATCACGCCCATGCCGGCCTGGGCGGTGAGGTTCTTGGAGGAGAGCACCACCGCGGCGATCGAGGCGAGGATGCCGGCAATCACATAGACCAGCACCTTGTGGTTGGCGATCTTGATGCCGGACATGCGCGCGGCATCCTCGTTGGAGCCGATGGCGTAACAGTGCTTGCCGTATCGGGTGTAACTCAGGATGAGCTGGAACAGGATCGCCAGTGAAATGAAGATGATGACCGGCATCAGCCCCTTGCCGATGGCCGCGAAGCTGTCGGTCGGGAACGAGATCGGCTGGCCCTTCGACCACCATTTGGCGATGCCGCGCGCCGTGACCATCATGCCGAGCGTGGCGATGAACGGCGGAATGCGGGTGTAGGCGATCAGGGCCCCGTTGATCAGGCCGGCAATCAGGCCGCAGCCGATCGCGACCAACAGCGGCACGATGACCGGCAGGTCGGTCCAGCCATAGGCGATGAACATCGCCTTCGGATTGGGATTGCCGTTGACGGTCGCAACCTGCGCGAAACTCATGGCGATCATGGCGGTGGCGCCGACGATCGAGCCCGAGGACAGGTCGATGCCGCCGCAGATGATGACCTGCGTGACGCCGATGGCGATGATGCCGACGATCGACACCTGCAGGATGATGATCTGCAGCCGTTGCTCGTTGAAGATAGCATCGACGTTTTCGCGGGTGTTGAAGAGGAAGCTGTCGCCGAGGAAGACGCGGCCGATCAGCTCGAACGCGCCGACCAGGATGACCAGCGCCAGGAACACGTTGAACTCGGCAGGCCAGGGGCGCTTCTTGGCGTCATAGCTCAGCCCGCCAATGCCATGCGATGTCTGTGACACGTCTTCTTCCTCCGAATGACCGCGCCCGCTCTCCCGCCCGGTGGGGCGGGAGAAGGAAGGGAACGACGCTGCTCTGTCTGCAGCCGATTTCAGCCAGCTCGATGCGTCGGAGCGCCGCTCCAGATTTGTCCTCACGCAAGTCCGTACGGAAAACTTCCGCTGGAATTGCGTTGGCGCGGCCTCAGTTCTTCTTCAGGAACTTGTCGATGTTCGCCGGCGTCACGAGCTGGAAGGGGATATAGACCTTGTGCTCCACCTTCTCGCCCTTGGAGAGCTTCAGCGCCGCATCGAGCGCGCCGGCGCCCTGGCCGGCCGCGTCCTGGAAGACGGTGACGTCGAGATCGCCCGCCTGCATCGCGGCCAGCGCATCCTGGGTGGCGTCGACGCCGCCGACCACGACCGACTTCATGTCGATATTGGCGGCCTTCATCGCTTGGATCGCGCCGATGGCGCTTTCGTCGTTGTTGGCGATGACGCCGTCGAACGGCTTGCCGGACGACAGCCAGTTGGTCATCAGATTCTGCGCTTCGTCACGCTTCCAGTTCGAGGTCTGCTTGTCGATGATCTTGATGAAGCTGCAGTCCGGCGTGGCAATCACGTCGTCGATATCCTTGGTGCGCTGCACCGCCGCCTGATTGGAGAGCTCGCCCATGATCACATAGACATTTGCTTCCTTCTTGCCGGCTTCCTTGAACAGGCGGCACACCTCCTTGGTCTCGAGCGTGCCGGACTCGGCTTCGTTCGAGGCGACGAAAGCCTGGTTGTCGGGCAGCTTGTCGACATTGACCGGCTCGCGGTTGACATAGACCAGCGGGATCTTGGCCGCGGCCGCCGCATCCGACATCGCCTGAGTGGCCGAAGTGTCGACCGGGTTGACGATGATCGCGTCGACGCCCGAAGCGGCGAAGTTCTTGATCTGGTCGAGCTGCTTGGCCACGTCGTTCTGCGCATCCTCGACCTGCAGTTCGACGCCGTCCATGCCCTTGGCCTGGGCGATCATGCCGTTGCGCAGCACAGTCAGGAAATTGTCGTCGAAAAGAGCCATCGAGACGCCGATCTTGGCGGCGAAGGCGGACGAACACATCAGCGCCGAAAGCGCGACGCCCAAAAGCAGTTTCTTCATTTTAGTTTCTCCTCCACTTGGTGTCCGGCTGCACCGATTGAACCGGAATCCCCGCTCATTCCGGGGAATCTCTCCCATGGCCCTTCCGGCGGCGTTTTCCTCGCATAATGGAACGCCTGGTCCTCTGTTTGAAACAGATGTTCCGGAACGAAAGAACCAAAATACCCAGTTGGTGAAATATTTATTCCATTTCGCTTGCAGCCGTCAAGGGAGATTCGAAATGGACGTGCCGGTTTTTCGATGGAGGCAAGCGTGCAGCGCCCTCGCGGTCGGGCAGGCAAACGTTCTGCGGCGGAATCCTGGGCGATTTCACGTCGCGAAAGAATTCCATCAGCCTGATGGATCACATCATTCCAACGCGCGGCGGCTTAGATGTTTTCCGGCAGATAGATGTCGAAGGGGAGAAAAGTCTGGCCGGGCGCATTGGCGGCGCCGCTCTCGATGGCATGCGCCATCAGCCCGACAAGCTCGCGGCAGAGCGCCGCCAGCGGGGTCGAGATCACCATGGTGAGAATGTTGTCGGCGAGTGCGGCGCGCGATTCGGCGTTGATCTCGTTGCAGATGACCACCGGCATATGCGCCGGCTTCGCCGCCCTCAACGCCGCGACCGCGCCCTCCATGCCGCCGCCGGCGACATAGCAGCCGGCAAGGTCGGGATGCCGGGCCAGAAGATCGAGCATCGCATCATGCGTCACCTGGTTGGCCTCCAGGTTGACCAGCGTCTCCATGACCGTGAAATCCGGCGCATGCTCGCGAAAATAGGAGCGGAAGCCGATCTCGCGCAGCTCGTGGCCATGGAAGCGGTGGCTGCCGACGAAAAGCGCGACCTTGCCTGGCTTCCTGGCCGCCTTGGCGATCATCCAGGCTGCGGTGCGTCCGACCTTGCGGTTGTCGAGCCCGACATAGCCTTCGCGGATGCCGGCGGCGAAGTCGGACAGCAGCGAAAAGACCGGCTGCCCTCGCGCCTTCAGCGCTTCCACCACCGCCGTCAGGGTCGGATGGTCCGGACCGACCACGGCGATGGCGCTGGATTTGGCTGCCAGCTTGCGCATCTGGGCGGCGATCTCATCGGGCGCCAGCGAAGCGGCGAAGTCGATCGTCGCAGTGCCCCGGAAACGTTGCGATTGCGAGACCGCAAGCTCCAGCTCACGCGCGAAATCGCCGTAGAAAACGTCATTGCCCCGCAGCAGCAGGAAGCCGAGACGGTACTCGGGCAATTCCTGGCGCATGCGTTGCCTGATCAGGCCGGCGGCGTGATAGCCGATGTCGGTCGCCGCCTCGTAGACGCGGCGCGCCGTCTCCTCGCGCACCGGCAGGCGATTGTTCAGCACCCGGTCGACCGTGGCGACGCTGAAGCCGGAAACGCGCGCGAGATCGGTGATTGTCGGCCGCTTTGCCATGAGCGCTCCATCACTTGCCTGACTCAGATTAGCTCATTCTGATAGAAAATGATAGAATCTATCTTTGTGACATTGAGGCTATCATGGCTTGGCGCTATGGTGAAGTCGAAGCCAGCCATAGGCGAGGCGCGGCATTGCCGAGGGCCATTCGCCAGGTGCTGATGGAGGAACCCGCAATGACGGCAATCTCGTCTCCGGCGCCGTCCGGACGCGACTACAGCCTGACCGGCCGCGACGCCAAGCGGGCGGTTGAGAACGGGCTTTCGGCGGCCGAGTGGTACCATACGGAGATCCCGCGCAAGCAGATGAAGGAGCTGATGCAGCGCTCCGACCAGCCGGCGATCCGCGACACCATCATCTGGCTCGGTGCGCTGATCCTCAGCGGTGCAGGCGGCGCCTGGTTCTGGGGCAGCTGGTGGTGCGTGCCGTTCTTCTTTGCGTATGGCACGCTCTACGGTTCCTCGACCGACTCCCGCTGGCACGAATGCGGCCACGGCACGGCCTTCCGCACCCAATGGATGAACGATGCGGTCTACCAGCTCGCCTGCTTCATGATCATGCGCAATCCGGTGACCTGGCGCTGGAGCCATGCGCGCCACCACACCGACACCATCATCGTCGGCCGCGACCCGGAGATCGCCGTCATGCGACCGCCGGACCTTTTGCGTGTTGTGCTGAATTTTTTCGGCATGCTCGATGCCTGGCATGCAATGACCGACATGGTGCGCAATGCCGCCGGCATCATCAGCGCCGCGGAAAAGACCTTCATTCCGGAACAGGAGCAGCCCAGCGCCATTCGCATTGCCCGTATTTGGCTCGCCATTTATGTCGCGACCTTTGTGCTGGCGCTCTATCTGCATTCATGGCTGCCGCTGATGCTTGTCGGCCTGCCCCGCCTCTACGGCGCCTGGCATCACGTCATGACCGGGCTGCTGCAGCATGGCGGGCTGGCCGACAATGTCATCGACCATCGGCTGAACAGCCGCACCGTTTACATGAACCCGATCAGCCGGTTCATCTACTGGAACATGAACTACCATGTGGAGCACCACATGTTCCCGATGGTGCCCTACCACGCGCTGCCGAAGCTGCATGAGATGATCAAGCACGACCTGCCGGCGCCGACGCCGTCGATCCTGGCCGGCTACCGCGAGATGATCCCCGCCTTCCTGCGCCAGCTGCGCAACGAGGACTACTTCCTCAAGCGCGAGCTGCCGCCGACGGCAAAGCCCTATCGGGAAGAGCTGCACAACGACAATCCGGTAGCGGCCGCGGCCGAGTGAGCGGATCCGACACAAGCGACAACGAAGAATTTCGCCGGAGGACGACATGAGCGACTGGGTCGAGGCCTGCGCGGCCGGAGACATCGACGAAGAGGACGTGATGCGGTTCGATCACGCCGGCCGCACCTATGCCATCTATCGCAGCCCGGAGGACGAGTATTTCGCGACCGACGGCCTGTGCTCGCATGAGAAGGTGCATCTGGCCGATGGGCTGGTGATGGACGACATCATCGAATGTCCGAAACACAATGGCCGCTTCAACTACAAGACCGGCGACGCGCGCGGCGCGCCGGTCTGCGTCAATCTCAAGACCTATCCGGTCAAGGTCGACGCCGGCAAAGTCCTCATTCAGGTCGGGTGACGGCGGTGGCGGGAGGAATGGTCATCATCGGCGCCGGCGAATGCGGCGGGCGCGCTGCGCTCACCTTGCGCGACCTCGGTTTCGACGGGCCAGTGACGCTGGTCGGCGACGAGCCGCATCTGCCCTATGAACGGCCGCCGCTGTCGAAGGAGGCGATGACCAGCGAGGCGCCCCTCATCAAGGCGATCGCCAGCGACGAGCTTCTGGGCGAACGCTCGATCCGCCACATCCATTCCGTTCGGGCCGTCGCGATCGACCGCGCCGCGCATCTCGTGCGCCTCTCCGACGGCTCTTCGCTTGCCTATGACAAGCTGCTGCTCGCGACCGGGTCCGTGCCGCGCAAGCTGCCGATGCCGGGTCTGGGCGGCCGTTGCGTTTATCTCAGGACCTTCAACGACGCGCTCGCCATCCGCGCCCATCTCAAGCCGGAGAACCGCGTCGCCATCATCGGCGGTGGTTTCATCGGCCTCGAGCTTGCCGCTTCGGCGCGCAAGCTCGGCGCCACGGTCGCGGTGCTGGAGGCGCAGCCGCGCATCCTGATGCGCGGCGTGCCGGCCGAGATCGCGGAAGTCATTCATAAGGCGCATGAGGCCGAAGGCGCGAAGGTGCTTACCGGCCAAGGCATCACGGCGATCGCCGATGACGGCACAAGAGTTCGCATCACGCTTGCCGACGGGCAGGAAATTGTCGCCGATTTTGCCGTGATCGGCATCGGCGCCGTGCCGGTGACGGCGCTCGCCGCCGAAGCAGGACTGGCGATCGACAACGGTATCGCCGTCGACGGGAACCTGCGCAGCGCGGATCCGGATGTTTTTGCGGCCGGCGACTGCTGCTCGTTCCCGCTCGCCGTCTATGGCGGCCGGCGCGTGCGGCTGGAAGCCTGGCGCAACGCGCAGGAGCAGGGCGCGCTCGCCGCGAAGAACATGCTGGGCGCCAACGAGGCGCATGCCGCGGTGCCGTGGTTCTGGTCGGATCAATATGGGCTTACGCTGCAGATCGCCGGACTTTCGGACGAGGGCCGCTCGACCGTACGGCGCGACCTCGACGACGGCGCCTTCATTCTGTTCCACCTGGCCGAGGACGGCAGGCTGGTCGCCGCCAGCGGCATCGGCCCCGGCAATGCGGTGGCGCGCGACATAAGGTTGGCCGAGATGCTGATCGCCAAGCGGGCGATGCCCGCGCCTGAGGCGCTCGGCTCGCAATCGGTCAAGCTGAAGTCGCTGCTGGCGGCGTAGACCCGAATAATCGCTGGAACCGAGGGGATCCACGGACATGGCACGCAACAGACCGACCGTCGCCGATTTGCAATCGCTGAAGGGTAAGCGCCAGCTTTCGAAGCTGCGCGTTTTCTCGCTGGAGGAGGCCGAGGCCGCCGAGCGTGCCGGCATCGACCTCATCTCGGTCCCCTACGATCTTATGTTCGACCCGCGTTTTCGCGACGCCGCGCCCACCTGCTTTGCCATTCCCGGCGACGAACGCATCAAGCTGGGTGCAACCACCGACGAGATCCTGCGCATGGCGGTGAAGCTGCGCGCGGCCAGCGCTGACGCCATGTATTGCTCGGCCAGCTTGCAGACCATCCGCCGGCTGCGCGACGAGCATATTCCGGTCTGCGGTCATGTCGGGCTGATCCCGGCGCACGCGACCTGGACCGGCGGCTTCAAGGCGGTCGGCAAGACGGCCGAGAGCGCCGCCCTCGTCTGGAAGCAGGTCAAGGACCTCGAAGCGGCCGGTGCCTTCGCCGCCGAGATCGAAGTTGTGCCGGCCGCGGTTGCAAGCGCGATCTCGCGGCGGACGCCGCTGATCATGATCTCGATGGGTGCAGGCGCCGGCTGCGATGCGCAATATCTGTTCTCGGAAGACGTGCTCGGCAGCAATCGCGGCCATTATCCGCGCCATGCCAAGCGCTACCGCGACTTCGCGGCGGAATTCGACCGCCTGCAGAGCGAGCGCATCGCCGCCTTCCGCGAATATGCCGACGATATTCGGTCGGGCGCCTATCCGGAGCCGCGGCACATGGTCGAGGCGGATGCCGAGGAAATGCGCAAGTTCGAGGCGTTTCTCGTCTCGGAAGGCTACTGAGCCACCCGGCTCAGCCCGCTAGAACAGCGTCTTCAGCTCGTCCAGCTTGTCGTTGACCAGCCAACCGTAATAATTCTCCTCGGGCAGCTTTTCCGGTTCCCCGGCGGCGCGACGCTTCTCGTTCTCCTCCTCCAACGCATAGGCGCGCTGCTCGGGGTTGCCGACATTGTAGAGCGTGGCGGTCAGGCCCGGATTGTGCGAGATGTCGAAGCCGGCGATGCTTTTGTAGGCGTCGATCGATTTCCTGATGGTCGCAGCGACGTAAGGCAGCGTGAGGTCGGGATCCATGATGGTCTTGTAGACCGTGTTCGGGTCGTTGACGTCGAGTTCGGGCAGGCCGGAGACCTCGTGCACGAGATCGCTCATCTGCAGCGCCGTCAGCGGGTTCAACTGGCCGAGTCCGAAAGTCTGGCCGGCATAGTAGGGTTGGAAGAAAGTGGCGCCGAAGCGGTCGTTAGGGAAGCTGGTCCCGCCGACTGTCTTGCCGCGGAAGGAATGGTTCCACACCTGCTCGCGGCATTCCCAAAGATCGTAGCTGTCGGTTATGCCGGCGCATTTCTGGAATTGCGGCCGCTCAACGAAATCGCTGACGTCCTCCCCTTCATAAGCAAAGGTGAGCTTGCTCGACAGGTAGGACATCGCCTTGACGTAATAGGTCTGCAGCCGATCATAGGCGTCCACATTATAGGTGTGCTCGCCGACGATGGCGCCGACGATGTGCATCGGATCGATGCCATAGGCGGCCGCCACTTTCCTGATCTTGGCGCGCAGCTCGGCATCGTTCTGCAGCAGCGCGTAGACCTTGCGATACTTGGCCTGGAAGCTGGTGTTGGTAGCCTGGGTGCGCCGGCTGGAAGCGCCCGGAATATCCGGCTGCACGCTGTTGCGATTGCCCGGCGGCACCATGGTCGCCGCGTTCGCCGTTGCCACCGCCGCGGCCAATGCCAGGCCAACAAAAAGAAGTATGCGTTTCTTCATCCACCGCCGCCTTCAAGTCGGCGGCAAACTAGGTAAAGCGCATGGGAGAGTCGAGACGAGGCAAGCCTCCGACGGGACGAAAGCTGGCCAGATGGTACCATCTGGCCACACATCGCCGGGCTTCGCCTGTTAGAGGATGAACCGTGACAGGTCGGTGTTGCGCGAGAGATCGCCGACATGCTTCTGCACGTATTCGGCATCGATGGTGACCGCCGTGCCGTGGCGGTCCGGCGCGTCGTAGGAAATCTCGTCCAGCACCCGCTCCATCACCGTCTGCAGCCGTCTGGCGCCGATGTTCTCGACATTGGCGTTGAGGTCGACGGCAATGCCGGCGAGCGAATCGATGGCGTCGTCGGTGAAAGCCAACTCGACGCCCTCGGTCTTCATCAGCGCAATATACTGCTTGATGAGGCTGGCCTCCGTTTCGGTGAGGATGCGGACGAAATCCTGCTTCTCCAGCGCACGCAGTTCGACGCGGATCGGCAAGCGGCCCTGCAGCTCCGGAAGCAGGTCCGAAGGCTTGGAGACGTGGAAGGCGCCCGAGGCGATGAAAAGAATATGGTCCGTCTTGATCGGCCCGTATTTGGTCGCAACGGTGGTGCCTTCGACCAGCGGCAGCAGATCGCGCTGAACGCCTTCACGCGAGGGGCCGCCCGAAATGTCGCTCCTGGCCGCGATCTTATCGATCTCGTCCAGGAACACGATGCCGTCATTCTCCGCTGATTCCAGCGCCCGGCGAACCACCTCGTCCTGGTCGAGTAGCTTGTCGGACTCGTCACTGATCAGAAGCGCGTAGGATTCCTTGACCGTCGTCTTGCGGGTCTTGGTCTTCCTGCCGCCCATCGCCTTCGACAGCATGTCGTTGATGTTGAGCACGCCGATATTGGCGCCCGGCATGCCGGGGATCTCGAAGCCTGGCATGCCGCCAGTGCCGGTGTCCGCCACCTCGATCTCGATCTCCTTGTCGTCGAGCTCACCGTCGCGCAGCCGCTTGCGGAAGCTGTCGCGCGTGGCCGGGCTCGCGGTCTTGCCGACCAAGGCTTCGAGCACGCGCTCTTCGGCGTTGATGTGGGCGCGCGCATTGACGTCCTCGCGCATCTTCTCGCGCGTCAGCCCGATGGCGACCTCGACGAGATCGCGCACGATCTGCTCGACGTCGCGGCCGACATAGCCGACCTCGGTGAACTTGGTGGCCTCGACCTTGACGAAAGGCGCGCCGGCCAGCCGCGCCAGGCGGCGCGAGATCTCGGTCTTGCCGACGCCGGTCGGGCCGATCATCAGGATGTTCTTGGGCATCACCTCTTCGCGCATCTGGCCGTCCAGCTGCTGGCGGCGCCAGCGGTTGCGCAAGGCGATCGCCACGGCGCGCTTGGCGTCTTTTTGGCCGATGATGAAGCGGTCGAGTTCCGAAACGATTTCGCGGGGAGAAAAGGTGCTCATATTACTCAAATTCCACTTTGCCACTGCCTGATGGACTCGAACGGATGCAGCAGCATGATCACGTTGAGCGTCAGATTGTCCCGGATGATGTAGCCCGTGCCGAACTCGAAAATGAGCGCCAGGGCCACGATCACCCATATAGGGAGCTTTCGCGCCATCACAAATCCGAGCGCCATGAACAGCGTGTCGGACACCGAATTGATGATGCTGTCGCCGTAGTAGTTGAGAGAGATAGTGCCGGCGCGGTAGCGGTCGATGATGTAGGGGCTGTTTTCCAGGACTTCCCAGCCGCCTTCGATGAGGACGGCGAAAGCCAGCCTCAGCCCGACCGGCGAGCGCGGGAACAGAGCCCAGGCCAGCGCATAGAACAGGAAGCCGTGGATGATGTGCGAGAAGGTGTACCAGTCGGCGATGTGCTGGGAATTCTCCGAGCTGTTCACCACACCGTGCCAGAGCTTGACGTAGCCGCAGGTGCAGATCGGCGGATGGCCCATGCCGTAGAGGATGCCGGCCTGGAAAACGACCAGAGCCAGCACCAGCAGCAATCCCATGCGCCAGCTGTCTTCATAGGCAGAAAGCGTCTTGTCTTGCCCGGATGCGGTCATTGTGATCAGTCCCCCTCTTCTTTGTCGCTTTCGGCCGCATCGACGGCCATCAGCACGACGTCCCCATATTCCGAATGCCTGCGGCCGATCGGCCTGAAGCCGGCCTTTTCATAGGCACGGATGGCGCGGCCATTGTCGGGATGTGGATCGATGACGACGCGCGGCGCGCCTTCCTCGAACAGTTCCGCGACGAACTGGCGGACGATGGCCGAGCCATGGCCGATACCGACCAGGTCCGGCGGCCCGATCGACACATCGATGCCAAGCGTGCCGAATGGCTGGTCGGCGTAAGGATGGTCGTCCTCGAGATGCGGATCGTAGCTCTGCAGGTAGGCGATCGGCCTGCCGCCCAATTCGACGATCAGCGGCTCCACCGAAACCGAATCGATATGCTCGCGTATCTCGGCGATCTCCTTTTCCGGATCGCCCCACCATTCGGCGATATGCGGCTCGGCAAGCCAGCGGGCGATCATCGGCAGATCCTTTTGGGTGACCGGCCGAAAATCGTAGCTGTCTTCCTGTTCGACCATGATCTTTTCCAAAAACCGGTTCCCATTTTTTGGGATCATGGCCGGCCGCCTAGGCGGCATCGAGCGTTTCGACGACGAAGCTGCTGTTGGTGTAGACGCAAATATCGGCGGCGATCTGCATTGCCCTGCGGGCGATCTCCTCGGCGTGCTTGTCGGTGTCCATCAGCGCGCGGGCGGCGGCCAGCGCGTAGTTGCCGCCGGAGCCGATGGCCATGACGCCATGTTCCGGCTCGAGCACGTCACCGGTGCCGGTCAGTGCCAGCGAGACCGACTTGTCGGCGACCAGCATCATTGCCTCCAGGCGGCGCAGATAGCGGTCCGTGCGCCAGTCCTTGGCGAGCTCGACGCAGGCACGCGTCAGTTGGTCAGGATATTGTTCGAGCTTGGCTTCGAGGCGTTCGAGGAGGGTGAAGGCGTCGGCGGTGGCGCCGGCAAAACCGGCAATGACACTGCCGTCCTTGCCGATGCGTCGCACCTTGCGGGCGTTGCCCTTCATGATGGTCTGGCCAAGGCTGACCTGGCCGTCGCCGGCGATGACAACCTTGCTGCCCTTGCGCACGGTGACGATGGTCGTGGCGTGCATGGTCAGTTCATTCGACATTTCCTGCTCCGATTCGCGCTATCCCTCAAAGGCGATTGGCGCGGTACGAGTGACTTTGATCGGCCATATGTATGCATAGGGCGAGTGATTGCAAACCGTCCGACGGCAAGGCCGATACGGTCCGGAATGGCAACTGGCAATCGCCGGATCATGCTGATAGAAGGCTCTCGTTTTCAAGCCCGCGCCTCTGAACAGGACAGACTGATGCCGCCCCGTTCCGCAGAAATCAGCCGCAAGACCAAGGAAACCGAGATTTCCGTATCGGTTCATGTCGACGGCACGGGTAAATCCGACATTTCGACAGGTGTCGGCTTCTTCGACCATATGCTCGATCAGCTGTCGCGTCATTCGCTGATCGACATGACGATCGAGGCCAAAGGCGATCTTCACATCGACGACCATCACACGGTCGAGGATACCGGCATTGCGATCGGCCAGGCGCTGAGCAAGGCTTTGGGGGAGCGGCGCGGCATCATGCGCTATGCCTCGATCGACCTGGCCATGGACGAGACGCTGACCCGGGCGGCGATTGACGTTTCCGGCAGGCCGTTCCTGGTCTGGAACGTTTCCTTCTCGTCGCCGAAGATCGGCACATTCGACACCGAGCTGGTGCGCGAATTCTTCCAGGCGCTGGCGCAGAATGCCGGCATCACGCTGCATGTGACCAACCACTACGGCGCCAACAACCATCATATCGCGGAAACCTGCTTCAAGGCCGTGGCCAGGGCGCTGCGCGTGGCGCTGGAGCCTGACCCGCGCCAGCCCGATGCGGTGCCGTCCACCAAGGGATCCCTGAAAGGATAACCCTATGGCCATCTATGTCGTGATGGAGCCGCCCGCGGGCGGCAACACGGAGGACGCCACCCTGGTGCGCGACAGCTTCACCTGGCTCGGCTTCCTGTTCTCGCCGATCTGGCTCGCCTGGCATCGCCTCTGGATCGAGGCCCTGCTCACCTTCGCGGCCATGGCGGCCCTCTCCATGCTCGGCGAGAAACTAAGCCTTGAATGGGCTGGATCGGCGCTCTCGCTGCTGGTGTCGCTCTATATCGGCTTCGAAGGGCAGGCCCTGCGGATCGCGGCGCTCCGCCGCCGCGGCTGGCGGGAATGGGGTGTCGTCGAGGCCGGCAGGCTCGGCGATGCCGAGGTCCGTCACGCGCTCGAAGCCAACGAGCGCGCGCAGGACCAGTCGCCGATGCCGCACATCGTGCCCGACACCAACCTGGCGCGGCCGGCTCAGACGGGCATGGCGCTGGGGCTGACCCATACGCCGGGAAGGCCCTGACATGCGGGTTGCGATCATCGACTATGGGTCGGGCAATCTGCGCTCGGCCACCAAGGCCTTCGAGCGCGCCGCGCATGAAGCGGGCATCGCAGCGACCATCGATCTCACGGCGGACGCCGAGCGGGTGCGCAGCGCCGACCGCATCGTCCTGCCGGGCGTCGGCGCCTATGCCGACTGCGCGGCCGGCCTGCATTCAGTGGCCGGCATGTGGGAAGCGGTGGAAGAGGCGGCGCTTCGCAAAGGGCGGCCGTTCCTCGGCATCTGCGTCGGCATGCAACTGATGTCGGAACGCGGGCTGGAAAAGACCGTCACTAAGGGTTTTGGCTGGATTGCCGGCGACGTCAAGGAAATCACGCCCAAGGATCCGGCACTGAAAATCCCGCAGATCGGCTGGAATACGATCGAGCTCGCGCGCAAGCATCCGCTGTTTTCGGGCATCGAGACCGGTCCGAAAGGGCTGCACGCCTATTTCGTCCATTCCTATCACCTGGAGGCGAGGAACCCGGCCGAAGTGGTGGCGACGGCCGACTATGGCGGCGCGGTGACGGCGGCCGTTGCCCGCGACAACTTTGCCGGCACGCAGTTCCATCCCGAGAAAAGCCAGGCGCTCGGCCTGGCGCTGATCACCAATTTCCTCAATTGGAGGCCCTGAATGAGCAAGAAGGGCTACTGGATCGCCATGATCGATGTCCGCGACCCGGACACCTACAAGAAATACATCGAGGCCAACGCAAAGGCCTTCGCCAAATTTGGCGCGAAGTTTCCTGTTCGGGCCGGCCGCCATACCGACCCGGAGGGGGCAACGGGAAACCGCCATGTCGTGGTGGAGTTCGACTCTTACGAGAGGGCGCTCGCCTGCTATGAGTCGCCCGAGTACCAGGAAGCCTTGAAATTCCGGCTGGCGGCATCGACCGGCCACTTCGCCATCGTCGAGGGCGCCTGATCGTGATCCTGTTTCCGGCAATAGACCTCAAGGACGGCAAATGCGTGCGCCTGAAGCACGGCGACATGGCAACCGCCACCATCTACAACGATGACCCGGCGGCCCAGGCAAGAGCCTTCGAAGAGCAAGGCTTCGAATGGCTGCACGTCGTCGACCTCAACGGGGCCTTCAAGGGCCAGAGCGTCAATTCCGCGGCGGTCGGCGCCATCCTCAAGGCGACGAAGAACCCGGTGCAGCTCGGCGGCGGCATCCGCACGCTGGCGCAGATCGAGGACTGGCTGGACCGCGGCCTGGCGCGGGTCATCCTTGGCACCGTTGCGGTGCGGGAGCCCGAACTGGTCAAGGAGGCCTGCAAGACCTTTCCCGGCAAGGTAGCTGTCGGCATCGACGCCAAGGGCGGCAAGGTGGCGGTCGAGGGCTGGGCCGAAGCCTCGGAACTCGGCGTCATCGAATTGGCCAAAAAATTCGAAGGCGCGGGCGTGGCCGCCATCATCTACACCGACATCGACCGCGACGGCGTGCTCTCCGGCATCAACTGGGATGCCACCATCGACCTCGCCGAGGCGGTGTCGATCCCGGTGATCGCTTCCGGCGGATTGGCCTCGATTGCCGACATCGTGCGTATGACCATGCCCGATGCGAAGCGCCTGGAGGGCGCGATCTCCGGCCGCGCGCTCTATGACGGACGCATCGACCCGGCGGAGGCGCTCGCCATCCTGCGCGGCAACCACGCGGAGGCACGAGCGTGAACATCTCGATCATCCTGGCGTCCTATGACAGCGGCCACTTTCACGGCCGCTGCGGGCAAGGCCCCGATGCGCTGATCTCCGGCGGACTGGCCGAGGCGCTGAAGCTTGCCGGTCACGACGTCGAGGTGCGCGACATCGGCAAGGTCGTCGAGGACGAGCAGGAGCGCGAGATCGGCACGGGATTTGCCGTCTGCAACACCGTTTCGGGCGAGGTCCGCATCGCGCTGGACAATGGCCGGTTTCCCATCGTTCTGGCCGGCAACTGCCTGACCAGCGCAGGCGCGGTGGCCGGTGAAGGCGCGGACGCCATCATCTGGGCCGACCAGCATGGCGACCTCAACACGCCCGAAACCTCCGCCTCGGGCTTCCTCGACGGCATGGCGCTGGCAACCGCGCTTGGCTTGTGCTGGCGGCGCATGGCGGCGCAGATTCCCGGCTTCAAGCCGATCGAGCCGGCCCGCTGCGTCCTGGTCAACGCACGCGACCTCGATCCGGCCGAGACAGAGCTTTTGCAGGAGCTGCCGATCATTCGTACCGAGTGTCCGGACTGGGCAGCCGCCGCGGCGAAGCTGAAGGCCACGGGTGCGGAGCGCATTCATATGCATGTCGACCTCGACGTGCATGATCCGGAAAAACTGCAGGCCAATCGCTACGCAACGCCTGGCGGCCCGGCGCCGGAGCAGGTCCGCACCGCGATGTGCGGCCTTGCCGGCCCGCTCAGCATCGCCGGACTTACCATTTCCGCCTACGATCCGGCGTTCGACCCGAAGGGCGAGGTGCCGCCGCAGGTCGGCGAGCTGGTGGTCGACCTTTTGTCGACCATGGAGGGGCGCTGATGCTGAAAGCCCGCGTCATTCCCTGTCTCGACGTCAAGAACGGCCGCGTGGTCAAGGGCGTCAATTTCGTCGACCTGGTCGATGCCGGCGATCCGGTCGAGGCCGCCAAGGCCTATGACGCGGCGGGCGCCGACGAGCTCTGCTTCCTCGACATCACCGCATCGTCCGACAATCGCGAGACGATCTTCGACGTGGTCGCCCGCACGGCCGAACAATGTTTCATGCCGCTCACCGTCGGCGGCGGCGTGCGCCAGGTGGCCGACATTCGAAGGCTGCTTCTGGCCGGCGCAGACAAGGTATCGATCAACACGGCGGCAGTGAAGAACCCGGATTTCGTCGCGGAAGCTGCCGACAAGTTCGGCAACCAGTGCATTGTCGTCGCCATCGACGCCAAGAAAGTATCGGCGGCCGGCGAGGCCGACCGCTGGGAGATCTTCACGCATGGCGGGCGCGAGAAGACCGGCATCGACGCGGTCGAGTTCGCCAGGAAGATGGTCGATCGCGGCGCCGGCGAGATCCTGCTGACCTCCATGGACCGCGACGGCACCAAGGCCGGCTACGACATCGCGCTGACCCGCGCGATCGCCGATGCCGTGCGTGTGCCGGTCATCGCTTCGGGCGGCGTCGGCACGCTTGATCACATGGTCGAAGGCATCCGCGACGGCCATGCCGGCGCCGTGCTTGCCGCCTCGATCTTTCATTTCGGCACCTACACCATCGCCGAGGCCAAGGCGCATATGGCGGGCGCCGGCCTGCCGGTGCGGCTGGACTCGACTGTGCATCGGACTTAAACCACTGCTATGGCTGAATTTTCGCTCGCCGAGCTGGAAACGATAATCCATCAGCGCGCCCATTCCGGCGACCCGGAGTCATGGACGGCGAAACTGTTCGCCAAGGGTATGGACAAGGCGGCGCAGAAGCTCGGCGAGGAAGCGGTCGAGGCCGTGATCGCCGCCGTTCGCGGCGACAGGCAGGCGCTCGTTTCGGAAAGCGCCGATCTTCTGTATCATTGGCTGGTCGTCCTCGGGATCGCGGGCATTCCGCTGGCGGACGTGCTGAAGGAGCTCGAGGGCCGCACCGGCCGCTCGGGCGTCGCCGAAAAGGCGTCCCGGTCCCGGGGCTGACCGCTAAAGACGGATAGAGCATGATGTCGTCCGAAAACCGCTCCACACTTTTCGGCATCATGCTCTAGGAGGGCAGGAGACTCGATGGACCAGCTTGCTCCGACCGAGAAATACTCCCCCTTTCGTTTCTTCTCGGCCGAGCAATGGTCGCAGTTCCGCGCCGACACGCCGCTCACGCTGACCGAGGACGAGATCGACCGGCTGCGTTCGCTCAACGACCCGGTCGACCTCGAAGAGGTCAAGCGCATCTATCTCTCGCTTTCCCGTCTGCTTTCGGCGCATGTCGAGGCGAGCCAGCTGCTGTTCAGGCAGCGCCAGGCCTTCTTCAACGCGCAGGATGTCGTCAAGACGCCCTTCATCATCGGCATCGCCGGCTCGGTCGCGGTCGGCAAATCGACCACGGCGCGCGTGCTCAAGGAACTGCTGGCGCGCTGGCCGTCGAGCCCGAAGGTCGATCTCATCACCACCGACGGCTTCCTCTTGCCGAACGAGATCCTGCGCCGCAACAATCTGATGGAGCGCAAGGGCTTTCCCGAAAGCTACGACGTCGGCGCCCTGCTCCGCTTCCTGTCCGGCATCAAGTCGGCGCAGCGCGACGTCCGGGCACCGGTCTACTCGCACCTGACCTACGACGTCATTCCGGGCGAGTTCGTCACCATCGACAGGCCGGACATTTTGATCTTCGAAGGCATCAATGTTTTGCAGCCGGGCAAGCTGCCGAAGGACGGCAAGATCGTGCCGTTCTTGTCGGATTTCTTCGACTTCGCCATCTATATCGATGCCGACGAGAAGCTGATACACCAGTGGTACACCCAGCGCTTCATGCGGCTGCGTGAGACTGCCTTCCGCAACCCGGACTCCTTCTTCCACCGCTATTCGCAGCTCTCGGAGGATGCCGCCCGCGCCATCGCCGAGGGCCTGTGGAGCAACATCAACCTGAAGAACCTGCGCGAAAATATCCTGCCGACCAGGGCGCGCGCCGATCTCATCCTGCGCAAAGGCGCCAACCACCTGGTCGAAGAGGTGGCGTTGCGGAAACTCTGATCCAATCCGGCGGACCGGCAGCAGTCCTAAAGCGCATCGCGCTGGCGCCGATTCAGGCGACGCGCTTTCCAATCTTTGTCCTGATCGGCGTCGGCTTCGACAAGCAGGCGGGTCTCAGCAGACCGTAGCGGCCGCCACGGGACGGTTGACGACTCCGATCGGCATGCTCGGCACGAGGCGACGGTCCGCAGGGATCAGCTTGCGAGCGACGATGTAAATCACACACACGACGATGACGGCGACATAGCCGTCTATGGCATAGTGCCATGCCAGATAGACCGAACTGACCGCAACAAAGGCCACGTAGAACAGAGCGAAGGCGCCGAGAAGGCGGCTGTATTCGCGCACGAACAATGCATTGAGCATCGCAAGACCGACGTGAACGCTTGGAAACGCCGAGATACCCGTGGCAAAGTCGGTCCGCTTGGCCTCATACAGCGACCATAGATATTGCTGGTAGGCCGCAGCGGAGTTGCTTGACGCAGCCCCGCGGGCCAGGAATGCAAGCTGTTCACCAAACCGCGCCGTGTCTCCCGTGACCGCGCCGTAAAATGCCGGACCCGCCGACAGGAACAGCGCCGCCAGGATGTTCCCGACGAGGATCCAGACTGCCATAAAGCAGGCGAGATAGCGCGTTCGGACCGATGCCACCATCGGCGATGTCGCGACGAAGAACAAGCCGACGAAATTCAGCAGAAACCAGAAGACGTTGTAGTTCCATTCTATTATGGCGCGCACCAGATCACTTTCGGCCACGGAGTAGAGCCAGCGCCATGGATCGGCGCCCAAATGGAGGAAAGCGTCGATGTCGGCGTGCAAGACATCGAATTGAAAACCGCCTTGCCAGGCTGACATTCCGTTTTTCACGGAAGTGAAATTGCCCTGAAAGATCATGAGCGCCATCAGAAGGCACAATCCCGATAGCGAGTATGCCAACCGCCCGGTGGAAAACACTCTTTTCGCAACCAAACGTCGCCGGGAATTGAAGCGATGTATAATGAGAATGGTGTCGGCAAGAATGGCTATTGTGGGCAGTGCGAAGCCGTTGAGAGAAATCCAGGACCCGAAATATATCGAGAAGGCGAGGCGGTCGGCGGCGCCAATCGCGTTCAGAAAGATCAGCCCAGCCAAAACGTAAATGACGATGGCCAGATAGAGACCCGAATCCCTGCGAACGAGTTGGGCTGCTTCCGTGACGATTGCCCACAGGCCGCGGAGGACCGAATAGCTTTCCGTCATTGCCGAGCCCCAAGCTGCAGTAGCTGCCCGTCCTTATGAGAAAAACTTGTAGATTTGGTTAGCTTGCGGGCACCGTTACCCGCCGCAGCGTAAGATTAATCCGGCCGCCATTCCTCAACAGCGCCGAGGTCGCGGGGTAGATACGGTCGACGCCGTGGAATGAGAGGCGCCCCTCGCCGCCGAGCACGACGACATCGCCGCTCTTCAGCCTGAACGACTTCGCGCCGCCTTCGCGCGTGGTCTGACCGACCCGGAACAGGCAGTCGTCGCCGAGCGACACCGAAACGACGGGTGCCGCGAAATCCTGCTCGTCGCGGTCCTGGTGCAGGCCCATCTTGGCCTCGCTCGAATAGAAATTGACGAGGCAGGCTTCCGGCGGATGCGGATAGGCCGCCACCTCGCGCCACACTTTCAGCAAGGCTTCGGGGATCGGCGGCCAGGGCGCGCCTGTCACCGGGTGCTCCGGCTGGTAGCGATATCCGCGCTCGCGGTCCGTCACCCAACCGAGCGCGCCGCAATTGGTCATGCGCACGCTCATCTCCTTGCCGGTGCGCGGCATGGCAGGCACATAGAGCGGCGCCGCCTGCACGATCCGCCTGATTTCCTCGACCAGCGCTTCCTGGTCCGTGCGCGGAAGATAGCCCGGCATATGGCGAACGCCCTTGGGCAGAACGAGCATGGGATTCGATCCGATCGGTTCGTCCGAGCATGCCACCGGCAGAACGGCTTCGCGACCTGAAAGCCGCCACCGTCGGATCTCGGCTCCTTAGTCGCTTTCGACCCGGCCGCGCAGCTTCTTCACCGTCGAGCGCCCGGCCTTGGTCTTGAGGCGCCGCTCGACGGCGCCCTTCGACGGCTTCGTCTTCTTGCGCGGCGGCGGCGGCGGCTCGGCCGCCTTGGCGACCAGTGCCGTCAACCTGGACCGCGCGTCGGCGCGATTCTGCTCCTGGGTGCGGAAACGCCCGGCTTCGATGACGATGACGCCATCTTTGGTGGCGCGCTGGCCGGCGAGCTTGATGGCGCGCTCCCGCACCCGCTCCGACAAGCCCGGCGCATTCGCGGCGTCGAAGCGCAGCTGGACGGCGGTCGCCACCTTGTTGACGTTCTGGCCGCCCGGGCCGGAAGAGCGGATGAAATCCTCGTGCAGGTCGTCCGGATGGATGACCGCGTCACTGGCGATGATGATCCTGTCGTCGGCATTCATGCGCACAGTCATGGCGCGGCGGCGGGAAAAAGAAAAGGCCCGGCCGAAGCCGGGCCGTGGGGGAAAGATGTTCGGAGCGGCAGCTATTCCGCCGCCTCCTGCAGGCGCGGTGCCGCGCCGCGGATGGCCGCGTCGACATGCGTTTCGAATTTCTCGAAGTTGGCGGCGAACATGTTGACCAGCTTGGAGGCCTGCCGGTCATAGGCCGCCTTGTCGGCCCAGGTCGAGCGCGGATCGAGAATGGCGCCGTCGACGCCCGGCACCGCCACCGGCACCTCGAAGCCGAAATTGGCGTCGGTGCGGAATTCGGCGGCACTGAGCGAGCCGTCGAGCGCCGCGCCGAGCAGGGCGCGCGTCACCTTGATCGGCATGCGACGGCCGGTGCCATAGGCGCCGTCGGTCCAGCCGGTGTTGACCAGCCAGCAATCGACGCCGTGGCCGGCGATCAGCTCACGCAGCAGATTGCCGTATTCTGACGGATGGCGCGGCATGAAGGGCGCGCCGAAGCAGGTCGAGAAGGTCGCCTCGGGCTCCGTGACGCCCTTTTCGGTTCCGGCGACCTTGGCGGTATAGCCGGAAAGGAAGTGATACATCGCCTGCGCCGGCGTCAGCCGGGCGATCGGCGGCATGACGCCGAAGGCGTCGGCCGTCAGCATGATGATGTTCTTCGGATGGCCGGCGCGGCCGGTCCTCGAGGCATTGGGAATGTAATCCAGCGGATAGGCGCAGCGCGTGTTCTCCGTCAGGCGGCCGTCGTCGAAATCCGGCACGCGGGCGTCGTCGAGAATCACATTCTCCAGCACCGTGCCGAAGCGCTGCGTGGTGGCGAATATCTCCGGCTCCGCCTCGGCCGACAGTCTGATCGTCTTGGCGTAGCAGCCGCCTTCGAAGTTGAAGATGCCGTGCGGCCCCCAGCCGTGCTCGTCGTCGCCGATCAGCGTGCGCGATGGATCGGCCGACAGTGTCGTCTTGCCTGTGCCGGAAAGGCCGAAGAAGACGGCCGCGTCGCCGGCGGGTCCCTCATTGGCCGAGCAATGCATCGGCATCACGCCTTTTTGCGGCAGCAGGTAGTTCAGCACGGTGAACACCGATTTCTTCATCTCGCCGGCATAGGACGTGCCGCCGATCAGCACGATCTTGCGGGTGAGATCGACCGCGATCACCGTCGCGGCGCGGGTGCCGTGGCGGGCCGGGTCGGCGCGGAAGGACGGCAGATCGATGATCGTCATCTGCGGCACGAAGCGGTCGAGCTCGGCGGCTTGCGGGCGGATCAGGAGATTGCGGATGAACAGCGAATGCCAGGCGAATTCCGTCACGACACGAACCGGCAGCTGGAACTCGGCGTCGGCGCCGCCGACGAGATCCTGCACATAGAGATCCTTGGCCGCAGCATGGGCGCGGAAATCGGCAAGGAGCGTCTCGAACTGCGCCGGCGAGATCGCCTTGTTGTTATCCCACCAGACATGCGGGGCGGTGCTGTCGTCACGCACGACGAACTTGTCCTTAGGCGAGCGTCCGGTGTGCTGGCCGGTTTCGGCAACCAGCGCGCCCTGCGCAGTCAATTTCGCCTCACCGCGGCCGATCGCTTCCTCATAGAGCTCGGCGGCGCCGAAATTATATCGCACCGTGCCCGTGGTCCTCAGGCCGATCGCGTCAATAGCGCAGTCGGGGTTGCGTTTGCCGGCTTCCGACATCAAATTTCCTCTCCGGATTTTGGCCGCGTCTGACCGGTCATTGCCGGAACGCGCAAGGGATTGAGATAGGGTCACAATCAGAAAAGGCGAATGATATCAAATCATTAATCGATTTAAAAAATTTGAAAGTTGTTTAAATCGTTTATATGTGCAAAAAATCGCAGAGGTTGCCCAAAGGATTGGCAGGCTTCGTTCGTCCAATCCGGTTATGGGTGCGATCGTGTGTAGCGGCAGGCCGCCCGTGACTTCGGACAGGGCCCGTGCCACATTTTGTACCCAATTTGTCCTGCAAAAGCCCTTTCTCGACGACAGAAGGGACAGCTCATGAGGGAGCCGCTTGAAATGGCAACAATCGCGCTTGTCGACGACGACCGCAATATTTTGACTTCGGTGTCGATCGCGCTCGAATCCGAGGGCTACCGCGTCGAAACCTACACCGACGGCGCGTCGGCGCTCGAAGGCCTGGCGGCGCGGCCGCCGAACCTTGCCATCCTCGACATCAAGATGCCGCGCATGGATGGCATGGAGCTGTTGCGCCGGATGCGGCAAAAATCCGACCTGCCGGTGATCTTCCTGACCTCGAAGGACGACGAGATCGACGAACTGTTCGGCCTCAAGATGGGCGCCGACGACTTCATCCGCAAACCGTTCTCGCAGCGCTTGCTTGTCGAGCGGGTGCGCGCGGTGCTGCGCCGCACCAGCGCCCGCGAGGCGGCCGCCAAGGCGCCCAGCCAGCAGGCGCGCTCGCTCGAGCGCGGCCAACTGGTGATGGACCAGGAGCGGCACACCTGCACCTGGAAGGGCGAGCCGGTGACGCTGACGGTGACCGAGTTCCTGATCCTGCATTCATTGGCGCAGCGCCCCGGCGTGGTAAAAAGCCGTGATGCGCTGATGGATTCGGCCTATGATGAGCAGGTCTATGTCGACGACCGCACCATCGACAGCCACATCAAGCGGCTGCGCAAGAAGTTCAAGGCCGTCGATGACGACTTCGAGATGATCGAAACCCTTTACGGAGTCGGGTACCGGTTTCGGGAAGCTTGATATAGTGAATGTGATAGCGAATAGTGAATGGTGAATGGTGCGAGCGGCCAGCACCATGACCTCGGCCCTACCTTTGAGGCCCATTTTCCATTCACCATTCACTATTGACCATTCACCGGACAGGGACTGCTAGTTGATGGCAGTGGAAGTAGAGCGAGGCAGGCGGGCGGGCGCGGCGAAGCGCCCGTCGCGTATCGTGCCTGCATTCCTGTCGAAGATCACGGTGCCGATGCGCCGCTTCCTCGGCCACCACATCTTCTCCAGCCTGACGCGGCGCATCCTGTTTCTCAACCTGGCCGGCCTCGCCGTGCTGGTCACCGGCATCCTCTACCTCAACACCTTCCGCGACGGGCTGATCGACGCCCGCGTCGAAAGCCTGATGACGCAAGGCGAGATCATCGCCGGCGCCATCGCGGCCTCGGCGACGGTCGAGACCGACTCGATCAGCATCGATCCGGAAAAGCTGCTCGAGCTGCAGGCCGGCGAAAGCCTGGGGCCAGGCTCCGACCAGCTCGACAATCTCGACTTCCCGATCAATCCCGAGCGCGTGGCGCCGGTGCTGCGGCGGCTGATCTCGCCGACCCGCACGCGCGCCCGCATCTACGACCGCGACGCGAACCTGCTGCTCGATTCGCGGCATCTCTATTCGCGCGGCCAGATCCTGCGCTACGACCTCCCGCCTGTCGACGACGAGCAGCCCGATTTATTGGAGCGCGTCGAGAAATTCGTCTTCGACTTCTTCCGCAACAAGGACCTGCCCGTCTATCACGAACAGCCCGGCGGCAATGGCGCGGCCTTCCCCGAAGTGGTCAAGGCGCTGACCGGCAGTCCCTCGACCATCGTGCGCGTGAGCGAGCAGGGCGAGCAGATCGTCTCGGTGGCGGTGCCGATCCAGCGCTTCCGCGCCGTGCTCGGGGTTTTGATGCTGTCCACCGAAGGCGGCGACATCGACAGGATCGTCGCAGCCGAACGCAGGGCGATCCTGCGCGTGTTCGGCATCGCGGCGCTCGTCACGGCCATCCTCTCGCTGCTGTTGGCCTCCACCATCGCCAATCCGCTGCGGCGGCTGTCGGCTGCCGCCGTACGGGTGCGGCGCGGCGTCAAGAACCGCGAGGAGATCCCTGACTTCTCCGACCGTCAGGACGAGATCGGCAATCTGTCGATCGCGGTGCGCGACATGACAAACGCGCTCTATGCGCGCATCGAGGCGATCGAAAGCTTCGCCGCCGATGTCTCGCACGAGCTCAAGAATCCGCTGACCTCGCTGCGCAGCGCGGTCGAAACGCTGCCGCTGGCCAAGAACGACACCTCACGCGCGCGCCTGATGGAAATCATCCAGCACGACGTGAAGCGGCTCGACCGGCTGATCACCGACATTTCGGACGCGTCGCGGCTCGACGCCGAATTGGCGCGCGAGGATGCCTCGACGGTCGATCTGAAGAAGTTCGTCACCGATCTTGTCGCGGTCTCGCGCGAGGCGACGCGCAACAAGAAGTCGGTCGAGATCGAGCTCAAGGTCGCCAAGCTGCCGCAGGGCGTCAAAGGCTATGTCGTCGTCGGCCATGATCTGAGGATCGGCCAGGTCATCACCAACCTGATCGAGAACGCGCGTTCCTTCGTTCCCGAGGAACACGGCCACATCACCATCTCGCTGGCGCGCGCCGGCAAGTTCAACATCGTCACCGTCGACGACAACGGTCCGGGCATCAGAGCCGAAAAGATCGACCGCATCTTCGAGCGCTTCTATACCGACCGGCCCGCCGGCGAGGCGTTCGGCCAGAACTCCGGCCTGGGCCTGTCGATCAGCCGCCAGATCGTCGAAGCGCATGGCGGAACGCTGACGGCGGAAAACATCCCAGGGACCAAGCCGGGCGAGATCAAGGGTGCGCGCTTCGTGGTGACGCTGCCGGCCGAAGGCTGATCTCCGTTCCAGACACGATTCGAAGAAACGATCATGTCCGATCCTGCCGTGAAGCCCGAAAATATCCACGCAACGGCGATCCTGATCGGCGATCGCGGCGTCCTCATCACCGGGCCGTCCGGCGCCGGCAAGACGACGCTGGCGCTGACGCTGATCGACCATTGCCGGGTGCGCGGGCTATTTTCGCGGCTGATCGGCGACGACAGGCTGCTTGCCGCCCCGCGTCACGGGCGGCTGGTCTGCCGGGCGCCGGCCACCATCGCCGGTCTCGCCGAGGTGCCTGGCTTCATTCCGAGCCCGCTGCCGTTCGAGCCGGGCGGCGTGATCGACCTGCACGTCCGGCTGGTGCCGAAAGAGGAAATGGCCCGCTTCCAGGAAGAAATCAGCGAGCCGGTCGCGGGCTGCCCGGTGCCGCGCATCGATCTTGCCGAGCGCAATGTTGTCACAGGTGTGCCGGCCGTGATGGCGCGGCTGTCGATACCGCCTTTTTCATGATCCGGTCCGTATTTTTTGCTGCAATGCGTCAAAATGGCCCGGGCCCTCGCAATTTTGGGCTTGTCAACCGGCCGTGCGTCGACAAGATAGCGCTCCCGCCGCCTGGAATGGTTGGCGAACATAAAATACGCCAGTGAAGCGGCGATGACGGGAGCCACCAAAACATGATCGGACTCGTGCTCGTGACGCACGGTCAACTCGCCACCGAGTTCCGGCATGCCGTCGAACACGTGGTGGGGCCACAGGACAATTTCGAAACGGTCGCGATCGGCGCCGATGACGACATGGAGAAGCGCCGGGCCGACATTGTCGACGCCGTGGCGCGCGTCGACACCGGGGCCGGCGTCATCGTGCTCACCGACATGTTCGGCGGCACGCCTTCCAACCTCGCCATCTCGGTGATGGAATCGGGCCGCACCGAGGTTATCGCCGGCATGAACCTGCCGATGCTGATCAAGCTCTCCTCGGTCCGCAAGGGCGACAACATGGCCGCCGCGCTCGACGAGGCACAGGCCGCGGGGCGCAAATACATCAACGTCGCCAGCCAGCTCCTGAGCAGCAAATGAACGCCCATGCGTCGGAAAAGGACGAGGTGGTGCGAGAGTTCCCGATCGTCAACCAGCGCGGCCTGCATGCCCGCGCCTCGGCCAAGTTCGTCCAGGTCGCCAGCGGCTTCGACGCCACCATCCATGTCGAGAAGGACGGCGTGAAGGTCGGCGGCACCTCGATCATGGGCCTGATGATGCTGGCGGCAAGCCCCGGCTATTCGATCCGCGTCACCGCCACCGGTCCGCAAGCCGGTCCGGCCATGGACGCGCTGGAGCAATTGGTCGCCTCGCGCTTCGGCGAGGAAATCTGAGGGTCGCCGACCCTAACGCGCATTGTCTCGAAGACATGCACGAATAAAGATTTCTTTATATCCCATTGTCGTTTGGCAGCCGATCTGCTAGTCAGGCCCGCAATCCGCGCCCTCCATGCGCCGTCCCGGCGCCGGCGCGCTTTGAAGACAATCACACCGGAGCACTGCCATGACGGGTAGCAAGGACTATGTGGTCGCCGACATTTCGCTTGCCGGCTGGGGCCGCAAGGAGATCGAGATCGCCGAAACCGAAATGCCGGGCCTGATGGCCTGCCGCGAGGAATTCGGCGACAAGAAGCCGCTCAAGGGCGCGCGCATCACCGGTTCGCTGCATATGACCATCCAGACCGCGGTGCTGATCGAGACGCTGAAAGCGCTGGGCGCCGATATACGCTGGGCCTCCTGCAACATCTTCTCCACCCAGGATCACGCCGCCGCGGCGATCGCCGAGGCCGGCATTCCGGTCTTCGCCATCAAGGGCGAGTCGCTACAGGACTACTGGGATTACACCGACCGGATCTTCCAGTGGGCCGACGGCGGCACCTCCAACATGATCCTCGATGACGGTGGCGACGCCACCATGTACATCCTGCTCGGCGCGCGCGCGGAGGCGGGTGAGGACGTGCTGTCCAATCCGGGCAGCGAAGAGGAAGAGATCCTGTTCGCCCAGATCAAGAAGCGCATGAAGGCTTCGCCCGGCTTCTTCGCCAAACAAAAGGAAGCGATCCGCGGCGTAACCGAGGAGACGACCACCGGCGTCAACCGGCTCTACCAGTTGCAGAAGAAAGGCCTGCTGCCCTTCCCGGCGATCAACGTCAACGACTCCGTCACCAAGTCGAAATTCGACAACAAATACGGCTGCAAGGAATCGCTGGTCGACGGCATCCGCCGCGGCACCGACACGATGATGGCCGGCAAGGTCGCGGTCGTCTGCGGCTACGGCGATGTCGGCAAAGGCTCTTCGGCCTCGCTCCGCGGCGCCGGCGCTCGCGTCAAGGTGACCGAGGTCGACCCGATCTGCGCGCTGCAGGCGGCGATGGACGGCTACGAAGTGGTCACGCTGGAAGACGCAGCCCCCACCGCCGACATCGTCATCACCACCACCGGCAACAAGGACGTCGTCACGCTCGACCATATGCGGGCGATGAAGGACATGGTGATTGTCGGCAACATCGGCCACTTCGACAACGAGATCCAGGTGGCGTCTCTGCGCAACCTGAAATGGACCAACGTCAAGCCGCAGGTGGACATGATCACCTTCCCGGACGGCAAGCGGATGATTCTTCTGTCCGAAGGCCGCCTGCTCAACCTCGGCAACGCCACGGGCCATCCGAGCTTCGTCATGTCGGCTTCGTTCACCAACCAGGTGCTGGCTCAGATCGAGCTCTTCACCAAGCACGGCCAGTACCAGAACCAGGTCTATGTGCTGCCCAAGCACCTCGATGAGAAGGTGGCGCGGCTGCATCTCGGCAAGCTTGGCGCACGTCTCACCGAGCTCTCTTCCGAGCAGGCGGCCTATATCGGCGTGACGCCGCAGGGCCCGTTCAAGCCTGAGCACTACCGCTATTAACCAAAACGACAATATCTACAACATATTGAAGCCGGGTGTTGACTTTCCGCCCGGCTTCATTTTTTGCGCCTGTGATTCTTCACGCCGATTCCGGCAGGCGTTATTGTTGTGATTCGCGGTCCGGGGACAGTTGGGCCGGGGACGCATTCAGGGCGGTCTTGCATTCAAGCGGCGAAAAGGACCAAGACATGCCGGGGGATAACCCGCCACGCGCGGGAAAGGCCGTTTCCGGCGGCCACGAGGATTCGATCACGACCGGCTCCGCCGCGACGGGCGGCGCTCTCCTATGGCGCGCCGGCGCCCGTCTCGGCACGCTTCTTGCCACCGCCACGTTTGCCGCCCCATCGCTTAGCGTTGCGGCGCATGCCGATACCGGCGCGGCCGCGGCGGTCAGCACGGTCGAGGTGATGCAACTTGCCATGTTTGCCGGCGTCATGGGGGCAGCACTGGTCTCGGCCATCTTCCTGATCCGCGAGCGGGCACGGACGGCGTCGCAAAATGTCCAGCTCAGGGCGCGAATCGCCGACGTCAACGCGGCCCTGCAGCGCTCCGAGGCGCTGCTCAATTTGCGCGACCAGCGCGTCGTCGTGTGGAGTTCCGAGATCAAGAAACCGGAGCTGATCGGCAGCCTGCCGCTCGAAAGCGGCGCACCGGACGAGCGGTCCGCCTTCCTCGCTTTCGGCCGCTGGCTGATGCCGCGCTCCGCCGCGGCGCTCGAGAACGCCATAGCGGCGCTGCGCGACCAGGCGAAGACTTTCGACCTTGTCATCGAAACGCAGGCAGGCATGCCGCTGGAGGTGCATGGCCGCAAGAGCGCCGCGCATGTCTTGGTGCGCTTCATCTCACTCTCGGAAACGCTGCGCAGCCAGGCGCGGCTGAAGATCGAGAACCAGCGGCTCAGCGCCGACTACGATACCATGCTCGGCCTGCTCGACGCGCTGAAGATGCCGACATGGCTGCGCGCGGGCGACGGTCGGCTGAAATGGGTCAACCGCGCCTATGCCGAGGCGGTGGAAGCGGAAAGCGCGGAAGCCGCCGTGCGCGAGGCCAAGGAGTTCCTCGGCGGACAGGCGCGCGAGCAGATTGCCGAACAGCACAAGTCGCGCCCCGTCTTCGAGCAGACATTGTCGACGGTTATCGAGGGCGATCGCCACATGTTTTCGGTCACCGACTTTGCCAGCGGCGACGGCTCGGCGGGGCTCGCCTGCGACATCAGCGCCATCGAGACGATCCGCGCCGAATATGAGCGCACCGTGCGCAGCCATGCCGACACGCTCGACCAGCTCAACACGGCCGTGGCGATCTTCGATACGGACGAAAACCTGCGCTTTTTCAATCAGGCATTCCAGAAACTGTGGGGCCTGGATGGCGGCTTCCTCCACAGCGCCCCCTCCAACGCGCTGCTGCTCGACCGCCTGCGCAGCGAAGGCAAGATCGCCGAGCAGCCGGAATGGCGGCGCTGGAAGGAGAACCTGCTCGGCGCCTATCGCGCCGTCGAATCGCAGGAGCATTGGTGGCACCTGCCGGACGGCAAGACGATCCGCGTGGTGGCCAACCCGCAGCCCAAGGGCGGCGTCACCTGGGTGTTCGAGAACCTGACCGAGAAGATGGACCTCGAAAGCCGCTACCAGACCGCCGTACGCGTGCAGGGCGAGACGCTGGACAATCTGGCGGAGGGCGTGGCGGTGTTCGGCCCGGACGGACGGCTGCGCCTGTCCAACCCCGCCTTTATCGCGCTGTGGGGGCTGGCGCCGGACGCGATCAAGCCTAACGTGCATGTCTCGGCGATACGAGACTTTTGCGACCAGCGCGCGGCCGACAGTCCGTGGGGCGGCTTCGTCGCCGCCATCACCGGCTTCGACGACGAACGCCGCGACCGCCACGGCCAGGCGGAGCTCGTCAACGGCACGGTGCTGAGCTATGCCGTGATCCACCTGCCCAATGGGCAAGTGATGATGACTTTTGTCGACGTCACCGACACCGTCAATGTCGAGCGGGCGCTGAAGGACAGGAACGAGGCGCTGGAGAAGTCAGACCAGTTGAAGAACGAATTCGTGCAGCACGTCTCCTACGAACTGCGCTCGCCGCTGACCAACATCATCGGCTTCACCGAGCTGCTGTCGCTGCCGACGACGGGGCCGCTGACGCCGAAGCAGCGCGAATATGTCGAGCATGTGGGCTCGTCGTCCTCGGTGCTGCTCACCATCGTCAACGACATCCTGGATCTTGCGACGGTCGATGCCGGCATCATGCAGCTCGACATTTCCGAGATGAGCATCGACAGGACGATCGCTGCGGCCGCCGAGCTGGTCGCCGACCGGCTGGAGGAGCATCAGATCAAGCTCAAGGTCGACGCTGCATCGGCGCCGAAGAGCTTCCACGGCGACGAGATCCGGGTCCGCCAGATCCTCTACAATCTCTTGAGCAATGCCGCGAACTATGCGCCGGCGGCGAGCACGATCACGCTCACGTGTCGTCAAATGGCCGACGGCGTCGAATTCTCGGTGCATGATGACGGGCCGGGCATGCCCCCGGACGTGCTGGAATCGGTCTTCCGCCGCTTCGAGCCACGCGCCAATGGCGGCCGCCGGCGCGGCGCCGGGTTGGGGCTGTCGATCGTCAAGAGCTTCGTCGAATTGCATGGCGGAACGGTGCGCATCGAGACCGGCGCGGACAAGGGCACGACCGTGATCTGCACCTTCCCAGAGACGCCCTCCGGCGGCATCCGCGAAGCGGCCGAGTAACACGCTTTGGCAGAAACAGTGTTGGAACGATTTCTCGCCGACGAGGCGGCGACCGCAAGGCTTGGCGAAGACCTTGCCATGGCGCTGCGGGCTGGCGACGCGATTGCGTTGAAGGGCGATCTCGGCGCCGGCAAGTCGACGTTGGCCCGCGCGCTCATTCGGGCGCTTGCCGACGATGCCGGCCTCGAAGTGCCCAGCCCGACCTTCACGCTGGTGCAGAGCTACGAGACGCGGATACCCGTGCACCATTTCGACCTCTACCGCCTGTCTTCGCCGGACGAGCTCGACGAGCTCGGCCTCGATGACGCGCTGGCGCAGGGCGCGGCACTGATCGAATGGCCGGAACGGGCCGGCGACCAGCTGCCGGCAAATGCGCTCCAGGTCGAGCTTATCGAGCAGGGCGCGGGCCGCTCGGCAAGGATCTCCGAACAGGGAGCCGCCTTCGAGCGCGTGGCGCGCTCGCTGGCGATGCGCGATTTCCTGGCCTCCGCCGGCTGGGGCGAAGCGAGCCGCCGTCATTTTGTCGGCGATGCGTCCGCCCGTTCCTACGAGATCGTCTCGCTTGCCGGCCAGGCGCCGCGCGTGCTGATGAACTCGCCGCGCCTTGTGCTCGGTCCGCCGGTGCGCGACGGCAAGCCTTACGCCCTGATCGCTCACACCGCCCAATCGGTCACCGCCTTCGTCGCCATCGACCGGGCGCTTCTCGCCGCCGGCGTCAGCGTGCCGGCTATCCATGCGCAGGACCTCGACCAGGGCTTTCTGCTGCTCGAACATCTCGGCTCGGAAGGATTTGTGGGCGGCGACGGCCAGCCGATCGCCGAACGCCATGAGGCAGCGGCGGAGCTGCTCGCTATGATGCACGGCAAGGCCTGGCCGGTTCGCATGGAGGCCGCGCCGGGCGTGTACCACGACGTTCCGCCCTTTGACCGCGAGGCGATGCTGATCGAGGCCGATCTTCTGGTCGACTGGTATGTGCCGATGGTCACCGGCAAGCCGGCAAGCGACGCGTTGCGTGCCGGCTATCACAAGCAATGGAACGCGGTGCTCGACGGGCTCGAGGGCCAGGAATACACGCTGATGCTGCGCGACTTCCATTCGCCCAACATCATCTGGCGCGCAGAGCGTTCCGGCCTTGATCGGCTCGGCATCGTCGACGTGCAGGACGCGCTGATCGGCCCGGCCGCTTACGACGTCGCCTCATTAGCCATGGATGCGCGTGTCACCGTTCCGCCCGAGATCGAGCGGCGGACGGTCGAGGCCTATGTCGCGGCGCGGCGTTCGGCCGGCACCTTCGACGAAGCCGGCTTTGCAAAGGCCTATGCGATCATGGCGGCGCAGCGCAATTCGAAGATCCTCGGCATCTTCGTGCGGCTCGAAAAGCGCGACGGCAAGCCCTACTATCTGAAGCACCTGCCGCGCATCCGCGATTATCTGAGGCGGGCGCTGGCGCACCCGGCGCTTGCCGGCCTGAAGGAATTTTACATGGCCCACGGCCTGCTCGAGGAGCGCTCGCCATGAAGCCGAAGACCGCGATGGTGCTTGCGGCCGGTCTCGGCAAGCGCATGCGGCCGATCACCGAGACGATACCGAAGCCGCTGGTGAAGATCGCCGGCAAGACCTTGCTCGACTGGGGACTGGACAGTCTGGAAGCCGCCGGCGTCGCCAGGGCCGTTGTCAACGTTCACTATCTGCCGGAGCAGATCATCGCCCATGTCGCTGGCCGCCGGGCGCCGAAGATCCTCATTTCCGACGAGCGCGCGGGCTTGCTGGACTCGGCCGGCGGCATCGTCAAGGCTCTGCCGCTCTTGGGCAGCGAGCCTTTCTACATCATCAATGCCGATACGTTCTGGATCGACAGCGGCGAGCCCAGCCTGGATCGCCTTGCCCTTGCATGGGACGCCGCCAGAATGGATATTCTGCTGATGCTCACCGATCTCGACTCAGCGACCGGACACTGCGTCGGCACCGATTTCCTCGTGGCGCCGGACGGCGGGCTGCGGCGTTCCAAAGGCGACCCTGCCGGCCTGATCTATGCCGGTGCGGCGATCATCCATCCGCGCATCTTCAAGGATGCGCCCGAAGGTCCGCATTCGATCAACGCCTATTTCGACAAGGCGATCGCCGCCGGCCGCCTGTTCGGCATGGCGATGAGAGGCCGCTGGATCACCGTCGGCACGCCGGATGCCATTCCGACAGCCGAAGCGGCGGTCACCGGCGCGCTCGCGAAGGCGGTATGAGCGGCTCGCGCCGCGTCTTTTCCATCCCGCCCGGAGCGCCGTTCCTGCCGACGCTGGCGGAGGCGTTGCTTGAAGGCCGCCTGATCCCCGGCTTCCGCTTCGACGGCGAGCCGCTGGCGCTGGCCGATGCGACCATCTATGTACCGACGCGGCGCGCGGCACGCGCCCTGCGGGGCGCCCTCGTCGACATGCTCGGCAGACGCTCGGCCATCCTGCCGACGGTGCGGCCGCTCGGCGAGTTCGACGAGGACGAGGCCGCTTTTGACGCCGAGGCGGCGCCGGCGATAGACCTCGCACCGCCGATCGCGGCGCAGGAAAGGCTGCTGTTGCTGGCGCCGCTGGTGCGCGCCTGGAAGGAAAGCCTGCCGGCGCATGTTAGGGAGCGTTTCAACGAGGAATTCGTCGTGCCGACCTCGGCCGCCGACGCCATTTGGCTTTCGCGCGACCTTGCCCGGCTGATGGACGAGATCGAGACCGAGGGGTCGGACTGGGCGAAGCTCGCCACGCTGGTCACCGGCAACCTTGCCGGCTGGTGGCAGGTGACGCTCGATTTCCTCGGCATCGTCACCGAGAACTGGCCGGAGTTGCTCAAGGAGCGTGACCGCTCCAATCCGGCCGCGCACCGCAGCGCGCTGATTCGGCTGGAAGCGGCGCGGCTGAAGCGCAGTCCGCCGACCGGACCGGTGATCGCCGCCGGTTCGACCGGTTCCATTCCCGCCACCGCCGAGCTGCTTGCCATGATCGCCGGCCTGCCCAACGGCGCCGTCGTGCTGCCCGGGCTCGACCGCGAGCTCGACGACGCGTCCTTCGCGGCGATAACGGCGCCCGGCGCGCGGCCGGCAACACTTGGTCACCCGCAATACGGTCTCGCAAAGCTGATCGGCAGCATTGGCATTGAGCGTCGCGACGTCGAGGAAATCGGCGCTGCGTCAAGACCGCTTGAATTGCGCGCCGCCCTTGTCGGCGAGGCGCTGCGGCCGGCTGAAACCACCGAGCATTGGACGGAGACGCGGCCGCGTTTCTTGGTCAGCGATGTCGAACAGGCGCTGGCCGGCGTGACGCTGGTCGAGGCTGCCAATGAGCGTGACGAGGCGGCGGCGATCGCGATTGCGCTGAAGCGTGCGGTGGAAGTGCCGGGCAAGCGCGCGGCGCTCGTCACCGGTGACCGCGCCCTGGCGCGACGCGTCTCGGCCGAGCTGCTGCGCTTCGGCGTCGTCGCCGACGATTCCGGCGGCACGCCGCTATCCAACACGCCGGCCGCCAGCCTGCTCAGGCTGGCGCTAAGCGCTGCATTCCGGCCAGGCGATCCGGTGGGTCTGCTGTCGCTGCTCAAGCATCCGCTGCTTGGCCTCGGTCTCGAACGCCAGAGCGTGCGCAAGGCGGCCGAGCTGATCGAGCTGGTAGCGCTGCGCGGCGGCACCGGCCGGCCGGACGTCGCTTCCCTCGACGCGCTGTTCGAGACGCGGCTCGCGGACCTTAGTGGCGACAGCCGTCAGCCCTTCTGGTTCCAGCGCCTCACGGTACGCGGTATCGAACAGGCGCGGGGCGTGCTCAATCGCCTCACCGAAGCGCTATCCCCGCTCGCGGTGATGCGCGACAAGAAGGACGCCGATATCGCGACATTGACGCGGGCAAGCGTCGTGGCGCTGGAAGGTCTCGGCCGCGCGGCCGACGGCAGCCTTAGCCACCTCTACGCCGGCGACGCCGGCGAGAAGCTCGCCGAGCTGCTGCGTGGGTTGGTTGCCGCGTCATCGCCTTTTACCTTCGCTGCGGGCGAATGGCCCGACGTGATGGAGGCGCTGATCGCGCCGGAAACGGTCAAGCCGTCGCAAGGCACCGACCGCAACATCGCCATCTGGGGCGCGCTGGAAGCCCGCCTGCAGAGCGTCGACACGCTGGTGATCGGCGGGCTCAATGAAGGGGTCTGGCCGCGCAAGCCCGAGAGCGACCGGTTCATGTCGCGGCTGATGAAGACCGGCATCGATCTCGAGCCGCCGGAGCGGCGCATCGGCCTTGCCGCGCATGATTTCCAGATGGCGATGGGTACTGAAACGGTGGTGCTGACGCGCTCGGCCCGATCGGGCGATGCGCCGGCGGTGCCGTCGCGCTGGGTGCAGCGCATCCTCACCTTTATCGGCAAGGACCAGGCGACGGCAATTGGCCGGCGCGGCGACGCGCTGCTTGCCTGGGCGCGCGCGCTCGATGCCGGCGACAGGAAGGATTTCGCGCCCCGCCCGCAGCCGAAGCCGCCGCTGCACCTGCGGCCACAGCATTTCTCGGTCACCGAGATCGAGACGCTGCGGCGCGACCCCTATGCGATCTATGCCAGGCGGATTCTCGGCCTGATGCCGCTCGACCCGGTGATCCGCGACCCCGGCGCTGCCGAACGCGGCACCTTGTTCCACGAAATCCTGCACCTGTTTTCGCGAAGGGTGGAAGATCCGAGGACGCCGGACGCGCTGGCAAGCCTCATCGAGGCCGGCCGAGCGTGCTTTGCTGACGTGGCACTTCCGCCCGATATCGAGGCGGTGTGGTGGCCGCGCTTCGAACAGCTCGCGGAAAACATCATCGAATGGGAGCATACCCGCGCCGATGCCGTCGCCAGGCGCTATGCCGAGGAACGCGCCGAAAAGACCGTTGTCGGCCGCACCGGCGTCACGCTTTCGGGCTATGCCGACCGGGTCGACCTGCTCGCCGGCGGCATGGCCGACATCCTCGACTACAAGACCGGTTCCTCGCCTTCGAAGGCGCAGGCGCATACGCTGCTGTCGCCGCAGCTTGCGCTGGAGGGCGCGTTGCTGAGACGAGGCGCCTTCAAGGAGCTCGGCATTTGCGAGCCCTCGCAGCTTGCCTTCGTGCGGCTGAAGCCGAATGGCGAGGTGTTCGAGGAATCGATCCTCGAATACAACCGCAAGCCGAAGACCGCCAACGAGCTGGCCGAGGAAGCCTGGGCGCGGCTGGAGCGGCTGCTGTTCCACTATGCTGACCCGACCACCGGCTATCTATCGCGCGCGCTGCCGTTCCGCGAGGGCGAGGCCGATGGCGACTACGATCATCTCGCGCGCGTGCTCGAATGGTCGGCCGGCGGCGCAAGCGAGGACGAGGCGGAAGGATGAGATATCCGATCCCCTCCGACACCGCCGCCAGCCAGGCGCGCGCTTCCGATCCGGGCAATTCCGCCTGGGTCTCGGCTAATGCCGGCTCGGGCAAGACGCATGTGCTGGCGCAGCGCGTCATCCGGCTCCTGCTCAACGGCACCGATCCGTCGAAGATCCTGTGCCTGACCTACACACGCGCCGCCGCCGCCAACATGTCGAACCGCGTGTTCTCGACACTGTCGGAATGGACCGCGCTTCCCGACGCCGAGCTCGCGACACGGATCGCGGCGCTTGACGGGCGGGCGGCCGACCGCGATACGATGCGGCGCGCTCGCCGGTTGTTTGCCGAGGCACTGGAAACGCCGGGCGGCCTGAAAATCCAGACCATCCACGCCTTTTGCGAATCGGTGCTGCACCAATTCCCGCTGGAAGCCAATATCCCGGCGCATTTCGAGATGCTCGATCCGCAGATGGAGGCCTCGCTTTTCGCGGATGCGCGCCGCGACATGATCTCGGGTGCCGGCGCCGGTGTCGAAGGTCTGGCGGAAGCTTTTGCCACGGTGCTGGGGCGCGGCGGCGAATTCGGGCTCGACATGCTGCTGTCCGAGATCGTCGGCAAGCGCGACGAACTGCGAGCCTTTGTCGAAAAGCTGGGCAAGGACCGGGATTTCCGGCCCCTGTTCGCCGAATTCGGCTTCAAACCCGGACAGACGGCAGATGGCATTGCCGCTTCGGTCTGGCCGCTGCCGGGCTTTGTGCTGAGCCAGTTCGTTGACTTCGCGCGCGCCGCCGAAGCCGCCGACGCGCGGCAGGTGCTGAACAACGTGCTGCCCTATGCGCAGATCGCTTTTGCCGAAGTCGATCCGATCAGGCGACTGCGACTGCTCGCCAAGGCATTTCTGCGCTCCGATGGCGACCCTTACGATCCGCCGAAGATCTTCAAGAAGGCGCTGGTCGACAGGCAGCCCGACCTGGCCGAGCGCTATCTCGCGGCGGCCAAGGCGATCCTCGACGTATCGGACCGGCTGGCGCTGTTCCGCATGCTCGAAGGCACGGCCGCCGCGCTCACCGTCGCCGGCTGGCTGATCGCCCGCTACGAGCAGCTGAAGCGAAGCCGCGGCTTCCTCGACTTCAACGATTTGATCACCCGCACGGTCAGCCTGCTGTCGCGGCCAGATGCCGGTCCATGGGTGCAGTACAAGCTCGACCAGGGCATCGACCATATCCTGCTCGACGAGGCGCAGGACACCAGTCCCGACCAGTGGGAAGTGGTGAAGAAGCTGGCAGAAGAGTTCTTTGCCGGGCTCGGCCAGCGCGAGGCGGTGCGGCGCACGGTGTTCGCCGTGGGCGACGAGAAGCAGTCGATCTATTCCTTTCAAGGAGCCGCACCGGATTCCTTTGCCGAGAGCCGGCTTTTGTTTGCCGGGCGCGTGCGCGACGCGGAAGCCGCCTTTGCCGACCTGAAGCTCACCTGGTCGTTTCGTTCGAGCGACGACGTGCTCGCCGCCGTCGACCGCGTCTTCGCCGAGCCAGGCGTGCGGCGCGGCATCAGCCACGATCCCGATCCGCTCAGCCACAAGGCGATCCGCACCGATGCGCCGGGCTATGTCGAGGTGTGGCCTTCGATCGGCGCTGAGATGGTCGAGGAGCCCGACGACTGGACCTTGCCGGTCAACCATGCCAGCGCGCCCGCGGTGCGCGTGGCCGAACATGTGGCAACGACGATCCAGAACTGGCTCCGCAACGGCGAGGTCATCGAAGGCAAGGGCCGCAAGCTGACAGCCGGCGATATTCTGGTGCTGGTGCGCAAGCGCGATCGCTTCGTGCATGCGCTGTCGCGCAGCCTCAAGAACCGGCGGATCCCGGTCGCCGGCGCCGACAGGCTGAGCCTGCCGGGCCATATCGCCGTGCAGGACCTAATCGCGCTCGGCCATTTTTTGATCCAGCCGGAGGACGACCTGTCCCTGGCCGCCGTGCTACGCAGCCCGATCTTCGAGGTCTCCGAGGAGACGTTGCTTACGCTCGCCGGCGAGCGGCCAAAGGGGCAGTCGCTGATCGCATGGCTCCGGCAGCATGCCGGTGGAGACGAGGCCCTGGCCGCCGTCGTTAGCCGGCTCGATACCTGGGCGACTGAGGTGGCGTTCAAACCGGTGTTCGAGTTCTATGCCGCCGCGCTTTCGCGCGACGGCCTGCGCCGCAAGATGACGGCCCGGCTCGGGCCGGAAGCCGGCGACATCCTGGACGAATTCCTGAGTTTCTGTCTGGCCGAGGAACGCACCGGCCTGCCGGGGCTGGAATCCTTCCTCTCGACGCTGGAAAACAGCGGGCCGGAGATCAAGCGCGAGATGGACCAGACCCGCAACGAGGTTCGGGTCATGACCGTGCACGCCGCCAAGGGCCTGGAGGCCCCGGTCGTCTTCCTGGTCGACGGCGGCTCGGCGCCGTTCAGCGACCAGCACCTGCCGCGGCTGATGGCCTTCGAAAGCTCTGGCACTGAGTGGAAGGGCAAGGGCTATCTCTGGCGCTCGGCCAGCGACGTCGCCAACGGCGTTTCGAAAGCGGCCTCGGCGCGGGCGCGCGAGCTTGCCGACGACGAATACCGGCGGCTGCTCTATGTCGGCATGACGCGCGCGGAGGACCGGCTGATCGTCTGCGGCTACCACGGCAAGCGGGCGCCAAGCACCGGTACGTGGCATTCGATCGTCAGCCGGGCGCTGTCAGGAGCGCCGGAAAGCGATGAGCGTCGGCATCCGGCCACACCCGATGTGGCGGTGCATCGCTTCCATATGACCAAGCTGCCGCCGGTGGCGCTCAATGAAGCCGACGAGACAGTACTGTTCGAGGACGCCGCGCCGCTGCCGGACGGCCTGTTCCGGCCGCTGCCGCCCTATGAGGACTTGCCGCGGCCGCTCTCGCCTTCAGGCGCCTCGGCGTTGATCGACGAAGCGACGGAAAGCTTGCCCGACACGCGCTCGCCGGTGCTCGACGCGGAAACCGAACCCGGCTTTGCGGTGATGCGCGGGCTGGCACTGCACAAATTGCTGCAGGTGCTGCCCGGCATCGCCGAGCACGAAAGGCGGAGCGCGGCCGAACGCTATCTGGCGCGCGCCGGCGGCGACTGGCCAGCCGAAGAGCGCGACACCGCGCTGGAGGCGGTGCTTTCCATCCTGTCCGACAGCCGCTTCGGGGCGCTGTTCTCGCCGTCCTCGCGGGCGGAAGTCGCCGTCATGGGCAGCTTGGAGGTGAAGGGCAAGCTGCGCTCCATCTCCGGCAAGATCGACCGGCTGGCCGTCACCGCGGAAATGGTCTCGATCGTCGACTACAAGACCAACCGGCAGGCGCCGACCGGCCTGGCCGAGGTGCCGCCGGCCTATGTCCTGCAGCTTGCGCTCTACCGCGCGCTGCTTCAGCCGCTCTATCCGGGCCGCGCGGTGACGGCCGCGCTGCTGTTCACCGAGACGCCGCGCCTGATCGGGCTGCCGGCAGCGGCCATGGACGACGCCCTTGCCCGACTCACGGGAGCGTGACACAAGAACTGCTTGAACATCGCCACCTCAGCCACCACATTTGGTGCAACCCGAGTTTTCGAAAGGATTTCAGCATGGCCACCGTCAAGGTCGACAAGGGCAATTTCCAGGCCGATGTGCTCAATGCCAAGGAGCCGGTCGTGGTGGATTTCTGGGCCGAGTGGTGCGGTCCGTGCAAGATGATCGCCCCGGCGTTGGAAGACATCGCCAAGGAGCTCGGCTCGAAGGTGAAGGTCGCCAAGCTCAACATCGACGAGAATCCCGAGTTGGCCGCGCAGTACGGCGTGCGCTCGATCCCGACGCTGATGATCTTCAAGGGCGGCGAAGTGGCCGACATGAAGGTTGGTGCGGCGCCCAAGACCGCGCTGTCGCACTGGATCAATGGCAACCTCGCCTGAGCCATGCGCAAGTTTTTTGAGATCAAGCCCGGCCAATCGCGCCGGGCTTTTTCTTGGCGTCATGGCTGACCGCTTTCTGGCCCTGACATGCAAGCGCGCCATCTCCTTTGCTAGCGGAAAAGGGAGATCGCCATGACCGGAACAGCCAAGGCCACCGTCTTCGTCGACAATGAGCGGGTGATCGTCACCGAGTATCGCTTTGCGCCGGGCGCCAACACCGGCTGGCATCGCCACGGCCACGACTATGTCGTCGTGCCGCTGATGGACGGCAAGGTGAAGCTGGTGACCAAGGACGGCGAATCCTTCGCCGAGATGAAGCAAGGCGCGCCTTATTTCCGCAGGGAAGGCGTCGAGCACGATGTCATCAACGCCAATGACGGCGAATACGCCTTCATCGAGATCGAGCTGAAGTGAGATGGCGAGCCATCAACTGCCATCTTGATGGCAGCTTCTGACCGGCTTATATTCCTCCTAAACGGAGGGGCCATATGGCCGAACCACAGCTCTCAGTCCGTAGCGCAAAAGCACGGGATCTCGCGCATCGACTTGCTCGTCGCGAAAATCGCTCCATAGCCGATATCGTCGAACGCGCGCTCGAATCCTACGAGATTCGTGAAGCGGGACGCGAACCCGCATCCAGCTTCTATGCCCGCCTGGCGGCGAGCAGTGGCACCGACATCGATCTGGAAAAAATTATCCGCGAAGGCCGCCAGGTTCATACGGGACCTGAGCTTTGATCTTCGTCGACACCAACGTGATTTCGGAGACTCTTAAGAAGGTCCCTAACCCAGCCGTTCTGGCTTGGCTTGTCCAGAACGATGCCGAATTGGCCCTTCCCACAGTGGCGATTGGTGAAATCGCTTTCGGCATCGAAAAGATACGACCTGATGAACGCGCCGGTCGCCTGGAGCAAGGGCTTTCTCAGTGGCGCCACCGCTTTGCCGACCGTATTTTTGGACTGACGGAAGAGGCTGCGCTGGCTTATGGCGAGATCCTGGGGACCGCCTGGCGCCAAGGCCGTGGCATGTCGGCTCCCGACGGCATGATTGCGGCGATCGCACGCGTCAACGGTGGTCGGCTGGCAACACGCAATCTGACCGACTTTGGCTCCGCCGGTCTTGACCTGATTTCACCGTGGGATTTCTGAGTCGCCTCTTGGCATCGCCATGGTTACGACTATGTCGTCGTGCCGCTGATGGACGGCAAGGTGAAGCTGGTGACCAAGGACGGCGAATCCTTCGCGAAAATGAAGCAAGGCGCCCCCTACTTCCGCAGGGAAGGCGTCGCGCGCGACGTCATCAACGCCAATGACGGCGAATACGCCTTCATCGAGATCAAGCTGAAGTAGTAGGCGGCACGGCCGCTGGCAGTGGGCCAGTTTGAATTTTAGAGCGATTGCCTGTGGCCCCCATTGCGCAACACGAGAAATGCCGCTGAATATGCGGGCATGAGCACCCCATTGGATCCCGACGACCCGAAAGACGCATGGCAGTTGCGCTTTTCGACGACTGTCTACAATTTCGGCGTCGCCTTACGTGAGCTGCACGACAGCAATCCTTGGCCTGAACTGCCCTTGCTGCCTCATGCCATGAATTGCCTGATGACCGAACTATGGGATCATTACTTTAGCCAGACGGAAATACGCGAGGCTTTCGAGGCCGCGATAGCAGACATGCCGAGCTACGCGGGCGGCGACGAGATCAGGCCGTAGCAGACGCTGGTGTCCACCGATTCACTACCCGGTCACCAGTCGGCGACGCGATCGCCGCCGATGAATTGCGCGCTTTTGGCAGTGTATTCGAACAGCTCGATCCTGACGCCGTTGGGGTCTTTGATCCAGGCCTGCCAGGTGTCGTCGCAAGCGAGCTTCTTCGCCGTGACCTCGACTCCATTCGACCGGATATGGGCGATCGCCGCGTCCATGTCTTCCACCTCCAGGCAGAAGTGGTTGATCTGGTTCGCCTCGCTGTAGCGGGCCTCGCTCTTCTCGAACACCTCGACATGGCTGCGGCCGCCGCAATCGAGATAGAAACCGAAGATCTTGCCGTCGCGCAGGAAATTGAACCGCGTGTCCATGCCGAGCACATTCCGGTAGAAACCGCGCGTCGCCTCCAGGTCATGCGCGAAGATGCAGACATGGGCCAGCTGCTTCACCTTGATCACGATTGCTCCTCGCGACTGCCTCGGCGCTATCAGGTCGGCGGCGTGCCGTTCTCGTCCAGCACAGCGCCGGCGAAATAGAGAGAGCCGCCGATGAGAATGCGCGGCGCCGGACCGTCCCAGCTGTCGCGCAACAGCATCAGCGCATCGGCGACGGAGTTGACCGGCTCGGCCGACAGGCCGGCCTCGGTGGCGCGCAGCGCGAGCTCGTCATTCGGCACGCCGGCATCGCTCTTGCTCACCGGCACGGTGTAGACATGGCGGGCAAGCCCCTTGAAGGCGCTGAAATAGCCGGTCTGGTCCTTGGTGTTGATCATGCCGGAGACGAGGATCAGCGGGCGCGGGTTCTTTTCCTCCTGCTCGGCCAGCGCTTCGGCGATGACGACGCCGGCGCCCGGATTGTGCCCGCCGTCGAGCCAGATCTCGGCGCCTTTTGGGGCAAGGTCAACCAGCCTGCCCTGCGTCAGCTTCTGCATCCGGGCCGGCCAGGCGGCACTGGTCATCGCTTTTTCGGCGGCGCGATGGCTTATCTCGAAGCCGGCGGCCTTGACCGCGGCGATCGCCGCGGCGGCATTGGCGAACTGATGCCGACCGGGCAGGCGCGGCAGCGGCAGGTCCATCAGGCCGTCCTCGTCCTGATAGACCATGCGGCCGTTCTCCTCGAAGGCGAGGAAATCCTGGCCGTAGACGACGGTCGGGCAATCCAGCCGCTCGGCAGTCTCGATCAGCACCTCAAGCGCGGTCTCGCTTTCCTGCGCGCCGATCACCACCGGGCAGCCGCGCTTCATGATGCCGGCCTTTTCGGCCGCGATCAGCTCAACGCGGTCGCCGAGATAGGCTTCGTGATCCATCGACACCGGCATGATCACCGAGACCGCAGGCCGCGAGATGACATTGGTGGCATCGAAGCGGCCGCCGAGCCCGACCTCGATGATCGCCGCCTCCGCCGGATGCTCGAAAAACAGGATGAAGGTGACGGCGGTGAGAATCTCGAAGACGGTGATCTTCTGGCCCTGATTGGCCTTGGCGACGCGCGCGATGGCCTCGGCAAAGACATCGTCGTCGACCAGCTTGCCGCCGCCCTCGGCCGCCAGCCGATAGCGCTCGTGCCAGTTCACCAGATGCGGCGAGGTGTGGACGTGGACGAGGTGACCAGCCGCCTCCAGCAACGCCCGCGAGAAGGCGGCGCAGGAGCCCTTGCCGTTGGTGCCGGCGATGTGGATGACCGGCGGCAGCCGGTCCTGCGGGTTGCCGAGACGCTCGAGCAGGCGAGAGATGCGGTCCAGCGAAAGGTCGAAACCTTTCGGATGGAGCGTCATCAGATGTTCGATTTCACGATCGGCGGCGAGCGTTGTCATGGCGGAATCCTAGAGCATTTGCGGCGAAAGAACAGGATCGCCTTCGATGCTTTTCGTTCGTGCGCATTTGCGGACGCAGAACCGCTGCGCACTTTTGCTGGAATTGCTCTGCATGACCCTGAAACCGAAATCGGGTTCGGAAGATATCATGCGCAAATAGCTACTGCGCAGCGCAGCTGGCGCAATCGCGGTCGGCGGCAAACGATGTCGCGTCAGGCCTGCGGCCGGGATTCAGCGTTGACGACCGCCGGCGGCAGGATCTCAGGCTCCAATGGCTTCTCGGCCACTGGGGTCTTGAGCAGCATCTTCAACAATCGTGCGATGGTCGGGCGCATCTCCAGACGCGAGACCACCATGTCGACCATGCCGTGTTCCATCAGATATTCGGCGCGCTGGAAGCCATCGGGAAGCTTCTCGCGGATCGTCTGCTCGATGACGCGCGGCCCGGCGAAGCCGATCAGCGCGCCGGGCTCGGCGATGTGGACGTCGCCCAGCATGGCATAGGACGCGGTCACGCCCCCGGTGGTCGGGTTGGTCAGCACCACGATATAGGGCAGGCCGGCTTCCTTCAGCCGGTCGACGCCGACTGTCGTCCGCGGCAACTGCATCAGCGACAGAATGCCCTCCTGCATGCGGGCGCCGCCCGAGGCGGCGAACAGGATCAGCGGCCGCCTGCGCTGCAAAGCGACCTCGAAGGCATGCACGATGGCCTCGCCCGCGGCCATGCCGAGCGAGCCGCCCATGAAGGCGAAATCCTGCACGGTAACCACCACCGGCAGGCCTTCGATGGTGCCGACTGCATTGAGGATCGCGTCCTCAAGGCTTGTCTTGGCCTTCGCCTCTTTCAGACGATCCGTGTAGCGCTTCTCATCGCGGAACTTCAGCGGATCCTGGACGACCTTGGGGTTTTCGAGCGTCTCGTATTTGCCGTCGTCGAAGAAGTATTTCAGCCGCTCCTTGGCCGAGATCTTCATATGGTGGCCGGAAGACGGGATAACGAACTGGTTGGATTCGAGGTCCTTGTGGAAGATCATCTCGCCAGTCTCGGGATCCTTGATCCAGAGATTTTCCGGCATGTCGGTGCGCCGCCCGAGCATCGAATTGATCTTCGGGCGAACGTAATTGGTGATCCAGTTCATCGCTTCCGCTCCTGTCCCGACGAAGAGACGTTCAGCAATTCCAGGAAAAGTGTGTGGCGGTTTTCCGTCCGGAATTGCGTAAAAACAAATAGTCAGACTATTCGGCGGCAGCAAGGCGGGCCGAGCGGACGCCCTGGGCAAGCCCGCTGACCAGCGTGGCGACCGCTTCGGCCGGATCGGCGGTCTTCTCACCCTTGGGTCCGAGCACATTGGCCACCGCGTTGACGATCGCCGTGCCGACGACGACGCCGTCGGCCGAGGCGCCGATGGTGCGCGCCTGCTCGGCGGTCTTCACACCGAAGCCGACGCAGACCGGCAGTGCGGTGTGGCCCTTGATGCGCTTGACCGCCGCCGACACCTTGGCCGTGTCGGCCAAGGCCGAGCCGGTGATGCCCGTCATCGACACGTAGTAGACGAAGCCGGAGGTGTTCTCGAGCACCTTCGGAAGGCGCTTGTCGTCGGTGGTCGGCGTCGCCAGGCGGATGAAGTTGATGCCAGCCTTGAGCGCCGGGATGCAGAGCTCCTCGTCCATTTCCGGCGGCAGGTCGACGACGATCAGGCCGTCGATGCCGCTCGCCTTGGCATCGGCGAGGAAGCGATCGACGCCGTAAATGTAGATCGGGTTGTAGTAACCCATCAGCACGATCGGCGTTTCGTCGTCGCCGGCGCGGAATTCGGACGCCATCTTCAGCGTCTTGACCAGCGTCTGGCCGCCTTTCAGCGCCCTGAGACCCGCCGCCTGGATGGCCGGGCCGTCGGCCATCGGATCGGAGAACGGCATGCCGAGCTCGATGACATCGCTGCCGGCGCCGGGAAGCGCCTTCATAATAGCGAGCGAAGTGTCGTAATCCGGATCGCCGCCCATGAAATAGGTGACCAAAGCCGGACGGCCCTCGGATTTGAGCTTCGCCATGCGGCGGTCAATGCGGGTCGTCATTGTCAGATCTCCATGCCCAGCATCTTGGCCACCGTGTGCACGTCCTTGTCGCCGCGGCCGGACAAATTGACGATGACGATCTGGTCCTTGTCCATTGTCGGCACGATTTTCATCGCATGCGCGATGGCGTGCGCCGATTCCAGCGCCGGGATGATGCCCTCGACGCGGGTCGTCAGCTGGAAGGCCTCCAGCGCCTCGTCGTCGAGGATCGGCTCATATTCGACGCGGCCGCTATCGCGCAGCCAGGCATGCTCGGGCCCGACGCCCGGATAATCGAGACCGGCCGAGATCGAATGGCCGTCGAGGATCTGGCCGTCCGCGTTCTGCAAGAGATAGGTGCGGTTGCCGTGCAGCACACCCGGCGCGCCGGCATTCATCGAGGCGCAGTGCTCGACGCCGTCGAGGCCGCGCCCGCCGGCCTCGATGCCGATGATGCGCACATCCTTGTCGTCGAGGAAGGGGTGGAACAGGCCGATGGCGTTGGAGCCGCCGCCGACGGCGGCGATGATGACGTCGGGCAGTCGGCCTTCCTGCTCCAGTATCTGGGCGCGCGCTTCCGTGCCGATCACCGACTGGAAGTCGCGCACCAGCTCCGGATAGGGATGCGGGCCGGCGGCGGTGCCGATCAGGTAATAGGTGTCCTCGACATTGGTGACCCAGTCACGCAGCGCCTCGTTCATGGCGTCCTTCAGCGTGCCGTGGCCGGCGGTGACCGGCCGCACCTCGGCCCCGAGCAGCTTCATGCGAAAGACGTTCGGGCTCTGGCGGGCGACGTCGGTGGCGCCCATGTAGACCACGCAAGGATAGCCGAAGCGCGCAGCGACCGTGGCGGAAGCGACGCCATGCTGGCCGGCACCGGTCTCGGCGATGATGCGCTTCTTGCCCATGCGCTTGGCGAGCAGGATCTGGCCGAGGCAATTGTTGATCTTGTGCGAGCCGGTGTGGTTCAGGTCCTCGCGCTTGAAATAGACCTTGGCGCCACCCCCGAGGCCTTTCGCCGAGGAAACTTCACGAAGATGCCTTGTCAGGCCTTCGGCGAAATAGAGCTTCGACGGCCGCCCGGCATAATGGGTCGAAAGGTTCTCCAGCTCCGCCTTGAACTCGGGATCGCTCTTGGCCTTGTTCCACTGTTGCTCGAGATCGAGGATCAGCGGCATCAGCGTCTCGGCGACGAAGCGGCCGCCGAAAATGCCGAACATGCCCTGCTCGTCGGGCCCGGTGCGGAAGGAATTGGGCATAGCCGGCTTGTTCATCGCCGATCTCCTGAGTCTTTACTTCTGAGCATGTCCTTATCGGAAAACCGGTTCCCACTTATCCGGACATGCTCGGGTTTTGAAAACTTCCTCAGGCGGCGCGGTCGTCGCGCGCGGCCCTGACGGCCCGGAAAAACTGCTCGATCAGCGCCGGATCCTTGATGCCCGGAGCGCTCTCCACGCCGGAGGAGATGTCTATTCCGGGCGGATTGGCCAGTCTGAGGGCATCACCGACATTGGCGGCGTTGAGCCCTCCGGAAAGCATGTAATCGAGGCCGGCGTCAAGGCCGGCAAGGATGCGCCAGTCGAAGGCGACGCCGTTGCCGCCCGGCAACTGCGATCCCTTGGGGGGCTTGGCGTCGAACATCAAGCGGTCGGCAATGCCGACATAGGGCTTTATCCGCTCGAGATCCGCGGCTTCGCTGACCGACAGCACCTTCATCGCCGGCAGGCCGTAGCGGGTCTTGAGCCCGGCCACCCGCGCCGGCGTTTCGGAACCATGCAACTGCAGCATATCCGGCTGCATCTTCGCAACAATCTCGTCGAGATAGGCATCATCGGCATCGACGGTGACGGCGACCGCCTTGGCCTTGCCGATGGCCGCCTGGCGCAGACCGCCGGCCTCGGCCGGATCGACGAAGCGCGGGCTTTTGGCAAAGAAGATGAAGCCGACATGGCTGGCCCCGCCGGCAAGGGCAGCGGCCATCGCGGCGTCGGTCTTCAATCCGCAGATCTTGATGTCGAGCGTCATGGCGCGGGATTGGCACGAAACGGCCGAAGAGTCGAGAAAAAGCATGCCGTTGCCGGGCGAACGGAAAGCGCTACCTTTCGAATAGGGACACAGGCGGGAGCAGGAAGATCATGACCGACAGGACCATCGCCGAACTCAGGCAGAAGATCGCGCAGGCGCGCGAGGTGATCGCGCATCTGATGGACAAGTCCGCTTTCAACGGCGCCGAGGCGCACCGGGCGCTCGACTATTTCGGCAGCGACGCCTTCGACCGGAATTTTTTGCCGTGGCCGCATGCGAGCGAGGAAGGGCTACGGCCGGAGGAACTCAACGCGGCGAATGACGATTGAGCGGTTTTGGTGGGCCGCCAGCCATACGGCGCCACGGCGATGCCTACTCAAACACGATCGCCTGCAGCGCGCCGCCGTTGCGCTTCAGCCAGTCCTTGCAGCGGTCGGTATCGGGGCAGAGCTTTTCGCACAGCTTCCAGAATTTCGGGCCGTGGTTCATCTCTTTCAGATGCGCGACCTCATGCGCCACCAGGTAATTGATGACCGGCGGCGGCGCCATCATGATGCGCCACGAGAAGGAGAGATTGCCCTCCGAGGTGCATGACCCCCAGCGGCTGGAGGTATCCTTGTAGCGGATCGCCTTGGCGCGCTTGCCGATCGCCTCGGTGTGCTTGACCACCAGCTTCTCGATCTCGCGCCTGGCCTCGCGTTTCAGGTAATCGGCGATGCGGCGCGGCAGGTGGACGCGCTCGCCATGGACAATGAGCAGCGGGCCGCGCTCGTCGCGCGCGATGGTGACGGTGCCGCGTTTGGCCGGCTCATGGACAATGCGGTGCGGCACGCCGCGGATCGGGATCTTGATGCCGGGCCGCACCTGCGGGCGCATCGGCACCTTGGCCAGGCGCTGCTCCAGCCAGTCCTGATGGCGGTCGAGGAACTTCTCCACCTCGCCGCGACGCAGGCCGGGCGGCACGGTTATGCGCAACCCCTGGCCGCCGGTATCGATACGCAGTGTCAACCGCCGAGCCCTCGCGCTCTCGACGATTTTGAGCGGCAGGGTGCGGCCGGCGACGCAATGCTCGCGCTCGACGACGGGCTTGGGTTCTGGCTTGGTCAGATTGCGAAAGAAGCCGAGGGTCATGGCTGGACGATACGCGATTCGAGAAAAACGACCAGTGGAGTGAGGCTACATGGAGAACAAAAAAGAAACGGCGCCGCTCGCGCGACGCCGCATGTCGGGCCCAGCCTTATGATTGGGGCTCAGTCGTCAAGGAGGTTCGACCCCTTGCCGCGCTTCGGCCCCGTCGCTCCGGTCGGACCACTCGTCGTGGTCGGCGCGGTCCGCTTGTTGCGCTCGGCCATGAAGCGGTCGAACTCTTCCTGGTCCTTGGCACGGCGCAACTCGCGGGCATACTCGTCGAACTCGTTCAGCATCTCGTCGAGCTTGCGGCGCTCCTCGGCGAGGCGCTCGAGTTCCTTCTCGCGCCAGTCGTCGAAAGCGACGTTGCCGGTGCGGGACGAGCCATGGCCCCAGCGGGCGGCCTTCTCCGAGCCGCGGCGGCAGCCGGCGAAGATGCCGTCGGTGGCGCGGTTGACATCGCGCTTGAACCCTTCGAGCCGGTCGCCCCAGATGATGTAGGCGAGCATGGCGAAGCCGAGCGGCCAGAACACCATGAAGCCGATCACCATCAGCGCGATGGTCGCCGGCGTCCAGGCCGGACGGATCAATGCACTTGTGTTCATTTTCTCCCAATCCTTCCGTTGGAGACAGCCAAACCGGCTGCGTGGAATCGAAATGGGAAGGCGAAATCGGCGATTCAAGGCAAATCCGGCCAAAACCGGCGAAAGGCCTGAAATGATTATCGCTTTTTGAGTTTCTCGAGGAAAAGCACTGACATTCCGGCGACCAGCCCCCAAAAAGCCGCGCCGACGCCGAACAAGGTGAGCCCCGAAGCGGTCACCGCAAAGGTGACCGTGGCCGGCATGCGCTCGCCCGCGTCGTGAAGCGCGATCGACAGTGCGTTGGCTAAAGGCGCCATCAGCGCCAGGCCGGCGACCAGCACGATCAGGCTCTGCGGCAGGACGGCGAAGATCGCCACCAGCGAAGCGCCGAAGATGGCGAAGACCAGATAGGCGAGCGCATAGAACGGCCCGGTCTTCCAGCGCTCGGCGAGATCCGGATGGACATCCGGGCCGGTGCAGATCGCCGCCGAGATCGCCGCCAGATTGGTCGTCGAGGCGCCGAACGGCGCCGAAAGCAGCGAGAAAAGGCCGGTGACGCCGATCAGCGGGCCAGGTTCCGGGTGGTAGCCGGCGGCTTTCAGCACCGCGAGACCGGAGAGGTTCTGCGAGGCCATGGTGACGAGGTAGAGCGGCAAGGCCAGGCCGATGATCGCCGAAACGGTGAAATGCGGCGCAATCAGCGTCAGTGTCGACAGTTCCGGCGCCGGCAGGCCGCCGACACGGCCGGTGAGGAAGGCGGCAAGGCCGCCGCCGATCAACACGACGAGGACCGAAACCGCCGGGTTGAACAGCCGGATGACGAAGAAGGCGGCGATCAGCGGCAGGATCAGCCACGGATCGGCGGGAATGGCCTTGACCGCGTTGATGGCGAAGCCGACCAGGATGCCGGCCAGCATGCCGGACGCCACCGAGGCCGGAATCTGCGCGATCAGCCGGGTCAACGGCTTGAACAGGCCGGTGGCGATCAAAAGGATGCCGGTAACGATGAAGGCGCCGACGGCTTGCGCCATGGTGAAGCCGCTGGAGGCCGCGATCAGCGCTAGGCCCGGCGTCGACCAGGCGGTGATGACCGGCATTTTCGTGCGCCAGGACAGCCACAGGCATTCGATGGCCATGGCCAGGCAGATCGCCGTCACCCCGCTCGCGGTCTCGATCTGGGTGGCGCCGATCGCCTTGGCGGCGGCAATGACGATGGCCAGCGTGCCGCCAAAGCCGACGATGGCGGCAACGAAGGCGGATATCGGGATGGAAATGCGCATGCTTACGAAACCCGCTGGATCAGGTCGCCGACGGCGCGCTTGAGCATGTCGAGATCCTCCGGGCGGGAGAGGCGATGATCGCCGTCGGGAATCAAAGACAGCGTGACGTCATCGGCCGGCAGCAGTGCGGCGAGCTTCAGCGCATGGCCGGACGGGACGTCCGGATCAGCCAGGCCCTGCAGGATATGCACCGGGCAATGAGTGTCGATCGGCCCGGTCATCACTCGGTTCGCGCGGCCGTCCTCGATCAGCGCGCGCGTGTAGATATAGGGCTCGGCGGAATAGTCGGAGGGTTCCTCGAAGAATCCCTTTTTCGAAAGGTCGCGCTTCTGCGCCTTGGTCAGCACCGGCTCGATCAGCTCGACGGTGAAGTCGGGCGCCGGCGCAAGCAGCACTAGGCCGGCGATGCGGTCGTCACCGGCCTTGCGCAACTCCTGCACCATGCGCAGCGCAATCCACGCTCCCATGGAGGAGCCGACCAGGATCTGCTTGCCCTTGCTGAAGCGGTCAAAGACGGCGAGGCTCTCGGCCAGCCATTTCGAGATCGTGCCCTTGGCGAATTCGCCGCCCGATTCGCCGTGGCCGGAATAGTCGTGGCGCAGATAGGCCCGGCCTTCGCGGCTCGCCCAGGCCGACAGCGCCTCGGCCTTGGTGCCCAGCATGTCGGACTTGTAACCGCCCAGCCAGACGATGCCCGGCGCTGAGCCCGGCGCCTGCCTGACAGCGATCTGCGTTCCGTCCACGTCGATGAAAACTGGTGCGCTGGCGTTCATGACCTCGTCCTTCCCGCCGGTCTTTTGACACATCCGGCGGTTCGCGGAAAAGTGCTCGCACCTTTTCTTTGCTTGGTGCAGGCAATCGCAAGCTTGGAGGTGATTTCCTGGCGGGGCTGTGCTATTGACTCCGGCCGCGCGCTCACCACATAGGCGCGTCCACCTATTTGAATCTAAAGAACCTTGAACGAAACGGCCGAGGAGACCACGACCATTCGCAGACCTTTCAAAGCAGCGGCACCCACCAAGGACGGTCCGCGCTCCAATCGAGACATCCGGGTGCCCCGGGTCCAGCTTATCGACGCCGACGGCCAGAACCGCGGCGATGTTTCCATCAACGACGCGCTGCTGCTGGCCGAAGAGGCCGGGCTCGATCTCGTCGAGATATCGCCCAACGCGCAGCCACCCGTCGTCAAGATCCTCGATCTCGGCAAGCTGAAATACGCCAATCAGAAGAAGGCGGCCGAGGCGCGCAAGAACCAGAAGGTCATCGAGATCAAGGAGATCAAGATGCGCCCGAACATCGACAGCCATGACTACGAGACCAAGATGAAGGCCGTGCGGCGCTTCTTCGAGGAAGGCGACAAGGTCAAGCTGACGCTGCGCTTCCGCGGCCGCGAGATGGCGCACATGGAGCTCGGCATGCAGCTCCTGAACAAGGTGCGCGAGGAAGTCGCGCCGATCGCCAAGGTCGAGGCCGAGCCGAAGCTCGAAGGCCGCCAGATGATGATGGTGCTGGCGCCCCGCTGACGGTGCGCCTCACGTTTCCTTTCCGTCCTGGAGCCATTTCGGCGCGACCGCCGCAAACTGTCGCGTCGATCACGGTTTCGAGAAAGAGAATTGACCGGCGGGCGCTGCTTGGTGCTCCAAAATCCGCCTGAATTGCCGCGCACCGCGTCCCGACGATCGGCGGGGCGCCTGTTTTTCTATCCGATCGCCGGCTACTCGATGATCGAGTCCTCGATCGCGAGCCCATTCGACGATCGGGTTTTCCCGATCGCGAGCAAAACACGACGATCGGATTGGCCATGGTCGATGAAACGAAGATCCCGACCGACAACCAGATAGAAGGGTTGGGCGGCTATCAGTATATGCGCCGCATCGTGCTGGCCGTGCTCATCGTGGTGCTGTTTGCGGCACTCTTGTTCGGCCAGTCGACGTTCCCTCCCGAGACGCCCGTGCACGAGACGATCGAGATGTTCGGCGTGCTCCTGATCTTTCTCGGCATCGTCGGGCGCCTGTGGTCGACGCTCTATATCGGCGGCCGCAAATCCTCCGAAGTGGTCACCGGCGGGCCCTATTCGATCACCCGCAATCCGCTCTATTTGTTCTCGACCGTGGCGGCAGCCGGCGTGGGCGCGCAGATCGGCTCGTTTTCCGGCATCATCCTCTTCGCGGTCCTTTGCGCCGGCGCGTTCCACATCGTCATCCTGCGCGAGGAGCGCTATCTCAAGGAAGTGCTCGGCGCTCCCTACAAAGCTTATCTGGCGCGGGTGCCGCGCTTCTTTCCGAAACTCTCACTCTATCAGGAAGGCGACACTGGCAGCTTCAAGCCGCGTCTGCTCTTGAACACGCTGCTCGACGGACTGGTGTTCCTGGTGGCGCTGCCGGCCTTCGAACTGATCGACGGCGCGCAGCAGTCGGGCGTGCTGCCGGTGTGGTTCACGCTGCCCTGAACGGGACAGCGCGTCGCATGGCGTGAGGTGTTGCGCCCGCGCCATCTTTGATCTATAGGACCGCCGTTCCAAGAAAACCGCCCGGCAGGGCATGCCGTGGCGGTTTCATTTGCTTTTCGGGCTTTGGTCGGCCCGAAGCGAGAAAAGAAGCGCGATGGTGCGCCACAATACGGAGTAGCAAAATGCCCAAGATGAAGACCAAATCGGCCGCCAAGAAGCGGTTCAAGATTACCGCCACCGGCAAGGTGTTGTCGGCTGCCGCCGGCAAGCGCCACGGCATGATCAAGCGTTCCAACAAGTTCATTCGCGATGCCCGCGGCACGATGGTTCTGGCTGAACCGGACGGCAAGAAGGTCATCAAGAATTTTCTGCCGAACGGCCTCTAAGCATTTCGGTCCGGAACAGCGTTTTAAGGAGATCATGACATGGCACGCGTAAAGAGAGGCGTTACCGCCCACGCCAAGCACAAGAAGGTCCTGAAAGCCGCCAAGGGCTTCTACGGCCGTCGCAAGAACACCATCCGCATCGCCAAGCAGGCGGTGGAGAAGTCGCTGCAGTACGCCTATCGCGACCGCAAGAACCGCAAGCGCTCGTTCCGCGCGCTGTGGATCCAGCGTATCAACGCGGCGGTGCATGAGCACGGCCTGACCTATGGCCGTTTCATCGACGGCCTGAACAAGGCCGGCATCGAGATCGACCGCAAGGTCCTTTCGGACATGGCCATCCACGAGCCGCAGGCTTTCGCAGCGCTTGTGGCCAAGGCCAAGGTCGCGCTCGAATATTTGAAGAACACCACGCCGAATGCTTTTGAGAGCGCTGTCGCCTAAGCCAGCGCTTCCCAAGCATTCGCTATTCTGATTTGGGGAACCCGCGCTGGCACGGCTGGCGCGGGTTTTTCTTGTGCCTGATGCAAACAAATTGGTGACGCACCGGACCCCCGGTGGTTGCCCGATCGAGAGAGTTTCGCCGTGAACGCCACCGCTGGAAATTTTGAAACCCTTGAAGCTTCTTTGATGGCCGACATCGCGGCCGCGGCCGACGAGCAGGCCATCGAGGCTGTGCGCGTCTCGGCGCTGGGCAAGAAGGGCTCGGTCTCCGAGATGCTGAAGACGCTCGGCGCCATGAGCGCCGAGGAGCGGCAGGTCAAGGGCCCGGCGATCAATGGGCTGAAGAACCGCGTCACCGAGGCACTCACTGCGCGCAAGGCGGAACTGAAGGATGTGGCGATCGCCGCCCGGCTCGCCGCCGAGACCGTCGACGTGACGCTGCCGGTGCGCCAGTCGCCGGCCGAGCGCGGCCGCATCCATCCGATCAGCCAGGTGATCGACGAAATAGCGGCGATCTTTGGCGACCTTGGCTTCGCGATCGCCGAAGGTCCGGACATCGAGACCGACTATTACAATTTCACCGCGCTCAACTTCCCTGAGGGACATCCGGCGCGCGAGATGCACGACACCTTCTTCTTCCAGCCGGACGAGAAGGGCGAGCGCAAGCTTTTGCGCACGCACACCTCGCCCGTGCAGATCCGCACCATGGAGCAGCAGAAGCCGCCGATCCGCATCGTCATCCCCGGCAAGACCTACCGGCAGGATTCGGACGCCACGCACTCGCCGATGTTCCATCAGGTCGAGGGGCTGGTGATCGACAGATCAGCCAACATCGCCAACATGAAGTGGGTGCTGGAGGAATTCTGCAAGGCCTTCTTTGAAGTGCCGAGCGTCAAAATGCGCTTCCGGCCGTCCTTCTTCCCGTTCACCGAGCCCAGCCTCGAGGTCGACATCCAGTGCGACCGCTCGCGGCCGGGCGAAGTGCGTTTCGGCGAAGGCTCCGACTGGATGGAGATCCTGGGCTGCGGCATGGTGCATCCCAACGTGCTGCGTCACGGCGGGCTCGATCCCGACGAATACCAGGGCTTTGCCTGGGGCATGGGCATCGACCGCATCGCCATGCTGAAATACGGCATGCCGGACCTGCGCGCCTTCTTTGACGCCGACGTGCGCTGGCTGTCGCATTACGGCTTCCGGCCGCTCGACATGCCGACGCTGTTCGGAGGCCTTTCCACATGACCGCTCCCCACACCGGGGGCTGCCGCTGCGGTGCGGTGCGGTTCGAGGCGTCAGCCGAGCCGCACCACATCAGCTATTGCCATTGCGGCGATTGCCGGCGCGCCAGCGGGGCGCCGGTGTCGGCCTTCATCGGCTTCACGGCCGACCAGATCGCGCTCGAAGGCAAGTCGCTGAAGAGCTACCGCAACGGCCCGGTGGCGCGCTCGTTCTGCGGCATCTGCGGCTCGCCGATCGCCTATAGCGACGAGCGGTTGACCGGCCATATTTACTTCACGCTCGGCGCCATGGATATGCCCGCCTATTTCAGGCCGGCGCTGCATGCGCATGTGCGCGAGCAGCTTCCTTTCCTGCATATGCCGGACGACTTGCCACGCCATCTCAGAACCAGCGTGCCCAGACCGGACGGGCAAAGACCAGACGGAACAAAGTCATGAAATTCACCCTCTCCTGGCTCAAGGACCATCTCGAGACCGACGCCTCGCTTGCCGAGATCGTCGAGCGGCTGACGGCGATCGGCCTCGAAGTCGAACATGTCGACGACAAGGCGGGCCTAAAACCCTTCGTCATCGCCAAGGTACTGACGGCTGTACAGCATCCCGACGCCGACCGGCTGCGCGTGCTTGGCGTCGATACCGGCGACGGCAAGCCGCCGGTGCAGGTGGTGTGCGGGGCGCCCAACGCCCGCGCCGGCCTGATCGGCGCCTTTGCAGCGCCCGGGACCTATATTCCCGGCATCGACGTGACGCTATCCGTCGGCAAGATCCGCGGCGTCGAGAGCCATGGCATGATGTGCTCCGAACGCGAGCTGCAGCTTTCGGACGAGCATACCGGCATCATCGACCTGCCCGAAGACGCACCGGTCGGCACCAGCTTCGCCGCTTACGCGCTTCTCGACGATCCGGTCATCGAGATCAACCTGACGCCGAACCGCCCCGATGCCACCAGCGTCTACGGCATCGCGCGCGATCTCGCGGCGAGCGGCCTCGGCCGGCTCACCGGCGGCGCGATCATGCCGCATGCTGGCGACGGCATGTGCCCGGTGAAGGTCAAGATCGAGGCGCCGGAACTCTGCCCCGGCTTCGCGCTGACGCTGGTGAAGGGCGTCAAGAACGGCCCGTCGCCGAAATGGCTGCAGCAGCGGCTGATCGGCATCGGGCTTCGGCCGATCAGCGCCCTGGTCGACATCACCAACTACGTCACCTTCGACCGCGGCCGGCCGCTGCATGTGTTCGACGCGAAGAAGGTCACCGGCAACCTTGTGGTGCGCCGCGCCAGGGACGGCGAAAAGGTGCTGGCGCTCGACGGGCGCGAATACACGCTGACGCCGGAGATGTGCGTGATCGCCGACGACAACGGCGTCGAATCGATCGCCGGCATCATGGGCGGCGAGCATTCGGGCTGCGACGAAAACACCACCGACGTGTTGATCGAGTCGGCGCTCTGGGACCCGATCACGACGGCCCGCACCGGCCGCACGCTCGGCATCATCAGCGATGCGCGGTACCGCTTCGAGCGCGGCGTCGATCCTGAGTTCATGGTGCCCGGCGTCGAGCTGGCGACCAAGCTGGTGCTGGAATTCTGCGGCGGCACGCCGACGGAAATCGAGGTGGCGGGCTATGCCGGCCACAAGCCGAAGATCATTTCCTTCCCGCTGTCGGAAGTGAAGCGGCTGACCGGCATCGAGGTGCCGAAGGAAGAAGCGCTCGGCATCCTGACCCGCCTCGGCTTCGAGCCGCAGGGTTCAGGTGAGGTCGTCAAGGTGGAGGTGCCATCCTGGCGGCCGGATGTCGACGGCAAGGCCGACCTTGTCGAAGAGGTGATGCGCATCCACGGCGTCGACAACATCGCGCCGCAGCCGCTGACCTCGCATGACGCCGTCAACGGCAGGATCCTGACCACGCTTCAGATCCGCACCCGGTCCGCCAAGCGCGCGCTCGCCGTGCGCGGCATGATGGAGGCGGTCACCTGGTCGTTCATCCCGGCAAAGCACGCCGAGCTGTTCGGCGGCGGCCAGAACGGGCTAAAACTCGCCAATCCGATCGCCGCCGACATGTCCGACATGCGGCCTTCGCTACTGCCCGGGCTGATCAGCGCCGCCCAGCGCAATGCCGACAAGGGCATAGGCGACGTGGCGCTGTTCGAGGTATCCGGCACCTATGAGGGCGACTTGGCCGACCAGCAGCGGCGCGTCGCCGCCGGCGTGCGGCGGGGCACCGCCAAGCTCGACGGCTCGGGCCGCAGCTGGGCCGGCAATGCCGGGCCGGTCGGCGTGTTCGACGCCAAGGCGGACGCGATCGCGGCGCTCGAAGCCTGCGGCGCGCCGGTCGACCGGCTGCAGATCGAGCCCGGCGGCCCGGCCTGGTATCATCCCGGACGCTCCGGCACGATCAAGCTCGGGCCGAAGACCGTGCTCGGCACTTTCGGCGAGTTCCATCCGAAGACGCTCGAAGCGCTTGACGTTGCCGGACCGATCTGCGGCTTCGAGGTCTATGTCGATGCCGTGCCGGAGCCGAAGGCCAAGCCGACGCGCACCAAGCCGAAGCTGGAGCTTTCGCCCTTCCAGGCGGTGAAGCGCGACTTCGCCTTCGTCGTCGACAGGACGGTCGAGGCCGGCACGTTGATGCGCGCCGCTCTAGCCGCCGACAAGAAGCTGGTCACCGGCGTTTCGGTGTTCGACGTCTTCGAGGGCGCCTCGCTGGGTGCGGCCAAGAAGTCGATCGCCATCGAAGTGTCGATCCAGCCGGTCGAGAAGACGCTGACCGACGAGGATTTCGAGGCGCTGGCCAAACGCATCGTCGAGAGCGTCAACAAGCAGACGGGCGGCGTGCTCAGAACGTGAGGCATTGCGGAACGATGGCGAATCGCCCTCCAAAGGGCGATGCACCATCTCCGCTATTCGGGCCTGCCTTTCGAAGAACAACGCGCGGCCTTTCTCGAAATCGTCGCGGCGGACCCGCTGCTTGCCAAAACACTGGCGCGGGTGCGTGAACTGGCGCTGCCGGGCTGGCTGGTGGTTTCCGGCGCGCTCTACAACAGCGTCTGGAACCACCTGACGGGCAGGCCGCCGGGCTACGGCATCAAGGATGTCGACCTGTTCTATTTCGACGGCACCGATCTCTCCTACGAGGCCGAGGACGCGGTCATCCGCCGGGCGGCGCAGCATTTCGAGGGCTTGCCGCTGCCGGTCGAGGTGCGTAACCAGGCACGCGTGCATCTATGGTATCCGGCGAAGTTCGGGCAGGCATGCCCGCGCTACGCGAGCGCGAGTGAATCCGTCGGCTATTTCGCCTCGAAGACGCATGCGGTGGGAGTGCGGTTTGATGCAGACGGGGCGTTGGAGCTGGTGGCGCCGTTCGGGCTGGATGACCTTTTTTCATTCCGCATCACACCGAACCGGGTGCTGGATAATCGGCGGACGCATGAGGCGAAGGGGGCGCGTGCAAAGGAGACCTGGCCCGAGATTAGCGTGGTGCGTTGGTGAAGGATTGAAATCTCGGCGCGAGGCACCCCGCTCTGCCCTGCCGGTCATCTCCCCCGCAAGGGGGGAGGTTGGCGGCTTCGTCGGCGGCACCCGTCTTGCAGCGTTGGCGATTGGCGAAAGCAAGGGCGACATCTGATCTCCCCCCTTGCGGGGGAGATGTCCGGCAGGACAGAGGGGGGTGCCTCGCGCCTACCTCTCAACAGATGGGGCGCTGAGCGCCGGGCCGCGCCGAAGCGCCCCTTTTTTCACTCACCCGTTCACCAGCGCCAGCAATTCCTCCGGGTAGCGCTTGCCGACCACCTTGTCGGGCGACAGCGCATCACCGATCGCCGCCACTTCTGCGGCGCTGAGCTCGATCGCGGCGGCCGCCGTGTTCTGCTCCAGGTGGCGGATCTTGCGTGCGCCGGGGATCGGCACGATGAAATCGCCCTGGTGCAGCACCCAGGCGAGCGCGAGCTGCGCGGAGGTCACGCCTTTCTCGGCCGCCAGCTTCTCCAGCATGGCGATGACGGCGTTGTTGGCTTCCATGGCTTCGGCCTGGAAGCGCGGCAGAGTCAGGCGCCAGTCGCCGGCACCGAGCGCGTCGGGCTTGCCGAGCGTGCCGGTGAGCAGGCCGCGGCCGAGCGGGCTGTAGGGGACAAAGCCGATGCCGAGCTCGCGGCAGACGGCGAAGACCTCGTCCTCGGGGTCGCGGCTCCACAGCGAATATTCGCTCTGCACGGCGGCGATCGGGTGCACGGCATGCGCCCGACGCAGCGTCGCGCCGCTCACTTCCGACAGACCCAGCGCCCGCACCTTGCCCTCGCGCACCAGCTCGGCCATGGCGCCGACGGTGTCCTCGATCGGCACGTTCGGGTCGACACGGTGCTGATAATAGAGATCGATGACGTCTGTGTTCAAGCGCTTCAGCGAGGCTTCCGCCACCGCCCTGACGTGCTCGGGGCGGCTGTCGACGCCGATCATGCGGTCGATGCCCGAACCGTGCTCGGATATCTTGAAGCCGAATTTGGTGGCGATCGTCACCTTCTCACGCACAGGCTTCAGCGCCTTGCCGAGCAGGATCTCGTTCTCATAGGGGCCATAAACTTCGGCCGTGTCGAAGAAGGTGACGCCGATCTCGACGGCGCGGCGCAGCGTGGCTATCGCCTCGGCCTCCGGCTGGCCGCCATAGACAAAACTCATGCCCATGCAGCCGAGGCCGACGGGGAAGACTTCAAGTTCGGTTCCAAGCTTGCGGGTTTGCATGGCGCATCTCCTTGTTGCGATGGAGATGAAATAGCGCCTGGACCTCCGTTCGATAATCATGTCTCTTTCGCACAGCTCGCTCTATAAGATAGATCAATGAACCGGACGAACCTTTCCCAGCTGGCCGTTCTCGCCGCGGTCGCGCAAAGCGCCAGCTTTCGCGGCGCTGCCCGCGAGCTCGGCATCGCGCCATCGGCGGTCAGCCATGCGGTGGCGAGCCTGGAGGCGCGGCTCGGCGTGCGGCTTCTGGCGCGCAGCACGCGCAGTGTCGCCCCAACCGAGGAAGGGGCGCAGCTGTTGGAGCGCTTGCGGCCGGCATTGTCCGAGATCGACCTGGCGCTGGAAACGGCGGTCGAGGCGCGCGACCGGCCGGCGGGCAATCTGCGGCTGACCGTGCCGCGCACGGCCGCGCATCTGGTGCTGACGCCACGGCTCGCCGCCTTTGCCGCCGCCTATCCCGAGATCGTGCTGGAGCTCGTCATCGAGGACCGCTTCACCGACGTGGTCGAAGGCGGCTTCGACGCCGGCGTGCGGCTCGGCGAAAGCCTGCAGCGCGACATGATCGCGGTGCGCATCGGGCCGAACATCCGCGGTGCGGTGGTCGGCGCGCCGTCCTACTTCGCGACGAAGCCGAAACCGCGCCATCCGCGCGAGCTCGCCGACCATCGCTGCATCCGCTTCCGCTTCTCCAGCGGCGTCCTTTACCGCTGGGAATTCGAGAAGGAAGGCGAGGAGATCGAAATCGCCGCGCAAGGGCCGCTGATCCTCGACGAGGACCATCTGATCGCGCAGGCCGCCCTCGACGGCGCCGGGCTCGCCTTCGTCTTCGAGGACTATGTGAAGGCACCGCTCGCCGATGGCCGGCTGATCCGCGTGCTGGAGGACTGGTGCCCCACCTTCGACGGCTTCTTTGTCTACTACCCAAGCCGCCGCCAAATGCGGCCGGCGCTCAGGGCTTTTGTGGATTTCTTCAAGGTGAGCGGGTAGGGACGCGGCGGAACGTTAATAGAAAACCTATCAGACCTCGGTGCCGCCCCTCATCTGCCTGCCGGCATCTTCTCCCCGTAAGTGACGGGGAGAAGGGGCTGGCCGCGACCTCACCGCTCTCCTGCAACGATGGCGATTGGCGAAATCGTCGATGATCGAGTCTTTCTCCCCGTCACTATACGGGGAGAAATGCCCGGCAGGGCAATGAGGGGCGGCGCCGGCGTCTGGGATTGTGCCTAAAGAATAACACAGGGCGCCTCGGAAGAAAGCTGAACTCGACAGCGTTCGCCTCCCATGCAGCCCCTTACCAACACCGCCACCCGCTATGGCTGGGCGATGATCATCCTTCACTGGCTGATCGGCATCATCTTCATCGGTCAGTTCGTGCTCGGCTTCGTGATGATGCGGATCGACAGCCAGAGGATGTCCTTCGAGCTGATCCAGCTGCATAAGTCCTTCGGCGTCCTGCTGCTTGGGCTGGTCATCCTGCGCATCGCCTGGCGTGTCGGCAATGCGGCGCCAGCGCTCCCGCCTTCGGTCGGAACAGTGGAGCGCAAGGCAGCGCCGCTGGCGCATTTTGCGCTCTATGCCTTGCAGGTCGGCCTGCCGCTCTCCGGCTGGGCGCTGGTCTCGGTCTCGACGCTGGAAATCCCGACCATGCCGTTCAACCAGTTTGTCATGCCCGACCTGCCGCTCGCCGAATCCGACGCCGCGGAAAGCTTCTGGTCGGCTGCGCATTGGTATCTCGCCTACGCCGGCATGGCGCTGGTCGCTTTGCATATCCTTGCTGCGATGCGCCACCATTTCCTGCTGCGCGACAGCGTGCTCACGCGCATAATCACGCCTTCGTCAGCCCGGGAATAGGGCCGGCCGCCCGTTCGTTGGTGGCGGGAAGACAGCAATGCGCTGGCTCAGGATAGGACAGATTTCCATGCATGCGCGCATCCTCGGATTGGCGGCCTTTGCCGCTTGCCTTGCCGTGCCCGTTTACGCCGCGGTGGCGCTCAGCGACGCCGCCGGCAGCTATACGATCAGCCCGGCGGGCTCCAGCATCCGCTTCACCATCGGCAAGGCCGGCGGCGGCGGCTTCGACGGCGCCTTCGGCCGCTTCAAGGGCACGATCCGCATCGACAATGCCGATGTCGGGCGCTCGAAGGTCGACCTCACCATCTATCCCGAAAGTGTCGGCACCGGACAGGGCCGCATCGACGCCTTCCTGCGTTCCGACGCCGTGTTCGACAGCGCCAACAATCCGGAGATTCAGTTCCGCTCGACAAGCGTGACCCGCACCGGCGACACGACAGCCGTGGTCGCCGGCCGGCTGACGGCGCGCGGCAAGACGTTTTCGGAAAAGTTCACGGCCGAGCTCGATGGGCTGAAGTCAGGAACCATCAAGTTCCATGTTACCGACAAGGTGCTGAGATCGCGCTACGGCATGGATGTCGGCACGCCGATTTATTCCAACGTCGTCGACTTCGACATGACGCTGACGGGGAGAAGGGGTTGAGCACAGCCTCTTTCCTCGCCCCCGCAACGCGGGGGAGAGGTGGCTCGGGCGAAGCCCGAGACGGAGCGGGCGACGCCGTTGGCGACGGCAGAGCCCTTTGAGAGCTGGGTGCCATGAAGCGACGCCTACGGACGCTGATCGGCGAACGCCAGCTCCCTACGAAGGCCCCTCTCCGTCCCGACTTCGCCGGGCCACCTCTCCCCACTTCGTGGGGCGAGGAAAGGAGCGTATGCTTCATTGGCTTTTCCGCCGCTTTCAGGCAAACCTCATCGTCTGTAAATCGACATGGAGAAACACAATGTTCCGATGGGGTGTTCTGTCGACGGCCAAGATCGGCCGCGAGCAGCTTTTGCCGGCGATCGTGGATTCGGAAAACGGCGTGCTGTCGGCGATCGCTAGCCGCGATCTGGCGAAGGCTCGCGCCCTGGGCGAACGTTTCGGCGCGCAACATGCCTTCGGCTCCTATGAGGAACTGCTCGCTTCCAAGGAGGTCGACGGCGTCTATATTCCGCTGCCGACCTCGCAGCATGTCGAATGGACGGCAAAGGCGATCGAGGCGGGAAAACATGTGCTGGTCGAGAAGCCTCTTGCGCTCGACGCCAAGGACATCCCGCCGCTGATCAGGCTGCGCGACGAGAAGAAGGTGCTGGTCTGCGAGGCCTTCATGGTCGTCTACCACCCGCAGTGGATCAAGGTGCGCGACCTCATCGCCAGCGGCGCGATCGGCCGGCTGCGCCACGTGCAGGGCGCGTTTTCGTATTACAATGTCGACCCCACGAACATGCGCAACCAGCTCGATCTCGGCGGCGGCGCGCTGCCCGACATCGGCGTCTACCCGACCGTGTCGACGCGCTTTTCGACCGGCAAGGAACCGCTTCGCGTGCAGGCCACCATCGAGCGCGACAAGACCTTCGGCACCGACATCTATTCCTCGATCCGGGCTGATTTCGGCGACTTCGAACTGTCCTTTTACCTCTCGACGCAGATGGCGGCGCGGCAGGTGATGGTGTTCCACGGCGAGAAAGGTTTCATCGAGGTCTTTGGTCCGTTCAACGCCGGGCTCTACGACCACCACCGTATCGAACTGCACAACCAGAACCACACCGAGGCGCAGGTATTCCGCTTCCCAGGCACCCAGCAGTACCGGCTGGAATGCGAGGCCTTCGTACGCGCGGCCCAGGGCGGCAAGGACCGTGTCTTCACGCTGGAGGAGTCGGTCCTCAACCAGAAGGTCATCGACGCCGTCTTCCGCGCCGGCGACAAGGACGGCTGGGAGCCCGTCTGACACGCCGTCGGAAGGACGCTGGGGGGAACGAAGATGGCTGACGACGCGGACGTCATCGTTGTCGGCGCGGGGCTGGCAGGCCTCGTCGCCGCGGCAGAACTTGCCGACGCCGGCAAGAAAATCATCATCGTCGACCAGGAGCCCGAGCAATCGCTGGGCGGCCAGGCCTTCTGGTCGTTCGGCGGGCTTTTCCTGGTCGATTCGCCCGAGCAGCGGCGCATGCGCATCCGCGATTCCCACGATCTCGCGCTCGAGGACTGGATGGGCACCGCCGCCTTCGACCGCCCTGAGGATTTTTGGCCGCGCAAATGGGCTGAAGCCTATGTCGGCTTCGCTGCCGGCGAGAAGCGCTCCTGGCTGATCGAGCGCGGGTTGAAATTCTTCCCCGTCGTCGGCTGGGCCGAGCGCGGCGGCGGCAATGCCAGCGGCCACGGCAATTCGGTGCCGCGCTTCCACATCACCTGGGGCACCGGGCCCGGCGTGCTCGAACCCTTCGTGCTGCGCGTGCGCGAGGCGCAGAAGCGCGGACTGGTGCAGTTCAAGTTTCGCCACCGGGTCAACGAGCTGACCCGGACCGGCAAGGCGGTTACCGGCGTCAGCGGCGATATCCTGGAGGCGAGCACTGTCGAGCGCGGTCACAAGAGTTCTCGCGCCGTGGCCGGCGCCTTCCAATTCCACGCCCAGGTCGTGATCGTCGCTTCCGGCGGCATCGGCGGCAATCACGAGCTGGTGCGCAGCAACTGGCCCGAGCGTCTCGGCGCGCCGCCGAAGCGCATGATCACCGGCGTGCCGGACCATGTCGACGGCCGCATGCTGGCAATTACCGAAGCAGCGGGCGGGAGGGTCATAAACGGCGACCGCATGTGGCACTATGTCGAGGGCATCAAGAATTGGGCGCCGATCTGGACCGATCACGCCATACGTATCCTGCCGGGCCCCTCTTCGCTATGGCTCGACGCGCGCGGCAGACGGCTGCCGGTGCCGCTTTTCCCAGGCTTCGACACACTTGCCACGCTCAGCCATATCATGAGCACCGGCTTCGATTACTCCTGGTTCATCCTGACGAAGAAGATCATCCAGAAGGAGTTCGCACTGTCGGGCTCGGAGCAGAACCCGGACCTCACAGGCAAGAGCTGGCGGCAGGTGCTCGGCCGCGCCACGTCGGGCATTCCCGGCCCGGTGAAAGCCTTCATGGAAAAGGGTGAGGATTTTATTGTCGAGCCCGACCTTTCGAAGCTGGTGGCGCGGATGAACGCGCTGGCCGGCGGCGAGCGGCTGCTCGATGTGGCGCAGGTCGAACGCGAGATCCGCGCCCGCGACATGCAGCTCGACAACCCGTTCTCCAAGGACGCGCAGGTCACCGCGCTGCGCGGCGCGCGCGCCTATCTCGGCGACAGGCTGATCCGTACCGCCAAGCCGCACAAGATGCTCGATCCGGCGAACGGCCCGTTGATTGCGGTCCGGCTCAACGTGCTTACCCGCAAGACGCTGGGCGGCCTGCAGACCGATCTCGACAGCCGCGTGCTCGACGCGGAGGGCGAGCCGGTGCCGGGTCTCTACGCGGTGGGCGAGGTCGCCGGCTTCGGCGGCGGCGGCGTGCACGGCTATGCGGCGCTCGAAGGCACCTTCCTCGGCGGCTGCATCTTTTCCGGCCGCAGCGCCGGAAGGGCGGCGACGAAGGAGATTGGCTGAGCGATCGAACGGTGTTGCCCCAATGCCGGAAAAGGCGCGACGATGCGCGGAGACTCATACGAGGCGGCCTCCGGCAAGTTTGGACTCTTTCCCAAGCAAGACCGCGCCATACAATGGGTACCCACGCGCTTTAACGGATGCTAATATTCTCCGTTACTCGGGAAGGTCGCAATGTCCAAGATTTGCTTGCTGTGCGCGTGCCTTCTTTTTCTGGCCGGCTTGTCCACACCGGCTTCCTCTGAGACCCAGATCGGTCAACGCAGCCAAAGATATGCGCTTGTCATCGGCAACTCGGCCTACCGTTATGCAGCATCGCTTCCCAACGGGGTAAATGATGCGAAGGCCATCTCCCGAGTTTTGCAAGAGATGGGCTTCGACGTCACCCTTGGATTGGATGCCGACGCATCAACGTTCAGGGAACTCATCGGAAAATTCAGGCGAAACTTGCGGCCGGGCGACGTCTCCCTTTTTTACTTCGCCGGACACGGGCTCCAGGCGAACGGGGAAAACTACCTATTGCCCGTTGACGCCGCCCTTCAACGTCCGGCCGACTTGGCTCTGGAGGCTGAGCGTCTGCAAGACATTATCGCCGCGATGACGGCCGAGGAAAATACCGCAATCGTCCTTCTCGATGCCTGTCGGGACAATCCTTTCGTTAAGCAATTGAGTGGACCGGGTCAAAGTCGCGGCCTTGCCATAGCAAAGGGGCTGGGAGCCTTGGATGCTGGCAGGGGAGTCTTTATCGGCTTTGCGACACAACCCGGCAACGTGGCTCTCGATGGAGCCGTCAATCATAGCCCGTTTGCAGACTCTCTTGTGAAGCGGATAAAGACTCCTTCGATCGACATTGAAATTCTCATGCGTCGCGTCCGGTTGGACGTCATGAACGCGACTTCTGGGAAGCAGGTCCCCTGGAGCAATTCGTCCCTGGTGGAGCCGGGGTTCTCGTTCAACCCAGATGCCCCGCCTAGTCAGTCTCCGGCAGACCCCTATCAGCCAGACATCAACGCGGCGAAAGAGCTCGAATTTTGGAAATCGATCAAGGATACGTCCGATGTCTCGATGTATCGTGCGTATCTAGCGGCATTTCCGAATGGTGCATTCATCGAAATTGCAAAGAGCCGAATTGCCAAGCTCCAAGCACCTACGCCGCCACGCAAGAAGATCCTGCCGAAGAAAGTCAGTCGCAAGCCGCAAGTGTCGTTGCCTATCGATGAACCTTCCAATCGTTCGGCGGAAACGAGCGCACCAGCTAAACCGGAATCCGTGGGGCGATGCAGGGATGGCAACAAGGAGAGATGTCGCCAGAGATGCCGTGAAGGCGCAAGGCGTGCCTGTCGCAAGCTGCAACAGCTAGGGGGTTGATAACGCCGATGACTGCCTTGCGCGGCGGACCTAGGCAGCGTCGCCGCGGGCGCGATTGACGCCAGATCAGACGACAGTTGCGGACCTGTCCGCCAGCACGCAGGTGAGGCTCGCGGCCGCGGCCAGCCTGCGCAACTTCATGCAGCTTACGCCGGCGCGGCGCAGCGCCGTGATCCTGGTCGACCTGCTCAGCCGCAGCCGCATGAAACCTGCTCCGTGATAGGATTCCGCCACTCAGCCTTTTCGCGCAGCACGCGCACGGCCGCAGCCTCGAGGAACTCAACGATGCCGACAAACCCGCCCGGCAGTGCCAAGCGGTCGATATGCGGGTGCGGGGGGCGCTCTAGAGCATGATGCCGAAAAGTGTGAAGCGGTTTTCGGACGACATCATGCTCTATCTCTTTGATTTAGAGCCGGATTCAGATTTCAGGCCGATTCGACCTGAAAGCATCCGGCTCTAGAAGCAAGACGGCCGGCTGGCTTTCGTGAATGACCAGGAAGACGAGATCGACCGCGACCGAGGGGCGCTGGAACGCGCTGGGTCGTAGTCCTCGAAAAACTCGGTCTCGTTCACCCGGCCTGATCTCGAAGCTAATACACAAATTATATCCGTTCGGTGCCACCTCGGAACGCGGGGTCCCCGAATCCGGACGAAGGTGTAATCCGAACAATTCCAAGCTGTCGGTCGTTGATCTGTTAACAAATCATGCGATATGGCATTGATATTCGGTCCACAGCAGCTTGAGAAAGTAAGCCATTACGGTGCGCCACACACCCGACGAGGCATTACAACTTGTCATTCACAATGACGACCGGACTCCGTGGGCGTTTGTCGTGGAGCTCATCCGCTCGCTCTTCAGCCGATCCGAGGCGGAGGCCGAAGCCTTGACCGCGACGGTGTCGCAACAGGGAAAGGCTGTTTGCGGCAGCTATCCTTCCGCGGTTGCGAAGGCAATGCTGGACACGGCCCAGGAGCGCATCAAAGCAGCCGGCCATCCCCTTCGCATCACCGCTTTGCCTGGCGGAACTGAACACGCACCCACACCCGACCAGCCGGAGCAGGCTTCATCGAACAAAAAGTTCAAATATGCATATGAAGCAATCGGCTGGCATTTCGCGGGACTGGCCCACGACGAGATCTTCGCGACGTCCCGGCAGTTCCCCGGCCATATGCGCGCCGACGTGCAGGCAGCGCTCGACAAACTGTTCTCAATCTCGCCCATTCGGTTCTTCGGCCTCTATGAGCAACATCGCTACGAGACGTTGACCTATGCCGCGCTGACGAAAGACGGACAGTACGCGGTCACGATCTCGGCAGCGCAATACCAAGATGTCGATATCGGCGAAAGCGAGCCAATAAAGTGCCTCAACAATGGTTTGTGGCTTAATCGGGACGGGGCTCTGCCCTACGCGGTTGTGCTGTCCTTTCATCGCGAGTACGGGCGCGATGCCGGAACTTGCGTCGAGATCGCCGTGCCGGCCGGCGAGGGAGGCGTGGCCCTTGTGGACCGCTGCTTCTCGGAGCTGGAGGCAGCGATCAATGACGCGCGCTCCTATCGTGGCAAGGTTCTCTCGCTCGAAACCGAAGATGACTACAGCGGCCGCTCCAAAGGAGTGATGGTCCATCGCTTGCCGCAGGTGCAACGCGAGGCGGTCATCCTACCGCAACGGACACTGCAGCTTCTCGACCGCAACGTGATCCGGTTCATCGAGAGCCGGGAAGCGCTGAGACGTCTGGGGCAATCGACGCGCAAGGGCATCTTGCTCTACGGCCCGCCGGGCACCGGCAAGACGCACACTATTCGATATCTCGCCGCCAATCTCCCTGGCCATACGACGCTCATCATAACGGCCGGCCAGATGGGCCTGCTGTCGCACTATATGACCCTTGCGCGCCTACTGCAGCCGGCCATGGTCGTGATTGAGGATGTGGACCTCATTGCCCGCGACCGCGAGAATATGGGCAGTCCGTGCGAAGAGTCTCTCCTCAACACTTTGCTCAACGAGATGGACGGCTTAAAGGACAATGCCGACATCCTGTTCATCCTTACGACCAACCGGCCCGAACAACTTGAAGGCGCGCTCACCGGGCGGCCGGGACGTATCGACCAGGCCATCGAAGTGCCGCTGCCGGACGACGACAGCCGCGAGAAGCTGGTACGCCTTTATGGCGGCGGTCTAAAACTTTCCGACAAGATCGTGGGCGAGGCCGTGGCGCGCACGAAGGGCGTCAGCGCTGCCTTTATCAAGGAACTCATGCGCCGCGCCGCGCAAACCACTATCATGCGGGGCGACGGAGAGGCTGTGACCCCTGGGGATCTCGCGGAGGCCCTGGACGATATGCTGTTCACCGGCGGCCGGCTCAATGTCAGGCTGCTTGGCGGGGCACCCGACGAGTCGGGCTACTGACCCGATGTGGAATTGCGGGCGGGGGACGGCGGCTGTTCGTTGCTTGGCGGCATGACTGCGTTCTGATTGTCGAGCCACGGCGCAAGCGCAGGCCCGACAATCTCACAAGACGGTTCTCATCCACGCCAGGAAAGATTCGATCACCGCGGAACGCGGGCTGTGGTGCATCCAAACGACATAGAAGCTGTAGCCCGGCAAGGACAATGGATGCGCTTTGACGAGCGAACCGTTTGCCAAATCTCGGCCAACCACGACGTCACTTAAGATCGCAATGCCTTGCCCGGCGACAACCGCGTCGATCGCATGCAGCTCCTCGCGGAAGCTCAGATCCCAGGCTTTGTCCGCAATCAGGTCCGGATCGATGGACCGGGCCGTCGCCAGCCACCGGCGCCAGGTGGGAGCGTCCGGATCCCGGTTCATCCAGTCGAAATGAATCAGCGGATAACGCAGCAGATCGGCAGCGCGCTCAATCGCCCGCCCGTCGCTTGCCAGCAATCGCGGACTGCAAATGGGAAAAAAGGAATCGCGGCAGAGCTCCTGCCCGGCAAAGCCGACAGGCGGGCGTCGTGTGTAGCGGATGGCCACGTCGGCCGCGCCGGCGCGAAGGTCGAGCAGCGCGTCCGTGCCGATGATCTCCAGAGGCACGGCCGGGTTGGCCTCGCGCCATTTCGGCAGCCGGGGCACCAGCCATCGGCTGGCGAAAGCGTTCGGACTCGTCACCCGCAATGGCGCCTGAACATCCGGCTCGGCAACGGCGGCGAGGGAGCCGGCGAGAAGATCAAAGCCATTGCGCAGGACAGGGAACAGCCGCGCTCCAGCGCCCGTCAGCACGAGCGGGCGCGGCCGGCGCTGGAACAGCTTGCAACCGCATATCTCTTCCAGCAAGCGGATCTGGTGACTGATCGCCGTCGGGGTCACGCCGAGCTCGGCCGCCGCGGCCTTGAAGCTGCCGTGCCGGGCGGCCGCCTCGAAGGCGTGCAACGCGCGGAGCGGCGGGACGATCCTCATGCCGGCAGTGTAGATGAATTCTGCTCATCCAGTAGCTAAGAATTTCGCTTTTGCAGAAGGTTGGAACCTGTGGGACCGTGGTTACTGTCGGAACCGAGGGCGACTGCGATGGAGACTCCGCGACAGACCGATGCGTTGTTGGGCCGATCTCATTCTTCGGCTTTTACAATCGAACAGCTACGGCAGGGCTTACGGGGCGAAGTGGTGTTGCCGACGGACGCGGCCTACGACCGGGGGCGCGCCGTCTGGAACGGGGCGATCGACAAACGCCCCGCTGCAATTGTCTTTTGCGCCGATCCCGACGACGTCGTCCGGGCCGTGAACTATGCCAGGTCGCAAGGCTCAATCGTGGCGGTCCGCAGCGGCGGCCACAACGTCGCCGGCCTGTCCGTCTGCGACGACGGGATGGTGATCGATCTGTCCCGCATGAAGAAGATCGTCGTCGATCCCGAGCGCCGCATCGCAACGGCCGAAGCCGGTCTCAATCTCGGCGAGTTCGACGCAGCCACACAGGCCCACGGTCTTGCCACGACCATGGGCGTCAACAGCGATACCGGCATTGCCGGGCTCACGCTCGGCGGAGGCTTCGGCAAGCTCGGGCGAAAGCACGGCCTGAGCTGCGACAATCTGATAGCCGCTGAAATCGTCACGGCCGACGGGCAACTATTACGGACAAGCGCCGGCGAGCATCCCGACCTGTTCTGGGCCCTGCGCGGTGGCGGCGGCAATTTCGGCATAGTGACGGCGTTCGAATACCGGCTGCACCCGCTCGGCCCGGACCTGCTCGTGGGCTCGGTCCTTCACGCCTACGATCAGGCGCGCGAGGCCATGCGGTTTTACGACCAATTCTCCCGTGATGCACCGGACGAGGTGAGCGTCGACGCCGCGCTTGTCACGCTGCCCTCCGGCGACCGTGCCTTCAGCATCTCGGCCTGCTATGCCGGGCCACCCGAAGCCGGCGAAGCTGTCATCGCAACGCTGATGAGGTTCGGGGCTCCCATCGAAAGCCACTTGCAAGCCGTTCCTTATCTCCAGATTCAATCGGCGGGCGACAGCCTCTTCCCGCGCGGACGACGCTATTACTGGAAAGCGCAGTTCATGCGTGAGATCAGCGAGGGTGCGATCGAGGCGCTGCTCGACAGTTACGCGAGGGCTCCCAATCACGCCTCCCTGCTGGTTTTCCAGCAAGTCGGCGGAGCGATCGCGCGCGTGCCCGCGTCGCACTCGCCCTATGCCAACCGCGATGCGGCCTATGACTGCTTTCCGATCGCCATCTGGGACGATCCGGCCGATGACGATGCAAATATCCGCTGGGCGCGCGAGCTGTGGAATGCGGTCAGACCGTTTTCCACCGGCGGCGTCTATGCCAACAATCTTGGTGAGGAAGGCGACGAGCGCGTGCGCGATGCTTATGGCGCGAACTATGCGCGCCTCGCCGCCATCAAGAAGCGATACGACCCCACCAATTTCTTCCAATTGAACCAGAATATCAGGCCTGGATAGTTCGCAATCCGTCGGGGAACCATGCGCAGTCGCTTGACGACCTTGGTGCAGTATGGGCCTTCTACAATGTCGGTTTCGCCATGAGATGTCCCAAGCTGGAGACGAGCAAGGGTGCATGAAAAAACTGGCAGAACTCAAGACGCTCTGGGCACCCGATCAGGTTCCAAAGGGGCGTTGTCAGCGCCCCCTGGCCGCGCTCAGAAACCGAATTTGCCGTTCTGGTTCTTCCATTCGCTTTGCGGCGGAATCGTCTCGATCGTGTCCCAATGCTCGGCGATCATTCCATTCTCTACGCGGAACAGGTCATAGAAGGATGTGGGATTGCCGCCGAAGCTACCCTCGCTGACGGCCAGTACGAAGTTTCCCTCGCCCAGCACTTTGTGGACCGTGTCATACTTCATGGAAATGCCAGCCTTGGTCATGGACTCGAGCGCGGAGCCCAAACCCGAAAGACCATTGGCGATCTGGGGGTTGTGCTGGATATAGGTGTCGCCATCGAAATAGCCGGCAAGTTTCTCGAATCGGCCATTGACGAGGATGTCGTCGACAAACTGCGCGACCAGCGCCTTGTTCGCTTCGGTCCTGTCGAGGTCGACCGCAGCGGTTGGCCCATCCGTCATTGAGTTGCCGCTCGGATTGGCCGAGGTCGGCGTCTGCTGCAGGTTGTCCCAATGCTCGACGATCTTGCCGTTCTCGAAGCGGAAGATGTCGAAGCCGATCTTGGCACCGAAGAAATCGTAGTCCGTATGGGCGAAGACATAGTCGCCGTCTTGGAAAATGCGAACGGTGTTCACTTTGGCCGAGTTCGGCGGCAAGGCGGCAAGCAGGGCGCCAAAGCCGGAGAGCCCGTCAGCAGCGCCCAGATTGTGCTGAGTGTAGTGGTCGGGATTGATGACGGCCACCGGCTCGGGGGCGCTGGTCTCGATTGCCTTGAGTAGATCGACGACCTGTTGTTCTTGCGGGCTCATGGCTTGCTCCTGTGCGAGTGAGATTGTCGTCGGCAGAACCGCTGCTGGTAATGAGCAAGGTTGCGGCGCCGACGGCGGACAGCTTCCGGATCGTTATATGTATCCAAAATGGTTACATATGTTTGTATCTAATATGGATACACACTTTTGTAAAGGGACGCGATCATCGGGGCGTCGGCGGGGCGTCAGCCGGCCTTGTTGCGCTTGGCGATGTCGGCGGCGAGGTCGGCTATCGTGGTGGTGGCGAGCTGTGCCTGAAGGGCGCGTTCTGCGTCCATCATGCGACCCTTGAGAACCACGTCGATGCTACGGCCAACCGGACAGTTCGGGTTGGGAGCCTCGTGTATGGCAAACACCTGTTGCTCCTCGTCTATCGCGCGATAGACATCCAGCAAGCTGATGTCGCGTGGCGCGCGGGCCAGCAAGGCGCCGCCGCCGGCTCCCAATTGCGACGTGCTCAAACCCGCCTTCGCAAGCTGCGTGAGCAGACGACGAATGAACGTCGGATTGGTGTTCACGCTCGAAGCGATGAGCTCGGACGTCGCGGGCTCCCCGGCCTGATAGGCGAGGAAAGTAAGAATGTGGGTGGCAACCGCGAAGCGGGTGTTCATCGCCAAAGCTCCATGTGTACCCAAGATAGGAACACACGGGCGATCTGACAACAGGTTCAGCGAGGCTCCGAGCGCCTCGCCGATATCCCCTTTCATCGATGCTCGGATGTAGGTCCTTCGCGGTGGTTCCCCCTACCGCGCTGGCTTATCGTGCAAAACCGTTGCAGAAACCATCTCAGATCGCACAGTTGAAACGGTGCGGAGCGGATGAAGTCTTTGAGATTGTTGGCGCGCCCGAAGAGATTCGAACTCCTGACCCCCAGATTCGTAGTCTGGTGCTCTATCCAGCTGAGCTACGGGCGCGCATCAGGCCGTGTAAGACATGGCCCGCGATCCGGTCGAGACGGCCGGCCGCGATGTGGAGTGTTCCCTAACGACTGAATTTCGGAAAAGCAAGCCGGCCCGGCAAAAGTTTTGTCGCAGGCGTTTTCAGGAAGATATTTCCGACCGGGTCTTTGCTTCGCGGAACTCCGAACCGGGAACGTTCGCCGGCCTGCCGAGATCAAGCCGGGCGCCGCAGGCCGTTGCGGGCTTGGTCGAGCCGCACCGGCTGGTCGGGGATGGTGACGGCGAAGACCGTGCGGCCGCCGATCGATTCGACCAGCTCCACCGTGCCGCCATGGGCGCGGATCAGCTCATGGGCGATCGCCAGGCCAAGGCCGGTGCCGCCGCTGCGCGCCGAGCCGCGGAAGGCGGCGAACAGGTTCTCGCGAGCCTTGGGCGGGAGGCCGGGGCCGGTATCGGTGACGGTGATGCGGCTGACGCTGCCCAAGCGCTCGGCCGAGACGGCGAGCCGGCGCACCACCGCGCTCTCCGTGTCGGCGGCCATCGCCTGCACCGAGTTGCGGCAGAGATTGGTGAGCACGCGAAAGAGCTGGTCGGAATCGGCGTCGACTTCGAAGGTGAGCTCGACGGCATTGATGAATTCGATACCCTCCTCGATGTCGAGCAGGCCGTGCACGTCGTCGACCAGCTGGCGCAGCCTGAGCCTGCGGCGCGACGGTGCCGGCTCCTGTGTGCGGCCATAGGCAAGCACGCCCTCCGAATAGGCGACGGCGCGGTCGAGCGCGCGCAGAAGCTTCGGCGCGAAGGACTGAACGGTCGGATCCTTCACCTGGCGCAACCGGTCCGACATAAGCTGCGCGGAAGCCAGGATGTTGCGCATGTCATGGTTGATCTTGGACACGGCAAGCCCGAGGTTGGCGAGGTGCTTCTGCTCTGAGAGCATCTTCTGCAGCCGATCCTGCATCTGCGACAGTTCGCGCTCGGCGACGCCGATCTCGTCGGCACGCTCCGTCGGGCAAATTACGCGGCCGGGATCATCGGGTGCCTCGGAGAAGGACAGGATCGAGCGCGTCATGGTGCGGATCGGGCCGATCATGATCAGGTCGATCGCCGCATAGACGAGCATGGCGGTGAACAGCGAGATCAGCAGCGAGACGACGGCGACGTTGCGCGAATATCTGAGCATGGCGTTGCGCAGACTGTAGTCCGGCATGATCAGCTCGAATTCCTTGTCGCTGTCGCCGACCGGGCCGAACACCCGCAGCATGCGGTTGCCGCCCGCGAACAGCGTTTCCAGCGCGCCGGTCATGCCGTTGACCAGGCCGACATTGGCGATATCGATATGCTCGTCGACCTTCGGCGGCATGTCGGCCACGACCAGCAGCCGCGAGACGCCGCCGTCGCGCACCGCGATCGCCTTGGCGCCGATCGCCATCAGCACGTCATTCTGGGCGGTGTGCGACAGCGAGTTGGGCTCGCCCTGCAACAACACGATCGACACGGCGGCGGAGGTGCTCAGCCGCTCCTTCAGCCAGTTCACCCTGTAGCTGGCGATCCAAGGCAGGAAGATCAGGATTTCGGCGAGCAGCACGAAGACGATGGTGAGAAGCAGAAGCTTGGTCGACAGGCCGCGCGACAGCGGCACCCGGCGCGGCGAGCTTGCCGCCGCGGGGCGTGGCTTTTCATCCGTTGACAGGACTTCACTTGTCATGACGCGGTTTTCACGGAGGCTTGATCGAGCAAGATTATGCGATTTGCGGCTTTTTTGCCAATTTCGCCGGCAGCCGGTGAAAAAATTGGCTTTGGGCGGGCTGGATTGACTTCCAAAATCCTTCTTCCTATAAGCCCGCTCACGCTCGGGCCTTCCGTCCCGGCGCGGTTTTGATCGCGCCTAAAACCGGCCTGGCAAAGCTCCTGTTACAGAGTGACAGAATCAAGAAGGGCCGCACGCCGCGGTATTAAAACAAATGAAGCGTACCTACCAACCGTCCAAACTCGTCCGCAAGCGCCGGCACGGTTTCCGTGCCCGCATGGCCACCAAGGGTGGCCGCGGCGTCGTAGCAGCCCGCCGCAACCGCGGCCGCAAGCGGCTCAGCGCCTGAACGAAAGACGAGATCGTTGCCCGCAACCGGCAAGCCAAAGGGGAAAACTCCCGGGCGGCTTCTGAAACGCGCGGATTTCCTGGCTGTGCGCGGCGGCGAGAAACGCCGCGGACGGCTTTTTCTCGTCGAGGTTCTCGACCGGGGCGACGATTATGCGCCACGCGTCGGCTACACCGTGACCAAGAAGGTCGGCAACGCCGTGGTGCGCAACCGCGTTCGGCGGCGGCTGAGAGAAGCCGTGCGAACGCATGCCGCCGATGACATGGCGCCCGGCAATGACTATGTCATCGTCGGGCGCGAAGACGTGCTTGCCATTCCGTTCGGTCAGTTGAAGGCCGAGCTTTCCCGCCGGCTGCGCGGAACACGATAGGCCAAGGGCTTTCGATGGAAAACAACCGCAATTTCTTCATCACCATCGCGCTGTCGGTGCTGATCCTGACGCTCTGGCAGGTGTTCTACATGAACCCCAAGATGGAGCAGCAGCGCGAGCAGGCCCGCATCGAGCAGCAGCGCGTCGAGGCGCAGCAGAAGGAAGCGCAGGGGACCAATCCGGGCGCGGCCGGGACGCCGGCACCGGCTCCGGGCGCCATCCCGACCGCACCTGGCGGCGAGGCAGTCACTGTCGAGAGCCGTGACCAGGCTGTTGCCGCGAGCAAGCGCGTCAAGATCGACACTCCGAGCCTCGAGGGCTCGATCAACCTCACCGGCGCTCGCTTGGACGACCTCAAGCTCAAGCACTACACCGAGACGGTCGACAAGAATTCGCCCGAGATCCAGCTGCTCAATCCGCAGGCGCTACCGACCGGCTATTTCGCCGAGATCGGGTTCGTCGGCACCGACAAGACCGGCGCGGTGCCGAGTTCCGACACGGTGTGGAGCGTCGAGGGCAATCCGACGCTGACCCCGTCGACGCCGGTGACGCTGACCTACACCAACGACAAGGGCCTGACCTTCAAGCGCACCATCTCGGTCGACAACGATTATATGTTTACGGTCTCCGATACCGTGCAGAATTCGGGCAGCGCCCCCGTGTCGCTGTTCAACTACGGCCGTGTCACGCGCTACGACAAGCCGGCGGTCGCCAGCACTTATGTGCTGCATGAAGGCCTGATCGGCGTTACTGGCACCGAAGGGCTGACGGAGTACAAATACGCAGCCATCGAAAAGGACAAGGAAGTCAAGCCGAGCAAATCGACCGACGGCTGGCTCGGCATCACGGACAAGTACTGGGCCGTCACCATGGTGCCGACCGAGAAGCAGCCCTTCCAGCCGCGCTACGGCTATTTCGAGGACGGGCGCCACCGGTATCAATCCGACTTCCTCACCGATGCAATCAATGTCGATGCCGGCCAGTCCGCGACTGTCGAGACGGAGATTTTCGCCGGCGCCAAGGAAGTCGCCAAGATCAACGCCTATGAGGCTGACCGCCACATTCGCCAGTTCAACCTGCTGATCGACTGGGGCTGGTTCTATTTTATCACCAAGCCGATGTTCTGGCTGATCGACACGCTTTACAAGTTCTTCGGCAATTTCGGCCTGGCGATCCTGGCCACGACCGTCATCGTCAAGGCCATCTTCTTCCCGCTGGCGAACAAGTCCTACGCGTCGATGGCGAACATGAAGAAGGTGCAGCCGAAGATGCTGGAAATCCGCGAGAAATACGCGGACGACAAGATGAAGCAACAGCAGGCGATGATGGAGCTCTACAAGACCGAGAAGATCAATCCGCTGGCCGGCTGCTGGCCCGTGGCGCTGCAGATCCCGGTCTTCTTCTCGCTCTACAAGGTGCTCTACATCACCATCGAGATGCGGCACGCTCCGTTCTTCGGCTGGGTCCACGACCTTGCCGCGCCCGATCCGACCTCGGTGTTCAACCTGTTCGGCCTGCTTCCCTTCGCGCCGCCGGCCTTCCTGCCGCATATGGGCGCCTGGGCGGTGGTGATGGGCATCACCATGTTCCTGCAGATGCGCATGAACCCGGCGCCGCCGGATCCGACGCAGGCCGCGATCTTCACTTGGATGCCGGTCCTCTTCACCTTTATGATGGGCAGCTTCCCCGCCGGCCTCGTCATCTACTGGGCATGGAACAACCTGCTCTCGATCCTGCAGCAGGGCGTGATCATGAAGCGCCAGGGCGCCAAGATCGAATTGTGGGACAATCTGGCGGCGCTGTTCCGCAAGAAACCCTCGCCGGCGGAATAGACGACGCCCCGACCTAACGTCAAAAACCCCGGCACGACCGGGGTTTTTCGTGGCGGCTTGCGCTACGGCCTATCCGGACAGCACTTCGCGCAGCCGTTCTTCGGAATTTGCCTGCCCCGCGAAACTGCGGCATGGCCTGCCTCGTAGCTTCCCTGGTCCTCCCCAAAAGCCGTGACGGCTTCCGGCGCAGCGACGCCGGTGTTGGGAGGCCGTCGGGCAGGCCGGGGTCCCGCGGGGGGACCCCGGTTTTCCTCCTAAAGCGCGCCGCGCTTTAGGACTTTTTTTATGCATGTCGTTTTCCCAAAACCGCTCCACGCTTTTGGGCGACATGCACCAACTCACTCCATGACGGCGCTGTGGTCGACCCTGGCCGGCGTGCCAGGCTTGCGCAGCAAAAGCACCAGCGGGATGGCGGCGAGCGAGAGAATCATCATCAGCTTGAAGTCGTCGACATAGCTGATGATCGTTGCCTGCAGCGTGACCAGCCCGTCGAGCGCGGCGCGGCCGGCGGCGGTGTAAGGGCTCAGCGCCTGCGCGATCGCCGGATCGCCGAACGCCGGATTATAGGGCGTCACATAGTCGGCGATGTTGGCATGGTTGATCTGCTGGTTCTGCGTCAGAAGCGCGGTGACGACCGAGATGCCGACGCTGGAGCCGATGTTGCGCGACAGATTGTAGAGGCCGGTGCCTTCCGCGCGCCGTTCCGGCGCCAGCGTGGCGAAGGTGATGGTGGTGAGCGGCACGAACAGGAAGCCCAAGCCGGCGCCCTGGATGAAGCCGGTGCGGATGATCGTCCATTGCGAGACGTCCGGGGTCCAGCCGGTCATGTCGTACATCGCCCAGGCGGTGATCGCGAGGCCGGTGAACAGCAGCCAGCGCGTGTCGACCTTGCCGACCAGCCGACCGACAAGGAACATGCAGGCCATGGTGCCTAGGCCGCGTGGCCCCATGACGATGCCGGCGGTCACCACCGGGTAGCCCATCAGCGTTTGCAGGTAGGGCGTCATCAGCGCCAGCGAGGCGAGATAGGTGATGCCGATGATGAAGATGAACACCATGCCGACCGCGAAATTCCGGTCGAGGAACAGCCGCGGGTTCACGAAGGTGTCGCGGGCGGTGAAGGTGTGGACGATGAAGATATAGAAGGCCGACGCGCAGACCAGCGCCTCGACGATGATCTCGGACGAGGAGAACCAGCTGAGCTGCTCGCCGCGGTCGAGGAACATCTGCAGCGAAGCGATGGCGACGCTGAGCATGCCGAAACCCAGCCAGTCGAGCCTCGCCTTGAGATCGAGCTTGGTCTCCTGCACGAACATCGAGACGCCGGCGAAAGCCAGCGCGCCGATCGGCACGTTGATGTAGAAGACCCAGCGCCAGGAAACATTCTCGGTCAGCCAGCCGCCGATGACGGGCCCAAGAACCGGGCCGACCATCACCGAGACGCCGAACAGAGCCATGGCCGAACCGCGCTCCTCGACGCTGTAGATGTCGAGCAGGATGCTCTGCGACAGCGGTACAAGGGCGGCGCCGAACAGGCCTTGCAGCAGGCGGAAGCCGACGATCTGCGGCAGCGACTGGGCGAAGCCGCACAGCACCGAGGCGACGACGAAGCCGGTGATGGCGACCAGCAGGATGCGCTTGCGGCCGAAGCGGTTGGCAAGATAGCCCGAAGGCGGCGTCATCACCGCCGCGGCGACGATATAGGAGGTGAGCACCCAATTGATCTGGTCGGCGCTCGCCGACACGCTGCCCTGGATGTAGGGCAGCGCCACATTGGCGATGGTGGTGTCCAGCGCCTGCATGATCACCGCCAGGATCACGCAGGCGGTGATGGCGCCGCGATTGGCGACCGCAGGCGTGCCCGTGGCGACGGTGCTCATGACTTTTGCTCAAACCGCTTGAAGAGGTCGGTCACGAAATCGGGCAGGCCGCGGGCATGGCCGGTGTCGATGCTGACGACCGCGCTCATGCCGCCGCGCAGCGGCGGCTTGCCTTGCGGGTCATCGATCGTCACCCGCATCGGGATGCGCTGCACGACCTTCACCCAATTGCCGCTGGTGTTCTGCGCCGGAAGCAGCGAGAAGCTCGACGACGAGGCCGGGCTGATGCTGCCGACCTCGCCATGCCAGACCTCGCCCGGATAGCCGTCGATGCTGATCGTCGCCTTCTGCCCCGGCCGGACATAAGTGAGCTCGGTTTCCTTAGGCTCGGCGGCGATCCAGATGTCGGTCGACGAGACCAGGCTGAAGGCCGGCTGCGAGGCGGGCAGGTACTTGCCGACCTGCAGCGCATCGACATTGGTGACGACGCCGTCGAACGGCGCCTTGACGACGGCATCGCCGAGATTGCGCTGGGCATCGTCCACCGCCGATTGGGCCTGCAGGTAGAAAGGGTTCTTCTCGACCGGCTGGTCGGCGTCGCCGCCGAGCTGGGCGAGCGTTGCCTGTGCCTGCGCCTTGGCAACGGTGACTTTCTGCCGGGCGGCGATGAGATCGTGCTGGGCGCTGTCGAAAGTCGCCTTCGAGGCGGTGGAGGTCTTGAGCAGGTCCTGCTGACGCTGGAAGGCGGATTCGTAATAGGGGATGTCGGCCTCGGCCTGGGCGATCTGCGCCAGCGACTGCTGGTAGCTCGCCTGCAAGGTCAGCACCTGGTTGCGCACCGTGCCGAGCTGCGCCTGAGCGCCGGCCAGCGCGGTCTCGAACGGGGCCGGCCGCAAGCGGAAGAGCACCTGGCCCTTCTTGACCGCCTCGTTGTCATGCACGTCGATCTCCTGCACTGTGCCGGAGACATCGGTGGAGACGCCGAGCGACTGCGCCTGGATATAGGCATTGTCGGTGGTCATGACCTGACCGCCGACGACGTAGTAATAGCCGCCGACCGCCAGCGCCACCGGAAGCAGCGCAAACAGGACCGGCCGGGTCAGGCTGCGCCGCGGCTTGGCCGGGGCTGGCGAGGCTATCGTGACGGCGGCCGGCTTCGGCTGCGCCGAAGGGGCTTCGAGGGCAGCTGGTTCCGGCGCGACAGGGGCTTCCAGCTCAGCGTTTTCGATCGCCGGATTGGCGCCACGCCTTTGCTCGCGCTGGCTGTCCAAGCGAATGACCTGGTCGCTGCTTCTGTCGCCGCCATTGTCGCTTTCGGCGGGCTTGCGTGGTGAGGCTGGTTCAGACATGGACTTTCTCCCGGTCGACGGCCGGCTGGGCGCAGGCCTCGAGCAGATTGGATTTGATCAGGCAAAGGGTTTGCAGCTGCTGCTGCGCGTCCGCAGAAAGGTGAATGACTTCCTGTCGCGACAGATAGGCGAGCACCTGCCATTGCGCGCGAGGAGGCTCCGAGCTGCGCGAATGCTGCTCGAACCGGTTCCTGAGCAGGCGCGCGACGTTGTGCAGCACGAAGCCGATATTGGGCGAGGAGGGGCATGGGAGGAGTCGGAGGTCGGTGGATAAGGCTTTCGTAAGCATGCTTATTATCATCATGCACATAATCCTGCTGGACGCGGTGCGCAAGACCGGCTAAGCCGCCTGGAGCAAATGTCGCGTCGGCGTGGCGCAACTGAAGGCCGGCAGAGGCACACACGAAAAATGAAGACGAACCGGCTCAAGCTCGCGACCGCGGCTGCCCTGTTGACATGCGCGTTTCCGGCCGCCGCCGAGGAAGCGGTGAGCTGCGGCGGCGCGGCTATGCTGGGCGGCGCGCAGCTCAACTGCAGCCACGTGCAACCCGAGGCGCCGCTGCAGTTCTGCACCTATAGCTGGGCCTTGCACACCGCCGCCGGCGACCAGAAAGTCGTCGATGGCAGTTTCACGCTGCCGCCCGGCGCCTCCAACGTCCAGGTCTATCAGGGCAGCGGTTTCGACAGCGCGCTTTCCAACCCGATCGTGATCTGTCGCGGCCGCCGCTGAGCGCGGGTTGGTGCTGCAGCCGGATCACGTTAGTTTGATTGGAAGCCAGTGTCGCCAGCGCGTCGCCTCGTGCCTGCCAACTACGGACTGATCCCGATGAGCGGACCCAATCCCAACATCAAGCATCCCATTGCGATGCATCCGCGCGTCGGCTTCCTGAAGCCGCTGGTCAGCGCGCCGAACATCGAGATCGGCGACTTCACCTACTATGACGATCCCGATGGACCGGACAAATTCGCCGAAAAATGCGTGCTGCATCACTATCCCTTCATCGGCGACAGGCTGGTGATCGGCAAGTTCTGCGCCATCGCCGAGGGCGCGCGCTTCATCATGAACGGCGCCAATCACGCTATGTCCGGCTTCTCCACCTATCCGTTCAACATTTTTGGCCATGGCTGGGAGGAGGGTTTCGACCCCGAGACCTGGTCGAAAGAGATCCGCGGCGACACGATCGTCGGCAATGACGTGTGGATCGGCATGGACGCGGTGATCATGCCCGGCGTGCAAATCGGCCATGGCGCGATCGTCGCGGCGAAATCGGTTGTCACGCACGACGTGCCGCCCTATGCGATCGTCGCCGGCAACGCGGCCAAGGTGGTGAAGATGCGCTTCGACGAGTTCACGGTGCGACGGCTTTTGAAAGCGGCCTGGTGGGATTGGCCGATCGACAAGATCGGCCGCAACCTCAACGCCATTCGTGGCGCTGACATTTCCAGCTGGAGGCCGCCGTTTGAACGCGCCGGGTAAAACCACGAGCGAAGCTGCGATAAGTCCGGAGCTTTTCACCCGCGCGTGGATCTTCATCCGCGGCGTGCCGTCGATGAAATTCCTGCCGCCGGAAGGGCCGCCGGAGATCGCCTTTGCCGGCCGCTCCAATGTCGGCAAGTCGTCGCTGATCAACGCGCTGGTCGGCCAGAAGGGACTGGCGCGCACCTCCAACACGCCGGGACGGACGCAAGAGCTGAACTATTTCGTGCCGGACGGGTTCTCCGGCGAAGGCGCCGACCTGCCGCCGATGGCGCTGGTCGACATGCCGGGCTACGGCTACGCCAGCGCGCCGAAGGACAAGGTCGATGCCTGGACGAAGCTGATCTTCGAATATCTGCAGGGCCGCGTCACGCTGAAGCGCGTCTATGTGCTGATCGACGCCCGCCACGGCATCAAGCCCAAGGATGAGGAGGTGCTGTCGCTGCTCGACAAGGCGGCGGTGTCCTACCAGATCGTGCTGACCAAGACCGATAAGATCAAGGCGGCCGGCGTGCCGAAGCTGATCGAGGAGACGCTGGTCAAGATCAAGAAGCGGCCGGCGGCGTTTCCGGCGGTGCTCGCGACATCGTCGGAAAAGGCCTCAGGGCTCGACGAGCTGCGCGCGGCGATCGCCTTGGTGGCGAACGGCGGCTGATGCCGTGAAAGAAATCTGGCCGGACGGGGCAGGCGAACAGGCCGGCCTGTCTCCGCCCAGATCCAGCGCTGCGCTCAATCGGTCTCGTCGCGTTCCGGCGCATGGTCGCGCCGGCCGGTCAGGATTTCGCGCTTGCCGACATGGTTGGGCGCGCCGACCAGGCCTTCCTTCTCCATGCGTTCGACCAGCGAGGCGGCGCGGTTATAGCCGATGCCGAGGCGGCGCTGGATGTAGGAGGTCGAGCATTTCTTGTCGCGCTTGACCACCTTGACCGCCTCCTCGTAGAGGGCGTCGCCATCCTCGGTGTCGATCGAGCCCTTGTCGAAGACTGGACCCGTGTCGGCCTGATCTTCTTCCTCTTCCTCGCCGGCGGTGACCGTGTCGAGATATTCCGGGCGGCCTTGCGCCTTCAGATGCGCCACGACGTGCTCAACCTCGAGATCGGAGACGAAGGGGCCGTGCACACGCACGATGCGGCCGCCGCCGGCCATGTGCAGCATGTCGCCCTGGCCGAGCAGCTGCTCGGCACCCTGCTCGCCAAGGATCGTGCGGCTGTCGATCTTGGACGTCACCTGGAAGGAGATACGGGTGGGGAAGTTGGCCTTGATGGTGCCGGTGATGACGTCGACCGACGGGCGCTGCGTGGCCATGATCAGGTGGATGCCGGCGGCGCGCGCCATCTGCGCAAGCCGCTGGATGGCGCCTTCGATCTCCTTGCCTGCCACCATCATCAGGTCGGCCATCTCGTCGACGATGATGACGATGTAGGGCATCGGCGCGAGGTCGATCTCCTGCTCCTCGAACAGCGGCTCGCCGGTGCCCTTCTCGAAGCCGACCTGCACCTGCATGACCACGACCTCCCCCTTGTCGCGGGCGGCGGCGGCACGCTGGTTGTAGCCGTCGATGTTGCGCACGCCGAGGCGCGCCATCTTGCGGTAACGCTCCTCCATCTCGCGCACCGCCCATTTCAGCGCGGTGACCGCTTTCTTGGAATCGGTGACGACGGGCGTGAGCAGATGCGGGATGCCGTCATAGACGGACAGTTCCAGCATTTTGGGATCGACCATGATGAGGCGGCACTCCTCCGGCTTCATCCGGTAGAGCAGCGACAGGATCATGGTGTTGATGGCGACCGACTTGCCCGAGCCGGTGGTGCCGGCGACCAGCAAATGCGGCATCTTGGCGAGGTCGGCGATCACCGGCTCGCCGCCGATCGTCTTGCCCAGCCCCAGCGCCAGCTTGCACGACGTGTTGCGGAAGCCGGCCGACTCGATCAGCTCGCGGAAATAGACCGTCTCGCGCGTTTCGTTGGGCAGTTCGATGCCGATGACGTTGCGGCCGGGCACGACGGCGACGCGCGCCGAAATGGCCGACATGGAGCGGGCGATATCGTCGGCCAGGCCGATGACGCGGCTGGACTTCACGCCCGGCGCCGGCTCGAACTCGTAGAGCGTGACGACCGGACCCGGCCGGACATGGATGATCTCGCCCTTGACGCCGAAATCCTCCAGCACGCTTTCGAGCAGGTCCGCGTTCTGTTCCATCCGCTCCTGCGACATGTAGAAGCCCTGGCCTTCCGGCGGCATCTGCAGCAGGTCCTCGGACGGAAGCTCGTAGTCGGCCGAAGCGGCCGGCGGCGCGACCTTGCCGGTGACGGGCAGGGACGGCGCGGCTCTCGCGGTCCGGGCGCTCTTTGCTACGGGACGCGGCGCGGCGGACTCGGCTGCGGGCGCCAGGGATTCGATTTCCACAGGGGAGGGCGCGGGCAGATCGACCGGCGCCGTCAGCGGAGCCAGGCTGGCGGCCGGCCCGTTCGAGCGCCATTCGATGACGCGGTAGAACGACGTCGCCTCGCCGATCGCGATGGGGCGGGACGGGCTTGGCTGCGCCGGTGTAGGCCTTGCCGGAGCAGGGGCGACGAGTGGCTGCGCCGGATCGTTCAGCCGTGCCCGAGCCAGGCGCTCGGCGAGCAAAGGCAGGCTGAACTCGAAGAACGCATCGTCGGACAGATAGGACCAACGAAATTTCGGCGGTTGCGGCCTTGGCGCCGGGGTGGCTACCGCCCGCGTCGGCGGCGCGGCGCTGGCCTGCTGCGGCTTGACGAAGGTGTGCGGCGGCTTGGCCGGAGCGGTGGCGGCCGCGGCGGGAATTGGCCGGACCGGATTGGCCGGCTGGGGCGCCGGCGGCGTCGGGCGGATGGAAAGCCCGCGGGAAGGCACCGCTTGGGCCGGCGCTTCATCAACTGGCTCCGGTACAGGCCGCTTGTCGGAATCCGGCGTGCGAGTGAAGCGCACATTGGGCGCTAGGAAGAAATATTGCTGCCAGGCCTGACCGCCGAACTCGTCGCCGCCAGCCGAATCGGCGGCGTGCGATTCGCCGTCAGCGGCGGCTCGCAGCGTGACGACCTGCCCCGTTTGCCGCTGCGGCGGCACGGCAGCGCAATGGTGCCGCGCGTCTTCCGAGCGGCTGTCGTCGTTGTCGCCGTGCGCGGAAGCGCCGGAAGGATTGGCACGGGTAAAACGCATGGATGTCACACTCGAGATTTGTCGAACAAACGTGTCCCGAGACATAGGAACCGATGGTTAACAAGCTCTTCCGGAAGGCTCCGCGAAAGTGCCGGTCGCCGGTTCGAGTTGGGCTGCAAGAAGGACGTGACCGGTGGCATCGAAGTCGGCGGCGGCGGCGTAGTGTCACCAAAGCGCCTCGCGATCCTTCTCAATCGCTGCGCCGCGCGGGTTCACGCCGAGAGCGAGGCCTGCTCCTCGGCCGCGAGCTTCTCGGTGCCGTAGGCCTTCAGAAAGACGTTCACGCCGGAGCGAACGACATGCTCGATCTCGGCCTGGCTCGGTGCCTTGGTGCGGTAGGAAAAGATGCACTGGCGGAAGAGGCCGGCGAGGCAGAGCTCGGTGAACTGATAGGCGGCGAGATCGACATCGTCGATCTTCAGCAGGCCGCGTTCGACGGCTTCATTGAGGAAGATCATCACCTTGTCGTGGCCACGCTTGGGCCCGCGCTCGTAGAAGCGGGCGCCAAGCTCGGGAATCCTGTCGGAAGCGCCGACCACCGTGCGCTGCGCCTGGATGACTTTGGCCGAGGTGATCTTGGCGGAGAGCACCGTGCCGAACTTCACCAGCGTCTTGCGCAAGTCGTCGAAATGGTCGAGCACCTCATACATATTTTTGAAGATGGTGCCGCGCTCTTCCTCGATGAGAGCCTCGAACAGCTCTTCCTTGTTGGCGAAATAGACATAGATCGTGCCCTTGGAGACGCCGGCCTCGCGCGTGATGTCGTTCATCGACGCGGCTTCGAAGCCCTTGTCGATGAAGACGCGGCGCGCGCCCTCGATGATCTGGGCCCGTTTGATCGGATCCTGCCCGGCCGCGGGACGGCCTTTGCGCAGGTCGAGCAGATCGCTATCGGCTGTCGTTTCGACCATCGAAGTCAAACCTCACGAAATATTTCGAACCAACCGGTTCGATTTGCTCTTGATATGGGCCTCTTTCCGCGCTATGTCAATCACCAATTCGAACCGAACGGTTCAGTCTGACTGACTTGTCCCAGAGAGATTATCATGTCCTCGAACGCGCCCGCTACCGCCGAAGTCCGCAATTTCCCCAACGCCAAAGTCCAGCCGTCGACCGAAGCTCCGGAAGCGCCTGTACTGCCCGCTTCTCCCGCGCCTAGCGAAGCGCCGGCCAAGAAGAAGCGCTCCATCCGTTCGCTGCTGTTGCCGATCATCGGGCTTGGCCTCCTTGGCGCCGGCTCCTGGTACGGCTACAATTATTGGACCGACGGCCGGTTCATGATCTCCACCGACGACGCCTATGTCCAGGCCGACATGTCGTTCGTGTCGCCGAAAATCTCCGGCTATGTGGACAAGGTGCTGGTGAGCGAGAACCAGAGGGTCAAGGCCGGCGATCCGCTGTTCGTCATCGATGACGGCGACTACAAAATCGCGGTCGGCCAGGCCGAGGCGCAGATCGCCACGCTGGCGAAGACGCTCGACCGCATCGACGCGCAGACCAAGGCGGCGCAGGCCTCGCTGGCGCAAGCACAGGCGCAGAAGATCGCCGACCAGGCGGCGGCCGACAATGCGGCGCGCGCCCAGGCCCGCGCGGCGCAGCTGCTCAAGACGCATGTCGGCACGCAGGCGCAGCTCGACGACGCCCAGACGGCGCTCGACCAGGCCAAGGCCGCCCTTGCCGGCGCCGACGCGCAGATCACCGCCGCACAGGCCAATATCGGCGTGCTCGAAGCCCAGCGCGCAGAATCGGCGAGCACGCTCGCCTCGCTGCAGCTAACCCGCGACAAGGCGCAGCGCGACCTTTCCTTCACCGTGCTCAAGGCGCCCTATGACGGCGTCGTCGGCAATCGCTCGGTCGAACAGGGCGACCTCGTCACCCCCGGCCAGAAGCTCGCCGTCGTCGTGCCGATGGACAAGCTCTACATCGTCGGCAACTTCAAGGAGACGCAGCTTGGCCGGCTGGTGCCGGGCGAGAAGGTCCGCATCACAGTCGACGCCATCGACGGCCAGACCTTCGAGGGCACGGTGTCGTCGCTGGCGCCGGCCTCGGGCGCGGTGTTCTCGCTGCTGCCGCCGGAAAACGCCACGGGTAACTTCACCAAGGTCGTGCAGCGCGTGCCGGTCCGCATCGACGTGCCGGCCGACGTGCTGAAGACCCGCAAGCTGCGCGCCGGCCTGAGCGTCATCGTCGCCGCCGACAGCCGCACCGCGCCTGCCGCGACGACCAACTGAGCAGTTTGGGGGGCGGCCCGGTGGCCAATTGAGCGCCGAGCCGCCCAGCCTGTTTTGACGCAGTTCCGGGCGGAAACCGCCGCGCACCGTTCCGTGGAATTGCCGTAGGGAGGCCATGAGATGGCAACCGCAACCATTACCGCAGGGGCAGGGCCGGCAGCCGCCGCACCCGCCGACCATATGCCTGTGCGCCGCGTCATCGCCTTCCTGGCGATGGTGTTCGGCATGTTCATGGCGATCCTCGACATCCAGATCGTCTCGGCATCGCTGGCCGAGATCCAGGCCGGCCTCAGCGCCAGCTCCGACGAGATTCCGTGGGTGCAGACCGCGTATCTGATCGCGGAAGTGGTGATGATCCCGCTGTCGGGCTTCCTCAGCCGCATGCTGTCGACCCGCGTGCTGTTCACGACCGCGGCCGCCGGCTTCACAGCAGCCAGCGCGCTTGCCGCGACCGCCACCAACATCGACCAGATGATCGTCTACCGCGCCATCCAGGGCTTTATCGGCGGCGGCATGATTCCGAGCGTGTTCGCTGCCGCCTTCACCATCTTCCCGCCGTCGCGCCGCGCCGTCGTCTCGCCGATGATCGGCCTGGTGGCGACGCTGGCGCCGACCATCGGCCCGACGGTGGGCGGCTATATCAGCCACGCCATGTCCTGGCACTGGCTGTTCCTGATCAATGTCGTGCCGGGCATACTGGTGGCGACGGCTGCCTGGTCGCTGATCGATTTCGACAAGCCGAATCTCAAGTTGTTCTCCAAGTTCGACTGGTGGGGCCTGATCGGCATGGCCGCCTTCCTCGGCTGCATGGAATACGTGCTGGAGGAAGGCCCGAACCATGACTGGCTGCAGGAGCCGGCCGTCTTTGCCTGCGCCATCCTCATGACCATCGGCGGTATCATCTTCTTCTGGCGCGTCTTCACCGCTGAGGAGCCGATCGTCGATCTCCGCGCCTTCAGCAACGTCAATTTCGCCTTCGGCTCGCTGTTTTCCTTCGTCGTCGGCATCGGCCTTTACGGATTGACCTACCTCTATCCGGTGTTCCTCGGCCGCATCCGCGGTTACGATTCGATGATGATCGGCGAGGCGCTGTTCGTCAGCGGCCTGGCGATGTTCTTCACCGCGCCCGTTGCCGGCATCCTGTCGAACAAGATCGATCTCAGGCTGATGATGATGATCGGCTTCATCGGCTTCGCCACCGGCACATGGTGGATGACGCATCTCACCGCCGACTGGGATTTTTATGAGCTCTTGATCCCGCAGATCCTGCGCGGCTGCTCGATGATGCTGTGCATGGTGCCGATCAACAACATCGCGCTCGGCACGCTGCCGCCGGAGCGGCTGAAGAATGCGTCGGGCCTGTTCAACCTGACTCGCAATCTCGGCGGTGCCGTCGGCCTGGCAGTCATCAACACGGTGCTGATCGACCGCAATGCCTTCCACTATGCAAGGCTTTCCGAGCATGTGCAGTGGGGCAGCGAGGCGGCGCAGGCCAAGCTGCAGAACATGACGCTGAACTTCCAGCAAAACGCCGGCCTCGATGCCACGACCGCGGCCATTTCGAAGCTGTCCGGCATGGTGCAGCAGCAGGCGGCGCTGCTGTCCTTCATGGACGTGTTCATGATGCTGACCGTGCTGTTCGCCTCGCTCGGATTTTTCGTGCTGTTCATCAACAAGCCGGCCCAGCAAGGCGGCGGTGGCGGTGGAGGCCATTGAGGAGCCGGAACCCCCGCCTGGCGTCCTCAACGCGTGACCCCGGAAATCGTCGCCGATTTCCGGGGTCATTTCTTTGGACAGATCGCAGTCCGCTCAAGCCGCGGCGGGCTTGAAGGTCAGCGCCACGCCGTTGATGCAGTGGCGCAGGCCGGTTGGCGGCGGGCCGTCGTCGAAGACATGGCCGAGATGACCGCCGCAGCGGCGGCAATGCACCTCGGTCCGCGTCATGCCGAGCGAACGGTCTTCGGTCTTGCCGATGGCATTGGGGATCTCCTGCCAGAAGCTCGGCCAGCCGGTGCCGGAATCGAACTTCGTTTCCGACGGATAGACCGGCAGGTCGCAGCCGGCGCAGGCGAAGATGCCCTTGCGGTGTTCGTTGAGCAGCGGGCTGGTGCCCGGATATTCGGTGCCTTCTCTGCGCAGCACGTCGAAGGCGGCATCCGAAAGGATGGCGTGCCATTCGGCATCGGTCTTGGTGACCTCGAAGGTCTCGCCGGCCAGAGCCGGCTTCGCGCCGCCCATGCGCAACGCCGCTCCGGTTCCGATTGCGAGGGCAGTGGCACCGCTCCAGAGAAAGTCGCGACGGTTCATGGCCTTTCCTCCTGACGTGATCTTACAAACTAGGACGCCGCCGGAAAAGCAAAAGCCGGTGACGATGCGCGCGCCACCTCGCGTCGACCCAAGCCCTGGCGATGCGGAGCGGAGCTTGACGGCAGCACTGATCGTCGGAGGAAGACCGTGCGGCCGGCGCGGACATACCTCACTTCGCCGGCCGCACGCGCTTTGTTACATCTTCGGCAGAAGAACCTTGTCGACGACGTGGATGACGCCGTTCGACTGGCGCACGTCGGCGATCGTGACATGGGCGACGTTGCCGTTCTCGTCGGTCACCGTGACCTTGCCCTCCTCCGACTTCAGCGTCAGGGCGCAGCCGCCGACGGTCTTGACCTCATGCGCACCGCCATCGGCCTTAGCCATCTTGGCGACGTCGGCGGCCAGCGCCTTGGCGGCAATGACATGGCAGGTGAGTATCTTGGTCAGCTTGTCCTTGTTCTCGGGCTTGAGCAGCGTCTCGACGGTGCCGGCCGGAAGTGCAGCGAAGGCCTCGTTGGTCGGGGCAAAGACGGTGAAGGGACCGGGGGTCTGCAGCGTGTCGACGAGACCGGCGGCCTTGACGGCGGCGACCAGCGTGGTGTGGTCCTTCGAATTGACGGCATTCTCGATGATGTTCTTCTTGGCATACATCGGCGCGCCGCCGACCATCGGATTGGCGGCATTGGCAACGGCGCCAAACGCGGAAAGGCCGATTGTAGAGGCAAGCAGAAGGGTGGCGAGTTTACGCATTTTGTCAATCTCCTCGGGTTGTTTTTCCCCATCGTTGGGAACGCGAGGAGATACGAGGCATCAAAAACTTAGTTTCGCGAACCTCGAAGATTTTTTATTCGTTGGCCTGGACGCAATCGCATCGCGTCTAAGCGCATGAAAGCACTGCTGCCGACACATGTCGGGGTAGATAGACTTCGGCTAGTCTACAATACTTTTCCGAATGTCGGTCAGATGCCCTTCAGATCGCCCGCGGCGACGACGGGGCCGGTCGGCTGGCCGGTCGGCGAACCGCCGGCCGGCTCGAGACTGACGGCGAGCACGGCGCCTTGCGCCAGCTTCTCCTGCACGGCCGGCGTGACGGCCATGCGCGCGGTCTGACCGGCCGGGATGACGCCCATCGATACCGGCGCATTCTTGCCCTCGATCATCCACAGCTCGAAATCCTTGCCGGCGCCGCGTTCGCCGGAAACCAGCGAGAGGCCGACCTCCTGGCGGGCCGCGTCATAGATAGCGAGGTATTTGACGTTGCTGTTGTCGGCGGCGAGCGAGGCGACCAGCCTGGTCTCGGGCTGCGGCAACGGCGGATTGACGAGAGGCAGGGCGACAAAGACGGCCAAAGCGGCAAGCGCGGCGGCGGCAAGCCCGCGCCAGAAGGCGAGGCTCCCCAGCAGGCCGGTGCTGGGCGCGGCGGGGGTGGCCACTGATGAGGCAAACAGCCGCCGGTCGATCGCCGCCTTGACCGAAGCCGGCGGCTCGACCGCAGCGTAGGCGGCCGCCATCGGCGCGAAATGGGCTTCCCAGGCATCGACCAGGCGGGCAAAACCCGCCTCGGTATCGATGCGGCGGGAGGCGATCTGGCGTTCGTCGGCTGCCAGAACGCCGAGAGCGTATTCGGCGGCGAGCAGGTCGTCGCCTCCACGTTCCGGTCCGTTGTCTTCCGCCAGCGTCATCTTTCCAGGCATTCTCTCAGTTTGAGCAAGCTTCGCCGCAGCCAGGTCCGCATCGTGTTCAGCGGAACCTTGTGCCGCTCCGCCAGCTCGGCATAGCTTTCGCCGTTGAGATAGGCGCCCCGGACCGCCGCCGCCCGGTCTTTCTCCAATTCGTCGAGGCAATGGTAGATGCGTTCGGTCTCGCCGCCCGCGACAGCCATGGCCTCAGGCCCCGGCGCCGGATCGGCGATCTCGAGGGCTGCATCGATGTTGGCGGAAGGACCGCGCCGCGTCCTGATGCGGTCGATCGCATGGTTGCGCGCAATGGCCACCAGCCAGGAAATCGGGCTGAGATCGGAAACCGCGAAACGATCGGCCTTGGTCCAGATCTTGACGAAGACCTCCTGCAGCGCTTCTTCCGCCTCGCTCCTGTCCCTCAATACACGAAGGCAGACGCCGAAAAGTTTCCCGCTGGTCTGCTTGTAGAGCAGATCGAACGCAGCCCGGTCCTTCATCGAAGTCCGGACGATCAGCTTGCTGATGTCCTGAGGCCCCATGCAGGCAAATTAGAAGATTGCGATCTATTTGCAACGGCGCGGGCGGTGTTGTCCACCCAAGGCTGCCGCGGCGTCAGTACGTGAAGTGATCTTCCCCGATGCGAGATGAACAACGCAAATCCGGATTTCGATTTGCGGCTTCATGCGATAGCCTTCGCCAAAACAGGGGAGCGGCGATGTCGATCGAACGCGTGCTTTGGGAACAGGATGCGACCGGACTTGCCGAGCTCGTCCACAAGGGGGAAGTCTCGCCGCAGGAGCTGGTCGACGCCGCGATCGCCCGCGCCGAGGCGACAGGACCCGACATCAACGCCATAGCCACGCCGCTCTATGAAGCCGCCAGGGCGCGGGCGAAGGCGGTCGATCGCAAGCTGCCGCTCGCCGGCGTGCCCTTCGCGCTGAAGGATCTCGGCATCGGCATCAAGGGCGTGCCGATCCATGGCGGCAGCCGCATTGCGGCCTTCACGGCCGATTTCAACTCGGTGATGGTCGAGCGCTATCTGGCCGCGGGCCTGATCCCGATCGCCACCAGCACCTCGCCCGAGCATGGGCTGCGGCTGATGACCGAATCGGCCCGCTTCGGCATCACCCGCAACCCCTGGAACACCGGTCACACCACCGGCGGCTCGTCCGGCGGTTCGGCGGCGCTCGTCGCGGCCGGCGTGGTGCCGGCGGCGCACGCTTCGGACGGCGGCGGCTCGATCCGGGTGCCTTCGGCCTGCAGCGGCTTGGTCGGGCTCAAGACCTCGCGCGGCCGGGTGCCGCTGACGCCGCTCACCAGCGAGAGCTGGTACGGCATGGTCGTCGACCATGCGGTCAGCCGCTCGGTGCGCGACACAGCCCTCCTGCTCGACCTGACGCACGGCGCCGATCCGCTGTCGCCTTATGCGGCGCGGGAGCCCAAGGGCGCCTTCGCCGCCGCAGCGGCGCGCGATCCTGGCAAGCTCAGCCTCGCGGTCTACCGCAAATCGCCGCTCGGCCTGCCGATCTCGGGTGAGACGATCGAAGCGCTGGACACCGCGGTGGCGCTGGCGCGCGAGGGCGGGCACACGGTGGAAGAGATCGACCTGCCCTATGTCGGTCGCGACTTCATCGCCGATTTCTGCAAGAGCGTCGCCTCGGCCGTCGCAGGCATGATGCGTGCCGAGGCGAAGCGCGTCGGCCGTCCGGTGACCGGCGAGGTCGAACGTGCGACGCGCGTGCTCGGCCGCCTCGGCGAAATGCTGTCCGCCGGCGAGGTCTATGACGCCGTGCAGCGGCTCAACGCCACCGCGCGGCAGATGATTGAAGACACCGCGCGCTTCGATGCCGTGCTGATGCCGATCATTGCGCACCCGCCGCTCGCCTGCGGCGCGATGGACCCGAACGGCGCCGACGAGCTCGTCGAGAACCTCCTCGACAAATTGCATCTTACCGGGCTGCTCAGGATCAGATCGTTTTTCGGCCAGCTGATGGACAAGAGCCTGTGGTTCACTCCCTGGCCGGCGATCCACAATGTCAGCGGCCAGCCCTCGATCGCGCTGCCGGTGCATGTCACCGCCGACGGCCTGCCGCTCGGCATCCAGGCCGCGGGGCGGCCCGGCGATGAGGAGACGCTTTTATCGCTCGCCGCGCAGATGGAGAAGATTTCGGGATGGCTGAAGCGCCGCGCACCGCTCAAGGTGCCAGCTTAGAAACCCATGCACGATTTCGTTATTGCGACCGCAAAGCCGTTTGCGGCCTACGGCATTTCCCGCTAAGAGGCCGCCACATAAAGCGCGTCGCGAGGAAACGGATTCAAGCGACCCGCTTTAGTCCTTGTTTTGATGCATGTCGTTCAGCCAAAACCGCTGCGCGCTTTTGAGCGACCTGCATTGACCAGCTGGGGAAAAGCACCGATGACGGACATCGCCGCCAACGCCGAAATGCAGGCCGCGCTGCTTTCCAGAGCGCTGCCCTATATGCAGCGCTACGAGAACAAGACCGTGGTGGTGAAGTATGGCGGCCATGCCATGGGCGACAACGATCTCGGCAAGGCCTTTGCCCGCGACATCGCGCTGCTCAAACAGTCCGGCGTCAATCCGATCGTCGTTCACGGCGGCGGCCCGCAGATCGGCGCGATGCTCAACAAGATGGGCATCGAATCCAAGTTCGAGGGCGGCCTGCGCGTCACCGACCAGAAGACAGTCGAGATCGTCGAGATGGTGCTGGCCGGCTCGATCAACAAGGAAATCGTGGCGCTGATCAACGCCGAAGGCGAATGGGCGATCGGGCTCTGCGGCAAAGACGGCAACATGGTCTTTGCCGAAAAGGCGCGCAAGACCATGATCGACCCGGATTCCAATATCGAGCGGGTGCTGGATCTCGGTTTTGTCGGCGAGCCGGTCGAGGTCGACCGCACGCTGCTCGACCTGCTGGCCCGTTCCGAGATGATCCCGGTGCTGGCGCCGGTGGCGCCCGGCCGCGACGGCCATACCTACAACATCAACGCCGATACTTTTGCCGGCGCCATCGCCGGCGCCTGCCGCGCCTCGCGCCTCTTGTTCCTGACCGACGTGCCCGGCGTGCTCGACAAGAACAAGCAGCTGATCGACGAGCTGACGGTCGCCGAGGCCAAGGCGCTGATCAAGGACGGCACGATATCGGGCGGCATGATCCCGAAGGTCGAGACCTGCATCGAGGCGATCGAGCGCGGCGTCGAAGGCGTCGTCATCCTCAACGGCAAGACGCCGCATTCGGTGCTGCTCGAGCTGTTCACCGAGCACGGGGCCGGCACGCTGATCGTGCCGTAGCAATTATTAGCCGGCTGGCCTTCTGCTTTCCGCGATCCGCCGATCTTCCATGACGAACATGGCCGGCTTGCGCGCCGGGCGCTGAAAGGCCATCGACTCCTCCTCGGCGTCCTGCGGCGCGCCCCAGAATTCGGCAAGCGTCGGGCCGTCCGCCACGCGGCGATCGCGGACCAGAAAGCCCCAGACCTCGCGGAACCAGACGCGGCGGCCCATCCTGGTATACCAGCGCATCGAATGCCGCTGCTCCGGGTCCGGATGGAAAAGGATCCGCGCCAGCGCTTTCGGCCGTGACTGCACGGCAAGCTCGATCAGCTTGACGGCGAAGAACAGCATCCACGGTTGCAGCCGGGTCATATGCAGCACCTGGTGCTTGTAGTCCCAGAGCCGGACGTCCTTCTGGATCACCTTGCGACCCTTGGCGATGCGGAAGAACGGCGTCCAGCGATGCGGCGTCACATAGAGCGCCTGGATCTGGTCGGGATCATAGGCGATGAGCTGGCGAAAGCCGCGCCAGAGATCGCGAAAACCCTCATCCTCGAAGCCGGCGACCCAGGTCGCCATGGACAATATGCCGTGCCGGCGAAGCAGCCGGATCGCCTCGCGGTCGGACTTGGTGCTGCCGCCCTTGCGGATCAGCGACAGTGTGGCCTCGTCGGTGTTCTCCATGCCGAGCAGCCAGCGGATGACGCCGGCCTTGCGATAAAGGTGCAGGATATCGGCATCGCGCACGATATCGTCGGCGCGCGTCGAGCCGACGATCAGCACCGGCACGTTCTCGCCGATCATGGCATCGAGAAAGGCGCGCCAGGCCTTCTTCGAGGAGGTCGGGTTCTCGTCGGCCAGATTGACCAGCTCGACGCCGTGCTCGCGGTGCAGCCAGGCGATCTCCTTGGCGAAGCTGACGGGATCGCGATGCCGCCAGCGGGTCCAGAAGCCGCGCTGGCCGCAATAGTTGCACAGATGCGGACAGCCGCGCGAGAACTGCATGACCACGGCGCGCTTGCCGCCCCAATAGCTGTAGCGGCCATGGTCGATCAGCTCCCAGCCGACGCGACAGGCGTCGAGATCGGTAATCGTCATTGCCGGCGGTGTCGCAAAGGGTCGGCCGCAATCGTCGCGGTAGGCGATGCCGGCGACACCCGACACCGGTCGGCGCTTTTCCAGCGCCTCGACCAGCGCCAGCGCGGTCGCCTCGCCCTCGCCGCGCACGATGAAGTCGAAGACCTCGGTTGCGGCGAGCACGTCGCGCCAGTGATAGGTCGGGAAAACGCCGCCATAGAGGATGATGACCCCGGGCGCGCGGGCCTTGATCATTTCCGCGATCCGCAGCGCGGTCGGATGCGCCGAGGTCGAGCCGGAATGGCCGATGAGGACGAAATCCGGATTGTCGCTCAGCGCCTCATCGACGAGCGTGGAAAGCGGCATCGGCCCAAACTCCGCATCGACCAGGCGCACCCGATGGCCCGCATCGAGCAGCGGACCGCCGACCGCCAGCAGACCCAAAGGCGGCAGGTGATCGTCGGGCACGCGGCTGCCGATGGCTGTATGCGGCGGGTTGACCAGCACGATGTTCATGGCGGACCTCCGTTGCGTCGGTCCGCCGGTCGTATTCGGCGATGCCGAAGCCGCCTTGGCGCGCCTCAGCAGTTTCGATGCAGCTTTCCCACAGATTTGATGGGCACACCCGAAACGCCGCGCAGGCCGGGAGACGCGTCAGCCCAGTGCATAACAAAAGGTTAAGGTCATACGTGTTGCGCACGTCGATCGAGCTCTGGCTTTCGGCGCTTCAAACCTTCGGAAGGGTGCGCATTAGCAATAACTAATGCAGTTGCCCCTAAACTTTTATTAAAACTCTATGCATTTATAATTGTCGGTGGGGGACCACAAGGAAATGCCCATATGGCGCTGAATTCCGATCTGAAAATCGATGAGGCGAGCCTCATCACATCGACGTTGATCAAGAAGCACAAGGCGGCGTCCGCGGAGACGGTCGACGCCGCCGAGCTCAAGGCGCGGGCGGCCCAGCTCGCCTTGGTGCTGGACCTCGCTCATCAGGCTTTCTCGCGCCAGGAGCCCGCAGGGCAAATCGTCGAACGCCTGGCGGGTCGATTGCATGAACTGCGCCGGGAGGTCGCTCCGGCTCTCTGGCAGGAATTGATTCCGCTCGCTCAGCAGCACCGCGTGGCGGCCTACCTGAAACAGGATCCGTTCACGCGCTGGTCGTTCGAAAAGCCGCGCGGCTATTCGGGCGACGCGACGCTGCTGGACATCTACTACAAGCACCCGAGCGCCGACGAGATCGTGGCATCGTCGAGTGAACTCGGCCGCGAGATCTTTGCCTATACGAGCGAAGCCGCAAGCTCGGTGGCGGGGCGCGAGCGCCGCGAAATACTGGCCAAAACGGTCGACGAAACGGCCGCCCGGGTAGAAAACGCGGAGGTGCTGGCAATCGCCTGCGGCCATTTGCGGGAAGCCGAACTCTCAAAGGCGCTCGCCGAGAAAAGATTAAGGCGCTGGATCGGCCTCGACCAGGATCCGGTGAGCGTCGGCACGGTCAATCGCGACCTCGCCGGTACCGGAGTGGAAGCCGTGGACGGGTCCGTGCGCGGTCTTCTACGGCGCGCCTACCCGCTCGGCACATTCGATCTCGTCTATGCCTCCGGGCTGTATGACTACCTGCCGCTTCCGGTCGGCGCACGCCTGCTGCAGCGCGCCATGGAACTGGTCAAGCCGGACGGCGAGTTCCTGTTCGCCAATTTCAGCGACGAGATCACGACCGACGGGTACATGGAGACGTTCATGGACTGGCCGCTCATCCTGCGGTCGGCCGGCGACATGTGGGACATCATCAATGCCGCCGTGGACAAGAACCGCGTCGAAGCCGAGGTCTATTACGGATCGAATAGGAACATCGTCTACGGCAGGATCCGCAAACGCGTGGATTTCGCGGCGCCCGGCATAGAGCGGTAGCGGAGCCGCTTCACAGTCCATTCGACTTCAAGTCGGGCCGTGCAGCGGCCCGGCTTTCTGATGCAGCGCGCGGCGTCCTCGTTTCGCCGAGATAGCGCCGCCCTGTGTTCCTGCCGGACTGCTTCAAGTTAAGCGACGAGGTCCTGCCTGGCCTGCCTGATGTCTTCGATCGGAACGGGACGTCCGGTCAGGAAGCCCTGGATAGACTGAATCCCCATGTGCTGCAGCAAATTCTGCTGCTCTTTCGTCTCGACGCCCTCGACAAGGACCGTATGGCCCAGATTGCGCAGCAGCCTGACCATGTCCTGCAACAGGCTCAGGCCTCGAACCGTCTGGCAGTCGTGCAAGAAACTCCGATCGATCTTGACGACGTCGAATTTGAAACGACGGAGCCAAGCCAGACCCGCAAATCCGGTTCCGAAATCATCGAGCCAGATCTGGACGCCCAGGTTTCGAAGCTGCTCGATACTTCTGGCGGCCTGCGCCTCCAGGGAAATATCGCTGCCCTCTGTGACCTCGAGCGCCAGCTTCTGGGGGGCCATGCCATGCCGGCCAAGGATCTCGGTGACGTGAAGCGGGAAATTCGGTGCCTTGAGTTGGACGACCGAGACGTTCACGGACACGACCGATCCCAATCCGTGCTCGACCATGTCGCCGCAAGCCCGATCGATCACCCACATCCCGAGTTCCTCGATCCCGCCGGTCTGCTCGGCGACGGGTATGAACACGGACGGGCTGATCGCGCTGCCGTCGAAGTCGCGCAGCCGCATCAACGACTCATGGCCAAGCACCTTGCCGGATATCGCATCGCAGATCGGCTGATAGACGACGGAGACGAGTCCCTCCGAAACGGCTTGCTTGAGCAGTTCCGAAAGATTTTGGCTGGCGCGCTTCTGGTCGATGGCCTGCGCATCATAGATGGTGAAGGTCGCGCGACCCGAAAACTTGGAGGCATAAAGCGCGCGATCGGCCTCCTGCAACAGGATCCGAAGCTCGATGCTTTGATCCGCGCGCGTCAACGAGGCGCCAGCGCTGATGGTGACGATGTTGAGTTTATCGTCCCGATCGGGATGGGAGATTTTCAAATCCTCGACGGCCCGGCAGAATTGATGGGCGACCTCGCGCAGATGATCCGGTCCGGCGACCTTGCAGAGCACGACGAATTCCTCGCCGCCGTACCGTCCCGCGATGGCGTGATTGGACGCCGCCGTCTCGTCGAAGGCACGGGCAAGCTCGATCAGGCAGTCGTCGCCGGCCTGATGGCCGAGCCGGTCGTTGAACCGCTTGAAGTAGTCCACGTCCATGAGAATGACGCCTATTTCGTCATTGTCCCTGGCCCATTCCTTGCACAACTCCGCGAATTCCCGCGTGATCGCCCTGCGGTTCTTAAGCCCGGTAAGCGGGTCCGTGTCCGCGATCTCGATGAGCTTTTGACCATTTTCGATGGCGACCTGCTCCTGGATCTGCGCCTGAAGGGCGTGCAGGAAGGTCTGGTAGCGCTCCATGCTGAGGCGCCATGAAAGATAGAGCGACAAAACAAGGCAATTCACGAAATAGGTTGCGAGCACCAGACGGGTGGCAAGATCGGCTTGAAGCAAGAACAGCGTGGCGCCGAGGAAAGCTATTGTCACGGTCGCGGACGACAGCGCCGAGAGCCATAGCCGGAAGTTGAAGAAAAGGTTGGCGCCGAGAATGAACACCGTGCCGAAGATGAGGAAATGGGACAGCGCCTCCTGATGCGCCGTTCCGAGCGCCGACAGCAGCCATCCGATCGCGCCGGCCACGATCGCCAGAGCGGCAACGTAGTGCAGCGTGGTGACGGCAAAATCGCGTCGAGCAACGAGTTCGACAAGCACCAGGAAGGTTAATCCCAACGTCAGGCGCGTCAGAATCAGACGGTCGGCGATGTCTGGGAAAAGAAACCAGTCGAAGGCACCGTAGCATATGTAGCTCAGCACGGCCGCCGCTATGCCCCAGCGCACGACCTTGCGATTCTGATCCGCGTTCTTCTGCAGCAGCATCGCAAAAAGCGTCGGATCGGCGGATTTCCACGGGGGGCGTGAAATCGCTTCAGTGACCCTCTGAGCCACGTCCTCCGTCAGTTGCATGCAACGCTCCTTTGCGATCATCCTCCGCATGAACGGGTTCGAGCAAGCGAAGTCCGTCAAGTCCTCACGGAAGGACGAAGGCAAGCCTGGTTCATTATAAGACACTAATGTTGCTAACCGCCGGTAAACGGATCATGCGATTGCACCGGCCTAGCGACCCGCCAAGGATTCCATGCAACAATCATGAGTTACCGAATTATGCATGATCACACTTTCTCCAGATCGCAAGAGAAGACGCACCCAACATTGCGTAAATCTCCGAGCGGGTCCTTACTTAAGATTCGTGTAACCTTAATTTCAGTTGATATCGGGGAAATCGTCCCGAAATAGATTCGCTCCGACAAATTTGTCGGGCCGCTTGCGCAGCGCCCGTTTCGCGCACGATTTACCGCCGCAAATGGCTGAGCGGCACGTGGCCTGGCCCCTTGATGTTCTGCAGCACAAGCTGGGTGTGGACGTCGCGGACGCCGGGCAGCCGCATCAGCCGGTGCATGACGAAAGCATTGAGATCGTCCACCGACGGGACCATTACATGCAGCAGGAAATCGTGGTCGCCGGTCATCGTCCAGCAGGACGAAACCTCGTCCATCCGCTGCACGGCGGCGATGAAGCTTTCCGGCGAGCCGTCGCTGTGGCTCACCAGGCGGACCTGGATGAACACCTCGACCGTCAGCCCAAGGGCGCGTCGGCTGAGCACGGCGGCAAAGCCCTTGATGATGCCGGCGCCTTGGAGCGCCTCGAAGCGCCGCGCGCAGGGCGTGGTCGACAGGCCGATCTCCTGCGCGAGCTCCGACACGGCCTTGCGCCCGTCGCGCTGCAGGGTGTCGAGCATCCTTATTTCGAACTCGTCCAGCTGAGGCATTTTCCCTCCTAAACATTCAAATTTGAGCGAAGTTTACCTCACAATCCGTCGCGTGGCTACAAACAAGGCTGATTTGCCTCACGAGCCGCGGCTACGATGACGCCACCATCCGGGAATTGACGATTTTTTCAGGAGGAAGAAATGACGATCAGCGTTGCCGATTATGCCCGCGAGTGCGCGGCGCAAGGCCTCCGCGGCGACTATTCGGTGTGCCGCGCCGACTTCACAGTGGCTCAGGGTTACGACTATTCCGCCGACGAGCAGGCAGTGTGGCGCACGCTCTGCGATCGCCAGACGAAGCTGACGCAGAGGCTGGCGCACCGTTCCTATCTCGACGGCGTGGCGGCGCTGGGGCTACTCGACAAGATTCCGGATTTCGACGCCATCAGCGAGAAATTGCGCAAGCTCACGGGCTGGGAAATCGTGGCGGTCCCCGGCCTGATCCCCGCCGGCCCCTTCTTCGACCATCTCGCCAACCGCCGTTTTCCGGTCACCAACTGGCTGCGGACCAGGCAGGAACTCGACTACATCGTCGAGCCGGACATGTTCCATGACTTCTTCGGCCATGTGCCCATCTTGACGCAGCCGGTGTTCGCCGACTTCATGCAGATGTACGGCGACAAGGCCGAGGACATGATCGCGCTGGGCGGCGACGAGATGATCACCCGGCTCTACTGGTACAGCGCGGAATACGGCCTCATCCAGGAAGCCGGCCAGCCGCTAAAGGCTTTCGGCGCAGGACTGATGTCGTCTTTCACCGAGCTGCAATTCGCGGTCGAAGGCAAGGACGCCCACCATGTGCCGTTCGACCTCGAGACGGTGATGCGCACCGGCTACGAGATCGACAAGTTCCAGCGCGCCTACTTCGTGCTGCCATCCTTCGACGCGTTGCGCGATGCATTCGCCGGCGGCGACCTCGCCGGGATCGTCACGCGGTTCAAGGGTCAGCCGGCGCTCGACCCGGCCACTGTGTAGGTACTGAAACAAATGCGCGGCGCCCCAAAACCGGTCGGTGCGGCGCGCTTCGAAGTCCGGCTTTCGCCCAGCCGGCCGTCAGAGCGGTTCAGTGGCCTGAAGGCGACTGAGCCGCTCTGGGTTCCGGAAGCAAGCCGCCGGGTTTTCTTCGGTCGCTCGGGCATCAGCCGGCCGAGGCCGGCTCGGCCTTGAGCCTCGCCAACTGCTTGCTCTGCAGGTCGAGCGCGGCATTGATGAAGCGCAGCACGGTCGCCAACTCGGCGTCGCTGAAGTCCGCCACCACTTTCTCGCCCTCGCGCGCGATGGCGCCATAGTAGCGCTCCGACAATTCTCTGGTCAGCTCGGTTGCCTCGATCACCACCTTGCGCCTGTCTTCCAGGCTGCGGGTTCTGGTAACGAGCCCGCGCGCCTCCAGGCGGTCGATCAAGGCCGTCACCGCTGCCGGCGTCAATCCCGTCGCCGCCGCCACGGCGCCCGCCGACTGCGGCCCCGCATAGAGCAAGCCCAGACAATGCCGCTCGGCGGCGATCAGCCCAAGCCGCTCGCCGACCGCCTCGTCATAGGCTTGCGTCGCGTCCTGCCAGCGCATAACGGCGCGGCTGAGGGCCGCCGTCATTTCAGCACGTTTCACGCTTGACGAATTTATTTCGATCATCTAACTATCAAATTGCCTAACATTCAAACTATCGTATCAATATGCGGCGCCACCCTTGCGAGGCAAGGGCAAAAGTCGCCGACAGGAGTGAACAAAATGAGCTCGATTCAACAGCGCCCCCCTCTTTCGCATGATGAGGAGTACAGATACGCCAAGCTGGCTATGGAATGGTATGGCTGGGGCTCGCCCATCGGCCTCGGCATTCTGCTGGTGGCACTTGCCGCCGCGGCCGTGCTGGTGCGCGTCGCCGTTTACGGACTGTAGACTCGACCCCCAAAGGCGCGCCAGGGCGGCGCAGTTTGCCGGTTCCAGGCGCCGGCGCCGCCTGCTTTTCGGGAGTTCAGACTGTGATCACCTTGCTGAGGTGATCGCCCAGCCGGCAGGCGAGCGCGGTGATGGTCGTCGTCGGGTTGCACTGCCCGGAGGTGCAGAACACCGAGGAGCCGCCGACATAGAGGTTGTCCATGCCGTGCACCTTGCAGTTGGCATCGACGACGCTCTTCAAGACATCGGTACCCATGCGGGTGCCGCCCATATGATGGTGGCCCGCCGTCTCCTCATTCGTCGGATAATCGCCGCCATTGCCGATCCAGTCGGCGATGCGCACGCGGCCGAGATTCTTCTGCGCCATGGTCGTGCCGAAGAGCCGCAGGCCTTCCAGCAAGGTGCGACGCTCGAGCGGCGACTTCTTCCAGTGCAGCTCGACGCGCGGCACGCCGGCGTGGTCGACATCGGTCTTCGACAGCTCGATCTGGTTCGAGGCGAGCGGCGCCTGTTCCCAGGCGACGTAGAGCTGGGCGGCGCAGCGCAGGCGCTGGCTGAGCTGGTCGGACATCCACTCCGCCATAGTGGGCGCGGTGCAGGCCAGGTCCGCGATCAGCCGTTTGACGTTCGGGTAAGGCATCTCGATCAGCCTGATGCCGAAATTCAGGATCTGCAGCCGCTCCATCGCGGCGGGCGTGGGCGAGAAGAAAGCTTCGTTCGAGGCGTCGACCTCAAACTCGCTGTAATTGGTTAGGATGGCATTGCCGCCCTCGAAAGTCGGGTGCTCCATCCAATAGCGGCCGAGCGCGGCAGCGTTCGGCACCACGCCGCCATTCGAGCGCTGATTCGACCACAGAAGAAGCTTGGAGTTCTCCAGCCCGCCGGTGCAAGTGATGAAGTAATCCGCCGTGATGGTGCCGGCGCCCTCGCCGTTCGACCACAATTTGGCGCCGGTCACGCGCCTGCCGTCGCCGGCAAGCTCCGTTGCGTAGGTGTTGAGCACGACGGCGATGTTCTTGCTGCGGTCGAGCTCGTCAGCGAACTTCTCGCCAAAGCGCACGGCGCCGCTCTTGATCAGCTGCACCCACCGGATGTCGTCCGAGATTGGAACATCGGGCCGGAAGTCGGGAAGCTCGAGAATGTCGCGGACCTCGGGCAGATAAGGTTCGATGTCGGCGCGGCTTATCGGCCAGCCGGTATCCGGCGCCCAGGCCTTGGGCTCGAAATCCTGGCTGTCGAGCACACGGCACCAGCCGGCCCAATGGTTGGAAGAGCCGCCCATGAAGCGCAGCCTGGTGATGTCGAGGTCGAAATAGTCATCGCCGACCGTGGCGCCGCGATAGAAGTCCTGCGATTCGTCGCTGAATTCGCGCGAGCCGGCCTCCAGTACGACCACTGGGATGCCGGCGGCGCCCAGTTTCCTGGCAATGGTGGTGCCGGCCGGGCCGGAGCCGAGAAGGCAGACTTTGGGCTTGAAGCTCGCCTGCTTGTAAGCCTCGTAGCTGTCGAAGATCATGCAAGATCGCTCCGCCTGAGGATCCAACCATTGACCTCCACGATCTCGTCAGGGTCGATCCCGTTTGGGTCGGAGACGGCGGGCTGGTTGCGGAACAGCGACAGCGCGGGCAGCGCGATCAGCGCCTGCATGATCGTGCGGCGCGAGATCTTCTTTATGAAGTTGCTCATGACACGTCTTTCGATGCGGACTCGATACGCATGCCGTTCCTGGACGGCACACATGCCGCCGCCGAAGCCAATTCCGTGCCAAGTCCAGATGAAAGCCGCGTTACAACCGGCGGATCGCCGCGGTTGAATTTGGTAAGGGTGAGGAATTTGCTAACGGCACCCAACCTCAGGCGGCCTCCGAAAGGTCGCGATCGAGAACGGACAGGTTGCGGCCGCGATGCTTGGCCTCGTAGAGCCTGCGGTCGGCGGCGCGCATCAGTTCCGACACGGTGGCGCTCTCGCCGCAGGTGATGCCGCCGATCGAGACCGTCAACGGCACGGTCCGCTCGTCGATAGGGCGAAAGCGGATCAGTTCGACCTCGCGGCGGATGCGCTCGGCCACGCGCCTTGCTTCCGATTCGGTGGCGCCGACCAGGAAGGCGGCGAACTCCTCGCCGCCGATTCGGCCGAGCACATCGCCGCTGCGGACACCGCGCTCGATGGCGCCGGCGATCAGAAGCAGCGCATCGTCGCCGGTCAGGTGACCGTAATTGTCGTTGATGGTCTTGAAGTGGTCGGCATCGATGATCAGCAGGGCGCCGCGATCGGCCTTGCGCCGGGAACCGTCGAGCGCGGCGAAGAAGGTCTCGCGGTTGAGCATGCCGGTCATGTCGTCGCGGCTTGCCTTCTCCGACAGGCGCCTGTGGGCGGCGGCGAGCTGGGCATGCGCGCGGGCAAGCTCGCGATGCGCATTTTTCAGGCGGTGGCTTTGCCAGAAGGTGCCGACGCTGGCGATCCAGGCGAGAATCAAAGGGCAAACCGTGGCCGTCAGCCAGACGGTGCGGCTGATCGTAAAGCCCATGGCCGGGACCACAACCAGCGTCAACAAGAGCGAGACAGCGACCGAAGCGAACGCGACGACTGCGGACTTCAAGATTATGCGACTCATCGCTGTCTCCCAACGGAATGCCTCTGTGCCAGCAAGCGCTGAAGGTGACCTTTCTTGGACGATTAAAATTTGAAGCGAGGCGCCATTTTCACGACGCAAGACGCGCAGAAGTTGTGGATAAACTCCGCGTCCGCGTGCCATAAGGAAGCCATGACGACGACACCCGAGCCCGCCCGCTTTGCCCATGTCACGGATTGGGTGTTCGACCTCGACAACACGCTCTATCCGCATCACTCGAATCTGTTCGCGCAGATCGACGTGAAGATGACCGCCTATGTCGGCGAGCTGCTGACGCTCTCGCGCGAGGAGGCGCGAAAGCTGCAGAAAGAGCTCTACCTGGAGTACGGCACGACGCTGAACGGGCTGATGGCGCGCCACGGCATCGACCCCGACGACTTCCTCGAGAAGGTGCACGACATCGACTATTCCTGGCTGGTGCCCGATCCGGTGCTCGGTGCCGCGATCCGCCAATTGCCTGGCCGCAAGTTCATTTTCACCAATGGCGACCGCAAGCATGCCGAGCGGGCCGCGCGCCAGCTCGGCGTATTGGACCATTTCGACGACATCTTCGACATTGTCGCGGCGGGCCTCAATCCAAAGCCGGCCCGCCAGACCTATGAGCGGTTCGCCGAGCTGCATTCCGTCACCGGCCACAACGCGGTGATGTTCGAGGACCTGGCGCGCAACCTCTCGGTGCCGAAATCGCTCGGCATGACGACGGTGCTGGTTGTGCCGCGCAATTTCGAGCCGACTTTCTCCGAGATCTGGGAGCGCGACCCGGCGAATGAGGACGACGTCGATTTCGTCACCGACGACCTCGCCGGCTTCCTGACGGCAATCGTCGAAGTCCCGGGCTGAACCAACTCCAGATTGCCGGGCCGCCGTCAGAACTCCCGCGTCATTGCGGCAACGACGAGCGCGCCCTCAGAGGCTGTAGAAGCGGCGAACGATGTCCCAGGCTTCGTCGGCGGTGTCGACGAAATCGATGATGTCCTGGTCGCCGGGCGAGATCGTGCCTTGCTCGGCAAGGAAGTCGAGGTCGATCGCCCGTTGCCAGAACGCCTTGCCGAACAGGATCACCGGCACGCGCTCCATGCGCCCGGTCTGGATCAGCGTCAACGTCTCGAAGAATTCGTCCATGGTGCCGAAGCCGCCCGGAAACACGGCGACCGCCTTGGCTCGCATGACGAAATGCATCTTGCGGATGGCGAAGTAGTGGAAATTGAAGCAGAGCTCGGGCGTCACGTAGGCGTTCGGCGCCTGCTCGTGCGGCAGCACGATATTCAAGCCGATCGATGGCGCGCCGACATCGTCGGCGCCGCGATTCCCTGCCTCCATGACTCCCGGTCCGCCGCCGGTGACGACGACGAATTCGCGATAATAGGACGTGGCCGATTGCTGCGAGCACAGCCGGGCGAACTTGCGCGCCTCTTCGTAATATTTGCTGTTCAGCTCGAGGTTCTTCTTCTGCGTCTCGTTCTTGGCCGCCCAGGCGTCGCCGCCCGGCTCGGGAAGCCGCGCACCGCCGAACAGGATGACGGTCGAGCGGATGCCGCGTTCGGCAAGGATCATCTCCGGCTTCAAGAGCTCGAGCTGCAAGCGCACCGGACGCAATTCGCGCCGCGTCATGAAGTCGGGATCGTTCCAGGCCAGGCGATAGGTTTCAGCCCGCGTCTGCGGCGTGTCCGGCACGCTTTTCGACCGCTCCAGATCCTCGTCCGAATGCGGCAGCGGCGTCCAGCCCGCCTTTTCCATGGGTGTCATCGAATCCACCGTCCTATTTCCTTTACTTGCGCCGTCCCGTGACGCAGTCGCGATTGACCCCCATTAAGGCTTCACATAGGGTCCGCGCGATTTCAAAACAGGTTAAGGCGCAGCCCTTAACAGCTTTGTAATGGAGCAAATTCATGTCGAAGCCCGATCTGGCGAGCCTCGAAAAGACCATCGAAAAGGCCTTCGAGGAGCGCGATACGATTTCGACCGCGACCCGCGGCGAAACGCGCGACGCCATCCAGTCGGCGCTCGACCTGCTCGACCGCGGCGTCCTTCGCGTCGCCGAGCGCCAGGACGACGGCAAGTGGCTCGTCAACCAGTGGCTGAAGAAGGCGGTACTGCTCTCCTTCCGGCTGAACCCGATGGAGATCATCAAGGGCGGTCCCGGCCAGGCGGTATGGTGGGACAAGGTGCCGTCGAAGTTCGACGGCTGGGGCGCGGTCGATTTCGAGAAGGCCGGCTTCCGCGCAGTGCCGTCCTCGGTCGTGCGCCGCTCGGCCTATGTGGCGCCGGGCGCGGTGCTGATGCCGTCCTTCGTCAATGTCGGCGCCTATGTCGATACCGGCACCATGGTCGACACCTGGGCCTCGGTCGGCTCTTGCGCCCAGATCGGCAAGAACGTGCATCTCTCCGGCGGCGTCGGCATCGGCGGCGTGCTGGAGCCGATGCAGGCCGGTCCGACCATCATCGAGGACAATTGCTTCATCGGCGCGCGCTCCGAAGTGGTCGAAGGCTGCATCGTGCGCGAAGGCTCGGTGCTCGGCATGGGCGTGTTCATCGGCCAGTCGACCAAGATCGTCGACCGCGCCACAGGCGAAGTCTTCTACGGCGAGGTGCCGGCGAATTCGGTGGTCGTCGCCGGCTCGCTGCCGGGCAAGCCGCTGCCCAATGGCGAGCCGGGGCCGAGCCTGTACTGCGCCGTCATCGTCAAGCGCGTCGACGCCAGGACCCGCTCCAAGACGTCGATCAACGAATTGCTGCGCGATTGATCTTTTCCGGAAACGGACGCACCTTCCGCCGGCGCGACATTCCGTCGCGCTGGTTCAACGGAGGGGCGTCATGGACTGGAAGTATCTGCTGACGAGTTTCGACGGCCGCATCAACCGCGCCAAGTTCTGGGCCGGCATCGGCATATTCATCGTCATCGCCATCCTTGCGTTCATTCTCGACTCGATCCTTGGCACGACGTTCACCACCGCCAGCGGCGACCAGATCGGCATCCTCGGCATCCTGGTCGCGCTGGCATCGATCCATTTCGCGATTGCTCTCTATGCCAAACGCTGGCACGACCGTAACAAGTCGGGCTGGTGGACACTGATCGGCCTTATACCCATCATCGGCGGCATCTGGCTGCTCATCGAACTGGGCATCCTCGAAGGCACCAGGGGCGCCAATCAATACGGACCGGACCCGCTTGCCTGAAAAAGCAGACTTCATCTGGCTCTTCTTCAAAACCTCGGGCCGCGTCAGCCGCGCGGCCTATTTTCTCGGCGGATTGCTGGTTGCTATCGTCCAGGCCTTTCCGCTCTACCGCTTCACGCTGGTGCCGGAAGGCTCGGCCGAGAGCAACATGTGGTCGTTCGTCTTCTTCCTCGCCTTCCTCGCCTCGTTGTGGTCGAACGTCGTGCTGGCAGTGAAGCGGTTGCACGACCTCGACAAACCGGGCATCGCGGCGCTGGTGCTGTTCGTTCCCGTCGTGTCGATCGTTGCCTTCCTGGTGCTCTGCCTGTTTCCGGGACAAGCCGGATCCAATCGCTATGGCAGCCGCACCAATGCGCCGGGCGACGGCTAGAGCCGGATGATCTTAGGTCGAATCGCCCTCAAATCTGGATCCGGCTCCAAATCAAAGAGATACCTGTCGCGCAAAATCTGGCAGAAGATCACGCTTATCGAGGACCGCCGCTGACCTCGTCGGGCGTCAATCCGGGCGGACCGCGCCTGTCCGCTTCCGCCTGACGCACCAGCGCCAGGATACGCTTTGTCACAGGCGCCGGCACGCCGGTCTTTTGCGCGAGCCGCAGGATCGCGCCCTGCAATTCGTCGACCTCGGTCGGCCGACCACGCTGGAGATCGTCCCACATCGAGGATCGCGCCTTGGGGTCGATCGACAGTAGCCGCCGGGCCAGGATTCCGAACAGCCAGTCCGGAAGCCGCAGCACTTTCGGCAGCAGCCAGGGGGGTGGCCCGGCGATGCGCGCCGGCTCGATACGGCAAGCTTTCATTGTGGCCAGCGCCTCGTCGATCTGATCTGCCAGAATGGCGCGCCAGCCGCGGTCCGCCAATTCGGTCGCCAGCGGCAGGTCGGAGAGCGCGACCAGCGCATTGTTGAGGTTCATCAACAGTTTGCTCCACTGCACGGCCTTCATGTCGGCGTGGGTTTCGACCCCAAGTCCTTCGACATTGAGCAGTGCTGCAAGGCCGGGCACAGCATTCTCGATGATGACAATGCCGTCGCTGGCGCGGCGGACACTGAACGGCGTCTCGCCGTCCGGCGGTTGCACGACATTGAACGCGACCATACCGGCAAGCACGCGATGCGCTGGAAGCGCTCCGCGCAGTTTGTCCGGATTGTCGACGCCATTCTGCAGGCTGACCACAATGGCATCGGGGCCGGCATGAGCCGCAACAAGCGTCGCCATCTCCTCGGTCGCGCCGCTCTTTACGGTGACCAGAACGATATCCGCCCTGCGCAGCGCCAGCGCCGGATCCTCGGTGACCGCCAGCGCCTCTGGCCCGATGCGACGGTCGCGGCCGTCGAGGTCGCTGATCCGCAGCCCGTCCTTGCGCAGCGCCTCGAGGATGCGGCCGCGGCCAAGGAAGACGACCTTGCGCCCGGCGAGCGCCAGGCAGCCACCGACATAGCAGCCGATGCTGCCGGCGCCTGCTATCGCGATCGTCTTTCCTTCATTGGCCATGCGATCATCCCGTCCTGTCCCGCGCGACTATACGACAACGACAACCATATTGTCGGCGGCTTGCTCGGCAATCATCTGCCACCGTGACAGGCCTGCCGCTTTCGACTATCGCTTTGCCCATGAAATTGCCGACCGACCCCGCCCAGAACCTTGCCGCCCTGATCCGCTGTCCTTCCGTGACGCCCGCCGAAGGCGGCGCGCTGCAGACGTTGGAGGACATGCTGAAGCCGCTTGGCTTCTCGGTCGAGCGGCCGAGATTCTCGGAGGATGGCACGCCGGACATCGAAAATCTCTATGCGCGCCGCTCCGGCAACGGCCCGCATCTGATGTTTGCCGGCCATACCGACGTGGTGCCGGTCGGCGACGAGGCGGCCTGGACGCATCCGCCCTTTGCCGCCGAGATCGCCAATGGCGAGATGTATGGCCGCGGTGCCGTCGACATGAAGGGCGGCATCGCCTGCTTCATCGCCGCGGTGGCGCGCCACATCGAAAACAATGGCGGCCCGAAAGGCTCGGTCTCGCTGCTGATCACCGGGGACGAGGAAGGGCCGGCCATCAACGGCACGGTGAAGCTGCTCGACTGGGCGGCTGCCAAGGGCGAGAAATGGGACGCCTCGATCGTCGGTGAGCCGACCAATCCGGACGCGCTCGGCGATATGATCAAGATCGGCCGGCGCGGTTCGCTCTCCGGCAGCGTCATCGTCAATGGCCGCCAGGGCCATGCCGCCTATCCGCAACTTGCCGACAATCCGGTGCGCGGGCTTATGAGCCTTGTCGACGCGCTGCTCCATCCGGTGTTCGACAGGGGAACGAAGGATTTCCAGCCGACCAATCTGGAAGTGACGTCGATCGACGTCGGCAACCCGGCGACCAATGTCATCCCGGCCAAGGCCACCGCCACGTTCAACATCCGCTTCAACGACACTTGGGATGCCGAGACCGTCCAGTCCGAGATCCACAACCGGCTCGACCAGGCCGCGGGCCGCAAGAAATATCGGCCGGGCAAGAAGACCGCGGTCGACTACGAGCTTGTCTGGCGCGACCGGCCGAGCCATGTCTTCCTTACCCGCGACGAAAAGCTGATCGACACGCTGAGGGGCTCCGTTGCCGCGGTGGTCGGCAAGACGCCTTCGCTCTCCACTTCCGGCGGCACGTCGGATGCGCGTTTCATCAAGGATTTTTGCCCGGTGGTCGAGTTCGGGCTGGTCGGCAAGACCATGCACATGGTGGACGAGCGCGTGGCGGTCGCCGATCTCGAGACGCTGACACGGATATACGAGCGCTTTATCGAGGACTGGTTCGGACAAGGTCTGACGTGACCATGCTCTCAACGGACGAAACCTTTGCTTCGCTGGCCGGCGCCTGGCGGCTGATGCTCGGCAAGGCCGACGGCCTGCGCATGCTCGATCTGTCTGCGGACGGTTTCTGGAATTCCTTCTTCGCCATCGTCGTTGCGGCGCCGGCGCTGATCGTGGGCTGGGTCGGGATCGCCAATGAGATAGGCGATCCGAATGCGTTCGCCGGGCGGCTCGGCATGCTGCTCCGGCTGGCAACGGTCGACATCGGTTCCTGGGTGCTGCCGCTGGTGGCGCTCGCGCTGGTCGCGCCGCGCGCCGGTATCGGCGGCCGCTTCGTCCACTACGTCGTCGCCTCCAACTGGGCCTCCGCGATCATCGCCTGGCTGATGCTGCCGTCGGCGCTGCTGAGGTTGTTCCTGCCGTCGACCGACGAAGTCAGCGGCCTGGTCTCGCTGCTTCTGTTCGCGCTGTCGATGGTGCTGACCTGGCGCATGACCAATGCGACGATCGGCAAGGGCGCGGCTGTCGGCACGGGGGTATTCGTCGGCATGTTCGTCGCCTCGCTGCTCGTCTTGTTCGGGCTGCAGGCGCTGCTCGGCATCGACATTCCGGACGGCGCGAGGGGCTAGCTCTCCGCGTCCTCTGCCACGGCGGGTTTGTCAGCCGTCGCCGGATAATCGACCCCGACCAGGAACAGGCCGTCAGGCGGGGCTACCTGTCCGCAGGCGGCGCGGTCGCGCGCTTCGAGCGCCGCCTTGAGATCGGCGGCACCCCAGGAGCCATCGCCGACCCGCCGCAGTGATCCAACCATCGAGCGCACCTGGTTGTGCAGGAAGGAGCGCGCCGAGGTTCGCACCTCGATGACATCTCCGGCGCGGGACACATCGAGACGGTCAAGCGTACGCACCGGGCTTTCGGCCTGGCACTGGGTGGAGCGGAAGGTGGTGAAATCGTGCCGCCCGAGCAGCACCCTCGCCGCCTCGTGCATGGCCTCGGCATCGAGCCGTTTCGGCACCCACCAGACCTTGCCCTTTTCCAGCGCCGATGGGGCACGGCGGTTGAGGATGCGATAGAGATAATGGCGGCCGGTGGCCGAAAACCGCGCGTCGAAATCGTCGGCGACGACGGCAGCCTTGAGGATGGCGATGCGCGCGCCGGCAGCCTGCAAATGCGCGTTGACGGCATCGCGCACCTTGTCGCCCGCCCAGTCCCTGGCCAGATCGACATGGGCCACCTGGGCGGTCGCGTGCACGCCGGCATCGGTGCGGCCGGCGGCACGTATTCTCACCTCTTCGCCGCAGAACTTTTCGATCGCCTGCTCGATCGCCTGCTGCACCGAAAGCTGGTCCGCCTGATGCTGCCAGCCGGCGAATTGGCCGCCGTCATATTCGATATCGAGCCGAAAACGCGGCATGCCAGCTCTGCGTTTGGCGCTTGCCTAGGCGGCCAGCGCGGTGAAGGCCGAAGCGTATACCAGGCTGCCGGTCTCGGGCGCATCGCCCCAGGCCAGCGCCTGCAGCGCCTCGCCCTGGTATTCGCTCTCGAATTTCTCGGCGCGGGCGTGGCTGTAGCCGAAGCGGCCGTAATAGGCCGGATCGCCGAGCACCACCGCCAGCGTCTCGCCGGCTTCCTTCAGGCGGACATGCGCCTCGCGGATCAGCGCGCCACCGATGCCGGTGCCGTGGAAGGACGGCTCGACCGCCAGCGGCGCCAGCGCCACGGCCGCGAAGCGTTTGCCGCCGTTTTGCACAAAAAGCCTGGAAAACAGGATGTGGCCGACGACCTGGCCATCTTCTTCCGCAACCAGCTCGACGACGGCGTCGCCGCCGGTGACCAGCGCATCGACCAGGCCGGCCTCCGCCTGCTGGCCGAAGGCATGCTCTTCGACGAGGCGGATCGCCTCGCGATCCCGCGGCGTCGCCGCGCGTATCGACATCATGCTCATTGGAGTTTCGTTCCTTTTTCGATCTTGGCCCCGCGCAGAAACTCCTGCGCGGCGGCGGGCCTTCCACCCGCCCGTTGAACTTCGACCAGCCGCACCGCGCCTGACCCGCAGGCGACCGTCAGCCGGTCATCGAGAATACCTCCCGACTCGCCGACGCCGTTGGAAAGCGTCGAGCGAAGCAGTTTCAGCCGCTCCACGCGGCCACCAATTTCGACCTCGCACCACGCGCCCGGAACGGGCGAGAGGCCGCGAATGTGATTGTGGACTTCGCCGGCAGGCCGCGTCCAGTCTACGCGTGTCTCCGATTTATCGATCTTTCGGGCATAGGTCACGCCCTCCGTCGCCTGCGGGGCAAATGTCAGACAATTTATCCCCAACTGTGCGAGTGCCTCCACCATCAGCGACGCGCCTCGAGCCATCAAACGGTCATGCAGTTCGCCGGCGGTGATATCGGGTCCGATGGCGCATTTTTCAACCAATGCCACCGGGCCGGTGTCCAGTCCCTCTTCCATGCGCATCACCATCATGCCGGTTTCGGCATCGCCGGCCATGATGGCGCGCTGGATGGGAGCAGCACCGCGCCAACGCGGCAAAAGTGAGGCATGGCCGTTTAGGCAGCCGAGCCTGGTTGCTTCGAGAACCGGTTTCGGCAGGAGCAGGCCATAGGCGACGACCACGGCGACATCGGCCCGCAAACCGGCAAAGGCCCGTTGCTCGGCCTCGCCCTTGAGCGACGGCGGCGTGCGCACTTCGAGCCCGAGCCGTTCCGCCTCGCGCTGCACCGGCGACGCCGTCAATTCCAACCCGCGCCGGCCGGCGGCGCGCGGCGGCTGCGTATAGACGGCGGCAATCTCGTGGCCGGCCTCGGCGATAGCGCTGAGCGTCGGCACCGAAAAATCCGGTGTGCCCATGAAGATGACGCGGAGGGGCATGACCCCTAGCCCACCATCTTGCCCGGCGCCTTGTCCCTGGCGAGCTTCTTGAATTTCTTCACCACCATGTCGCGCTTCAGCTTCGAGATGTGGTCGATGAACAGCACGCCGTTGAGATGGTCGATCTCGTGCTGCAGGCAGGTCGCCATCAGGCCTTCCGCCTGGATTTCCTGCAGCTTGCCGTCGCGATCGAGATATTTCACCCGCACGGAAGCCGGGCGCTCGACTTCGGCGTAGTAATCGGGGATCGACAGGCAGCCTTCCTCATAGACCGAGCGCTCGTCGGAGCTTTCGAGGATTTCCGGATTGATGAAGACATGCGGCGCCGGCGGCTCGCCTTCCTTGGCGAGGTCGATGACCAGCAAACGCCGCGGCTCGCCGACCTGGATCGCCGCCAGCCCGATTCCCGGCGCGTCATACATGGTTTCCAGCATGTCGTCGGCGAGCTTGCGCAAATCACCGTCGACGCGCTCGACCGGTTTGGAAACCTGGCGCAGGATCGGATCGGGAAGGATGATGAGCGGCTTGATCGACATGGCGTCTCACCTAAGACGTCGATGGAAAAGCGTCAACCGGGGCGGCTTTGACTTGTTCACGTTTTGATCTGTGCCAGCAGAGCGAATCGGCTATGCTGCCCAAATGAACGACATGACCTCGATCCTTTCGCAACCCGTCGCGCGGCTCGGCGCCACCACGATCAGGCTCGGCGAGGCGCTTGGCTTCGGAGCGTTGCTGCTGCTGGTGCTGTTCCTGGCGCTCGTCATCGCGTTGTGGCGCGCTGCCGGGGCACGCGCTGCGGCGGCGGCCGAAGCCGCCGACCATGCCCGCGATACCGAAGCGCGCATGGCTGACATCATGCAGGCGCAGGCAGAGATGCAGGGGCGCATGGGCGCGATCGCCGAGGTATTCGGCGCCAGGCAAGCCGAGCTCACCCAGTCGCTTGGACAACGGCTCGACGCCATGACCGGCCGCCTCGGCCAGACCATGGCCGAACAGACAAGGTCGACGCATGAGAGCCTGGCCAAGCTGCAAGAGCGGCTGGCGGTCATCGACACGGCGCAGGGCAACATCCAGTCTTTAGCCGGTCAGGTCGTGCAGTTGCAGGCGATCCTCTCGAACAAGCAGACGCGCGGCGCTTTCGGCCAGTCGCGCATGGAGGCGATCATTGCCGACGGCCTGCCGCACGGCGCCTATGAGTTTCAGGCGAGCCTTTCCAACGGCAGCCGGCCCGACTGCCTGGTGCGGATGCCGAACGGCGCGCCGATGCTCGCCATCGACGCCAAGTTTCCGCTGGAGGCCTGGAACGCCATTCGTGCCGCCGAAGGCGCCGACTTGCAGAAGACGGCGGCGCAGGCGTTCCGGCGCGACATCGAGGTGCATATCCGCGATATCGCGGAAAAATACCTGATCCAGGGCGAGACGCAGGACACCGCCTTCATGTTCGTGCCCGCGGAATCGGTGTTCGCCGAGATTCACGAGAATTTCGAGGCCGTGGTGCAGAAGGCGCACCGCGCCCGCGTCGTCATCGTCTCGCCGTCATTGCTGATGCTGTCGATCCAGGTCATCCAGGCGATCCTGAAGGACGCGCGCATGCGCGAGCAAGCGCACCTGATCCAGGGCGAGGTCATCCGCCTGATGGAGGACGTGGCGCGAGTCGACGAGCGCGTGCGCCGGCTGCAGACGCATTTCGGCCAGGCGGCCAGGGATATCGACGACATTCTCGTCTCGACGACGAAGGTCACCAAGCGCGGCCAGAAAATCGAGGCGCTGGAGTTCGCCGAGGGCGAACCCGAACCGCCGCGCGGTCCTGCCAAGGTGGAGGCCGGCGCTCGCGTGGCAGACTCCAAGACGGGCCAATTGCGGCTGAGGGTCGTCGAAGACGGCGAGTAACTACGTTGGAAAGAGCGCTTCTTTCATTCGCTGGTGGTCGCATACCTTGAGGATTGGCCAGAACGCCAATCGCTTCGTGATTCTAGGGCGGAGCAAGGAGCGAAGCGACGCGCGCAGACCCGAGAATGACGAAGGTGAGGGGGCTTCTCCCAATCGCCAAGGCTTCGCCTCTACTGCTCCTCGATGGTCGTTATGCCTTCGAATTCAGGCAGCCAGTGCAATGCCGAGCGGTGCCAGACCTGTCTTCTCGGGACGAGGTCCTCGCGCTGACGCGCTGTGCCGACCCGGATGCCGTAGATTTTCGGCCCGTCGCCCACCGACGTGGCATAGAGATGCGATCCGCATTCGCCGCAAAACCCCTGCGCGCGCTTGGCGCCGCTGGATCCGGTCTTGATATAGACCTTCGGTGTGCCCTTGGTAATCCGGTATCGGTCTTCTGGCGCGCCAACTGTCACGCGAAAGGCTGTTCCGGTGAGCTGCTGGCAATCAGTACAGTGGCAGATACCGGTCTTTTCCGGATCGACCTCCGCCTCATATTTGATGGCGCCGCAATGGCATCCGCCGTCGATCTTCATCAGCGTTTCTCCTCAGTTCGCCACGCCAGGCTAATCCTCTTCGGAGGCCCCGGCGATGGCCTTACGCCTGCGCTCCCATGTGCCAGTCGCCTGCGGCTTGACGAACAGCCTGGTGATTTCGGGCATGTCCTTTTTCAGTCGCGCCTCCAGGCGTTCAACGCAGGCTTCGATCTCGGGCGCGGTGAGATGATCCTCGAATTCTATGCTTAGGCCTGCAACGATCTCCTCGGGGCCGATATGGACGCTCAGTATGCCGTTCGCCCGCTGCACGGCAGGATCCTCCTGAGCGATAACCAGAACCTTCTTCTGGACCTCCGGGGACGCAGGCTCGCCGAGCAGCAGGCCCTTGCTCTCGCGCGCCAGGAAGATCGCGGTCGCGCCCAGGATGACCGCGATGCCAATCGAGCCGACGCCGTCGAGCTCGGGAATCGCCAGAAGTTCAGACGTAAGGATGCCCGCGAAGGCGACGACGAGGCCGAGCAGCGCGGCGCTATCCTCGAACAACACCGTGTAGATGCTGGGATCCTTGCTCATCCGGACCGCCTCGAACCAACCCAGCCTTCCCTTCTGTTCCCGGAACGCCTTCAGCGCCACCAGCCAGGAGCTCCCTTCGAACAGAAAGGACAGGCCGAGCACGATGTAATTGACCTTGGCGTTGACGACCGGTTCAGGCGCCATGATGTGGATGACGCCCTCGTAGAAGGAAACGCCGGCGCCAAGCGCGAACACCAGAAGGGCTACGATAAAGCTCCAGAAATAGAGTTCGCGTCCGTGTCCCAGCGGATGCGTGCGGTCGGGCGGGCGCGCGGCACGGCGCATGCCGTATAGCAGAAGCGCGCCATTGCCGGTGTCGACCAGCGAATGCACGCCCTCCGAAAGCATGGCTGAAGAGCCTGTGAAGAACGCTGCGGCGAATTTGGTCAGCGCGATCGCAAGGTTGCCGGCGAGCGCGGCGTAGATCACTCTTTTCGAGCCGCTATGCCCTGCCATGCGCTTCCGATCCTCATCCAAGTGCCGAGCTCAGCGGCCTGCCGGCCAAAGCTCCACCGACAATGCGCCAGCCGCTCCGAGGTTCAAGATGCCGGGATGCATTTCTGTTGCCTAATCAATCCCGAGGTCGCGGGATCAAGGGAAAACGGTTGACATCGCGGAAGCCGGGTTTCGAAGCGGCAAGCGGCCTCTTGCGGTCGGGCGCTTCTCTTGTTTCACTTGTGTCGTCCACAAATCGGAGGAGCGAATCATGGCGAAAGGTGCGATGAAGGCGGGCAAGGAACCCCGCAAGCCGAAGAAGGACGCCAAGAAACCGGCCGCGGCCCCGGCTCCGAAGGCGCCGCCGGTCAAGGCGATGCGCATCAAGGAGAAGTAGGCCGCCAGCGGCCAATCCGTCTCGATGCGGATTTGAACCGGCGGCATGCCGAATGCTGCCGGTGTTTTGTTGATCGGGGCAGAACTCCTATATCAGTGCCGCGAGGACGACCTCGCTTCCCCGAAACCCGGCCGGGACGACCCGCCACCTCAAGCGTCGAGCATTCGATGCTCGATCGATGGAGCGTTCGCGATGTCCTGGATTTTTCTCTTCTTCGCCGGCCTGTTCGAGATCGGATGGGCGATCGGCCTCAAATATACCGATGGTTTCTCGAAGCCGCTCCCGACCGTGCTCACAATCGTCTCGATGATCGTCAGCCTTGGCCTGCTCGGGCTTGCGTTGAAGACATTGCCCGTCGGCACGGCCTATGCGGTGTGGACCGGCATAGGCACTGTCGGCACGGCCTTGCTCGGCATCTGGCTGATCGGCGAGCCGGCGACCGCGGTGCGGCTTGCCTGCATCGGCCTGATCGTCTGCGGCATCGTCGGGCTGAAGCTCGTCGCCTGATGCAGCACGAACGCGTTCAGGGCCACTCCTGGCGACCCTGATTCATTTTTCGAACGAACTCGAACCTAGCGGGCCGAGAAGCCCGGAGGCGTGCGACCGACGCGCGCCTTGCGAGCGGCGTAGCGCGCATCGCGCTTGGCCTTGCGTTCGGCCTCTTCGGCGAGCACGCGGGCGATGCGTTCGGTTTCCTCGGCTTCGCGGATCTTGGCCTCGGCAGCCGCTGCCTCTTCGGCAGCAAGACGGGCCGCTTCGGCCGCTGCCTCGCGTTCAGCCTTCTCGGCCGCTTCGCGCGCCAGCTTTTCCTGCTTCAATCGGGCCTTCTCGGCCTCGCGGATAGCACGCGCCTCGAGGATCGCCTTGCGTTCCGCCTGACGCGCCAGAACCGCTGGGTCGTCCGCCGCCGGCTTAGACTTGAAGCGCTCCAGGAGCGCCTTCTTTGCCTCGTTCGCGGCGTTGCGCCGCTCGAATATGTCTTTTTCCCTGTAAATAGCCAAGTCCACTTCCCTGAAGTCAATTCGCGACGCTTACATACGCGCGAAAGCGGTGAGTTCAAGCGCCAAAACGGTATGCCAGCCATGAAAATCTGGGCTGTTGCCGTCGGGATACGTCGCCGCGGCGCGATGCACTGTTCACAAATCGCGCCTCTGGCGGCTCTGGGGGCCGGTCGCTACCTCTAGCGCCAACAATCAACGCCCAAGCGGCGCATCAGGATGCATGAAAATGGAACTTGGCCTCTACACTTTCGCGGATGTCAGCCCGGAGCCGGGCCCCGGCGCCATCGGCCCGCACGAACGGCTGCGCAACCTGATCGAGGAGATCGAGCTGGCCGACCAGGTCGGTCTCGACGTGTTCGGCCTCGGCGAACACCATCGCCCCGACTATGCGGCCTCGGCGCCGGTCGTGGCGCTGGCCGCGGCTGCAGAGCGGACGAAGCGCATCAAGCTCACCAGCGCGGTCACCGTGCTTTCTTCCGACGATCCGGTGCGGGTCTTCCAGCAGTTCGCGACGCTCGACCTTCTGTCCAGCGGCCGCGCCGAGATCATGGCCGGGCGCGGCTCCTTCATCGAGTCGTTTCCGCTGTTCGGCTACGACCTCGAGGACTATGACGAGCTCTTCGCCGAGAAGCTCGATCTTCCTGCTTGCCATCCGCGACCAGGTAAAGGTGACGTGGCAGGGCAAGCTGCGCGCGCCGATCAATGGCCGCGGCGTCTATCCTCGACCTTTCCGGGACAAGCTGCCGATCTGGATCGCCATTGGCGGGACGCCGCAGTCCGCCGCCCGCGCCGGCGCGCTCGGCCTGCCGCTGGCCCTTGCCATCATCGGCGGCGAGCCGGCCCGCTTCGCGCCGCTGTTCGAGATCTATCGCGAGGCGGCAAGGCGCGCCGGCAACGATCCCGCCTCGCTCGCGACCAGCTTGAACGTGCATGGCTTCGTCGGCGAGACGACCGAGAAGGCGGCCGACGATTTCTACGCACCGCAGGCCGAGGTGATGAACCGCATCGGCCGCGAGCGCGGCTGGGGGCCGACCTCGCGGGCGCATTTCGATCAGGCGCGCGGGCCGAACGGCGCGCTGTTCGTCGGCAATCCCGAACAGGTGGCGGAAAAGATCGTCGCCCAGCACAAGATCTTCGGCAACGACCGCTTCCTGTTGCAGATGGCGATCGGCACCATGCCGCATGCCAAGATCATGAAGGCGATCGAGCTCTACGGTACCAAGGTGGCGCCGGTCGTGCGCAAGGAAACGGCGAAGGCCGCGCCGGCGCCCGTCGCCTGAGGACGCCTGCCCAGCAAGATGCGCCCTCACCGCCGGCTAAGGAACCTTGGCGGCGGCGCGTACGTTTCCTCGGCGATCGCGAGGGGAACCGATGAAGGTCGAAACGAGCGCTTCGGGTTCGAACGTTGGCGAAAGCCCGGACGAGCGTGACAGCGCCCGCGCCGAATTGCGGCTGATTCGATTGCTGCTGGTCGGCATCTTCGTCCTGATAACGATAGCCGCGCTTTATTTCGCCCGCGCCTTCTTCATGCCGGTGATCCTCGCCTTCCTGCTGGCGCTGACGCTGACCCCGATTGTGCGCTTCCTGCGCAAGCGAGGCATCCCCGAGGTGGCCTCCGCGACGCTGCTGGTGCTGCTCTCCCTCTTCGTCTTCGCCAGCGCCGGTTACCTGCTTAGCGGCCCCGTCATCGATCTTATCAACAACAGCTATTCGATCGGCGAGAAACTCACGGAGCGGCTGGCGCCGTTCAAGCGTCCGCTCGAGAGGGTCATGGATCTGTCGCGTCAACTGGAGGCCCTGACCGAGACATCGCAGGAACCGGGTGTGCAGAAGGTCGCGGTGGCACCGTCCGGCATCCTGTCGACGGCGGCCAGCAACATTCTGGGAGCCGGCACCAGCATCACCATCGTCTTCGTGCTGTCGCTGTTCCTGCTCGCCTCCGGCACCTTGTTTTACGAAAAGATCGTCCAGTCCTTCGCCCACCTCAGCGACAAGAAGCGCGCGCTGCGCATCGTCTATGACGTCGAGCACGAGATTTCCCATTACCTGCTTACCGTGGCGGCCATCAACGCCGGCCTCGGCACGGGGATCGGGCTAGGCCTTTGGGGACTGGGGATGCCGAACCCGCAGGTGTGGGGCGCGGCCGCGGCCCTGCTCAATTTCCTGCCCTATGTCGGCGGGCTGATCACCTTCCTGCTGGTCACGATCATCGCGCTGATCAGCTTCGATACGATCCCCTACGCGCTGCTGGCACCGGCCTTCGTTTTGTTGTGCGACATCGTCGAAGGCCAGTTCGTGACCCCGACGGTGGTCGGCCGGCGGCTCGAGATAAACGCGGTGGCGATCTTAATCGCCATCGCCTTCTGGTCCTGGCTGTGGGGTTTCGTCGGCGCGCTGATGGCGGTGCCGCTGCTGGTGGTCATCAAGGTGTTCTGCGACCATTTCGATGGCCTCAGCCATGTCGGCAATTTTCTCGCCGCGCAGCAGACCATGGCGATCGACGACGAGGCCGGCGAAAACAACCACAAATCCGCCGCGTGACGCCTGGGCCAATCTGCATGTCCGGCCGGTTGTTTGCGGGGCCCATGGCGAGTGCCTATATCGGACCGGTCTAGAGCATGATGCCGAAAAGTGTGAAGCGGTTTTCGGGACGACATCATGCTCTATCTCCTTGATTTAGAGCCGGATGATTTCAGGCCGATTCGACCTGAAATCATCCGGCTCTAGCCGGACCCGCCTGCATGAATGACTTCGATCTCGATGGCTATTTCGCCCGCATCGGCTATGGCGGGGCGACAGATTCTTCGCTCGCGACGCTGCGGTCGCTGCATCTGGCACATCCGCAGGCGATCCCGTTCGAGAACATCGATGCGCTGATGGGCGTTTCGGTCGGGCTCGATCCAGCATCCCTGCAGAACAAGGTCCTTGCCCAAGGCCGCGGCGGCTATTGCTTCGAGCACAATCTGATCTTCATGCATGCGCTTAAAGCGCTGGGATTCAGCGTCAGCGGGCTCGCCGCGCGCGTGCTGTGGGGCCAGCCGGACGACGCCATCACCGCGCGCAGCCACATGCTGCTGCGCGTCGAGGTCGATGGAAAAACCTTTATCGCCGATGTCGGCTTCGGCGGCCTGACGCTGACGGCGCCGCTGCTGCTGGAGCCGGATATCGAACAGCAGACACCGCATGAGACGTTCCGCATCGCTCAAACCGGCGACCATTTTCGCCTGCAGGCCAATATCGGCGGCGCCAACGTCGGCGGCGCTTGGCGCACGCTCTATCGCTTCGACATGCAGCGGACCTACGAGATCGATTACCAGGTGAGCAGCCATTTCCTGTCGACGCATCCGAGCTCGCATTTCCTGTCCACCCTTGTCTGCGCGCGCGCTTTGTCCGACCGGCGTTACGCGCTGCGGAACAACCGCCTGTCTATCCATCATCTCGGCGGCCGCAGCGAGCAGCGGGAAATCGCCTCGGCGACCGAACTCGCCGACGTGCTGGAAGGCCAGCTCGGCATCGTCATTCCCGACCGCGCCGCCTTCGAGGCCAGGTTGCGGCAGAAGCAAATCGTGGAGACCTGACCAATGACGGCCCTTTCGGTTCTCGACCTGTCGCCGATCACGCAAGGCAGCAATGCCTCGCAGTCGCTGGCCAATTCGCTCGACCTTGCCCGCCATGCCGAGCGGCTTGGCTACAAGCGCTACTGGCTCGCCGAGCACCACAATATGCCGGGCATCGCCAGTGCGGCGACGTCGGTTGTCATCGCCCATGTCGCCGGCGGCACCAAGGCCATCCGCGTCGGCGCCGGCGGCATCATGCTTCCCAACCATGCGCCGCTGGTGATTGCCGAGCAGTTCGGCACGCTGGCAGCACTTTTCCCCGGCCGCATCGATCTCGGCCTCGGCCGCGCGCCGGGCACCGATATGATGACGGCGCGGGCGCTTCGCCGCAATCTGCAGGCCAGCGACAACTTCCCCCAGGACGTGGTCGAGCTGATGGGCTATTTCCAGCCGGCCGAGGAAGGTCAGCGCATCCGCGCGGTGCCGGGCGAAGGCCAGGACGTGCCGGTCTGGATCTTGGGCTCCAGCCTTTATGGCGCGCAGCTCGCGGCGATGCTTGGCCTGCCCTATGCTTTCGCCTCGCATTTCGCGCCGGCCGAACTCGACCACGCGCTGGAGGTCTATCGCACCCGTTTCCAGCCGTCGGCGCAGTTTGACAAGCCTTATGTGATGCTCGGCCTCAATGTCTTTGCGGCGCCCACCGATGCCGAGGCGAAGCTTTTGTTCACCTCGCTGCAGCAGGCCTTCGTCAATCTGCGCAGCGGCCGGCCCGGCCAGCTGCCGCCGCCGGTCGAAAACCACGACCGCGACCTCGATCCGGTCGCCAGGACCATGCTGGCCCAGGCCTTGTCCTGCGCCGTCGTCGGCGCGCCGGAAACGGTCCGCCAGGGCATCGACGCCTTCGTGCGCCGCACCGGCGCCGACGAATTGATGGTGACGGCGCAGATGTTCGACCACACCGCGCGGGTGCGCTCCTTCGAGATCCTCGCAGACGTGCACAGATCGATGACGCAAGCGGCCTGACCGCTGAGCCGCCTATCCGCCGGGGAGGCAATTGATCGCCGGCGGAAAACACATCTTTCTGAAGCTCCACGCGACTCTGTTCGCAGGCATTCACGAACCGATCGTGACGACTGCGACGTTTTTGCCCGCGCCCGATCTACCGCTGTCCGGCCTTGTCGGGCCGCAAATCGGCCGCAAATTGGCGATTCAGCGCTGTTCGCGGCAGCGGATCGGCTTGGTGGATGCGTTGCGCAGGATGCTTGCGCCTCGTGCCGCCTGTTCTTATATACGCGCCAACCGCCCGGCCTTGAAAACCCGGGACCGTGGCGGAATTTCTTGTGAACAGGGGCTTTCGTCGGAACGCCTTATCAGGGTCCTGAGAGCCTGCTTAGAGGAGAGACTAGAACAATGGCAAAAGTAATCGGTATCGACCTCGGAACCACCAACTCCTGCATCGCCATCATGGACGGCAAGGAGCCAAAGGTTATCGAGAATGCGGAAGGCGCGCGCACGACCCCTTCCATCGTCGCCATCAACAGCGACGGCGAACGCCTCGTCGGCCAGCCGGCCAAGCGCCAGGCGGTCACCAATCCTGAAAACACCATCTTCGCGGTCAAGCGCCTGATCGGCCGCCGCTATGACGATCCGGTGACGGAGAAGGACAAGAAGCTTGTCCCCTACAAGATCGTCAAGGGCGACAATGGCGATGCCTGGGTCGAGGCCGGCGGCAAGAAGCTGTCGCCCAGCCAGATCTCGGCCATGATCCTGCAGAAGATGAAGGAAACGGCGGAAGCCTATCTCGGCGAGAAGGTCGAGAAGGCGGTCATCACCGTTCCGGCCTATTTCAACGACGCCCAGCGCCAGGCGACCAAGGACGCCGGCAAGATCGCCGGCCTGGAAGTGCTGCGCATCATCAACGAGCCGACTGCTGCCGCACTTGCCTATGGTCTGGAGAAGAAGGACGGCAAGACCATCGCCGTCTATGACCTTGGCGGCGGCACGTTCGACATTTCGGTGCTCGAGATCGGCGACGGCGTCTTCGAGGTGAAGTCGACCAATGGCGACACCTTCCTCGGCGGCGAGGACTTCGACATGCGCCTGGTCGAGTACCTGGCGGCCGAGTTCAAGAAGGAGCAGGGCATCGACCTCAAGGCCGACAAGCTCGCCCTGCAGCGCCTGAAGGAAGCGGCCGAGAAGGCCAAGATCGAGCTGTCGTCGACGACCCAGACCGAGATCAACCTGCCCTTCATCACCGCCGACGCCACCGGGCCGAAGCACCTGACGATGAAGCTCACCCGGGCGAAGTTCGAAAGCCTGGTCGAGGACCTCGTGCAGCGCACCATCGACCCCTGCAAGGCGGCGCTCAAGGATGCCGGCCTGAAGGCGGGCGAGATCGACGAAGTGGTGCTGGTCGGCGGCATGACCCGCATGCCCAAGATCCAGGAGATCGTGAAGCAGTTCTTCGGCAAGGAGCCGCACAAGGGCGTCAACCCGGATGAGGTCGTCGCGCTCGGCGCCGCCATCCAGGCCGGCGTGCTGCAGGGCGACGTCAAGGACGTGCTGCTCCTCGATGTGACGCCGCTGTCGCTCGGCATCGAGACGCTGGGCGGCGTGTTCACCAGGCTGATCGAACGCAACACCACGATCCCGACCAAGAAGGGCCAGGTGTTCTCGACGGCCGAGGATTCGCAGTCGGCGGTAACCATCCGCGTCTTCCAGGGCGAGCGCGAGATGGCGGCCGACAACAAGCTGCTCGGCCAGTTCGACTTGGTCGGCATCCCACCGGCCCCGCGCGGCGTGCCGCAGATCGAGGTCACCTTCGACATCGACGCCAACGGCATCGTCAACGTCTCGGCCAAGGACAAGGGCACCGGCAAGGAGCACCAGATACGCATTCAGGCTTCTGGTGGTCTGTCCGACGCCGACATCGAGAAGATGGTGAAGGACGCCGAGGCCAATGCCGACGCCGACAAGAAGCGCCGCGCCCTCGTCGAGGCCCGCAACCAGGCCGAATCCCTGGTGCACTCGTCCGAGAAGTCACTGAAGGACTATGGCGACAAGGTCTCGGAGGCCGACCGCACCGCGATCGCCGACGCGATTGCGGCGCTGAAGTCCGCCGCCGAAGGCGATGACGTGGCCGATATCGAGGCCAAGTCGCAGTCGCTCGCCGAAGCTTCGATGAAGCTTGGCCAGGCCATGTACGAGGCCTCGCAGAAGGAAGCGGCCGAAGCCGACGCCAAGGCGGACGCCGCCAAGGATTCGGACGTGGTCGACGCCGACTTCGAGGAAATCGACGAAGACGACGACAAGAAGAAGTCGGCCTGAGCCGGCTGACGGCCAAATAATGCGAAAAGCCCGGCGCAAGGCCGGGCTTTTTTGCAACCTTGGCTGAAAAAGTGCGGACCCGGCCTAAAAATTGACGGAAAAACACCGGCGAGCCCGCCTCGGCTCTGGCATCCGGGCAACATCGCTCCTAAATCGAACAACGTGCCGGCGACGACGCAACAATGCTTGAAGACATTGAGCATCCGGACAGCGGGAAAAAATGAAAGCTGATTTCTACGAAACGCTGGGCGTGCAAAAAGGCGCCGACGACAAGGAGCTGAAGAGCGCTTTCCGCAAGCTCGCCATGCAGTTCCATCCCGACCGCAACCCCGGCGACCATGCCTGCGAGCACAAGTTCAAGGAAATCAACGAAGCCTACGAGACGCTGAAGGACCCGCAGAAGCGCGCGGCCTATGACCGTTTCGGCCACGCCGCCTTCGAGCAGGGCGGCATGAACGGCGCCGCCCACGGCTTCGGCGCCGGCGGCTTCGCGGACATCTTCGAAGACATTTTCGGCGACATGATGGGTGGCCGCCAGCGCCGCTCGTCGGGAGGCCGCGAGCGCGGCGCTGACCTGCGCTACAACATGGAGATCACGCTGGAGGAGGCATTCTCCGGCAAGACGGCGCAGATCCGCGTGCCGGCCTCCATTTCCTGCTCCGAATGCTCCGGCAGCGGCGCCAAGCCCGGCACCCAGCCGGTCACCTGCGCCATGTGCCATGGCCACGGCAAGGTGCGGGCAACGCAAGGCTTTTTCTCGATCGAGCGCACCTGCCCGCAATGCCAGGGGCGAGGCCAGACGATCAAGGATCCCTGCCCGAAATGCGCCGGCCAGGGCCGCGTCACCGAGGAGCGTTCGCTGTCGGTCAACATCCCCGCCGGCATCGAGGACGGAACCCGCATCCGGCTCGCCAATGAGGGCGAGGCCGGCCTGCGCGGCGGCCCTTCGGGCGATCTCTACATCTTCCTGGCGGTCAAGCCGCACGAGTTCTTCCAGCGCGACGGTGCCGACCTCTATTGCAAGGTGCCGATCTCGATGACGACAGCGGCTCTTGGCGGGTCGTTCGAGGTCACCACGCTCGACGGCACGCAGACCAAGGTGAAGGTGCCGGAAGGCACGCAGAACGGCCGCCAGTTCCGTCTGAAGGGCAAAGGCATGCCGGTGCTGCGGCAGCCCAATGTCGGCGATCTCTACATCCAGACGGCGGTCGAGACGCCGCAGAACCTGTCGCGCCGACAGCGCGAGCTTTTGGAAGAGTTCGAGCAACTCTCCTCGAAGGACAATTCGCCCCAGTCGAGCGGCTTCTTCGCCCGCATGAAGGACTTTTTCGAATCCTTCGGCGAACCCTGAGTGGCGTGCGGCAGGGGTTGACGCGCTGCCTCAACGTCATCAACATCTTATGCCAGATCTTGCCTTGCCTTGTTCCACCTAGCTGCTAAGTAGCGGGTCGGGGAGCGTTGAGGAGAGCTCGCATGGCACGTGGTCCCGGGTTGCGCAAAGCGCTGGCGGAAAAATTCGACGACGAGCTGAAGTTCTTCAAAGGCTGGATCGACAAGCCGAAAGCTGTCGGCTCGATCGTTCCCACCAGTTCCGTCACCGCCCGTAAGATGGCCTCGATCGTCAACCCGAAATCGGGCCTGCCGGTGCTGGAGGTCGGCCCCGGCACCGGCGTCATCACCCGCGCCATCCTGGCCCAGGGCGTGAGGCCGGAGAACCTCTACGCTATCGAATACTCGACCGACTTCGTGCGCCATCTGCGCCGGCTCTATCCGCGCGTCAACGTGATCGAGGGTGACGCCTTCAACCTCGACGCCACGCTCGGCGACAGGCGCGACATGGTGTTCGATTCGGTCGTCTCCGGCGTGCCGCTGCTCAATTTCCCGGTCGCCCAGCGCATCGCCTACATCGAAAGCCTGCTCGACCGCATCCCCGCCGGCCGGCCGATCGTGCAGCTGACCTACGGCCCGCTGTCGCCGATCCCGCCCGGCCGCGGCGACTACACGGTCAAGCATTTCGATTTCATCATCCGCAACATTCCGCCGACGCAGCTGTGGATCTACCGGCGCAAGGCATGTTGACTGAAAGCGCTTGGCGATTGAAAGCGCTTGGGAATTGATCGCCATTCGGCCTATACGTCTCTCGACAGGTGGCCGATGGCAGTAATCCCAAGAATCCTCGTCTTCGCAGGCTCGATCCGCACTGGCGCTTTCAGCGGCCAGACGGCCGATGTGGCGCAGAAGGAACTCGCCATGCAGGGTGCGGAGGTGACCCGCATCTCGCTCGGCGACTATCCGCTGCCGATCATGGACGAGGATCTTGAGAAGGACAAAGGCATTCCCGAGAATGCCGTGAAGCTCGGCCATCAGATTTCCGCCCATGACGGGCTGCTGATCGCGACGCCTGAATACAACGGCTCGATCCCGCCGCTCTTGAAGAATTCGATCGACTGGGTGAGCCGGCTCCGGCGCGACGGCAGCCGCTCGTTCAGACCGCTTTACGGCAAGCCCGTTGCGCTCTGCTCCTCCTCCGAGGGCAAATTTGCCGGCATACGCTGCATCAACCATCTGCGCGCGGTGCTGGTGCGCTGCCAGATGGAAGTGATCACGCCGGAATGCTCGGTTTCCGGCGCCAATGAAGCCTTCGGCGAGGACGGACAATTCCGCGACGCCAAACTGCACCAATCGATGGAGCGCCTATGCCGCACACTGATCGAAACCTCGCGCATGCTGTCCGTGAGGATCGAGGTCTGATGCATCCGGTCGAGACCATGCGCGACAGGCTGATCGTCGGCCTCGACGTGCCGACGCTGAAGGAAGCCGAAAAGACGGTGCGCGAGCTCGAAGGCGCCGTTTCTTTCTACAAGATCGGCTACCAGCTCGCCTTCGCCGGCGGGCTCGATTTCGCGCGCGAGCTGGTGAGCGGCGGCACCAAGGTCTTCCTCGACATGAAGCTGCTCGACATCGACAACACGGTGGCCAAGGGGGTCGAGAATATCGTCAGGATGGGGGTCTCGATGCTGACGCTGCATGCCTATCCCAAGGCTATGCAGGCGGCAGTGGAAGCAGCCAAAGGCAGCGAGCTCTGCCTGCTCGCGGTGACCGTGCTGACCTCGATGGACGAGCAGGACATGATCGATGCCGGCTATGAATACGATCCGCACACGCTGGTGCTGAGGCGCTCCGAACAGGCGCTGCATGCCGGCATGGGCGGCATCGTCTGCTCGGCCGAGGAGGCCGAAGCCGTGCGCCGGATCGTCGGTCCCGACATGGCCGTGGTCACGCCGGGTATACGGCCGAGCGGCAGCGACCATGGCGACCAGAAGCGCGTGGTGACGCCGGCGCAAGCGATCCGCAACGGCTCCAGCCACCTTGTCGTCGGCCGGCCGATCGTCAAGGCGCCGGATCGGCGGGCGGCGGCCGAGGCTATCTTGGCCGAAATGTGCTCGGCATAAAGCCGTTTGCGAACCGAAACAGGAGAAAAGAATGCCAAAGGGATATTGGATTGCCCGCGTCGATGTGCGCGACCCCGAGGGCTACAAGGACTATGTCGCCGCCGCCAAGGTCGCCTTCGATCGCTTCGGCGCGAAATTCCTGGCGCGCGGCGGCGAGCATGAGAAGGCCGAGGGGCCGGGCCGCGCGCGCAACGTGATCATCGAGTTCGAATCGTTCGCGGCGGCGCATGACTGCTACCACTCGCCGGAATATCAGCGCGCCGTCGCCATCCGCCAGCAAGTGGCCGACGGCGAGATCGTGCTGGTCGAGGGCGTTTAGTTCGTCGAAGCAGCGCCTTGGCACGTTGGAGATTGGCCGAAACGCCCATCTTGTCGCCCCGGAATGACGAAGTTTCTGGGTCTTAGCCAATCATGAAGGTCGCGACATCAGCCTATTGGCCGCGGTCTCGGCCATCGCATCGGCAAGGCTCATGCCCCATTGCCTGCGGCAGTAGTCGCGAAAATCGAAGCAGGGCAGGCCGGGGCAGACCTCGAACTCGATGAGGTGGATGGTGTCGTCGGCCTCGACCCTGAAGTCGACCGAGAACACGTCTTTCAGGCCGAGCCCGGTGGTCAGCTTTTGCGCGATGGCCCGGATCCCGCGATCGGCCGCCGGCTGGCTGGCGGCAACCTGCTCCAGCTCCGGCTCGGCATAAGTGCCTGCGTCCCTGGCGGCCTGGCCGGTATCGCCATAGAGCGCCATAGAGTCGGCCATGGTCTGGAAGTCGCCGCCGGATTCGACGAAAGCGACGCCGAGTGCCTCGACACCGGTATCCGGCTTCATGCCGAGGAAGCTTGCCCGCACATTGCGGCCGGCGACATAAGGCTGAACGACGACATCGTCGCGGTAATGGGCAAAGGCACGCCGGCTAAGCTCCAGCGCATGGCCAAGATCGGTGATGCGCGAATCCGGCCAGATGCCGATCTTGGCGCCTAGCCGGTTGGGTTTGACGAACCAGCCGGCGGGCGAGGCCGGCGGCTCGACCAGCCATTTCCCATTTCGGGCCAGCCCGGCCGGCGGCGCCGGCAGGCCAAGCGCCCCCAGCACGGCGCCGGAGCGGAATTTGTCCTGGCAGAGCGCGAACAGCGAATCGGCGCCGATCGTCTTGAGGCCGTTCAGCCTCGCCAGCGCCGGTGAAGCGCTGCCACGGAAATAGGCGACGCCGTCGGTCAGCGTCCAGACCAGGGTTTTGGCGGGATCGGCCTTCGCCAACACGGCCGCGGCGTCGTCCAGCTCGACCGCCATGAAGGTGAGGCCGCGCGTTTCGCAAGCGGCGGCGAGCTGGCCGAATTCGGGCGCGAGGTCGGTCGACTGCGCCAGATAGGACGAGATCTCGGTGGCGCGCTCCGTCGGATAGCCGTCGGCGACCAGCCGGTCGAAGCAAGCCTTCTCCGGCTCATGGACAAGGATCAGCATCGGCCCGTTGCGCGGCATGGAAGCTCCCAGAACAGTCAGGTGCTACCATCGCATGGCGGTTGCAATCGGCTTTCAGGAAACCGACCTGAGCGAGCGATAATCCGCAAGCCGCTCAGGCGATCAGCACGCGCGGCTCGAAGCGGCCGCTGACCGGAATGTCGAGCAGGAAGGTCATGCCGGCCTGAGGATCGAGCTTGCGCTGCTTGTCGTCCGTGCCCTTCCAGGCCGATGTCACCGCGATGCGATCGGCCTTCTGGCCGACGAAAGCCGGGCAGGAGGGCTGGGTCACCGGCATCGGGACTTCGCGCAGCAGCGTGCCGTCCGGCGAATAAGCCTTCACCGCCTTACCTCCCCAGACGGCGTTCCACAGCACGCCGTCGCGGTCGACCACCGAGCCGTCGACATAGCCTTTTTGCGAACGATGATCGACGAAGACGTTCGGCTCGCCCGTCGGCAGGCCGGTTGCCGGATCGCAGGCAACGCGCATCAGAAGCCCGGTCGCGGTGTCGGTGTAATAGGCGATCGCCCCGTCCTCGGAAAAGCAGATCGAGTTGGAGACGGTGATGTCGGAGAACAGCCGGCGAAGCTCGCCCTTGAAGAACCAGTAGATCGCGCCGGCGCCCTTCCCCTCGTCCTTGCCCATCGTGCCGGTCCACAATGCGCCGCAGGGGTGGACGCGGGAATCGTTGGAGCGGGTCAGCGGATTGTCGGCCTCGATCGGCGTGTGCAGCGTCAGCTTGCCGGTCGCCACATCGCGGACCTGCAGGCCGATTTCGGTGGCGATCAGCTGGCGGGCATCGTCGATGACGGCGATGGCGCTGGCCATCACTCCGAGATCATGGATTTTCAGCGCGCCGGCCAGCGGTTTTTCCAAAAGCTTGCCATCGACGATGTCGAACCAGAAGAGCGTGTCGGTGCCGGGATCGTAGCTCGGTCCCTCCCCCAACTGGCAGATGTGATCGCTGAAGACCGAAACGCTGTCCATCAAATCCCTCCGAAGGCTTCGTCCCAGGCCGCGACCGCGGCGCGGGCCCGCTCAGCCACGTCATCCACGCTGGCGCCCGGCTTATAGAGGCTCGACCCCAAGCCGAAGACGCTGACGCCGACGGCTTTGTAGCCGGCAAAATCCTTGTCCGAAACGCCGCCGACGGCGCCGATCAATGTCGCCGCCGGCAGGACGGCGCGGATTGCCGAAATGCCGCCGGCGCCGAGCACGCTCGCCGGGAAGAATTTCAGCGCCGAGGCGCCGAGCCGGATCGCCTGGAAGGCTTCGGTGGGCGTGAAGACGCCGGGCATCGTCACCATGCCGTACCGCATGGCACGGCCCATGACCTCGGCATCGATGTTGGGGCTGACCAGCAGCCGCCCGCCGGCCTTGTGCAAGGCATCGACATCGTCCGCCGTCAGCACCGTGCCGGCGCCGACCAGCGCGGTTTTGGGGAGGACTTCGGCGATCCTGGTGATCGACGAAAACGGTTCCGGCGAATTGAGCGGCACCTCGATCGCCTCGATGCCGGCGTCGAAGATCGCCTGGCCTATTGAGATCGCCTCGGTCGGCTTGAGGCCACGCAGAATGGCGACCAGCCCGCGTTTCAATTTGGGAAAGGGTGCTGTCTGCGTCACGCGTCGCCTCCGATCATGCGGTTCTCGCGCGCGGCTTCGACAAGACCGGCGCGCACCGCTTCATCCGCGTCGACGACCCGAATAGCAAGACCGGCGAAGCCAAGAGCGGCGCCATAGAGCGTAGCCAGCGCGCCGGAAGCGATCAGCACCACCGGTGCTTCGCAAAAGCCGTAGCGGCGTTTGGCCGATGCGATCTCGCTGCCGATCAGCAGCCCCGACAGGCACGCCGCCGCCTCCTCGGACTTCAAATCCTGCAGCAGCCCGGCGGCGCGGATCGCAAACAGTCTTGCGGTAACGTCGCCGCCTTCGCCCAGCGCCCGCTCGCACCACTGGCGGAAAAACGGACTCTCCGCCGCGACCGGTGCCGGATGCTCGCCCAGCGAATGTTTCAGGATCGAATGCGCGGACAGCACCGAAAACAATTCGCCGGTCGGCCAGGTGCCGAAGCCGGCGACCGCGCCGTCCTCGACCACGACCCATTTCGAATGCGTGCCCGGCATGCAGACGAGATGACGCCCCTTTGCCGGCAAATTCGCGCCGGCAAGCTGGGTTTCCTCGCCGCGCATGACATCCGGGGCGTCGGCGAGGCGCTGGGCGAGGCCGGGCACGATACGGATGTCGCGGCGCTCGCCTTCGATGCGGGCGGCGCCTGCTAAGATGGCGCCGATCGGCGCAGGCACGGTGACGTAGGGCGCCTCGATCCAGCCCTGGCGGGAACCCGCCATGCCGCAGATGATGACGGGCAGGGCCTCCGGCGCGCCCAGGGCGGCGAGATGGCCTTCCAGCACCGTCGCAAAACCTTTTTCGCGCGCGGTGATCAGGCCGTCGTCGCCGCGCCGCTCGGCCAGCACCTGACCCGCGCCGTCGAGCAGCCAGGCCCTAAGCCTGGTCGTGCCCCAGTCGAGGGCGGCGACCGCAGGCGCGCCGCTCACAGCACGCCTCCGTCGACGATCAGCATTTGCGCCGTCAGCATGCGCGAGGCGTCCGACGCCAGGAACAGCACCGTGCCGACAATGTCGTCGGGCTGCATGGCCTCCTTGATGCATTGCTTGGCAACATGGGCGGCAAGCGCCTCCTCGGTGACCCAAAGCTCGCGCTGGCGTTCGGTGATCACCCAGCCGGGCGCGACCGCGTTGACGCGGATGCCGTCGGCGCCGAGCTTGCCGGCAAGGCCTTTGGTGAGGCCGAGGATACCGGCCTTGGCGGCGGTGTAAGCCGGCAGGTCGGGATGGTTGATGAGATAGGACGTGGAGCTGAAGTTGATGATCGAGCCGCGACCGGCGCGCTTCATGCCCGGCGCCACCGCCTGGGCGGTGAAGAAATGCGGCCGCAGGTTTATGGCCAGGTTGTTGTCCCAGAACTCGACCGTGACGTCCTTCACCTCATGGCGATCGTCGAGCGCGGCGTTGTTGACAAGCGCCGTGACATCGCCATGCGCTTTTGCCGCCTTCGCTGCCGCGGCGCGCAGCGCCTCGACGTCGCGCAGATCGGTCTTGAGATAGAGCGGACGCCGGCCAAGCTCCTTTTCCAGACGGTCGGCCAGCGCCGTGCTGGGCTTGTCGGCGATGTCGACGAAGGCGACCTTGGCGCCTTGGCTCATGAAACCCTCGGTCAGCGCCGCGCCGATACCGGACCCGCCGCCGGTGATCAGCACCGAGGCGCCGTCGAGGTCGGCGAAACGCGCCGATGGCATCATGATTTCCGTCTCCCTTTGGCCGGCGCGCATCCTAGCCATGCCGGCCCTGGGAGCAAGGGTGAAAAGGCGATTTCGGCGGCAATATGTCTGACAAAATAGCAGCCGCGCTTCCGCAACGCGCAGACGGGTCGGCTTGGATCGCGGGTCGCTTCGATCAGATCGCCTTGGCGCGCAGCGCGCCGCGATAGGAATCGCGCAGATAGCCAAGCGTGGCGTCGGCATCGACGGGCTTGCCGAACAAGTACCCCTGGCCACCGGCGCAGCCGAACTGGACGAGGCGGTCGGCCTGCGCTTCCTCCTCGATGCCTTCGGCCACAACGTCCATGCCGAGCCCTTCGCACATGGCGAGGATGGCGCGGATGATGTGCTCCGAGGGCCGGTCGTCGAGGATCGAGGAAACGAAGGCGCGATCGATCTTCAGCTTGTCGAAATGGAATTCGCGCAGGCGCCCGAGCGAGGACTGGCCGGTGCCGAAATCGTCGAGCGAGACGCGGATGCCGACCCGGCGCAAATCCTCGACGATCTTCTCGGCCGAAGCCGGATCGGTCATCAGGCCGGTTTCGGTGATCTCGATCTCGAGCCGGCGCGGATCGAAACCGGTGCGGTCGAGGATCGCCAGGATATGCAGCCCGGTGTTCTGGTCGACAAGCTGCGATGGTGACAGGTTGAAGGACAGGAACAGGTCCTTCGGCCAGTTGCGCGCCGCCTCGGTCGCCTTGCGCAGCACCAGCTGCGAGAGCGGGCCGATGATGCCGCGCTCCTCGGCGATTGGAATGAACACGCTCGGCGGCACCATGCCGAGATCGCGGTCGGTCCAACGCGCCAGCGTCTCGAAGCCGATGGTGCGGCGGCTGTTGAGGGCGACGATCGGCTGGAAATGCGGCTCGACCTCGCCGGCCGAGACGGCGCGGCGCAGCGCCTGCTCGATACGGGTGACGCGCTTGGCGGCGTCCTCCATCTCGCGGGTGTAGACGACGACGCGGCCGCGGCCCGAGCGCTTGGCGTGGTAGAGCGCGGTCTCGGCCTTGTTGATCAGGATCTCGGTGGTCTCGTCGCCGGAATAGAACAGCGAGCAGCCGACCGAAGCCGACAGTCTCGCGGTGCGCTCGCCGACATCATAGGGCGCCGACAGGATCTCGATCAGCATGCGCGACTTCTCGGCCGCCTGCTCCTCGCTGAACACCATCGGGTAGAGGAAGGCGAATTCGTCGGCGCCGATGCGACAGACGGTGGAATAGCCGTCCATCGAGGCGCGCAAGCGCATTGCCACCTGGATCAGGATGTCGTCGCCGGCCTTGTGGCCGAACAGGTCGTTGATCGGCTTGAAGCCGTCGAGGTCGAGGATGCCGACGGTGAAGGGCGCGGGATCGTCGGCGCGGTCGCTGATCAAGCGATCGACCTTGTCGAAGAAGCGACGATGGTTGCCAAGACCGGTCAGCGGATCGGTGAAGGCCAGATCCGCATTTTCCCTGCCTGGCTGCCCGGTGCCAAACGTCGTTTGCATCATGTCCCTGTTGTGATGGGGGAATTTGTTACCAGACTGGCAGCAAAGCGTTTAGGAAAGGTATCGGAAAATCGATTTTCTGAAGATCCGAAAAAGGGGTTGGCGCCAAGCCTCGCCGTCGAGGTCCTTTGGAGGTGGAGGCTTAAACCTGGCCTTAACGGCTTCAATAAATAGTAAAGAGGCCCGGAGACGCCGGCATTGGGGCCGGCATTGGCGCGGCCGCAGGCACGCGCCGGGCACCGGAGACACGTAATGTCGCACGAGGTCCGCAACGAGCCGGCGATTGCCGTGCTCCTGCCCTGCTACAATGAGGAGCTGACGATCGGTGAGGTCGTGCGGCGCTTCTGCGAGACACTGCCCTCCGCAACGATCTATGTCTACGACAACAATTCGAAAGACCTGACCGCGCTCAGGGCCCGCGCGGCCGGCGCCATCGTCGTGCGCGAACCGCGGCAGGGCAAGGGCAATGTGGTGCGGCGCATGTTCGCCGATATCGACGCCGACATCTATGTGATGGCCGACGGCGACGGCACCTATGCGCCGGAAGATGCGCCGCAGCTGATCAACACGCTTTTGACCGAGCGCTCGGACATGGTGGTGGGCACCCGGCGGGGCGTGACCGATGACGCCGGCCGCTCCGGCCACGCCCTCGGCAACCGCATCTTCAACCGGCTCTACAAGGGCCTGTTCGGCGCCGATTTCACCGATATCTTTTCCGGCTACCGGGTCTTTTCGCGGCGCTTCGTCAAGAGCTTCCCGGCGGTTTCCGGGGGCTTCGAGATCGAGACCGAGATGTCGGTGCATGCCTCGCAGCTCAAGCTGCCGGTGAACGAGATGGCGCTCGACTACGGCCGCCGCCCGGACGGCTCGTCGTCGAAGCTGTCGACGTTCAGAGACGGCGCCAGGATCCTCTGGATGTTTGCCATGCTGGTCAAGGAGACGCAGCCGCTGCGTTTCTTCGGCACGTTTGCCCTGTTCTTCCTGGCGGCCAGCATCGGGCTGATGATCCCGGTGCTGATCGAGTTCGCCGAGACCGGACTTGTGCCGCGCATGCCGACCTGGGTGCTGTCGATTGGCCTGCTCCTCTTGTCCATGCTGGCGATGGTCACCGGGCTGATCCTCGATTCGGTGTCGCGCGGCCGGGCCGAGCAGAAGCGCATCTTCTATCTTTCCATCCCTGCCGGCCGCATCGGGCGCGCGGGCTTCACCGGCGAGGCGTCCCCGAAGAGGGACCCGGGCAAGGCCTCGCGAGCCGCCTGATGGTCCGGCTTGCCCGCTTCGTCCTTGCCGGCGGCGTCGGCTTCGTCGCCGATGCGGCCGCGCTCTGGCTACTGCTTTCCGTCACGCCGCTCGGACCGCTGGCGGCGCGCGTGCTGTCGATCGGCTTCGCGCTCACCGTCACCTGGCAGATCAACCGGCATTTGACCTTTTCGCCGTCGAGCCGAGGCATCGCGCAGGAGGGCGCGCGTTACGGCGGCGTCGGCGTCGCCACCAGCATCGTCAATTATCTCGTCTATTGTGCCCTTCTGTTCGCGCTGCCCTCGCTGCAGCCGCTGGCGGCGCTGACGGTCGCCTCGGTCGTCGCGATGGCGCTGTCCTTCCTGGGCTATTCCCGGCTGGTCTTCGACCGATAATCTCTGGCCGATTGGCAGAAGCCGCCGATTTCCTTATATCGGCGACAGAGATTGCCGGAGACCCGAGATGCCGTTGAAAATCGCCGTCCAGATGGACCATGTCTCGACGGTGTCGATCGCCGGCGACACCACCTTCGCGCTGTCGTTGGAGGCGCAGCGGCGCGGCCACAAGCTTTTCCACTACACGCCCGACCGGCTGTCGATGCGGGACGGCAAGGTGTTCGCGCGCGCCGAGGAGATGCAGGTGCGCGACGAGAAGGGCAGCCACTATTCGCTGGGCGAACCGGTGCGCACCGATCTCTCGGAGATGGACGTGGTGCTGCTCAGGCAGGACCCGCCCTTCGACATGAACTACATCACCACCACCCACATTTTGGAACGCATCCATCCGAAGACGCTGGTGGTCAACGACCCGGCCTGGGTGCGCAACAGCCCGGAAAAGATCTTCGTCACCGAATTCCCGGACCTGATGCCGGAAACGCTGGTCACCAAGGACCCCCAGGAGGTGGCCGCCTTCCGCAAGGAGTTCGGCGACATCATCGTCAAGCCGCTCTACGGCAATGGCGGGGCGGGCATCTTCCATCTGCACGAGGCCGACCGCAACCTCGCCTCGCTGCTCGAAATGTTCGGCCAGCTGTTCCGCGAGCCCTATATCGTGCAGCGCTATCTCAAGGACGTGCGCAAGGGCGACAAGCGCATCATCCTGATCGACGGCGAGCCGGTGGGCGCCATCAACCGGGTGCCGGCCGAGCACGATTCGCGCTCCAACATGCATGTCGGCGGCCGCGCCGAGAAGACCGAGCTGACGGAGCGCGAACGCGAGATCTGCGCCCGGATCGGGCCGGCGCTAAGGGAACGCGGCTTCATCCTCGTCGGCATCGATGTGATCGGCGACTACATGACCGAGATCAACGTCACCTCGCCGACCGGCGTGCGCGAGGTGCGGCGCTTCGGCGGGGCGGATATTGCTGCCCTGTTCTGGGACTGCGTCGAGGCGAAGCGGGGGTAGCTTCCCGCAGCTGCTCGGTGAGCGGGACCGTATGTTCCCGTAATGTTCTTGCTTAAGCCGCAAATCTGTGGTTGTCTAAACCAAACCCGCTCGCCGCCTGATCGCAGGACCGGCGAGCGAGCGGGTATCCGGGGGCTTGAGACAAGATGGTAGCGCGGGTTCGCACGGTGGCTTTCCAGGGCATCGAGGCCGTGCCGGTCGATGTCCAGGTGATGATCGCGCCGGGCAAGGTCGGCATGCAGATCGTCGGCCTGCCTGACAAGGCGGTGGCCGAGAGCCGCGAGCGTGTGCAGGCCGCGCTTCATGCGTCCGGCCTGTCGATGCCGTCGAAGAAGGTGACGGTGAACCTCGCGCCGGCGGATCTGCCCAAGGAGGGCAGCCACTACGACCTGCCGATCGCGCTCGGATTGATGGCCGCGCTCGGCGCCATTCCGGGCGATATGCTGGCCGGCTACGTCGTGCTGGGCGAATTGTCGCTCGACGGCACCATTGCCGCTGTCGCCGGCGCGTTGCCGGCGGCGATCGGCGCCAACGCCGAAGGCAAAGGGCTGATCTGCCCGTTCGCCTGCGGGCCCGAGGCAGCCTGGGCCGGCAAGGATTTCGATATCCTGGCGCCGCGCAGCCTGATCGCCGTCGCCAACCACTTCCGCGGCACGCAGGTGCTGTCGCGGCCCGAGGCCGGCATCCAGGTCGCCGCGCGCGACCTGCCGGACCTTGCCGACATCAAGGGCCAGGAGAGCGCCAAGCGGGCGGTGGAAGTGGCGGCGGCCGGCGGCCACAATCTCCTGATGGTCGGACCGCCGGGCTCGGGCAAGTCGATGCTGGCGCAGCGGCTGCCCTCGATCCTGCCGCCGCTGGCGCCGAAGGAGCTGCTAGAAGTCTCGATGATCGCGTCCGTCGCGGGCGAGCTCGGCGAAGGCAAGCTCACCGACCGGCGGCCGTTCCGCGCCCCGCATCATTCGGCCTCGATGGCGGCGATGGTGGGCGGCGGCTTGCGCGTGCGGCCGGGCGAAGTGTCGCTTGCGCATCACGGCGTGCTGTTCCTCGACGAGTTCCCGGAATTCACGCCGCAGACATTGGACGCGCTGCGCCAGCCGCTCGAGACCGGCGACTGCGTGATCGCGCGCGCCAACCACCGCGTCACCTATCCGGCGCGCATCCAGCTGGTGGCGGCGATGAACCCGTGCCGCTGCGGCATGTCGGGCGAGCCGGGCTATCGCTGCCTGCGCGGCGAGCGCTGCCGCACCGAATACCAGGCGCGCATTTCCGGCCCGCTGCTCGACCGCATCGATCTCAGGATCGAAGTGCCGGCGGTCTCGGCGAGCGACCTGATCCGGCCGGACAAGGCCGAGACGAGTGCCGCGGTGGCGCAGCGCGTGGCACGCGCCCGGGCCATGCAGCGCGAGCGGCTCGAAGGGCTGGGTGCTGCGGCCACCACCAACGCGCATTGCCCGCCTTCCGTCATCGAGGCGATCGCCCGGCCCGACGCCGCCGGGCTGACGCTGCTCAAGGACGCCAGCGAAAAGCTCGCCTTCTCGGCGCGGGCCTATCACCGCGTGCTGAAAGTGGCGCGGACGCTCGCCGATCTCGACGCCAGCGAAACCGTCGGCCGCATCCACCTCGCCGAAGCGATCTCTTATCGGATGAGCGCGGAGCGCATGGCGCAGGCGGCTTGAGCCGCCGAATGGCGCGCGACCGCGGGGTCAAGGGACGCGCTCACGCGCCTTAAGCCCGGCTACCTGACGGTCAGATAGATCGTGGTGTACTTTCCATTGCCGGCCGGGTCGATCGCGTAGAAAACGGCCTCGTCCTTGCCCTTGTATCCGGCGCTAGAGCGATAGAATGCCTTAACTCCAGTCGACACCTTGCGGGCGCATTTGGATTGCGGCAGCAATTTGCTGTAAGTATTTTCAACCGCCCCCTCCGAAAGCTCCAGGGTGCCGTGCTCTGGGTATGTGGTTACTTTCGCTTTGATGTGGGCGACCGCGCAGTCCTCGTAGAGCTCGTCGTTCTTGTATATGTAAGTATTCACGCCAGACTTTACATCCTTGTGATACATACTCCTGAAAATATGACCAGCCTCTGCAGGCGTATATGCAAATGCGACCACCATCAGGGTAGCAATGCGCCAGCGGATGTCTTTGCTGATAAGCATCCAGCTCATTCTTGTTACCCCTCGCCAAGCATTGGCTAACAGCTATCACGGGATTCTTGGCGGGGATACCGGCTTAGCGTGCCGTTCAGGCCTTGTAACTGCGATTCTCATCAAAACACCGTGAAACGGCGGGTCGACGAGGCCCATGGCAGGCTGAAAGATCGGCGCCGCCACAGTATCGCAACAATAACGGCTGGCTGCTGCGAATCCTTAGCTTGCCTTCAGCTCCAGCCTGCGCGCATGCAGCACCGGCTCGGTGTAGCCGTTGGGCTGACTCGTGCCCTTGAACACCAGGTCGCAAGCGGCCTGGAAGGCGATCGACTTGTCGAAGTCCGGCGCCATCGGCCGATAGAACGGGTCGCCGACATTCTGGCGGTCGACGATCGCCGCCATGCGCTGCAGCGAATCCCTGACCTGGATCTCCGAGCACACCTTGTGGCGCAGCCAGTTGGCGATGTGCTGCGAGGAGATGCGCAGCGTGGCGCGGTCCTCCATCAGGCCGACATCGTTGATATCCGGGACCTTCGAGCAACCGACGCCCTGGTCGATCCAGCGCACGACATAGCCGAGGATGCCTTGCGCGTTGTTGTCGAGCTCGCGCTGGATCTCGTCCGGCGTCCAGTTCGGCCGCACCGCCACCGGCACCGAAAGAATGTCGTCGAGCCTGGCCTTCGGCCGGCTCTTCAGCGCCGCCTGCACGGCGTGCACATCAACCTTATGATAGTGCGTGGCATGCAGCGTCGCTGCGGTCGGCGAGGGCACCCAGGCGGTGTTGGCGCCGGCCTTGGGGTGCGCGATCTTTTGCTCGAGCATCGCCGCCATCAGATCCGGCATCGCCCACATGCCCTTGCCGATCTGGGCATGGCCGGCGAGCCCGCATTCCAGGCCGGTATCGACATTCCACGCCTCATAGGCGGAAATCCAGGCGGCCTGCTTCATGTCGCCCTTGCGGATCATCGGGCCGGCTTCCATCGAGGTGTGGATCTCGTCGCCGGTGCGGTCGAGGAAGCCGGTGTTGATGAAGACCACGCGTTCCTTCGCGGCGCGGATCGCTTCCTTGAGGTTGACGGTGGTGCGCCGCTCCTCGTCCATGATGCCCATCTTGATGGTGTTCTTGGCCATGCCGAGCAGGGCTTCGACGCGGTCGAAGATTTCGACGGCGAAGGCGACTTCTTCCGGCCCATGCATCTTGGGCTTCACCACATACATCGAGCCGGCACGGGAATTGGCGCGCCGGCCGTTTTCGCCGACATCGTGCAGCGCGATCAGCGCGGTGAGCGCCGCGTCCATGATGCCTTCCGGCACCTCGTTGCCGTCGCGGTCGAGGATCGCCGGATTGGTCATCAAGTGGCCGACATTGCGCACCAACATCAGCGAGCGTCCGGGCAGCAGCAGCTGGCCGCCGTTCGGCGCCGTGTAGCGGCGGCCCGGGTTGAGCTTGCGGACAAAGCTCTTGCCGGCCTTGGTGATCTCTTCCGCCAGGTCGCCCTTCATCAGGCCGAGCCAGTTGCGGTAGACGACGACCTTGTCCTCGGCATCGACCGCGGCGACCGAATCCTCGCAGTCCTGAATGGTGGTCAAGGCGGCCTCGAGGATGACGTCGGCAATGCCGGCCGCATCGGTCTTGCCGATCTGACTGGCATGGTCGACGACGATCTCGATATGCAGGCCGTTCTTGACCAAAAGCACGGCTTCCGGCGTGGCGGCGTCGCCACGATAGCCGACGAACTGCCTTGGGTCGGCAAGGGTGGTGGCGCCGGCGCCTTCGCCGACCTTCAGGGCGCCGCTCGCCACCGACAGTCCGTTGACGCCGGCCCATTTGCCGGTGGTGAGCGGCACGGACTGGTCGAGGAAATCCCTGGCCCAGGCGATGACCTTGGCGCCGCGCCTGGGATTGAAAGCTTTGCCCCTTTCGGCGCCGCCCGTCTCGGCAATGGCGTCGGTGCCGTAGAGCGCATCATAAAGCGAGCCCCAGCGCGCATTGGCGGCGTTGAGCGCATAGCGCGCGTTCATCACCGGCACGACCAACTGCGGCCCGGCGACGACGGCGATTTCCGGATCGACATTTTGGGTCGAGACGCTGAAAGCCGGGCCTTCCGGCACCAGGTAGCCGATCTCCTTGAGGAAAGCCTTGTACACCTCCATGTCGACCGGCGCGCCGTTGGCGCGGTACCAATCGTCCAGCTTCTCCTGCATGGCGTCGCGCCTGGCGAGCAGCGCGCGGTTCTTCGGCGCGAGGTCATGGACGATCTCTGAAAAGCCGGTCCAGAATTGTTCGACGTCGATGCCGGTGCCGACTGCTGCCTCCCCGGCGACGAAATCATGGAGCTCCCGGGCAATCTGCAACCCGGCGATCTCGATGCGGTCGGTCATCAGGGGCTTCTCCAACTAATAGGCTTTGGCCTTGTTAGCGGGGGCCTTTGGCATGTTTGGGGTTGCGGGGTCAATTCGGCTTAGGGTTTAGGCGGATTTGGCGGTTAGCGAATCTCCCCCCTTGAGGGGGAGATGGCCGGCAGGCCAGAGGGGGTCGCCTCGCATGGAGCGCCGATGTCGTTTCGGCGCAGCGGGCGTTGACGCTTCACGCGCGGCGACCCGCTCTGTCGCCTTCGGCGACATCTCCCCCTCGAGGGGGGAGATTACGCTCTTCCTCACACCGCAATCCGCGGTCGCCCTGACGCCACCGCCACCACATGCGCCTCGATGAACATGCGCTGGTTCTCCACCGTCGAGACCTTGAACTCGGTGGACACATCGATTTCGGCGCTATCGGTGCCGGCATTTTTCGCGCGTTCGGCGACGATCGCACGCACGTCGGCTTCCGCCGCGGCGATCGCCTTCTCCTCTTCGGTGAAGTCGCGCACCGTCTGGCCGGAGGCAAGCCGGAAAAGCCCTTCCCTTGGCTGGCTGACGCGGGCTTCGGCCGAGACGCGGACCTGACCGACGACGGCGCCAAGCGCATTGGCGACATCGGTGTCTTCCGGCACGATGCAGCCATTGCCGATCAGCGGCGGCAGGCCGGCATAATGCAGCGGGGCGGAGGCGCCGAGGCCGATCACCGGACGGTCGAGCGCGACATTGAAGCGGGCGATGCCGGGGTGGGCGTCGACGGCGCGCTGCACCAGCGCGTGCGCGACGGTGGCGGCGCCGTCCAGCCCGTCCTCGGCGAAGGCGGTTTCGAGGATGTATTCGGCCGACCAGCGGGTCAGCGTGACGAGCACGCGCGCGGCGAGCACTTCCGGCGTCGCCGCGATCGGCTGGCCGCGGCCGTCGCGGCGGCGGGAAAACAGCTCGGCGCCGAGACGCGCGGCGGCGGGATCCCAATTGGCCTGCTTGCCGAGGACATGCGCGGCGTCCGACGGCGTGAAGCCGCAGATGTGGACCAGGCCGCGCGCCACCAGCCGGTTGAGCGTAGCGTTCTGGGCGTTGGAGCTGAGCAGCCGGTCGAGCGCCAGCGGCGTGGCGCCGATCGCCTCGTAGAGTTTCGCTTCCGGCCCCGTGAGGCCGGCGGCGAGCCGGTCCGGCACGCCGGTGCGCACGGCAAAACGCCCGTCCATGCGGCCGGGATTGGGCGCGCGCAGCTGCCGCTCCAGCTCGGCGGTGACCGCTTCGCCATGCGCCAGGCCGGCCAGCGCCAGCGGCACCAGGCGGCGCGGTCCGAGCAGGATCTTCGGGTCGAGCGCGCCGTCCTCCAGCGCCACTTCGGAGTCGCCGCCAAGGCCGAAGGTGCGCATGGCGACCGCTTCCACCATGGTGCGGAAGCCGCCGACGGTGGCGCCTTCCGGATCGAGGCGCGGGCGGCCGCCATCCAGCACCGCAACGTCGGTGGTGGTGCCGCCGATGTCCGAGACCATGGCGTCGTCGAGCCCGGTCATGTGGCGGGCGCCGACCAGGCTGGCGGCCGGGCCGGACAAAATCGTCTCGATCGGCCGCTGGCGGGCGAAGGCGGCCGACACCAGCGCGCCGTCGCCGCGCACCACCATCAAGGGTGCGGCGATGCCGCGACGGCCAAGAAAGCCTTCGGTCGCCGCGACCAGCCGGTCGATCATCGAGATCAGCCGGGCGTTGAGCAAAGTGGTGAGCGCACGGCGCGGGCCGCCGAGCTTGGCCGAAAGCTCGTGGCTGGCGGTGACCGGCAGGCCGGTCTTTTCGCGGATCAGGTCGCGGGCGGCGAGCTCATGCGCGGGATTGCGGGTGGCAAAATAGGCGCAGACGGCAAAGCCCGACACCGAACGCCCAAGCTCCGGCAATGCCGCCTCGAGCCCGGAAAGGTCGAGCTTGGCGGCATTGCCGTGCACGTCATGGCCGCCGGGGCAGAACACCACCGGATCGCTGCCCAACGCCGTCTTCAACCCGTCGCGGGCAAGGTCGGCCTCGGAAAAGCCGATCATCACCAGCGCCACGCGCCCGCCCTGGCCCTCGACCAGCGCGTTGGTGGCAAGCGTGGTCGACATCGAGACCAGCTTGATCGCGGCCGGGTCGGTGCCGGATTTTTCCAGCACCGCGTCGACCGCGCCGGAAATGCCGACGGCGAGGTCGTGGCGCGTGGTCAGCGCCTTCGCCTTGGCGAGCACCTTGCCCTTCGGGCTGCCTTCCTCCGCCCACAGAACGGCGTCCGTGTAGGTGCCGCCGGTGTCGATGCCGAGGAAGAGGGGGTGAGGCTTGGCGGTCATTGTTGGCGGCAGTCCGGGCAAAAGGTTCGGTGCCTGCCCTTAGCCGATACGCGGTTGCGGATAAAGACGGGAGGGATGGGCCAAGGGGTGGGGAGCGTAGTCTCCCCCCTCGAGGGGGAGATGGCCGGCAGGCCAGAGGGGGTCATCTCGCATGGAGCGCCAACCTCGTTCAGCAGCAGAGGGTGAGCCCGGTCGCGCCGACCCCCTCTGTCGCCTTTGGCGACATCTCCCCCTCGAGGGGGGAGATTGGCAGTTCTGACGCCGGCGCTATTCCTGCAACGTCGGCGATTGGCGAAAGCCTGCGCGACATCTGATCTCCCCCCTTGCGGGGGAGATGGCCGGCAGGCCAGAGGGGGTCATCTCGCTTGGAGCGCCAACCTCGTTCAGCAGCAGAGGGTGAGCCCGGTCGCGCCGACCCCCTCTGTCGCCTTTGGCGACATCTCCCCCTCGAGGGGGAGATTCCCGCCGCTCACTCCGCCAGATCGACCGTCTCCGTCGAGTGCTCCACGCAGATGAAGCAGCAGGTGTCGCAGGGCTGGTCGTTGTCGGGGCCGACGCCGGCGGCGACGGAATCGTTGCCGACCACCCAGACGCCCCAGCAGATGTGCTCGCCGGGCTCGCAGGAGATCGGCACGGATTTCTTCGCCTGCGGGCGGATGAGGAAGACCTTGTCGCCGCCCGGCCAGACCTTTCCGCTGTCGCGGCTGAACAGCTCCAGCGCGACGCCGTCCGAGCGCTGGTTGCGGACGAAGACCGACATGTCGGCGGCGAAGGCCGGCGCGGTAAGGAGAAGAGCGGCGAGCAGAGCGCGAATCATGGCGAGGTCCCCGATGGGAGTAGAGCACGTGTGGCGCTGCTAATCTTCCCCCTCGAGGGGGAGATGGCCGCGAAGCGGTCAGAGGGGGTCCTTGCGCGTAGAACGCCGACCTCATCTCGTACCGCAGGGCGTCGGGCGCTCCACGCGCGGCGAACCCCCCTCTGTCGCCTTTGGCGACATCTCCCCCTCGAGAGGGGAGATCAGCGCCTCACCACCACATGCGGCGCGAATTTCTTCACCGCCTCGATCATGTCCTGGCCGTGGATGTCGAGCGAGGAGATCTCCATGTGCACGGTGGTCTTGCCGAAGGGCATCAGGCCGAAGGCGTTGGCGGCGGCGTATTTGATCGCGTCGGGCGGCTCCTCGGTGAGCTCGAAATTGAGCATCGCCGCTCCCTTGCCGCCGGAGGCGAGGCTCACGCTCCGCACCTTGTTCCACGGCACCAGCGCGTCGCCGGCGCGAGCATCGCGGAAGCCTTGGCTGTCGAGCGTGACCTTGACCGACGTGTCGAAGGCGCCGCGTGAAATGAAGAGGCCGAGCGCCAGGAAGGCGACACCGAGCAGCGCGATCCACAGCACATTGCCGCCGGATGCCCCCGAGGCCACGCCCTGCAGCGCGCCGAAGCCAAAAATGCCGCCGATCAGGAACGGGCCTACCGCCGGCAGAATCTTGCCCGAGGCGCTGTTGCGGATTTCAAGCGGCGCGGCCATCCGCTCACCGTTCCGATTTCAGCAGTGTCCAGATCCAGCCGATGAAGGTGAGGACCAGGAACGGATAGCCGAGCGCCGGCAGCGGCGACGAGGTGGGCAGCAAGGGCATGCCCCACAGTGCGGCAAACACCGAGACGGCGAAGAGAGCGGCGGCGATGAAGCCGGTGAGCCGCATCCAGAGCGCAAAGGTTCTCGGCGCGCTGATCAGCACCAGGGCCGCCGCCCAGAGCGAGATGCCGCCGAGATAGCTGGGCACGCTCGCCTCCAGCCCCGCCGCATTGCCGGCCAGAAGCAGGCTTTCGCCGGCGACGAAAGTGAGGAAGCCGGCCGCGACGCAGTCATTGCCCAGACGCTGGTATTTCAGGGTGAGCAGCGCGGCGGCGACGACGAGGGCGACGCCATCGATCGCCCACAGCGTTTCGCGCAGCGCGTCGTTGGCAACGAAGGTGCCCGCCATGCCCAACGCGCCGCCGATGGCGAGGCCGATCGCGGCGACGGTATCCGAGGTGGAGCGCATGTGATGTCTCCCCAAGCCGAGGAGAGGATACGCCAAGGCGGGGGGATCTCAAGGGTTAGTCCAGTAGCGGCAACCAAACTTTGATGGCAGCATCTCCAGATCGAAGGGCACCTGTGCTTCTCCGCTTCTTGAACAGCCATCTCAGAAATCATGGCAACGACGAGACGTTTCAGATAACGTGAAACGGGCGACGTCATTCAGCGGGCGAGATGGTCTTGAAAGAGCTGGCCTCAGAAATCTATGCTGCTGTTCAATCCGGACGATTGGCAGAGCCATTCACCGCCGCAGCTGTTCGAATCGCCTGCCCTGGGTGGGCGTCTAACACCTATCCTGTATTCCTGCCCAAGCACGCCGTCGGCAACGGGTCCACGACGGAGCTCTTTCTGAGAGTCGGGCGAGGGAAATATTGCACATGCCCTGTGAGCTAGCCCGGCTTATGCCAATATTTCGAGCAATGCACTCCAGCTTACAGTTCGGACTCGAAATTGTGCTACGTACTGCGGTATCGTTTGGGCCTCATCTCCCTTAACATAGATGGATTGCTTTTTGTGCGCAGAGGCTGACACAATGGCATTGTTTATATGTGAATGATCGTCGCTTTTGTTTGAGAACAGAATTACCAAGGCTGCACTAGCAGCTTTCTTGTCTACGGCTGCATCTCCTTCCGTCGAGATGTCGAAGGGTCGCTTCTTTAGCGCTTCTGATTTCTTAATGCGGTCCTGTAACTCATTCTGATCGGCTGAGTTGCAAACAAATAGGATAGAGCGCTCCTCTTTGAATGCGCTTTGAATTCGCTCGTTAGCTGCCGCCGTGATCGCGTCTATGTTGATTGGCGTGTAAGAACCACCAGAACCACCACCCATATCAAACCTCCTCGTATTCTTTGCACGCAATGCATTCACCGCATGGGGGAACTGTTCCTGCATGGCAGGAATAATACGACTTTACACCGAGTTGAGACGCCAATCGCAGAACATCACTCTTTCTATAATCGCGCAGTGGAGTGAGGATATCCATCCTCACTCCCAGGGCTGCTTCGATCGCTACGCCAGCTGCGTTCAAGAACTTGTCGCTCTGATCCGGAAAAATGATCGTCTCTTCGCTAAGCAACCCAATTACGATTTTGTTTATGCCTCGCGAACTAGCTACTGCGGCAGCCGAAACAATGAAAAAGAGGTTGCGACATGGCGTAAAAGCGTCTTTCGAGATGTGCAGTGATCGGTCCGTGAGCCCTGACTTCACATGGTGACCAAAGCTCGAGAAATCCATTCTCATCGGTTCCCCTAGGCTTAGGTCGCCGCAAGCCTTGTTGAGCGACTGGAATTCCCTCTCCGCATTTATCTGACCATAATCGATAAACAGCGGCAGCGGTTCAAGGCCATGCTGCTTTAGGAGATAGAGGCACGTGTTTGAATCTAGCCCCCCAGAGGCAAGACATACTGCATCCCGCAACCCTTGATCCTCTTCATTTTTCGGAATTCACGAACGCTCGCCCAAATTAATTGGTCCAATGCGTTCATTCCTACACCTATTTTGTCGCTAAAAGACTTCAGATAATCCTCAAGAAGAAGATAGTTTTTCTTACTTAAACTGGCAACTTTCACGCTTTCCACGTTCTCAAGGAACCACACAATGTGAATATCGATTACGGCGAGATCATGCGCAACTCCGATGTCTCGGAGAAACATACTTGACTGTTTGTACCCGAGCCCGGGGAAGTTGGTTGAAACGAATTCCCTAGCTAGCCTTGCTGATTCAAACTTCGCGAAGAAATCAACCACGGACTCTTGCATCTCGTCAATGGCTGAAAGAGAAGCTCTTAGCTGTCGAGCTTTGGATTTAGGAAACCGATGTCGAACTTGGCGGCTGCGGAGAAGTGATTCTATGGTTTCCTCGTCAGCAAGAGTGTCGACGCTATCTCGAAACTCCCTGAGGACAATGTCCGCAGCTTCGATTGCCTTCTCATAAGTCCAGGTGCTTGAAAGTATACAAGTGACTAGAGTTTTTTCAATTGACCTCTGATCGAGATTTCGCGTGAAATGTTCGTCAATTGTTCCAAAATTTCCGGCTTTGTATTCATCGATGAGAGTGTCAAATATATGAACGAATGTAACCACCACACCTGTCTTATCTTAAGAGCTGCGCAGCCTGCTTTCCGAAATTCCGCTCAAGAAAGTCAGGCAACTCGCCGTCTTCCATCGAATCTATGACCTGCTTCACAAAGCCCTGCAGAGCGTGCAAATTTCTTGCCAGTGTCAGCGTGAGGTAGTGTTGACTCTTTTCGCGAATCACCTCTGCGGTAGGGTTATACACATCGAATTCGGGCTCTGGAAACAGCCCTCCATGCTGAAAGTGGTGCAAATGAAAATTTGGACCCACAAGGGTGCGGCACCACTCTAGGCCATCGGCCATTGCAATGCCCGCCTCGGCCAAGATTGCGAATGAAAGCGGGTTCCCGCATCCCAAGACGTGTAGACCAGCCCGGCGACCTTTTTTGGCCAGGGTCGAAGTGATTTTCTTGGTCAAGTCGCGCTTTGCAGCAAGCCCGTCTCCGAGTTCTCGTTCGGGGATGGCGATAAAGCTGGGGTCAATTTCGGCTGCAATTCGATCAATCAGATCCACAGCTTCATCGTGGTTCAATGAGGGCGTCCCCGAAAAATTATGGAGGTGGACGACCGGTACTATTTTGCCTTTTTGTATGAAGCCATGTTCATGGGCGAGAAAGTCACAGAGCCGTAATTGAAAATCCTGGGGTGTCTCATTGTCGTTTATGAACAAGTCAAAGCTTGCTGCGAGATCGTGCTCGCAGGTGTCAATCACCGATTTATAGTCGCCTATTGTCCAGCTTTCCCTGTACCCTTGGACGTGCCTACCGATGCGGGATGCTTCGTAGCCCCCGCTATCGATGAAAACCACACCGCCTCTATCTCGAAAGTGAGAAATCTGACTTTTGAGTTCGGATTGTCTTGCAATGTCGTGAGCTGAAAGAAGCGTGATCGGTTCGCTCAGTGCGTCCTGCAGAGGCAACGCGTCCGTCAATTTGCCCTGCGTCTCGAAAATCGAAATGGACGGGATGAGGACTGGCCCCGGAAGCGTAATTTTGCCTATTGTTAGTTCCACGTAAGCCCCTCCCCAAATCCCGGGTCTATGTTAGGGGAGCTACGGCAAATATCAATACTATATCGCGGCCATGCTCACGTTGCAGGATACCGCTATTCTCAATCCCCCATCTTCAAGGCCTGGATAAACGCCTCCTGCGGGATATCCACCTTCCCAAACTGCCTCATCCGCTTCTTGCCCTCTTTCTGCTTGTCGAGCAGCTTGCGCTTGCGGGTCACGTCGCCGCCGTAGCATTTGGCGGTGACGTCCTTGCGGAGCGCCGAGACGGTCTCGCGGGCGATGATGCGGCCGCCGATGGCCGCCTGGATCGGGATCTTGAACAGGTGCTGCGGGATCAGCTCCTTCAGCTTCTCGCACATGGCGCGGCCGCGCTTTTCGGCGGCCGAGCGGTGCACCAGCATGGATAGAGCGTCGACCGGCTCGTCATTGACCAGGATCGACATCTTCACCAGGTCGCCCTCGCGATAGTTGGTCAGGTGATAGTCGAAGGAGGCGTAGCCCTTGGAGATCGATTTCAGCCGGTCGTAGAAATCGAACACGACCTCGTTGAGCGGCAAATCGTAGGTCAGCATGGCGCGTTTGCCGACATAGGAGAGATCGGCCTGGATGCCACGCCTGTCCTGGCAGAGTTTCAGGATGCCGCCGAGATAGTCGTCGGGGGTCAGGATGGTGGCGCGGATCCACGGCTCCTCGATCGAGGCGATCTTGACCACGTCGGGCATGTCGGCCGGGTTGTGCAGCTCCTTGGTCGTGCCGTCGATGAGGTTCATGCGGTAGACGACGCTAGGCGCAGTGGCGATGAGGTCGAGGTTGAACTCGCGCTCCAGCCGCTCCTGGATGATCTCCAGGTGCAACAGGCCGAGGAAGCCGCAGCGGAAGCCGAAGCCGAGCGCGGCCGAGGTCTCCATTTCATAGGAGAAGGAGGCATCGTTGAGGCGCAGCTTGCCGACGGCGGCGCGCAGATCCTCGAAATCGGCGGCGTCGACCGGGAACAGGCCGCAGAACACCACCGGCTGCGCCGGCTTGAAGCCGGGCAGCGCCTTTTGCGTCGGGCGGCGGTCCTCGGTGATGGTGTCGCCGACGCGGGTGTCGGCCACTTCCTTGATCGAGCCGGTGAAGAAGCCGAACTCGCCGGGGCCGAGCTCGTCGACATTGACGCGGGCCGGCTTGAAGACGCCGGTGCGCTCGACGAGATATTTGGCGCCGGTGCCCATCATGCGGATGGTCTGGCCCTTCTTCATCACGCCGTCGATGATGCGCACCAGCACAATGACGCCGAGATAGGCGTCGTACCAGCTGTCGACCAGCATCGCCTTCAAGGGTGCTGCGATGTCGCCCTCGCGCGGCGGCGGCAGCTGGTGGACGATCGCCTCCAGCACGTCCGGCACGCCGAGGCCGGTCTTGGCCGAGATCAGCACGGCATTGGAAGCGTCGAGGCCGATGACCTCCTCGACCTGCTCGCGGATGCGCTCGGGCTCGGCGGCGGGAAGGTCGACCTTGTTCAGCACCACGACGATCTCGTGGTTGTTGTCGATGGCCTGGTAGACATTGGCGAGCGTCTGCGCCTCGACGCCTTGGCTAGCGTCCACCACCAGCAGCGAGCCCTCGCAGGCGGCAAGCGAACGCGACACCTCGTAGGCGAAGTCGACATGGCCGGGCGTGTCGATGAGGTTCAGCACATAATCCTCGCCGTTTTTGGCGCGGTAGTTCAGCCGAACTGTCTGGGCCTTGATGGTGATGCCGCGCTCGCGCTCGATGTCCATCGAGTCCAGCACCTGCTCCTTCATGTCGCGCTCGTCCAGCGCGCCGGTGAGCTGGATCAGCCGGTCGGCAAGCGTGGATTTGCCATGGTCGATATGGGCGACGATGGAGAAATTTCTGATGTGGTCGAGCGGCGTCGTCATGCGGCGCGCTTTAGCAGGGGCGGGTTTAAGGGGCAAGCGGGGCAGGGAGTTCGGTCACGGCGCAGCAACTGCCGATCTCCCCCCTCGCGGGGGAGATGGCCGGCGGGCCAGAGGGGGGTGTGACGGATCGCCTGCGTCGATCCTACTTCTTTCAAGCTATCAACCTGCCCAAGTTATTTGAACTCGGGCGCCTGTTCTGGCTGAGAGGTCCGGCGGAACAGCACCCCCCTGCTGCCGTGCATCTCCCCCGCAAGGGGGGAGATCGGCTGTGCCTGCCACCAAATCCGCTTAAACTTTCATGCACCCATTTCGGGCATATCTCCACTTGGGGTGGCAGGCAGGTTGCATTGCCGGTGTGTTTGGGGTTGGAGCATGTTCTCGTCGGCAAGAGATTTCGTTCGATCGCAAAGCGGCTCGATGCTGCCGATGATGGCGCTGCTGGCGATTCCGCTCTTGCTCGCGGTCGGCTTTTCCGTCGACTACACCTCGGCGGTGACGACCAGGAGCAACATGCAGCAGGCGCTGGACGCCGCAATCCTGTCGATCACCACGCTGCCGACCACGACGTCGAAGGCCGACCGCCAGACGGCGCTGCAGCAGGCCTATGTCGCCAATAGCGGGTTGGGCGACGCGACGCTCACCGCCGTCAACGTCGCCGCCGACGGCACGGCGACGTTCAGCGCCACGGCGGCCTATCCGATGCCGACCAGTTTCATGCAGATCGCCAGGATCGATTCGGTGGATGTCGGCGTCGGCTCTTCGGTGCGCAAGACGCCGGCGCTGGTGCAGTCCACCTTCAAGGTGACGAAGGTGTCGGGCTACTGGAACAAGACGATGACGCTCTACGGCACCCAGTTCGGCCAGACCAAGGCCAAACCGCTGATGACGATCAGCTATAGTTACAACGGCTATGGCGATCCGAAGGGCTACGGCACAACCACGGTGAGCACCATCAACGGGTCGACGACGACAGTGGTGCAGAAACAGGTCTGCACGACCTCGACGGTCAACAATTTCAACAACCTGCCGAGCGGGGCGATCACCCAGACCAGCGGCAGCAACAAGTACGTCACGACCTGCGCCGATACCTTCTATCCGGCCAATGGCGCCGGCGCGGTGATCGACGTCAGCCAGATGAACCAGCTCTATCTGCAAATGGACGTTCCCTCGGGCAACCCGAAGGTGCTGAAGTCGAACGATCCCAACACCTCGAACCGGCTCTATATCGGCACCAGCGCCACCGATATGCCCGAGGTCGCGACCGGCCAGAAGGTCGACATCTTCACCTCGGTGCCCTGCGGCCAGACCGGCTACCAGGCTTGGGAAGACGGCGGCAACGCTGTGCCGGCGCCGGTTTCCAATGCCGACTTCTTCTACACCGTGACCGGCAAATGCGCCTTCAACCAGCGGCCCTCCGAGACGGTGCTGACGCAGTGACAGCTGATCTCCCCCCTCGTGGGGGAGATGTCGCCAAAGGCGACAGAGGGGGTCGTCTCAGCTGGCACGACCTTGTCTGTAGCGAAGAAGGCATTGGCGCTCCATGCGCAATGACCCCCTCTGGCCGCTTTGCGGCCATCTCCCCCTCAAGGGGGGAGATCGGCGCCTCAATCACAAACCGGTGAAGCTGTAACGAAGTCCTCCGCGGCGGCGAAATGGGAGCATTGCCCCGCTATGGAGACTGCTTCCCATGACCGGATTGACGACGAGAATCGGCCTGCTTGCCGGCGCAATTTTTGCCACCGCGGCCGGCGCCGCCGCCGCACAACCGCTCACCGTGGTCGAGCTGTTCACCAGCCAGGGCTGCTCGTCCTGCCCGCCGGCCAATGCCAATCTGATCAAGGTCAAGGACCGGCCGGGCGTGCTGGCGCTGTCCTTCAACGTCACCTACTGGGACTATCTCGGCTGGAAGGATATTTTCGGCTGGCAGGAATTCACCCAGCGCCAGGTCGCCTACGAGCCGCCGCTCGGCCATGATGGGCCGTTCACGCCGCAGGTGGTGGTGAACGGCAGCGCCGACGCCGTCGGTGCTGCGCCCGGCGAGATCGAGCGGCTGATCTCGACAAGCCCGCACGCCAAGGGTCCGGCGCTCTCGCTCGGCGACGGCAAGGTGAGCATCGGCGCCGGCACGGCACCCGGCGGGGCGGCCGATGTCTGGCTGGTGCGCTACGCACGCGGCGTCGTCGAAGTGCCGGTGGCACGCGGCGAGAACACCGGACGCACGCTGCCGCATGCCAATGTCGTGCATTCGCTTGAGAGGCTCGGCCGCTGGAACGGCCAGGCGACGACACTGCCGCTGCCTGCGGCACCCGGGGGCTTGAGCACGGCAGTGCTGGTGCAGACGCCGGACGGCGGGCCGATCCTGGCCGCCGCGGCAAACTGATTTTTCGCGCGGGGCCGCGGCAAGCGGCAGCGCACCACCGGCCCGCATCCGCGCGCCACAACCCAAGGAGACTACCATGACCAGATTCCTGACGGCGCTCGCGCTTGCGCTCGCAACCACGGCCTTCGCCGCCGGCGCCCGCGCCGACGATGCGACCAACGCCATGAAGCCAGCCAACGCAATGGCGACCGACGCCATGAAGCCGGCGACGGAGGCGATGAAACCGGCAGATAAAATGAAGCCCGATGCGATGGCGACCCAGGCGATGAAACCCGCCACGGATGCCATGAAGCCCGCGGATGCGATGGCGCCGGCGCAGTAAGTCAGGCGGCTCCGGCCTCGGCGAACAATGGCAAAGGCCGTCCCCCGCTCCGTCTCGGCGCTGCGCGCCGATCCACCTCTCCCCCGCTTCCGCGGGGGCGAGGAACCCAAGCTTGCGAAGGCGGCGACTTTGGCGGTTGGCGTTTCCTCACCCCCATGAAATGGGGGAGAGGTGGCTCGGCAAAGCCGAGACGGACAGGGGGAGCGCCGTCGGCCATAAGCCGCCGCACGGCAAAGTGAGAAACCTGCAGCGGCCTGCTTCGTATATAGTGGAACAACGAACAAGGAGATCCGACATGAACGGCATCGACAAAAAGGCGCGGCGCTCGCTGGCCCCGCTTGCAGCACTGGTGCTGACGGCAGCCGCGGCCGCCTTCTGGCAGACGCCGGCGCGTTCGGCCGAGGACGCGGTGGTGATCCCGCCGCCGGTTTTGGATGAAAAGGCTTCGAGCGGCACGGAGAAAGCCATCTTCGCCGGCGGCTGCTTCTGGGGCGTGCAGGGCGTCTTCCAGCACGTCAAGGGCGTCAGCAAGGCCGTTTCCGGCTACACGGGCGGCAGCGCCGAGAACGCCGTCTACGAGGTCGTCGGCTCCGGGCGTACCGGCCATGCGGAATCGGTCGAGATCACCTACGATCCCTCGAAGGTGACCTATGGCCAGCTTCTGCAGGTCTATTTCTCGGTCGCGCACAATCCGACGCAGCTCAACTACCAGGGGCCGGACCAGGGCACGCAGTACCGCTCGACGATCTTTGCCGAGAACGACGAGCAGAAGAAGATCGCCGAGAGCTACATCGCCCAGCTCGACAAGGCCAAGGTGTTTGCGAAGCCGATCGTGACCACGCTGGAGACCGGCAAGACCTTCTATCCGGCCGAGGACTATCATCAGGATTTTCTGACGCTGAACCCGACCTATCCCTATATCGTCTACAACGACCTCCCGAAGGTGGCGAACCTGAAGGCGCTGTTTCCAAAACTCTATAGCGAGAAGCCGGTGCTGGTGCAGGCAAGCAGCAAGAGCTGAAAAAAGCTTAGGTCGGCGGGACAGCACCCCCCTCTGGCCTGCCGGCCATCTCCCCCGCAAGGGGGGAGATTGAATGTCGCCACGGCCTTCGCCAATCACCAACGTTGCAGAAAACGCACCTACGCCCCAGCTGCCGATCTCCCCCCTTGCGGGGGAGATGCCCGGCAGGGCAGAGGGGGGTGTGAAGGAACGCTGACGCCTACCCGCTGGTGCCCTCAATCATAGGTCAGATCCGTCGCCTTCCCCCCGAACACGCGGTAGGCATAGAACGAATAGAAAATGATGATCGGCAGCACGACGACGGTGCCGACCAGGATGAAGGCCAGGCTTTCCGGCGCCGAGGCGGCCTGCCAGATCGTCAGCCTGTCGGGCACGACATAGGGATAGAACGACCAGGCGAGCCCGGCGAAGCCGAGCGCGAAGATTGCGGCCAGGGTCAGGAAGGGCCGCAGCGCATGCCGGTCGTCGGGCTTGGGCAGATGAAAGGTCTGCCGCCACAGCCACAGGAACAAGAGCGCCGATACGATCGGCAGCGGCGAGAGATAGACGATCTCCGGCCAGACGAACCATCTGTCGAAGATGCGCGGGCTGGCGAAGGGCGTCGCCAAAGAGACCGCGACCATGCCGAGCGCGGTCAGGACCAGCGTGGTGCGCAGCCAGCGCACCGCCTTTCGTTGCAGATCGCCCTCGGTCTTGTAGATCAGCCAGGCCGAGCCCATGGCGGCGTAGGCCGCAGAGAGGCAGAGCGCGACCAGCGCGCCGAAGGCCATGCCGCCAAGGCCGACATCGAGGCCGAGCACATAGACGCCGAGCATATAGCCCTGCGCCAGCGAGGCCATCGCGGAGCCGAGAAAGAAGATGCGGTTCCAGCGGTGCTTCTTGCCGGCCGGTACCTTGGCGCGGAAATCGAAGGCGACGCCGCGCAGGATCAAGCCGACCAGGAGCAGGAAGACCGGGATATAGAGGGCGGTGAGGATGGTGCCGTGCGCCATCGGGAAGGCGACCAGCAAGAGCCCGACCGCCAGCACCAGCCAGGTCTCGTTGGCGTCCCAGAACGGGCCGATCGCCGCGATCATCGTGTCCTGCTCGGCATCTTCGGCAGCTGCGAACAGGATGCCGATGCCGAGGTCGAAACCGTCGAGGATGACGTAGATCAGGATCGCAAGGCCCATCAGGCCGGCAAAGATCAGCGGCAGCGCGGTCGGCCAATCGAAGGTCATCGTTTTTCCTCCAACCGTGATAGGCCGGTCATGCTCGAAGCGGCCGTTTCAGATCGATTGTGGAGGTTGGCGCCGCCCCTCATCGCCCTGCCGGGCACTTCTCCCCGTATAGTGACGGGGAGAAGGGGCCTGGCCACAACGCCGGCTTCCGTCTTGCAGCAACGCAAGCGATCGGCGAAACCGGCGATGATAGCGCCCCTCTCCCCGTCACTATACGGGGAGAGGATGCCGGTAGGCAGGTGAGGGGCGGCGCCGGCCTCCCGTGCAAGCTCCGTATCGAACCGACCACGCAACCTGTCTTGCCCCTCCATGCTCACTCCTCGGCGGCAGGTTGCGAAAGCGCCGCGTTCATGACGCCGGGCAGCGGCGAGGTGTCGCCTTCCTTGGCCGCCTTCAGCGCCAGATGCACCAGCACGCCGAGATAGGCGATCAAGAGCAGCACATAGAGGATGAGATAGACTGCCAGGGTCAGCGCGACATGGCTGCCGGCGACCGGGCCGACGGCATGGGCCGTCTTCAATATGCCGGTGACCAGCCAGGGCTGGCGGCCGATCTCGGTCGTGTACCAGCCGGCCAGCGTCGCCAGCCAGCCGGACAGCGCCATCGGCACCATGATGAGGGCCAGCGGCTTCGGCAGGCTGTGGCGGCGCTTGAGGAAGAAGGCCGCCGACCAGGAGACGACGAGCATCAGGATGCCGGTGCCGACCATGACGCGGAACCCCCAGAACACCGGCAAGACCGGCGGGTGGTTGCCCGGATAGTCGTTCAATCCCGGCACGACGCCGCTTATGCTGTGGCGCAGGATGAGACTGGCGCCGTCGGGAATGGCGAGCTCGAACCTGTTTTCCTTGGCCGCCTCGTCGGGCAGCGCGAACAGCACCAGCGGCACGTTGGCGCCGGTGTTCCAGTTGGCTTCCATGGCGGCGATTTTCTGCGGCTGGTGCTCGAGCGTGTTCAAGCCGTGCTGGTCGCCGGCAAAGATCTGGATCGGGATCAGGATTGCGGCGGCGAAGACGCCGGTGCGCAGCGCCTTCCACATCGATTCCGAGCGGTCGCCATAAAGGTAGCGCAGCGCCGAGAAGCCGGCGATCAGGAAGGAGACCGTGAGCCCCGAGGCGAGCAGCATGTGGACCAGCCGGTAGGGCATCGAGGGATTGAAGATGACCGCCCACCAGTCGAGGGCATGCGCCTTGCCGTCGATCATCTCGAAGCCGGCCGGCGTCTGCATCCAGGAATTCAGCGCAATGATCCAGAAGGCTGAAACCGTGGTGCCGCCCGCCACCAGCACGGTCGCCAGCGTGTGGATGCGGTTCGAAACGCGGCGGAAGCCGAACAGCATGATGCCGAGGAAGGCCGCCTCGAGGAAGAAGGCGGTCAGCACCTCGTAGGCAAGCAGCGGGCCGGCGATGTTGCCGACCGTTTCCATATAGCCCGGCCAGTTGGTGCCGAACTGGAAACTCATGGTGACGCCGGACACCACCCCTATGGCGAAGGACAGCGCGAACACCTTCACCCAGGTGAAATAAGCGCGCATCCAGGCCGAGTCGCCGGTGGCGTTGTAGCGAAGCTTGAAGAAGAGAAGCACCCAGCCAAGTGCAATGGTGATCGCCGGAAACAGGATATGGAACGAGATATTCGCGCCGAACTGGATACGCGACAGGATGAGCGGGTCCATGCTGGGCTCCGGCTGCAATTTATGCTTGAAGGATAGGCTTCGAACACGCATCGGTCAAAGCGGCGCGGCGTCACGCGAGGCGCGTTGTCGCAGCGCCGGGCGGCATGGCCAGACGCATCGCGTGACAGCTTGCCAACGTCGTTCGACGCCGCGAATGGCGGCGACTGTCGAGAACTGTCAGCAGCACGGTCGATTGCCGGTTTGAATAAAGCGACATTCGACCTATATCAGGTCACGTTTTCCAGCCGGCCATATTTCAGCATGTCATCCATCATCTCGATCTCCGGTGTCACGAAAACCTATGCCACCGGTTTCAAGGCGCTGAAGGAAATCAATCTCGACATCGAGCGCGGCGAGATCTTCGCCCTGCTCGGGCCGAACGGCGCCGGCAAGACGACGCTGATCTCGATCGTCTGCGGCATCGTCAACCGCTCGTCGGGCAGCGTCACCGTCGATGGTCACGATATCGGCAGGGACTACCGCGCCGCGCGCAGCCTGATCGGGCTGGTGCCGCAGGAGCTGACCATCGACGCCTTCGAGACGGTCTGGGCGACGGTGAACTACAGCCGCGGCCTGTTCGGCAAGGCGCCTGACAAGGCTTTCGTCGAGAAGGTGCTGCGCGATCTCTCGCTGTGGGACAAGAAGGACGCCAAGGCGATCACGCTTTCGGGCGGCATGAAGCGCCGGCTGATGATCGCCAAGGCGCTGTCGCACGAGCCGCGCGTGCTCTTCCTCGACGAGCCGACGGCGGGCGTCGACGTCGAGCTGCGCCAGGACATGTGGGCGATGGTGCGGCGGCTGCGCGAGGACGGCGTCACCATCATTCTGACGACGCACTACATCGAGGAGGCCGAGGCGATGGCCGACCGCGTCGGCGTCATCAACCGCGGCGAGATCATCCTGGTCGAAGGCAAGGCCGAGCTGATGCGCAAGCTCGGCCGCAAGCAGATGACGCTGGAGCTGCGCGCGCCGCTCGCCGCCTTGCCGGACGGCCTGGCGCGCTATGCGCTGGAGCTGTCCGCAGACGGCAACGCACTCACCTATACCTATGACAGCCAGAGCGACCGGCCGGGCGTCGCCTCGCTGATCCGCGATCTCGAGGCGGCAGGCATTCAGTTCCACGATCTCGATACCAAGAACAGCACGCTCGAAGAGATCTTCGTCAATCTGCTGAGGCAAGAACCATGAACCCCCGCGCGGCCATGAACTTTCGTGCAGTGTGGGCGATCTACCGGATGGAGATGGCGCGTGCTTTCCGCACGGTGCTGCAGAGCATCGTCTCGCCGGTGATCTCGACATCGCTCTATTTCGTCGTCTTCGGCTCGGCGATCGGCTCGCGCATCACCGAGATCGACGGCATCAGCTACGGTGCCTTCATCGTGCCGGGGCTGATGATGCTTTCGCTCTTGACGCAGTCGATCTCGAACGCGTCCTTCGCCATCTATTTCCCGAAATTCGTCGGCTCGATCTACGAGCTTTTGTCGGCGCCGGTCTCCTATCTCGAGATCATCATCGCCTATGTCGGGGGCGCGGCGACCAAATCGATCATGCTCGGGCTGATCATCTTGGCGACCGCGGCGCTGTTCGTGCCGCTCAGGATCGAGCACCCGTTCTGGATGATCGCCTTCCTCGTGCTGACGGCGGTGACCTTCAGCCTGTTCGGCTTCATCATCGGCATCTGGGCCAAGACCTTCGAGCAGCTGCAGCTGGTACCACTGCTGATCGTCACGCCGCTCACCTTCCTCGGCGGCAGCTTCTATTCGATCCATATGCTTCCCGGCATCTGGAAGACGATCACGCTGTTCAACCCGGTCGTCTACCTGATCAGCGGGTTCCGCTGGAGTTTCTACGGCAAGGCCGACGTCTCCGTCGGCGTCAGCCTTGGCATGACGCTGGTGTTCCTGGCCGCCTGCATCGCGATCGTGGCGTGGATCTTCAGGACCGGGTATCGACTTAGGAACTGACAGACGCCGTGTTCCGATCTGGAGCTGGCGCAAGCCTTCGTGATTGGCCGGAACCCCCAGTCCCGTCGTCATCCTCGGGCTTGACCGGGCTTGACCCGAGGATCCATGCCGTGACGACCGCCGAAGAACACGGCGGAACAGAATTCTGCACCGTCGCGACGCTCGAATGTAACGGCATGGATCCTAGGGTCTGCGCGCGTCGCTTCGCTCCTTGCTCCGCCCTAGGATGACGAAGCTGCGAGGCTTTGGCCAAGCGCGAAGGTTGATGATTCCTAAATCGCCTTGATCAGCCGCAGCAGGCCTAGCATCTCCATCAGCGTCCCCTTGCGGAAGGCGATGTAGGTCGGCTCCTCCAGCCCGTGGAAGCGGCGCTTGAAGGCGGCCTGGCCCTGCAGGTTGAAACGCGAGCGGTTGACCCAGTGCGACTCGTAGGCGCGCTGGAAGGTGCTGCGCCAGAAGCTCGATTCGGCAAAGCCGCTCGGTTCGACGTCGAGCAGCGGCGACAGGCCAAGCGTGACCACCGAAACGCTCTCCTCGCGAAAGCGGTCGACGGCGAATTTGGTCAGGCCGATCTCGGCATGCGGTGTGGCGTCGACCTGTTTGCGCTTGAACGCGGTGGTGTAGCCGATGACCTTGCCGTCGCTGAACAGCGGATCGAAATCGAGGATGGCGACGAGCTCGCCCTGCGGGCCGTGGAGGACGAAGCGGCGCATGTCGGCGCCGAGATGGTCGGCGAAGGGACGGTTGAGGAAGCCCATCTCCCAGCGCTTGACGATGCGCTCGCCGCGCCAATTCTCGGACAGCCGCGAAACCTCGTCGAGCAGCATGTTGGCCCTGTCCTCGGCGAAGGTGAAACCCTTCTTCGCCAGCCAGCGCTCCGAATAGCGCACGGTCTCGTTGCGCTTGCCCGAGAAATCATGCGTCGGCAGCTGCAGCCTTGTGTCTACGCCCAGCCGATTGATCTGATAGCCGAGCCCGGCCAGCACCTTTGCCGTGGCGGCGCTTATCTGAACGAACCACGGGCCGCCGGCTGCCTCGACGAAGCGCTTGATGTAGCCCGGCCGGTCCGGCGGATCGACGACCGGATCGCCAAGCGCGAAATGGTGCTTCATCTTGGTGCCGAATGCGATGTAGCCGTCGCCTTCGCTGAAATAGGACAGCTTCTGCTGCACGGCGGTGGAATAGGCGAGCGAGAAGTCGCCATGGTGCCGCACCAGCGCCAGGCGCTCGAGATGCGTCAGCTCGCGGCGCGGCACCTTGGGCGCCGCGCCGTCAAGAAACCTGTCGATATGGATGCGCAGGGAAGGCATCAAGCGTCCGCATGCCGATGAAGAAAGACCGGAGCCCACGGGCCCGAATCAGTCGCCTTGGCGCGACGGATCGGTCATGTCGCGCCAAGGCCATATAGGATGCTATCGGCGGCGAATGAAGAGGGAATGTCTACCGGCCAAAGCCGGCGCTATCCGGCTGCATCGCCGGCCATTGCCAGTTTCCATGCAATGTTATATATCAAGTTATCGTTTTCATTCCGGTTCGACGATGGAAGACATTCTGCGGTCCCTCGGCTTTCTCTGCCTCGGCAGCAGGCTGAAGCGCATTGGCGAGCAGTTGCAGGCCGACACGCAGCGCGTGCTCGATCGCCTGGATGTGCGGATCCAGTCGAGCCAGTATCCCCTGCTCGCCGCGCTCGACAGGCTGGGGCCGCTGCCGGTCGGCGAACTGGCGCAGTCGCTCGGCATCGCGCAGCCGGGCGTGACGCGGGCCGTATCGCTGCTCACCGACGTCGGCCTGGTCGAGGTCGCACAATCGGATGACGACCAGCGACGCAGGATCGTCTCCCTCTCAGCGGACGGCCAGCGACTGGTCGATACTGCGAAGCGGGATGTCTGGCCACGCATCGAGCATGCGGTCGCGGAATTGTGCACGGACCTCTCGGGGCCGCTGCTTGGCCAGCTCGCCGCCATCGAGGATCGACTGGCCGCGACCCCGCTCGACCGCCGGGCGGAAAAGGCCAAGGCCGTCGCGCCAAGGCCGTCGCGCCATGAAACATGTCCTTGACCGTCCGATCTGGAGCGCGCTTGCGACGCGCCATCAGGCCTTCGCGGAAGGCGATATCCTCGCCCGGCGCTACCGGCCGTCGATCGTTCCCTTCGCCGCCACCGCGGCGGACGATGCGGAAAGCCTGCAAGCTCTGGGCAAGCTTCTCCCGCCGCATGAAAGCGCCATCCTGGTTCAGACGGATCCGATCGCCCTGCCTTCCGAGCTTTCCGCGGTTTCGACCGCGTCCCTGGTGCAGATGGTTGCCGAGCAGCCAGTCGGGGCCGTCTCCGACGAGCGCGTGCAGCGGCTGACGCGGGACGATGCGGCCGAGATGCTCGCTCTGGCATCGCTCACCAAGCCCGGCCCGTTCACGCTGGAAGCCTTGAGCCTCGGCGAGTTCTGGGGCGTGAAGATCGACGGCAGGCTCGCCGCGATGGCCGGCGAGCGCATGAAGCAGCCCGGTTATTCCGAGCTCAGCGGCGTGTGCACGCATCCGGATTTCCGCGGCGGCGGCTTTGCCAGGCTGCTGTCGCTGTTCGTTGCGAACCGGATCATGGCGCGGGGCGAGGTTCCCTATCTCCACGCCTATGACAGTAACGCTCTGGCCATCGGCCTCTACGAGGCCATCGGCTTCCGGTTGAGAACCACCCTGAACATGGCCGTGGTTCGACGTCGGCTAAGGACCGCCGGAGCCTGCGTTGCCTTCGAAAACCCATGAAAGCTTCGTCAATCCGTCATGGAAATCACCTATGGCAGCGGTCTGACGAGGATTTTCGATGCGCTATGCAATTTACTACACCCCGAGGCAGGATGAGCCGCTGGCGCGGATCGCCGCCAACTGGCTGGGGCGCGACCCGTTCGGCGCGGCGACGCGGCCGGTCGAGGGTGTGGGCGACCTGTCGGCGGCGGAAGTTGCCTTCCACACCGCCTCGGCAAGGCGCTATGGCTTCCACGCGACGCTGAAGGCGCCGTTCCGGCTGGCGCCTAGCGAAACGGAAGCCTCGCTGCGGGCGGCGCTCGACGATTTCGCCGAAGCCACGGCACCAGTCGTCATCCCGCGTCTGGTCGTCGGCCAGATCGACGGCTTTTACGCGCTGGTGCCGGAAACTCCATTCGAGTCGCTCAACAGTTTCGCCGGCGAGGTCGTGCGCGCCTTCGACCGTTTCCGCGCGCCGTTGACCGAGGCCGAGATCGAGCGGCGCAGCCCCGACTCGCTGAAGCCGGATGAGTTCCGCAACCTCTGCCAATGGGGTTATCCTTACGTCTTCGAGACGTTCCGCTTCCACATGACGCTCTCCGGACGCGTCGGGCCACAGGAAAGCCCGCGCCTTCGCGCTGCAATCGACAGCCTGTTCGCCGATGTGCTGCAGCGTCCGGTGCCGATGGATGCGCTGACGCTGTTCGTCGAAACCGAACCGGGCGCGCCCTTCATGGTGCTCTCGCACCACGTGCTTGGACGCCGCCCGGCCAGAAAGACCGCCTGATTGTCCGCCCGCCTGAGAATAGGACTGCTGAAATGACCGCCGAGACCGTTTTGAACAATGCCCGCATCGTGCTGCCCGACGAGATCGTCGCGGGCTCGCTGCTGCTGCGCGATGGCCTGATCGCCGCGATCGAGCCGGGTGCGGCCCGCACCGGCGAGGACATGGGCGGCGACTACATCATCCCGGGCCTCGTCGAATTGCACACCGATCACCTCGAAGGCCATTACGCGCCGCGCCCGAAAGTGCGCTGGAACCCGATCGCCGCCGTGCTCGCCCACGATGCGCAGGTGGCGACCGCCGGCATCACCACGGTGCTTGACGCCTTGCGCGTCGGCATGGACGAGGATGCCGACCTGAAGTCCGACGACGTTCGCAAGCTCGCCGACGCAATCGAGGACAGCGTCAGGCAGGATCGGCTCAGGGCCGACCATTTCATCCATCTGCGCTGCGAGGTCTCGGCGCCGGACTGCCTCGAGGCCTTTGCCAATTTCGAAACCGACGACAGGGTGAAGCTCGCCTCGCTGATGGACCATGCGCCGGGCCAGCGTCAGTTCGTCAATCTCGAGACCTACGCCTACTACTACCAGCGCAAGCTGAAGCTGACCGACCGCGACTTCCAGAAATTCTGCGAGAAGCGTATGGCCGAATCGGCCAAGAATTCCGGGCCGAACCGCCTCTTCATTTCCGCCGCCTGCCAGGAGCGCGGCATCGTGCTCGCCAGCCACGACGATGCGACGGCCGGCCATGTCGACGAGGCGATTGCGCAGGGCGTGCGCGTTGCCGAATTCCCGACCACGGAGGAGGCGGCGAGGGCCTCGAAAGCGGCAGGGCTCGGCGTGCTGATGGGCGCGCCCAACGTCATGCGCGGCTCCTCGCATTCGGGCAACGTTTCGGCGCGTTCGCTTGCCGGCGACGGTTTGCTCGACATCCTGTCGTCCGACTACATCCCGTTCAGCCTGATCCAGTCCGCCTTCTTCCTCGGCGATGTCGTGGAAGGCATTTCGCTGCCGCAGGCGGTCGCCATGGTCTCGAAGAACCCGGCTGAAGCGGTCGGGCTTAGCGATCGTGGTGTCATCGAGCCCGGCCGGCGCGCCGACCTTGTGCGCGTGCGCGTCGACCAGCATGTGCCGGTCGTGCGCAACGTCTGGCGCCAGGGCAGGCGCGTCGCATGATGGTTTCCGCGCTGATCGAACGCGAGCTCACCGAGACGCTTCCCATCCGCAACGGCGTCTTCGTCGCGGTGGTCGGGCCGAGCGGCGCCGGCAAGGACACGGTGATCGGCTACGCCAAGGCGCATTTTGCCGGCGAGACGCGGCTGGAGTTCGTGCGCCGCGTCATCACCCGTCCGAGCGACTCCGCCAGCGAGGATCACGACACGCTGGCCGACGCCGCCTTCGCCGAGGCCGAAGCCGACGGTGCCTTCGCCATCTGCTGGGACGCGCATGGCCTGCGTTATGGCTTGCCGGCCGATGTCGATTGGGCGATCGCCAATGGTCATGTCGCGGTTGCCAACGTCTCCCGTGCCGTCATCCCGGCGCTGCGTGAGCGCTATGCCAACCTGGCGGTGGTCGAGATCACCGCGGCGCCGGAGATCCTCGCCGAGCGGCTGGCGGCGCGCGGCCGTGAATCGCGCGGCGAGGTGCTGGCGCGTCTGGCGCGCAGCACCAGCGTGACGCTTTCCGGGCCGGACGTCACCTCCATCGACAACAGCGGCGCCAGGGAGATCGCCGGCGAGCGCTTCGCCGAGGTGCTGCGCAAGGCGATGGCGTTCTCGGACCTTTCGGACATGATCTGATTTACCCTCCCCCTTGTGGGGAGGGTCGGACCACAGGTCCGGGGTGGGGGTGCGCTCGAAGCTACTCGGCCGGCGCGCCGGCGACATTCCGGCGCGACGCCTCCATCATCCGGCGCCGGGCGCGGAACACGCCCCACTGCTGGTCGACCAGAACGCCGATCAGGATCACGCCGCCCATCACCGCGAAGTTCAGCGAGGACGGGATGCCGAGCAGGTTGACGAGGTTCTGCAGTTCCTGCAGCAGCACGGTGCCGAGGATGACGCCTACCAGCGAGCCCTCGCCGCCGCGCAGCGAGAAGCCGCCGAGCACCGCCGCGGCGATGGCGTAGAGCTCATAGAATTGGCCGTGGCTCGCCGGCGAGATCGAGCGCGTGTACATGGCGAAGTAGATCGCCGACAGCGCCGTAAGCACACCGCAGATGACATAGGCCGCGATGACGACGCGCCCGGTGCGGATGCCCGAATATTTCGCCGCTTCCTCGTTCTTGCCGATGGCATAGAGATAGCGCCCGAACACCGAGCGGTGCAGCACCACCCACATGACGATGGCGATCACGATCAGCGCGATAAAGGAGTTCGGCAAGCCGCCGGAGCGGCCGGCGGTCAGGAATTCCAGGTCCGGGAAATTCTGGCCGAAGGCGAAGCCCGCCGTGCCGTCGGCGGTGTAGAAACGGGCGACGCCGCGGTAGATCAGCAGGCCGCAGAGCGTCACCACGAAAGGCTGCATCTTGAGCCGCGTGATCAGCCAGCCATGCACGAAGCCGATGATGGCGCCGAGCACGATGATCAGCACGAAGGCCAGCGGCCAGTCCATCTCCCGCACGGCGATGAAGTCGATGAACAGCGTGCCGAGCAGCGCGATCAGCGAACCGACCGAAAGCTCGATGCCGCCGGTGATGATGACGAAGGCCTGGCCGATCGAAAGGATGCCGAACAGCGCGACCAGGTTGGAGGTGTTGGCGAGATTGATCGTCGACAGGAAGCGCGGATTGATAGCCGTGACCACCGCGCCGACCACCAGGATCAGCACCAGCAGGCCGAGGTCTTTCTTGCTCATTGCGCTCCTCCCGCGGCTTGCGCCAGCTTCGGCTTCTTGCCCACCGCCAGCAAAAGCACGTTCTCCTGGCTGAAATCGTCCCGGTCGAGAATCCCGGAGATCTGCCCCTCATGCATGACCGCGATGCGGTCCGAGACGCCGATCACCTCTTCCATGTCGCTGGAGATCATCAGCACCGCGACGCCGGCATCGGCCAGCGCCCGCATCAGCGCGTAGATCTCGGCCTTGGCGCCGATGTCGATGCCGCGCGTCGGCTCGTCGAGGATCATCACCTTGGGGTTCATCGCCAGCCATTTGGCCAGCACCACCTTCTGCTGGTTGCCGCCGGACAGCGTGCCGGTGCGGGTCAGGACCGATGGTGCCTTGATGCCGAGATCCTTCTTCTGCTTCTCGGCGGTGGCGAGCTCCGCCCTGGTTGACACCAGCGAGCGCTTCGCATGCTCCGGCAGATTGGGCAGCGAAATGTTCTGCGCGATCGAGAGATCGAGCAGGATGCCGGTCAGCTTGCGGTCTTCCGGCACCAGGAAGATGCCGCTCGCCACCGCATCGGCGGCCGATCCGACATTGAGCGCCTTGCCGTCCAGCGCGACACTGCCGCCGAGCCGCTCGTCGATGCCGAACAGGACGCGCGCGAGTTCCGTGCGGCCGGAGCCGACCAGCCCGGCAAGGCCGAGGATTTCGCCGCGCCGAAGCTCCAGGTCGACCGGGTGGTCGGGATAGGCGCTGGTGCGCACCGCTGTTGCCGCGAGCGCGACGCCGCCCGGCGCGCGCCCGGCTTCCGCGGCCTTCTCGCGCTCCTTCAGCATGCGCCCGATCATCAGCTTGACCATCTGGTCGTGATTGATGTCGCTCTTCGACAGCGTGCCGGCCAGCATGCCGTCGCGCAGCACCACGACGCGGTCGGCGACGCGCTCGACCTCGTGCAGGCGGTGCGAGATGAAGATGACGCTGATGCCTTCCGCCTTGAGCCCCTTGATCACGTCGAGCAGCTTTTCGGTCTCGGCGAGCGGCAGGCTGGAGGTCGGCTCGTCGAGGATCACCAGCCGCGCCTTGATCGACAGCGCCTTGGCGATCTCGACCATCTGCTGCTGCGCCAGCGACAGCGAGGCGACCGGCGCGTCGGCCGAGAAATTGGCGCCGACGCGTTTCAGGAGCGGCGCCACCATCTCGCGCAGTCTGGCGCGGTCGACCAGCCTCAGCGGCCCGGCCTTGAGCGGCTCGCGGCCGAAGAAGATGTTGGCGGCGACGTCGAGGTTTTCGAACAGGTTGAGCTCCTGATGCACGAAGGCGATCCCGGAGCCGATGCTGGCTTCCACGGTCAAGCCGTCATGCGCGACGCCGTCGACGGTGACGGTGCCGCTGTCCGGCCGCGTCACGCCGCCGAGGATCTTCATCAATGTCGATTTGCCGGCGCCGTTCTCGCCGACCAGGCCGATCACCTCGCCCGGCCTGACCTCCATCGAGAACCCGTCCAGCGCCACGACGCCAGGATAGGTCTTGCGCACGGCCTCGAGGCTCAGGAACGGAGCGGATTGGACGATGGATGGATCGGAATAATTCATCACGCCGTGATTCATCGCGCTTATCGGCAGCCGGTGGACTGCAGACTGACGGGCCGCATGCGGCCCGTCAATACGGACGCCGGCTCAAGGCGAAGCTTGAGCCGGCGCTAACTGTGCATCGATTACTTTCCGGCCATCGCCTTCAGGTTGGCGGCGTAGGCGTCGACATCGTCCTTGCCGATGATCTTGGTCGGCACGATGATCAGGCCGCCGGCCGGAATGCCCGACTTGTCGCCCTTGAGGTAGGCGGCCATCAGCTTCATGCCCTGATAGGCCCATTCGAAGGGTTGCTGCACCACGGTGGCGGCAACCGTGCCTTCCTTGACGCCGCCCAGCGTGATCGGATCGTCGTCGAAGCCGACGACGGTGATCTGGCCGAGCTTGCCGGCGTCGCGCAGCGCCTCATAGATGCGCGGCGTGTTGTAGGAGTAGAAGCCGACCATGCAGGTGATGTCGGGGCTGGCGACCAGCGCGTCCTCGACATTCTTCTTGGCCCGCGCCTGGTCGATGTCGTCGCCGCGCACGTCGACCAGCTCGATCTTGCTGCCCTTGAGCCCGTCCTTCATGCCCTCGATGCGCTCCTTGGCGTTGTCGGCGCCGAGCAGGCCGACAAAGCCCAGGCACTTGCCGCCGTTCGGCATCGCCTTCTTGGCGATCTCGGCCGCCTGCTTGCCGGCATCGACATTGGACGAGCCGATATAGGCGACGCGCTTGGTCTGCGGGGCATCGCTGTCGGTGGTGAACAGAGCGGTCTGGGACGCGATCTTGTTCAGCCCGTCGGTCGAGGTCTTGGGGTCGACTGCCGACACCATGATGCCCTTCACGCCGGCCGTCACCAGATCGTCCATCAGGCGCTGCTGGATGGCGACCGACGACTGCTCGGGATATTTCAGCTCGAGATTGTAGTCGGGCAGTTCGCCTTGCGCCTTCTTCACGCCGGCTTCCGCCGCCTTCCAGAAGTCTGACGCGCCATTGACGACGAAGGCCAGCGTCGGCTTGTCGTCGGCGCGCACGGCTGCGCTGGCCGTCAAGCCAATGGCCAAGGCCGCCGCGGCGACGGACGCGTTACGTATCATGGATTTCATGGTTCAACCTCCCTTTTTGAAACTCATCGCTGGTGTCTCGGCTGCGGCCTGGACGCCCTCTTCCTCAAGGGTCTGGCACCTAAGTCCGGGGCCGATCCACCCGCGACCGAAACACTAGCCACAGATTTGACGTTCGTAAATAGTCCGATTTGTCTGACATTTTCGTGAGAATGAAGGCAGTCCTCTTCCGGCAAATAGCCGGGGCAGCGAACCTGCGCGCCTCCCACATGTCGCCACCGCATCTTGGCCGGTGACGACGAGTTGACAGTAGATCGCTTACCGATATTAGTAAATACTATTAGTCATCGGTTCGGACCGGCGCGCCCCGGCCGCGTCGAAGGTACCGCGGAGCGGCCTGGTTGAAGAAGGATTTGTGCTGGTCGGGTCGGCCAATGTCGCGGAAACCGACAGCTTTGCTGACCTTTCTCGGCCGTTTTGTCGCTGCGTGCTGCGGCTGGTGCCGGCGGTCCCTTATGTGATAATAGTTATAAGCTAAACCGCTCCGGCGGCGGCGCCGGGCTTGGCGTTCTTGCCGTTGCCGCGGCTTTGCCTAACAGCCGGCAGGTTTGGGAAACGATCATGAGCGAACCGACGCAACTGCGCGATCCACCGGAAACACGACGCAAGTCGTCGGCCAAGCCCAAGAGCCGGGTCACCATGACCGATATAGCGAGGGCCGCCGGCTGCTCGCAGGCGACGGTCTCTTTCGTGCTCAACAATTCGCCGGGCATCAGGCTGTCGCAGCAGACGCGCGACCGTGTGATCGAGGCGGCGCGGGCGCTGGGCTATTCGCCGCCGGTCTTTTCAGCTTTGCGTCCGCCCGTCACGCCCTTCGAAGGGCTGGATGGCGTCATCGGCTTTGCCGTCGACCAACTCGCCACCAGCCCCGAGGCGGTGGTCGCCATCGAGGGCGCGCGCCAGGCCTCGTGGAATGCCGGCAACGTGCTCTTGGTGGCGCAGACCATGGGTGATGCCGTCATGGAGCCGCGTGCCGTCCAGGCGCTCACCCGGCGCGGCCTCTCGGCGCTGATCTACATGACCATCTTCACCCGCGAGATCACCGCGCCCGAGTTCCTCTACAGCCTCGACATTCCGGTCATCCTGCTCAACTGCTACACCGCCGACTATGCCTTCCCGGCCGTGGTGCCCTCCGAGATCGCCGGCGGCCAGAACTCCACCCGGCATCTGATCAGCCGCGGCCACCGCCGCATCGCCACCATCACCGGCGAGCCCTGGATGCAGGCGGCGCAGGATCGGCTGAAGGGCTATCGCCGCGCTTTGGCCACCGCCGACATCCCCTTCGATCCGGACCTGGTGGTGGAGGGCGACTGGTCGGCCAGCGCCGGCTACGCGGCAACCGTCAGGTTGCTCGCGTTGAAAGACCGCCCGACCGCCATCTTCTGCCAGAACGACCGCACGGCGATCGGCTGCTACGAGGCGCTGAAGGAGGCCGGCCTGCATATCCCCGGGGACATTTCCGTGATCGGCTACGACGACGAGGAGATCGCCCGCCACCTCTTCCCGCCGCTGACGACATCGATCCTGCCGCACCTGGCGATGGGCCAATGGGCGATCGAGCAATTGGAGACGCCGCCGCCGCCAGGTCGGGGACGCTATCCCGTCACCAAGCTGGAATGTCCGCTGGTGGAGCGGGAGAGCGTGGCGGGGGTGAAGGAAGCGGCATAGGGCGCTCGTGGTTGGCATTTCCTCGCCCCCACAAAGTGGGGGAGAGGTGGCTCGGCGAAGCCGAGACGGAGCGGGGGAGCGCCATCTGCGATTTGCCACCTCGCTTGGCATCCTTCCCCTACCGGTCTAGCCTGAACTCCGTCCAAGGGAGAGAGCCATGACCTCGAGCTTCACCGTTCACGCCGCCTCCGGCTATGAGCAGTTGATGGGCCGCTGGAGCCGCCGGCTCGCGCCCAAGTTCATCGACTTCGCCGGCCTGGCGGCCGGCGAAAAGATCCTCGACGTCGGCTGCGGCACCGGCAGCCTGACCTTCGAATTGGCCAAGTCGCGTGATCTCGCCGAAATCCAGGCCATCGATTTTTCGCCCGTCTTCGTCGCGGCGGCTAAGGAGAGGAACACCGATCCGCGCATCACCATCAGCCAAGCGGACGCCACGGCGCTGCCTTTCGCGGACAATGCGTTCGACCGCGCCCTTGCCCTGCTCGTTCTCCATTTCGTGCCGGAGGCCGGCAAGGCGGTGGCCGAGATGCGCCGCGTAACGCGGCCGGGCGGCGTCGTCGCGGCCGTGGTGTGGGACCATCTCGGCGGCATGCCGGGCATGCGCATGATGATCGACACCGTTGCCGCGCTCAGCGAAAGCGGCCGCCAGATGCGCAGCCGCTACTGCTTTCAGCCGATGATGCAGCCCGGCGAGATGAAGCGGACCTTCGTCGAACAGGGCCTGGCCGACGTCACCGAAACCGAGCTGATGATCCGCATGGATTACGAAAATTTCGACGACTACTGGGCGCCGATTGCGGCCGGCGAAGGCCCGCTCGGGAAATATATGACCACGCTTGATGCGGCAGAGCGGGGGCGCGTCGAGGCGGCGGTGCGCGACGCGTTTGAGGCAGGGCGGGGCGATGGTGCGCGGTCGTTTGCCAATGTGGCTTGGGCTTGCAGGGGCATTGTGCCCTGAGAGCAGCTCCGGGAAAAAGCGCGCAGCGGTCTTCCACCCGCAATTGCGTCGAAACGGCATGCCCGGCGCCGCCAGCTCTTCCGCGAGATCGTGACCGGGCGCCTGCGCGACGAGATCACGCCCGCCGGAGCCGGCATCCAGGTGGTAGGCTATCTGAAACCCGGCATCGACGACATCAGGTCAGCCAGGCCGCCGCGCGAAGGGCGATAAACGTCTCGCCGCTGTCGAAATATTTCCAAAACACGGCGGCCACGCAGGGGCTGGTGCTGGGCTACGCGGCCTGCGACGCGGCGCAGACGCGGGAGGGGGTGGAGCGGCTGGCGGCGGCGATACGCCAGACGGCTGGGGTGAGGGACATACATCGAAGCTCAACCCGCCGTCGAATCGTTCACCGCCCGCGCTATGAAGACCAAATCAAAGACTCTTTAGCTGCAGTCTGTTCACTATTATTTCGTCGAGTATTCCTTCGAGCTGGGTGTATGGCAGACAATCAAGTAGTTTGTAGCCACCGACGGAATTGATTTCCGTCATAAGCCTACGGAACATAGATCGCTGGAACAGCTGTTTCTCTCCGTCGAGCGAGGTGGCTAACTTCCGAACGATCGCGCCAAAGAGGTCCGAGCATTGTGATGTAGTGGGCCGCTCGACCAAGTTGGCGCGGACATCTGATCGAAATAGGAATGCGCGAAGAGCCTGTTCGTGGTCCATCGAACTGATGCGGGCACATAGATGTGCCATCCACCAGAGACGTGATCCCACGTTGTCTCGTTCGACCTGCCGCTTATCGCGCGCGAAAAAATGCTTTGCGACGTGCTTGGTTGCCGCATCATCATCTGCAGGAATGGGCCACCTGGCCCTAGCGTGCTGAAGCAACACTGTGTGGCTGAGGTAAACCCACAAGCGCTCATCCCGCGCTTCATACGGACTTAGTTCGGACAGCGCACGATAAACGATAGCGCAATTCTCGACCTCAAAGAACTTCCCGTCGACTGGCGGTTGAAGCGCGGCAAGCGCTCCCTCATCGAATTCAATGTCGTGCTCAAACCAATACGAAGAATCAGCGGAGACCTCGCTGAAGCTGCCGGTTCGATAAGCACCGAGATTTATCCGAATATTGGCGCGAAGCTCTTCAAGAGCTGTAGCTCGAAGGAAGCGAACCTTAGTCATTCGCCGTTTTCCCCAAAGAAGTAGTTATCCAGAACGCTAATTGGATGGCGCATGAGTTGCTGGGCGATCCAGACCTCGTCATGACTATTTATATCGATCCCTTGATCGGTCATCCTTCGCTTGAAAATATGCGCCCAACGATAGTCAAACTCGCTCTCTTCGCGTTTTAGGAGACTCAAGCACTGCATCACGGCGGCAAAATAGATGGAGTTTATCAGTATGGCACGATTTTCCTTCGTATTCCGAGCTGCATCTATGCGTGCTTTGAGAGCTGGACTGACGCAATTTGAACCTTGTGGCCATCCGCTTGGACCTGCCATTCGTTGTCAGCGATATTGTCCCTCTTGACCATTGAGAAGCAGGAGCTAATTGGCTTGAAGGCGTCGCGATCAATGTAGATCGACTGAGGTTGATCAAGCGCAAGAACGGCACCATTTGGAAACGAAAAAGGCCCGGGACCAAACTCCTCATTGATCCATGCGCATTCAAAATCGGTGATTACTGACGACGCGATTATGTACGGGTAAATTAGTACCTCTCCACGCAACTCGCCAGCCGAGAAAGTTTCAGTGAAGCTCGATTGTTCTTTGATTGAAGCTTTTCGGAAATATGTGTCGCGGCAAGCAAAGACAACGACATAGTGGGCTACTCCGTCCGAGACCAATTTCTTTATCTCGGGCACGCTAAGGGCGAAATCTATCTCCGCTGTAATGATATTGCTGCCAGATGTTTCTTCGAAATAGACGGTAGCTTGAATATCACTGTCCCGATAATCGTCGACTCCCGGGCGAAGTACCGGATACGGAAAGGCGCGCAACAGATCAAATTGCATTAGCCACTACCCTCAAAGTGCCCTGGAATTCGGCGCCAAGTTCAACATCGATAATGCAACGTTCGCCAGCGTTCGCCACGACCCCTTCGATGCGACCATCTTTGATAGTGCCGGCGCTCGCGGCATGCACTGACAAAGCATAATTTGTGTCAGCGCCTGAATCCTGCAGTTCAATTCGCAAGGTACCCGAAGCGGAAGGTGTGAAGGCGACGCGCCGACGGTTCGGTGCCAAGGGCACGGCGCGCACATCACCAAGAGCTAACCCAGAGCTCTGTGTACGCTTAGGTTGGGCTCCTCCATTTTTTGACGGTGGCTGATCGCCTCCGCCTCCGCCATTTTCTTCTCCTCCTCCGTTGCCATCGCCTTCGCCGAGACCATCGCTATCCCCGTCACCGCTACCGTCAGCTATTCCACCCTCTTCGTCATCCACACTTGCAGCACTCGCTTCAAACGTGCCGTTACCGAGTTTGGGTTTTATTGCGCGTGCTCTGATCACAATCGCGCCTGCCGGATTCTCGTCCCTTTGTTTCGTGATGCCTTCTTCGTCTTCATCTCCAAAGAAATCCGCCAATTCATCAAGACTGGTTTCTTCACGTACAGGATCCTTGGCATGGCGCATCAGCATGTTGCGCACCCAGACAACGAGTTCACGCAGCGCCGTGCGGCCGTGCTGGCGGCGATCTGGAGGGAGCCGATCGGGTTCAAAGGCATCGTGGCGAGGCGGTTCCATCGCACGAAGTAGGTTCAGCCCTTTTTCAGACTTGCACTCAAGTACGGCGACGAACTCTTTGAAGTCTCCAAAGCGGATGAGTCCGGGAAGGGTTTCGGTTATCAGCATGCCGTTACGCAGTACAGCCACCCGCCTGGGTAGATTCTCGCCTACAAGGATCCGAAGTTCGCACTCTCCCAAATGGTAATTTTCCGATTGTTCGACATGCACCTCAGGTCCGCCTTCAAGTGCGCGAAGATAACTTGCGACATTCTCAAACTTCTCGGGCTCACCGGCTTGATCAGAAACTGAGTCCTTGAGATCGGGATTAGCGAGCAGGCCACTGAGTGTAGCGGCACTAATCAGGGTGCCATCATCGATCTTCACCTCGAGTTCACCCCGGCTTATGGCGCCGAAGAAATTCTCCACGATGTTAGCAGTCAGCACATTCTGCCAACCTCTGGTTGGCAAAAAGCCAACAACGCTGAGCATTGTGCCTTGCTGACCCTTCAGCCCACCGTCCGGAGTCACTAGCCGCAACCAGTTAGGAATATCGTCACTGAGCGTCTCAATGGGTTGGCACTGCTTGCGGACTCCCCAGAAGCCCGTGCCACGCCTTGTTCGTTTCTGAGCATCGAGATGCGACATCAAAACCGATTTGCCTTGGACGTAGTGGTGAGGCTGACCTTTCTCGTCGGTCCAAACCGTGCTGACGAATACCGTGCGGAGTTCGGATAAAGTAAACGGAGCAAACTTTCCGATGCCATAGGAGCCAGTTGAGCTTCCCACCTTCTTACTTTGACCAGTCGCTTTCATGAGAGCGAAGAAGGGCTTTCCGTTCACGCACGGGCCCTGAAGGCCGGTTGTGTTCGAGTCTCGCAACTGGAGGACATATAAGTCCTTGCCCCCAAGGATCTTGGTGGCATCATTGAAAAACTTGACAGCCTTTTCGCTGTCCTCGCCCAGAGCGGCTTTAGCACATTGAGTAACGGCTTCCCTGAGGTCTGTCACCCCGGGGAGACTCTTCACAGGCACCTTGCGCAATGAAACTGTGATGCGGGCTGGAGAACCAATTCTGGCGTCAATTGTATTCTGGGGGACTTCCCTCCCAAGGTGTTGAAGTCGGCTCCCTGCAAAGTGCTCTATGCCCGGATCGTTAAACCCATCCCATTGGCCCGAACTATCTATCGGGAATTCAAACCCCACCGCCGTCATTCAGTACCCCTCCTCTTCAAGCCTGACCTTCACTTTTTCTGCAAGTAATTTGGCTACAGGCACTGTCACTGCATTGCCAGCCTGTATGTAGCGTTTCGCACGCGGAACGTCGTCGGGGAATGAAAAATCGTTGGGAAATCCCTGAAGCCTAAGGCATTCGTGCTCAGTGAGCTTTCGCAATCCATGGCTATTCATGATAAATGGCACATTGTGCCCACCCAAGCCCATATTGGCGGTAAGTGTCGGGCACACGCCAGGTTCTTTGGCGCGAACTTCGTATTTCCGGAGCTGGTACAAGCATTCACGGTTTGTTACCGTATTGCTGATCATCTTGAAGTACCGGTTCTCCCGAGGCAGGTAATATTCCTCCTCAGCATGGCCATCGAAGTCAATATAATTGCGCATATTCTTTGGAGTGAGGTCCCGCTCAGTCGGAAATTCAAATCGACCACTGCGGAAGGCATCCATAGACAGCGCAACCATAAACAGTCGGGTACGTTGCTGCGGTAGCGCGGTAAGTTCATTGGCGGTTAGTTCGCAGCTGTTTTCCGGGCGAAACCAGTAACCCGCTTTCCGGATAGCCCGTTGAAGTTCCAAAAACCAAGCTCCGCCTTCGCCGTAGCGCAGGAACGGCGCGTTCTCTAGAACAAGTACCTTAGGCTTGTCTGAGCCGAACTCGCTAATCAGCCGAATAATTTCGTAGAAGAGCTTTCCCCGTGGGTCATCAAAGCCTCGTCGTTCACCGGCTTGGGAGAAACTTTGGCAGGGAAACCCCGCGTGAAGGACATCAACAGGCTCCAAACGGTCGCCCGATACAGTGACATCGGTGACACTCTTATCGAGAAGGCGAACGTTCGGAAGATTTCGGCGATAGGTGGCTGTTGCGTGTTCATTGATTTCTACAGCCCACGCCGTGCTGAAGCCCGCTCCTTCGAATCCTAGGCAGAAGCCACCGATACCAGAGAATAGTGCTCCGCATTTCATGGCTGCCAAAGTTCTATCTCCCGAATGCCGTCCTCGCAGCCCGCCGACCACCGAGCCACCAATAGGTGCGTCTTCATCGACAAGCCCATTCGCCCACGGTCGGAGTCTCTCTCGCGCCTGACCACATAGCTTGGTTGGGAGGCGAAAAGTCACACGTCTTCGACGCAAGAACCTGCTCTAACAAATTCGCATTACGTCGTGCAGCAGAAAAAGTTAGGGCCAGACCCGTGCGATTGTTCAAGAGCCGGCCGATCGTTGAAAAAACGCCAGATTGCAAGCCTAGCCTCTTCAGGATCACGTGTTTGGCATTCCCACAGCTCCAGCACTCGCCACCCCTGAGTCTCCAACGCCGCCTTTACCCGCGCGTCGCGTTGCATATTGCGCGTCAGCTTGGGGAGCCAATAGTCTTCGCGGGTGATTGGCAAACGAGCATAGCGGCAACCGCTATGCTGGTGCCAAAAGCAACCATGCACGAAGATTGCCTTTCTATGACGGGGGAACACAAGGTCGGGGGTTCCCGGCAGATCCTTGCGGTGCAAACGAAAGCGGAGGCCCAACCTATGCGCGAGTCGCCTAATACGCAATTCGGGTTGCGTCCCGAACGCTCGAATTCTTCGCATATTCTCGCTGCGTTGTGTTGGATCAAGTCGATCTGCCATTAACATAAGACTCAAAAGTATTATTTCGCCTGGGCATGTATATTCTTGCCCAATTTGAAGTCTATACTGGACGCCATTCAGAAACTCCAATAACATGTTTTGCTTGGAGATATTCAGGCAGACTGACGATATCTGCCACTGTGTTTGGCGCACCCGACAAGATTCGAACTTGTGACCTCTGCCTTCGGAGGGCAGCGCTCTATCCAGCTGAGCTACGGGTGCTTCCCGGGAAACCGGAAAACGAACCGGCCGGTGAGCCGGCCAGCCACGGCTTCTTAGCGGAAGCCGCTCCGGGCTTCAACGGCCAATTGGAGTGGCGGCGGCCTGTGATGGTTGATTGTCTGGTCGATAGGTTATCGGACATGGCGCTCCCCCGCTCCGTCTCGGCTTCGCCGAGCCACCTCTCCCCACTTTGTGGGGGCGAGGAACCCAGGCCTTGGCCTCACCCCTCCGCCTCGCTCTTCGCCACCCTGCGCCTTGTTCCGTGCGTCGCCCGCTTCTGCTTCTTCGCCGTCAGCTCGTGCATGGCGTCGAGCTGCATCTGCTGCATTTCGGCCAGCCGCTGCCATTGGCGCGAGATGAGATAATCGAGCTTCTCGTGCAGGTGCCGCACTTCAAGCTCGGCCTTCAGGTTCACCCGGTAGTCGTTGAAGGAGCGCAGCCGGTCCTTCGCTTCCTGCCGCTTCTGGCTCATCATGATGATCGGCGCCTGGATGGCGGCGATGCAGGAGAGCAAAAGGTTGAGCAGGATGAACGGGTAGGGGTCGAAGGCGCCTGTCGTGCCTTCGAACAGATTGATGCCGATCCAGATCAGCAGCACGGCCGCAAACGAGATCAGGAACCACCAGCTGCCGCCGAACTCGGCCATGTTGTCGGAGACGCGGTCGGCGAAGGAGCGGTGCTCCTCGAACTCTTCTTCCGAGTTTTCCGAGATCGTGTCTTGTCTCGCGATCGATTCCACCACCTGGCGGTCGAGCTCGGAGAATTCGCCGTGCTCCTGCTGCAGCAGTTCCTCCATGTAGCGCATGCGATAGCGCGAAAGCTCCTCGCGGCTGATGCGGGCGCCGCGCGGCAGGTCGGGGTGGTCGGAGCGGATGCGGTCGGCGAGGCTCGGTCTCAGGTCGTCGATGCGCACCAGGTCGCGCTTGCGGAACTTTCGGCCGCTGATCGCCGACGGTTTTTTCTTGGGCTTTGTGCGCGCCGTGCCGGGCACGTGCGGCTCGGAATCCGGCACCTCCGGCGCTTCGAGGATCTCGTCGGCCGCCTCATGCTGGTCTTCCGGCACGGTGGCCGCCTCGAGATATTCGCCGCCGGAGTCGTTTTCGGTGTCGGCTATTGTCTGCGCGGATGCCTTTGGGTCGCCGGCCATGCTCAGTGCTCCTGTTCTCGGGCTTCGCTACGATACGCCGAGCCGGCGCGGCATATCCATTGCGACTGTGAAGCTGGTGTGACCGAACAAGTTGTTGTGATGGGTGGAGGCCGCTTCGCCGGATTCCGCGTGCAATCGTGTAGGGCAGCGCCGCCCCCGCTCCGTCTCGGCGCTGCGCGCCGAGCCACCTCTCCCCCATTTCATGGGGGCGAGGAAACGCCAATCGCCAAGGCCGCGACCTTTCGCAGGCTTGGGTTCCTCGCCCCCGCGAGAGCGGGGGAGAGGTGGCTCGGCGAAGCCGAGACGGAGCGGGGGAGCGCCGTGGACGATTTGTTCGCCCGCGGTGGAGACTGTCCCGCCGGCATTTCAAGGTTTTCTGCGACGCGCTACTGCGCCGGCAAACCCGGCAGCGACGAACTTGGCGCCGGCAAACCGGGAAGCGCCGAACCGGCCGGCTGCTGCCCGGCATACATCAGCCGCGTCTGGGCATCGGCGCTCATCGGCGCCAGGCTGCGCTGGATCAGCGCCTCGACATGGTCGTTGCGCTGGCGCGCGCTTTGGGCGCCCATCACCACCACGATCAGATGCCTGCCGTCGGCATTGTAGGAGGTGACGATGTTGTAGCCGGAGGCGCGGATATAACCGGTCTTGATGCCGTCGACGCCGCGCACCCGTCCCAGCATGTCGTTGTGACCGCGCACCAGCCGGCCGCGGAACATGAAATCGCTTTCGGAGAAATAATGGAAATGCTGCGGGAAGCGGCGCTCGAGCGCGATGCCCAGTACCGCCATGTCGCGCGCCGTCGTCACCTGGCCGTCGTCGGGCAGGCCGCAGGCGTTGCGGAAATTGGTGCTGGTCATGCCGAGCTGCCGCGCCTTGGCGGTCATCATGGCGGCAAACTGCTCCTCGCTGCCGCCGCCGAGATATTCGCCCACCGCCACCGCCACGTCGTTCGCCGACTTCACCACCATGGCGCGGATGGCGGAATCGACGTCGATCGTCTCGCCGCGCCTGAAGCGCAGCTTTGTCGGCGGCTGCGAGGCGGCGTGGTTGGATACCGGGATCTGCGTCTCCTTGCTCACCCGGCCGCTCTCCAGCGCCTCGAACAGCATATAGAGCGTCATCATCTTGGTCAGCGACGCCGGATAGCGCTGCGCCGTCGAATTGACCTCGAACAGCGTCTTGCCGGTCGAGGCATCGACCACGATCGCCGCATATTTCTGCGGCTGCGCCGGCACGGCCAGCACGCTTTCCGGCGGCGCGGCGGTGGTGCAGCCGGCAAGCAGGAGCAGCAGGGCCAGCGCGGCCATCAGTTTCTGGAGGAGCGAAAGCGGAGTGGTCAAGACTGTTCTAAAAATGGTTGCTGAGATGCGGCGAAGCTAGCGTACCGCATCCGCCCCGTCCAACTGGTTAACGGCGGGAATGAGGCATTTGCCCAGCTTTTGGCGGTTTGCACCGGGTTGCATTGCCTTCGAAGTTGGCGCCGCCCCTCATCCGCCTGCCGGCACCTTCTCCCCGTATGGTGACGGGGAGAAGGGGGCTGGCCGCAGGCTCGGCGCTTTTCCTGCAACACTGGGGATTGGCGAAATCGACGGCGACAGCGTCCCTCTCCCCGTCACTATACGGGGAGAGGATGCCGGCAGGCACGTGAGGGGCAGCGCCGAGTTCGACAATTGGTGGCATTCGCCTGATGCAAAATGCCTATCGCCCTGCTTGCGCCCCTGCCGCCGGTCAGGCTTTGTTGTCACCGAAGATTCGAGGTTTAGCAATGGACACCCTCAGCATCAACGCAACAGGCATCTCGGTTTCGCTCGATCTCGCCGTCGGCCACATCGCCGCCCTGGAAATCGAGGCCGATGGCCGCCGCCTGAAGCCGCTGCACCGCGCGCCCTGGGTCGGCTCGCCGCGCGCGGCGTTGCCGGAAAACCTGCCGGAGGGCACGGTGCGCCTGTCCGGCGATTTCCTCTGCGCGCCGTTTTCCACCAGCGATGTCGAGGAAGCTCCCCTCCATGGCTGGACGGCCAACAGCGAGTGGGATGTCGTCGAGAGCAGTGCCATCGCCGGCGGCTGGCGCGCCGTCTTCCGCTTGCGCCGCAAGGTGATGGGTGCTTCCGTCGACAAGGTCTTCACGCTCCGCGACAGCCATCCCTTCCTCTACCAGGAACACGTCTTTTCCGGCGGTTCGGGTGCCATTTCGGTCGCCCACCATCCGATGGCGGCGATGCAGGGCGGCGGCCGGCTCGCCTTCTCGCGGAAGCGTCTGGCGGTCACGCCGGCGATCCCGCTGGAGCCCGATCCGGCGCGCGGCCGGTTTCGCCTGGCCTATCCCGCCCGCGCCACCGATCTCAACCATTTCCCGCTCGCGGCCGGCGGCACCGCCGATCTCACCGACTACCGCATGGAAGACCGGCGCGAGGATTTCATCACCCTGGTCGAGGCCGATCATGGCGGGCCGGGCTGGACGGCGCTCGCCCGCCGCGCCGAGCAGGATCTGGTGCTGGTGCTGAAGAACCCGTCCGAGCTGCCGGTCACCATGCTGTGGTTCTCGAATGGTGGGCGCGACTACGCGCCCTGGAGCGGCCGCCACATCGGCGTGCTTGGCATCGAGGACGGCCGCGCCGCGGTCGGCCACGCCGCCTCGCTCGGCGACAACTGGCTGAAGCATGAAGGCGTGGCGACGGCCTTCGCGCTTGCCGAAGGGCGCAGCGTCTCCTTCCGCCATGTCATCGGCGCGGTTGCCTTTTCCGGCGCCGAGCCGCCCGATATCAAAACGGGGGATGGAGGCATGCATCTTGTGGCGACAGATGGTTCGGCCAGAGACATCGCCTTCGACAACGAATTCCTGCGCATCGGGCGCTCGGTTCCGGCCTGAGGCCCTTGAGTTCGTCATTCCAGGGCGAAGCAGGAGCGAAGCTCCAGGGATGATGGGACGACTAAGAAAGTTGCTGTGACGCCGCGTTCCTTCACACCCCCCTCTGGCCTGCCGGCCATCTCCCCCGCAAGGGGGGAGATCAGACGTCACTGCCGCTTTCGCCAATCGCCTACATTGGACGGAGAGCGCGGACGACGACGCTGCCAATCTCCCCCCTTGCGGGGGAGATGGCCGGCAGGCCAGAGGGGGGTGCTGTCCCGCCGCGTTTCGGATTTCTGTACCGCGCCGGCGGCATGCGATTGCCGGCTTGCAGCCGAAAACGTCGCCATCCACGTTTGAAATTTCCGCCAACAGCCGCCAAGATGCGGCCGGAGTCGCTAGCGAAGAGGCGCCGATGTCTGACTTAGCCCATATCACTGCCGCCATCTTCAAGCGCGCCGGCAAGGCCAAGCGTTTCGTTGTTGCCATTGCCGGCCCGCCGGGAGCCGGCAAGTCGACCATATCGGGCAGGCTCCATGAATTGCTGCCGGAGGGCACGTCCGAGGTCGTGCCGATGGACGGCTTCCACTTTGACGACATCGTGCTCGACCGGCGCGGGCTGCGCGCGCGAAAGGGTGCGCCGGAAACTTTCGACTTCGCCGGCTTCGAGACGCTTTTGAAGCGCATCCGCTCCGGCGAGCCGGACATTGCCATTCCGGTCTTCGACCGCAGCATCGAACTGTCGCGCGCCGCGGCCGAGATCATCTCCGCCGACACCAAGTTCATCCTGGTCGAGGGCAACTATCTGCTGCTCGACGAGGAGCCGTGGTCGCGGCTGGCGGCGCTGTTCGATTTCACCATTTTCGTCGATGTGCCGCGCAACGAGCTCGAGCGCCGGCTGATGGAGCGCTGGCGCGGCCATGGCAAGTCCGACGAGGACGCCCGCGCCTGGATCGCCTCCAACGACATGCCCAACATCGAGCGCGTGCTGGCGCGTCGCCGCGAGGCCGACCTGGTGATTGGTTAACCCGCTAAATTTTCACTATTTTTGGGCGGGAACCTTAAGATTTACAGGTCGTTATCTCCATGACCCGAATTGTGGCGCTGACGCAATTCCAGGGAAAGTCTGGAACGGTTTTCCCTCCGGAATTGCGCGAATAACAGGGAACCGTCTCATGGCAACCAAGACCAGAAAACCCGCGCCTGCAAGAAGCAGAGCCAATCAATCCAAAGCTGGGGCCGCTCCGGCAGCGGCCGAGCGCTCCAAGGACGCCAAGCCGAGCTTCGGCAAGGCGGCGCCCAAGAAGGTCGTGCCCGGCGCGGCGCACAAGGTCGCCGCGAAGGCCGCGAAGCCTCATAAGCCAGCGGCGAGGTCCGGTCCGATGCGCACCGTGGCAAGCGTGGCGACCGGCGCGGTGGTGGCCACCGCGCGGCTTGCCGCTTCGGTGCTCGGCCGAGGCGGCGCCAAAGCCAAGCCCAAATAGAGCGCCACTCAGCCCCGCGCGGGGATGGTGAGGCCCCTCTGCACGGCGGGTCGGGCGAGGCCGCGCTCCAGCCATGCCGCGACCCCAGGGAAATCGTCGAAGCCGACCAGATCGCGCGCCTCGTAGAAGCCGATCAGGTTGCGCACCCAGCCGAGCGTCGCGACGTCGGCGATGGTGAACTCGTCATCCATGATCCATTGCCGGCCCTTGAGCCGCGTTTCGAGGACGCCGATGAGGCGCCGCGACTCGTCGCGATAGCGCTCCAGCGGCCGCTTGTCGGCGATCTCGCGCCCGGCGAATTTGTTGAAGAAGCCGACCTGCCCGAAGATCGGGCCGATCGCGGCCATCTGGAAGAACACCCACTGGATCGTCTCGTAGCGCCGGATGGGATCGGCCGGGATCAGCTTGCCGGTCTTGTCGCTGAGATAGAGCAGGATGGCGCCGGATTCGAACAGCCCGATCGGCTTTCCGTCGGGCCCGTTCGGATCGATCATCGCCGGGATCTTGCCGTTCGGGTTGAGCGACAGGAATTCCGGCGTCCAGCTCTCGTTCTTGCCGATGTCGACGGGATGCGGCTCATAAGGCAGGCCGATCTCCTCCAGCGCGATCGAAATCTTCACGCCGTTGGGCGTCGGCCATGAATAGAGCTGCAGGCGATCCGGATGCTTGGCCGGCCAGCGCTTGGCGATCGGAAAGGCGGACAGGTCGGTCATCGGGGACTCCGGATGCGGATGGGCGCGTGGCCGCGCGCGTGGCGGGCAAGAATTAGGATCCCGGCCCTTCGGGATCAATATGGCCGGCAATTGACCTGCCGCGCACGGTCAGCCAACGAAAGTACCCGCAAGGTTGGAAACGCGTCCGGCGAATGGGCGAGCGCCCGTGTCGGATCGCCCGTCTCAGATCGCCTTGAAGGCCAGCACGGCATTTGTGCCGCCGAAGGCAAAACTGTTGCTCAGTGCTGCGCGCACCTTGCGCTCGCGCGCCACATTCGGCGTCACGTCGAGATCGCATTCTGGATCTGTCTCGCGGAAATTGGCGGTCGGCGGCACGATGCCGTCGCGGATCGCCATCACGCAGGCGATCATCTCCAGACCGCCCGAGGCGCCCAGGCAATGCGCATGCATCGACTTGGTCGAGGAGACGGACAGTGCGCTCGCATGCTCACCGAAGACGCGCTTGATCGCCGCGGTCTCGATCTGGTCGTTGGCCTTGGTGCCGGTGCCATGCGCGTTGAGATAGTCGACGTCCTCGGGATTGAGCCCCGCATCCACCAGGCAGAAGCGCATCGCCGCTTCCGGTCCCTCGACGGTCGGCGCGACGATGTCGGAGGCGTCGGCCGAGAGGCCCGCGCCGGCGATCTCGGCAAGGATGGTAGCGCCTCGGGCCACGGCGTGGTCGTAGCTTTCCAGCACCGCCATGCCGGCGCCTTCGCCGAGCGACAGACCCTGGCGGTCGGCCGAGAACGGCCTGCAGGTGTCGGGCGAAAGCACTCGCAGTGCCTCCCAGCCCTTGAGCACGCCCCAGACCAACGGCGCCTCGGTGCCGCCGGCGACCATGACGTCGGCGCGGCCGAGCCGGATCTGGTCGACGGCCGAGGCGATGGCATGATTGGCCGACGCGCAGGCCGAAGTGACGCCGAACACCGGTCCGCGCAGGCCGAGACTCATGCTGACCTGGCCGGCGGCCGCGCCCGGCATCACCTTCGGCACGGTGAAGATAGCAGCGCGGTTGCGCCCTTCGATCAGGATCGCGCGGTAATTTTCCTCGATCGTCTCGAAGCCGGCGACGCCGACGCCGACAACGGCACCCATCCGATAGGTGTTGTCGGTATGCGCGACCAGTCCGGACTGCCGCATCGCTTCGCGCGCCGCGATCACCGCCAGCAGGCTGAAGCGGTCCATCGACACCACCTGCTTGCGGTCGATGCCGTGATCCGGCAACGCCTTGATCTCGGAGCCGACCTTGACCTTCAGGTCATGCAGCGAAGGATTGTCGATCGGGCCGATTGCCGAGCGGCCGGCGCGCATGGCGTCCCAGATCGCCGGCACATCGGTGCCGAGCCCGCATATTCCGCCAATGCCGGTGATGACGACGCGCTTGAGCATGCAGTCAGGCTTTTTTCGCGATCAGTTCGCGAACCGCCTCGACCATGTCGCCGACGTTCTTGAGGTTGCTCCAGGCGTCGACCGTGTTCATCTCGATCTCGATGCCGTACTTCTCCTCGAGATCGAAGATGATCTCGGTCAATTCCAGCGAATGGATCCCCAGCGTGTTGAGATCCGTGCTCGGCGTGATTTCTTCGCCGCCGGGTTCGGCATGCGCTTTGATCTTTTCGATGATTTCGGTCGTCAGCTGGTCAGCCATTCGGTTCCTTCCCCTGTCGTTTTCCGACGCCAACTGATCAGCGCCCCTGTGTCCCCGGATTCACAAACGTCGTCGCCCCTTACCTCGCCAGGAATCCGCGTGACCGCTCCAAGGTGGCTCCCTCTATAGAAACCGAAACGATGTCAAGCAACAAGCTATATATCGACAAAGCCAGTGGAGTGCTTAACGTTGGCGCCGTGGACATGATCGACGATATCCTGATTTCTTTGCCTGCCGCGCAACGTGTTGCCGGGCGAGGCAGGCTTTTCTGCGGCAAGGGCGGCGGCAGGACCCGCCTTCAACGTCTCTATCAGGATGGATCGGCGAAGATTCGCATGCCGGCGGTGCAAGGCGACCCGCTCGAGGCCGTACTGATCAACACGGCCGGTGGGCTGACGGGCGGCGACCGGCTGGGCTGGGAGATCGAGGTCGGCGAGGGCGCCTCGGCATCCATCACCACCCAGGCCTGCGAGAAGATTTACCGCGCCGCATCCGACCGGGCCGAGACGAAGGTCAGCCTCACGGTTGGCGACGGCGGCCGCATTGCCTGGCTGCCGCAGGAAACCATCGTTTTCAACCGCGCGGCCTTCGCCCGCGCGCTGGATGTCGAACTGGCGGCCGGCGCCGAGGCGCTGCTCTTGGAGGCGACGCTGTTCGGCCGGCTTGCGATGGGTGAACGGACGATCCTGGGCACTTTCCATGACCGCTGGCGGGTCCGCCAGGGTGGCAGGCTCATCCACGCCGAGGACTTTCGCATCGGCCCGGATATCGCAGCCGGTCTCCAGCGCCAGGCCGTGGCCGGCGGCGCGCTTGCAATTGCAACGATGCTTCTCGTCTCCCCGGGTGCGGAGACCCTGCTGGAGCCCGCCCGCGCGATCATCGGTGATCAGGGCGGCGCCAGTTTCTGGAGCGTCGGGCAATCTGGCAAGCTTCTTGCGAGGCTCATCGCCGGCGACGGCTACCAGCTCCGCAAGCGGCTGGTTCCGCTCGTCGATCTGCTCAACGGACGGGCTGGCCTGCCCAAATTATGGTCACTTTGACTTTCGAATATTTTGATCTTGAATACCGAGAAGACGCATGAATCTGACGCCGCGTGAAAAGGACAAGCTGCTGATCGCCATGGCGGCGATCGTGGCGCGCAAGCGGCTGGAACGCGGCGTCAAGCTCAACCACCCCGAGGCGATCGCGCTGATCACCGATTTCGTCGTCGAGGGCGCCCGCGACGGCCGCTCGGTGGCCGAGCTGATGGAGGCCGGCGCCCATGTCGTCACGCGCGCCCAGGTCATGGACGGCATTGCCGAGATGATCCACGACGTCCAGGTCGAGGCGACATTCCCCGACGGCACCAAGCTGGTGACCGTGCACGAACCGATCCGGTGAGGAGGATCCGATGCTGGAACTCAGACCCAATTGCGAATGCTGCGACAAGGATCTGCCGCCGGAGGCACCGGATGCGCTGATCTGCACCTTCGAATGCACCTTCTGCGCCGATTGTGCGCAAAATGTTTTCGGCGGCGTCTGCCCGAACTGCGGCGGCAATTTCGCGCCGCGGCCGATCCGGCCGGCGGCAAAGCTGGCAAAATATCCGGCCTCGACGAGGCGCGTGCTCAAGGCCGAGGGCTGCGGCCCACGCAAGGCTGCCTGACTCGGCAATTTGAAGAGGACCCGCCCATGATTTCCGCTTCGACGAAACGCACCGCGCTTGCCGCGATCCTTTTCCTGGCGGCGGCGCTGCCGGCTTACGCCCATGTCGGCGTCGGCACGACCTCGTCCTTCACGGCGGGCTTCATGCACCCGCTGTCGGGCCTCGACCATATGACCGTCATGATCGCGGTCGGCCTGTGGGCAGCGATGAAAGGCGGCAAGGCGGTGTGGGCATGGCCGCTCGCCTTCGTTGGCGTCATGGTGGCGGGCGCAGCACTCGGCATGCTCCAGGTGCCGGTGCCCTTCGTCGAGCCTGGTATCCTCGCTTCGGTCGTGGCCCTCGGGTTGCTGGTGGCGCTGGCGGTCGACCTGCCGGTCTCGGGGGGTATGGCCATCATCGGCCTGTTCGCCCTGTTCCACGGCCATGCGCATGGCACCGAAGTGCCGGAGAATGCCGGCGGCCTCGAATATATGGCGGGTTTCGCCGTAGCGACGGCGCTTCTTCATGGCATCGGCATCGCGGCCGCGGTCGGTCTTGGGCTCCGCTTCCGCGCCTTGACCCGTCTTGCCGGCGCCGCCTGCGCAGCGGTAGGCGCGGGCCTTGCCTTCGGCATGCTGTGAGGCCGCGATGATCCCCGGCGAAGTCATCACCGCAAAGGGCGACATCAAGTTGAACAAGGGGCTGCCGACGGTGACGCTCAAGGTCGCCAACAGCGGCGACCGTCCGATCCAGGTCGGCAGCCACTATCATTTCTTCGAGACCAATGAGGGGCTGAAATTCGACCGCGAACGCGCCCGCGGCATGCGGCTCGACATCGCCGCCGGCACGGCCATGCGCTTCGAGCCGGGCCAGGAACGTGACGTCACACTGGTGCCGCTCGGCGGCAAGCGCGAGGTCTATGGATTTCAACAGAAGGTGATGGGCAAGCTGTGAGGCGTGGCGGCGCGCTCAAATCACTTCGGCGGCTTGGCGGCCGCGTAGATGACGACCTTCCCCGGATTGTCGAACTCGACGGCAAGCACGTCCTCGGCCTGCACGCGCCGCGAATCGATGGCATTGAAGAGCAGAGCGTTCGCTTCGATCTCCTGCCGCAGCTCCGCGACGTCTTCCTGATGCTGCTTCACCTTGTTCTCGATCGCAGGCGGCGGCCCGCCTTCGCTGCGCGCGGCATCCGTCAGGAAAACGATATCGACGCTATCCAGCTTGGTCGTCTTGCGCACGGTGCCGATATTGTCGCGCGTGCGGTCGATGGCGGTGGTGACCTTCCCGGCGTCCGTCTTCGACAGCGCCTCCTCCTGCCGGACGTCGGAATCGACGATCGTCGCGCCCGGCTTGGTGCTGTCCAGTGGCGGCTTGCCGTCCGCAGGCTGCGCGGGAAACGCTGGAGCGGCGGCCACGAGAAGCATGGCCGCGACAAGGGCTGGAAATCCTGTTCCGGGGCACGGGGCGTTCGCCATCGCTCGCTCCTGGTTGAACTTGTGGCGGGGCGAAAAAGGCGAAACGAGTCTCGTCGGCGGGAGGTTCCGTTCGCGATGATGCTGACGGGCCTGCGACCGGCCCGCCAGCATCGGTCGTCAGCTCGCCTTCTTGATGATCAGCGTCAGCGCGCCATTGGGCTGCAGGCTGGCGGCGATCACCTGCGCCGAGCTCATCCCCTTGGCTTCGAGCGCGGACTTCACCTTGGGTGTCGCGTCGATCGATTTGCGCAATGTCTGCAGGCCGGCGTCGCCGCGTTGCGCCACGATCTGGTTGACCTGCGTCTGCGTGTCCTTTGGCAGTTCCGTAATATCGACAATGCTGACGCTCTCGATCGTCGGCGCCTTGGGCGCGGCGGGAGCAGGTGCCGCCGGCGCCGGGCTCGGCTGCGGCGCTGGCTGCTGCTGGGCGCCGGCCGCACCCGCCATCATCAAGCTGGCGGCGGCCGCGAAAAGTATCGTCGTTCGCATGGATATTCCTTCCCTCGGTTTGGAAAACGCTCGTTTTGGGCTGACTCGGTCACCTCAACCGCCAAATGGGCTCGCAAGGTGTCGTCGAGCGGGTCATTGCGTGACCATTGGATGGCGACAATGTGCGCTCCGCGCCCAATCAACATCTATCTCAGCAACCTCGCTTTCGGGAGCAATCGCTGATGGCAAGAATTTCCCGTGCCGCCTATGCGCAGATGTACGGCCCCACGGTCGGCGACAAGGTGCGGCTTGCCGACACCGAGCTCCTCATCGAGGTCGAAAAGGATTTCACCGTCCATGGCGAGGAAGTGAAATTCGGCGGCGGCAAGGTCATCCGCGACGGCATGGGCCAGAGCCAGGTATCTAGGGCGGGCGGTGCCGTCGACACCGTCATCACCAACGCGCTGGTCGTCGACGCGATCGCCGGGATCGTCAAGGCCGATATCGGCCTGAAGGACGGTCGCATCGCCGCAGTCGGCAAGGCAGGCAATCCGGACACGCAGGATGGCGTCACCATCATCATCGGTCCGGGCACCGAGATCATCGCCGGCGAGGGCAAGATCCTGACGGCCGGCGGCTTCGACGCGCATATCCACTTCATCTGTCCGCAGCAGATCGAGGAAGCGCTGATGAGCGGCATCACCACCATGCTCGGCGGCGGCACCGGTCCGGCCCACGGTACCCTGGCCACCACCTGCACACCCGGGCCCTGGCACATGGCGCGCATGATCCAGTCCTTCGACGCCTTCCCGATGAATATCGGGCTGTCGGGCAAGGGCAATGCGTCGCGGCCGGCGGCGCTGGAGGAAATGGTGCTCGCCGGCGCCTGTTCGCTGAAGCTGCATGAGGATTGGGGCACGACGCCGGCCGCCATCGACTGCTGCCTGTCGGTCGCCGACGACTATGACGTGCAGGTGATGATCCACACCGACACGCTGAACGAGTCAGGGTTTGTCGAGAACACGGTTGCCGCGATCAAGGGCCGCACCATCCACGCCTTCCACACCGAGGGCGCCGGCGGCGGCCATGCGCCCGACATCATCAAGGTCTGCGGCCTGCCCAATGTCATCCCGTCCTCGACCAATCCGACAAGGCCCTACACGGTCAACACGCTGGCCGAGCATCTCGACATGCTGATGGTCTGCCATCATCTATCGCCGTCGATCCCCGAGGACATCGCCTTCGCCGAAAGCCGCATCCGCAAGGAAACCATCGCGGCCGAAGACATATTGCACGACATCGGCGCCTTCTCGATCATCTCCTCCGACAGCCAGGCCATGGGCCGTGTCGGCGAGGTGGCGATCCGCTGCTGGCAGACGGCCGACAAGATGAAGCGCCAGCGCGGTTCGCTGCCTGAGGAGACCGGCGGCAACGACAATTTCCGGGTTCGCCGCTACATCGCCAAATACACCATCAATCCGGCCATCGCGCATGGCCTGTCGCAGGAGATCGGCTCCGTGACGGCCGGGAAACGCGCTGATCTCGTGCTGTGGAACCCGGCCTTCTTCGGCGTCAAGCCGGAGATGGTGCTGGTCGGCGGCACAATCGCCGCCGCCCCGATGGGCGATCCCAACGCATCGATCCCGACGCCGCAGCCGATGCACTACCGGCCGATGTTCGGCGCCTATGGCAAGGCGCTGACCAACTCCTCGGTCACCTTCGTCTCCAAGGCGGCTTTTGATGCCGGCCTCCAAGGCAGCTTGGGAGTTGGAAAAGCCATGGTCGCGGTGGAAAACACGCGCGGCGGCATCGGCAAGCATTCCATGGTGCTTAACGACGCCACGCCGCATGTCGAGGTCGACCCGGAAACGTATGAGGTGCGTGCGGACGGCGAGCTCTTGACTTGCGAGCCGGCGACGGTGCTGCCGATGGCGCAGCGGTATTTTCTGTTTTAGCGCTACCGCAGTCATTCATCCTGCGGCTCTTCGACCCCATCGCCTGATCGCCATTGGGCTGATGGCTTGGATGGTCTAGGGTCCAGGAAAAAGCAGGATTCCAACCATGTACAAGGCCGTCGGATCACGAGGTTCCCGGGTCAGCCGCGTTCTCTGGATGCTCGAGGAGCTCGGGGAGCCCTATGAGTTCGTCGAGGTCAAGCTGCGCTCGCCGGAGGCCTTTGCGCTCAACCCGTCCGGCAAGGTGCCGATCCTGATCGATGGCGAGCTGACAATCACCGATTCGGCGGCGATCTGCGTCTATCTGGCGGACAAGCATGCCGATAAGGGAATGGGCGCCAATCCCGGCCTCGCCGGCCGCGCCGAGATGGATTCCTGGATGCATTTCGCTCAGAGCGAGTTCGAAGCGCCGCTGTGGAATAAGCTGCGCCACCGCTTCATCCTGCCCAAGGAGCTGCGCGTCGATGTCGGCCCTGCCGCTGCCCATGATTTCGCTTCGGAAGTGAAGGCGCTGGACCGCCGGCTCGACGACAAGCCCTTCGCGCTCGGCGGCCGCTTTTCCGCCGTCGATATCCTGCTCGGCGATATGGGCGGCTGGGCGCGCGCCGGCCGGTTCCCGATCGACTCCGATCGCGTCAACGCCTATTTCGATCGCGTGCTGTCGCGACCCGCCCGCGCGCGGGCGCAAGCCAATGCATCGGCCCGAAAATCGGAATCGATTTCCGGAAAGCACGATGCATAGATTCAAAATATTAGAGCGTCCTTTGCGCGTCCAAGAGGACGCGCGGCGCTCTAATGGCGGAGCCATGAAATGAAGCTCAACATCAACACCGATTTCACCAAATTTCCGCGCGCCGTCTCGGTGCTCCCGGCCGGCGAGGGCGGAGCGGCGACACCTTTCGACAAGGCCATCTTGCCGCATGACGAGCGGCACCTGCGCCGCCGCGCCATCGAAACCGCCGGCGGCGACAGGGTATTGGTCGATCTGCCCGAGCCGGTGGCGCTGAACAATGGCGACCGGCTGGTGCTTGAGGACGGCCGCCAGCTCGAGATTGTCGCGGCGCCGGAGGAGGTCTACGACATCCGCGCCCGCGACGCCGTGCATCTCACCGAGCTCGCCTGGCATATCGGCAACCGCCATCTCGCCGCAAGTATCGGGGCGGACCGCATCCTCATCCTGCGCGACCATGTCATCAAGGCGATGCTGGAAGGGCTCGGCGCCACGGTCAGCGAGGTGCTGGAACCGTTCAGTCCGGTGCGCGGCGCGTATTCCGGACATGGCCACGACCAAAGCCCTGCGCATGATCATCACGGCCACGACCATCACGATCATGATCACGCGCATGGCCATCATGACCATGGCCACCACCACCACCATGACTGAGCAATTATCCGGTACCGCACTGCTGCGGCTGATGGCCTGGCTGTCGCCGTCCTTTCCGGTCGGCGGCTTCTCCTACAGTCATGGCCTCGAACGCGCCGTGCATGACGGACTTGTCGCCGATCGCCGGGATCTCGCCGAGTGGCTGGAGACGCTGGTCGAGATGGGCTCGGGCTGGAACGATGCGGTACTGTTTGCCGAAAGCTGGCGGCGCGCCCGTGACGGCGGCGATCTCACGGAGGTTGCCGCGCTTGCCGACGCGCTTGCCGGATCGCAGGAGCGTCACATGGAAACCATGCTCCAGGGCGCCGCCTTCCAAAAAGCCGCCTCTGCCTGGCCCTGTCCCGCACTCGAGCGCCTGCCTCCGGATTGCCCCTATTGCGTCGCCGTCGGCGCGATCGCCGGTAGCCATGGCATCGGCTTGGCGGAAGCGCTGCCGGTCTTCCTGCAGGCCTTCTTCTCCAACCTCGTGCAGGCCGCTATCCGGCTCGGCGTTGTAGGACAGGTAGATGCCACCGCTTTGTTAGCCGGCTTCGAACCTCTGGCGCTGGCGACAGCTGCTCGCGCCGCGGAGTCCACGCTCGATGATCTCGGCGGCTCGGCCTTCACATCCGACATTGCGGCGATGAGGCACGAAACCCAATATTCGCGTCTGTTTCGATCATGATCATTCTTGCCTTCGTCCTCTCCCTCATCCTGTTGCTGATCACCACGCTGCACGTTTATTGGGGCATAGGCGGCATCTGGCCGGGAAAGGACGCGAAATCCTGTGCCCGCGCTGTCGTCGGCTTTCGCGGCGTCGATGAGATGCCCTCGCCCGTCGCGAGCTTTGCCGTCGCCGCGTGCCTGTCGCTCGCGACGCTATGGCCGCTGGCACTTGAAGGCGTCTTCGCCTCGCCCTTTCCCAGGGAGGGCCTTGCCGCCACGGCGCTGCTCTTTGGCATCGTTTTCTTCGGCCGAGGCATCGCCGGCTTCACGCCCTGGTGGCGCGGGCTGACGCCGGAGCAGCCTTTCGCCCGGCTCGACCAGCGCCTCTACTCGCCGCTCTGCCTGTTGATCGGGCTGGGCCTCGCAATCCTCGCCATCACGGAGTTTCCGGCATGACCCAAGCCAATGGTCCCCTGCGCATCGGCATCGGCGGCCCCGTCGGTTCCGGAAAGACGACGCTCACCGAAAAGCTCTGCAAGGCGCTGCGCGACCGGTTCTCGATCGCCGTCGTCACCAACGACATCTATACCAAGGAAGACGCCATGATGCTGGCGCGCCTGCAGGCGCTGCCGGAGGAGCGCATCGTCGGCGTGGAGACCGGCGGCTGTCCGCACACGGCCATTCGCGAGGACGCCTCGATCAACCTGCGGGCGATCGCCGAGTTGAACCGCAAATTCCCCGACCTCGACATCGTCTTCATCGAATCCGGTGGCGACAATCTCGCTGCCACCTTCTCGCCGGACCTTGCCGATCTGACGCTGTATGTCATTTCGGTCTGCCAGGGCGAGGAGATCCCGCGCAAGGGCGGTCCGGCCATCACCCGCTCCGACTTCCTCGTCATCAACAAGAGCGATCTGGCGCCCTATGTGAACGTCAACCTGGACGTCATGGAGACGGACGCCGCCCGCATGCGCGGCAAGCGGCCTTTCGGCTTCACCGATCTGTCGCGCGGCAAGGGCCTGCAGGAGGTGATCGACTTCATCGTCGAGCAGGGCGGGCTGCAATCGGCACGGCCCGCCGCCTGACCCATCAGTTTGCGGTTGCTGGCAGCCGCCATGCGCGGCATGCTCGGCCAAAACCGGAGGATTTTCTATGAGCCTTGCCCGTCTGCAGAAGGAAACGCTGACCAACCTGCCTTACTACGAGGAGCGGGTCGATCTCGCCGCCGCCTTCCGCTGGACGGCGCGGCTCAACATGCATGAGGCGGTCGCCAACCATTTTTCGTTGTCGGTCAACGAGGACGGCACGAAATTCCTGATGAACCCGAACCAGGTGCATTTCTCGCGCATCAAGGCGAGCGATCTGCTTTTGATCGACGCCAACGATCCCGAGACGCTCTCCGGCCCGAACGCGCCCGACCCTACGGCCTGGGGCCTGCACGGCGCCATCCATCGCAACGTGCCGCATGCGCGCTGCGCCATGCATGTGCATTCGATCCACGCCACGGTGCTTGCCTCGCTGGCCGACTCCACCCTGCCGCCGATCGACCAGAACTCGGCCATGTTCTTCAACCGTCATGTCGTAGACCCTCATTATGGCGGGCTGGCCTTCGAAGAGGAGGGCGAGCGCTGCTCGAAACTGCTCGTCGATCCCAAGGTCAAGGTGATGGTCATGGGCAATCACGGCGTGATGGTCATCGGGGATTCGGTCGCCGACACCTTCAATCGCATGTTCTATTTCGAGCGTGCCGCCGAGACTTACATCAAGGCGCTGTGGACCGGCCGGCCGCTGCGCACGCTCTCCGACGAGATCGCGGAAAAGACGGCGAGCGAGATGGACGACTATCCCGGCCAGGCCGAGCGCCACCTTGCCGAGCTGAAGGCAATCCTCGACGAGGAAGAGCCGGTTTATCGGAATTAATCTTCCTTCTCCCCGTTCTACGGGGAGAGGGTGCCCGAAGGGCGGATGAGGGGCGGCGCCGATCTCTGAAAGCTTGCTCAGAGCGGTTCAGCGTTTCGTGGAATCGCAATTCCGGACGGAAAATCGTTACATACTTTTCCTGGAATTGCTCAAAGTCCCAACTGCGCCCGCAGCTCGTCCGCGCTGTTGATGACGATTGCGCCGGGCGGTCCTTCCATCGGTGCTTCCGGCCAGAAAATCGTCTTCATGCCCGCAGCCAGGCCGGCCATCGCGCCGGTACGGCTGTCGTCGACCGCGACCGCGTCGGCCGGATCTACACCAGCGAGATAGGCCGCGCGCAGGAAGGGTTCCGCATGCGGCTTGCCTTGCCGCACGTCGTTTCGGCTCACCGTGTGCATGCCGGGATAGACGAGACCGACCGCGCCGAGATTGGCGTCGACGATCAGCCGGTCGGAATTGGACACCACCGCCTGCTCGACCCCCAGCGCGCGCAATTTATTGAACACCTCGATCGCGCCGGGCCGCGGCTTAAGCGTCTCGGCCATCGGCAGGTAGTGGTCGTATTTGCGCACGATCCAGTCATCGAAGTGCAGGTCGAGACCGAACTGGTCGCGCAGCATTTCGTAGACCGGCCATGCCGCGACGCCCAGCACCCGTTCGTGCAGGTCGGTCGGCGGCGCGATGCCGACGCTGCGCAACGCGGCCACAAGGGCCGCCTCGTGCAGCGGCTCGCTGTCGACCAGCGTGCCGTCCATGTCCCAGAAAACCGCTTTCGGCGTCATGCAAGGCTCCTTTCGCCGATCCCCTTAATGGGTTTCCGGTCCGAGATAAACCGCTCTCCCGGCAAATGGTTGAGGCGAGCGCGAATGGGTCGGTCCTTGGTCGGCAACGGCGCAAGCAATTGCTCTTTCAATTGACAATTGCGCAGAGCTGCTTTCGCTGTAATCTAGACGACCCGCTATTGTCGGGTTTGGGGAGGCAGGAAGTGAACGCGCGACAGGAAACCGGCAGCACCAGGTTGGACGACGCCGCGCGGGCCGGCTGGCTCTATTATGTTGCCGGCAATACCCAGGATCAGATCGCCGCCAAACTCGGCATTTCCAGGCAGACGGCGCAGCGGCTCGTCTCGCTGGCGATGTCGGAAGGGCTGATCAAGGTCCGCGTCGATCATCCGATCGCCAATTGCCTCGATCTTGCCGCGCGGCTGAAGTCGCGTTTCGCGCTCGATCTCGTCGAGGTGGTGCCGAGCGATCCGACTTCGTCCTCGACGACGATCGGCGTCGCCGAGGCGGCGGCGGCCGAGATCGAGCGCCGGCTGAGCTCCGCCGCGCCCATCGTCATGGCCATCGGCACCGGGCGCACGCTGAAGGCGGCAATCGAGCTGTTGCCGCCGATGGAGTGCCCGCAGCACAAGGTGGTGTCCTTGACCGGCAACATCTCGCCCGACGGCTCGGCCGCCCTCTACAACGTCATCTTCACCATGGCCGACCGGGTCAAGGCGCGCTCCTTCCCGATGCCGCTGCCGGTCATCGCCTCCTCGCCGGAAGAGCGCGACATGCTGCTCAGCCAGCCGATGATCCAGCCGACGCTGGCGCTTGCCGCGGAGGCCGACGTCACCTTCGTTGGCATCGGCGATCTCGGCCCGAAGGCGCCGCTCTATGAGGACGGCTTCATCTCGGAAGTGGAATTGAAGGCGCTGCAGAAAGCTGGCGGCGTCGCCGAGATCGTCGGCTGGGTGTTCGACCGCGAAGGCCGCATGATCGAAGGTATCACCAATGATCGGGTGTCCTCGGCCGCCTTGCCGTCACGCGAGAAGTCCCTGGTCATCGCGCTTGCCATGGGCGAGCGCAAGCTGCCGGGCATCCTCGCCGCCGTGAATCGGCGCTTGGTCAATGGCCTTATCACCGACGAACGGACAGCCACCGCCCTGCTTGACGGCACGTGACCAGGGGCTCGGGTTCAAAACAACAATGCTCGAGAATGGGCCTGTCGATAAAAAGACGGCCTGCTATTTGTAGCGTCCATGCGGATCGTTACCGTCGAGGAAACCCATGTCCCGCTGCAGGTGCTCCGACAGTTCTCGGACATCGACATAGCCGCGCCTGCGGCTGGCGAACCACGAGAATTCCCGCGCCAGCAGCGAAATCCATCCATGTATCGGGGTCGAATCGAGTTTTTCCTGCATCGGGGTCATGATCGTCAGCCTTCGCTATGCTTGAACTGGAGTGATCGTCGACCCCAGATATCGGGCTGATCGGCAGGTGCTTCCAATCAAACGTCGATCATGACCCATAAGGAGGCCTTATGCCCGATCTGAGCTCCCGGCAGAATGTCCAGCTCCCGCCTCTGCAAGCGATTCGGGTGTTCGAGGCCGTGGCCAGACACCTCTCCTTCACCAAGGCCGCCGAGGAGCTCGGCATGACCCAGGCCGCCGCGAGCTATCAGATCAAGCTTCTGGAGGAGCGCATCGGCGCGCCGCTGTTCCTGCGTCGTCCACGGCAGATCGAGCTGACCGAACCCGGCCAGCGCCTTGCGCCGGCTGTCAGCGAGGCCTTCGCGCTGCTGGGCGGCGCCTATGCGGCCGCCCGAGCCGGCGCCGACGGCGTGCTTTGCGTTTCCACCCTGCTCACCTTCGCTTCGAACTGGCTGGCGCAGCATCTAGGTTCCTTCCAGGTCGCGCACCCCTCGCTCGCCGTTCGTGTCGACACCTCGAACCTTGTCGTCGATTTCGCCCGCGAGGATGTCGACATCGCCATCCGCTCCGGCGGCGGCAAATGGCCGGGCGTGGAAACGCATATGCTGTTCAGGGCCGACTTCACCCCGGTGCTCAGCCCCAGGCTTGCGGCGAGCATCGGCGGCGTCAAGGAGCCGGCCGACCTGCTCAAGCTCCCCATCCTCGATCCCGGCGACATCTGGTGGCAGGAATGGTTCGCGCTCGCCGGCCTGCCTGCGGAGGAACTCGCCAGCCGTCCCGGCACCAGCATGGGCGCGCAGGCCTATGAGGCCAATGCCGCGATGGCCGGGCAAGGTGTTGCCATCGTCACCAGGGCCCTGTTCAAGAACGAGCTTGCCGACGGCCGGCTGATCCAGCCCTTCGACCTGGTCGGAGACGACGGCCACGCCTACTGGCTGGTCTATCCCACGGCCCGGCGCAACGTGCCGAAGATCCGCGCCTTCCGCGATTGGATTCTCGCCGAGATCGCCTGCCGGTAGCACGACACCGCAACCTGCCGCCTCCGCTGTGCATCGCGCAAACGGGCGCGGGCATCGATTTGTGCTGCGCTGCAGCATCGATTCCGGCTTGACATAATTCACACTTAGTGAGTAATTGCCCGCAGCCAAGGCAAATGCTCATCTTGGTTTTAGGGAGGAATTGATGAAACTTCGCACGCTCACCCTGGGCCTGTTGTCGGCCAGCGCCCTTGCTTTCGCCGCGCATGCCGAATCCATCACCATCGCCACCGTCAACAATGGCGACATGGTCCGCATGCAGAAGCTGACGGACGACTTCACGAAGGCCAATCCCGACATCCAGCTCAACTGGGTCACCCTCGAAGAAAACGTCCTGCGCGAGCGCGTCACCACCGACATCGCCACCAAGGGTGGCCAGTACGACGTCTTGACCATCGGCACCTACGAGGTTCCGATCTGGGCCAAGCAGAGCTGGTTGCTGCCGCTCGAAAAGCTCGGCGACGACTACGACGTCAAGGACATCATCCCGGCCATTGCCGGCGGCCTTTCGGTCGACGGCAAGCTCTATGCCGCGCCCTTCTACGGCGAGAGCTCCTTCGTAATGTACCGCAAGGACCTGATGGAAAAGGCCGGGCTCAAAATGCCCGACGCGCCGACCTGGGACTTCATCAAGGAGGCCGCCGACAAGATGACCGATCGCGCCAATGGCGTGAACGGCATCTGCCTGCGCGGCAAGGCCGGCTGGGGCGAGAACATGGCCTTCCTGACCGCCATGTCGAACTCCTTCGGCGCCCGCTGGTTCGACGAGAACTGGAAGCCGCAATTCGACCAGCCGGAATGGAAGAACACGCTGCAGTTCTATGTCGACCTGATGAAGGCAGACGGTCCTGAGGGCGCGTCCTCCAACGGCTTCAACGAGAATCTTGCGCTGTTCCAGCAGGGCAAGTGCGGCATGTGGATCGACGCCACCGTCGCCGCGTCCTTCGTCTCCGACCCGAAGGCCTCGCAGGTCGCCGACAAGGTCGGCTATGCGCTGGCGCCCGATAAGGGTCTCGGCAAGCGCGGCAACTGGCTGTGGGCATGGTCTCTCGCCATTCCCGCCGGCACCAAGAAGGCGGACGCTGCCGAGAAGTTCGTCTCCTGGGCGACCTCGAAGCACTACCTCGAACTGGTGGCTGCGAAGGAAGGCTGGGCCAACGTTCCGCCCGGAACCCGTACCTCGCTCTACAACAATCCGGAGTACCAGAAGGCAGCGCCCTTCGCGAAGATGACGCTGGACTCCATCAATGCCGCCGACCCGACGCATCCGACCGTCAAGCCCGTGCCCTATGTAGGCGTGCAGTTCGTAGCCATCCCGGAATTCCAGGGCCTCGGCACCACCGTCGGCCAGCTCTTCTCCGCCGCGCTTGCCGGCCAGTCGAGCGTCGATGACGCGCTGAAGCAGGCCCAGGACGCGGCGACCGCCGCGATGACCGAAGGCGGCTACCTCAAGTAAGGCTCCTCCCGGTGCCGAACGCCGGTAGCGGATCATGACCGGCATTGGCCGCCCGAAACCCAGTTCGGGCGGCCACCTTTGCAATCAGGAATTCTGGCAGAACTCTAAAATCCGGCTGACCTTGGGAGGGTGACCGTCATGGCTACTCAGCAAACCCGTTCGCTTGCCCGCTTCATGATGGCGCCGTCGGTGATCCTGCTGTTCGTCTGGATGATCGTGCCGCTGGTCTTTACGCTGTGGTTCTCGTTCCTCCAGTACAACCCGCTCAATCCGATCCGCGATGGGTTCGTCTGGTTCGCCAATTACAAGCTCTTCTACTCCAACCCCGCCTTCCTGCAGTCGATTCTCAACACATTGACCATAGTCGTCAGCGTGCTGGTCATCACCGTGATCGGCGGCATCCTTTTGGCGCTGCTCCTCGACCAGCCGATCTGGGGTCAGGGCTTCGTGCGCATTCTGGTCATCTCGCCGTTCTTCGTCATGCCGCCGGTGGCCGCACTTGTCTGGAAGAACATGATCATGCACCCGCAATACGGCGTCTTTGCCGATATTGCCCGCTTCTTCGGCGCCAATCCCATCGACTGGTTCGGTCAGCACCCGCTGACCGCGGTCATCCTGATCGTCGCCTGGCAATGGCTGCCCTTCGCGACGCTGATCCTGCTCACCTCGCTGCAATCGCTTGACGGTGAGCAGAAGGAGGCGGCCGAGATGGATGGCGCCGGCTTCCTCAGCCGCTTCTGGTATCTGACGCTGCCGCACATGTCGCGCGCCATCACCGTCGTTATCCTGATCCAGACGATCTTCCTGCTCTCGGTCTATGCCGAGATCCTGGTCACCACCAATGGCGGTCCTGGCTACGCCTCCACCAACCTGCCCTTCCTCGTCTACCAGAAGGCGCTCTTGGAATTCAAAATCGGCCAGGCGTCCGCAGGCGGCGTCATCGCGGTCATTCTCGCCAACATCGTCGCCTTCTTCGTCATGCGCGCCGTCGGCAAGAACCTGGACAAGTGAGGGAGGACAGAATGGCACGCGCAGTCACCACGCAGCACAAGACGATCGCAACAGTCGCGGCCTGGATCGTCGCCCTGCTGATCTTCTTCCCGATCCTTTACACGATCATCACCTCGTTCAAGTCGGAGCAGGAGGCGATCCAGGGCTTCGCGCTGATCCCGTCGGGCACCACCGAAAGCTATTCGGAAGTGCAGGCGCAGAGCGGCTACTTCAAGTTTTTCCTGAATTCGGTGATCCTGTCGGTCGGCTCGACCGTCCTTGCGCTCATCATCGCCGTTCCGGCGGCCTGGTCGATGGCCTTCTCGCCGACCAAGCGGACCAAGGACATCCTGATGTGGATGCTCTCGACCAAGATGATGCCGGCCGTCGCCGTGCTGTTCCCGATCTATCTGATCTTCCGCGACACCGGCCTGCTCGACAGCCGCATCGGCCTCACCGTCATGCTGATGCTGATCAACCTGCCGATCGTGGTCTGGATGCTCTACACCTATTTCCGTGAGATCCCGGTCGAGATCCTCGAAGCGGCGCGCATGGACGGCGCCTCGCTGTGGAACGAGATCATCTATGTGCTGACGCCCATGGCCGTTCCCGGCATTGCCTCGACCATGCTCTTGAACATCATCCTGGCCTGGAACGAGGCGTTCTGGACGATCCGCCTGACCACCACCGAGGCCGCGCCGCTCACCGCCTTCATCAGCTCCTTCTCCAGTCCGCAGGGCCTGTTCTGGGCCAAGCTCTCGGCCGCCTCGACATTGGCCATCGCGCCGATCCTGATCATGGGCTGGTTCAGCCAGAAGCAGCTGGTGCGCGGCCTGACCTTTGGCGCCGTGAAGTAAGCCGTAAGCGGCGGACGAAATCCGGGGAGGAAACCATGGGAAACATCACGCTCAAGAACGTCTCCAAGTCCTTCGGGTCGACAACGATCATTCCGAACATCGACCTCGCCATCGAGGACGGCGAGTTCGTCGTGTTCGTCGGCCCCTCGGGCTGCGGCAAGTCCACGCTGCTCAGGCTGATCGCCGGGCTGGAGGACACCAGCGGCGGCACCATCAGCATCGATGGCCGCGACGTGACCCGCGAGGCGCCGGCCAAGCGCAAGCTCGCCATGGTCTTCCAGTCCTACGCGCTCTATCCGCACATGACGGTCGCCAAGAACATCGCCTTCCCGCTGAAGATGGCCGGCGAGGACCAGGCGACCATCGACAAGAAGGTCAAGGACGCAGCCAGAGTGCTCAACCTCACCAACTATCTCGAGCGCCGCCCGGGCCAGCTTTCAGGCGGCCAACGCCAGCGCGTCGCCATCGGCCGCGCCATCGTGCGCCAGCCATCGGCCTTCCTGTTCGACGAGCCGCTGTCCAACCTCGACGCGGCGCTGCGCGGCACCATGCGGCTGGAGATCAGCGAACTGCATCATCAACTGAAGACGACGATGATCTATGTCACCCACGATCAGGTCGAGGCCATGACGATGGCCGACAAGATCGTCGTGCTCAACGCGGGCAATATCGAGCAGGTCGGCTCGCCGATGGAGCTCTATCGCTCGCCGCGCAATCTCTTCGTTGCCGGTTTCATCGGCTCGCCCAAGATGAACCTGATCGAAGGCGCGCCGGCCGAAAAATATGGCGCCAAGACCATCGGTGTCCGGCCCGAGCACATCAACATCTCGACCACGGCGGGCGACTGGAAGGCGACGGTCGGCGTTGCCGAGCATCTCGGCTCCGACACCTTCCTGCATGTTCAGACCGACGGCATCGGCACGATCAATGTGCGCACCGACGGCGAGGTTGCCGTCAAGCATGGCGATACCGTCTATCTGACGCCCGACAAGACCAAGCTCCATCGCTTCGGCGCCGACGGCAAGGCGCTGGCGCAGTGAGGCTCAAAGGCAAATCGGCGCTGATCACCGGATCGGCGCGCGGCATCGGCAGGGCCTTCGCCGAAGCCTATGCGCGCGAAGGCGCCACGGTGGCGATTGCCGACATCAATCTCGAAGCGGCGGAAGCGACGGCGAAGGATATCGGTTCTGCCGCTTACGCGGTCCGGCTCGATGTCACCGACCAGTCCTCGATCGAGGCCAGCGTGAAAGCCGTCGAAGCGAACGCGGGCGGCCTCGATATCCTGATCAACAATGCCGCCTTGTTCGACCTTGCGCCCATCGTCGAGATCAGCCGGGCGAGCTACGACAAGCTCTTCTCCGTAAATGTCGCCGGCACGCTGTTCATGCTGCAGGCGGCGGCCCGCTCGATGATCGCTGCTGGCCGTGGCGGCAAGATCATCAACATGGCGAGCCAAGCCGGGCGCCGCGGCGAGCCGCTGGTCGCGGTGTACTGCGCCACCAAGGCCGCCGTCATTTCGCTCACGCAATCGGCGGGGCTCGACCTGATCAAGCACCGCATCAATGTCAACGCCATCGCACCGGGCGTCGTCGACGGCGAGCATTGGGATCACGTCGATTCGCTGTTTGCCAAATATGAGAACCGGCCGGAGGGCGAGAAGAAGAAGCTCGTCGGCGAAAGCGTGCCCTATGGCCGCATGGGTCGAGCCGAAGATCTGACGGGCATGGCGGTTTTCCTCGCCAGCGACGAAGCCGAATACGTTGTCGCCCAGACTTACAATGTCGACGGCGGTCAATGGATGAGTTGAGGGGGAAGCGCGCCTCTCTTCCTCCGGGGAGGACGCGTCGCGGGGCAGGTGAGGGGCGCATACCGCAAACGGATGCTGCCCCTCACCGCTCGCCCCAAGCAGGTGAATTGGGGTTGGATTGTCGGGCTGCATATCGGCCGAAGGGTAAGTAAGATGACCGTGAAACTCTCTTCCTCGAACCTCGCAAAGCTTCCTTCGACGGTTTCCGGTCCGAAATACGATCGCGCCGCGCTGAAGGCCGGCATCGTGCATTTCGGCGTCGGCAACTTCCACCGCTCGCACCAGGCCGTCTATCTCGACGACCTGTTCAATTCCGGCCTCGGTCATGACTGGGCGCTGATCGGGGCCGGCGTGTTCGAGGGCGAGAAGGCCGGCCGCGCCAGGCTGCAGGAGCAGGACTGGCTGACCACCGTGGTCGAGCAGGACCAGGGCCATCTAAGCGCCCGCGTTACCGGTGCCATGGTCGATTTCTTGACGCCGGGCGATGCTGAGGCGATCGTCGAGCAACTCGCCGACCCTGCGATCAAGATCGTCTCGCTGACCATCACCGAAGGCGGCTATTTCATCGATCCGGCCTCCGGAAAATTCAATCCGACCCATCCCGACATTGTCGCCGATGCTCAGCCGGGCGCAGCGCCGAGGACCGTCTTCGGCATCATCCTTGCCGGACTGGTGCGCCGGCGCGCCGACGGCATCGTGCCGTTCACCGTCATGTCCTGCGACAACATCCCCCATAACGGCCATGTCACGTCCGACGGCGTCATCGGGCTTGCCCGGCTGATCGACGAGGGTCTGGCCAACTGGGTGAGCGACAACGTCGCTTTCCCGAACGGCATGGTCGACCGCATCACGCCGGCCACCACCGACCGCGAGCGCAGCATTCTGGCGAGTGATTTCGGGCTGGAGGACAATTGGCCGGTCTTCTGCGAACCATTCAAGCAATGGGTGCTGGAGGATCATTTCACCGCCGGCCGGCCGCCGCTGGAACAGGCCGGCGTCCAGTTCGTCAAGGATGTCTCGCCTTACGAACTGATGAAGATCCGCATCTTGAACGGCGGCCACGCAGCGATCGCCTATCCGGCGGGCCTGATGGACATCCATTTCGTGCATGAGGCGATGCAAGAGCCGCTGGTGCGCGGCTTCCTCGCCAAGCTGGAGCGCGACGAGATCATTCCGACCGTGCCGCCGGTGCCGGACACGGTGCTCGAGGATTACTACCAGCTCATCGAGCGCCGCTTTTCCAATCCCAAGATCGGCGACACCATCAGAAGGCTTTGCCTTGACGGTTCCAACCGCCAGCCGAAATTCATCATTCCGACCATCGCGGACCGGCTGAAGGCGGGGAAAGGTGTTACCGGCCTGGCCCTAGAGTCCGCGCTCTGGTGCCGCTACTGCTTCGGCACCACTGACAGCGGCGCCGTCATCGAGCCGAACGATCCGAACTGGGACCGGATGCAGGCGACCGCCAAAGCGGCGAAGAACTCGCCCGAGGCCTGGCTGGCGATGGACGACATCTACGGCGATGTCTGCCGCTCCGCCGTCTTCACGCAAGCCTTTGCCCATGCACTGGCCGAACTGTGGGCGAACGGCGCGCGCGAAACCTTGTCGCGCTATCTCGCCGGCAAGCTCTGAAGCTCTTTGGACGCAGCCGCAATGACGCCCGAGCTGGTCATCTTCGACTGTGACGGCGTGCTGGTCGACAGCGAGGCGCTCTCGGTCTCCGCGTTGCTCGGCATGATCGAGCTCGCCGGCGGCACCGTCTCTGAGGACGCCGCCTACGAGCATTTCCTCGGCAAGAGCATGAAGAGCGTGCGCGAGATCCTCGGCAGCGATTTCGGCCTGGAGATCAGCGACAAGCATCTGACCGCCATGCGGGTCGAGTTGATGCGCAAGTTCCGCGAGGAGCTGAAGCCGATCCCCGGCATCAAGGAAATCCTGCCGAAGCTTGGCCTGCCCTATTGCGTCGCCTCTTCCGGCACGCTGGAGCGCATCCGCTACGCGCTCGAGGTCACCGGCCTGCTGGGCCTGCTGGAGCCGCATCTCTTCAGCGCCGCCATGGTCAAGCGCGGCAAGCCGGCGCCGGACCTGTTCCTCCATGCCGCTGCCGCAATGCGCGCTGATCCGCCCGAATGCCTGGTCATCGAGGACAGCCCGGCCGGCATCGCCGCGGCGCGGGCGGCGGGCATGCGCGTCTTTGCCTTCACCGGCGGATCGCATGCGAACAACCCAGCGCTCAAGGCGCGGCTTGCGTCGACCGAACCGGACTTTATATTCGCTGACATGCTGCAATTGCCCGATCTGATTGCAGACCTGGGAGCGAGAGTAAAAGCATCTTGACGAGTTTCGTTTGCGCGGTCGATGTCGGCACCGGGAGCGCTCGCGCGGGCATTCTCGACTCTAAAGGCAATCTGCTCGGCCGCGCGGAGCGGCCGATCGCCATGCACCAGCCTAAGCCCGATCACGCGGAGCACGATTCGGAAAATATCTGGTCGGCAGTCTGCGCCGCCGTGCGGGCCGCGCGTGAGAAGGCCGGCGTCGCTGCATCGGATATCGTCGGCATCTCCTTTGACGCTACCTGTTCGCTTGTGGTGCGCGGCAGGCAGGGCGATCAGCTGAGCGTCTCGGTCACCGGCGAGAAGCGCTGGGACACCATCGTCTGGCTCGACCATCGCGCCATCGCCGAAGCCGACGAATGCACCAGAAGCGGCCATGCCGTGCTCGACTATATCGGCGGGGTGATGTCGCCGGAAATGGAAACGCCGAAGCTGATGTGGCTGAAGCGCAACCTGCCCACAACCTGGAATGAAGCCGGCTATCTGTTCGATCTCGCCGATTTCCTGACCTGGAAAGCGACCGGATCGCTCGCCCGCTCGCAATGCACGCTGACAGCCAAATGGACCTATCTCGCGCATGAGGAGACGGGCTGGCGGCGCGATTTCTTCAAGCTCGTCGGCATCGGCGATCTCTTCGAGCACGGCAATCTCCCGGAAAAAGCGAGCCCCGTCGGCACCGATATCGGGCAACTCACGGCCGATGCAGCGGCAGATCTCGGCCTGACGGAGAAATGCCGGGTCGGCGCCGGGGTGATCGACGCCTATGCTGGCGCGCTCGGCGTGCTCGGCGGCTTTGCCGACGACGAGAAGGACATCAGCCGGCACCTGGCGCTGATTGCCGGGACCTCGTCCTGCGTCATGGCGATGTCGCAGGATCCGCAGCCTTTCGCCGGCGTCTGGGGCCCGTATTATGGCGCGGCGTTGCCGAAGCTATGGCTGTCGGAGGGCGGCCAGTCGGCGACCGGAGCGCTGCTCGACCACATCATCCGCTGGCATGGCGCCGGCGGCGAGCCGGATGCGGCGATGCATGCCAGGATCGCCAGGCGCGTCGCCGAACTGCGCGCTGCCGAGGGCGATGCGCTGGCGGCGCGGCTGCATGTGCTGCCGGATTTCCACGGCAATCGCTCGCCGCTCGCCGACCCGCACGCGGTTGGCGTCGTCAGCGGGCTGACGCTGGACTCCTCCTTCGACAGCCTGTGCAAGCTCTATTGGCGCACCGCCGTCGGCATCGCGCTCGGCGTGCGCCATGTGCTGGAGGCGCTGAACGAGAACGGATATTTGATCGACACGCTGCACGTCACCGGCGGCCACACCAAGAATCCGCTCTTGATGGAGCTCTATGCCGACGCCACCGGCTGCACCGTCATCGAGCCGCTGGCCGACGAGGCGGTGCTGCTCGGCACCGGCATGGTGGCGGCGACAGCCGCCGGGCTTTACCCTGACCTCAACGCCGCTTGCGTCGCCATGCAGCAAGGCGGCAAGACACGCGCCTCCAACCCGGCCGCCGGCGCCCGCTTCGATCGCGACTACCGGATTTTCCTCGAGATGCACCGCCAGCGGCAGGCGCTCGACGCGATCAGCTAGCCGGCTACTGCTTGCGCAGCGACACACCCGTCGTCGCGTCGAACAGGTGGATGCTGTCCTCGTCGAAGCTGTAGCGCACAGGCGCGCGCAGGTCCGAGCATTCGCGGGCCGGCACCAGCGCGCTGATCTCCTTGCCGCCGGAGCCGAACGTCACCAGCGCGTCGTTGCCGTGGAATTCGATGAGGTCGGCCGTGCCCAGCAGCATGTTGCCGCCCGCATTGTTACTTGCCGTTTTCAGGTCCGGAGGCCGGACGCCGAGCACGGCGCGGTCGCCGTGTTGCAGATGAAATTCCCGGCCCTCGATCGAAAGAACCGCTCCTGCGCCGGTCAGCGTCCAGCCATTGCCCGAGCGGCCGACCGTCACTTCGATGAAATTCATGTTTGGCGTGCCGATGAAGCCGGCTACGAACATATTGCCCGGCCGGCGATAGATCTCCGCCGGCGAGCCGATCTGCTCGATCACGCCGTCCTTCAGGAGCACGATGCGGTCGGCCAGCGTCATCGCTTCGAGCTGGTCATGCGTGACATAGACGGTCGTGGTCTTTAACGACTGATGCAGCCGGGCGATCTCGACCCGCATATGGTTGCGCAGCTTGGCGTCGAGGTTGGACAGCGGCTCGTCGAACAGGAAGACTTTCGGCGTCTTGATCATGGCGCGCGCGATCGCCACGCGCTGCTGCTGGCCGCCGGAAAGCTCGGTCGGCTTGCGGCCGAGATAGGGCTCGAGGCCGAGCGTCCTGGAAACCGCCTCGACCCGTTTCTTGATCTCGGCCGCCGGCACTTTCTGCCGCCTCAGCCCGAAGGCGATGTTGTCGAAGATCGTCATATGTGGATAGAGCGCGTAGTTCTGGAACACCATGGCGATGCCACGGTCGCCGGGCTCAAGATCGTTAACCACCTTGCCGCCGATCGACACCTCGCCGCCGCTGATGTCCTCCAGCCCGGCCAACATCCTGAGCAGAGTGGACTTGCCGCAGCCGGACGGGCCGAGGAACACGACGAATTCGTGCTCCTCGATCGAAAGGTTGAGATCGCGGATGACGGTCGTGGCGCCATAGGCCTTGTCGACATGGGAGCAGGTGATCGCGGACATAAGTCACCCCTTCTCGCCGGTGAGCAGGATCTGCAGCTTGACGTCTTGCGGGTTGCCTGCAGCCGCCCGCTCGAAGGCCTTGATGCTGTCCGGAAAATCATAAGTGCCGGTGATCAGTGGCTTGAGGTCGACCTTGCCGGAAGCGATCAACTGTAGGGCACGGTCGAAGATGTTGGCGTAGCGGAACACGGTTTCGATGCGCACTTCTTTCGAGATCGCCGCCGGCACGTCGAGGCTGACCGGCTCGACAGGCAGTCCGACCAGCACCACGGCGCCGCCGGGCCGCACCACGTCGAACAGATCGGCGAAAGCCTTCGGGCTGCCGCTCGCCTCGAAGACGATGTCGGCGCCCCAATTGCCGGTCGCGGCCGCGACGGCTTCGACCAGCAATTGCTCGCCGATATTGACCGGTACGACGCCTGGATACTGGGCGGCGATCTTCAACTTCGGCGCGGAGAAGTCTGAGATCAGGACTTTGGAGCAGCCGCCGGCCAGAGCCGCGACCGCGATCATGATGCCGATCGGCCCGCAGCCGACGACCACGGCGACGTCGCCGGGAACGATCCGTGCACGCGTTGCCGCCTGCATGCCGATGGCGAAGGGCTCGACCATCGCGCCTTCGGCGAAGGAGACATTGTCCGGCAGTCTGTAGGTGAAGGCCGCCGGATGCACCGCTTGAGGAGCAAGCACGCCGTGCACCGGCGGCGTTGCCCAGAAGCGGACGTCGGGATCGACATTGTAGATGCCGAGCTTCGTCGCGCGCGAGGAGAGGTTCGGCACGCCCGGTTCCATGCAGACGCGGTCGCCGACCTTCAGGCTCTTGACGTTGGCGCCGACCTCGACGACCGTTCCCGAGGCTTCGTGCCCAAGCACCATCGGCTGGCGCACGATATAGCTGCCGATGGCGCCATGCGTGTAGTAGTGCACGTCGCTGCCGCAGACGCCGACGGTATGGACGGCGATCCTGACGTCATCCGGCCCGACATCGAGCGGCAACGCGATCTCGCGCAGCGACAGTTCGCCTTTTTTCTCAAGCACCAGTGCCCGCATCGGGTATCCTCGCATCAACTTTTCTTTTGCCGGAAAACGGAATTCAGGAAGCCGCTCAGCACGCCGAGGAAGAGCAGCGGCGGCAGCGACAGAAGCACGACCGAGGCGTTAAGGATCCCCCACGGCACGTTCATGCCTTGCTGGGAAAGCTCGGAAGCCACGATCGGCAGGGTCTTGGCGTTGGAACTCGACAGCATCAGCGCGATCAGGAACTCGTTCCAGACCAGCACGAAGCTGAAGGCAACGGCGCCGGCGAGCGAACGCGCCGCGACGGGAAGAGCGATCCGCCAGAACACCGAATAGGCGCCGTAGCCGTCGACGAAGGCCGCTTCCTCGACCTCCTTCGGCACGGCCTGGAAGGCAGGGATCGCCAGCCACATGATCACCGAGATGGTCAGCAGCGAATAGGTGACGATCAGCGCCGGCAAAGTGTCGTAGAGGCCGATCTGCAGCCAGATCACCATCAGCGGAATAGCTACTGCCACCGGCGGCAGAAAGCGCAGCGAAAGCACGAAGAACTGGATGTCGCCGGCGAAGCGATTGGGATAGCGCGCCACCGCATAGGCTGCCGGCAGGCCGAGCGCGACGCCGATCAGCACGGCCGCGCCGCAAGCGACGACAGAGTTGTAGAGACCAGTCAGCACGCTGTCGCGGCCGAGGATGTAGCCGATGTTGGCGAGCGTCGGCGAAAACACCAGGCGCGGCACGCGCGTGATGATATCGACATTGTTCTTCAGCGCATTGAGCGCCGTCCAGACGAGCGGGAACACGGCCAGAAACCCGGCCAGCGCCAGGATGGCTTTGGCGAGCAGGCGGCCCAGCCCTATCGGATATGGCCTCATGCCTGCACCCGCTTCCAAAGCATGGTGAAGGTGATGACCGTCGCGATCATCATCAGGACCGCCATGGCCGAGGCATAGGAGACCTTACCGGACTCGATGAAGCCTTGCGAGAAGGCATACATGTCGAGTGTCTCGGTCGCCACACCCGGCCCGCCGCGCGTCATCACATAGATCAGGTCGAATGAGCGCAGCGATTCGATCATCTTGACGAACATCAGGCTGATCAGCGGCGCCTTCAGCATCGGCAAGGTAACATAGGCGTGGATCTGCCAGCGCTTGGCGTGGTCGAGCCGCGCCGCTTCGATCGGCTGCGGCGGCAAGGTCTCCAAGTACTTCAGCACGATCACCGCGAAGAACAGGCCCCATTGCCAGACGTCGACCGAGGCGACCGCGAACAGCGCCGTCGAAGCCTTGGACAACGGGTCGAAGATCAGCCCGCCCGTGACGAGCCGGTACGGATAGGTGGCGATGCCGTAGAGCGGGTGATAGGCGAACTTCCACACGAACGCAGCCGAGACGCGCGGCAACAGCACCGGGATGATGAACAAAAGGCAATAGACATTGCGCAGGCGGGGCGAGGCGACCTCGAACATCAGCACGCCGAGCCCGATCGCCACCACCATCGTCGCCACGACCGTGACGATCTCCCATTTCACCGAAACCCAGACGGCATTGAGGAAACGGCGGTCGAGGAAGAGATCGGCGAAGTTGGAGAACCAGACCCAGGAATAGCTCGGCGTGCTCAGCTCGCGGTTCTGCAGGGCTATTACGATGGCGTAGAGCGTCGGCACCATCGACAGCACGAGCAGGATGGCGAGCGTCGGAACGAGAAACGTGACCGGCAGGGATGAGCGTCGGCGCATTGCCTATCCTCGGGTATATCGCGGATGCATTGGAATCGGCGGCGGGACCCGCGGCGCACGGGTTCCGGCATTCCGACGAATGCCGCGGACCGCGCGCCACGGGCGGGAGGATTACTTCTTTTTTACCAGCTCGTCGGCATAGGCCTCGAGCTCGTTCAGGCCGCCCTTGATGTCGGTGCGCGTGCCGGTGACCAGCTCTTCGAGGATGATGCCCCAGCGGTCGCCGAGGTCGGGCCAGCGCGGATCCTGCCAGAAGTTCACAGCCGTGACCTTGCCGGTATCGGCCAGCGCCTGGCCGAGATCGGCGCCGTAGATGTCGGCGAACTCCTTGCTGGACAGGATGCTGGTGCGGTTGAGCTCGCCGAACTGATGCGCGTCGAGCCGGCGCTTCTCGTTCTCCTTCGATGTCGCCCAGGCGATGAACAGGCCGGCGCACTTCTTCGAGGCGTCGTCTTGATTGGCCTTGGTGCCGATGGCGAGCCCGTGGCCGTAGCCGCCGCCCGGCAGCGGCGAGGGCGGCGGCAGGAAGCCGACCTTGCCGACCACCTGCGAGGTCTTGGGATCGACCGCCATGCCCGACAGCGGCGTCGATTCGACGAGGATGGCGACCTGGCCGGAGAGGAAGGCGCCGGTCGATTCATCCCAGCTGCCGGTCTGCGTGCCGGGCGCCGAGTCCTTGAACAGCTTGAGATAGGTCTCCGTCGCCTTGACGGCGGCGTCTGAATTGAAAGCCGGCTTGTCGCCGTCGAACCATTTGCCGCCATAGGCCTTGAAGAAAGGCATCCAGCGCCAGACATTGGCGCCCGAGCCGCGCGCGCCGCGCAGCGCGATGCCATACATGCCCTTGTCGGGATCGTTCAGCTTCGCCACGTCGGCGATCAACTCGTCCAGCGTCTTCGGTGGCTGGATGCCGGCAGCCTCCAGCACGTCCTTACGGTAGACCATCAGGTCGCCGCCGCCGGTCAGCGGCGCGAACCAGACCTTGCCGTCATAGGTGGCGACCTTCTGGCGGCCCGGATCGAAATCGGCGAAGTCGTATTCAGCCGGGTAATAATCAGCCAGTGGCGCGATCCAGCCGGAGGAGGCGAACAGCGCGACATTGGCCTCGTCGACATAATAGACGTTGTAGTTGCCGACGGTGGAGGCGTCGGCACGCGACTTTGCCCGGCGGTCGTTTTCGTTGAGGTAGTCGATCTGGAAGGAGGCGCCGGAGAGTTTTTTGAACTCGTCCTTGGAATCTTCCAGAAGCGTCAGCCCGTCGCGCGGCTGGGCAAGCACCTTGACCGGTGCCGAGCAGACCGGAGCCTGCGCCAGTGCAGCGGTTGAAACGGAAGCGGTAAGCAGGAAAGCTGCGCCGAGGCTGGCAGCGAGCCGATTTGATTTCATTGATTTTTCTCCTCCAGGAACACTCGCAAGAAGCGGAGGCCTGCGGGCTAAAGCGACCCTCACCGTCGCCCGGGTGACCTGCCACCCGTCACCAAAATGAGGAGTTGGAAGCAGCGAGACTAGAAGCCCCGTTGCAGCAGACCTGTACTTTTATGCATTGTGCGACGCAAAAAATGATGCAGACAAAGTCTGCTCGTCACACGAGTATCAGGAGAGCCGGTTCTCGATCCGATCAGGCCCGCAACGCTAGCCGCTGCCGCGACAGCTTGCGGTAGGAGGATGGCGTCATCTTATGCTTGCGCAGGAAGGCGCGGTTGAAGTTCGAGATGTTCATGTAGCCGACCTGGAAGCAGATATCAGTGATCGGGATCTCGGTATCGGCGAGCAGCTTGCAGGCCTGCCAGAGCCTGAGCTTCGCAAGGTGATCGCTGAAAGAGTTGCCGGTGTTCTTCTGGAAGAAGCGCGAGAATGTGCTTTCGCTCATACCGGCCAATGCCGCCACTTCCGGCAGCTTCAGGTCCTCGGCGAAATGCTGGAACAGATAGGTCAGCGAACGCTGGATGATGTCCAGCGACGCCGCGTCGAGAAGCGGGGAAAAGTCCGGCGACGACAAGAGCTCGTATTCGTCGGTCGTGGCCAGCAGGTCCAGCAGTTCGAGGAACATGCGGAACCTTGCCAACCCACGCACCTCGCCCATTGTTTCCATCAGCTCGGCGCCGTCGAGCGCCGTCTGGCCATGGAAAACCATGCCGCGCAGCGAGCGCTCCAGGAAGGGCTCAAGCTCGCGCAACTCCGGCAGCAGCCCGGCCGAGCCGCGCAGCCGCTCGGGATCGAACTGCAGGACGATGTCACGGCCCCCGATCAACTCGCCCGGCTGCACCGCCGTCACCCAGTCATGCGGCAGGCCGCCGCCGACGATCGTCAGGTAGCCCGGCCCGAACTCGCCGATGTGGTCGCCGACCAGCACCACGCCGGACGATTTCCTCAGGAGATGGATCTCGTATTCCGGATGGAAGTTCCAGACATTGCGCTCCCACGGATAGTCGTCCAGCCGCCACAGAAAACTGTCGCTGGCCTCGGTGACGATGTGCTCGAAGGCGGGCACCGTGCGCGGGATCGCGGCCGTGTTCTTTCTGCGCCTGAACGGCATCCATTCCTCCCGACGTGGTTCGCCGGCTCCGGGTCTTCGGACATTCCGTAGCAGCCCTCGCCCGGCAAGTGAACGTGGACGCCGGTGGCCGAGGCTTCCGCTGGATCAATGACTCGCCGCGCCTCCTCCCTTGCCAATATGTCGCATTTCGTTCACAAGGCGGCGCAAATGGCGCCATTTTGCGCCGTTTGCGTGCGGCTTCCGGGCCTCGTCCCGACGCGCCGTGGTCTGAAGAGCGGAAAATGTCTGCGATCGAAGCCGGCGCTCGCGCGCCGGAAAACCTTTGGCGTCAGGAAATCAGGGCGACATTGTCGCTTGCCTGGCCGATGGTGCTCACCAATCTCGGCCAGACCGCCATGACTGCGACCGACGTCATGATGATGGGCCGTTTGGGAGCCGATACGCTGGCCGCCGGCGCGCTCGGCTCCAACCTCTATTTCATGCCGCTGATCTTCGGGCTTGGCCTGATGCTCGCCACCTCGCCGATGATGGCGACCGAGCTTGGCCGCCGCCGCCATTCGGTGCGCGACCTGCGCCGCACCGTGCGCCAGGGACTCTGGCTGGCGGTTCTCGTCTCGATCCCGATCTGGCTGTTCCTTTGGCATGGCGAAGAAGTGCTTTTGGCCATGGGGCAGAAGCCGGACCTCGCGCACCAGGCAGGCATCTACCTGCATTGGCTGCAATGGGCGGTGCTGCCTTTTTACGGCTATATCGTGCTGCGCTCCTTCATCTCGGCGCTGGAGCGGCCGGGCTGGGCGCTGATCATCGTCTTCGTCGCCGTGGCCTGCAACGCCTTCTTCAACTGGGTGTTCATGTTCGGCAATCTCGGCGTCTCGGCCATGGGCATTGCCGGCTCGGGCCTCGCCACCTCGCTTTCCAGCATGCTGATGTTTGTTGGCCTGGCGGCCGTGGTGGTGTTGGAGAAAAAATTCCGCCGCTATCAGCTGTTCGGCCGCTTCTGGCGCTCCGACTGGCCGCGTTTCCGCGGCCTGCTGAGGCTCGGCCTGCCGATCGCCGGCATCCTCGCCTTCGAGGTGACGATCTTCAACGCGGCGGCGTTGCTGATGGGCCTGATCGACGCTGACTCGCTGGCCGCGCACGCGATCGCCATCCAGATCGCCTCGATCTCCTTCATGGTGCCGCTCGGCCTCAACCAGGCGGTCACCGTGCGCGTCGGCCTCGCCCATGGCGCCGGCAATCCGGAAGGCGTCTCCCGCGCCGGCTGGACCGCCTTCGTCATCGGCGTCTCCTTCATGGCGTTGATGGGGCTGGTCATGGTGCTATGGCCGCATCTTTTGATCAGCGCCTTCATTAATCTCGCCGATCCGGCCAACGCCCGGGTGATCGCACTTGCCGTGTCGTTCCTGGTGTTCGCGGCCTTGTTCCAGATCTTCGACGGTGCGCAGGCGGTCGCCGCCGGCATGCTGCGCGGCCTGCACGACACCAAGGTACCGATGATCTATGCCGCGATCGGCTACTGGGGCATCGGCCTGCCGCTCGGCGTGCTGCTCGCCTTCCATTTCGGCTTGAACGGCGTCGGCATCTGGATCGGCCTGGCGTCGGGCCTGGCGGTGGTGGCCGCCCTTCTGCTCGTGCGCTGGCTGAGGCGCGGCCGCATCGCGCCGGCCTTGTCCTTCAGCCATTGAAAAGAGCGGCCGCCGCTTAGCCCCGGCGGCCGTGGTGAATCTTCAGTGTGCGGAGACCCGCTCGAGCCGCCGCGCATATTGCGTCAGCGGGAAACACATGACGAAGAAGATCAGCGCCACCAGGCCGTAGACGGTGAACGGTTCGAAGGTTGCGTTGTTGATGGCGTTGGAGGTCCTCACCAGCTCCTCGAAACCGATGATCGAGGTCAGCGCCGTCGACTTGATCAGCTGCACCAGGAAGCCGACGGTCGGGGCGCGCGTGATGGCGAAGGCCTGCGGCAGGATGATCAGCCTGAGCTCCTGCAGGTAGTGCAGGCCGAGGCTGGCGCCCGCATCCCACTGGCCGCGCGGCAACGCGTCGACGCCGCTGCGCCAGATCTCGGCGAGATAGGCGCTGGCGAAGAAGGTGAGGCCGAGCGTCGCCGCGGTCCACGGCTCGATGCGCAGCCCGAGCATGGGCAGGCCGAAGAACATGAGGAAGAGCTGCATCAGGAGCGGCGTTCCCTGGAACAGCGCGATGTAGCCGGAAGCGATCCGCTTGATCCATTTGTTCGTCGATATGCGCAGGAACAGCACGACCAGTCCGACCAGCGCGCCGCCGACAAAGGCGGCAAGCGACAACAGCACCGTCCAGCGCGCGGCGAGCAGAAGGTTGCGCAATATATCCCAGAGGGTGAATTCGATCATGACACGCCGGCTCCGAGCGCGCGACGCCCGCCGCTGACCAGCAGCCGGCGAAGTCCCATCGACAGGCCGAGATAGACCACGGTCACCACCAGATAGGTTTCGAAGGCGCGGAAGGTGCGGGCCTGCAGCATGTCAGCCTCGTAGGTCAGCTCACGCACGGCAATCTGCGACACCACGGCCGATTCCAGCATCATGATGACGATCTGGCTGGTCAGCGCCGGATAGATCACCTTCAGCGCCTGCGGCAGCACGATCTTGATGAACACCTGCCTGGGCCTGAGCCCGAGCGCAAGCGCTGCCTCAGTCTGCCCGCGCGGCACCGCGTCCAGACCTGCGCCGACGATCTCGATCGTGTAGGCCGCCATGTTGAGCGTCATCGCCAGCATAGCGGCCAGGATCGGATCGAGTCGGATGCCGAGGCTGGGCAGGCCGAAGAAGATGAAGAACAACTGCACCAGGAACGGCGTGTTGCGCATCACCTCGACATACCAGCCGATCGCCAGCTTGAGCGGCTTCGGGCCGTTCCGGCGGCCGGCGGCGCCCAGGATGCTGAGGAAAGTGCCGGCAAGCGTGGTGACGACGATCAGAAGCAGCGTCATCGCTGCGCCGCGCGCGATCGCGCCCGCTGCACCCGCAAGCCAGCCGAAGTCGAGGCTGTAGCCCATCGCGATTGGCCCTGTTGGAAAGTGCGTAGCGCAGAAGTGCGGGAGCGGCTCAGCGCTTCATGGCGCGCTGAACCGCTCCGGGGATCAATCCTTGAGGTTGTCGGGATTGAGCGGTGTCTTCAACCAGGCCTTCGAGCTCTCGTCCAGCTTGCCGTCCGCCAGCATCTTGGCAACCGCATCGTTCACCGCCTTCTTCAGCCTGTCCTCGTTCTTGTTGAGGCCGATATGCGAGGGCGAGGTGAGCAGCTGGAACTTCTGCTCGGGCTTCAATGCAACCTGCTTGGCCAGCACCTGCGCGCCGACATCGTTGCCGACCACCATCAGCTGCGTCTGTCCGGAGATGAAGGCCTGGATGACGGAATTGTAGTTGTCGAAGCGGCGGATGTCGGCCGAGGCGGGCGCCGCCTGGGTGAGCGAAGTGTCCTCCAGCGTGCCGCGATTGACGGCGATCGACTTGTCGGCGAGGTCGTCCTTGCCTTTGACGGCAAGCTCGGCCGGACCGATGACGGCGATGTAGTAGGGCGCGTAGGCGGCGGCGAAGTCGATCACCTGCTCACGCTCCTTGGAGTAGCCGACGCTCATCAGGATGTCGACGCGCTTGTCGGTGAGATACGGGATGCGGTTCTGCCCGGTGACGCTGACCAGGTTCAGCTTCACCTTCAAGGAATCGGCGATCGCTTGCGCGACGTCGATGTCATAGCCCTTGATGCTCATGTCGGCACTGGCCGACGAGAAGGGCGGGAAGTCGGAGAAGATGCCGACATTGATGGCGCCGGCTTTGGTGATGTCGTCGATGGCGTCGGCCTTGGCCTGCGAGGCAAGACCGGCCGCTCCGAGCATGATGAGTGCCGTAAGTGCGGATTTCACTGTGCTGCGAAGAGTCATTTTAGTTCCCCTGCTGGAAGCTTGTTGTTGAAACCGGCCGCCGGCTCCAGCGCGACGGCCGTATTGGCTAGAGCAATTCAAGGAAAAGTGTCGGTTTACGCTTGACGACTTCGCCATGGCTTCCGTCCGGAATTGCGCAAAAACAAAGCGATAGATCGGTTCGCCGTTTTCATGAAACGGGTTAAACGCTTTCGTGTCAGCCCTTCTTGATTGCCGGGCTGAACACCATCAGGCTCAGGATCTCGAACAGGACCTGCGCGCCGACATGGGCGGTGTTGGTGGTCGCATCATATTGCGGCGCCACCTCGACGACGTCGCCGCCGACGATGTTGAGGCCCTTCAGGCCGCGCAGCAGCTCGAGCACCTCGCGCGTCGTCAGCCCACCGACCTCAGGCGTGCCGGTGCCCGGCGCGAAGGCCGGATCGATGCTGTCGACGTCGAAGGAGATGTAGGTCGGACCGTCGCCGACGATCTTCCGCGCCTTCTCGATGATGGCGGGTATGCCGAGGCCGGTCACCTCCTCGGCGTGGACCACCGTCATGCCGGATTCATAGGTGAACTCCCACAGATACTCGGCCGAGCCGCGAATGCCGATCTGGATGGTGCGGGTCGGATCGAGCACGCCGTCCAAGACAGCGTTGCGGAACGGTCCGCCGTGGTGGAACTTGGTCATGTCGAACAGCCCGCTGGTGTCGCAATGGGCGTCGATATGGATCATGCCGACCGGAGCCTGCTTACCGACCGCTTTCAGGATCGGATGGCTGATCGAATGGTCGCCGCCGACCGAAAGCGGCAGCACGCCGGCGTCGACGATCTGGTTGGTGCGCTTTTCGATGTCCTCGTGGCTGATCTCCAGCCGGTAACGGCTGCGGAACGGCGTGTCGCCGATGTCGGCGACGCGCAGCTCATGCGTCGGCGCGCATTCCAGCACATGATTGTAGGGGCCGATGCGCTCGATGGCGCGCAGCGCCCGCGGCCCGAAGCGTGAGCCCGGCCGGTTGGTGACGCCAAGGTCCATTGGCACGCCGATCATCGCCACTTGCAAGTCGCCGAAATCCGGATTGTCGGCGGCCACTTGCCGATAGGGCGCGGCAAGGAAGGTCGGGATGCCGGAATAGGGCGCCAGCCGGGTGCCGCTTTTGCTGAAGATCTTGTCGGCGACCTTGCGGAATTTCGGGTCGAACATCTCGCCGCCATGGCTCTCGCCATATTTGCGGCGCAACGCCTCGAGCTTGCCGCGATCGTAACCCATGTCCGGTCCTCCTCTGTCACTGCTTGCAGCGCGGCGACTGCACGGACGGCTGCCAAGCCAGCCGTCATCCGGCTGGATCGTTGCTCGCCGGCGCCTGCGAATTCTAAGTCTCTTGAGCTGTTCCGGCCAAAAGTGTCAGGCAGCTGTATTGAAAAATCAATTGATATTGTTAGGGTCTTTGCTGTGAGAAAATCTCACAAACTCGGGAGCTGTCCTTGGCCAAGCGCTTGCCGCCGTTGAACCCGCTGCGCGCTTTCGAGGCGACGGCGCGACATGCCTCGCTGACCAAGGCGGCGGGCGAGCTCAACGTCACGCACGGCGCGGTCAGCCATCAAATCAAGGCGCTCGAGCAATCGCTCGGCGTAAAGCTTTTCAAGCGCACGGGTCAGCGCGTGAAGCTGACGCCGCACGGCGCTGAGTTCCTGCCGGCCGTTTCGGCGGCCTTCGACGGCATCGCCGCCGCCACGCAGCGCATGACACGCCCCGCAAGCACCGGCGTGCTGTCGGTGTCCTGCGTACCGGCGCTGCTCCTGTTGTGGATGACGCCGCGGCTCGGCTCCTTCACCGCGCAGTATCCCGACATTCAGCTGACGCTGATCCCCTCCAACGATGCCAGGGACATCCGCGCGCCGCACATCGACGTCTGCGTGCACTATGGCGACGGCAGCTGGAGCGACTGCTGGATACGCAAATGGTCGGGCCTCGAGCTGTTTCCGGTGGTCAGCCCGACGCTGATCAACAACCGCCCGATCCGCAGCGTGCGCGACCTTGCCGACCACGTTTTCCTGCATGGCGACGACGGCCGCGAGTGGCACACCTGGCTCGCCGCCGCCGACGCGCTCGATCTGGAGCGCGGCCGCCGCCATCACCTCGGCGACGCGCGCATAGCGGTGGAGGCCGCCGTCCACGGCCACGGCGTGGCGCTCGGCGATTCCGTGACCGCGCGCGCCTTGCTCGCCAGGGGCATGCTTGTCGCGCCCTTCACTTTGTCGGTTCCGGCGGTCGATGATTTCTATGTCGTCTGCCGCAACGAGATGCGCTCGGCGCCGATCGTCCAGCTTTTCATCGACTGGCTGTTTGCCGAGAAGGAGCAGGACGAGGGCCGCGCCGATGCGCCGGTCGCCGGCCGTGTGCCGAGCCGCAGGAAGCGCCCGGCCCTCAAGGTGGTCGGGGCTAGAGCAGTTCCAGGAAAACTGTGAGCGGCTTTCCGTCCGGAATTGCGGCAAAAACAAAAAGAGCCAGAGCATTTCGCCGTTTCCGTGAAACGGCGATATCCTCTGGCGCAGCGTCCTGACCGCTGGACTTGCATAGCTGCTTTTTGTCGGGCCAGCTTGCAAAGCAGGAAGCGCTTTCAAAAATACAATGCTAAGAGGCTGATACAATTCCGGGAAGCTGCGCGGCGGTTTTCCTTCCGGAGTGCTTGAAAACAGGGACTTGAGGCGCCGCGCTTGAAATCAAGCAAGCGAAACGCGCTTTTTGGGTGAGCAGAATGGCACGAACCGATATAGCGCGGCGCGTCTACAACCACACCTGGAAGCTGGACCCCATCGTCCGCAGCCTGCTGGACACCGATTTCTACAAGCTTCTGATGCTGCAGATGATCTGGGGCATGTATCCCAAGGTCGACGCCACCTTCACGCTGATCAATCGCACGACCTCGGTGCGGCTAGCCGACGAGATCGACGAAGGCGAACTGCGTGAGCAGCTCGACCACGCCCGCACCTTGCGCTTCTCCAAGAAGGAGATGATCTGGCTCGGCGGCAACACCTTCTATGGCCGCAAGCAGATCTTCGAGCCGGAATTCCTCGCCTGGCTGGAGGATTTCCGCCTTCCCGACTACGAGCTCACCAAGCGCGACGGCCAGTACGAACTGTCCTTCCCCGGTCCCTGGATGTACACCACCTTGTGGGAGATCCCGGCGCTCGCCATCATCAACGAGCTGCGCTCGCGCGCCGCCATGCGCTCCTTCGGCCAGTTTGCGCTGGACGTGCTCTACGCCCGCGCCAAGGCCAAGATGTGGGCCAAGACCGAGCGGCTGAAGGCATTGCCCGGCATCCGCATTTCCGATTTCGGCACCCGCCGCCGCCACTCCTTCCTGTGGCAGCGCTGGTGCGTCGAGGCGCTGAAGGAAGGCATCGGCGAGGCTTTCACCGGCACGTCCAACGTGCTTCTGGCCATGGACAACGACCTCGAGGCGCTCGGCACGAATGCGCACGAACTGCCTATGGTGTTTGCGGCACTCGCCAATTCGGTGGAGGAGCTGAGGCAGGCGCCCTACAAGGTGCTGCAGGACTGGCAGCGCTATTATGGCGGCAATCTGCTGATCGTGCTGCCCGATACGTTCGGCACGGCCGCTTTCCTGCGCGACGCGCCGGATTGGATCGCCGACTGGACCGGCTTCCGCCCCGACAGCGCGCCGCCGATCGAAGGCGGCGAAAAGATCCTCTCCTGGTGGCGCGAAAAGGGCAAGGATCCGAAGCAGAAGCTGCTCATCTTCTCCGACGGGCTCGAGGTCGAGACCATCGAGGAGACCTACAAGCATTTCCGCGGCAAGGTGCGCATGTCCTTCGGCTGGGGCACCAACCTCACCAATGATTTCGAAGGCTGCGCGCCGACCGAGACCAACAGCCTCGACGCCATCTCGCTGGTCTGCAAGGTCAGCGAGGCCAATGGCCGGCCGGCAGTCAAGCTCTCCGACAACCCCGCCAAGTCGACCGGCGACGAGAAGGAGATCAAAAGGTATCTCAGGATATTCGGCGAGAAGGACCGGGTGAGGCAGCTGGTCAAGGTGTGAGGCAGCAACGGTGATGTTCATGCCGGGGTCGCCACTTGTCATCCACGACCCTGAAATGTCGAGTTCCCGCCCACCCCCCTCTGTCCTGCCGGACATCTCCCCCGCAAGGGGGGAGATTGGCTGTCGCCACCGCTTTCGCCAATCTTCGACGTTGCAGGACAAGCACCCTTCGCGCGAGCCGCTGATCTCCCCCCTTGCGGGGGAGATGTCCGGCAGGACAGAGGGGGGTGTGAAAGAACACGGCGTTGGCGGAAATTCTCTTTCGAAGGGCGCTCTCGTCTGCGTCCTGACAATTCTCCTCCCCACCCCCGCCTTCGCCCACGCCTCTGACCGCGGCCATGTCCTGCTTCTTCCAACGGGCTACTACATCGCTGGTGGCGCGCTTGCGGTGGCTTTCAGCTTTCTGACGCTGGCGCTGCTGCCGCCCGCAGCTCTTGACCGCTTATGGCGCCGACGCCTTTCTTTGTTCACCGTCAAAGACCACCCGCGGACCGTCCTCAGCTTGCTTTCCTTTGCCGGCTGCGTGCTTCTCGTCGCCACCGGCCTGTTCGGCAGCCGTGATCCACTCTCCAACCCCTTGCCGCTGGTCATCTGGACGCTGCTGTGGGCCGGTTTCACGCTGCTTCAGGGCGTGCTCGGCGATCTCTGGTCCTGGCTCAACCCGTGGTACGGCCCCTGGCGCGTTGCATTTCGCGTCTTCAGCCTTCGCGAAACCGAGCCATCGCGCCTTCCCAAGTGGCTCGGCTACTGGCCGGCTTTCGTCCTGTTCTTCACCTTCGCCTGGTTCGAGCTCATCGACCCCGCGCCCGACGATCCGTCGCGCCTGGCCTTCGCCGCCGCCATCTATTGGCTGTTCAGCTTCGCCGCCATACTCGTCTTCGGCTACGAAAACTGGAGTCGGCGCGGCGAATTCCTGACCGTCTTCTTCTCCATGGTCGCCCGCTTCGCGCCTTTGCAGCGCGAGAAAGGCCGGCTCGACCTCGGCTGGCCGGGGGTGAAGCTGCTGGCGGCCGAGCCATTGCCGGCAAGCGGCACGGCGTTCCTGCTGCTGGCGCTGTCGTCCGTATCCTTCGACGGTCTTTCCAGAACTTTCTTCTGGCTCGGTCTGTTCGGCGTCAATCCACTGGAATTTCCCGGCCGCACCGCGTTGATCGGCATCGGCAGCTTTGGCTTGGTGCTGTCATTCATCTTGTTGGCGGCCCTGTTCGCGCTTGCCGTTTCACTCGGCCAGCGCCTTGCCGGCGACCGGCAACCGTTCGAGAAAGCCGCCGGCCTCCTGGTTTGGTCGATCGTGCCGATCGCGCTCGCCTACCACATCGCGCACTACCTCACGGCGCTGCTCGTCGACGGCCAATACGCGCTGGTCGCCTTGTCCGATCCGTTCGCTCTCGGCTGGAACCTGTTCGGCACCGCCGACAGGATGGTCGAGGCGGGCGTGGTCGCCGGCGCCGAGTCGGCCTGGTGGCTGTGGAATCTGCAGGCCGGCGTCATCATCGCCGGCCATGTGCTGGCGGTCCTGATCGCACATGGCCTTGCCTGGCGAATCCACCCGCAGCCGTCGCGCGCGGCGCTCAGCCAGCTGCCGCTGACGCTTCTGATGATCGCCTACACGATATTCGGCCTATGGCTGCTTGCCACGCCGACGGCGGGATGAGACAAGGGCCGCCGTCATGACGCGCGCATGACCCGGAAAATCGGGTTCGATTTTCGGAAAGGATCATGCGCAAAATCAAAGTGCTCCAGCGTCCGTTGCGCGTCCAAGAGGACGCGCGGCGCTGGAGTGGAAGCTCGCTTGCCACGTCACGGCTTTGGTGATTTAGTTTGTACACATGCAATTTTCGCGTCCTCCGAGCGCGGAGGATCGAGCCGCCCTATCGCTGGTCAAAAAACTGAAAACAGGGGAACGGACATGGCTGACAAGAACGGATTTTTCGACCTCTCCAAAAGCACGCTTTCCCGCCGCACCGCGCTGAGAGGCATCGCCGCCGGCGCCGGCCTGGCGCTCGCGCCCGGCTTCGTTCGCTACAGCCAGGCGCAGAGCTCGGCTCCGATCAAGATCGGCTTCCAGTCGCACCGCACCGGCATCGGCGCCGCCTACGGCCGCTGGTACGAGAAGACGAGCGCTGCCGCCGTCAAGGCGATCAACGATGCCGGCGGCATCGGCGGCCGCAAGGTCGAGCTGGTGATCGAAGATGACGGCACCGATCCCGCCCGCGGCGCCGAGGTGGTCGGCAAGTTCGCCAAGCAGCATAAGACCGACATCGTCTTCGGCACGCTGTTCTCGCATGTGGTGATCGGCTCGGCGCCCGCTGCCGGCGAAAACAAGATTCCCTATTTCGTGGTCAGCGAAGGCCACCACGTCGCCTCGACGAAGCTCAACCGCTACGTCTTCCAGCCCGGCATCACCGACGTGAAGAGCCAGATCCAGTCGATGGCGCCGTGGATCGCGGCGAATGCCGGCAAGAAGGTGACGCAGATCTTCCCCGACTTCGCCTTCGGCTACGACCATCGCGACTACCTGCCGGCGGCGCTGAAGGCGCAAGGCGCTGAGGTTATCGCGCAGATCGCCATCCCGCCGACGGAGTCGTCCTTCACCAAATACTTCCCGCAGATCCCGGCCGAGACCGAGGTGATCTACCACGTCATGGTCGGTCCGGCCGTGCTCACCTTCGTCAAGGAACTCGGCGAGTTCTACGGCTCGCAAAGGCCGCAGCTCTTCGGCTTCATCGACTCCCTCGAAGCCGTCGACATCAACAGCCCGGGCCTCGAATTCCTCGACGGCAGCCATTTCTGGGAAGGCTCGCCGCGCTACGCCCAGCCCGATGATTCCGCCGCGCAGAAGGCCTATCGCGCCGCCGTCGGCATTGACGACAATGGCGCCGCCGTCGGCGACCCCAAGGACGTCTCCACCGCTGCCCACATGTTCGGCTGCTGGGAGACGCTCTATGTCGTCAAGAAGGCGATGGAGGATGCCGGCTATAAGGGGCCTGAAGACCGCGCCAAGCTGGTCGAGGCAACCGAAGCGCTGAAGGAATTCGCCGAAGGGCCGGAGCATCCGCAGGGTCCGAAAACCTTTAACGGCAAGATCCACCAGTGCTTCGGCATCCAGAACATCTCCAAGGTCGAAGGCGGCAAGTTGAAGGTCGTCCACAAGACCAAGATCGAGGACGGCCTCTACGAGCCGGAAGGGGATTACACCACGCAGGCGCTGTGACGCTGACGTTTCGCCGAGCGTGAGCGTCAAGCCACCCCCCTCTGTCCTGCCGGACATCTCCCCCTCGAGGGGGGAGATTGGCAGTTCGTGCGATGGCGGCCATCTGGCGACCTTGGTGATTGGCGAAGCGTTAGGTGAAATCCAATCTCCCCCCTTGAGGGGGAGGTGCCCGGCAGGGCAGAGGAGGGTGCCTCGCGCATCCGCCGGTATCTAGGCCATGCACTTCGGACCCCATCTCCTGCTCGCCGCCCTGGAAGGCCTCGTCACCTCCGCCGTGCTGGCGCTGACGGCGCTTGGCCTGTCGCTGGTGTTCGGCGTCATGCGCATCGTCAATGTCGCGCATGGCGAGTTCTTCATGCTGGGAGCGGTGCTTGCCTGGGCGATCTCGACGGCAATTTCCGGCCATCCCGCTATCGGCTTCGTCGCCGCGCTGGTGATTGCGCCCTTGCTGGTCGGGCTGGTCGCGTTTCTTGCCGAATGGCTGGTGCTGCGCCGGCTGAACTACAATCCCGAAGGCACCATCGTCGCCACCATCGGCATGCTCTACATCATCCAGCAGCTGGCGCTGACTTTCTACGGTCCGGAGGCGCGCCCGGTCGAGCCGCCCTTCAATTACCGCATCCTGCTGCCGTGGTTCGGCTATTCAGGCTACAAGCTGTCGGTCATTGCCGCCTCCGCCGTTCTGCTGGTGATCACCTGGCTGGTGCTCACACGGACGAAAATCGGCCTGATCATGCGCGCCACCCAGTATGACCGCGAGACGGCGCAGGCCTTCGGCATCCCTGTCGAGCGCGTCTATGCCGGCGTGTTCGCCATCGGCGCCATGCTGGCGGCAATCGCGGCGGTGCTGATCGTGCCGATCAGCCAGGCGCATTACCTGATGGGGCAGGATCCGCTGCTGTTGTCCTTCATCGTCGTCATCATCGGCGGGCTCGGCTCGCTGCGCGGCACCGTGGTTGCCGCCATTCTGATCGGCCTCTCCGACGGCATCGTCTCGGTGTTCTTCTCGCCGACCTTGGCCAAGATCATCGCCACGCTGGTGGTCGCCATGGTGCTGGTGTTCCGGCCGCAAGGCCTGTTTGGGACGACGCCGCGATGAAGGATGCTTCGCCGGCAAAGACCTACGCGCTGCATCTCGGCGTCATCGCGCTCCTGTTCGCGCTGAACTTCGTCCTGCCCGATTATCATCAGGGCCTCTTCGCCCGCATCATGGCGCTCGCCGTCTTCGCCATGGGCTACAATCTGCTCTTCGGCTATGTCGGGCTGCTCAGCCTCGGTCACGCCATGTTCTTCTCGGCCGGCCTCTATGGCGCGGGACTCACCGTCTACCACCTCGGCTGGGGTGTGCCCGAAGCCTTCGTCGCCGGGGTTGCCTGCGGCGCCCTGTTTGCCTTGGCCATCGGCCTGCTCGCGCTGCGCACATCGGGTGTGGCGTTCATGATCGTCACCATGATGTTCGCGCAGGTCTTCTATCTGCTCATCCTCTATTTCGCCGCCTGGACCGGCGGCGACCAGGGCCTGGTCATCCAGCAGTCGTCGAGAATCATCACGATCGGCGGCGCATCCCTCGACTTGACCAATCCGACTGTGCGCTACATGAGCGCTCTGGCGCTGTTCTCGGTCGTGCTGCTCATCACGCTTGCCGTCGTTCGCTCCCGCTTCGGCCGCGTGCTGGTCGCCATTCGCGAGAATGAGGAGCGCACGAAGATGCTGGGCTACGACACGGTCGCCAACAAGCTCGCCGCCGTCATTGCCTCAGGCGCCATCTGCGCCGCGTCCGGTGCGGCTTATGCGCTGCTGTTCGGCTATATTGGATCGAGCTTCGCTTCGGTGCAGTATTCGATCCTGCCACTGCTCTGGGTGCTGCTCGGCGGCGCCGCGACCATCCTCGGGCCGCTTATCGGCACGCTGTTCATGTATTATGTCACCGACATCACCAGCGGCTTCACCTCCGCCTATCTTTTGATCGTCGGCGTGGCGCTGATCCTGCTGGTGCTCTTCTTCCCGAAGGGCGTTCTGGGCAGCGTCCGCCAGCGCTGGCTCGGATGGCTGCCGTGATGCCGCTGCTCACCACCAAGGATCTTTCGCGCCGTTTTGGCGGCTTGCGCGCCGTCGACGGCGTCGACTTCGCGCTGATGCCGGGCGAGATCCGCGCCATCATCGGCCCCAACGGCGCCGGTAAGACCACGTTCGTCAGCCTGCTCAGCGGCCGCATCCAGCCGTCCTCCGGCATGATCGTCTTCGACGGCGCCGACATAACGACCATGCCGGCTTACAAAAGGGTCCGCCTCGGCGTTGCCTACACCTTCCAGATCACCAGCGTCTTCGCCAATCTCACGGCCTACGACAATGTCGCGCTGCCGGTGCAGCGCACGCTGACCGACGGCCGTTCGAAGGGGCAGGTGAGGAGCGGCGTCATGGCGGCGCTGGAGCGCACCGGCCTCGCCGACCGCGCCGGTACGCCGGCCGGCCAGCTTTCCTACGGCCACCAGCGCCTGCTGGAGGTGGCGATGGGCCTGGCGCTGAGGCCGCGCCTGCTGATCCTCGATGAGCCGACGCAAGGGCTGGCCGACAGCGAGATCGACAATTTCGTCCTACTGGTGCGCGAGATCGCCAAGCACGCCACCGTGCTGCTCATCGAGCACAACATGCCGGTGGTCATGCAGCTTGCCGACCGCATCACCGTCTTCAATTCGGGAAAGATTCTCGCTGAGGGCACGCCCGAGCAGATCCGCACCAATGCCGAGGTGCAGGATGCCTATCTCGGAGCGACCCATGGCTGATCTGCCCAGCACCAAGAGCGGGCTGCTCGCCATTTCCGGCCTCGACTGTTTTTACGGCGAGGTGCAGGTGCTCTACGGGCTCGACCTTGTCCTCAACAAGGGCGAAGTGCTTTGCCTGTTCGGCCGCAACGGCGCCGGCAAGACGACGACGCTGAAGGCGATCATGGGGCTGGTTCCGGCCGCTGCCGGTTCGATCAGACTGGCCGGCAAGGAGCTGACTGGGCTGGCCGCGCATGACGTGCCCAAGACGGGCGTCGCTTATGTGCCGCAGGGCCGACGATTATTCGCCGACATGACGGTGGCGGAAAACGTCGAGATCGGCCTGATGGCCCGCGGCAAGGGCAAGGCGACGCGGGAACGCGTCCTCGACCTTTTCCCGCTGCTGCGAGAGCGCTTGAAGCAACGCTCCGGCACGCTTTCCGGAGGCGAGCAGCAGATGCTTGCCATGGCGCGCGCGCTCTGTCTCGAGCCGCAGGTGCTTCTGCTCGACGAGCCGACCGAAGGGCTGATGCCGTCGATGATCGCCAAGATCCGCGAGACGGTGGCGAAGCTGCGTGATCTGGGCGTCTCGACGATCCTGGTCGAGCAGCGCGTCGACGCCGTGCTGTCGGTCGCCGACCGCATCTCATTCATCGAGAACGGCCGCAACCGGGAGACGGTCGATGTCGAGGAACTGCGCGCCGACCCCTCCGCGGTGCGGAGGTATGTGGGCGTGGGCTGAGGACTACCCCTCCCTTGTGGGGAGGGTCGCGAGGCAGCGGGGCGGGGCTGGCGCCGACCCCCACCCGGACCTTCGGCCCGACCTCCCCACAAGGGAAGGTAAAGCTCTGCACCGCTTCAGCTGAAAAACAAAAACCCCGCGATCCAAAACGTCGGGATCAGCACCAAGCCCGACCACGCCATGTAGCCGAAGAAGCCCGGCATCTTGAAGCCGCGATGCCTGGCGATGGCAAAGACCATGAAGTTTGGCGCATTGCCGATATAAGTGTTGGCGCCCATGAACACGGCGCCGGCCGAGATCGCGGCGAGCGTCGAGGCGGCTTCGGTCATCAAGTGGTGCGCATCGCCGCCGGCGAGCTCGAAGAACACCAGATAGGTCGGCGCGTTGTCGAGAAAGGACGACAGGGCTCCGGTCAGCCAGAAATAGGCGAGATCGTCGGGCTGGCCGTCGGCCGAGGTGACCAGCGAGACCAGCGGCGCCAGCGCGCCATCGTGCCCGGCTCTCAGGATGGCGATAACCGGCACGATGCAGATGAAGATGCCGGCAAACAATTTCGCCACCTCGGCGATGGGCCCCCAACTGAAGCCGTTCGCTTCCCTGTGGCTCTTGTAGGAGACTTTGAGCGACAGAAAGGCTAGTGCCAGGATGATCGCGTCGCGCACCAGGTTCTGCAGCTCCAGGCCGACGCCGAGGACCGGGATGCTGATGCCCGGCTTCCAGCTGGCGGAAAGCAGGATCGCACCGATCACGCCGGCCAGCAGCGGCAGGTTGGCGAGGCCCCGCAGGCGCACCTTCGTCTCCGGTGTCGGGTCCTTGATCTTCGGCAAGCCGCCCTCGCGGCGATGCAGCACGATGTCGAGCGCCAGGAAGATGATGAGCACCAGCCCGCCGGTGAACAAGGTCTCTTGCCAGAGGTTCGCGGTCGTCCAGAAGAAGTCGACCCCGCGCAGGAATCCGACGAACAGCGGCGGGTCGCCGAGCGGGGTCAGCGAGCCGCCGATGTTCGAAACCAGGAAGATGAAGAAGACCACCACATGCGCGTTGAACGAGCGGTTGTCATTGGCGCGCAGGACCGGTCGGATCAGGATCATCGAGGCGCCGGTCGTGCCGATGACCGAGGCGAGGATTGCGCCGATCAGCAGCAGGCCGGCATTGACCAACGGGGTGCCATGGATGTTGCCGGCGACCAGGATGCCGCCCGAAATCGTGAACAGCGCAAACAAAAGGATGATGAAGGAGAGATATTCTGTGAGCAGCGTGTGCAGCACCGCCTCGCTTGCCGCCGGCATGCCGAAAGCGATCGCCAGCGGAACCGCTGCAAGTGCCGCCCAAGCGGCGGCGATCTTGCCGTAATGATGCTCCCAGACATGATGAAACAGCAGCGGTCCGGTCGCGATCGACAGCAACAGGCCGGCAAAGGGCAGCGCCCACCAGAGCGACATCGCCGCGCCGGGCAGCTCGTGCGCCTCGGCTGCGAAAACCGGTTGTGGAAAGGCGAGAAGGAGTGCGGCCGTCATGGTCGCCGCCAACATCTTCGCCAATGTCGCAAAGCCCCCTCGATGCTTCACGGCGCGGTCAGTCCGAAAGGTGATCTTCGAGCGTCACCCCGGCCTCGCGCATCCGTTTCAGCATCGTGCCGACCGAGCCGTTGAGATCGATGCCGCGGCAGGCATCCAGTCGCACCGTCGTCTTGAAGCCTTGCTTGGCGGCATCGAGCGCCGAGAAGGCGACGCAGAAATCTGTGGCCAGGCCGACCAAGGTAATGGTGTCGATGCCGCGCTCCTTGAGATAGCCGGCAAGGCCGGTTGGGGTTGTGTGGTCGTTCTCAAAGAAAGCCGAATAAGAGTCGATCGCGGAGCGGAAACCCTTGCGGATGACCAGTTCCGCTTTGGTCCAGGCGAGCCCGGAATGGAAATCGGACCCAAGGCTGCCCTGGATGCAGTGATCCGGCCAAAGCGTCTGCGGCCCGTAGGGCATCTCGATCGCCTCGAAGGGCTGCTTGCCTGGATGGCTGGAAGCGAAACTCGAATGGCCGGCCGGATGCCAGTCCTGCGTCAGGATCACGTGATCGGTCCGCCGGATCAGGTCGTTGACCAGCGGCACGATCTCGTCGCCGCCGGCCACCGCCAGCGCGCCGCCGGGGCAAAAGTCGTTCTGCAGGTCGATGACGATGAGCGCTTCGTCGGCCATGCGGCCTCCCTTCTTTCTCGGCTGGGCTCCAGTTGACGCGACCGGAGACGGAACCTTGACCAGATGGCCGGCGGCGTCAACCTCCACAGGCATAACAAAGCCGTGGCGGTCGGTTTGTGACAGACCTGGCCGACCACTTCGCTTTGACAATCGTGGCGAAGTTGATATCATTTGCATACGAATGAATTTGCCTGACTGGGACGGCGGCAGATTCCCTCGGAAAGGCTCCTTTCTGGGAAGGCAAGCGTGATCCGCTACGCGAAACCCACCACGGTCGACGAGGCGCTCGCTCTGCTTGGCGAGGACCGCTGGCGCATTCTGGCCGGCGGCACCGATTTCTATCCGGCGCAGGGAGCGAAACCTTTCCGCGACAACATTCTCGACATCAATGGTCTCGCCGCGCTGCGCGGCATCGCCGAGACGGACGATCATTGGTGGATCGGCGCCCGCACCACCTGGACCGACGTCGTGCGCCACAAGCTGCCTGCGGCGTTCGATGCGCTTAAGGCGGCCGCGCGCGAAGTCGGCTCGGTCCAGATCCAGAACGTCGCGTCGGTCGCCGGTAATCTCTGCAATGCCTCGCCCGCCGCCGATGGCGTGCCGGCGCTGCAGGTGCTCGATGCCGATGTCGAATTGCGGTCGGCGAAAGCCACGCGCTACCTGCCGCTTGGCGGGTTCATTCTCGGCAATCGCCGCACGGCGCGCCAACCAGGCGAGATGGTTACCGCCATTCGTGTGCCGAGACGTTCGGCTGTCGGCACGTCCGTCTTCGTCAAGCTTGGCGCGCGGCGCTATCTCGTCATCTCAATTGCCATGGCTGCGGCGCGTCTGGTGATCGAAGATGGCGTGGTCGCCGATGCTGCTATCGCTGTCGGCGCCTGCTCCGCCGTCGCCCGCCGCCTCAGGGGCGTCGAGGCGGCCCTGCGCGGCCAGCCGGTCACCGGCGCGCTCGCCGATGCGGTGCTGTCTGCGCCGATCGACGAGCTGTCGCCGATTGCCGATGTGCGCGGCAGCGCCGAATATCGGGAGCATGCGGCGCGCGAGATCGTTGTCCGCGCAGTGCGCGCTGCGACTGGCCCTGGCGACGGCAAGGTGGCCGCATGACCATGGAGCGCACCGCCATTGCCTTTGAGGTCAACGGCAAAGCTGTCAGCGTGTCGGTGCCGCCGGTCAGGCGGTTGTCGCAGGTTTTGCGGGACGAGTTGCGGCTGACCGGCACCAAGGTCGGCTGCGATGCCGGCGATTGCGGCGCCTGCACCGTGCTGGTCGACGGCAATCCCGTCTGCGCCTGCCTGGTGCCGGCGGCCTCCGTCTCCGGCGCTTCCGTCACCACGGTCGAGGGTCTCGCCAATGGCAGCCTGTCGGCCTTGCAGGCGTCCTTCCTCGAACACGGCGCCGCGCAATGCGGCATCTGCACGCCGGGCCTGCTGGTGGCGGCTACCGCGCTTCTGGAGCGCAACCCAACACCGAGCGAGGCCGAGACGCAGGATGCGCTCGGCGGCGTGCTCTGCCGCTGCACGGGGTACCGCAAGATCATTGCCGCGGTGATGGATGCTGCACGGCGCGTGAGCGAACCTTCGAAGGTCGGCGCCGCCCCTCATCCGCCTGCCGGCACCTTCTCCCCGTATAGTGATGGGGAGAAGGGACAAGCTCCAACGCTGGCGACCCCCTCTCCCCGTTCTTCACGGGGAGAGGGTGAGGGTGAGGGGCAGCGCCAGCTTTACGGAATTACCAGCAATCTCGACTACCGCTTGCCGGAGGTCGGCCACGCCGTCGGCGCGTCGCCGATCCGGCTCGACGGCGTGCCGAAGGTTACCGGCGACGAAAAATTCGGCGGCGACTCCTTTCCGCACGATGCGCTGTCCGTGCTGGTCGTCCGCTCGCCCTATTATCACGCCGGTTTCAGCTTCGGGGATCTCGACGCATGGGCCGCAGCGCATCCCGGCATTGCGGGCGTCTTCACCGCCGCCGACATTCCGGGCAAGAACTGCTTCGGGGTCATCGGCCCCTTTGCCGATCAGCCGGCTCTCGCCGAAGGTTTCGCGCGCCTGCGCGGCGAGGCGGTGGCGCTGGTAGCGGGCGAGCGCGAGGCCATCGTCGATCTCGACCTCACGGATTTTCCGATCGCCTGGACGGAGCGGCCGCATGTGCTGCAGCCCTGCGAGGCGAAAGCCGAGGGCGCACTCCTGATCCACCGGCATCGTCCGGCGAACCTGCTCACCTCCGGCTATGTCGAGCGTGGCGATCCCGAGAGTGCACTTGCCATCGCTGCTGTCACCGTCTCCGGCACCATCGAGACTTCTTTCGTCGAGCATGCCTATATCGAGCCAGAAGCGGGCTTCGCTTACATGGATGGCGACACGCTCGTCGTCGTCGCCTGCACGCAGGCGCCTTACATGGACCGTGACGACACGGCCAAGGTGCTTGGCCTTCCGGTCGAAAAGGTGCGCATCGTGCCGACCGCCACCGGCGGCGGCTTCGGCTCGAAACTCGATGTCTCGCTGCAGCCTCTGATCGGCCTTGTTGCGATGAAGACCGGCAGGCCGGCGGCACTCGCCTACACGCGCAACGAATCCATGATGTCGACCACCAAGCGCCATCCGGCCGAGATGAAGGCGACCATCGGTGCCGATTCCGAGGGCCGCGTCACCGGCATGATCTTTGAGGGCGACTTCAACACTGGCGCCTATGCAAGCTGGGGTCCGACGGTCGCCAACCGCGTGCCGGTGCACGCCTCTGGCCCCTATCTGACGCCGAACTTTCGGGCGACGGGCAGGGCCATCCATACCAACGGCCCGATCGCCGGCGCCTTCCGCGGCTTCGGCGTGCCGCAGGCGACCATCATGCAGGAAACGCTCTATGACGAGCTCGCCGGCAAGCTGGGCACGGATCGCCTTGACTTCCGGTTGAAGAACTGCCTCCGCAACGGGTGCGAAACGGTCACTGGCCAACGGCTCGAGTCGGGCGTCGGCATCGCTGAATGCCTGGCGTCGCTTCAACCTCATTGGGCTCGCGCGCTTGGCGAGGCGGAAGCCTTCAACGCCACCAACACGGCAAGCAAGCGTGGCGTGGGCGTCGCCTCCTGCTGGTATGGCTGCGGCAATACTTCGCTGCCCAATCCTTCGACGATCAAGGTCGGCATCTCGGCCTCTGGAGATGTCGTGCTCCACCAGGGCGCCGTCGACATCGGCCAAGGCTCGAACACGGTCATCACCCAGATATGCGCCGACGCGCTCGGCCTCTCGCTCGAGAAATTCCGGCTGAAGAGCGCCGACACCGCCATCACACCCGACGCCGGCAAAACATCCGCGTCGCGCCAGACTTTTGTGACTGGCAAGGCGGCGGAGAAGGCAGGCCGCGCGCTGCGCGAAAAAATCCTGCGCTTCGCCAATGTTTCGGAGAAGGCGACGATCGCGCTTGACGGCGCAAGCATCTCAATCGGCGAGGGGGACGCGACGCGGCGCATCGATCTGTCAACACTGAAGATCGATGCCGACGGCTTGGTGTTCGTCGCCGAAGAGACCTACGACCCGCCGACGCTGCCGCTCGACGCCAACGGCCAGGGCAAGCCCTATGCAGTCTACGGCTATGGCGCGCAGATCGCCGAGCTCGAGGTCGATCTCAAGCTGGGCACGGTGAAGCTGCTCAAGATCACCGCAGCGCATGATGTCGGCAAGGCGATCAACCCGGTGCTGGTCGAGGGCCAGGTCGAGGGCGGCATCGCGCAGGGCATCGGCATGGCGCTGATGGAGGAATACATCCCCGGCCGCACCGAAAATCTGCATGACTATCTCATCCCGACCATCGGCGACGTGCCGCCGGTCGAGCACCTATTGGTCGAGGTTCCGGATCCGGAAGGACCCTTTGGCGCCAAGGGCTTGGGCGAGCATGTGCTGATCCCGACCGCGCCGGCGATCCTCAACGCCATCCGCCATGCTACAGGCGTGCTGGTCACCAAAGTGCCGGCGACGCCGAGCCGCATCCTGGCGGCGATCCGTGAAAAGGAGGCGCGCCGATGAGCGAGCTTGCCGAACGTTTCGAAACCCACGATCCCGGCGAGAAGCAGGTGGCGGAAAAGATCCGCTGCGATGCCTGTCCGGTGATGTGCTACATCGCCGACGGCCGCACCGGCGCCTGCGACCGCTACGGCAATGTCGGCGGCCGCATCGTGCGCATGGACCCGCTGACCATCCTCGACCACGCGGCCGAGACCGGCGGCGCGGTCGTGCCATTCGTCGCCGAGGGCGAGGAGTGGGGCGGCGAACTGGTCAACACCGGCCGCCGCTTCGTCACCGCGATCGGCGCCGGCACCACCTATCCGGATTACAAGCCGGCGCCCTTCATCGTCAGCCAGGAGGTCGAGGGTGTCGATCTCGTCACCGTCGTCACCGAGGGCATCTTCTCCTATTGCGGCGTCAAGGTGAAGATCGACACCGACCGCCATATCGGCGACGAGACGGCGACCGTGCGCTCCGAAGGCGAGGCGATCGGCCACGTCACGACGGGCGAGTATGGCTCGCAGATGCTGTCGCTTGGCGGCGTGCATCACTTGACCGGCGGCTCCAAGGCTGAAGGCCGCGCGACTTGCGACGCGCTGCTCAACCTCTGCAACAGGAAGCCGGTCGAGCTCACCATCGATGGCGGTGCAACGGTCATTGTCGAGGCCGGCAAGGCGCCGGTCATCGACGGCAAGGTCGAGCATCGCATGCGCGTCGGCTGCGGCTCGGCCACCATCGGCATGTTCGCCACGCAATGGCGCGGGCTCGTCGACGAGGTTGTGGTGGTCGACGACCATATCACCGGCGTCGTGTCGGAACATCAGGCCGGCAAGGTGCTGGGCTGGGAGGATACCGGGATAAAGATCATCGGCCGCCGCTCGACGCCCGGACGGTACTTCAAGGTTTCGGAGCCGGGCCTCGGCTGGGGCGGCACGACGATCTCCGATCCGCTGTCGATCCTGGGCGATTGGAACGCCAAGAAGGGCGCACGCCCTGGCCTGTCGCTGCTCATGGTTTCGACGACCGGAGAGCAATTCGCCTATTACGAGCTGGACGATGAGTTAAAACCGGTCGAAAAACCCTTCCCGGAGCGGCTGCAGAAATCCGTCGGCCTGATCGAGGACAATTGCGAGCCGGCGTTGTGCACCGTGCTCTTTATCGGCGGCGCCGGCGGCTCGCTGCGCGCCGGCGTCACCGAAAACCCGGTCAATCTCACCCGCTCGGTGCAAGGCCTGAAGACCTATGTCACCGTCGGCGGCGCGCCGGTCTATGTCTGGCCGGGCGGCGGCATCACGCTGATGGTCGATGTCACCCGCGTGCCGGAAGGCGCTTTCGGCTATGTGCCGACGCCGGCCTTGGTCGCGCCGATCGAATTCACCATGCGCCGCGACGACTACGTCCGGCTTGGCGGCTATGAGAGCGAGATCCGCAGCGTCGAGGACATTCTTGCCAAAGGCGGCGAGTACCTCAATCCGCGCAGCAGAGCCGGCGCGCCGGCCGGCAATCCCTGGCCGCCGTTGGCGCAATTGCGTCGCACCCCGGCCAATGGGGCCGACTGATGAACGGCCCGCAGGCGCATTGGCTGGCCGACGGCAGGCGGCTTCATCTCAACCACGGGCCAATCGACCTCATCGTCGAGGCCTTCGGCGATGCAGTTGAATGCCGCGCCGCCTGCGCCCAGGCCGTCGCGCGCTTCCAGACGATCCTGACCGAACTGGTCGAGGAACTTCCCGAATTGCGGCGCCCGGCGTCTTTGCCGCCGCGCGCTTTTGCAGGCCCGACGGCGCGGCGCATGGAGGCGGCCGTGTCGCCCCTGTCCGAAAGGTTCATCACGCCGATGGCTGCGGTCGCCGGTTCGGTAGCCGACGAAATTATGGCCGCGCTTCTCGCCGGACGCCGGCTCGAGCGCGCCTACGTCAACAATGGCGGCGACAGCGCCATTCATCTCGGCAAGGGCGCGACGATAACGCTGGCGATCGCCGGCACCGGGCACGGCATGGCCGACCGCATCACGATCCGCGCCGAAGACGGCGTGCGCGGTGTCGCCACCAGCGGCTGGCGCGGCCGCTCCTTTTCGCTGGGCATCGCCGACGCGGTCACCGTGCTGGCGCGGACCGGCGCCGAGGCGGACGCCGCGGCGACCCTTATCGCCAACGCGGTCGACGTGCCTGGGCATCCGGCGGTTCATCGCGTGCCGGCGCGGGACCTTTCGCCCGACAGCGATCTCGGCGATCGGCTGGTGACGCAGGGTGTCGGCGCGCTCGCACCCGGCGAGGTGGCGCGGGCGCTGGACAACGGCCTTGCCGTCGCCGAAGATTTTCGCCGGCGCGGCCTGATTGCCGCGTCGGCGCTGTTCCTTGCCGGCCAAACCCGCATCAGTGGCTCCGTGGCGCTCGCCGCGCCCAACAAGCATAAAGCGAAGGAAACTGCCCATGCCTGACTTTCCGATCCGCAAGGTCGCGGTGCTGACCGAGGAGATCTTTCACGACGGCGGCCCAGCGGCGAAGGAGCCGCGCCTGCGCGCCGCGGCTCTCGCCGTGGTCAAGAACCCGTTTGCCGGCCGCTATGTTGAGGACCTGCAGGGCGCGATGGAGGACCTGAAGCCGCTTGGGCTGTTGCTTTCCGACAGGCTGATCGCAGCACTTGGTGGCGACGTGAAGAAGATCGATGGCTACGGCAAGGGCGCCATCGTCGGCGCGGCCGGTGAACTCGAGCACGGGGCGCTGTGGCATGTGCCGGGCGGCTATGCCATGCGCGAGCGCCTCGGCGACGCCAAGGCGATCGTGCCGTCGGCGAAGAAGGTCGGCGCCTTCGGCGCCCGCCTCGACGTGCCGCTCGGCCACATCAACGCCGCCTATGTGCGCAGCCACTTCGACGCCATGGAAGTCGGCATCAGCGACGGTCCGCGTCCCGACGAGATCCTGTTCTGCCTAGCCATGACCTGCGGCCCGCGCGTCCACAACCGCATGGGCGGCCTTGCGGCCGAGGACATCAAGGCTTGGGACGGCTTGAGATGAGCGGCGAGGACAATCTGCTGCGGCTGGTCAAGGCCGACGAGCTGGACGAGAACAACTACCATCTGCAGGACCAGGTCGGCTTCATCCTGCGCAAGGCGCATCAGCGCCACGTGGCGATCTTCGCCTCGCACATCGCCGATCTGACGCCGCCGCAATTCGCGGCTTTGGCCAAGCTCTACGACATCGGCGAGACCTCGCAGAACCAACTCGGCACGCTGATTGCCATGGACGCCGCGACCGTAAAGGGCGTCATCGACCGGCTGAAGGCGCGCGGGCTGGTCGAGCTTTCCAAGCACGAGGTCGACAAGAGGCGGCTGCTGGTCAATCTGACGGCTGAAGGCCGCGAGGCGATCGAGCGGCTGATCCCGCTTGCCCGCACCATCACCGAGGAAACGCTGGCGCCGCTCACGGCCAAGGAGGCCGCGACCTTCCTGCGGCTGCTGGCGAAGCTGGCCTGATCAGACCTCCGGATCGACCCCGAACATCTCCCGCGCCTGCTCGGCCGTGTAGTAGCCGAGCCGGACATCCTCGGCGATCTGTTTCGGATCACGCTCGCGCGGATCGCCATAGCCGCCACCGCCGGGAGTGCCGACGCGGACACGGTCGCCGGCCTTCAGCGCGATATCCTGCTCTTTCGAAAGATGCGGCGGCACATGCGCTTCGCCGCCCCGGAACACGGTCACGCTGTTCGGCGCGCCGTCCCTGCCGCCCAGCGCGCCCTGCGGCCCGAAACGGCCGTGGTCCATGACGAAGGACGCGCGGGCTTCACCGCGCAGGATCTCGACTTCATAGGCGAGCCCGAAGCCGCCGCGATGCTTGCCGGCCCCGCCGGAGCCTTCGCGCAGCGCGTAATGCCGGTAGAGCACCGGAAAGGCCTGCTCCATGATCTCGACCGGCGGCGACTTCGAGATGCCGATGGTCGAACAGCCATTGCTCAAGCCGTCATGGCCGGCATTGCCGCCGTAGCCGCCGCCCGAAATCTGGTACATGACATAGTCGCGGCCGCGCGCCGGATCGTTGCCGCCAAGCGCGAAATTGCCGCTGGAACCGGCGGGAGCTGCCGTTACCTTCTCCGGCAATGCCTGCACCATCGCCGCGAACACGGCCTCCGCAATACGCTGCGAAACCTCCGCCGCGCAGCCCGAGACCGGCCGCGGATATTTGGCGTCGAGGAAGGTACCTTCCGGCCGCTTCACGGTCAGCGGCTCGAACGCGCCGGCGCTGATCGGCACTTCCGGGAAAATATGGCGCATGGCGAGATAGACGGACGACAGCGTCGTCGCCAGCACGCTGTTCATTGGGCCGGCGCAAGGTTTCGACGAGCCGGCGAAATCGAAGGTCAGGCTGTCGCCCTTCTTCTCGACGGCCAGATTGATGGTCAGCGGCTCGTTCACCACGCCGTCTGAATCGACAAAAGCCTGTGAGCGGTAGACGCCGTCCGGGATGACGGCGATCGAAGCGCGCATCTGCTCGGCGGCCCGCCGGCGCAGTTCAGCGATCGCTTCGACTACGGTTTGGTCACCGTAACGATCGAGGATCTCACTGAGCCTGTCCTGACCGATCAGCAGCGCAGCAGCCTGGGCGCGGATGTCGCCGATGCGCTGGTCGGCGACGCGGATGTTCGAGCAGATGATGGCGTAGATCTCGGGATCGAGCACGCCCTTCTTGAACAGCTTCACCGGCGGCAGCCGCAGACCTTCCTGTTCGACGGCGGTGGCCGAGGCCGAGAAGCCGCCGGGCACCGAGCCGCCGATATCCGGCCAATGGCCGGTGTTGGAAAGCCAGCAGAAGATCTTGCCGTCGCGGTAGACCGGCATGACGAAGCGCACGTCCATCAGATGCGTGCCGCCGAGATAGGGATCGTTGACGATGTAGATGTCGCCGGGTTCGGGGGCCAGACAACGGCCGTCGGCGATCATCTCGATCACCGTCTTGGTCGAATATTGCATGACGCCGACGAACACCGGCAGGCCCTGGCTGCCTTGCGCGATCAGCGACCCGTCGACGGCGGAATAGATGCCGTCGGAGCGGTCATTGGCCTCGGCGATGACCGGCGAGAAGGCGGCGCGGGAAAACGTCAAATCCATCTCGTCGCAAACTTGCTGCAAGGCGGCCTGCAGCACCGAAAGCGTGATCGTGTCGAGCTTTGCCCCTTTCAACGCTGGCATTGTCAGGCCTCGCCGATTTCGATGATGATGTTGCCGTCGGCGTCCGAACGCGCATGATCGCCGGGCTCAAGCACGGTGGTGGCGTCCATCTGCTCGAGGATCGCCGGCCCCTCTATTGTTGCGTCGAGCGGCAGCCTTTCGCGCGCATAGACCGGCGTGTCGTGCCAGCGCCCGCTGTACCAGATCGGCCGGATCTCGCGCCGCGCCTCCTCAAGCGTCGCCGCGCGTCCCGCCGGATCGATCAGCTGAGACAGGTCGATCTCGGGCCGCACGCCGGTCACCGACGTGTTGAGGTTGACGAGATTGGCGCGGATCTCCGGCAGTTCGACCTTGAAGCGGGCGAAATAGGCTCTTTCGAACAGTTGCTGCAGCGTCGCCCGCGAAACCGATGAAGAGGGCAGCGGCACGTTGATGATGTGCGTCTGGCCTACGAACTGCATGTCGGCGGAGTGGGTGACGCGGATCGCGTCGGGCTTCACCGCTTCCTTGCCGATCAGTGCCTCGCCTTCGTTTCGGTGCCGTTCCAACACCTCGCGAAGCTTGGCTTCGTCGAGACTCGCGACCGGCTGGTTGACCGTATTGACGAAGTCATGCCGCAGGTCGGCGACGACGCAGCCGAGCGCGTTGGTGATACCCGGGCGTGCCGGCACCACCACCTTCGGCAGGCCTAGTTCGCGGGCGAGCGCCGTCGCGTGCAGCGGACCGGCGCCGCCGAAGGCGAACAGCGCGAAATCCCGCGGGTCGTGACCGCGCGACACCGAAACCATGCGGATGGCGCCCGCCATCTTCATGTTGCCGAGCCTCAAGATGGCACCGGCCGCCTCGACGCCGGAAAGGCCCGTGTGCCTGCCGATCCTGTCCTCGAAGATTGCCGTGACGCGCTCGACAGTGACCGGATTGTCGACCGCAAGCAGCTTCTTCGGCGCCAGCCGCCCGAGCACCAGATTGGCATCGGTGATGGTGGGTTCCGTGCCGCCGCGCCCGTAGCAGATCGGGCCGGGATAGGCGCCGGCGCTTTCCGGGCCGATCTGGATCAGGCCGGCCGCGTCGACGCGCGCGATCGAGCCGCCGCCGGCGCCGACGGTGTGCACCGCCACCATCGGCACATGGATCGGCATCGCATATTCGATCTCGATCTCGTTCGAGACGGCGGGCTCGGCGTTGCGGATCAGCGCGACATCGGTCGAGGTGCCGCCCATATCGTAGGTCACCAAGTTGCCGAAGCCGGCGCGTTTTCCCGTGTAGGCGGCGGCGATGACGCCGGAAGCCGGACCGGACATGACGGTCTTTGCCGATTCCTGCGTGACGAAGCGGGCCGAGATCATGCCGCCATTGCCGTTCATGATCAGGAAGTCGCGCGCATAGCCTTTCGCCGCGAGTTCCTTGCGCAGCCGCTCGACATAGCGCTCCAGGATCGGCTGCACCGAGGCGTTGACCGCCGCCGTCACGCCGCGTTCGAATTCGCGCGCCTCCGAAAGCAGCGCATGGCCGGTGGTGATGTGGCCGTTCGGCCAGAGCTCCGCCGCGATCTCGGCCGCGCGGCGCTCGTGCGAGGGGTTGGCGTAGGAATGCAGGAAATGGATGACGAGCGACTCGCAGCCGGCGTCGAGCAGCTTTTTCACGGCATCGCGCAATTCGGCCTCGTCGAGCGGCAGGCGAACCGCGCCGGACGCCTCGACGCGCTCCGACACTTCGAACCGGAGATCGCGCGGAATGACCGGCACGAAGGTGCCCGTCATGCCATAGGCTTGCGGCCGCGTGCGCCGTCCGAGCTCGATCACGTCGCGGAAGCCGCGCGTGGTGATCATGCCGGTCCTGGCCAGCCGGCGCTCCAGCACGGCGTTGGTGGTGGTCGTCGTGCCGTGCACGATGAGGTCGATGCCCTCGATCGGAAAGCCGGTCGCGCCGAGCGCGGCGACCACTCCAAAGGCCTGATTTTCCACCGTCGTCGGGGTCTTGGCGATGTGCACCTTGCCGCCGGCCTTGCCGTCGATCAGGAGCAGATCGGTGAAGGTTCCCCCGACATCGATGCCGGCAACCACGCTTCCCGCCGACGCCGAAAATTTCTCATTCATCGCCGAAACCCGAAATGCCAGGACTACGGATATGCCTCGGTTTGGAAAGCCGTTTTACGCTGCCATCTTGACCTGAAGATCATTTGTATACTAATAAATTCCGGACACAAGAGCTTACCGCTTGGCAGTGTGCAGAGAGCACGTCGGAACCTGACCGTTCGGGCGCGCAGGAGAAAGTTTGGCGCCAGCGCCTCGCGTCCGCGCCGGAAAGTTGGGTTTGATGAACACGACATCCGCGTTGAACCTCACCGGCGCAAAGCCGCTGCAGTTCCCGATCCCGGCCAATGTCTATGCCGAGACCGTGGTATCGGTGAAGCATTACACCGACCGCCTGTTCTCGTTCCGCATCACCCGCCCGCAGTCGCTGCGCTTCCGCTCCGGCGAGTTCGTCATGATCGGTCTGCCCAATGCCGAGAAGCCGATCTTCCGCGCCTATTCCGTCGCCAGCCCCGCCTGGGACGACGAGCTCGAATTCTTCTCGATCAAGGTCCCGGACGGTCCTTTGACCTCGGAGCTTCAGAAAATCGAGGTCGGCGACACCGTCATCATGCGCCAGAAGTCGACCGGCACGCTGGTGCTGGACGCGCTGACGCCTGCCAGGCGCGTGTTCATGATTTCGACCGGCACCGGCATCGCGCCTTTCGCCAGCCTGCTGCGCGACCCCGACACTTATGAGAAGTTCGATCAGGTGATCCTCACCCACACCTGTCGCGACAATGCCGAGCTCACCTACGGCCAGGAACTGGTGGCTGCGCTCGAGACCGATCCGCTGATCGGCGAACTCACCGGCGGCCGCGTCACGCTCTACAATTCGACGACCCGCGAGGAGTCGGCGCGCATGGGTCGTATCACGGCGCTGATCGGCTCGGGCAAGTTCTATTCCGACCTCGGTATCGACAAGCTCAACCCCGAGACCGACCGCATCATGATCTGCGGCTCGATGCACATGCTGAAGGACGTCAAGGAGCTCGCCGAAAGCCTCGGCTTCGAGGAGGGCTCGCTCAGCCATCCCGCCAGCTTCGTCGTCGAGCGCGCCTTCGTCGGCTGAGGCGCGTCTCCCGGTGTTTTGACCATACGGTCAAAAACCTACTGCTTTTGCCGCCTTTTTCCGCTATGAGCCACTGAAGGACTCGTGAAGGACAGCTTCGCGAGCTATCTTCAGTGCACGTCGCTGAATGAAAGGGCAGGAGATGAGCAGCACCATCCGCGAGGCCGGCGCAGGCGCGTCCAAGATCATGCCGCTGCCGGCGCGTGCCGCCGCCAACACGCCGATGCCGCTTGAGCACGGCATTGCCCGCAATCCTGGCATGAAGCTGGACCTCGGCTTCCTCGAATCCGTGCGCAGCGTCAACCGCTCGGCGCTGGAGCGCCGCGTCGCGACCCTCACCAAGCGGCGCTCGATAAAGGCCGACAACCAGGCCGCCTGGCTGCTGCGCGCGATCGCCTGCATGGACCTGACCACGCTGAATTCCAACGACACCGACGAGCGCGTGCGCCGGCTCTGCGCCAAGGCGATCAATCCGCTGCGCTGGGATATCGTCGAGGGCCTCGGCATCGCCGGCGAAACCATGCGCCCGGCCGCGGTCTGCGTCTATCATCCGTTCGTCGCCACCGCGGTCGATGCCGTGCGCGGCACAGGCATCCATGTCGCGGCTGTCTCCACAGCGTTCCCGCACGGCCTTGCGCCGCTCTCGACGCGCCTGCAGGAGATCGAGGCCTCGGTGAAGGACGGCGCCGACGAGATCGACGTTGTCATCCCGCGCGGGCTGGTTTACGGCGCGAAATGGCGCGAGCTGTTCAACGAGATCGTCGCCATGCGTGCCGCCTGCGGCGATGCCCATCTCAAGGTCATCCTTGGCACCGGCGATCTCGCCACCCTGCGCAACGTCATGCTCGCCTCGATGGTGGCGATGATGGCGGGCGCCGATTTCATCAAAACCTCGACCGGCAAGGAAAGCGTCAACGCCACGCTTCCCGTCGGGCTTGCCATGGTGCGCGCCATTCGCGCCTATTTCGAGGAGACCGGCTATCTGATCGGCTTCAAGCCGGCCGGCGGCATTTCCACCGCGAAGGTCTCGCTCGACTGGCTGGTGCTGATGAAGGAAGAGCTTGGCCGGCCCTGGCTCGAGCCGGAGCTGTTCCGCTTCGGCGCCTCCAGCCTGCTCACCGACATTGAGCGTCAGCTCGAGCATCATCTGACCGGGCACTACTCGGCCAACCATCGCCACGCGATGGCTTAAGCCGATAGCCGATCTCTCCCCTTGTGGGGGAGATGTCCGGCAGGACAGAGGGGGGCGCGAAGGAACGCCTTCCTCGAAGAAAATCTCCCTCAGGAGCCGCGCCATGAACATCCTCGAACGCTATCACGCCATGGAATACGGTCCGGCGCCGGAAGCCCGCAACGAGGCCGATGCCTGGCTCGCCGGCCGCGATTTCTCCAAGGCGCTGTTCATCGACGGCGCGTGGAAGGCGGCGGCAAGCGGCAAGACTTTCGATACCGGCGAGCCGTCGTCCGGCAAGGTCCTGGCGAAGATCTCGGATGCGGGTGCTGGCGACATCGACGCCGCGGTCGCCGCGGCAGCAAAGGCGCTGCCAAAATGGTCGGCATCCTCGGGCTACGCCAGAGCCAAAGTGCTCTATGCCATCGGCCGCGCCATGCAGCGCCATCAGCGCCTGTTCGCGGTGTTGGAATCGATCGACAACGGCAAGCCGATCCGCGAGAGCAGCGACATCGACGTGCCGCTGGCGATCCGCCATTTCATCCATCATGCCGGCTGGGCGCAGACGCTCGAGAAGGATTTTCCCGACCACAAGGCGGTCGGCGTCGTCGGACAGGTCATTCCGTGGAACTTCCCGCTGCTGATGCTGGCCTGGAAGATTGCGCCTGCACTTGCCGCCGGCTGCACGGTCGTGCTGAAGCCGGCCGAATTCACACCGCTCACCGCGATTCTGTTCGCCGAAATCTGCGAGCGCGCCGGCGTGCCGAAAGGCGTGGTCAACATCGTCCAGGGCGGACCGGAGGCGGGGGCTGCGATCGTCAACCATCCCGGCGTCCAGAAGATCGCCTTCACCGGTTCCTCCGAGGTCGGCAAGATCATCCGCAAGGCGACGGCCGGATCGGGCAAAAAACTGTCGCTGGAGCTCGGCGGCAAATCGGCCTTCATCGTTTTCGAGGATGCCGACCTCGACAGCGCCGTCGAGGGTCTGGTCGACGGCATCTGGTTCAACCAGGGGCAGGTCTGCTGCGCCGGCTCGCGGCTGCTGGTGCAGGAAGGTATTGCGGAAGCCTTCATTGCCAAGGTCAAGGTCAGGATGAGCCGCCTGCGCGTCGGCAGCCCGCTCGATAAGAACACCGATATCGGGCCGCTGGTCGACCGCACGCAGCTCGACCGCGTCAAGGGCCTGATCGCCGAGGGTGCCAGGCAGGGCGCCGCTTGCTGGCAGCCGGACGCTGCCTTGCCGACGACGGGCTATTATCACCTGCCGACGCTCGCCACCTCAGTTTCGCCGGCTAATATCCTGGCGCAGGAGGAGGTGTTCGGGCCGGTGTTGGCGACCATGAGCTTCCGCAACACCGAGGAGGCGATCGAACTGGCCAACAACACGCGTTACGGCCTTGCAGCTTCGGTGTGGAGCGAGAACGTCAATCTCGCTTTGCATGTCGCGCCGCAATTGAAGGCCGGCGTTGTCTGGGTCAACGGCACCAACATGTTCGATGCTGCCTGTGGCTTCGGCGGTTATCGCGAAAGCGGCTTCGGTCGCGAAGGCGGACGGGAAGGGATGTTCGAATATCTAGCGGCAAAACTGCCGGTCGGTCCGGTGATCAAACCGGACGCGGCCGGCTCGGCCCAGCCCGTCGAGCAAGCCGACGGCACGGCAATCGACCGCACGGCAAAGCTGTTCATCGGCGGCAAGCAGGTGCGCCCGGACGGCAATTATTCGCTGGCCGTCGCCAACGCCAAGGGCAAGCTTGCGGGCGAAGTCGGTCTTGGCAACCGCAAGGATATCCGCGACGCGGTCGCCGCCGCACGCGCCTGCAAGGCCTGGCCGGATGCGACGGCCTTTAACCGCAGCCAGGTGCTCTACTATTTCGCGGAAAACCTTTCCGGCCGCGCCGACGAGTTTGCCTCCCGCCTTGTCCAACTCACCGGCGTCACCGCCAAGGCGGCTCGGGAAGAAGTCGAACAATCGATCGAGCGGCTGTTCCTCTATGCCGGCCTCACCGACAAGTTCGAGGGCCGCGTCCACCAGCCGCCGGCCCGCGCCGTGACGCTTGCGCTGCACGAGCCTGTCGGCGTCATCGGCATCGTTGCGCCGGACAATCAGCCGTTGCTCGGCTTCATCTCGCTGGTGGCGCCGGCGCTCGCCATGGGCAACGCCGTGATCGCCGTCCCGTCCGAGCGTCACCCGCTTTTAGCCACGGATCTCTATCAGGTCATCGAATATTCCGACATTCCGGCCGGCGCCATCAACATCGTCACCGGCCGCAGCGCCGAGCTTTGCGGCGTTCTGGCCAAGCACGACGATGTCGACGGACTCTGGGTGTTCGCCGATGCCGACACCTGCGCCAAGGCGGAGGCCGATTCTATCGGCAATCTGAAGCGCGTCTGGACCGGCAATGGCCGCAGTCTCGACTGGACATCGAGCGAGGCGGCTGGCGAGGCCTTCCTGCGCCGCGCCATCGAGGTCAAGAACGTCTGGGTGCCTTACGGCGACTAAGCGCGTTCCAGGGCCGACGTGGCATGCGCGCCGCAAATCGGCGCGTTTGCCGCAGGCTTCCAGGCTTGACGCGTCGTCATGTGTTCTTTAACCAGAAAAAACAATTGGCCTGCGGAATGGCAATCAGGGGACAGGCTCGCCTGGCACATTGCATCCCTTCTGGCCGCCACTAAGAAAGCTTGTGATACCGGAGGGAAGCATGGCGGATTTGGCAGGCAAAGTCGTCGTGGTCACCGCGGCGGCGCAAGGCATCGGGCGCGCGAGCGCGCTGGCCTTTGCCAATGCGGGCGCCACCGTGCACGCCACCGACATCAACGAGCAGCTTTTGGCCGCGCTCGATGACACCGCCGGCATAAAAACCCGCAAGCTCGACGTTCTCAGTGACGCCGCCGTGGCATCGGCCTTTGCCGAGATCGGCCCGGTCGACGTCCTGTTCAATTGCGCCGGCTTCGTCCATTCGGGCTCCATTCTCGAAATGACCGATGCCGATCTCGAATTCGCGATCGACCTCAACGTCCGCTCGATGATCCGCACCATTCGTGCGGTGCTGCCCGGCATGCTGGAGCGCGGCGACGGCTCGATCATCAACATGGCATCGCTGGCGAGTTCGCAGAAGGGCGTGCCGAACCGCTTCGTCTACGGCCTGACCAAGGCGGCGGTCGTCGGCCTCACCAAGGCGGTCGCCGCCGACTATGTGGCCAAGGGCATCCGCTGCAACGCCATCTGTCCGGGCACGGTCGAAAGCCCGTCGCTGCAGGACCGCATGCATGCCCAAGGGGACTACGAAGCGGCCCGCGCGGCCTTCATCGCCCGCCAGCCGATGGGAAGGCTGGGCACGCCGGAAGAAATCGCCGATCTCGCCGTCTATCTGGCGGGCGCCACCTACACTTCGGGGCAGGCCTACAATATTGATGGCGGCTGGTCGATCTGACTCCCGTTTCGAAAATAGTGGCAGTTCGCAATAACGGTGGGCGAACAGGAAGATCGGATCGGGCCTACGCGTTCATCGGAAGCATCGAAAAGTCTGAAAAATCCAGCCTGCCGACCGCCTGCGCGGAGTCTGCGCTTGCGGGGTATCAGGCTGATGGGTACGGTCCGCCCGATTTTCGCATGAGGTCGCGGCGGAAAGTTTTGCAAACCGGTCTTTGGCCGCAAGGTGGAGAGAAAAGATGAAGTTGCTGCGCTATGGCGAGGTGGGGAGCGAGCGTCCCGGTCTGCTCGATCAGGATGGCACGATCCGCGACCTTTCGGCCTATGTCGCCGACATCGCCGGCACGGCGCTCCACCCGGCTTCGCTGGACATGCTTTCGAAGCTCGATCCGAAATCGCTGCCAGCGGTTCCCGGTAGCCCACGCATGGGCGCCTGCGTCGCCGGCACCGGAAAATTCATCTGCATTGGCCTCAACTATTCCGACCACGCAGCCGAGACCGGCGCCACAGTGCCGCCGGAGCCGATCATCTTCATGAAGGCGAGTTCGGCCATCGTCGGGCCGGATGACGACGTGCTCATCCCGCGCGGCTCGGTCAAGACCGACTGGGAAGTTGAGCTCGGCGTCGTCATCGGCAAGACGGCGAAGTATGTCAGCGAGGACGACGCGCTGGATTATGTTGCCGGCTATTGCGTCGCGCACGACGTGTCCGAGCGCGCCTTCCAGGCCGAGCGCCAGGGCCAGTGGACCAAGGGCAAGTCCTGCGACACTTTTGGACCGATCGGCCCGTGGCTGGTGACCAAGGACGAGATCGCGGATCCGCAGAACCTGAAAATGTGGCTGACCGTCAACGGCAAGACCATGCAGAACGGCTCGACCAAGACCATGGTCTATGGCGTCAAATATCTGGTCTCCTATCTCAGCCAGTTCATGTCGCTGCATCCCGGCGACATCATCTCCACCGGCACGCCGCCCGGCGTTGGGCTGGGCATGAAGCCGCCGGTGTTCCTCAAAGCGGGCGACGTCGTCGAGCTCGGCATCGAAGGCATGGGCCAGCAGAAGCAGACGTTCAAGGCGGACGAGTAAGGCGCCGCCTCCCTTCTCCCCCTGTGGGAGAAGGTGGCCGCGAAGCGGCCGGATGAGGGGTGTTGGAAGGATCCCGGCTTTCCAGACTTAAGCGCTTGAGATCACCTGATCTTTTCGCGCCTCGTTTCTTCCAGCACCCCTCATCCGTCTCGGCGCTGCGCGCCGATCCACGTTCTCCCACAGGGGGAGAAGGCGAAGCCGGTACTACTTCACCACCCTTCCATCTGCCCCGAACCGGTACGTCTTCGCCGGATCCGGCGTTGCATAGAGCGTCGCGCCCGGGTCGGCATTGTAGACGCCGAAGATGCGCACGGTGAGCAGCCCGGCCTTCTCGCAGTCGAGATAGAGGTTGGTGTCGGCGCCGAGATGCTCGGCATGCACCACCGTGCCTTTCCAGGCGCCAGATTTGGCGTCGACGGTGAGATGCTCCGGCCGCACGCCGATGGTCTTCGCCGTCTCGCCAAGCTTGGCGCCGTCGATGAAGTTCATCTTCGGCGAGCCGATGAAGCCGGCGACGAAGTCGTTGGCCGGCGAATTGTAGAGCTGCATCGGGCTGCCGATCTGCTCGATGCGGCCGGCATTGAGCACGACGATCTTGTCGGCCAGCGTCATCGCTTCGACCTGGTCGTGGGTGACGTAGATCATCGTTGCCTTTAGCCGCCGGTGCAGCTGCGCGATCTCCAGCCTGGTGTTGACGCGCAGAGCGGCGTCGAGATTAGACAGCGGCTCGTCGAAGAGAAACAACTTCGGCTCGCGCACCACCGCGCGGCCGATCGCGACGCGTTGGCGCTGCCCGCCCGACAGCTCTGCCGGCCGCCGCTCGAGATAGGGCTCGAGCGACAGCATGGCGGAAGCGATCTTGATGCGGCGCTCGATCTCAGCCGAAGGCGTGCCGGCCTGTTTCAGGCCAAGCCCCATGTTGTTCTTCACCGTCAGATGCGGATAGAGCGCATAGGTCTGGAACACCATGGCGATGCCGCGTTTTGCTGGTGGCGTGACCGACACGTCATCGCCGTCGATCAGCACGCGGCCGGAGGTCGAGTCCTCTAACCCTGCGATCACGCGCAGCAGCGTCGACTTCCCGCAGCCGGACGGGCCGACGAAGACGACGAATTCGCCGTCATTGACCTCGAGGTCGATGCCCTTCAGCACCTCGACCGGCCCGAATGCCTTCTTCACGTTCTCGATGTTGAGCGAGCCCACGGCTTCGTCCTTGTTCTAGAGTTTGATTGGCGCGCCCGTGCGCACGCTCTGGTCGGCGGCGAGGCAGACGGCGAGCGACTTCACCGCGTCCTCCATGTGGCGGGTCAGGTCGATGTCCTCGCGGATTGCCTTGAGCAGGAAGGCTTGTTCGAGGTCGCAGAGTTCCTGGTGCCCCGGCTCGCCTTCCATCGACAGCAGCTCGTCCTCTTTGGCGAACTTGCCGTCCGCTCCGGTCGCGGCGCTGTGCAGGCGGATCGTCGACGTCTTGGTATGGGTATCGATGTCGTCGGACTTCACACCCTCCTTCATGACGATCGACACGCAGCCCTTGGGCGACATCACGTCCTTCACGAAGAAGGCGGTCTCCGAAATCATCGGGCCCCAGCCGGCCTCGTACCAGCCGACCGAGCCGTCTTCGAACAGCACCTGCAGGTGGCCGTAATTATACATCGAGGGTGCCACTTCATCGCTGAGCCGCACCCCCATGCCGCGCACCTCGACCGGTCTGGCATCGATGATCTGCAGCATCACGTCGAGATAATGCACGCCGCAATCGACGATCGGCGAGGTGGTCTGCATCAGCTGCTTGTGCGTTTCCCAGGTGTGGCCGGAGGACTGCTGGTTGAGGTTCATGCGGAAAACGTAGGGACCGCCGAGCTTGCGCGCTTCGGTTATCAGCCGGATCCAGGACGGATGGTGGCGCAGGATATAGCCGATCACCAGCTTCCTGCCGTTGGCCTTGGCGGCATCGACGACGCGCCGTGCGTCCGCCACCGTGGTCGCCAGCGGCTTCTCGACGAAGACGTGGCAGCCGGCCTCGAACGCCCGCACCGCATAGTCGGCGTGGCTGTCGGAATAGGTAGCGATGGCGGCGACGTCCGGTTTCTCCTCGCGCAGCACCTCCTCGAAGGAGCGCCTGATGCGGTGGCCCGCGAGCCCATCCGGCAGCGGCACGTCGGAACGGTTGACGAGCGCGGCGATCTCGAAGCCCGGATTGGTGTGATAGGCGAGCGCATGGCTGCGCCCCATATTGCCGAGGCCGGCAACGACAACGCGAAGGGGTTTATCTGAACTCACCTGGTTACTCCAACCAATCCGTTTCTTCTTGAGAGGGTGTCACCCCACCCGGCGCTTCGCGCCGACCTCCCCATCAAGGGGAGGTAGGGCGTTGGCGCGAAGACCTTCACCGCCGAAGAAGCTGCTTTGACCTGAGACCCCAGGCGATCGAGAATGAAGCGCTTACCTTCTACCTCCCCTCGATGGGGAGATCGGCGCGCAGCGCCGGGTGGGGTGAAGGGCTGCCCGACGAACAATTGGCGGCCCAAGCTCACTTGACGGCTCCTGACGTGATGCCGCGGATCAGTTGCCGCGAGAAGATGACGTAGAGGACCAACACCGGCAGGATCGCCAGCGAGAGCGCCGCCAGGATCGCGTTCCAGTTGGTGACGAACTGGCCGAGGAAGAGCTGCGCGCCGAGCGTCACCGTCTTGGTCTCTTCAGACGGCGCCAGGATCAGCGGGAACCACAGGTCGTTCCAGATCGGGATCATGGTGAAGACCGCGACCGTCGCCATCGACGGGCGTACCAGCGGCAGCACCAGCCGGAAGAAGATCGTGTATTCCGACAGCCCGTCGATCCTGCCCGCGTTCTTCAGGTCGTCGGACACCTGCTTCATGAATTCCGACAGGATGAAGATGGCGAGTGGCAGGCCCTGCGCCGTGTAGACCAGGATCAGCGCCGTCAGCGTGTTGACCAGTCCGCTCGCCACCATCAGTTGCAGGATGGCGACGGTGCCGAGGCGGATCGGGATCATGATGCCGAGCGCGAGATAGAGCCCCATCATCGTGTTGCCGCGGAAGCGGTATTCCGACAGCGCGAAGCCCGCCATGGCGCCGAACAGAAGCACGAAGAACAGCGAGGCGACGGTGACGACGAGGCTGTTCTGGAAATAATGCAGAAAGTCGCCCTGGCCGAACACGGTGGTGTAGCCGATCAGGTCGAACGTTTTCGGTGTCGGCGGCGTCAGCGGCGCGCCGAAGATGCCCGCGCGGGACTTGAACGAATTCATCACCACCAGGATCACCGGGAACAGCGCGATCACCGTGTAGGTCAAAAGCACGGCATGGGCGCCGATGGTGCGGGGAAGCGAACGGGTGGCTGTGCTCATGGCGCTCCCCTCAGAACTGGTAGCGACGCAAGCGCGTCTGGATGAGGAACAGGTAGACGCAGACACCCGCGAGGATGATCAGGAACATCATCGTGGCGATTGCCGCGCCCATGTTGGGATCGCCGATTTGCAGCTGGAAGCCGAAGAAGGCGCGGTAAAGGAAGGTGCCGAGAATGTCGGTCGAATAATTCGGGCCGGCGAGCGCGCCTTGCGCGGTGTAGATCAGGTCGAAGGCGTTGAAATTACCGACGAAGGTCAGGATCGAGATGATGCCGATCGACGGCAGGATCAACGGCAGCTTGATCTTCCAGAACTGCGCCATGCCGGTGACGCCGTCGCATTCGGCTGCCTCGATCACCTCATCGGGGATCGACAGCAGTGCCGCATAGATCAGCATCATCGGGATGCCGATGAACTGCCAGACCGAGACGAGGCTGAGCGCCGTCAGCGCGTATTGTTCCTTGCCGAGCCATGGCGTGAACAGGCTCTTCAGGCCGACAAGGTCGAGAAGATGCGGCGACACGCCCCACAGCGGCGACAGGATCAGCTTCCAGGCGAAGCCCACGATGACGAAGGACAGGATGGTCGGCACGAAGATCGCCGTGCGGTAGAAGGCGGCGAACCTCAGCCTCGGGCTGGAGAGCAGTGCCGCCAGTAGGACGCCAATCGGATTCTGCACCAGCATGTGGATGATGAAGAACCAGACGTTGTTCCGGAGCGCATTCCAGAAGCCTGCGGACCAGTTGGGGTCGCCGAACAGCGTGCGGAAGTTGTCCATCCCGACGAAGACCTGGGACTGGTTGATGTTGCGAAACAGCGAGAGCTGCAGGGTGCCGGCGAGCGGCAGGATCATGATCGCCGTGTAGACGAGAACGGCCGGCGCCAGGAAAACGGCGATATGCCAGCGGATCGGTCTTTTCGGTCGTGTTTGTGCGGCCATGAGTTCGGTCCCCGCCGTCTCTCGTTCCACTCTATGATGCTTAGCTGATGCCTCGATGCGCGGCCTGATTGCCCCCATCAGGGGGAGGACAAAGGCCAGCGACAGTGCGGCTTCGTCTTCCCCGCAGGATGAGGGTAAGACCGAGAGGCGGCGCCGACAATCGCTATCTAGAACGGTTCGAATGCCGGCCGGGCATGTGCCCGGCCGGTCCGTTGCCTGAGCTCTTACTTCGCCGGCTTGTACCAGCTGTCGAGGCCGTCCTGGAGCTTCTTGGCGGCGACTTCCGGCGTGTCGGTGCCGTTGATAACGTTGGCCGATTCAACCCAGGTCTCGTTCTCGAGGTTCGGCGTGCCGCGTCCCAAGATCTGGTAGGTCGAGCGAATCGTCGACTTGCACTTTCCGCGCCAGGAGACGAATTCCTGCGCCAGCGGGTCTTCCATCTTCACCGGCGTGTTGTTCAGGCTGAAGAAGCCCGGCAGCGCGTTGGCGTAGATGGTGGCGAAGTCCGGCGAGGCGACCCAGGAGAGGAACTTCTTGGCTTCTTCCGGATGCTTCGACGCCGCATTCAGGCCCATGCCGATATCGGTGTGGTCGGAGATGTAGCAGGTGTCGCCGGCCTTCTGCACCGGCGGCGGGAAGGCGCCCATCTTGAACTGCGCCTGGGTGTTGAACAGCGCGATTTCCCACGAGCCGGCCGGATAGATGGCGGCGCGGCCGAGCGTGAACAGGTTCTGGCTGTCAGGATAGGTCTGCGCCTCGAAGCCGTCGCCGAGATAGGGCTTCCACTTGGCCAGTTCCTTGTAGGGCTCGACCCACTGCGGATCGGTCAGCTTCTGCTCGCCTTTGATCAGCGCCTGGCGGCCTTCCTCGCCCTTCCAGTAGTTCGGGCCGATGTTCTGGTAGCCCATGGTCGCGGCTTCCCAGAGATCCTTGGTGCCCATCGCCATCGGGATGTAGGTGCCGTCGGCCTTGATCTTGTCGAGCGCGGCGTAGAACTCTTCATTGGTGATCGGCACCTTGATGCCGAGCTTGTCGAAGGCGTCCTTGTTATAGATGAAGCCGTGGATGACCGAGGCCATGGGCACGCAGAACGTCGCCTTGCCGTCATCGGTTTGCCAGGCTGACTTTGCCACGGGGGAGAAATTCTCCATGCCCGGCAGCGCCGATAGATCGGCGAGGTTGCCCTTCTGGTAGAGCACCAGCGACTTGTCGAACGGGCGGCAGGTGATCAGGTCGCCCGCCGAGCCGGCGGTGAGCTTGGCGCCGAGGGCTGCGTCATACTCGGTCGGCGCCGACGGCGCGAACACCACCTTGATGCCGGGGTTCTTGGCCTCGAAGGCTGGGATCAGCTTGTCCTTCCAGATGGTCAGGTCGTCGCCGCGCCAGCTCTCGATGTTGAGCGTTACGTCCTCGGCCAGCGCCATCCCGGTGGTGCCGAGGATGCTTGTGCCGAGCAAAAGGGCCGTCAGTAGTTTGGTCTTCATCTTCAGTCTCCCTGTTGACCTTTTTCAGGTTCGGTTCTGATGAGAACAGCGGCTAGCGCCCCTTGCTCCCCTCGATCGCGGAAAGCGCCGGCCTGAGCTTCTGGCCGGTTTTTTCCAGTATCTTCTCGGCCGCTTCGGCGTTGGCAGCACCCGCGGCGAGCAGAATGGCAGTCTTGACGCCGCCGCCGCTCTCTTCGAGCAGACGCGCCGCGTCTTCGCGGCTGCGTCCGCTGATGGCGGCCACCATGCGCACCGCGCGGTCGCGCAGCTTGACGTTGTCGGCGGTGAGATTGACCATGTAGCCGTCATGCACATGGCCGAGATGGACGGCGGCAAGCGTCGACAGCATGTTGAGCGCGATCTTCTGTGCTGTTCCCGCGCCCATGCGCGTCGAGCCGGCGATCAGCTCCGGCGGCGTCTCGAGCAGGATGGCGACGTCGGCCTCGCCGAACAGCGTCGCGCCTTTGTTGTTGGCGATCGCGATCGTCGCCGCGCCCCGGCGCCGCGCGTCGCCGATGGCCTGGACCGCGTAGGGCGTCGAGCCACTGGCCGAGATGGCGATCAGGCAGTCGCCCTTGCCGATATTGGCATTCGCCACGGCCGCCGCGGCTTCCTCGGTATCGTCTTCCGGTCCGCCGGCAAGCGTGTGGAACGCCTCGTCGCCGCCTGCGATCAGGATGGCTATGCGGTCACGCGCGATACCGAATGTGCCGGGAAGCTCCAGCGCATCGGCGACAGCCATCAGGCCGGAACTGCCGGCTGCCGCGTAGGCGAGCCTGCCTCCACCCTTCAGTTGTCTGGCGATAAGCGCGGCGGCCTCGGCAATGGCCGGAATGGCGCCGTGTACGGCCTTGGCGGCCTCGATCTGCGCGTTGGCGAGGAATGAAAGGATGGCATCCGGGGCCTGGACATCCAGCCCCGCGGCGTTCTGATGCAGCGCTTCCGTGCGCGTCTCGGCCATCCGTTGTCCTCCAACTGACGGGAACAATACCAAAAAAATACCACTTGTCCACATGGATTAACGAAATTCGTCGCAGAGAATAGGCGAGCCGGCAAATTTTCGTGATTTTTCAATAAAATGCGCCTTAATCTTTTTTGAACCGAAATTAACGCTTGGCTATTGGTATTTTATTGGTATTATTCGCCACGAGGAGAAAATCGCGTGAAATTCGTGCTTGGCATCGATGGCGGCGGCACAAGCTGCAGGGCGGCCCTTGCGACCGTCGACGGCGTTGTCGCCGGCCGCGCCAAAAGCGGAGCGGCCAATATCCGCACCGATCTTACCGGTGCGCGCGCCAACATCGTCGAGGCGGCAAGGCAAGCGTTCGTGGCCGCCGGTGAAGATCCGGAGCTGATCCCTGAGACGCCTGCCATCCTCGGTCTCGCCGGCGCCAATGTCGGGACCTACAGGCAGCAGCTGGAAGCGATCCTGCCCTTCAGCAAAAGCCGCGTCGAGACCGATGCCGAGATCGCGCTCGAAGGCGCCGTCGGCTCCGGCGACGGCGCCATGGCGATCCTCGGCACCGGGACCGCCTATATGGCGCGCAAAGCGGGCAAGTCGCGCGCCATCGGCGGCTGGGGCTTCCAGGTCGGCGACCAGGGCAGCGGCGCTCGTATCGGCCGCGATCTGCTCGAGCAGACGCTGCTTGCCTATGACGGCATCCGCCCCGGCTCGCCGCTGACGGATGCGATGCTTGCCGTCTTCCGCAACAATCCCGAGGACGTGGTCGAGTTCACCACCAACGCCAAGCCCGGCGACTTCGGCGGTTTCGCGCCAAAAGTCTTCGAGCATGCCGAAAAGGGCGATCTCGTCGCCAATTGGATCCTCGACAAGGCGGTTGCCGATGTCGAGGCTTCGCTCGGCGCGCTCGAACTCGCCGACGATGCTCCGCTATGCCTGCTCGGCGGCCTGGCGCCGCTCTACGCGCCGCGGCTGTCGGCGCGCTATCGGGCGCTGCTGAAGGCCCCGCTCGACGACGCGCTCGGCGGCGCGGTGCAGATGGCCGCGCGCATCTTCGCGGGCAAATCCGGAGGCGCCCGATGAGCGCCGCCGACCAGATCTTCGCCATGCTGCCGGAGGCGCCGTGATGAGCGCCGCCGGCCGGATCTTCGCCATGCTGCCGGAGGCGCCGCGATGAGCGCCGCCGACCAGATCTTCGCTATGCTGAAGGAATCCTCGCAAAGCGGCGCGCCGCTTTACCTGCAGCTGAGGAAAAGCATCGAGGAAGCGGTCAATCGCGGCCTGATCGGGCCGGGCGACGCGCTGCCGTCAGAGCGCGACATCGCCAGCAAGGCCGACATCTCGCGCGTCACTGTGCGCAAGGCGGTGCAGGATCTGGTGAAGGGCGGCATCCTCGTCCAGCGCCATGGCTCCGGCACCTTTGTCGCCCCGCGCATGGAACGTGTCGAGCAGTCGCTGTCGCGGCTCACCTCCTTCACCGAGGATATGGCGCGCCGCGGCATGGTCGTGCGCTCGGCCTGGCTCGATCGCGGCCTCTATGCGCCCTCGCCGGACGAGATGATGGTGCTCGGCCTGTCGTCGAGCGAGCTGGTGGCGCGCGTGGCGCGCCTGCGCATCGCCAACGACACGCCGCTGGCGATCGAGCGCGCCGCGATTTCGGCGAGCGTACTGCCCGACCCAGAGACGATAGGCTCCTCGCTCTATGCGGCGCTGGAATTGACCGGCAACCGCCCGGTGCGGGCGGTGCAGCGCATCTCGGCCGCCAATCTCGGCGACGGCGACGCGCGCCTTCTCGAAGTGCCGCCGGGGGTTGCCGGCCTGCACATCGAACGTATTTCCTATCTGGCGAGCGGCAAGGTGATCGAATTCACGCGTTCGATCTACAGGGGCGACGCCTATGACTTCGTCGCGGAACTCCGGCTGACCGGGCCGGGAGAGGAGAGCCGGCCATGAGCGCAACCGCCACCCACATGCGGCGCGAGATCGAGGAGATCCCGCAGGCCACCGCCCGCCTGCTCGACGGCTCGGCCAAGGTGCTGGCCGCGGCCGGCCGCGGCCTTCGCGAGCGCGATCCGCATTTCGTCGTCACCGTGGCGCGCGGCTCGTCCGACCATGCCGCCACCTTCATGAAATACGCCGTGGAACTGACGGCCGGCCTCGCGGTGGCTTCCGTCGGCCCGTCGATCGCTTCCATCTATGGCGCGAAGCTGAGGCTGCGCGGCTCGGCTTGCCTGGCGATCTCGCAGTCGGGCAAGAGTCCCGACATCGTCGCCATGGCCGAAACGGCGAGAGCCGGCGGCGCGCTTACCGTCGCCATCACCAACACGGCCGACTCGCCGCTGGCGCGCGCCTCGGATTACGCCATCGACATTCTCGCCGGCCCAGAGCGCAGCGTCGCGGCCACCAAGACCTTCGTCAATTCGGCCGTCGCCGCCCTGGCGCTGATGGCGCACAGCACTGGCGATGAGGCGCTGCTTGCCGCGCTCGCCGGCCTGCCGGAGCATTTCGAGAAGGCGATCGGCTGCGACTGGATGGCGCTCGCCACGGCGCTCGAGGCGCCGCGCTCGCTGTTCATCCTTGGACGCGGCCCATCCTTCGCGATCGCCAGCGAGGCAGCGCTGAAGTTCAAGGAAACTTGCGTCATGCATGCCGAGGCCTATAGCGCGGCGGAAGTCATGCATGGGCCGCTGGCGCTGGTCGGGCCGGGCTTCCCGGTCCTGGCGCTCGCTGCCCGCGACGCGTCGGAGCCTTCGGTGGCCGAGGCCGCCGACAGCTTGACGGCCAAAGGCGCGGCCGCTTTCGTCACCTCCGACGAGGCGAAGGCCGCCAGGCTGCTGCCGCATGTCGCAACCGGCCATCCGCTAACCGATCCACTGCCGTTGATCGTGTCCTTCTATGGCTTCGTCGAGGCCTTCGCCCGCCATCGCGGCCTCGATCCGGATGCGCCACGCAATTTGCGCAAGGTGACGGAAACCGTATGAGCGACCGTTTCGCCCTCACCGGCGCCCGCATCTTCGACGGCGCCGACTGGCATGACGATGCTGCGCTTGTCGTCAAGGACGACACGGTCGAGGCCATCCTGCCCACTGGCGCCATCCCGTCCGGCGTGTCCCGTGTCGAGACCACCGGCCTGCTGGTTCCCGGCTTCGTCGATATCCAGGTCAATGGCGGCGGCGGCGTCATGCTCAACGACCATCCCGATGTCGCCTCGATCGAGACCATTTGCCGGGCGCACGCGCCCTTCGGCACCACGGCGCTCTTGCCGACGCTGATCACCGATATTCCGGCGATCACCGCCGCGGCGGTTACCGCCGGCGCCGAGGCCGCCCGGAAGAAGGTGCGGGGTTTTCTTGGGCTGCATCTCGAAGGCCCGCATCTGTCCGTCGCGCGCAAGGGTGCGCATGATCCGGCTCTTATCCGGGCAATGACGGATGCCGACCAGGCTGCGCTGGTCGCGGCGCGCCGCGGCCTGCCGGTGCTGCTCACCACGGTCGCGCCGGAATCGGTCGAGCCGGCCCGGGTCACGGCGTTGGCAGCGGCCGGCATCGTCGTCAGCCTCGGCCATTCCGACACCGGCTATGCCACGGCGACGGCCTTCGCCGCGGCCGGCGCCACCGTCGTCACCCATCTCTTCAACGCCATGAGCCAGATCGGCAACCGCGAGCCGGGACTGGCCGGAGCGGCGATCGACACCGGCAGCTTCTATGCCGGCATCATCGCCGACGGCATCCACGTCCATCCGGGCACGATGACGCTTGCGCTCAACGCCAAGAAAGGCCCGGGCAAGATCCTTTTGGTCACCGACGCCATGGCGACGATCGGCACCGACATGACATCCTTCACGCTCAATGGCCGCACCATCTACCGCAAGGACGGGAGTCTCAGGCTTGCCGACGGCACGCTGGCCGGCGCCGATCTCGACATGATATCCGCCGTGCGCTTCGTCCATCGCGTGGTCGGGCTCGAGCTGGACGAGGCGCTCCGCATGGCCTCGCTCTATCCCGCCGAAGCGATCGGCCAGGCGCATCGCCTCGGCCGCTTCGCCAACGGCACCGCAGCGGACATTGTCGGGCTGTCGGAGGGCCTGGATGTGAAGGATGTCTGGATCGGCGGCGAAAAGGTGTTTGGGGCGTAAGCCATCCGCGATTTTCGTCATCCTTGGGCGCAGCGACGCGAAGCGGAGCGCAGACCCGAGGATCCATTCCATGACCTTGCTCGGAGAACGCGGCGGAGCAGAATTCTCCGCCGCCGCAACGCCTTAGCGTAACGGCATGGATCCTAGGGTCTGCGCGCGTCGCTTCGCTCCTTGCTCTGCCCTAGGATGACGACGCGCTATTATTAGCCGGCTTTGGCATAGATATCCTTATAGGCCTCGCGCAAAACGTTCTTCTGCACCTTGCCCATCGTGTTGCGCGGCAATTCGTTGACGAAGATGACCTGCTTCGGATGCTTGTATTTCGCCAGCCGCCCGGCGATGGCATCGGCGATATCGGCTGCGCTGATTGCCGGGCCCGGCTTGCGCACCACCACGGCCGTGACGCCTTCGCCGAAGTCGGGATGCGCAACGCCGATCACTGCGCTTTCGGCAACGCCGGCAAGCGCGTCGATCTCGCTCTCGATCTCCTTGGGATAGATGTTATAGCCGCCCGAGATGATCAGGTCCTTGCCGCGGCCGACGATGTGGACATAGCCGTCGGCGTCGATCAGGCCGAGATCGCCGGTGATGAAGAAACCGTCGTCGCGGAATTCGGCACTGGTCTTCTTGGGCATGCGCCAATAGCCGGCAAAGACGTTCGGGCCCTTCAGCTCGATCATGCCGATCTCCCCCTGGGCTAGCGCCTTGCCGCTTTCGGGGTCGGCGATGCGCAGCGCGACACCCGGCAGCGGAAAGCCGACCGTGCCCGCGCGCCGTTCGCCGGCATAGGGGTTGGAGGCGTTCATGTTGGTTTCGGTCATGCCGTAGCGTTCGAGGATGGCGTGGCCGGTGCGCTCGCGCCAGGCATTGTGCGTCTCGCTAAGCAGCGGCGCCGAACCGGAGATGAACAGCCGCATGCGGCTGGCCGCATCCCTCGTCAGGCCCTGCTGCTGCAGGAGCCGCACATAGAAGGTAGGCACGCCCATCAGCGCGGTCGCGCGCGGCAGAAGCGAAATCACACGGGCCGGGTCGAACTTCCGCTCGAACAGCATTTTTGCGCCGGCCATCAGGATGACGTTGGTCGCGACGAACAGGCCGTGCGTGTGGAAGATCGGCAGCGCGTGGATGAGGATATCATCGCCGCTGAAGCGCCAGTAATCCACCAGCACGCGCGCGTTGGAAGCGAGGTTCTCGTGGCTGAGCATGGCACCTTTGGAGCGGCCGGTCGTGCCGGAGGTGTAAAGGATGGCGGCGAGATCGTCGGGGCCGCGCGCCACATCCGCAAAATCCGCCGGCTGCAGCGCCGCACGGTCCGCAAGCCTGCCTCGTCCGTCGCGACCCAGCGTCAGCGTCGCGGCCCCCGCCGATGCGGCAAGCGGTTGCACATCCTTCACCTTTTCCGGATCACACACGACCAGCCGCGGCTCCGCGTCGCGGAAGAAATAGTCGAGCTCCGGCAGCGTATAGGCGGTGTTGAGCGGCAGGAAGACGGCGCCGGCGCGCAGACAGGCGAGATAGAGGAGCAAAGCTTCAGGGGTCTTCTCCACCTGCACGGCGACGCGATCGCCGGGCAGCACAGCAGCGGCGACCAGCGCGTGCGCAAACTGCGCGGACCGCGCCAGCATGTCGGCATAGGAAATCGAACGCCCGTCATCCGTTTCCATCAGCACTTGGCCAGGCGCCGGCATGCTGGCGCGAAAGGCGTCGAACAGGTGATTGGTCATGTCGTCCCTGGCGTCGAAAGCTCGGCCAGAGCGAATATCAGATTTGTCAGCCATGGGCAGCTATTTGCGGCCGCGCGCGGCCTTGCCGGCGCGGGCCCGCGGCTCGTCGCCTGGGCTGAGCTGCGCCATGCACATCTCCGCCGTCAGCCGGTAGTGACTGAGCAAGGCCTCGACCGCGCCGTCGGCGTCGCCGTCCATGGTCCGCTCGGCAATCGTCCGGTGCTCGCCGAGGTCGTCGCGTTCGGAGCCGGGGCCGCGCTGCGAGATCAGTCGGTAGCGGGAGGCCTGGTCGGAAAGCTGGTCGCAAAAGCCGATCAGCCAATGCGAGCGGCACGCGGAGATCAGCGCGCGATGAAAAGCGCGATGCAGCTTCTCCCATTCCGGATTGTTGGTTGCCGGGTCGTTGGGCTGGCGGCGTTCGGCGCGCGCCAATCGGTGCAGGGCGAGTACCAGCTGTTCTTCCCATTCCGCCGTGCGGTGCGCAATGGATTCGCGCAGTGCCCGTTCTTCCAGCCAGCACCGCGTGCGGGTGAGCTCCTCCAGCTCGGCCGCGTTAACCGGCATCACGAAGAAGCCGCGCTGGTCGTGGCGGCCGAGCAGTCCCTCGGCGGCCAGGCGGTTCAGCGCCTCGCGCACAGGCGAGGCGCCGGCGCCATACCGGGAAACGACCCATTCGACGCGCAGCTTGCCCTCGGCTTCCAAAGCTCCCCGCAGCAAGTCCTCGCGGAGTTGATGGTAAACCGAACTGGCCAGCGTGCTCTTCGCACCCTTGCCTTCGCCCGTATCGGCGTTTCCGTGTGGCAATTTGACTCCTGTTGCTGGCCCCTGTTTTGCAGGGTCCCTCGGCCAAGCAATTCCATATATGTATCTTACAGCCGGGCACTGCCGTCTAAAAGCGCCTGGTGGCGATATTCGACTTTAGACTAGGCGAGGTCAACTATCGAATAAAGTAAATCCACTCGGAAAACGGCTGACACGAGTGTGAAGCTTAATATAATTCGGTATACTGAACAGCCGTTAGGTAGCGAGGCGGCTTTGCTAGGAACGAGCTGTCGATGTCTTTAACGGGCGGCCTTGTCGGCGGCTGAGCGGATCGCCTCGATATTTGCCCGGTAGGTTTCGACTGTGCCGCCCTTGAAGATGGCCGCGCCGGCCACCAGCACGTCGGCGCCGGCGGCCGTCACCAGCGGCGCCGTTTCCGGCGAGATGCCGCCGTCGATCTCGATGCGGATCGGGCGGTCGCCGATCAGCGCCTTGACCCTTCGCACCTTGTCGACGATTGCCGGGATGAAAGCCTGGCCGCCGAAGCCGGGATTGACGGTCATGATCAGGATGAGGTCGAGCCGGTCGAGCACATATTCGATCGCCGTTTCCGGCGTCGCCGGGTTGAGCGAGACACCGGCCTTCTTGCCGAGACCTTTGATGGTCTGCAGCGAACGGTCGAGATGCGGGCCGGCCTCGGCATGCACCGTTATGCCGTCGCAGCCGGCCTCGGCAAAGGCCGCCAGATAGGGGTCGGCCGGCGCGATCATGAGATGGCAGTCGAAGAAGGTTTTTGTCCGGTTGCGGATCGCCTTGATCACCGGTGGGCCGAAAGTGATGTTGGGCACGAAATGACCGTCCATCACGTCGAGATGGATCCAATCGGCTCCGGCCGCCGCGACCGCTTCGACCTCGTCGCCGAGCTTCGAAAAATCCGACGCCAGCACCGATGGTGCGATCAGGGTCTTCTTGCTCATGAAAGGCCTCTCCGGCATCCTCATCGGCGCGCTGGGCTGCGCGCTGGCACGCGGGTCTGCCTAGACCATCGTCCGGCCAAGGGGAAGCGTGTTTTCCGCTTCGCTCGACGGGCGCGCAAAAACGCGGACCGCGATGCGGGAAAGAGAGATCCCGCTGGATTGCTCCAGCGGGTTCGCGACTCGGTAGTGATGGGCTCCCTTACTGAAGGTTGTCGGTCGCCGGGTTCCGCTGCAGCCTTGGTTGGCTTCTTGGCACCAACTGCTGCAGGATATTCGGATTGAGCAGCAGGTCCGGATCGATCTCCAAGCCTGGCCGCCTGCGGATCGGGAAGCAATCCGGATACCGTCCGGTCGTTCCGACCGGGCAGCGCCGCCTGATGATCGGCTGGCAAATGCCGTCGATCATCTGCGAGCCCGGCGCGCATTCAGCGTCGACTCTGCGGCACGCGCCGTCGATCACTTCCGTCCCGCGCGGACACACGCAGGCGCCGCGTTTGTTGAGAACCTGGCCGCGGATCGAGCATGCTTGCGGCTTCCTGATCGGGGCGCAGGCCTTGCCCTTCAATTGCGTGCCCCTCGGGCAGACGCAATCGCCATCGGCATTGCGCACCTGGCCGCGAATGCGGCACTGGCTGGGCGGCTGCTGCCTGTCGGGCACGCAAGCCTTGGCGGCGCGGTCGACATGCGTGCCCTTGGGACAGGCGCAGCCATCCGGTGTCGGCACCGCGCCCCGGATGGTGCATTTCGGCGGAACGACCTGGCAGACGCCGTTCACCAGCTCGCCGCGCCGGCATACGCAATTGCCCTCCCGGTCGCGGTACTGTCCGGGACGCAGCGTGCACTGCGGCTCCTGCGGCTGCTCGCCCTTCACGCATCTGCCATTTTCCAGCTCGGTGCCGCGCGGGCAGACGCAGCGTCCATCCTCGGTCCGGATCTGGCCCTTGAGCAGGACGCAGCGTTGCGGCACTGGCAGCGGCAGAAGCTTGGTGCCGCCGGTTGAGCACTGGCCGTTGCGGAAGGTGGTGCCCTCCGGGCAGGCGCAGCGGCCGGCCGCGTTGAGCACCATGCCGCCCGAACACTGGATCTTCACCTCACGCTTGATGGTGAAGGGGTGGCACGCATAGGCCTTGCCGCGGTCGCCTTGCGCGTTGGCTGGGCCGCGCGACAGCACATCGCCGCCGCCCTGCACCGGTGTGTTTGGCGAGAGCACCCCGACACAGTTCTGTCCGCTGACCGTACCCTGCAGAGTGGCAAGGCGCGTGTCGTCGGGAAGGATCACCGTGACATGATGCGTATGGCTTTCGCCGGCGCCCAGCGTCAGATTGGCGATGCAGGACGCCGGCAGCGTCGCCGGCTCCGGCGAGCAGCCGAAGGGCGGGTCTATCGCGGTGATCTTGACCCCTTCCAGCCTGCCGATACCGTCGATGCCGACCGCATCGCCGATGCGGACCGGACCGGAGAAGGCATTCGGCCCGTCATTCGTGACGGTAATCTCGAACGAGCAGGGCGCACCCGGCTGGCACTCGCTGTCGCCGGTCTTCTCGACGCGGATCGTGGAGGCCCCGCCGCCCTTCGCGCAAGCCTGGCCGATCGGATAGACGATGTCGTCGCGGGGCGCCGGCCCAAAAGAGCCGCGCGCGCAGTTCTCGAACGCGTCATTGCCGCCGACCGTCACGTCGAAGTGCCGGCTGGTTCCGGGCGTCATGACGGCGCCGGGAATCTGGCAAGATAGCGTGTTGGCGGGGACTGGCCCGCAGTTCCATTCGGCGCCGTCCGGGGTCACGCTCCGGATGGCGACTGGCGCACCGCCTGACACCAACGTAGCGGCATCGTTGACCCGCACCGGACCGGTGGGGGCAGCCGTGCCGGCATTGGTGATGGTGATGCGGCAGGATACGAAAGACGCACCAGCCAGCGAGCTCTCGCACGCCTTGGTGATGCGCAGGCCGGGCTGGCCGCCATTCGGATGGCGGATGCGCTCGGTCGCGCAGGCTTTGTTGTTGGTGAGGTCGACCTCGCCGGCAATGGCCTTCACCTCGGCGCAGTTCTCGACCGTATCCGGCCGGTAGCTTGCCGGCATGACCGCTTTGACGACGATCGGCGTCGAGGCGCCCGGCGGCAGCGAGATGCCGGGATTGTCGCAGCGGAACTGGCCGGGGCCGTTTGGCCCGCAGGTCCAGGGCGGGCTCGGCCCGAAGGTCGAGGACGTTGGCGCGCCGCCCAGATAGGTGTCGATCACCGTCAGCGGCCCGTGATAGGTGCTGGTGCCGTTGTTGATGAGATCGATCACGAAGCTGCAGATGCCGTCCGGCGTGCAGACCGGCATGCGGGCGCGCTTCTTCAGCATCAGGTCGACCTTCTTGCCGACCGGAGGCTGGCACTGCGGATCGCGATCGCCACGGCGGCAGACCGGGATCGAGGCGCAGCCGCGGTCGTTCTGCTGGCTGCCGAACAGCGGCTTGGCGCTCGCCTGGTAGTCATAGGCGGCGCAATTGCGCAGCGCGCTGCCCTGCCAGCCGCCGGCCGGCTTGAAGCCGAGCTTGAGGACGGCTGAGGCGCCGGGGTTGAGCGTGGTTGCCGGATGGGTGCAGGTCATCGGCGTCGTCCCGGGCGCGCAGACCCAGGGCGGGTTCGGTCCCGAGGACAGCACCGAACCGGCCGGCAAAGTCACCTCGTCGAGCACGATCTTGCCGTTATAGGACGCATCGCCGACATTGGTGACCGTGATGGTGAAGTCGCAGCCGCCGGACATCGTGCAACGTGGCACCTCTGCCCACTTCTCCACCTTGAGGTCGGGCTGCTTTTCAGGCGGGCACCTGAGATCACGCGGAATGTCGATGTCGATCTCCTGCGTGCAGCAAAGTCCCCAGCCTTCCTTCGGCCCGGCATAGGTGTCGATGCCGGTGACGACGAGATGGATGGCCTCGCCCGGCGAGGCGCCGATGATCTTCCAGTTCAGCACGCCGCCGCCGGCAGGTACCTGCTGGGTGTCGGGGGCGATGGTGATGCCGGGTGTCGTCGTCGACAGCTGCACCCATTTGCCGACCATCTCCGGGCCGACCGGCATGTGATAGATGAAAGCGCCGCCGCCGGGCACGCAGTCGACCGTGCCGCGGTCGACCTTGAAGCACTCCTTGCCGGGAGGCGGCGGCGGCGGGTTGCACTTGCTCAGGTCGATCGTGATCGAGGTTTTCACGCCGGTGAGGAAATCGCCGTCGTCGGGCTTGTCCGGATCGTGCGAGGGGATGGTGGTAGCCGGACCGCCCCTGAAGGCCACCTTCATCTCGCCCTGATTGTCGATCGTCGCCGGCGCGGCAAAGGCGGCATGGTCTATCTTGGCCGTGACCCGGAAAGTGATCACGCGTTCGTCCGCAGCGCCGACGCCGTCGAGGTTCGAAGCGCTGATCCGGAAATTGGAAACGCTTGCCGTATCGTTTGGGCCGGCCGATGTGCTGATCGAAGCTGGCGGCAGCGGTCCTCCGGAAGCGCTCGTGCCGTCGCCGACGACGTCGACGCTGATGATCTGCAAGCCGTGCGGCAGCTGGTCCTTGAAGTCGAGCCTTGTCGCCTTCAGCAGGGCCGCCACGCTTGGCCGGTCGAAGTCCTGCGGGTCGCCATGGATGCCGAAGCTCAAGACATACTCGACGCTATCGCAGCCTCTCTGGCCACCCTTCTTGGTGAAGAAGGGTATGATCCGCCCGAGTTCCGGATTGATGCCGCGCGATCCAGCCGTGATTTCTGGATTGGCGATCTGGCCGGCCGGAGCCTTGTCCTGCGCAAGCGCTGGCACTGCCGGCATCATGGCGAGCGCGATACCGGCCGCCATCAGCCAGCGCGCGCCGTGCCTGGCGTATGACAGGGGTTTCATGATCGTGCCCGTGAGGGTTTTGCGCGGGGCAGGGCGGGAAAGGACGAGATCGCTCATCTGTCCCTCCTCGGCGCTTCGCACTCGACGGCCGGCGTCCTCAGCGGCAGCATCACCTTGCAGCAAGGATAGTAGCCGCCCTTGTCCCGGTCGGACTTCCGGTAGAAGCAGAGCCCGACATTGACAGTGGCGCCCGGATTATGGCCGGTGATGCCGATCGTGTAGGGCTTGCCCGGCGCATGCGACATGGGTGAGGTCACTCCGACGCCCGGCGTCTTGGACAAAGCTTTGATCGAATCGCTGCCAAAGCCGGCGTGGTCGTGGAGATAAAGGTCGGCCTGGAGGCCGCGGGGTGTGCAGAAATACTGTACGTCCTCGACATCGAGGCATGGGGGCAGGTTGCCGGCCGGCGGGAAGTCCGGCGGATAGACGGGAGGCAGGAAGCCGCCGGGGATTTCCTCATAATAGCCGGCGCGGCCCTCGCAGGGGCGCCAGACCCTGACGTCGCCGACATGGCCCTGGACGTCCGGGTCTTCGAAATAGCCGTCGAAGTCGACGAACCATGAGCCGAAGGGCGGCACGTTTGCCGGCTTGACCAGCTTGCTTGGCGTGAGCTGCACGCCATGCACGGCAAGCGGCCCGCCGGCGGCGAGGCGCTCCGCAAGCTCGGGATTGTCGCGCAATTTGTCACCGGTGTTGACCACCGTGTCGGTGCAGACCGAGGTGTCGAGCTTGCCCTCGGCATCGTAGCGGTATTGCAGGTCGACGCCGCCTGCCGACTGGCGGTTGCCCTGCGGGAAGCCGACCGCATATTCCTGCGGCACTTCGGCCCAGACCGATTCCGTTGCCGGATCGTCCGGATCCTCGCGCTGGTAGCGGATCACCTCGCCTTTGCCGGTATCGGCGAAGCGGCTGTAATCGTAGCGGTTCTCGACCGGACCGCGCTGGGCGAGATACATGAAATCCTGATTGTCGAAGGCGATGTCGGTGACGGCATAATCTTGGTCGGCCTTGACCGTCAGTTCCCAGCGCGGATCGCCGGCAAAACTCCCGTCGCTTGCAATGCCGACCGACCAGATTTCGGCTTTTTCGCCTACGGAATAATAGAGCCGCCCGCCATGGTAGGCGACAGCCCAGACGCGCCGCGCATCCTGCGTATAACCCCAGGTTCGGGGATCTTCCGAATCGAAGGCGGCGTGGATGTCCATCACGGCGCCGTCGTCGGCGACTGGGGCCAGCCCATGCGCGGGACGCCCGGCAACGCCATGGTCGAAGCTGTCGATCAGGTTGCCCTCGATATCGATGCGGTGAATGAGCCCGGTATCGAGATCCGAAGCGAAGAACTCACGATGGGTCGGATCGAAGGCGAGGTTGCCGATACCCGGCCCGCTGTTGGTGTCGATATCGGCGAATTTGGAGACTGCGCCCGAGATACCGTCGATCTTCCAGATGGTGCCCGGTCCGCCGCCGTTTTCGGTGCCGAACTGGCCGTTCATGAAGACAGCGCCGGCGGCGCCGCGGCGCTGTCGCTCAGGCCGCCCGTCCTCGTCGGCGTCCGGCGTGACGATCTCGATGCCGTGCAGCGAGGTCGCCGCCGCATAGAGGTTCGGAATGCCCGACGGCACGCCATCGCGCACGCCGTCGTCATAGGTGAGGCCGAAGACCTCGCCGATCTGGCCGGCTGTCACCTCGAAGGGCGGCTGCGTGTAGACGATCTGGCCGGAAGCTGGGCCACCGAGTTGCGAGACGTTGAAAATGCGCAACGAGGCCTGTGAAGTATCGATGAAGGTCTCGTCGACCGGATCGACGCCGGGCGGCAGGCCTCCTTTTTCGGAATCGGGGGAGCCGAAATCCGGGATGATCGTGCCGGGGAAGCCGGTCACCGCCATCGAGCCGGGATAGATGATCTGGGTTTCCTGGGCCTTTGCCGCGCCGCCGAGGCAAAAGCCGGCGGCCAGTGCCAGGGCAAGAATTCGGCTGGTTGTCACGATCGGGCGGCGCAAGCCACCGCCGCGAGAAGCCACGAACGAGCCGCGGTCGCGAGACATTGAGCTCCCCCCGAAGTCGTCGGAAGAACCCTCCGATTTCGCCGCGCAAAACAAAGAAAGTCGCGGCGTTTCGGCTCGTTCGTCCCTGATAGAATTGTCTGTTTTCCGCCTGTTCACGATACGCCGGGTGCCTGGCAGGGTCAACGGAATCAGCCGAAAGCCCAGCGCGTCGTTCCCATCCCGAAGCCGGTGATCGCGCCGAACTCCCGCTGCTCCCGCGGACCGCCGAGTCTCTGGGTTTCTGGTCATACGGGCTTCCTTTCCGGTCGGCGCCATGCAGCGCCTGGCCGTCAGTCGCAGGCTGAGGCGGAAAGGTTCAATGCGATCTAGAGAGCAAATCCAGGAAAAGTGTGAGCGGTTTAGGCATCAAAGCTAAGCCGTGAAGCGCGGCGCTTGGATTCGTCTCGACGCGACGCGCTTGGCAAAATCACCAGATCCACTCGCCCCTGCCGAGCGCGGAGACCGCCTCGACGATGCGGGTGAAGCTGGCGCGGGCACGACCGACCGTGTGCCGGGCTCTCAAATAGCTGTGCACCAGCCCCTGTTCTTCGAACCAGTAGGCATACCCGCCGGCCGCGACGACGCGGTCGCGATAGGCCTCGCCGTCTGAGGACAGCGGGTCGCATTGGGCTGTGATCAGCACGGTCGGCGGCAGATAAGCGAAATCGGCGTCAGCGAGCGGCGACAGCGTGATGTCGCCGGTCCGGTCCACGCCGCCGGTGCGAATGTTCAGGTAGAATTCGATATCGCGCACGGTCAGCATCGGCGCGTCGGCATGCGCCACATAGGAGCCACGCGAGCGATCGCCCCCGAGGCTGGGATAGATCAGCACCTGGCCGGCCGGCTTCTTGACGTGACCGCGCGTTGCATGGGCAACGGCCGCGCAGAGGTTTCCGCCGGCGCTGTCGCCGCAAAGCAGGATGGGGCAATCATAAGTCCCGGCGGCCCATTCAAAGGCGCTTAACACGTCGTCGAAGGCGGCCGGATGCAGATGTTCCGGCGCCAGCCGGTAATCGACCGAGACCACCTCGTAGCCGGTGCGGGCGCAGAGCTCGGCGCAGACATCGTCATGGCTGTCCAGCCCGCCGAGGATGAATCCGCCGCCATGAACATAGAGCACCATGGCGTCCTTGTTAGGCGCCGTGTTGCGGTAAACGCGGATCGGGATGCTGTCGGCCGGCGTGGCGATGGCGGTCGTTTCGGCCGTCACGCCTTGCGGATAGCCGGCGAAGAACTCGCGGCACATCCGGTCGTAGATCGCACGCTGCTCTGCGATTGTGTAGTCGATCGTGTCGGGCGGATAATAGGAATTGGTCTTCTCGATGAAGGCCCAGGTCTCGGCGTCGATCAACTTTCGGTAGTCGGTCATGGGATGAGATCGACCTTCGACGCATGCGCCCAGCCACCCCCCTCTGGCCTGCCGGACATCTCCCCCGCAACGGGGGAGGTTGGCAGCTTGGGCGCCGGCGATCCACCTGCGGCGCTGGCAATTGGCGAAAGCGACCGTGACATCCGATCTCCCCCCTTGCGGGGGAGATGCCCGGCAGGCCAGAGCGTGGTGTAACGGAACGCCATCATCTGCGGGCCTATCTGCCCTTCCACACCGGATCGCGCTTCTCCGCAAAGGCGCGGAAGCCTTCCATATTGTCTTCCGAGCCGTAGAGGATATCGACCGTCGGCAGTTGCCTGCGCGTCACTTTGTTCATGGCATCCTGGAAGGTCAGCGCCTCGGCCACGCGCGCCGTCTCCTTGATCGCGGCGAAGACCAGCGGCGGGCCGCTGGCCAAAAGCCGCGCGATTTCCCAGACGCGGTCCTCGAGCTGCTCCTTGGGCAGCACCTCGTTGACCAGGCCCCAGCGATGCGCTTCCGCCACATCCATCCAGCGGCCGGTGAGGAGAAGGTCCATGGCGATATGGTACGGAATGCGCTTCGGCAGCTTGATCGTCGCGGCGTCCGCCAGCGTGCCGGCGCGGATTTCGGGCAGCGCGAAGGAGGAATGGTCCGAGGCGTAGATCAGGTCGCAGGACAGCGCCAACTCGAAGCCGCCGCCCACCGCCATGCCATTGACGCAGGCGATCACCGGCTTGTTCAAGTCGCGCAATTCCTGCAGCCCGGCAAAGCCGCCGACGCCGTAGTCGCCGTCGACCGCGTCGCCGGCCGCCGCCGCCTTCAGGTCCCAGCCGGCGCAGAAGAACTTGTCGCCGGCCGTCTTGACGATGGCGACGCGCAAGCCGGGATCGTCGCGGAACGCCTTGAACGTCTCGCCCATCAGCCGTGAGGTCTTGAGGTCGATGGCATTGGCCTTCGGCCGGTCGAGCGTGACTTCCAGGATGGTGCCTTCGCGGCGGGTGGTGATGACGTCAGCCATTCTTCTTTTCTCCCAGCACCAGCAGCGCGTCGGCGATCCATGCGCCCTTGCCTTCGGCGCAGACGATCAGCGGGTTGATGTCGAGCTCTTCGATTTCGCCTTCATTCTTCTGCACGAAGTCGGCAATGCCGGCGATCGCGTCGATGGCGGCCTGGACGTCGGCTTTCGGCCGGCCGCGATAGCCCTCCAGCAGTGGATAGAGCTTCAGGCCACGCAGCGCCGCCTCGATGTCGTCGCGCGTCGCCGGCAGCATCAGGGTCACGCTGTCGCGCAGCAACTCGACCAATACGCCGCCGGTGCCGAGCGTCATCACCGCGCCGAACATCGGGTCGCGAGTGAAGCCGACGATCAGTTCGGCCACGCCGTCGCGCACCATGCGTTCGGCATAAAGCCCGGTGCCGAGCGGCAGGAGGTCATGCGCGGCATTGCTGACGGATTCGGCGTCCTTGAGGTTCAGCCGCACCGCACCGACCTCCGACTTGTGCGTCACGCCCAGCGTCTTCAGCGCCACCGGAAAGCCGAGCGCCATGGACGCAATCACCGCCTCGACCGCGTTCGAGGCGCGCTCGCCCTTCGGCACCGGCAGCCCGGCCTCGATCAGACGCGCTTTGGCCTCGGCTTCGTCCGGCGTGATGTGGTCGCCGTCGGAAGCGCCCGCCGCCGTGGTGTCGACCGGCTGCGCCTGCGGCTCGCGCCAGGCCCAGCCTATGAAGGCGGCGGCCTGGGCGGCGTCCATCGCTTCCGAAATGCCGAACAAGGGCACCATGCCGCGCGCCATCAGCCCGGCGGTATATTCCTCCGGCAGGTTTTCCGGCAGCGAGGAGACGATCGCGCCCTGCGCCCTGTTGGTCTTCAGCGCCGCCTCGAAGGCGCGCAGCGTCGCCCACCAGTCGGTGTCCGAGCAGCGGTCGGGGCGCGGAAAGTCGAGCACCAGCATGTTGAGGTCGAAGCCGCCCGACACCATGGCAGTGAAGGTGGCCGTCATCGCCGGCTCGTTGTTCCAGATGAAGGTGTGGTAGTCGAGCGGATTGGCGACCGCGACCAGCGGCCCGAGCGTCGATTTGACATGCGCGCGGTGCTCGGCGCTCAGCGTCGGGAAATGCACCCAGCGTCCTTCCGCGCTGTCGGCCATCACGGAGGCTTCGCCGCCCGAACAGCTCATCGACGACAGTCTGTAGCCGGGCAGCGGCCCGGTGATGTGCAAGAGCTTCAGCGCCTCGATAAAGGCCGGAATCGAATCGACGCGCGCGATGCCCAGACGCTTCAGGAACGCGCCCGAGGCGGCATCCGAACCGGCGAGCGACGCGGTATGCGAAACCGTCGCCTGCCGCGCCTGTTCCGAGCGGCCTACCTTCATGGCGATGATCGGCTTCTTCAGCTCGCGGGCTCTCGCCGCCAATCGCTCGAAGCCGGCCACGGAATCGAAGGCCTCGATATGCAGGCCAAGCGACGTGACGCGCTCGTCCTCGATCAGGCCGAGCGCCATTTCGGAAAGGCCGGTCTGCGCCTGGTTGCCGGCCGTCATCAGGAAAGCGATCGGCAGGCCGCGCTTCTGCATCGTCATGTTGATGGCGATGTTGGACGACTGAGTGATAATGGCGACGCCCTTGCCGCCCCCGGCCAGCCTGATCCCGCCATGCTGATCGGGCCACAAAAGCGCGCCGTCGGCATAGTTGATCAGGCCATAGCAGTTCGGGCCGATGATCGGCATCTCACCCGCGGCGGCGACCAGCTCGGCCTGCAGCCGCTCGCCGTCCTCGTCATAGGCCTCGGTTTCGAGGAACCCGGCGGCAAAGCAGACGGCGCCGCCGGCGCCGCGCTCGGCCAATGCCTTGACCACTTCGATGGTGAGATGCCGGTTGACGCCGACAAAGGAGGCGTCCGGCGCGCCGGGCAGGTCGGCGACGGAACGGTAGGCCTTGCGGCCGGCGACCTCGTCCTTGGTCGGGTGCACCGGCCAGATTTCGCCGGCAAAGCCCATCTTGATTGATTGCGCGACGACGGCGGCGGCCTGTGCCCCGCCGAACACGGCGATCGATTTCGGGCGCAGGAGACGTTCGAGTTTATGCATGGTCATCTTTTCATTTGAGCACGATCTTTGCCAAAACCGGATCCCGGTTTTGGCGCATCATGCTCTAAGCCCCGAACGGGCGCAGCAATGCCCGCGAAATAATATGTCGCTGAATCTCCGAAGTCCCTTCCCAGATGCGCTCGACGCGCGCGTCGCGCCAGATGCGCTCCAGCGGCAGGTCGTCCATCAGCCCCATGCCGCCATGGATCTGGATCGCCTCGTCGGCGACGAAAGCCAGCATCTCGGTAGCCTTCAGCTTGGCCATCGCCATGTCCTGATCGGTGACGGTGCCTTGATCGTACTTCCAGCCGGCTTCGAACACCATTAGGTCGGCGGCCTTCAATTCCGTCGCCATATCGGCGAGCTTGAAGGACACGCCCTGGAACTTGCCGATCTGTTGGCCGAACTGCTGGCGCTGCGCGGCATATTCGATGGCATGCGAAAGCGCGCGCTCTGCGCGGCCAAGGCAGGTGGCGCCGACCTGCAGGCGTGTGGCGCCGAGCCACGAATTCGCCACCTCGAAGCCCTTGTGCACTTCGCCGAGCACCTGCGAAGCCGGCAGCCGGCAATCGTCGAATTCGAGGATCGAGTTGGTGTAGCCGCGATGCGAGACGTTGCGGTAGCCGTCGCGCACCGTGAAACCCTTGGTGCCCTTGTCGACGAAGAAGGCGGTGATCTTCTTGCGCTTGCCGCGCGGCGAATCCTCTTCGCCCGACGCCATGAATACGATGGCAAAGTCGGCGATGTCGGCATGGCTGATGAAATGCTTGGTGCCGTTGAGCACCCAGTCCGAGCCGTCCTGGACCGCGGTCGCCTTCATGCCGCGCAGGTCGGAGCCGGCGCCGGGCTCGGTCATCGCGAGGCAGTCCCACTTCTCGCCGCGGATGCAAGGGAAGAGATATTTTTCACGCTGCTCCGGCGTGCCGGCGAGCAGGATGTTCGAGGGACGCGCCACGCAGGTCCAGTGCAGCGCGTAATTGGCGCGGCCAAGCTCCTTCTCGTAGAGCAGCCAGCTCACCGTATCGAGGCCCGCGCCGCCGACATCGGCCGGCATGTTGGCGGCGTAGAGCCCGGCCGCGATCGCCTTTGCCTTCAATTCGTCGATCAGCTCGCGGCGCAGCACGCCGGTGCGTTCCACCTCGCGCTCATGCGGGTAAAGCTCGTTTTCGACGAATGCACGCGTCGTCTCGACGATCAGTTTTTGTTCTTCCGAAAGACCGAAATGCATCGCCTCAGCCCTTCTTCTTGCTTGTTTTCGCCTTGTCAGCCTTTGCGGGCTTCTCGGCCTTTGCCGGCTTCTTCGCCGGCTTGGCGGCTTTTCCTTTGTCGCCTGCCTTGGCGGCTGGCTTCGCCGCCAGCTTGGCGAGCTGCCTGGTATAGTCCTTGTGAAGCGCGCCGGCGCCCCAGCCCTTGCCTTTGTTCTGCTTCGACAATGCTTCCATGATGGCGACCAGATTGTCGTCGCGGATCTTTTCCAGCTCGCGGATCGACAGGCCGTTTGCCTGCTCGTCCGACTGCGTGGCGATCAGGTCGACCAACTCGTCGTTGAACTCCGGCACGTCCATCAGCTTTGTCCACGGCCATTTCAGGCAAGGTCCGAACTGCGCCATGAAGTGGCGCATGCCGGCTTCGCCGCCGGCGACGCGGTAGACCTGGAACATGCCCATTTGAGCCCAGCGCAGGCCGAAGGAATAGCGCATGATGTCGTCGAGTTCCTCGACGGTGCAGATGCCGTCCTTGACCAGCCACAGCGCCTCGCGCCACGCGGCCTCCAAGAGGCGATCGCCGACGAAGGCTTCGATCTCCTTACGCACCACCACCGGCTTCATGCCGATCGAGGCGTAGATCTCCTTGGCGACCTCGATCGCCTCGGGGAAAGTCTGCTGGCCGCCGACGATCTCGACCAGAGGGAGCAGATAGACCGGGTTGAACGGGTGCCCGACGACCAGCCGCTCCGGGTGCTTCTTCATCGCCACCTGCATGTCGGTCGGCTTGATGCCGGAGGTCGAGGAGCCGATTATGGCGTTGGCCGGCGCATGGGCGTCGATCTCGGCCAGCACTTTGTGCTTGAGGTCGAGCCGCTCCGGCACGCTCTCCTGGATGAAGTCGGCATCCGCCACTGCGTCGCCGATCGTCTTGGCGAAGGTGAGCTTGCCTTCCTTGGGCAGGCCGCCGGGCAGCATCTGTTTGTAGGCGCGGCGTGCGCCCTTCATCACCTCGCCGACTTTGCGCGACGCCTCCGGATCGGGATCGAAGATCGAAACATCGATGCCGTTCAAGAGCAGGCGCGCCACCCAGCCGGCGCCGATGACGCCGCCGCCGATGGCGGCCGCCTTGTTGATGATGCGCATGGTCAGGCTCCGGCTCTGGTCTTGGCTGTTTCGGGATCGGAAAGCGGCACGCGCTCGCCGGCGCGGATCACGGCCGGGTCGTAAGCTTTGCGCACGAAGACTTCGAGCACGAGGGGCCGGAAGAACTCGATCGGCAGCGTCTCGTAGTCGGGATCGAAGCTCGACTGGTCCCAGCGCTCGCAGAACTGGTCGCAGTCGTCGAAATAGAGATGGCCGGCGAAGCGGTCGCGGGCATGCCGGTTGCCGCCCAAATGATGCGCGTAATAGAGGCGCTGGAAGTCGCCGTGCTTTTCGACCACCCAGGTGCATTGCTCGCGCACGAACGGTTTCAGGATCGTGGCGGCATATTCGTCATGATTGTAGGGCGCGTAGATGTCGCCGATGTCGTGCAGCAGCGCAGAGACGATCCAGTCAGTGTCGGCGCCGTCGCGCCAGGCGCGGGTGGCGGCCTGCAGCGAATGGCCGAGCCGGGTGATCTTGTAGCCGGACAAGCCTTCGTCGAGCTGCACCAGGGCGGTAAGCAGCCGATCCCCGGCCTTGCCGGCATAGTCGATCTCGTGGGCGGTCAGGAATTCGTAGTCTTCCTTGTCGCCGTCCTTCATCGCGGTGAATTTGACGGTAGCCATCTCGACCTCCCGCTTTTCAACAATTGTTTGAGCATGATCTTTTCCGAAAACCGGTTCCCACTTTTCGGGATCATGCTCATGCCGCGATGGGCGCCCGCTTGGTGAGGTTGAGCTTCTTGCGTACTTCCTCCGGTCCGAGCACGCGCGCGCCGAGATTGGAGACGATGCTCACCGCGCGCTCGACGAGCTGCGCATTGGTCGCCAGCACGCCCTTGTCGAGCCACAGATTGTCTTCCAGGCCGACACGGACATTGCCGCCGGCCAGCACCGCGGCCGCGACATAGGCCATCTGATTGCGGCCGATCGAGAAGGCCGACCAGTTCCAGGTCGACGGCACGTTGTTGACCATCGCCATGAAGGTGTTGAGGTCGTCCGGCGCGCCCCAAGGCACACCCATGCAGAGCTGCACCAGCGCATCCGGCTTCAGCACCTGTTCCTCGACCAGCTGCTTGGCGAACCACAGATGCCCGGTATCGAAAGCCTCGATCTCGGGCTTCACGCCCAGGGCCGTCATCATGCCGCCCATGGCGCGCAGCATACCGGGCGTGTTGGTCATCACATAGTCGGCCTCGGCGAAGTTCATCGTGCCGCAATCCAGCGTGCAGATCTCCGGCAGGCACTGGCGCACATGCTCCATACGGTTGGTGGCGCCGCCCATGTCGGTGCCCTTCTCGTTGAGCGGCAGCGGCGCTTCCGGCGAGCCGAACACCATGTCGCCGCCCATGCCGGCGGTGAGATTCAGCACCACGTCCACATTGGCCTCGCGGATGCGTTCGGTCACCTCCCGATAGAGATGGACGTCGCGCCTGGGCTTGCCGGTCTCGGGGTCGCGCACATGGCAGTGGACGATCGCAGCACCCGCCTTGGCGGCCTCGATCGCCGAATCGGCGATCTGCTTGGGCGAGCGCGGCACGTTCGGGCTGCGGTCCTGCGTGCCGCCGGAACCGGTCACGGCACAGGTAATGAAAACCTCACGGTTCATCGCGAGCGGCATCGTCTTTCCTCCCAAATTCGATCGGCCATCGATGTCGACCAGAAAGCCGGAAACCGGCTTTGCTATGACGACCTGCGCCGAAGCTGGCCCAGCATGACCGACTTGCTGGAAACTGTTTTGCGTTTTACGAAGACGCCATGACTAAAAGCGAAAAGCCGACGATCTTTCGCGCCGAGCGGGAAACCCTCAAGGTGACGGTTCTGGTGTTCTCGGGCTCGTCGATCATGTGCGTGGCCTCGGCGGTCGACCCGCTGCGCGCCGCCAACCGCATCTCGGGCGAGACCTTGTTCGACTTCAAGCTGGTCTCGGTCACGGGCGAGGCGCCGGTGACGACCTGCGGCTTGCCGGTCGCCGTCAGCGGCCGCTTCGATGCCGCCGAGCCGACCGACATGCTGGTTGTCGTCGCCGGCTTCGGGACGCAGAACTATGCGACCTCGGCGTTGCTTGCCGGGTTGCGCCGCGCGGCGCGCGCGGCCCGCGCCTGCGGCGGCGTCGAGGCGGGCACCTGGCTGGTGGCGCGTGCCGGCCTGCTCGAAGGCCGCAGCGCCACCACGCATTGGGAAGACATGGAGGATTTTTCCGCCGCCTTTCCGGGCGTCGATGTGCGCCCCGACCGCTATGTGATCGACGGGCCGGTCTTCACCTCGGGCGGTGCCTCGCCCACCTTCGACCTGATGCTGCATCTGGTCCGCACCCGGCTCGGCATGGCGGCCGCGCTCGATGTGGCGAGCGTCTTCATCTACGATCAGACGCGCGCGGCGACCGACGCCCAGCCGCTCGTCTCGCTCGGCCGGCTCGACGGCTACGATCCGCGCCTGGCGCATGCGATCCGGCTGATGGAAGCGCATGTCGATGAGCCGCTGACCATCGATGCCGTGGCCAAGCGCGCCGGCGTCACGGCGCGAACACTCGAGAGCATCTTCCGCAAGTCGATCGGCGAGACGCCGGGCGCCTATTATCTGCGGCTGCGGCTCGGCGCCGCCCGCCGCCTGGTGGTCGACACGCGCATCGCCATGGCCGACATTGCCGGGCGTACGGGTTTTTCATCGGCCGCGGCGTTTTCCAGGGCGTTTTCCCGCGCGTTCGGCGAAGCGCCGGTCAGGCTGCGGCGCGGCTGAAGGATGTCGCCCAAAAGTGGCAGCGGTTTTGGGAAACGGCATACATCAAAACAATGGGTTCAAAGCGCGTCGCCGGAATCCGTTTCACTGCGGCGCGCTTTAAGGATCCAGTCGGTAGCGGCCGCAAGGTCGTCGACCAGCGCCGTGGGAGGCGGATCGAAGCGTGTTTCATCACCTGGGCGGTACTTGCCGGTCCGCACGAGCAGCCCCGTGCCAAGCCCGGCGCTGAGCGCGCCGGCGACGTCGCTCTCCGCATCGTCGCCGACCATGACCGCATCGGCTGCCGGGCAGTTCAAATCGCCAAGCGCCGCGAGGAAGAAATCCGGCGACGGCTTGCCGAGCACGACAGGGCTTCGGCCGCTGGCGAATTCGAGCGCCGCGACGAAGGCGCCGGCATCGAGGCTGAGCTCACCGTCGGCATCCTTGAAGCTGCGATTGGTGGCAAGAGCCAGAAAATCGGCTCCGGCAACCAGTTCGCGGAACGCTCGGTTTAGGCTGGCATAGTCGAAGGCCTCGCCGGCGTCGCCGACGACGACAGCGCGGCTCTTGCCGCCTTCCAGGCCGGTAAACTCTGCTTCGAGGTTGGGATGGACGAGCAGGTGAGGCTGGAGGTCATGCCCTCGCAGCCACTCGAGCGCGGCGCGCGCCGGCGTCAGCAATTCTTCATCCCTCACCTCGACGCCCATTGCGGCAAGCTGCGCGATGATTCGGTGGCGCGGCGAACGTGTCGTGTTGCTGACGAAGCGCAGCGGCAGCCTGGCCTTGCGCAAACGCTCGACCGCAGCCACAGCGCCTGCGATCGGGGTGTCGCCATCATAGACGACACCCGCGAGATCGAGCAGCACCGCGCGTATCATCGGTGCAGGATGGAGAAACAGTCTCCGTTCGTCAAACTACGGAAATGGCCCAAGGAAATCGGGCCGCAGATTCAGGCGGCGTCTCGGCCTTCGCGCACCATGCGCGAGCGCATGCTCTTGGCCAGCGCCGTTTCCAACCGCGCGGCGACCGCGCGATCCCATTCATTTGCTTCGCCGGCGCCATCCTTTGGATGCGGCAGCGCCATCAGCCGATCGATGATCGAACCAGCCTCGCCGGAAGAGAGCAGGGCGTCGATTTCGCGTTCGTGCTGCATACGTTTCGCCTCCTTCTTTCCTTCCCGCCGCATGTCGACAATATAGGCGATTCGTGACGGCTGTTTGAAGGCAAGAGCGCGGCGATTGAGGGGCAGTGCGGGGCAAAACCTTGTCGTGTAGGTTCGCCCCGCGTCGAATGCAATTTCAGCTCTGCGGCGCTCGATTCGGGCGACGCAGGAAAGCCTCAGACGTAGCGGTTGACGATGTTTTCGAGCAGCTCCTGCCGGCCGGAGCGCGGCTGCGGCTCGATCTTTTCAGTCACTACGCGTTCGGCGATCTCCTCCAGCGTACGCTTGCCGGAAAGCATCGCCTTGCCTTCGGCCGTGTTCCACCCGGCATAGCGTTCGTCGAGCGGGGCCGACAGCGCCTTGTCTCCGATCATCCTGGCCGCGGCCTTGAGGCCGCGCGCGCAGGCGTCCATGCCGCCGATATGGCCGATCAGCAGATCCTCCGGGTCGAGCGACTGGCGGCGCAGCTTGGCGTCGAAATTGGTGCCGCCGGTCTTGAAGCCGCCGCCCTGCAGGATCTGGTAATAGGCCAAAGCCATTTCCGGCACATTGTTGGGGAACTGGTCGGTGTCCCAGCCGGACTGATAGTCGTTGCGGTTCATGTCGATCGAACCGAAGATGCCGAGCGCGTTGGCCAAGGCCAGCTCGTGCTCGAAGGAATGGCCGGCAAGGATCGCATGGCCCTGCTCGATGTTGACCTTCACCTCCTTCTCCAGCCCGAAGCGCTTCAGGAAGCCGTAGACGGTGGCGACATCGTAGTCGTACTGGTGCTTGGTCGGCTCCTGCGGTTTCGGCTCGATCAGGATCGTGCCCTCGAAACCTATTTTGTGCTTGTAGTCCACGACGAGGTTGAGGAAGCGGCCGGCCTGCTCCTGCTCTCGCGCGAGGTCGGTGTTGAGCAGCGTCTCATAGCCTTCGCGCCCGCCCCACAGCACGTAGTTCTCGCCCTTCAGCTTCTTGGTCACGTCGATGCATTTCTTCACCGTCGCCACCGCATAGGCGAACACGTCCGGATCGGGATTGGTGGCCGCGCCCGCCATGAAGCGGCGATGCGAGAAAAGGTTCGCCGTGCCCCACAGCAGCTTGACGCCGGTCTGGTTCATCTTGGTCGAAAAATAATCGGCGATCTCGTCGAGGCGCGCCGCGCTTTCGGAGAAATCCTTGCCTTCCGGGCGAACGTCGGCGTCGTGGAAGCAGAAATAGGGCACGCCGAGCAACGAGAACATCTCGAAGGCGACGTCGGCCTTCAGTTTCGCCAGCTCCATCGTGTCGATGCCGCCGGGTTTTGCGAACCAGGGGCGGTCGAAGGTCTGGCCGCCGAATGGGTCGCCGCCCTGCCAGGCGAAGGAATGCCAATACGCGACGGCGAAGCGCAGATGGTCCTCCAGCCGCTTGCCACCCACCACCTCGTCCGGGTTGTAATATCGGTAGGCCAGCGAATTGGTCGAATCCGGCCCTTCATATTTGATGGTCTTGATGTCGCCGAAAAATCCGCTGCTCATGGTTTCCTTCCTCTCCAAGTGCTTTCGCCCGATTACCTCAGGCGTAATTGGTTTGGCTTTTCCGTGGGTCCAAAAGGGTCATGTCGAAACGATCCAATGAAGGATGAAGACCATGACCGACCTCAACACGATCGCCCGCAATTACATCACCGCCTGGAACGAGAGCGATGCGGCGCGCCGCAAGGCCCTGCTCGAGGCCGCCTTCACCAGCGACGTCAGCTATCGCGATCCGGTAATGCAAGGCGACGGCCACGGCGGCATCGCCGGGCTGATCGACGGCGTGCAGCAGCGCTTTGCCGGCTTCCGATTCTCGCTGAAGGGCGAGCCCGATGGTTTCGCCGACCGCATCCGCTTTTCGTGGAATCTGGGCCCCGAAGGCGCTGAATCCGTCATCGAAGGGACCGATATTTGCGTCATCGAGAACGGCCGCCTGAAGAGCGTCACCGGCTTCCTCGACAAGGTGCCGGCGCAGTGAGGTTTTGTTGCAAGGGTGGGTGCGAGGCACCCCCCTCTGGCCTGCCGGCCATCTCCCCCGCAAGGGGGGAGATCGGCTGTTATCTAGGATTTCGCCAATCTCCAACGCTGCAATAGTGAGCGAGACGCCCAAGCTGCCAATCTCCCCCCTTGCGGGGGAGATGCCCGGCAGGGCAGAGGGGGGTGCTGCGCGCCGGCTCACGCGGTTGCAGCCCTGATCGCCGGATAGAGCGCGCGGTGGCGCTGATAAGCGTCCGCGAAGGCCCCGCCCAGGCTGGCGTCCGGTTCGATCGTGGCATCGGTCGCCGGCGCGGTGCAGATGGCAAGCGGATCGGCCCCTGTCGCGGCGATCAGGCCAAGCCGCGCCGCGCCGAAGGCGGCGCCGAAATCGCCGTCGGCCGGAATGTCGACCGGCACCTGCAACGCCGTGGCGATCGCCTTCAGCCAGTAGCTCGAGCGCGAGCCGCCGCCGATCGCCGTCACCCTGGTCAGGGTCGTGCCGGCTGTCTTCAGCGCCTCCAGGCTGTCGCGGAAGGCAAACGCCACGCCTTCGAGCACGGCCTGGGTCAGCACGGCGCGACTCGATTGATGCGCGAGGCCGGTGAAGGAACCACGAATGGCCGAATCATTATGCGGCGTGCGCTCGCCGGAGAGATAAGGCAGGAAAGAGACGCCCGTCGGCGCCTTCAGCTTATCGCCGAGCTCGCCGGTCAGGTCGCCGGCGCCTTTGCCGGTGATCTCCGACAGCCAGTTGAGCGAATCGGTGGCCGACAGGATGACCCCCATCTGGTGCCAGGTGTTGGGCAGCGCATGGCAGAAGGTGTGCACCGCGCTTTCGGGATTGGGGAGGTAAGATGCATTCGCCGCAAACAGCACCCCCGAGGTGCCGAGCGAGACGAAGGCGTGGCCGGCGCCCACGGTGCCCATGCCGCAGGCCGACGCCGCATTGTCACCGGCGCCGCCCGCGACCGGAATGCCTGAAGCAATGCCCCATTTCGAGGCAAGCTCGCCGCGCAAGGCGCCGGCCTTGGCCGTGCCCTCAACCAGCAGCGGCATATGCTTCTCGTCGAGCGATGTCGCGGCAAGCAGTTCGGAGGACCAACGCCGCTTGCCGACATCGAGCCAGGATGTGCCGGCCGAGTCCGACATCTCCGAAATATGCTCGCCGGTCAGCCACAGCCGCAGAAAATCCTTGGGCAGCAGCACCTTGGCGACAGCGGCAAAAGCACTGGGCTCGTGCTCTTTCACCCAGACGAGCTTCGGCGCGGTGAAGCCCGGGAAGACGATGTTGCCGGTGAGCTTGCGGAAACGCGGGTCGGCGTCGAGCGCCGCCGCCTCGACATGGCTGCGGGTGTCGTTCCACAGGATGCACGGACGCAGCACCTTGTCCGAGGCGTCGAGCAGGGTCGCGCCATGCATCTGGCCGGAGAGGCCGATGCCCTTGACCGCGGCAAGTTCCTTCGGATGGGAAGTGTTGAGCTCGGCAATCGCTGTCTCGCACGCCTCGATCCAGTGCGCCGGATCCTGCTCGGACCAGCCGGGATGCGGCCGCGAGACGTCCAGCGAGCCGTGGCCGGAACCGACGACCTTCTGGCGATCATCGATCAGCAGCGCCTTGACGCCCGAGGTGCCCAGGTCGAGGCCGAGATACATGATTTCCTCCCATTGCCATTAATTTTTTCGGGTCTCGAAAAAATCTGGCTTGCCAGTTCTTATGCCAACATCCGCCTCGGGTCAATTCTCTGACAAATCGGCCCCGCGTCGCGAGAACAGCGCCGACAGCGGGCTGCCCGGCCGCGCCAGCTGGCGCTCGGCCGCCAGCACCCGCGCCAGCGGGCCGTCACCGGCACGGAGCGCGGCCTCGATCAGGGTGAGGTCGATCACGTCGCGCTGCGCATGGCTGCCGCCGAAGCGGTGCGCAATCGAGCGGATTGGCCGGATCAGGCGCACGACTTCTCCGTAGTTGCCCTCGCCGAACGCCTGGAGCGCCAGGGTCAGCGGATGGCCGACGTCGCGCGTGAAGGCGGCGTTGTCGTCATCGCAGCGCATCGCCTCGCGTTGCGCTTCGAGCAGGGTCTGCGCCGGCGCGTGCAGTCCGGCGCCGACAAAGGCCATCATCGCATGCGCATCGTTGAAGGCGTAATTGCCGGCGGCCGCCTTTGGCACCCAGTTCGCGGCAAGTGCCGCCCAGCGGTCGCCGACATCGACGCCGCGGAGATAAAGCCGCCACAGGATCGCCGAGGCGTCTACCATGTTGAGCGCCAGCGTCGAGCGGTCGCCGTAGATCGGCCCGTCATAGAGCTGGAGCACCTCGTTTGTCTCGCCGAGATCGTAGTGGAACAGCGCCAGATGCCACCAATTATGGATCTTGAGGAAGCTCTCCTTCGTCCACGCCTCCGGATTGGCGCGCATCCAGGCGATGCCCTCCCTTTGCCGGCTTTGCATTTCCATGACATGCGCGACCGCGTGCTGCGCCCAGCCGTCGCGCGGCTCGATCTCGATTGCCTGCCGGCCGAAGGCTTCGGCGCGCGCATAGTCGCCCATTTCCTCAAGCCCGAAGGCCTGCATGCCAAGGACGGCATGGTAGCCCGGCATGTCCGGTTGCCAGGCGGGCAGCGCCCGGCCGATGCGGTCGCGCAGCATCCGCGCATTGCCGGTGAAGAAATCGATCTGGTGGCCAACCTGCAGCGCTATCGCGTCGAGCGGATTGTCGATGGCGATGGCCTCGAGGACGCGGGCGGCGTCATGCCAGCGGCCGCTGGCAAGAGGCCGAGCGCCGCGACATGCGCCCGTTCGCGCGCGGTGCCGGCGAGCGGCAGCGCCACCGCGTGGCAGGTTCGCGCAACCGCCGTCCCCTCCCGCTCGGTGGCGAGGCCGAACAGATAGCCCTTGAACACATGCGCCATCACGAAGCTGGGCTCATCGGCGATCGCGCTATCGATGGAGCCGACCGGGTCGCCGATGAAGCACTGCAGCTCACGGACGGCTCTGGCGTAGGACGAAAGCCCGGCATCGGTCGCGCCCGAGTACGTCAGGCCGAATGCGTCCTTCAGCGCCATGCCGCGTCCTTGATGCCTCCTCGTCCGGTCGAACCGATGCGATCCTAGAACATCGACCGTCGGCTCGCCAACCGGCGAGGGCTTCGACTGTGTCGAACCGGACCTGGCCTCAATTCCCCGAACGCATCGCCACGGTGGCGATGCCCGCGCCGACAAGCAATGTCCCGCCGGTGCGGTTGAAGATACGGATCGCCCTTGGGTTGCGCACGATGGCGCGCGCCCGTGACGCAATCAGCGCATAGCCGAAGGCATTGCTGAAAGCGAGCGCCAGGAAGGTCGCTTCGAAGATCAGCATCTGCGTCCAGAAATCGGCATGCCGGTCGAGGAACTGCGGCAGGAAGGCCACGAAGAAGGTGATGCTCTTCGGGTTAAGCGCCGTGACCAGCCAGGCATGCGCCATCATCCTTGCCGCCGACACCGCGTCGGTGCGCGGTTCGGCCTTCAGCGCGCCGCCGGCGCGAAACAGTTTTATGCCGAGATAGATCAGATAGCCGGCGCCAATGACCTTCAGGATCATGAACACCGTGGCCGAGGCCGCCAGCAGCGCGCCGATGCCCAGCATCGACAGCGTCATAGCGGTGAAGTCGCCGAGCGCGACGCCGACCGCCATCGGCAGCGCGGTGCGCCAGCCCTGGCCGAGCGCATAGGAGACGACCAAGAGGATCGTCGGGCCGGGGATGACGAGAAGGATGGCGGAGGCGGCGGCAAAGGCAGCCCAGTTTTCGAAGGACATTTCCTACTCCTTGAGCGCAAAGAACAGGATAAATCCTGGGGTGTGCGAGATTGTAAAGAGGCGTTGGTGAAAATCTTCGGCGCCGGCCCGCTTGGCGCCTGGCCCAGAATAACGCCCTGTTAGGGTTAATCGGGCAAAGTCCTTTCACGCTTTTTCAACCATGACTGACGAAAATTGCCGCCATTCGGCCGGACCGTGCTTCCCGCCGACAGCGTAGGGTTTGGTGTATGCGCGAGTTGCCGCAAAGTCTGACGCCGCCTTCGAACGGCGAAACCGTCGAAACCGAAATTCCGCTCTCCCGCCGCGCCATGCTTTCCGGCATGGGCGCCGTGGCGCTGCTCGGCATGGCCGGCTGCAGCACCACCGACACGCTCGACCTGCCGCAGTTGCAGATTGACGACACCACCACCGGATCGGTGCCGATCCGCCCGGCGATCAGCGTCGACAAGAACGTCACCGGTCCCGACGTGATGTATGCTGCCTTGACCGACAACGGCTTCCAGGTCCCGGCGGTGCCTTACCAGAAGGTCAAGCCGGAGTTTCGCCGCCAGATCGTCGTCGACAAGACCGGCGAAGCGCCCGGCACCATCGTCGTGCATTTGCAGGAGCGCATGCTTTATCTCGTCCAGCCGGGCGGCGACGCCATCCGCTACGGCGTCGGCATCGGTAAGGACGGCTTCCGCTGGTCGGGCCGCGCCAACATCCAGTACGGCAAGGAATGGCCCATCTGGACGCCGCCGCCGGAGATGGTCAAGCGCAAGCCGGAACTGGTGAAATGGCAGGGCGGCCAGCCCGGTGGTTTGACCAATCCGCTCGGCGCCCGCGCGCTTTACATCTACCAGAACGGCAAGGATACCGGTTACCGCATCCACGGCTCACCCGAATGGTGGAGCATCGGGCAGGCGATGTCGTCGGGCTGCGTGCGGCTGATGAACCAAGACATCATCGACCTCTACAACAGGGTATCGAAGAAGAACCCGGTCGTCGTCGTCTGATCTTTTCGGCGGTTCGCGCGGCCGCCATTCTTTCGGGATCAGGCTCCCCGTTTCTCCCGTTGCGCGATGCCGCAAGACAGGCGAAGGTGCCCTGAAAAGCTTCGCCTCGGGAGAACGATCATGGCCGGAACCTTTGTCATCGCGCAGGGCGGCGGCCCGACCGCCGTCATCAATCAGACGGTCGTCGGCGCCACGCTGGAGATCCGCAAGCGGCATCCCGGCGCCAAGGTGCTGGGCTCGATCCATGGCGTGCGCGGCATCCGCGACGGCAACTATGTCGACCTCTCAGCCATCCCCGAAGACCGGCTGCAGCTGATCGCCGGCACGCCGAGCGCTGCCCTTGGCTCGACCCGCGACAAGCCTGACGCCGCCTATTGCGAGGTCATCCTCAACGGTTTGAAGAAGGCCGGCGCCGATGCCTTCATCTATATCGGCGGCAACGACACCTCGGGCACGCAGCAGATCCTGACCGACGCCGCTGGCGGCACCATCGCCTTCGTGCATGCGCCGAAGACCATCGACAACGACCTCGAGGAGAACGACCACACGCCGGGCTTCATCTCGGCGGCCGAGTTCGTCGCCGGCGCTTTCCTGTCGGTCGATTTGGATTTCCGCGCGCTGCCCGGCATCTATGTCGGCATCGTCATGGGCCGGCACGCCGGCTTCCTGACCGCCGCGGCCGCAGCCTGGCAGCTCGATCCGGATAGCGGTCCGCATCTCGTCTATGTGCCGGAGCGCGCCTTCTCCGCCGAGCGTTTCATCGATGATGTCCGCAAGACGATCGACCGCCACAAGCGCTGCATCGTCGCCGTTTCGGAGGGCGTCAGCACCGCCGACGGCAAGGCGCTGGTCGAGAGCCTGGTGCCGCCGGAAAAGCTCGAGCGCGACCAGCACGGCAATGTCAAGCTGTCGGGCAGCGACCTGCCGGCGGCGCTTGAACGCGCTCTGGCGGAAGGCCTGCCGGGCAAGCGGGCGCGCGTCGATGCCCTGGGCTACATGCCGCGCGGCTATGTCGGCGCGATCAGCCCCGTGGACGCCAAGGAAGCCTTCGAAGCCGGCGCGTTCGCGGTCGCCGTTGCCGAGGAGGGTGGCGGCTCGGTGGCGCTGCAATATGACGGCACTAAGACCGTGCTGAAGAAGGTGCCGCTCGAGGCGGTCGCCGGCAAGACCCGCCACATGCCGGACAATTTCATGAAGCCGGACGTCAATCAGTTGTCGGAAGCCGGCATGGCCTATCTGAAGCGGCTGGTGCCGGAAAAATACAAGGTCGGAAAGCCGTTCGTCTGATGGGCGATCTGGTGGTGGGCAACTGGTTCGGCAAATCCATTGTCGATGCCAGAACGACGATGCTGACCGAGCCTTTCGTGCATGATTTCGTGCGCGCCAACATCTGGCATCTCAAGGGCCGCGACGCCGACCTGCTGGTCGATACCGGCATGGGCATCTGCCCGCTGGCGCCCGAGATCGACACCCCGGCCGGCAAGCCGCTGATCGTCGTCGCCACCCACATTCATCTCGACCATGTCGGCTCGCTGCACGAATTTCCGCTCAGGATGGGGCCGAAGGTCAGCGCGGGGGAGTTCGATGGCATGGATGATGCCGTCACCTACGCCAACATGTTCCACAATCTCGATGATGCGGTATCCAAATTGCCGGCGCCGGGCTGGAAGGCGGCTGACTATCGCATCCCTTCCGCACCGTTGACGCGAATGCTCGACGAGGGCGACATCGTCGACCTCGGCGACCGGAAATTCCGCGTGCTTCACCTGCCCGGACATTCGCCGGATTCGATCGCGCTGTTCGATGAAGCCGACGGCCTGTTCTTCGCCGGCGACGCCATCTATGACGGCATGCTGATCGACGACCTGCCGGATTCCGACCGCGCCGCCTATTGCCGCACCATGCAGCGGCTGCTCGAGCTGCCGATACGCATCGGCCATGGCGGCCATGGCCCGAGTTTCGGCCGCGCGAGGATGGGAGAGATCGCGTCTTCTTACCTACGCCGCCGAGAGCGCTTCGTGAGCGCTCTCTGAATTAAATCTTTGTAAGGTCGCGCCAAAACCCTAATTCGGACCATTCCACGCCCTAAATGCGTGGCTGTCGATCCGGCCGGCTGCCATGCATGGCGAGACGGGCAATCCCGGCCGTCGACACGCCGACGGGCGCGTCCTTAGAGAGCCGTCCGCGGCGCCGGATCAACTCTCGCCCGGACAGAAACGACCATGTCACCATTTAGCATTCTTCGCAGACATCGCGTCGCGGCCCTGCTGGGCGCTGCGCTGATCATCTCTCCCGTCGTTGTTTCGTTTGCGCAAAACGCCGGCAATGCCGGCCTGAGCAACGTGGTCGCGACGACACAGACGCCGGTCGCCGGCATTACCGCCCCGAACGGCTCGTTCGCGCCGGTGGTCGCCACCACCAAGCCGGCAGTCGTGACCGTGACGACCGTGATGAAGGAGCAGCCCGGCGCGACGGACGACAGCTCGCCTTTCGACGGCAATTCCCCCTTCGACCAGTATTTCCAGCAGTTTTTTGGCGACCAAGGCATCCCGATGCCCAAGACGCCGCCGCAGCAGGCGCCGCGGCAGGAGGCTTTGGGCTCCGGCTTCATCGTCAATTCCGATGGCACCATCGTCACCAACAACCATGTCATCGACGGCGCGACCTCGATCAAGGTGACGCTCGACGACGGCACCGAGCTTCCCGCCAAGCTCGTCGGCCATGATGCAAAGAACGATCTGGCGGTGCTCAGGGTCAAGGCGAGCAAGCCGCTGCCGACCGTCGCATGGGGCGATTCCGACAAGCTGATGACCGGCGACCAGGTGCTGGCGATCGGCAATCCGTTCGGCATCGGCACCACGGTCACCGCCGGCATCGTCTCGGCGCGCGGCCGCGACCTGCACAGCGGGCCGTTCGACGATTTCATCCAGATCGACGCGCCGATCAACCACGGCAATTCCGGCGGCCCGCTTGTCGACGTGAAGGGCGATGTGGTCGGCATCAACACGGCGATCTATTCGCCCAATGGCGGCAGCGTCGGCGTCGGCTTCGCCATTCCTTCGGACCAGGCGCAAAAAGTGGTCGCCAAGCTGATGAAGGGCGGCGACATCGAATACGGCTACCTTGGCGTGCAGATCCAGCCGGTCACGCAGGACGTCGCGAGCGCCATCGGCCTCGACCATCCGGGCGGCGCTCTGGTCGCGGCGGTCACCGACGGCTCGCCCGCGGCCAAGGCCGGCATCGAGACCGGCGATGTCATCACCGGCTTCGCCGGCCAGGAGATCAAGGACCCCAAGGATCTGTCGCGCGCCGTGGCCGACGTCTCACCCGGCAGCAAGGAAACGCTGAATGTCTGGCGCAACGGCAAGGCGATGCAGATCTCGGCCGATGTCGGCCGCAATGCCGAAGACCAGCAGACCGCGTCGAACGGCGAAGGCGGCAAGCCATCGGCCGAACAGGGCCTGCGCGTGCCCTCGCTCGGCCTTGGCCTGACGGACCTCACGCCCGACATCCGTGAGCAGCTCAACCTGGCCGATAACCAGCGCGGCGCCGTCGTCGAGCGCGTCAACCCGGACAAGGCGGCCTCCGCGGCGGGCATTGAACCCGGCGATGTCATCGTCGCCGTCGACCGCACGCCGGTGAAAAACGCGAGGCAAGCGAACCAAGCGATCGCCGAGGCCGGCAAATCCGGCAGGAAGTCGGTGCTGCTGCTGGTCGATCGCGGCGACGCGCAGATCTTCGTCGCCGTGCCTTTCGCCGCTGGCTGAGGAAATTTCCAAGGAGCCTGCCGGCCTCTCCGGCAGGCAAGCCTTGATCGATGCCGTCATTCCGGCAGGCCTGATTCGCACGGAACGCTACGGGGTGTGAGCGGGCGCGATTCCTCCTGACCGGAGAGAAGGCCGCTCAGACGAGGCTGCGCCCAGAGTTGCCGACGCCTTTGACCCGTGCCGGCAGCGCTCCGGAATCGACCTGGTGAGTCCAAAATGGTTCAGCGGTATCGAAAAGTGACTATTAGGAGATTCTAAAATCGAACCGAACAGTTCGTTTCTGTTGACGGTGCGTGCAGGACGGGGTGAACATCGGCGGTCGTATACACTTGGTGAGCCAAATGCGAAATGGGACAACTCATTCATTTTAAATGGAAAAACCGGTAGTATCCGCGATTGGTACAATTTCAAGATGTGGATTCATGGTCCAGCCGAAACAACTTCGTGATTGGAATCTGGTGGCCGGCTCACCCACATCGGGCCTGTCCGAACGACGCGATTTTCACTCCCAAGACACGCCGCTAGACGGACGCAAGAAAATACTGGAGTACCAAAAATGAAAAAGATTGTTCTCACTGCCGCCGCCCTTCTGGCCATTTCCGGCAGCGCCTTCGCTGGTAGCGACAACTACGGGTCCAACGGCGCCCATCAGCCGGCTGCGGCGGTGGACACTTCTCACACGGCCTCGACCCATAGGTCGGAAGCGGCCGCTCAGAAGCCTGTCACCCAGGGCGCAGACCGCAACCTCTTCGGCAACAACTAAAGAGCCGAACCTGGCCATGATCCATGAGGGGCCATGGCCGACAGGAGACAGACGGTGGATTCACCCGCCGCGTCCCAAGGCATGTCGCCCAAGTGTACCGCAGTTTTGGAAACGACATGCATCAGATTGAGAATTCAGGAGTATTGAAAATGAAGAAGATCGTTCTTGCCGCAACGGCCGTTCTGGCCCTCTCCGGCGCAGCTTTCGCAGGCAGCGACAACTACGGCTCGGCTGGCGCCAGCCAGCAGGCCCCTGCGGTCGACACGACCCGCACCTCGTCGGTCGGCTCCGACTCGCCGGTCTACAAGCTGCTGAACTCGTCGAATGGCGGGCACAAGTCGGCCCCGCAGGGCAGCGACCGCAATCTGTTCGGCCGCTAACAGCTGCAAGCAGTTGACGAAAAGAGCGGCGAGGGCAAACCTCGCCGCTCTTTCTTCAGCGGGACCCTCTCGTGCCTCGTGGCCGAAACGGCAGCACCGCGCGTCAGGCCGCCTTCGCCTCTTCACGACGCAGCGTGAAGGAGTGGCCCTCCGCGTCGAAGATGTGCAGGTCCCCGGCGCCGGCATTGAGCCGCAGCGTCTCGCCGCGCTTGACCTCGACATTTCCCGGCAGCTTGGCCACCAGCGGCAGATCGGCACGGCCAATGTCGACATAGACGAGCTGAACCTCGCCGAGCTGCTCGATATAATCGACCTTGCCTTCGAACAGGTAATCCGTCCCGGTCGCGATCGCCAGATCCTCGGGCCGCACGCCGAAGCTCACCGCCGCGCCGTTCGCGGAGGCGGGCGTTGCGATCGGCACCGTTGCCTTGCGATCGCCGACATGGCTGACCACGGTCGGGTTGCCGGCTTTCTCGATCCTCGCCGGCAATATGTTCATGGCCGGCGAGCCGATGAACTGGGCGACGAAGAGATTGCCCGGCCGCTTGTAGAGCTCCATCGGCGTGCCGACCTGCTCGACGACGCCTTCCTTCAGCACCACGATGCGGTCGGCCAGCGTCATCGCCTCGACCTGGTCGTGGGTGACGTAAATCATCGTCGTGTTCGGCATCGATTCCTTCAGCTTGGCGATCTCGATGCGGGTGGCGACGCGCAGCGCGGCGTCGAGGTTGGACAGCGGCTCGTCGAACAGGAACACCTTTGGATTGCGCACGATGGCGCGGCCGATGGCGACACGCTGGCGCTGGCCGCCCGACATCGCCTTGGGCAGCCGGTCGAGATATTTGGTGAGCTGCAGGATCTCGGCTGCCTGACGCACGCGCTTGTCGATCTCGGCCTTGCTTTCCTTGCCGATCTTCATCGAAAAGGCCATGTTGTCGTAGACGGTCATATGCGGATAGAGCGCGTAGGACTGGAACACCATGGCGATGCCCCGCTTCGAAGGCGGCACGTCGTTCACAACTTCGCCGTCGATCTGGAGCACGCCGGAGGTGATTTCCTCGAGACCGGCGATCGACCTCAGCAAGGTCGACTTGCCGCAGCCCGACGGCCCGACAAAGACGATGAACTCACCCGATTTGATATCGAGGTCGATGCCGTGGAGAATGTTGAGGTTGCCGTATGATTTCTTCACCTGGTTCAGCGTGACATCGGCCATGGTTTCCTCTCCCAGTGATTGTCTGTTCTAAACTCAGTCGATCCGCCCGAACCAGGCGCCATAGCCGCCAAGGCGGATGGGCCCGGTGCCACCTTGTCCCGAAAAGCCGTGTCCCGGCAAGGGCTGCAGCACGCCCTTGCCGAGATCGACTTCGGCCGGCTTGCTGCCGAGGTTGAAGACGCAGGCGATGCGCTCGTTGCCTTCGCTTCGCGCGAAGGCGACGGTGTCGCCATCGCTTTCGATAAAGTAGATGTCGCCCTTCCCCAGCGCCGGATGCTGACGACGGAAGGCGAGGAAGCGCCGGTAATGCTCGAGCAGCGAGCCCGGATCGCCCTGCTGCACATTCACGGCTTGCGCCAGATGCTTGCCCGGTACCGGCAGCCAGGGCTTGGCGGTCGAGAAGCCGCCATTCCTGGCCGCAGCATCCCACACCATCGGCGTGCGGCAGCCGTCGCGGCCCTTGAATTCCGGCCAGAAACGGATGCCGTAGGGGTCTTGCAGGTCCTCGAATTTGAGTTCTGCCTCGCCGAGGCCGAGCTCTTCGCCCTGATAGATGCAGACCGAGCCGCGCAGCGACATCAACAGCGCCGAGATCACCTTGAGATAGGCGATCGGATCGGCTTCGTTGGCGGCCCAGCGCGAGGCCACGCGCATCACATCATGATTGGAGAACGCCCAGCACGACCAGCCGTCGCTGGCGACCTTGCCGAAGGCCTCCAGCACCGCGCGCACCTTGGCGGCGCTGATCTTTTCCGGGGCCAGGAAGTCGAAGGAATAGCACATGTGAACGCGCTTGCCGTCGGCGGTGTAGGCGGCCACCACTTCCAGCCCGCGCTGCGAATCGCCGACCTCGCCGACTGCGGCCTGCGCCGGATATTCGTCGAGCAGCGCGCGGAAGCGCTCAAGGAAAACGAGATTCTCTGGGCGGCTCTTGTCGTAGATATGGTCCTGGTAATTATAAGGGTTCACGGCCGGCGCCGTCTGATCGTTGCGCTCTTCCGGCGGCAGCGGCGGGTTGTCCTCCAGTCCCAGGCTGTGGAAGTAGAAATTGATGGTGTCGAGCCGAAAGCCGTCGACGCCGCGCTCCAGCCAGAAGCGGGTGATGTTGAGCAGCGCGTCCTGGACCTCGGCGTTGTGGAAGTTGAGGTCGGGCTGCTCGGCCAGGAAATTGTGCATGTAATATTGCTGGCGGCTGGTGTCCCATTGCCAGGCCGAGCCGCCGAAGATCGACAGCCAATTGTTGGGCGGCGTGCCGTCGGGCTTGGCGTCCGCCCACACATACCAGTCTGCTTTCGGATTGGTCCGGCTGGAGCGGCTTTCCTTGAACCAGGGGTGGATGTCGGCGGTGTGCGACAGCACCTCGTCGATCATCACCTTGAGGCCGAGCCGATGGGCTTCCGCCACCAGCGCGTCGAAGTCGGCCAGCGTGCCGAACATCGGATCGACGTCGCAATAGTCCGACACGTCGTAGCCGAAATCCTTCATCGGCGATTTGAAGAAGGGCGAGATCCAGATGGCGTCGACGCCGAGCGAGGCGATGTAGGGCAGCCGCCGCACAATGCCTTGCAGGTCGCCGATGCCGTCGCCGTTCGAGTCCTGATAAGAGCGCGGATAGATCTGGTAGATCACCGCGCCCCGCCACCAGTCGCGGTCGACGGCGGGGTCCGGTCTCGAACTCGTCTTCAAAGCCGATTGCATTGTCTCAACCTCCTTTCACCGAGCCGGCAAGCAGCCCGCGGACGAAATAGCGCTGCAGTGAGAAGAACACGATCAGCGGCACGATGATGGTGATGAAGGCCGATGTCGTGAGGATTTCCCAATTGCCGCCTCTCGAGCCGAGCAGCGCGTTGAGTTGCGCCGTCAGCACGATCTGGTCTGGCGCCGTGCCGAGGAAAACCATCGCCACCAACAGATCGTTCCACACCCACAGAAATTGAAAGATGGCGAAGGAGGCAAGCACCGGGAAGGACAGCGGCAGCACGATCTTGACGAAGATCTCGAAATCGCTGGCGCCGTCGATCCGTGCCGATTCCATGATCTCGCGCGGCAGGCCGGCGATATAGCTTCTGAGCAGGTAGATGGCGAAGGGCAGGCCGAAGCCGGTATGCGCCAGCCAGATGCCGAGATAGGTTTTCGACGGCACGCCGAAGAAGGTCCCGACGCCATTGTAGAGCTTGAGCAGCGGGATCAGCGACATCTGCAGCGGCACTACCAGAAGGCCGATGATGACCGCAATCAGCAGCGCCCGTCCGGGAAAGCGCATCCAGGCCAACGCATAGGCTGCGAAGGCGGCGATCAGGATCGGGATCACCGTCGCCGGAATGGTCACGGTCAGCGAGTTCATGAAGGAGCGGCCGATACCTTGCGACAGAAGCACGTTCTCGTAGTTTTCCGTGGTGAATTTCGGCGGCGCCGAGGACGCATAGTAGACGCGCTGGCCGCGATCGCCTTCGAAGGCCTTCGGCGAAGACAGCACGAACGTGCCGTCGGCGTTGACCTGCAGCGACACCCCATCGCCCAGATCGGCAGCTGTGCCGGCCTTGTATTGTGTCGGCGCCGCCGCCTTGGTGCCGAAGGCGCTGATGGCACGCTTGGCGCCGTCGCCGAAGACGTTGCCTTCGATGACGTATTTGCCGTCCTTCTGGGTTTGCGCGGACGCAGCCGGCAGACGCCCAGCCTCGGTCTGGCTGGAGCTTGCGAAGGAGTTCCACCAGCCCGAGGCGATGATCTGGTCCTTGTCGCGCAGCGACGAGACGAGGATGCCGAGTGTCGGGATGGTCCAGATGACGACGAAGATCAGCACGGCGAGATGAACGCCGAATCGGCCGACGAAGGACTTTCCGCGGGTCGCAGCCATCTCAGTGTCCTCCCGTCTCTTTGTTGGCCTGGCGAATGTTCCAGACCATGATCGGGATGACCGCGATCATGATGATGATGGCGATCGTGGCGCCGCGGCCGAAATCGCCGCCGCCGCGGAACATCCAGTCGAACATCAGATTGGCCAGCACCTGGCTGTTCCATTGGCCGTTGGTCATCGTCAGCACGATGTCGAACACTTTCAGCACCAGGATGGTGATGGTGGTCCAGACAACTGCGATCGTCCCCCAGATCTGCGGCACCATGATCTTCCAGAAGATCTGGAACGGGTTGGCGCCGTCGATCACGGCCGCTTCCAGCGTCTCTTCCGGAATGCCGCGCAACGCCGAGGACAGGATCACCATGGCAAAGCCGGTCTGGATCCAGATCAGGATCACCATCAGGAAGAAATTGTTCCAGAACGGCAGCGATATCCAGACCTGCGGCTGGCCGCCGAAATACTGGATGATGGCGTTGAGCAGGCCGATCTGCACCTGGCCCTCGCCGCGATACTCGTAGATGAATTTCCAGATCACGCTGGCGCCGACGAAGGAGATCGCCAGCGGCAGGAAGATCAGGCTCTTGGCGATCGTCCCCCACCAGATCTTGTCGGTGAGCACGGCGATGATCAGGCCGAGGAAGGTGCAGGCCGCCGGCACCACCGCCAGCCACAGGATGTTGTTGAAGATCGAGTTGCGGAAATCATGGTCGCCGAACGCCCATTGGTAGTTGGCGAGGCCGACGAAATGCTCGCCGCCGCGGTCGAGAAAAGAGAGCCGCAGCGTCTCGATCACCGGATAGATCAGATAGATGGTCAGGATGATCATCGCCGGCCCGACGAACAGCCATGGCCGCACCAGCCCTTGCCGGCGCAGATTGTCGACGGCGGCGCTGCCGGAGACGCCGCGCGACGGAAAGATAAGATCGAGCAGTTTGTTGGCGCCCCAGAAATACGCGACACAGCCGCCGACGCCGATGATGATGACGAATATGGCCGAGAAAATCTGAGCCGCCATGGGTCCCTCTCCCTGGGTATGACCGCCAGCCAAGGCTGGCAGCCGCATGCATCGACTTTCAGTTATTCGGAACAATCGAGACGCGAAGACTTCCGGCGTGGGCTGCCGGTCGGACCCGGGCCGTAGCCCGGATCCAGCAGGAGGATGAGGAGAGTCTCGAGGTCGCGCGCGGCGGCCTCTTTTGCCGGCTGCCTACTTGATGGCATCCCAGCTCTTCTGGATATCGGCGGCGACGTCCTGGGCGGTCTTGCCGCCGACGAGGTCGATCATGCCGGTCCAGAAGGAGCCTGCGCCGACCTTGCCGGGCATCAGGTCCGAGCTGTCGAAACGCACCGTGGTGGCCCCGACCAGGATCTCGCCCTGCTTCTTCAGCGCGTCGCTGCCATAGGCGTCCTTGTTGGCCCCCTTGAAGGGCGTGACGAAGCTCTTCTGCGCCATCCACAATTCATGCGCGAGCGGCATCTCGAGGAACTTGATGAATTCACGCGAAGCCTTGGAATCCTTGGTGATCATCACCAGCGTTCCGGCCACTTCCAGCGGCGTGCCCAGTTCCGGCTTTGAGGCGTAGGGCGGGTAGGGGAAGAAGTCCGCATCCTGGCCGAGCTTGACGTTCTCCGGGAAGAAGGAAGGAATGAACGATGCCTGATGGTGCATGTAGCACTTCGGCGGCACTGTAAAGAGGCCCTTCGGGCTGTCGCGGAAGTCGGTTGCCGCGACTGCCTTGGCACCGCCGTCGACCATCTTGTCGTCGGTTGCGATCTTGCCGAAGATGTCGAGGGCGTTGATCACGGCCGGATCGGTGAAGGGAATCTCGTTCTTCACCCATTTGTCGTAGACTTCCGGCGGCTGGGTGCGCAGCATGATGTCCTCGACCCAGTCGGTCGCCGGCCAGCCGGTGGCGCCGCCGGAACCCAGCCCGATGCACCAGGGCTTGCCGCCGTCGGCAATGATCTTCTTTTCGAGATCGGCCAGTTCCTCCTGTGTCTTCGGAACTTTATAGCCGGCCTCCTCGAAATTATCTGGCGAGTACCAGACCAGACCCTTGACGTCGATCTTGTAGGGAAAGGCATAGAAGCCCGCCTTGCCGTCCTTGCCCGTATAGGTGCCGAGCTTGGCCCAGGAGTCGCCGGCGGCATAATTTTCCTTGATCCAGGCGGCGACGTCGTCGCCCAGCGGGGTCAGCACACCCTTGGAAGCGAGATCCTGGATCAGTCCCGGCTGTGGCAGGATGGCGATGTTGGGCGGGCTGCCGGCCTGTGTGTCGATGACGATCTGCTGCTCATAATTCTCGGACGAGGAGTATTTGACCTCTGCCCCGGTCGCCTCGGAGAAATAGTCGAGCACCGAACGCACGAGCGTTTCGTCCTCGCCGCGCCAGGGCCCGAAGATGGTCAGCGTCTCGCCCTTGAGGTCGACTTTCTTGAGCTCGTCGTAGTTCGCCCAGTGGAAGCGCGGGTCCTCGCCCGGCTTGAACTTCAGTTCGGCTTGCGCCGGCAGGCTGAGGGCGAGCGCTGCGAAAGCCGCGCCCAAGAGAAGCATTTTCTTCATCGCAATTCCTCCCAGTGGACAATGAGTTCGGACGAGACCTCCATCCCGTCCGCCGACGCCCGCGGAACTGTGACTCAGCGAGAAGGCAACCGCAACCTTTCGAAGAGTCTTCCAAAGCGCTTTGGCTTCTTCGATCTCGCCATTGAATCGAGTGGAAGTCAAGAGGCCGGCCATGCTAATCGATTTAGACTTGCCTTCGAGATGACAAAAAGTGCGCTGCAGCAAGCTTTTTTGGCATTGCAGCAGCAATTTCGGCTTCAAACTATCTTTGGCCGCCACTAAGGTCATGATGCTGGGCGATAGCGCCAGCGATCATCGGATCGATTCAAATTGAAAGCGCTTTGAGGCTGGAGGCCTCCGATGAACCTCAAGCAACTCTCGCACATGCTGTCGCTTTCGCAGACGACGGTAAGCCGGGCGCTGAACGGCTACCCGGAGGTGAGCGAGGAGACGCGGCGCCGCGTGATGGATGCCGCCAAGCGCCACGGCTACCGGCCGAATCCCAGCGCGCGGCGGCTGGCCACTGGCAAATCGGGAATGATCGGCTATGTGCTGCCGACCGGCAATGCCGTCGACATCGATCCGCATTTCGTCGAGTTCCTTTCGGGTCTCGGCGACTATGCCCGCTCGCACGAGCTCGATCTGGTGCTCTCGCCGGCCGATGCCGACGACCAGGAAACCACTTATCGGCGTATCGTCGCCAACCGGCAGGTCGACGCCGTCTACATTTCCTCGCCGCGCCCCGCCGACCGGCGGCTGGCGCTGGTCAACACGCTGGGCATTCCCTTTATCGTCCATGGCCGCAGCGAGGGCTTTGAGTTCGACTATCCCTATCTCGATATCGACAACGAGGGCGCGTTCCACGAAGCGGCCAGGCTTCTCGTTCAGCTCGGCCACAAACGGCTGGCGCTGATCAACGGCGACGACCGCGAGACCTTCGCCATTCATCGCGAGCGTGGCGTGCGCCAGGCGCTTGCCGCCAGCGGACTGACGCTGGGCGAGCGCCATATCTGTTCCACGACCATGACCGAGGAAAACGGTTATCGCGCCGCCCGCCGCTTGCTCGAAGAAAGCGGAGCGCCGACGGCGATCGTCTGCTCCAGTCTCATCATGGCGCTCGGTGTCGTCCGCGCCGTGCGCGATCTCGGCCTGACCATTCCGGGCGATCTGTCGCTGGTCGCCCATGACGACGTCTTCCCCTGGCTGCGGCCGGAGAATTTCCCGGTGCCGCTGTCGACGACGCGTTCCTCCATCCGCCTCGCCGGCGCGCGCGTTGCCGAGCGATTGGCGGCGCGCATATCGGGGCTGGAAGAGGGCGCGCGGGGCGAGGTCTGGCCGGTCGACCTGGTGGTGAGGGGGTCGGTCGCTGGGGCGCCGCGGTAGTCCGACAGGCGAGACGCCTGGAGCTCCTTCACACCCGCCTCTGTCTTGCCGGGCATCTCTCCCGCAAGGGGCGAGATTGGATGTCGCCGCACGTTTCGCCAATCATCAACTTCGCACAGCTATTTCGGCGCTGAAACTGCTGATCTCCCCGCTTGCGGGGGAGATGGCTGGCAGGCCAGAGGGGGTGCTGTCCCGCCAACATTACAGATATAAGCGGGGTTACTCCTTCACCGCCCCGGCCGCCTTGATATCCAGCAGCCCATAGCCGAAATCATTGTCCCGCCCCTTCGGGCCGAGATCCTTTGCCGTGGCGGCCAGCGCCTTCACGATGTCGTCGGCCGAGCGGTCAGGCGTTGCGTGGATCAGATTGGCGATGGCACCGGATACGATCGCGGCGGCGAAGGAGGTGCCGGTCACCACGTCCGAGCCGGCGCCGCTCGGCGCCAGCATCTCGACGCCCGGTGCCGAGATGAAGACATAAGCGCCGCGATTGGCCTGCGGCATCAGCCCGTCCTTGGCGTCGGTCGCGGTCACCGCGATGACGCCGTCGAAGGCCGCCGGATAGCCGTAAGGCGCTTTCGGCCCGTTGTTGCCGGCCGCCGCGACCAGCACCATGCCGAGCGCGCGCGCATTGCGGCAGGCCGTGCCGAGCAGGTCGTTCTTCGGCCCGACGAAGCTCATATTGATGATGCGCACGTCCTGTTCAGCCGCCCAGTCGAGCGCCGACAGGATGACGTCCATACTCGATTTGCCGCCCTCGAAGGCTCGTGCGTGATAGATCCTGGCGCCCGGCGCCATGCCTTCCAGCGGCCCGACGCCGGCGATCAGCCCGTCGACCGAGGTGCCGTGGTCGCGCTTTTTGATCGGCACGTTCGGCATGGCGTCGAACTGGCCGGCAATGACGCCTTTCAGCGCTGGGTTGGTATCGTCGATGCCGGTGTCGATGACGGCGACGCGCACGTTCTCGCCGCTCGCCTGTTTCGAATCGAGCGCGATGCGCTCGAAGGCATAGTTCACGATGCCGGCGGTCTGCTGCAGCGAATAGATGTGGTTGGGCTCACGCCGTTGGGTGCGCCCGTCGGCGGCGAGCTGCGCCAGCACGACGCCGACCGGCCGTCCGTCGGGAATGCCGTAGCGCACCAGCGTTGTGCCGAGCAGCCGCGACTGGCGCTGCGAGCGCACCTGCAGGCCGAAGGTGGTGGCGATCTGCTGCACCGCGCCGGCATCGCCGGCGACCGTCACCAGCACCTCGTCGGGCACGAACTCGCCACTGACCGCACGCGGCGGCGCTGCGAGATTGAGCCCGGTAGGCGGCGTGATGGGGCCGCTTGGCGACGGAGCGGGCGCCGGTGTGCTCGTCGGAGCCTTTGGAGGCGCCGTTCCGCTCGGCTGCGTTGGCGCAGGCGTCGGGGGTGCCGGCGGATTCGGGAACAGGTCGACGATCAGCGCCGGCAGGAACACGGCGCCGCCGGCGGCATTGCCCGCGCCGGATTTCTCGCCGCCATTCTTAGCACCGCCGTCCTTGTCGCAGTCAGCGCCGGCCGCCGTCGTGCGGTTGAGGCAGTCGATCTGCTTTTGCGAGAGGTTCGGATCGTTGGTCTGCGCAGCGGCGGGAGCGGCGACAAATGTCGCCGCGAGGATTGCCGCATGAAGAACGACCGCTTTAGCCGCCATCGGCCGGTTTCCTTCCCTGCACCACGGCTTCCGCGAAAGGCTGGGCGGCAATAAGGCCGACGAGCTTGTCGTAGTCGGCCGCCGTGCTGGCCGGGATCGTCACGTGAAACACACCGTCGGCGGTCGGCCCGCCGGCGATCTTCAGCCCGTTCTGGCCGAGGAAGGCGGCGATGTCCGACATCTTGGCATCCGGCTTGAACTTGACCAGGGCGAAGGGCAGCTTCGCCAGATCGTCCTGAGCGCCGGCGATTTCAAAGTCGTTGCCCTTGCCACCTGGCCGCTCGAAAGACTGCGCCACGACCAGCGCAAGCAGCGCCGCGGCCGCCGCCCAGGCGACGCCCGAGGGGATCGCCGTGACCCGGCCGAAGACCTTCGCCAGCCATGACTGGCCGGCGGGCGCGCGCGCCGGACCGGCCTCGGCGTCGAGCGCCCTTGCAAAGCGGGAGAGCGCGTCGGCCGGGGGTCGGATCGCTTCGTTGGCGGCGGCGGTGCCGGAGAATTCGGCTTCCGCCTCGCCGAGCGCGGCCATCGCCGCAGGATCGGAGGCCAGCCATTCCTCGACGGCTTCCAGTTCGGCGCCTTCCAGCGAGCCGTTGAGGTAGAACGGCAGCAGTGTCTCCATCTCGTCGCGCCGCGACATCTTTTCAGCGGCGCTCATGGCCACCCCCTGTCGTAACCAGCGGCCTTGAGGGCCTCGCCGAGTTTCTTACGGGCGTAGAACATCCTGGTCTTGACGGTGGCAACCGGGATGTTGAGCACCTCGCCGATCTCGGTCACCGACTGGCCATGGTAATAGGCAAGGTCGATCACCGTGCGGTGCTCCTCCGGCAAGGCATCGACGAAGCGGCGCAAGGCGGCGGCCTTGTCCTCTTTCATGGTGACGACTTCCGGCGTGTCGGCGCTGTCGGGAATCTGCGCCGCGTCATCGTCGTCGATCCAGTCTTCCTTCTTCTTGCGAAGCAAGGATAGCGCCTTGAAGCGGGCGATGCCGAGCAGCCAGGTCGAGACTTCCGAGCGGCCTTCGAAGCCTGGCGCCTGGCGCCACAGCTCGAGAAAGACCTCGTTGGTGATATCGTCGGCCATCATTTCCGATCCCGTCTGGCGCGCCACGAAACGGTAGATCCGCGCGTGGTGACGCATGAACAGGAGCCGCACGGCCGCCCGGTCGCCCTTCGCGACCCGGTCGACAAGCGCGCGATCGGTTTCGGTCGCCGCGTTCATGGCCGGTCGAGCCGCCTGGCTCCTCGTGGCTCTGTCGCTGGTCGGTCCAAGAAGGTTCATCCTCCGCCAAGGAATTTTCGGAAGCTAACCGAAGAAGATGAGCGTTGCCAGAGTATCTCCTTCTTCGCGTCGCTATACGGGGAGAAGGTGCCGGCAGGCGGATGAGGGTCGCCGGCGTTCGCAATTGTCGAGGCTGGCGCTGCCCCTCACCCCCTACCCTCTCCCCGTATGGTGACGGGGAGAGGGGCGCGAACGTCCTGCCCACTTCTCATTCGAGGAAAGGCTTTGCCTTCATCGTAGCCGGCACCGCCACGCCGAGCCGGCTCAGCACCGTCGGCGCGAGCTGCAGCTGGTCGAGCAGCGTGTCGGCTTCAGGACCCTTCGCCGGTCCGAAATAATACAGCGCGAAATCCTGCATCTCGTCGTCATGCCCGCCGTGATGGCCGCGGTCGGTCTGGCCGTGATCAGCGGTGACGATGACTTCATAGCCGGCTTCGCGCCAACCGGGCAGGAAGGCGGCAAGCATTCCGTCCATCGCGTAGCAGGCATGATCCATCTCGTGGCAGTCGTGGCCGAAGCGATGGCCCATCGAGTCCAGCGTGCAGCTGTGCAGGATGCCGTAGTCGATGCCGTGGCGGCGGGTGAGTATGGTCAATGTCGCGAAAAGGTCGACATCGCTCGGCGTCATCTGGTTCTTGAGATTGTAGCCGGTCATGGTGTGGAAGCGGCCATGCGTGATCGGCCCGCCAGGCTCGTCGAATTCCATGTCCTCGACGAGGTCGAACGGAAAGCTGCGGAAGAATTCCGACCAGTAGGAATGCGTCACTGCCCCGGTCCTGCCGCCCGCGTTGCTGACCTCCGAGAAGATATCGGGCTGCCTGACCCGGAACCGATTCTCGTTGGAGAGGATGCCATGCACTTGCGGCGCGACGCCGGTGTGGATCGAGGCGTAGCAGCAGGCCGATGTCGATGGCAGCACGGAGCGCATCTTCCACACTTGCGCCTCGCCCGATTGTACCCAGCCTTCGAGGTTGCCCATAAGCCGGCGCCAGTTCCGGTAGGGCACCCCGTCAAGGATGATGAGCAGCAGTTTGGAGTTAAGTGCCACGGGCAATTCCATGCGTTCTTGCGGGAGAGATCGGCATCGAGGGCTTGACCTCCGGCCAAGTCCGAGAAGCGCAGCGAAGAGCCAGCCAGCTTAGTTGCCGGCGCTTTCCATGCGCCGGCCGGCAATCGCCTTCTCCAGCCAGCCGATCTCCATTTCGGGGACGGAGGACAGCAGAAGGTCGGTATAGGCATCGAAGGGCGGCGCCAGCACCTTGCTCTTGGAGCCGTAGCGCACCACCTCGCCGCGATACATCACCGCGATCGAATCGGCGATCGACTTCACTGTCGCGAGGTCGTGGGTGATGAAGAGATAGGCCACTTTCTCGATCTGCTGCAGGTTGAGCAGCAGCTTGAGGATGCCGTGGGCGACCAGCGGATCGAGCGCCGAGGTCACCTCGTCGCAGATGATCAGCTTCGGCTTGGCGGCGAGCGAACGGGCGATGCAAACGCGCTGCTTCTGGCCGCCGGAAAGCTCGGCCGGATAGCGGTCGATGAAGCCCTTGCCCATCTCGATCTGGTCGAGCAGCTCGGCGACGCGCTTGTCGCGCTCGCGGCCCCTCATGCCGAAATAGAACTCCAGCGGCCGGCCGATGATCGTGCCCACCGTCTGGCGCGGGTTCATCGCCACGTCGGCCATCTGGTAGATCATCTGCAATTGGCGCAGGTCCTCTTTCGGCCGGTCGGAAAGCCTGTTGCCAAGCGTGCGGCCGTCGAAGAAGACGCTACCCTGCTCGGGCGGCAAGAGGCCGGTGATGGCGCGCGCCAGCGTCGATTTGCCGGAACCGCTCTCGCCGACGACGGCCAGGGTCTGGCCCGGGTGGATGTCGACCGAGACGTTCTTCAGCACCTTGACGAGACCGCCGCCATAGGCGGCTGTCACGTTCTTCACCGACAGCATCGGTGTGGTGCCGGGCTGCTGTTCGTTGTGCTCGATCTCATGCACCGAGACCAGCGCGTTGGTGTATTCCTGGCGCGGCTCCTTGATGATCTGGCGGGTACCGCCCCATTCGACCAGCCGGCCATGGCGCAGCACCATGATCTCGTCCGCTACCTGCGCGACCACGGCCAGGTCGTGGGTGATGTATAAAGCCGCCACATGGGTATCGCGGATCGCGTCTTTGATCGCCGCCAGCACGTCTATCTGCGTCGTCACGTCGAGCGCTGTGGTCGGCTCGTCGAAAACGATCAGGTCAGGCTCGGAGCAAAGCGCCATCGCCGTCATCACGCGCTGCAACTGGCCGCCGGAGACCTGGTGCGGGAAGCGCTCACCGATGGTTTCGGGATTGGGCAGGCTGAGCTTCCTGAACAGCGCGACGGCTCGCTTCTCGGCTTCGGCCCGGGTTGCCGTGCCGTGCAGAAGCGTCGCCTCCACCACCTGGTCCATCAGCCGGTGCGCCGGATTGAAGGCCGCTGCCGCCGACTGGGCGACATAGCACACCTCGCGGCCGCGCAGCTTGCGCAAGCCTTCCCTGCCGCCCTTCAGTATATCGCGGCCGTTGAGGATCACCTCGCCGCCGGTAATACGCACGCCGCCCCGGCCATAGCCCATGGAGGACAGGCCGATCGTCGACTTGCCGGCGCCGGATTCGCCGATCAAGCCGAGCACCTTGCCCTTCTCCAGCGTCAGCGAGACATCATGGACAAGGGTGATGGTCTTCGGCGCCTCGCCGGGCGGATAGACGGTCGCCTCGATGCGCAGATTGCGGATGTCGAGGAGTCGGCCGGAATTTGCTTTGCTGTCAGCCATCACCCGCGCCCTCCCTTCAGGCTGGTCGTGCGGTTGAGCACCCAGTCGGCGACAAGATTGACCGAGATCGCCAGCGCCGCGATCGCCGCCGCCGGGATGAGCGCCGCCGGGATGCCGAAGACGATGCCGTCCTTGTTCTCCTTCACCATGCCGCCCCAGTCGGCGTCCGGCGGCTGCACGCCGAGGCCGAGGAAGGAAAGCGTCGACAGGAAAAGCACGGCGTAGATGAAGCGCAGGCCGAGCTCGGAGACCAGGGGCGACAGCGCATTGGGCAGGATCTCGCGGAAGATGATCCAGCCGCTGCCTTCGCCGCGCAGTTTGGCGGCCTCGACATAGTCCATGACGTTGATGTCGACCGCCACCGCGCGCGACAAGCGGTAAACACGGGTCGAATCGAGGATGCCCATCACCAGGATCAGCGTCACCAGGTTGGATGGCAGCACCGACAGGACGACGAGGCCCATGATCAGCGTCGGGATCGACATCAGCAGGTCGACGAGGCGCGACAGCATCGTGTCGAACCAGCCGCCGAACACCGCCGCCGAAAAGCCCAGAATGGCGCCGAGCGAAAAGGACAGCGCCGTGGCCAGCACGGCGATGAACAGTGTGATGCGGGCGCCATAGATCATGCGGGACAAGAGATCGCGGCCGAGATTGTCGGTGCCTAGCAGATGCACCGATGACATCGGTTCCCAAGGGACGTCGCTGACGATCTCGGCATTGCCGTGCGGGGCGATCCATGGCGCCAAGACCGCCGCCAGCACGAACAGCGTCGTCAGCACAATGCCGATCAGCGCCGCGACAGGAGTGCGTCTGATATCGAGCATAACGGCGCCCCCTACTTCGGATGCCTGAGCCGCGGATTGGCGACGATCGCCGCAATGTCCGCGATGATGTTGAGGGCGATATAGACGGCCGCAAAGATCAGGCCGACCGCCTGGACGACGGGAACGTCGCGCTTGGTGACATGGTCGACGAGATATTGCCCCATGCCCGGATAAACGAAAATCACCTCGACCACGACGACGCCGACCACGAGATAGGCGAGATTCAGCATGACGACATTGATGATCGGCGCGATCGCGTTCGGGAAGGCATGCTTGCGGATGACCGCGAAAGCCGAGAGCCCCTTCAGCTCCGCCGTCTCGACATAGGCCGATTGCATGACGTTGAGGATCGCCGCTCGCGTCATGCGCATCATGTGGGCCAGCACCACCAGCGTCAGCGCCGCCGCCGGCAGCGCGATCGCCTGCAACCGCTCGCCTAACGACATTCCAGCATAGACGGTCGAGATTGCGGGGAACCATTGATGCTGGACGGCGAAGTAGAAGACCAGCAGGTAGCCGATGAAGAATTCCGGGAACGAGGTCGAGGCGAGCGCCACGCCGGAGATCATCTTGTCGACCCAGCCATTGCGGTAGCGCACCGCGATCAGGCCAAGCGTGATCGCCAGCGGAATGGCCACGATTGCCGCCCAGAAGGCCAGGAACAATGTATTCCACAGCCGTTCCTTGATCGATGTCGCTATGTCCTGGCCGCTCGACATTGCGGTGCCGAGATCGCCGGTGAGCACGCCGCCCAGCCAGTGGAAGTAGCGGATATAGGCAGGCTGATTGAGCCCGAGCTGTTCGCGCAGATTGGCGAGCGACTCCGGAGTCGCCGATTGTCCGAGGATGGCTTGGGCGACGTCGCCGGGCAGGATCTGGGTGCCGGCGAAGATCAGGACCGAAACGGCCAGCAGAAGGAGGATGCCCAGCGCAACGCGCTGGGCCACCAGTTTCACGACGGGTGAGGACATCTCCGCAAGGCCGGACCTTAGGCTTCCAGCCAGCACTTCGACAGGGCGTAGCCGTTCATCAGCTCCTGATGCGGATCGTCCACCCAACCACCGACCTTGGGACCAGTTGCGTCGATGAACTGGTTGAACATTGGCAGGATCAAGCCGCCCTCGTCACGTACCATCACAGCCATGTCATGATACATCTGCTTGCGCTTGGCCTCGTCGAGCTCGGCGCGCGCCGCCAGCACCATCTTGTCGAAGTCTGGCCGCTTGAACCGCGTGTCGTTCCAGTCGGCGCTCGACAGGTAGGCGGTCGAGTACATTTGGTCTTGCGTCGAGCGGCCGCCCCAATAGGAAGCGCAGAAGGGCTGCTTGTTCCAGACTTCGTTCCAGTAGCCGTCGCCGGGCTCGCGCTTGATTTCCAGCTTGATGCCGGCCTTGGCCGCGCTCTGCTGATAGAGCTGCGCGGCATCGACGGCGCCGGGGAATGCGACGTCCGACGTCCTGAGCAGCACGGCGCCGTCGTGACCCGACTTCTTGTAGTGGAACTTGGCCTTGTCGGGATCGTATTTGCGCTGCTCGATCTCGGTGAACAGCGGGTAGGAGGCGTTGATCGGGAAGTCGTTGCCGAGCGAGCCGTAGCCGCGCAGCACCTTGTTCAGCATCTCTTCGCGGTTGATCGCCAGCTTCAGCGCCATCCTGAGGTCGTTGTTGTCGAACGGCGCCGTGTTGCAATGCATGATGAACACGTAGTGGCCGGGACCGGAGTGGTTGCGGATGGTGACGCCCTTCACGCGCTTGATCAGGTCGACGATCTTCGGCTCGACGCGGTTGATCATGTTGACCTGACCGCCCTGCAGGGCCGCCGTGCGCGCCGTCGCGTCGTTGATGACGACGACTTCGACCTGATCGGCATGGCCCATCTTGTCGCCCTGCCAGTAGTTGGCGAAGCGTTCGCCGACATGACGCACGCCGGGCTCGTTGACCTTGACCTTGTAAGGGCCGGCGCTGATGCCGGCATCGGGTTTGTCCTTGCCGCCATTCGGCTGGACGATCAGGTGATAGTCGCTGAGCAGATAGGGAAGGTCGGCGTTGGCTTCCTTCAGGGTCAGCACCACTTCCTTGCCGTTGGCCTTGATGGTCTCGATGCCCTTCATGTAGCCGAGCGCGCCGGACTTCGACTTCTCGTCCGAATGGCGCTCGAGCGTGGCTGCCACGTCCTGGGCGGTCACCGTCTTGCCGTTGTGGAATTCGATGCCGTCGCGGATCTTCAGCGTCCAGACCTTGGCGTCGTCCGAAGAGCCGATTTCCTCGGCGATGCGGTTCTCGAGCTTGCCGTCGGGCGACAGCTCGACGATCATTTCGCCCCAGCACTTGCCGAAGGCGAAGGGCACCTGGGTCATCATCAGCGCCGGGTCGAGGCTGTTGGTGGATTCACCGCCGACCAGGCCGGCCTTCAACGTGCCGCCCTTGACGGGGCCGGCAGCCCGGGCGGCGCTCGAAAGCAGCGAGTTGGCGAAGGGCGCGGTGACGCCGAGCGCGGCGGCGCGGCCAAGGAAGTCGCGGCGGCTTAGCTTTCCGGCAGCGACGCGCCGGCTGAGATAGTCGAGTTCGTTTGTCATTATGGGTTCCTCACTCTGATGGTACGACCATGTGGTCGGTTCTTGTTCTTGTGAGGGATAATGAGCGCAACGGAAAGCTGTAAGCAAGACCGAATGCGACATGCCGTGGCGTAAATGGCGCGTCGCATTTGGACCAATCTTGTCAGCTCTCACACGAGAGCGCGAGGAATCGCCTGTTTGAAGTCGCGCTCGAACACCAGCTTTTCGCCCTCATAGGCCTCGATTCTGGCGCTGAGGATGAAGTTTTGCGCGTCAGACCGCATCTCGGCGAAGGTCTCGGTCCGCACCGACCATTCGTTCCGCGACAATGTTTGCGTCCAATGCGTGCTGCCCGTCGCCGACAGCGGATCGTCGGGATGGATCGCCCATGTCTCCCTGACCATGCTGCCGTGGACTAGCCCGTGCTCCAGGTCGCGCACCTCGCCGAAATCGTCCGTTATGGAAAGTGTGACGATGCCGGTCTTTTCGTTGCGGTCGATATGCCGTTCGGAATTGGTGGGCCTGATCGTCTCGGTCGCCCAGGGCATAGCCCCTTCCGGTTCGGGGAACGAGACCTCGTCGCCCGTCGCCAGCGGGCGCAGCGGCAGTTTGAGCGTCGCGGCCGACAGTTCGAGCGTCGCCGGCTCCGGCGAAGGCCAGATCATCGGCCAATAGGCGGTCGAGACGGCGACCCGCAGCCGGTGGCCGGCCGGCACCCGATAGGCGCACTGGTCGAGCACGACGCGTGCCGAAACCGTCTCGCCTGGCATCAGCGCTTCCGGGAACTCGTGCGAGTTGCGATGGGTGAGGTTGAGCACGCCATAGGAGATCAGCTCCGAGGCGCCGTCCGGATGCACGTCGCAGAGACGCACTGCGACGTTGGCCTGGCGGCGGTCCACGGCAACCCGTAGTTCGACTTCCGGCGCGCCGACGATATCGATCGCCTCCTCGAGTTCGACCTGGTCGAAGCATACCGAAAGCGCGTCGTCGGGGCGCTGGTCGCCCGGCAATTCCGGACCGAAGGTGAAGGGAAAATACTCGCCGCCGGCAAGCCCGCAACTTTGCGGCGAGGCGACGATTGCCGGCCTGGCGCCTTGGGGAATGAGCTCGGTTGCCTTGACTTTGATGTTGGGCGAGGGCCATTGCTGTTCCGCAACCCAGCGGCCTGGTCGTTCGGGATGCCAGCGAGCCGGGCGCACGCTGTCCATGACATAGGCGCGGTAGTCAGGGTCGGCCTCGACCCCGGTCGCCGCGCCTTTCAGCCAGCGGTCCCACCAGCGCAGCGCCTCCTGCAGGAAGCCGATGGCCGGATTGGGTGCCGCGTAATGCGGATATTTGTGGATCCAGGGGCCGACGATGCCCTTCACCGGCGCCTGGATGTTGGTAACGAGATTGGAGATCGTGTTGCGGTAGCCGTCATGCCAACCGCCGATCGACAAGACGGCCGCCTTAACGGCCGAAAAGTCCTCGCAGATCGAGCCGCGCTTCCAGTAGGCATCGCGATGCTGGTGGCTGAGCCATAGCGGCGCGAGAAAAGGCTGGTTCTCCAGCCGGCTGAGCCACAGATCGCGCCAGCGGTTGCCGCCGGCGATTTCCGGATCCGGCGGCCGCGACGAGTAGGAGAGCATCGTCGAGGCCCAGCCGAAATTCTCGAGCAGCAGGCAGCCGCCCTTGTAATGGATGTCGTCGGCATAGCGGTCGACGGTCGAGCACAGGCTGATCACCGCCTGCAGCGCCGGCGGCTGCTTTGCCGCGACCTGCAGGCAGTTGAAGCCGCCCCAGGATATGCCCATCATGCCGACATTGCCGTTGCACCAGGGCTGCGCCGCCGCCCAGGCGATGACGTCGCAGGCGTCCTGCAATTCCTGCTCGGAATACTCATCGTCCATCAGCCCTTCGGAATCGCCGTTGCCGCGCATGTCGACGCGGATCGAGGCATAGCCGTGTCCGGCGAAATAGGGATGCGTCAGCTGATCACGGAAGATGGTGCCGTCGCGCTTGCGGTAGGGCAAATGCTCGAGAATCGCCGGCACCGGGTTGTCGGCGGCATCCTCAGGCATCCATATGCGCGCCGACAGCCGGCAGCCATCCGGCATGACGATGCCCATATCGGCAAATTCGATGACCTTGCGGGGGAATTCAGTGACGGTTTTCATGCAAGGCACATGATGGAACCGTCGGGGAGGCGTCGTGGGCCAGCCGGCGAAATCGGCTGGTCAATAAGCGTCAGTTCAAAGCGTCAGTTCAGCGGAATGTCGCTCTCGGCCTTGCTTGCCTGGTATGTGCCGGAGAGCTCGTCGTAGCGCGCGGAGATCTTGCGGATGCGCGCTTCCAGCCGCTTGCGTTCCGCCTCGGGCAAAGCGCGCACCAGTCGGCATATGGAAAAGCTCTTCCAATAGGCGTTCTCGGCGTTGTAGCCGCCGGGATCGAGTGTGAAGACTTCTTTGAGGATCTTCAGGTCATGCGGGATGGCGAAGCTGTCGCGCGAGTCCTCGTGGCTGAAGAGGTAGTAGAAATTGTCGAAGCCGGTCCAAGTGATCGCCGACAGGCAGAGCGAGCAGGGCTCGTGCGTGGCCAGGAACAGTGCATCCTTGGTGTCGACGCGCTCGGCCTTGGGCATTTCGTAAAATCGCTTCAGGCAGTGCACCTCGCCATGCCAGAGCGGATTTTCGATCTCGTTGTTGGTTTCGGCCAGCACCAGCGAGCGGTCGTCTTTCCGTAGGATCGCGGCGCCAAACAGCTTGTTGCCATGGGCGACGCCTTGCGCCGTCTTCGGCACGATGTCGTGCTCGATCACGTCGAGCAGGCGGTCGATCAGCGAAACGTCGGCCATGGGTAAGCTTTCAGGGGAGGTGGATCTCGTAGGGATGCGAGAAATAAAATTCTTCGAGATTGGAGCCGTCGCCGCCGCGGTCGACGATGAGAAAATCCTGTTCCTCGCCGATCGGCGTCAGCACGCCGTGCCAGAGGTTGCGCCGGTAGTTGATGCCCTGCCCAGGCGCGGTGATGAAGGCGTGCGGCTCGCCTGGGCCGTCCTGAGTGTCATGGCAGACGACAACCAGGAAGGGCCGCGGCGACAGCGGAATGAAGGCCTGGCTGCCGAGCGGGTGGCGTTCGACCATGGTCAGTTTCAACGGCATCTCGTAGGGGGTGCCGCGTACCATGGAGATCAACACGCGCGCATTTGGCCCGACGGCTTCCGCCGTGGCGAGATCGTGGTAGCGCATCGCCTTGCCGCCATTGATCGGGTAGCGGTTCTCGCCGCCCATATCGATGACGTCGCCAAACGGCGCGAAGTTCTTGCGTGTCAGCGGCTGGGCCACGATTTGGGTCACCGCGCGCGAGCCCCAAGGGCGCCGCCAAGCTTGGCGTGCCGGTTGACGTCCTTGTAGAGCAGGTAGCGGAAATTTCCGGGACCGCCGGCATAGCAGGCCTGTGGGCAGAAGGCGCGCAGCCACATGAAGTCGCCGGCCTCGACCTCGACCCAGTCCTGATTGAGGCGATAGACTGCCTTGCCTTCGAGTACATAGAGCCCATGCTCCATGACATGGGTCTCGGCGAAGGGAATGACCGCGCCGGGTTTGAGCGTGACAATGGTGACGTGCATGTCGTGGCGCATGTCGGCCGGGTCGACGAAGCGCGTTGTCGCCCAGCGACCCTCGGTGCCGGGCATCGGACTCGGCGCGACCTCCTGGTCGCTGCTGAAGACGGCTTCCGGAACGTCGAGGCCGTCGACCGCCTCATAGGCCTTGCGGACCCAGTGGAAGCGGACCGCACCGCTGCTCTCGTTGCGCGCTGTCCAGCCGCTGGCCGGCGGCAGGAAGGCAAAGCCGCCTGGGCGAAGCACATGGTTCTTGCCGGCAACCGAGACCGTAAGCTCGCCCTCGACCACGAACAGCACGCCCTCGGCTTCGGGGTCGAGCTCAGGCCGGTCGCTGCCGCCGCCGGGCAGGACCTCGACGATGTACTGCGAAAAGGTCTCGGCGAAGCCCGAAAGCGGCCTTGCGATGATCCAGGCCCTCGTCTTGTCCCAGAACGGCAGCGGGCTGGTGACGATGTCTTGCATCACGTCCTTGGGGATGACCGCATAAGCTTCGGTGAAGACAGCGCGGCCGGTCAACAGCTCGTGCTGACCGGGATGGCCGCCATGCGGCGCGTAATAGGTTCGCTCGGCCATGTTCATCCTGTCCATGTGTTGAAGCCTATTTTGGAAGCATGTCTTTCAGCCGAAGCAGCGCGATGCGCTCGACTTGTTTGCACGCGGTGTCGAATTCATTGCTGCGGCTGTTGCCGATGCGCGTCTCGAACTCCGCCAGGATCTGGTCCTTGGTCTTGCCCTTGACCGCGATGATGAAGGGAAAGCCGAAGGTCGTGACGTAGGCAGCGTTGAGCTTCGAAAACAGCTCGCGCTCCTTGTCGGTCAGCGCGTCGAGCCCGGCGGAGGCCTGTTCCTTGGCCGATTCCGGCGTCAGCCGCTTGGCCGCCGCCAGCTTGCCGGCGAGGTCGGGATGGGCGTTGAGCACGGAAAGCCGCTCGGCCTCGGTCGCCGCGCGGAAGACGCGGCAGAGCGCGTTATGCAGGCCGCCGGCGCTGTCATGGGCCGGGCCGAGCTCCAGTTCGTAGGCGCGCTCGGCGATCCAGGGCGAATGCTCGAACACCCCGCCGAAGGCATGCACGAATGTCTCGAATTCCATCCGAGACGGGCGCAGCGCCGGCGCTTGGTAGGGATGCGTCTCGCGCCAGTGTTTTGCGATATCGATGCGCCGGGTCAGCCAGACCTTGTCATGCGACTTCACATAGTCGACGAAGCGCTTCAGCGCCGCCACGCGGCCGGGACGGCCGACCAGCCGGCAATGCAGGCCGATATTCATCATGCGTGGCCGCCCCGCCTTGCCCTCGGCATAGAGCGTGTCGAAACTGTCCTTCAGATAGGCGAAGAACTGGTCGCCCGAATTGAAGCCCTGCGGCGTGGCGAAGCGCATGTCGTTGGCGTCGAGCGTATAGGGGATGATGAGCTGCGGCTTCTCCAGACCATCCCGGTCGAACCAGTAGGGCAATTCGTCGTCATAGGTGTCGGAGACGTAATCGAAGCCGCCTTCCTCGGCGACGAGTCGCACCGTGTTGACCGAAGTGCGCCCGGTGTACCAGCCGGTCGGCCGCGCGCCGGTCACTTCATAGTGCAGCCGGATCGTCTCTTCGAGGTCGCGCCGCTCGTCCTCCGCGCTATGGTCGCGGTAGTCGATCCATTTCAGCCCGTGCGAGGCGATCTCCCAGCCGGCTTCCTGCATCGCCGCGACCTGGTCGGGCGAGCGTGCCAGCGCCGTGGCGACGCCGTAGCAGGTCACCGGCACCTCAGCTTCCGTGAACAGCCGGTAGAGCCGCCAGAAGCCGGCGCGGGCGCCGTATTCGTAGATCGATTCCATGTTCCAGTGGCGCTGGCCGAGCCAGGGCGCGGCGCCGACGATCTCGGACAGGAAAGCTTCGGACGCCTTGTCGCCGTGCAGCACGCAGTTCTCGCCGCCTTCCTCGTAATTGACGACGAACTGCACCGCGACATAGGCGCCGCCGGGCCATTTCGGGTCCGGCGGATTGGCTCCGTAACCGCGCATGTCCCGTTCGTAACGCATGATCGCTCCTGCCCGACTGTTGAGATGAAGATATCGAAAGGAGTGCTCGTGCATTCCCCCGAAAATTTTTGAAAGTGCTTTTTGCCCCACTCCGCTCGACCGGGGCTTATGCATCGCCTTTAATTGGCGCACAATTGATCTGAAAACGTTCGACTACTTGGGATGGGAGGCGGCCAGTGGCAGAAACCTCGAAAGCCGATGGCGGGCGTCTGACGACCCATGTCCTCGATACCGCGACCGGCAGGCCGGCAAAGGGCCTCTCGATCGAGCTTTTCCGCCTCGAAGGCCAGGCCCGCGCGCATGTGAAGACGGTCACCACCAACGACGATGGCCGCTGCGACGCGCCGCTGCTCGCCGGCGCCGAGTTCCGCACCGGCGAGTATGAGTTGGTTTTCGCCGCCGGCGACTATCTGCGCGGGCAGGGCGTCAGCCTGCCGCAGCCGGCTTTCCTCGATACCGTGCCGATCCGCTTCGGCATGGCGGAGGAGCGGCATTATCATGTGCCGCTCTTGATCTCGCCCTACGGCTACTCGACCTATCGCGGGAGCTGAGACATGGCCGACAAGACCCGTAACCAGATACGCTTCATCCTGAACGGCGCCGATGTCGCGCTGAACGACATCGCGCCCGACGCGACCCTGCTCGACTGGCTGCGGTTGAACCGCTCGCTGCGCGGCACCAAGGAAGGCTGCGCGGAGGGCGATTGCGGCGCCTGCACGGTGCTGGTCGGCAAGCTGTCGGCCGAGGGCCTGGTCTATGAGAGCGTCAATGCCTGCATCCGCTTCATGGGCTCGCTCGACGGCACCCATGTCGTCACCGTCGAGCATCTGCGCGGCAATGGCGAACAGCTTCACCCCGTGCAGCAGGCGCTGGTCGATTTCCATGGCTCGCAATGCGGTTTCTGCACGCCGGGCTTCGTCATGTCGCTCTATGCGCTGTGGATGAAGACGCCCAACCCGTCCGATGCGGCGATCGAGAAGGCGCTGCAGGGCAATCTCTGCCGCTGTACCGGCTACGAGGCGATCATGCGCGCCGCGCGCGCCATATCAAGCTACGGCAAGGCGGCGAAGGACCCGCTGGCTGTGGAACGCAAGGACATTTCCGCGCGGCTGGAAGGTTTGCACGACGGCGCCAGGGTCGAGGTCGGTTCGGGTAAGCAGCGGCTGATCGTGCCGGCTGACGTCGACGATTTCGCCACGGTGCTCGAGAAGGAGCCTGGCGCCACCATCGTTGCCGGCTCGACCGATGTCGGGCTGTGGGTCACCAAGCATATGCGCGACATCTCGCCGGCGATCTTCATCGGCGGCCTCGACGGCCTGCGCACAATGTCGGAGACCGATGGCGTGATTACGATCGGCGCCGGCGCGACTTACAGCGAAGCCTTCGAAATGCTTTCCAGGCGCATCCCGGCCTTGGGGCCGCTGGTCGACCGCATCGGCGGCGAGCAGGTGCGCAACATGGGCACTATCGGCGGCAACATCGCCAACGGCTCGCCGATCGGCGACACGCCGCCGCCGCTGATCGCGCTCGGCTCGCAGCTAACGCTCCGCAAGGGCAACGCCCGCCGCACGATCCCGCTCGAAACCTTCTTCATTGCCTATGGCAAGCAGGATCGGCAGCCCGGCGAATTCGTCGAGGCCGTCCATGTGCCCGTGCCGGCAACGGGCACGAAATTTGCCGTCTACAAGGTCACCAAGCGCCGCGACGAGGACATTACCGCTACCCTCGGCGCCTTCTATCTGACCCAGGCCAAGGACGGCACCGTGGCGGATATCCGTATCGCCTATGGCGGCATGGCGCCGACGCCGAAGCGGGCGGCTGCGGTTGAAACCGCCCTTATCGGCAAAGTCTGGAGCGAAGAGAGTGTCGAGGCCGCGATGGCCGAATACGCCAGCGCCTTCACGCCAATTACCGATATGCGCGCAACTGCCGAGTATCGGGCGCTGGCGGCGAAGAATCTTTTGCTGCGCTTTTATGTCGAAACAACGGGCACCAGGGCGCCGTTTCAAGTGACCCGCAGCGAGGCTGCCTGATGAACAAGCACGCCACTCCCAACCTCAAGGCCGAAAAAATCGTCGGCGGCGTCGCCACCGAGCAGCGGCACGATTCCGCGCACAAGCATGTGAGCGGCGCCGCCGTCTATATCGACGACATGCCCGAGCCTGCCGGCACGCTGCATGTCGGCCTTGGCCTCGCCAAGGTCGCGCACGGCACGCTGAAGAGCATCGATCTGTCGGCGGTGCGCGCAGCGCCAGGCGTCGTCGATGTGCTGACCTGTGCCGACGTGCCCGGCGAGAACGACGTCTCGCCTAGCAACATGCAGGACGATCCGGTGCTCGCCGAGCACAAGGTGCAATTCTACGGCCAGCCGATCTTCGCCGTGGTAGCTGAGACACGCGAGGCGGCGCGCCGCGCGGCACGCCTGGCCCGGATCGAATATGACGAGCTTCCGGCCGTCATCGAAATCTGGGACCTCGATCCGGTCGAGGACAAGCAGGTCACCACGCCGCTGATCCTGAAGCGCGGCGATGCGGCCGCGGCGATCGCGGCGGCACCCCGCCGCATCAAGAACCGCATGTGGCTCGGCGGCCAGGACCATTTCTACCTCGAGGGCCAGGTCTCGCTGGCGATCCCCGGCGAGGACGACGAGGTGATCGTCTATTCCTCGACGCAGGGGCCGAGCGAGACGCAGCATCTGGTTGCCCATGCACTCGGCGTGCCGAGCCATGCGGTGACGGTGGAGGTGCGCCGCATGGGCGGCGGCTTCGGCGGCAAGGAGACGCAGGCCAATCAGTGCGCGGCCATAGCCGCCATTGCCGCCAAGAAGCTGAAGCGCGCGGTGAAGATCAGGCTCGACCGCGACGAGGACATGACCGCTACCGGCAAGCGGCATGATTTCGCCATCGACTACGAGGTCGGCTTCGACGACGAGGGCAATATCCTAGGCGTCGATTTCACCTATGCGCTGCGCTGCGGTTTCTCCGCCGACCTGTCCGGTCCGGTCGGCGACCGGGCGCTCTTCCATTGCGACAACGCCTATTTCTATCCGGCGGTGCACGCGAAATCGGCACCGCTTTTCACCAACACGGTCTCGAACACCGCGTTCCGCGGCTTTGGCGGTCCGCAAGGCATGGTCGGTGCGGAGCGCGTCATCGACGAAATAGCCTTCGCGGTCGGCAAAGACCCGCTCGAAATCCGCAAGCAGAATTTTTATGACCCGATGGATGCGATCGGCGAACGCTGCCTCACGCCCTATCACCAGAAGGTCGAGGACAACATCATCCACCGCATCGTCGCGGAGCTGGAGGAAAGCGCCAACTATGCGCGGCGGCGGCGCGAGATCAGCGCCTTCAACAACAACAGCCGCTTCATCAAGCGCGGCCTGGCGCTGACGCCGGTCAAGTTCGGCATTTCCTTCACCAAGACGGAGGCCAATCAGGCCGGCGCCCTGGTGCATGTCTATGCCGACGGCTCGGTGCATATGAACCATGGCGGCACCGAAATGGGCCAGGGCCTGCATCTCAAGGTGGCGCAGGTCGTCGCCGAGGAATTCCAGATCGATCTCGACCGGGTCAAGATCACCGCCACCACCACAGCCAAGGTGCCGAACACCTCGCCGACGGCGGCATCTTCCGGCGCCGACCTCAACGGCATGGCGGCGCAGGATGCCGCCCGGCAGATCCGCAAGCGGCTGACCGATTTCGCGGCCGAAAAATACCAGGTGCCGCTCGACCAGGTCGTGTTCCTGCCCAACCGGGTGCGCATCGGCAACCAGGAAATCGCCTTCAGCGATCTGGTCAAGCAAGCCTACATGAACCGCGTTCAGCTCTCGGCGGCTGGCTTCTACAAGACGCCGAAGATCCATTGGGACCGCAGCAAGGGCCGCGGCCATGCCTTCTACTACTACGCCTATGGCGCGGCCTGCTCGGAAGTCTCGGTCGACACGCTGACCGGCGAATATGTCGTCGAGCGCACCGACATCCTGCACGATGCCGGCCGCTCGCTGAACCGCGCGATCGACCTCGGCCAGGTCGAGGGCGGCTTCATCCAGGGCATGGGGTGGCTGACGACGGAAGAGCTTTGGTGGGACAACAGCGGCCGGCTGCGCACGCATGCGCCGTCGACCTACAAGATCCCGCTCGCTTCCGACCGGCCGAAGATCTTCAATGTCAAGCTGACCGACTGGTCGTCGGCCTACGAGCCGACCATCCATCGCTCCAAGGCGGTGGGCGAGCCACCGCTGCCGCACGGCATGTCGGTGCTGCATGCGCTCTCCGACGCGGTGGCGAGTGTCGCCGATCACAAGATCTGCCCGCGACTCGATGCCCCGGCGACGCCGGAACGGGTGCTGATGGCGCTCGAAAGGCTGAAGCGGGAAGCCGCAAAGCCGGCCTAACGGGCCAAAACGTGAAATTCGGGCACGAAACGCTATATTTCCTGGGTGGAAATGCAGACGATGAACTCGAAAGCGCAAAGCCTGAAGGGATTTCTCGGCCAGGGCGGCCGGGTCGCGTTCGTAGAGGTCGCGGCGACGAAGGGCTCCGCCCCGCGCGAGGCCGGCGCCTTCATGCTCGTCTCGTTATCGGCGATTTTCGGCACCATCGGCGGCGGCCAGCTTGAATTCATGGCGATCGACAAGGCGCGGCAGCTTATCTCCCCCCTTGAGGGGGAGATGGCCGCGAAGCGGCCAGAGGGGGTGCTCTCAGAAGGCACCCCGAGAGCGCCGAGCACTGCCGCGGCGACCCCGCCCGGCGGCTCCGCCGCCACCCTCCCCTCGAGGGGGAGGGAAGCCCGCATCGAGGTCGACGAAATCCGCGCGACCTTAGATGTCCCATTGGGTCCTGAAATCGGCCAGTGCTGCGGCGGCCGTGTCGAGGTGCTGATCCGCCTGGTTGACGCTACGATCGAACAGGAACTGATTGCCAAGGCCGAGGCCGAGGAGGCGCATCTGCCGCATGTCTATGTCTTCGGCGGCGGCCATGTCGGCCAGGCGCTGGCCGCGTCGTTGGCGCCGCTGCCCATTCATGTGGAAGTCGTCGAGACCCGGGCCGACGCGCTGGAAGGCATGCCGGAAACGGTTGAGACGCGGCTGACGCCGATGCCCGAAGCGGTGGTGCGCGAAGCCCCGGCGGGATCGGCCTTCGTCATCCTCACCCATGACCATGCGCTCGATTTCCTGATCGTCGCCGAGGCGCTGAAGCGCGAGGACGCCGCCTATGTCGGCATGATCGGCTCGAAGACCAAGAAGGCGACCTTCAAGAACTGGTTCCTGAAGTCCGACGAGGGCAGCGAGGCGCAGTTCCACCGCCTCGTCTCGCCGATCGGCGGCAATACCGTGAAGGACAAGCGCCCGCCGGTGATCGCCGCGCTCGCCGCCGCCGAGATCATGACGGCGCTGGCGTCGCATGCGGCCCAGGCTTCGGCCGCGCCCGAAAAGGCGATGGCCGGCTGATTCAGCCGGCCATCGGAGGAACGCCTAGCAGGCTATTCCTTTTCCTGCGTGTGCGCTTCGAGGAACCACAGCAATTTGTCGAGCGAACGCGAGTAGGCGGTAAAAATGTCGGCGGTGTCGGCATCGCCGGCGTCGTCCGCCTCGTCGATCGCCTCACGCGCCAGCCTGGCAGCCGTGGCATAGCGGTCGATCAGCGCCGCCAGATGATCCTTGGTCTTGTGGATGTCGGTCGGATAGGGCTGTAGCTTCGTTGCCCTCGACACGTCCTGCGAGGTGCCGTGCGCGGTGCCGCCGAGCTGCACGGCACGTTCTGCGATGATGTCGACATGGCCGTCAATCTCCTCGCGGAACTCGTCGAGCATCTCGTGGATGGCGATGAACTGCGGTCCCTTGAGGTTCCAGTGCGCTTGCTTGGTGACCAGCGCCAGGTCGATGGCATCGGCAAGCCTGGCATTGAGAAGATCGATCGATTCCTTCTTGGCGTCGGATTTGAGGTCGTTCTTGGTGACAATGGCGTCCATGGTTGGCTCCTGTGGCGCTGGGTCGCTGTGAAAGCTGGGGACTGGTCTCGGAGGGCGGCCGTGCAGCCGCCAATCGCCAGAACGGCGATGGAGCGGGTTTCGTTCCGCATCGGATCGAGGGGCGCACAGCTGGCGAAGGTATGACTGATGCTCACAGCTGCTCGTCGCTTTCTTCGTTTCCCAAACCGGGTTGAACCGTGTTTTCTGCACGCCTGACGAACACTGAACGACGAACACGGAACGAGCGACATGGATGTTTTGCGCATAGCGGCGTTTTCGGACGGCAACACCGGCGGCAACCCGGCCGGCGTGGTGATCGGCGAGGTTCTGCCCGATGCCGCAGACATGCAGCGCGTCGCTGCAGAAGTCGGCTTTTCGGAGACCGCTTTTGCCGCACGTGAAGGCGATGGCTGGCGCGTCCGCTACTTTTCGCCCGAATCGGAAGTGCCGTTCTGCGGCCACGCCACCATCGCGCTGGGCGCGGCGCTCGTCAGAAATTTCGGCGACGGAATTTTCAAGCTGCTCCTGAACCAGGCCGCCATAACCGTCGAAGGATTCCGCGACGGCACCAACTTTGCCGCCCTCTTCCACACGCGCAATCCCTCCGCTTCCGGCGGCGTCTACGAAGATCCGGCGACCGGCGCTGCCACCGCCGCCTTTGCCGGCTATCTGCGCGACATTGACTGGCCGCATGGCGGCGCGATCGACATCGTTCAGGGCGAGGACATGGGCATGCGCTCGCGGCTGCATGCCGATATTCCACCCACGCTCGGCGCCTCGATCCGGGTATCCGGGACGGCCCGCCTGATGGACGCCGGCTGAGGGTGGTCACCCGCGCGAAGGCGCGTGCCCGCCAGCTCTACTTGCCGGCAAGAATGTCCTTGATCAGCCGCTGGCAGCGATCGGCCATGAAGTCGAGCAGCAGCCGCACCTTCGGATCCTGCAGTTTCTTGTGCGGATAGACGGCGGCGAACTGCACCGGCGTCGGTGGCGTCTTGGCCAGGATCACTTTCAGCCGTTGGTCGCGGATGAACGGCTCGACCTCGAAGCGCGGCTTGTTGATGATGCCGCGCCCCGACAGGGCCCAGCCTGTCAGCACATCGCCATCGTCGGTGTCGTAGGGTCCATGCACCTCGAATTTCTGCGGACCGTTTGGCGTCTGCAGCGTCCAGACATATTCGCGGGTGCCGGAATAGCGCAGCATCAGGCAGTCATGTTTCTTGCCGATCAGCTCCTGCGGCTCGGACGGCTCGCCGCGCGCCTCGAGGTATTTCGGCGCCGCCACCAGCACGCGCTCGCATTCCATGATGCCGCGCATCCGTAGGCTGGAATCTTCGATGATGCCGAGCCGGAAGGCGACGTCGATGCCTTCCTTCATGATGTCGACATTGTGGTCGGAGAGTCTCAGCCGCACCTCGATATCGGGGTATTTGTCGTGGAAATCCGGGATGCCCGAGGCGATCAGCCGCCGGCCGAGGCCGAGCGGCGCCGTCACCTTGATCGTGCCGCGCGGTTGGCCGGAGAGTGCTGCGACCGCGGCCTCCGCCTCGATGATCGCGTCCAGCACCTGCTTGGCGCCGGTGTAGAACACCGTGCCGTGCTCGGTCGGCATCAGCTGCCTCGTGGTGCGGTTGAACAGCCGCACGCCGAGGTGCTTCTCCAACTCCTTGATGCGGTTGGAGGCGACCGCCGGCGAGATGCGCATGTCGCGCCCGGCCGCCGAGAGATTGCCGAGCTCGACGACGCGGACGAAGACGGCGATATTGTCGAGATAGGCCATGCGACGATCGTGGCTCTCAAATGGCTGCGTGGGACGACCCTAGTATTTTCCATTTTTTTTTGAAAGTCATCGCGCACCCCGCCTCTTTTCGTTTGCGCTCCAGACCGTAAAGTCGCCTGATCGGCAGGGACGATTTCCCAGGGGCGACTCGATGATGGATTTTGCGATTTTCTGGGACTGGCTGAGCTTCGCCGTCCGCTGGCTGCATGTCATCACCGGCATCGCCTGGATCGGCTCATCCTTTTATTTCGTCGCCCTCGATCTCGGGCTTCGCCAGCGTCCCGGCCTGCCCGCCGGCGCCTTCGGCGAGGAGTGGCAGGTGCATGGCGGCGGCTTCTACCACATCCAGAAATATCTGGTGGCGCCGGCCGAAATGCCGGAGCACCTGACTTGGTTCAAATGGGAATCCTACGCCACCTGGCTGTCGGGCTTCGCCATGCTTTGCGTGGTCTACTATGCCGGCGCCGACCTCTTCCTGATCGACCCCAACGTGCTCAACATCTCGGTGCCGGTCGGCATCCTCTTGTCCCTCGCCACCATCGGCGTCGGCTGGATTGTCTATGACCTGCTCTGCCGTTCGCCGCTCGGCAAAAGCGATACCGGCCTGATGCTGGTGCTCTACTGCGTGCTGGTTTTCATCGCCTGGGGGCTGACGCACCTTTTCACCGGCCGCGCCGCTTTCCTGCATCTCGGCGCCATCACCGCCACGATCATGTCGGCCAATGTCTTCATGATCATCATCCCCAACCAGAAGATCGTCGTCGCCGACCTGATCGCCGGCCGCAAGCCGGACCCGAAATACGGCAAGATCGCCAAGCAGCGCTCGCTGCACAACAACTACCTGACCTTGCCGGTGCTGTTCCTGATGCTGTCGAACCACTACCCCTTGGCCTTCGGCACTCAGTTCAACTGGGTCATCGCCTCGCTGGTCTTCATCATCGGCGTGCTGATCCGGCACTATTTCAACACCGTGCACGCGAGAAAGGGCAGCCCGACCTGGACCTGGCTCGGCGCCGCCGTGCTGTTCATGATCATCATCTGGCTGTCGACGGTGCCGAAGGTGCTGACCGGCGAGCCGAAGACTTCCGCCGCATCCACTGCTGCCCAAGTCTATATGGCCTCCGCCCATTTTCCCGCTGTGCGCGATACCGTGCTCGGCCGCTGCTCGATGTGCCATACCGAGGAGCCGGCCTATGAAGGAATCTATCACGCACCCAAGGGCGTGATGCTCGACACCGACGCGCGCATCGCCGAGCATGCCCGGGAGATCTATCTCCAGGCCGGCCGCGCGCATGCCATGCCGCCCGCTAACGTCACTCAGATAACCGACCAGGAACGGGCCCTTTTGGTGGCCTGGTTCGAAGGCGCCGGAAAGTAAGCATGACCTCAAAACTCCTGCGCGGCCGCACGCTCTCCTTCCTGCGCTGGCCCGAAGCAATCGACGACCATTCCGCCTGGCGCTACGAGGAGGATGGCGGGCTGCTGATCGACGACGGCAAGATCATTGCTGCCGGTCCGTATGCCGAGATCCGGAAGGGCGCGGGCGCCGGCGTCGAGACGATCGATCATCGTCCGCATCTCATCCTGCCGGGCTTCATAGACGCGCATGTGCATGTCCCGCAGATGCAGATCATCGCGTCCTACGGCGCCGAGCTGCTCGACTGGCTGAACAAATACACCTTTCCGGAGGAGTCGAAATTCGCGAACGCGCAGCATGGCCGCCGCATCGCCAGGCTCTTCCTCGACGAGATGCTGCGCCAGGGCACGACGACGGTCGTCGCCTATTGCTCGGTGCACAAATCTTCGGCCGAAGCCTTCTTCGCCGAATCGCACGACCGCAATATGCTGAACATCGCCGGCAAGGTGATGATGGACCGCAACGCGCCGGAAGGCGTGCTCGACACCCCGCAGACCGGCTATGACGACACAAAGGCGCTGATTGCCGAATGGCACGGCAAGGGCCGCCAGCTCTATGCCATCACCCCGCGCTTCGCCATCACCTCCTCGCCCGAGCAGATGGAGATGGCCGGCGCGCTCTGCCGCGAGCATCCCGATCTCCATATGCAGACGCATCTGTCGGAGAACCACGCCGAGATCGCGTTCACCCAGGAGCTCTACCCCTGGTCGCGCGACTACACCGACGTCTATGAGCATTACGGCCTGCTCGGGAAGAAAAGCCTGTTCGGCCACTGCATCCATCTGGCGGAACGGGAGGCGGATGCTCTGTCGCAGTCGGGCTCGGTGGCGGTGTTCTGCCCGACCTCCAATCTCTTCCTCGGCTCCGGCCTGTTCGACTACCAGCGCTACCGTCGCCGCGAAAAGCCGCTCAGGATCGCTGCCGCCAGCGATGTCGGCGGCGGCACCAACTATTCGATGCTGCGGACCATGGACGAAGGCTACAAGGTGATCGCGCTGAACGGCGAGAAGCTCAACCCCTTCCAGTCCTTCTGGCAGCTGACGCGCGGCAATGCCGAGGCGCTGTCTGTCGCCGAAAAAATCGGCACGCTGGAAGAGGGCACGGATGCCGACATCGTCGTGCTCGACGCCAACGCCACGCCGGCGATGCGGCTGAGGATGGAGACGGTGGAAACCTTGGCGGAAGAGCTCTTCCTGCTGCAGACGTTGGGCGACGATCGCGCCGTGAGCGAGGTCTATGTGGCGGGCCGGCCGGCGAAGAGCGCCATTGTCGCATAGATTAAATGTGCTCGTCGCTTGACCCCGCGTCAGCCATCGGCCAAAGCGTGCGTCGACATTGACAGGGGAAACGCCATGGCTGCCGCCGACGACATCGCTCTGATCAAGAAACAGGAAGCCACGCTGGTCTTTCCGGCCTTCGACGAGGCCGTGGCCTTCCAGATAGGCGCGGCGATCAGGGAGCGGGCGCTCAACGAAAACCTGCCGATCATCGTCGATATCAGGACCTTCGACCGTCCCCTATTCTATGCCGCTATGCCGGGCTCCAACGCCTCCAACCCCGACTGGGCGCGGCGCAAGATCAATGTCGTCAAGCGCTATCTCAGAAGCACCTATCGCATGGTACTGGAGCAGCAGCGACCCGACCGCACCTTCAAGGTCGGCGAAGCGCTCGACATTGCCGACTATGTGCTGGCTGGCGGCGGCTTTCCCGTCGCGGTGAAGGGCGCAGGCGTGATCGGCGTCATCGCCGTCTCCGGTCTGCCTGAACGAGAAGACCACGGTGTCGTTGTCGATGCGCTATGCGCCCACCTCGGCGTCGATGCGAGCAAGCTCAAGTTGCCGCCGGAAGAGCAATGACCGATCCAAAAACTTTCCTTACGTCGATCTTCAACGCCGCCGTCGCGGCCGCCGATCCTGAACAGACGATCCCCAATCATTTGCCGGCAAAGCCGAAGGGCCGCACCATCGTTATCGGCGCCGGCAAGGGCTCGGCGCAGATGGCGGCGGCCTTCGAGAAGGTCTGGGATGGTCCGATCGATGGGCTGGTCGTGACCCGCTACGGCTATGGCGCCAAATGCGAGCGCATCGAGATCATCGAGGCGGCGCACCCGGTGCCGGACGCCGCCGGCCTCGAAGCCTCGCGTCGGCTGCTGGAGAAGGTGCGGGGGCTGACCGCCGACGATCTGGTCGTGGGGCTGATTTCGGGCGGCGGCTCGGCGCTGCTGCCGTCGCCCGCTCCCGGCCTCACTCTTGCCGACGAGATCGCCGTCAACGAGGTGCTGCTCGCTTCCGGCGCGCCGATCGCGGCGATGAACACCATCCGCAAGCACGTCTCGACCATCAAGGGCGGGCGGCTGGCCGGCGCCGCTCATCCGGCACGGGTCGTATCGCTGGTCGTCTCCGACATTCCCGGCGACAACCCGGCGCTGGTGGCCTCGGGGCCGACCGTTCCCGACAGCGGCAGCCGCGCGGATGCGCTGGCGTCGATCGCCGCCTACGGCATGAGCCTGCCGGATGCGGTCATGGCGCATATTCAGTCTCCCGCAGCCGATGCGCCACGCTCCGACGATCCGCGCTTGGCCGGCAATGAAGTGCATCTCATCGCCTCGGCCGGCGTCTCGCTGGAAGCCGCCGCCGCCGAAGCAAAGCGGCAAGGCATCGAGGCCGTCATCCTGTCGGATTCGATCGAGGGCGAGGCGCGCGAGGTCGGCGGCGTCCATGCCGCGATTGCCCGCGAGGTGGCGACCCGTAACCGGCCGTTTGCCAAGCCGATCCTCATCCTTTCCGGAGGCGAAACGACCGTGACCTTGCGCGCCAAGGGCAAGGGCGGCCGCAACTCGGAATTCCTGCTCGCCTTCGCCATCGGCATTGGCGGGGTGGACGGCATCCATGCCTTGGCCGCCGACACGGACGGCATCGACGGCTCCGAGAACAATGCCGGCGCCTTCGCCGACGGCACGACGTTGGCGCGCATGCGTGCCGCAGGGGTCGATGCCAAGGCCATGCTTGCCGGCAACAATGCCTGGACGGCTTTCAATGCTGTCGGCGACTTGTTCGTGCCCGGTCCCACAGGCACCAACGTCAACGATCTCAGGGCGATTTTGATCAGGTAAGAAGCGCGGCCTAAGCAGCCATCAGCTGCTTCACCTTCCTCATGTCAGTGAGAAACCGCTCCCGCTCGGCCTCCTTGTCCTCGTGCTCGCGGATGCGCAGGATGAAGGAGGGATGGATGGTGACGAAGACGCGCAAGCCGTCCTCGCGCTGGATAACGTCGCCGCGCATCCTGGTGATCGGCACCGCCTTGCCTAGAAGCGACTGCGCCGCTGTCGCGCCGAGCGCCACCGCAAGATTTGGCTTGATGAGGTCGAGTTCCTTGTCCAGCCACCAGCGGCAGGCACGAATTTCGCCGGCATTGGGCTTGGAATGGATCCGCCTTTTGCCGCGCGGCTCGAACTTGAAATGCTTCACCGCATTGGTCACATAGACCTTGCGGCGGTCGATCTCGGCCTGGTCCAAAATGCTGTCGAACACCTTGCCCGCGGGCCCGACGAACGGCTTGCCGGCAAGGTCCTCTTGGTCGCCGGGCTGCTCTCCAACAAACACCACGTCGGCAGTCTCCGGTCCCTCGCCGAACACGGTTTGCGTGGCATCGCGCCAGAGCGGGCAACGCCGGCAACCGCTTGCCTCTTCGCGCAATCCCGGAATATCCGTACTTTCGGGCTCCACGACATCCGCCGGCTCCGGCGTCGGCCAGTGTTTTGCCTTCACTTTGGCGTGGTGCGGCGCTGGGGAGGTTGGCATTCGGGCGATCATGGCTGTCGCGGCTCTGTCCGCTCCTGCTATCAGGTCTGGAATGAGCGAGGCCTCGGGAAGGTTCCGCCAATATTTCTTCGGCATCTCCTTCTGCATCGCCTTCACCTTGAGGCGGGCCGGGTTGAAGATATTCTCGAAGTAGGTCCGCCACAGCGCCTCGGCGTCGTCTTCCGCCGGCGCGTCGCGCTTGCCGGCGCCTGGGCCGATCGCCAGCCGCTCGCCGTCCCAGTCGGCCGAGGCGTACGGCGTCAGAATCGTCCAGCGCATGCCGGCGAAGCGGCGCACAAAGAAATCGGCATTGCGCTCGACAATGAAATGGTCGGGCTCGAACCAGGCGACATAACGTTCCTCCGCGCCGTCGCCGATCTTCCGGAAGCGCACGAAGGCGCGCATCTTGTGGGTGTCGCGCCGAACCGCCTTTTCCATGGACTCGAGCCTGCGGATATGCGGGTCGGAAGCGATCGACAGCAGCTTCGGTTCGACGCGCAACCGCCAGAGCAGCCGATAGAGGAAGTTGAAACGCTCGGGATCCGAATGACAGATGACCGTCTCTGCGCGTTCGATGAAGTCGCGCGGCACGACCAGCCGCGTATCTTGTCGGGAAGCCGGCAAATCGTTGGCGCGATTGTCGTCATCGTGGCCAACCTGCCACGCCACGTCTTCGGGCGGAATATCATTCGTTGCCAACCGGCGCGCCGCATCGCGCCAACCGGCGAAATCTATCTCGTTTTCGAGCCGGACGAGATGAGATGCGAGGCTGAGCTGGGTCCGTGGCATGGTCAAAACAGCGAAAGCTGCTCGCAAGGGCGGGTGATGGTCTGGCGCAGGCCCAACTTGTCAGTGAGTGCGCCTGGCGACCAGCCTTCCGCAGTGATGAAGGGGCGTACCTTGGCGACCGAATGGCAGAGCCGTCCGACATCTTCGAGACGCAGCCGGCGATGGCGGCGCGTCTCCAAAATCCTGTCGACCACCTTGGTCCCCAGCCCCGGCACGCGCAGCAGCGCCTCCCGATCGGCGCGGTTGACGTCGACCGGGAACCGGCCGCGGTTGCGCAGCGCCCAGGCAAGTTTGGGATCGATGGCAAGGTCGAGCATGCCGTCATTGCTGCCGGCCAGGATTTCAGGCTGCGAGAAGCCGTAGAAGCGCATCAGCCAGTCCGCCTGGTAAAGCCGGTGCTCGCGCATCAAGGGCGGGTTGTGCAGCGGCAGAGCCGCAGACGAATCCGGGATCGGACTGAAGGCGGAATAATAGACGCGGCGCAGATGATAGCTGCCATAAAGTCGGGCGCTGGCGCGCAGGATGCCATCGTCGGACGTTTTGTCGGCGCCGACGATCATCTGCGTCGACTGGCCGCCCGGCGCAAAGCGCTCGCGTTTGCGGCTCTGCAACGTTGGCTCGGCCTTCTCTTCGATCTTGCGGCGCAGCTCGGCCATGGACAGCCGGATCGTTTCCGGCTTCTTTTCCGGGGCCAGCTTTTTCACCCCTTCGTCGGTCGGCAGCTCGACATTGATGGACAGGCGATCGGCATAACGGCCTGCTTTTTCGATCAGTTCGGCTGACGCTTCGGGAATGGTCTTGAGGTGAATATAGCCGCCGAATTTTTCCTCGATCCTGAGCCGGCGCGCCACCTCGACCATCTCGCCCATCGTTTCGTCCGGCGAGCGGATGACGCCGGAGGACAGGAACAGTCCCTCGATATAGTTGCGGCGATAAAAATCCATGGTGAGCCGCACCACCTCCTCGACGCTGAAGCGGGCGCGTGGCACATTCGAGGAGGAGCGGTTGATGCAATAGCTGCAGTCATAAATGCAGAAATTGGTGAGCAGGATCTTCAGCAGCGAAATGCAGCGCCCGTCCGGCGCATAGGAATGGCAGATGCCCGAGCCTTCGGTCGAACCGATGCCGCCCGATTTCAGGGAATCGCGTTTCGCCGAACCGGACGAAGCGCAGGAGGCGTCGTACTTGGCGGCGTCGGACAGGATCGCCAGTTTCTCGCGGACGGAAAACACTGCCATTCGTTCATGATATGTTCCGCGCGGCGAAATGGCTATAACTTTTGATAACGTGCGCCAGATTGTGATCCGTCGCACGACTGAATGCGTCGCCGGAAGCTTAAACCTCGTGCAGGTAGAGGTGGTAGTCGAGTTCGCTGACGGTGCGTGCGACGCGCAGATATTCCGCCTGCTTGATCGCCACGAAGGTCCGGTGCAGGTCGGGACCGAGCGCCGATTTCAGGAATTCGGAGCCACGTGCCGCCTCGATCGCGGCGCGCCAGTCGGTCGGCATGGTGGACGCTTCCGTTGCCTGCTCATAACCGTTGCCGGTCGTTTCCGGCCCGGGATCAAGGGCCTCGTCGAGGCCCTTGACGATGCCCGCCAGCACCGTCGCCGCCACAAGATAAGGATTGGCGTCGACGCCGGACGGCCGGTGCTCGATACGCCGGCTCATGGCGTTACCCGCCGGCACGCGCAACGCCACGGAGCGGTTGTTGACCCCCCAACTCGGCGCCACCGGCGCATAGGATTGCGACACGAAGCGCCGCCATGAATTGACATGCGGCGCGAACACCAGCATCGATTCGGCCATGGTGTGGATCAGGCCGCCAAGCGCGTTGAGCAGGCTTGGCGACCATTTCTCGCCGGCAGCTTCGGTGAAGACGTTGCGGCCGGCATCGTCCTGCAGCGAGACGTGGAAATGCATGCCCGAACCGGCATAGGCCTCGATCGGCTTGGCCATGAAGCAGGCGGTGACGCCGTGCCGGCGCGCCTGCGCCCTGACCAGCCGCTTCAGCATGACCAGGTCGTCGGCCGCCCGCATCACGTCCTTGCGGTAGTTGAGCGTCAGCTCATACTGTCCGGGCGCATATTCGGAAATCACCGTCTCGGCCGGAATGCCTTGCGCCTTGGCGGCAGCGTAGATGTCGGAAAACAGTGGCTCCATGCCGTGCAGGTGGTCGACCGAATAGACTTCCGTTTTGCCCGAGCGGCGGCCGTCGAGCACGGCGCGCGCCGCCTGCACCTTGCCATCGGCATCACGCTCATTGGCAAGGAGAAAAAATTCCAGCTCGAAGGCGCCGGCCGGATGCAGGCCGCGCGCCGCCAGGATCTCGACTTGCCTGGCCAGCACGAGTCGCGGGTCGGAGGTCATCGGCTGGCCGTCGAGATGATACATCGCCATCAGCACCTGGCCGCGCGGCGGCTTGGTGCCGTGAAGCGTCACCAGCGTGCCGGGAATCGGCCATGCCCTGAGGTCGCCGTCGCCGGTGTCCCAGATCAGCCCGGTCTCGTGGACGTCCTCACCGGTGATGTCGAGGCCAAGGATCGAGATCGGCATATGCCTTCCGCCCTCGAAGATGCTCATCAGCTCGTGTCGGCGCACGATCTTGCCGCGGCCGATGCCGTTGGCGTCGGTGAGCACGATGTCGAAGGCCTCGATGTCGGGATGGACGTCGAGAAAGGCTTTCGCCTCGGCCGGTGTCGAGCCCGAAGGGGAGGTCGCAACTGTGCTCGGATTGTCCATAGCCGCTTGTCTCATGCCGTAAGCCTGGCGGCAACCGCGGCGAAAGCCGCGATCAGGCGGCTTACCTGCGCCGCGGTCGTCGCCGGCGAGATCAGCATCATATTGTGGAACGGCGCGATCAGCACGCCGCGATTGACCAGCGCGACATGGACGGCGGCTTCGAGTTCCGGCGCATGTGCCTTCTCCGCCTCGCCACCGTTCTTGAGCGGCCCGGGCGCGCAGATGAACTCGACGCGGGCGCCGACGCGCGCGACATGCCACGGCAGCTTATGTCGCTCGATGACGGCGGAGAGCCCGGCGTCGAGGCGGCGCGCCAGCCGGTCCATATGCGCATAGGCCTCCTCCGTCATTACCTCTTCCAGCGTCGCCCGCATCGCCGCGAATTGCAGCGGGTTGGCCGACAGCGTGGTGCCCATGCCGGAATAGCCGGGCTCCTTGCTGCGATTGTAGGCGCCGTAGCGCGTCGCGACCTCCTCGCTCATGCCCCAGATGCTGGCTGGCACGCCGCCGGCCACCGGCTTGCCGAGCACGAACAGGTCCGGTTCCAGCCCGTGCTTTCGCGTGTAACCGCCGGGTCCGGTCGAAATGGTGTGCGTCTCGTCGATCAAAAGCAGCGTGCCGGCGGCGCGCGTCAGGCGCCGCAGCGCGTCGTGGAAGCCGGGTTCCGGCAGCACCATGCAGGAATTGGTCAGCACCGGTTCGGTGATCACGCAGGCGACATCGCGGTCGCCAAGCGCTGTTTCCAATGCTGCAATGTCGTTGAATTCGATAATTTTGGTTGCCCGTGTGAGATCGCGGAATTCGCCTGCCAGCCCAGGCCGGTTGACGGACCTGCCGTCGATCAGTCGCACCATCGTCTCGTCGACCGAGCCGTGATAGCAGCCGTTGAAGACCAGGATTTTTTCGCGCCCCGTCACCGCGCGGGCGACGCGCAGCGCGAAGCGGTTGGCATCGCTGGCGGTGGTGGCGATCTGCCAATAAGGCAGGCCGAAGCGCTGCTGCAAGAGCGGGCCGATCGCCAGCGCGTCCTCGCTGGGCAGCATATAGGTCAAGCCGCGTGCTGCTTGCCGGCGGATGGCGCGGGCGACCGCCGGCGGTGAATGGCCGAGCATCGAGCCGGTGTCGCCGAGGCAGAAATCGTCGAGCTTGTTGCCGTCGACATCGGTAATCGTGGCGCCCTTGGCGCTGTCGACCAGGATCGGAAACGGCGTCGGCCAATCGGTCATCCAATGCATCGGCACCCCGCCGAAGAAGCCGGCCATGCCGTTGCCAACCTTGGCCTCGGACTTCGGCCGCGCCTTGCGGAAGGCGGCCGCCTCCGCTTCGCGCAGCTCGGCGATGCGGCCGGCAGCGATGCCGCCGATGGAAGTCTGGTCGACTGAATGCATGAAGCCCCTCTTTCTGGCGCGGCACTCTGCCAACCGGTCGGCAAAACTGCAATTGGCCGTGCAGGGGGCGGGCGTTGGCTCAGGCAGTCGGGAGTAGGGAGTAGGGGAGTAGGGCAGGAAAGCTGCCTATTCCCCTGCTCCCTTACGCAGTGATGTCGATCACGCCGCAATCGCCGGCGGCGCTGCCGAAGACGATGCGGCGCTCTTCCTTGTCCCACATCATCGAGGTGATGGCGCCGTTGCCGGGACGGCGCAGCAGCACTTCCTTGGCGTCGGCGAAGCGGGCCGCGATCACCATGCCGTCCTCATAGCCGATCGCCGTGACCTCCTGGCTGGGATGGCAGGCGACGCAGGTCACCATGGTATTGCCGCGCGTTCCGAGCTCCAGCGGCGCCTTGCCCATCGGCCCGTCCTTGCTCGCGAACGGCCACACGATCGCCGCCGGCGCGCCGGAGCTCGCCAGCCATTTGCCCTTCACGCTCCAGGACAGGCTTTTCACCTTGCCTGGATAGCCGCTCATGCGCATGTGCTTGCCGTCGGCCAGCTTCCAGCCATGCAGCGCGTTCTCCTGCATGGTGGTGATCAGGAAAGCGCCGTCCGGCGAGAAGGTAATCCCGGTGTGAGCGCCGGCCCATTCGAGCTCGACCGGCTTGCCCTCCGCCGCCGGGAAATGCAGCGTCGCGCCGTTGTAGCGGGCGACGCCGAAACGCATGCCCTTGGGTGAGAAGGCGAGCCCTTCCACCGAGCGCGGATGGGCGAATTCCTTGATCTTGCCATCGGCAAAACGGACGAACGCCGTCTTGCCCGAGGCGTAGGCGACCGCGCCCTGAGGGCCTGCCGCAACGCTGGTGATCCATTTTCTGCCGGCACTGGCAAGTTCGCTCGCCTCGCCGCCGGTCTTGACGGCAAACACCTTGCCGTCTTCGCCGCCGGTGATCAGCCGGTCATTCGCCGTATCATGGAAGGCGGCGAGCAGCCCGTCATTCGCCTGTACGGTCTTGTGCCCATTGTCGAGCCGGTGGATCGCGCCATCGGCAAGCGCGAAATGCGGCACGTCGTTGAGGAAAACGGCGGCGACGCAATGGCCATCGAGATCAAGCGGGGCGACTGTGGGCATGGGGACGGTCCATTCGATTTCACTAAGCCGGCGCGGCTAGGTGTGACTCCCCCTTCTCCCCTTGTGGGAGAAGGTGGATTGGCGCGTAGCGCCAAGACGGTTGAGGGGTGTTCACGGAGTGCCGTCATCGCCAAGCTGGAACACCCTTATCCGACCGAGCTTCGCTCGGCCACCTTCTCCCACAAGGGGAGAAGGAAAGAAGGGGCAGCGCTAGCGCCTGAAAGTCCGGAAATCAAGCCGCCTGGCAGGCCTCGAAGCTCTTCCTGAGCCGCTCCTCGTCGAGATCGCGGCCGATGAAGACCAGCCGGCTTTCATGCTTCTCGCCATCCTTCCAGGCGCGCTGGTGATCGCCTTCGAGGATCATGTGCACGCCTTGCAGGACATAGCGGTCCTCGTCGCCCTTCAGCGCGATGATACCCTTTAGCCTGAGGATGTTCGGCCCTTCCATCTGGGTCACCTTCTCGATCCAGGGGAAGAACTTCTTCGGATCCATCTCGCCGCCGCGCAGCGATACCGACTTCACCGTGACATCGTGGATGTCGGAAGGATGGTCGTGATGATGGTGATCGTGCCCGTCGTGATGATGGTGGTGGTCGTGATCGCAATCCGGGCCGCATTCATGGTCGTGATCGTGGTCGTGGGCCTCGAGGAAATGCGGATCGTTCTCCAGCGCCCGCGACAGGTCGAAGGCGCCGCGGTCGAGCACTTCGCCGAGCGCCACGCCGGCGCGCTGGGTGCGATGGATCCTGGCCGCCGGGTTGATGGCGCGGATCGTCGCCTCGACTTTTTCGAGCTCTTCGGGGGTGACGAGATCGGTCTTGTTCAGCACCACCACATCTGCAAAGGCGATCTGGTCCTCGGCCTCATTCGAATCCTTCAGGCGCAGCGGCAAGTGCTTGGCGTCAACCAGCGCCACCACCGCGTCGAGCTTGGTTTTGGAGCGGACGTCGTCATCCATGAAGAAGGTCTGTGCCACCGGCACCGGGTCGGCGAGGCCGGTGGTCTCGACGACGATGGCATCGAAACGGCCGGGCCGCCGCATCAGGCCCTCAACGACGCGGATCAGGTCGCCGCGCACCGTGCAGCACACGCAGCCATTGTTCATCTCGTAGATTTCCTCGTCGGATTCGACGATCAGGTCGTTGTCGATGCCGATCTCGCCGAACTCGTTGACGATGACCGCGTAACGCTTGCCGTGGTTCTCCGACAAGATGCGGTTGAGCAGCGTCGTCTTGCCGGCGCCGAGATAGCCGGTGAGAACGGTTACGGGGATCTGCGTCTGTGCATCGCTCATGGCCTGCCTCGAAAAAATCTGTGCCTCGAAGGATTTGTCGGCCTCATATAGGGTGTGAGCCGCGCTTTTGCACGCGCCAAACCGATGGGCCAGCCGGTCCCGATCGGGGCAGGCGCAGTGGATTAGAATAGCAAGGCAGCCGTACCGGAATCAGAGCCCTCGCGGGTGTGCCGCTGTGAATCTCGGCGGGCCAAAAGTCGTTTGTCATCTAACTGAAATAAACATCTGGCATCACCTGCGCGGGCACCGCAATGCTTGCCGGCAAAGTGTTTTGCAGGCCGGACTCTTTAAATCGTCATTTGCCAGCCGCCGGACAGCCTCTATGCTGCCCGCGCCGGTCGGCCGAAGAGGGAATGACCATGGCCAAGGCGGACAGGACAGCGACTATGGGCCGGCTGCATTCGGCGGCGCGGCTGGCGCGAACGGCGCTTGCTGCGCGGCTTCTGGCACATGGCTTCTACGCCGGCCAGGACCAGATCATGCTGGCGCTCGACCGCGAAGACGGCCAGACACCCGGCAATCTCGCCGGCAAGCTAGGTGTACGTCCGCCGACAATCACAAAGACCATCAACAGGCTGCAGGCGCAGGGTTTTCTCGAAAAGCGCGCCTCCAACGCCGATGCCCGCCAGGCCCATATCTTCCTTACCGACACCGGCCGCGAAACCATCCGCGCCATCGAGAAATCGGTCAAGAAGACCGAGAAGCAGGCGCTGAGGGGTCTCGACAAGAAGGACCAGAAGGCGCTGTTCAAGCTGCTCGTCCGCATCGAGGCCAACCTGTCGAACGAGGAACTGATCCTCATCGACGACGACGCCGAGCTGGACGAAGCGTGACGCGCAGCGTTATCGCTCAACCCAAGCGCGACGCGCAGCGTCGTCGCTCCACGCACCGGCTTAGTATTGCAAGCGCGACGCGCAGCGTTGTCGCTCCACGCACCGGTTTAGTATTGCAAGCGCGATGCGCAGCATCGTCGCTTAACCGCGAGACGTTGGCGACAGACGCGCGATGCGCAGCATCGTCGCGCAACCGCGCGGACCAAGCATAGGCGGCTTACCGGAAAGGGCGACGACTCTGCGCGTCGCGCCTGAACGCCATCACCGGACGCCTCGCGGTTTCGCGACGACGCTAGGCGTCGCGCACCAACGTCGCCCAGCGTCCCGGCGTCAGCCCGAACGCCTTCTTGAAATGCCGGTTGAAATGGCTCTGGTCGCTGAAGCCGGCCGCAACAGCCGTTTCGGCGAGCGGCTCTCCCGCTTCGATCATGCGCCGCGCCCGCTGCAGCCGGCGCATCAACAGGAAGCGATGCGGGCTTGTCGAATAGGTCGCGCGGAAATGGCGCGACAGCGCGTAGCGGTCGAGGCCGGTGATCGCTTCCAGCTCGTCGGAGCGCACCGGCCGTTCGGCGTTTTCTTCGAGATAGTCGCGGGCCAGCGCTGCAGCCCGCCACGCCATCTTTCCCGCGGGTTTTGCCGGCTGTCCGGCATGGCGTTTCAATTGCTGCGCCAGCTGCGCGATGAAATCCGCCACGAACAGGTCGTCGAGCTCCTCGGTGAGCGGTATTAGCGCCGACAGCAGCGTGCCGCGCAACTGAGGGTCGCTCACCACAGCATCCTTAACGAAAGGGAGCGGCGAACCCTGGAGGCAATCGAGCAGCAGCGACGGCTCCAGATAGAGAATCCTATAGCGCAAGCCGTCCTCGGTGCCGGCGCCGCCGTCATGCAGTTCGTCGGGATGCAGAACGATCACCTGGCCGGGCAGGCTGTGCCGAAGCGCGCCGCGATAGTGGAACCGCTGCACGCCGTCGAGCGTCACGCCGATGGCGTAGGTGTCGTGGCGGTGCAGGTCGAAGGCATTGCCGTGGAAACGCGCCTCGATGCGCTCGATGCCGGTGACGCCGGGCGCTGAAACGATCCGGTCGTCCTCAGCGCACGAACGTTCAAGACCTCCCAGCGCCTCATTGCCTAGATCGTGCGCCATCGTCCCTGATCCACTTCTCGGAGAAACATTTTGGTGTTCGACACGAAATTTGCAATCGTGCTCAAGGGAGACCTCGCCGTCTGGCAGAAGCTCAACGTCACCGCTTTCCTGACCAGCGGCATCGTCGCGCAATCCCCTCAAATCATCGGCGAGCCCTATCGCGACCGCGCCGGCAATCTCTTCAATCCGCTCTCGATCCAGCCCGTTATCGTGCTGTCGGCCGACGGGCCGACGCTTGCCGCGATCCACCGCCGGGCGCTGGAGCGCGGCGTGACGACATCGGCCTATGTCGAGGAGATGTTCTCCACCGGCCATGACGCGGCCAACCGCGCCGTCTTCGCCGAATTCGCGCCGGACGACGCCAAGATCGTCGGCATCGCGCTGCGCGCCGAAAAGAAACTGGTCGACAAGATTACCAAGGGCGCCGGCATGCACGCCTGATCCTCCGGGAAGGATGCTCTTGGTGGCTGATTGACCATTCCTCCGGACGACATCGCGCCGGTTGAGATTGGCTGCGACCTGCCAGCTTCGTCGTCCTGGGGTCTGCGCGCGTCGCTTCGCTCCTTGCTCCGCCTCAGGATGACGAACCAGGAACGTTTTGGCTAATCGCCAAAGCAGAGCGCTCTGAGCCTGTCGGCACGCCTTGTTGGGCCAGTCGCTTTTGGCTTGCCGGCCGGCGGCGATTGCCGCAAAAGGATGGCGTCTACCTTTCCTCCGGCCCGACTTTGAGCGTTCCCAAAAATCACGACGACAGCGCGACGCCGCCCGCGGCGATGCTGTTGATGCTCTGCGTCTATGTCTGCTTCACCTTTCTCGACACCTCAAGCAAATATCTGGTGCTCGCCGGCGTCTCGGCGCTGATCGTCGCCTGGGCCCGCTTCATCGTGCATGTCCTGCTGGTCGGCGTCTTCCTGCGCGGCTGGCGCGAGCCGTCGCGCTTCCGCGCCAACAACCTGCCGGCGCACATCCTGCGCGGATGCCTGCTTTTCGGCTCGACCATGTTCAACATCCTGGCGCTCAGGACATTGCAACTCGCCGAGACCACCTCGATCTATTTCTTCGGCCCGATGGTGATCACCGCATTGGCCGGTCCGCTGCTCGGCGAATGGGCGGGCTGGCGGCGCTGGCTGGCGATCCTCACCGGCTTCGTCGGCGTCCTCATCATCACCCGGCCGGGCGTCGGCGTGTTCGGTATGGGCCATCTCTTCGCGCTTGGGTCGATGCTGTCGAACTCTTTTTATGTCATCATGACCCGGCGCATGTCGTCGACGGAGACATCCGAGAGCCTGATCCTGTTCTCGGCGCTTGCGCCGGCGGTGCTGCTCCTGCCCATGCTGCCCTTCTCATTGTCCCTGCCGCAGGACGGCTGGCACTGGGTGATCCTAGTGATGCTCGGCGTCTTCGGCGCCGGCGGCCATTGGCTCCTGGTCCAGGCCTATCGCCTGGCGACGACGACGGCGCTCGCGCCTTACCCTTATTCGCAGATGGTATGGATGATCATCTCCGGCTGGCTGATCTTCCATCAGCTTCCCGATCGCTGGACGCTGCTGGGCGCTGCCATCATCGTCGGCAGCGGCCTCTACATCATCCACCGCGAGCACAGCCTTCGCCTGCGCAATTCCGCTTCCTTGGACACGGAAGCCGAGACCTTGGCAAAAAAACTTTGATTTGCCCTCGATCGATGGCATAAGCCCATTTAAACAGTTTAAAGGCCCCGGGGGACCAAGGCTGGCACAGAAGATCAAGCTTTCGACGATCGCGGATGCGCTCGGCGTGTCCACGGCAACGGTGTCGCTGGCGCTGCGCGACAGCCCGCTGGTGGCGGGCTCTACGCGCGAGCGCATCAAGGAGCACGCGCGCGCCATCGGCTATATCTATAACCGTCGCGCGGCCTCGCTGCGCACCTCGCGCTCGGGCATTGTCGGCGTCGTCGTGCATGACATCATGAATCCGTTCTTCGCCGAGATCCTGCGCTCGATCGAAAGCGAGCTCGACCGCAGCCGCCAGACCTTCATCCTGTCCAATCATTATGACCAGCTGGAGAAGCAGCGCACCTTCATCGACACGCTGCTGCAACTCGGCGCCGACGGCGTCATCATGTCGCCGGCCATAGGCACGCCGGCCGAGGACATCATCATGGCCGAGGAAAACGGCCTCCCGGCGGTGCTGATCGCGCGCACCGTCACCGGCGCCGATGTGCCGGTCTTCCGCGGCGATGATGCCTACGGCACGGCGCTCGCGACCAACCATCTCATCTCGCTCGGTCACAAACGCATCGCCATGATTGGCGGCACGGACCAGACCTCCACCGGCCGCGACCGCTACCAGGGCTATGTCAACGCCATGGAGGCGGCCGGGTTGGAGGTGAAGCCGTCCTGGCGCATTCCTGGACCGCGCACCAAGCAGGCCGGTTTCGAGGCTGCAGGACAGTTTTTGGCGCTGAAGGACAAGCCGACCGCCGCCTGCTGCTGGAATGATCTGGTTGCCATCGGGCTGATGAATGGCATCGCGCGCGCCGGGCTGGTGCCTGGCGTCGATATCTCCGTCACTGGTTACGACGACCTGGAGGAGGCTGCGATAGCGACGCCGGCATTGACCACGGTCTGGAATGGCCAGCGCGAGGTCGGCCGCCGCGCCGCGAGCGCGCTGCTCGACAAGCTGAACGGGCAGGCCGTGCGGCCGTCGCAGGAATTGATCAAGCCGGAGCTGCACGTGCGCCAGTCCACCGGCAAGCCGGTGGAGCGTCAATGACAAAGACAGAAGCGAAGTCGCCGGTCGCCATCCTGGTGCCGGGCCATTTCAACGACCACGCTATCGGCAGGATCGACAAGGCGTTCAAGCGCGTGCGGATCGAGCGCGCCGATCCGTCGCTCGTCAGCGGCGAAATGCGCGAGAGCGTGCGCGGCATCGCCTCCTTCGGCGGCATCAGCGCGGCCATGATCGACGCGCTGCCCAATCTCGAAATCATCGCCAATTTCGGCGTCGGCTATGACTCCGTCGACGCTCGTCACGCGGCCACCCGCGGCGTTATGGTCACCAACACGCCCGATGTGCTGACCGAGGAGGTTGCCGACACCACCATCGGGCTGTTGATCAACACGGTGCGCGAAATGTACGCCGCCGAGAAATGGCTTCGCGACGGCGACTGGGTGAAGAAGGGCGACTATCGCCTGAGCCGGCTCACCTTGCGCGGCCGCCGTGTCGGCGTCTTCGGCATGGGCCGTATCGGCCTTGCCGTCGCCCGTCGCCTCGAGGCCTTCGGCCTGCCGATCGCCTATCACAACCGCCGCAAGGTCGATGGCCTGTCCTACCAATACCATGCGACGCTGAAGGGCCTGGCCGAAGCGGTGGATACGCTGATTTGCATCGCGCCGGGCGGGGCCGCGACGGAGAAAGCCATCAACGCCGGGGTCCTGTCGGCGCTCGGTCCGGACGGCGTCTTCGTCAATATCGGCCGCGGCAGCACGGTGGATGAGGCGGCTCTGGCTGCAGCGCTCTCCAATGGCACCATCGCTGCCGCCGGGCTCGATGTTTTTGCCGACGAACCGAATGTGCCCAAGGCGCTGCTCGATGCGCCCAACACCTCCCTTCTGCCGCATATCGGATCTGCGTCCGACCACACCCGCCGGGCCATGGCGGATCTGTGCGTCGACAATCTCATCTCCTGGTTCGGCGAGCGCCGGCCGCTGACCCCGGTGCCGGAGACGATCAACGTCAAGCCACGCGCCTGACGCGGTAGGCCTGCCACATTTATTAACGCCTGCTTAACCATCCTTCTGCATAATTCGTTATGCATGTTGGTCCGAGCCGGCGCGTGGTTTGGAGAACAGCATGGCACCGCAAGCCAGGACGTGGAGAGGCGGAGTGAAGCTGTTGGCCGGATTGGTTGCGTCAGTCGCCTTATACGGGGGCGTTCAGTCCCTGCACGACGGCAACGGCCAAGGCGCGGTCGAGCAAGCCGGCCCCTCCAGCAGCTATCGGCTGACAGCCAATGGCGACGAAGCGGCCTGCGCAGTCAAGCGCGGCGCCGAGGTCTCGGACGGCCTCTCGTTGCTGACAATTGCCCCGAACTGCAGCAAGCTGATGCCCGGCATCGAGCGTGTGAAATTCTGGCGCGAGCAGGCCGACGGTACGGTCGCATTCAGTGAGAACGGCATCGATCTGGTCGTCACTTTCAGCATTGCCGACGGCGACGGCTACGAATCCTACGCGCCGGCCACCCCGCTTTTGGCGCTGAACGCGACGACCAGCGACTGAGCTGCTCGGGTTCGGCTACTCCGCCGCCGCCCGCGCTCCGGCCTTCGCCGCCGCATGCAGGCGCACGGCATCGCCGAAGGCGCGGAAGATCTTTGCCGAGTTGCTGTCCGACTTCACCCAATATTCCGGGTGCCACTGGACACCGACGGCGAAGGCGCGGGCATCCCTGACCGAGACGGCCTCGACCGTGCCGTCGGTCGCCAAAGCCTCGACCTGCAGTTTCGATCCGAGCCGGTCGATCGCCTGGCGATGCAGCGAGTTGACCTTGATGTCGCCGGCGCCGAACACGCCGGCGAGGCAGGTTCCGGGCTTGATCGAAATCGTTTGGTGGATGCCGAAGCGCTCGTCTTGATTGTCGCTCACCGGCGCGCGGTGATCGAGCGAGCCCTCTCGCTCCTGGATCTCGGTGCCGAGCGTCCCGCCCAGCGCCACGTTGAGCTCCTGGATGCCGCGGCAGATGGCGAGAAGCGGCACGCCGCGCTCGATCGCCTTGCGGATCAGCGGCAGCGTGGTGGAGTCGCGCGCCGGATCGTAGGGGCCGTTGGCCTCACTGGGATCGCCGCCATAGAGCGAGGGATGCACATTGGATTTCGATCCCGTGACCATGACGCCGTCGACCGAGGACAGCAGCTCGTCGAAATCGAGCCGGTCGCCGAAGGACGGCACCAAGAGCGGGAACACGCCGGCGCCGACAATCGCCGCCTCGATATATTGCTGGGGCGCGGCATGCCATGTGTAGTTGTCGAACTGGCGAACATCGGTTGAGACGGCAACGAGCGGCTGCTGCATTTTGGATACGGGTTCCATCGAGGGCTAACGAATTATTCTGCCTACAAAATAGGCGATCCGCCGGCACTTTGCCATGGCAAGTTTCGGATCTCCCAATGGGCCAGGGCGGTGGGCGTTAGACTATAGTTGCACGTTGCCCGCGATGCTGGACTCGACATCTTGCCCGTGTATTGTTTCGCGCAGCCGATCAGGGCACCGAGGATGTCCGAATATCGGTCTGTTGGTCCTAAACGGGAGGAAACTGCATGGATCGTCGTTCGTTCATCCGTAAGGCCGGTGCATCCGGCGTCGGTGTCGCGGCAGCGGCCGCCGCGCTTGCCACGCCGGCCATAGCCCAGTCCAATCCGAAAGTGACCTGGCGGCTGGCATCGTCCTTCCCGAAATCGCTCGACACGATCTATGGCGGTGCGGAAGTGTTCTCAAAAATGCTGTCGGAAGCGACCGACGGCAATTTCCAGGTCCAGGTCTTCGCCTCGGGCGAACTCGTTCCCGGCCTGCAGGCGGCCGACGCCACCGCCGCGGGCACCGTCGAGGCCTGCCACACGGTGGCGTATTACTATTGGGGCAAGGACCCAACCTGGGCGCTGGGTGCCGCGGTGCCGTTCTCGCTCAACGCCCGCGGCATGAATGCCTGGCATTACCATGGCGGCGGCATTGACCTGTTCAACGAATTCCTGGCAACGCAAGGCCTGTTCGGCCTGCCGGGCGGCAACACCGGCGTGCAGATGGGCGGCTGGTTCCGCAAGCAGATCAACACAGTCGCCGATCTTTCCGGCCTCAAGATGCGCATCGGCGGCTTCGCCGGCAAGGTGGTGCAGAAGCTCGGCGTCGTGCCGCAGCAGATCGCCGGCGGCGACATCTACCCGGCGCTGGAAAAGGGCACGATCGACGCCGCCGAATGGGTCGGCCCATATGACGACGAGAAGCTCGGCTTCTACAAGGTCGCGCCCTATTACTACTATCCCGGCTGGTGGGAGGGCGGTCCGACCGTGCATCTGATGTTCAACAAGGCCAAATACGAGGAATTGTCGCCTGCCTACAAGTCGCTGGTGCACACGGCCGCGCAGGCCGCCGATGCCAACATGCTGCAGAAATACGACTACCTCAATCCGGCGGCGGTGAAGCGGCTGGTCGCCAGCGGCGCCAAGCTGGCCCCCTTCAGCCAGGAGATCATGGCCGCCTGCTTCGAAAAGGCCAACGAAGTCTATGCCGAAATGGAGGCCAACAACGCGCCGTTCAAGAAGATCTGGGAATCCATCAAGGGCTTCCGCAAGGAGCACTATCTCTGGGCCCAGGTCGCCGAATACAATTACGACACCTTCATGATGGTGCAGCAGCGTAACGGCAAGCTGTAGCCGGTGATTAGCCCCCTCTCCCCGTCACTTATACGGGGAGAAGGTCCCGGCAGGGGGATGAGGGGCGGCGCCGGCCGCGGCAATTAGTTCGCCCGCCTAGGCCTTACCCATCCGACGTGGGCGCTGCCCCTCACCTGCCTGCCGGCATCCTCCCCGTATAATGACGGGGAGAGGGGCGCCGTCACCGCCGGTTTCGCCAATCGCCAACATTGCAAGACTTCAGGCCCGGCCCGGCACGACCAGCACCTTAACCTCGCCGGGGGCGGCTGGGTTCGAGATCACGCGCGGCGCCTCTTCGAAGGGCACCTGCCTGGAAATCAGCTTGTCGATCTCGATCGCGCCCGACGCGACAAGGTCCGCGGCGCGGCGATGCGTGAACGGGTTGATGAAGGAACCAAGAACCTTCAGCTCCCGGAACAGGACGTCGAACGGCTCGAAGGCCACCTTCTGTCCTTGAGGCATCACGCCGACGATCACCACCGTACCGCCGGACTTGGCCAGCCGCATCGACTGTTCGACGGTGTCCGGGACGCCCGCGCATTCCAGCACTACGTCGACGCCGCCCGGCACTAGGCCGGTCTTTCCGGCTATGGCCTCGATGGGATCGACGGCACTGGGATCGACCGTTGCCGTCGCGCCGAGTTCCTCCGCCAGCGCCCGGCGCGAGGCCTGCCTGGTCGACAGGATGATGGTCGCGGCACCCGCAAGCTTCGCCAATTGCACCGTGAGCAGGCCGATGACGCCGCCGCCGAGCACCACCACCGAGGCGCCGGGCCTGATTCCCGCGAGGTCGACGCCGTGAAGGCAGCAGGCCAGCGGCTCGCAGAAGGCGCCATGCGTCGGCTTGAGGTCGGCCGGCAGGAGGAACGCCTGGCCTTGCGGCATCACGACATAGTCGGCGAAGCCACCGTCCCGGTGGATGCCGATGGCCCTGAGATTGCTGCACAAATTGACGCGGCCAGCTCGGCACTGGCTGCAGCGCCCGCAGGCGATGTTGGGGTCGCCCGTGACCCGGTCCCCGACCGCAATGCCGGACACCGCGTCGCCGACCGCCTCGACGATGCCGCAGAATTCGTGGCCGAGCGTGACCGGCGGCGTGCACGGGAACTCGCCATGGAACAGGTGGCGGTCCGTGCCGCAGACGCCGCAGGCTTCGATCCGCACCAGAACATCCTCCGGCCCCGGCGCAGGTTTGTCGACCTCACGAAGCGCGATGCTGCCGATTGCTTCCAGCCGTACGGCTCTCATGACGGTGTCACCTCAGTTGAAACTCGGCGGCTTGGAAAGATCGGGCGCTGGCGCCGCCGGCTTGGCCGGGGCCGTATCGCCGAAATTCGGCGGCTGTGACAAATCCGGGGTGCCAGGCGCGGCGGGCGCCGAGCCGCCATTGGCGGGCGCCGCGCCATTGTCGGCCGGCGGCGTGCCGAGCGGCGCAAGTCCCGGCATGTCCGGCAGCTTGATGTCGATGGTGCTCGGCTCGACGGCGGCGCCCTTGTAGCGCATCACCATTTGCGGGAAGGCGATGGTAAGCCCGATCATGATCACCTGGATGCAGACGAACGGCACCGCGCCCCAATAGATCTGGCCGGTGGTGACGGGTGCTATCTGCTTGCCGGTTATGCGGTCGAGATAGGGTACGCGCGCCGCGACCGAGCGCAGGTAGAACAGCGCGAAGCCGAAGGGCGGATGCATGAAGCTGGTCTGCATGTTCACGCCAAGCAGCACGCCGAACCAGATCAGGTCGATGCCGAGCTTGTCGGCGGCGGGCGCCAGCAGCGGCACGATGATGAAGGCGAGCTCGAAGAAGTCGAGGAAGAAGGCGAGCACGAAAACCAGTATGTTGACGCCGATCAGGAAGCCGGTCTCGCCGCCCGGCAGCGAGGTCAAGAGATGCTCGACCCAGATATGGCCGTTGACGCCGTAAAAGGTGAGCGAGAAGACGCGCGCGCCGATCAGGATGAACAGCACGAAGGAGGAGAGCCGCGTCGTCGAGGCCAGCGCCTGCTTGATGACATCCATAGTCAGCCGCCCCTTGAAGCCCGCCATGATCAGCGCGCCGACGGCGCCCATGGCGCCGCCCTCGGTCGGGGTGGCGATGCCGAGGAAGATGGTGCCCAGCACCAGGAAGATCAGCGCCAGCGGCGGGATCAGCACGATCACCACCTGCTGTGCCAGCTTGGACATCATGTTGATGTGGAGGCGCTGGTCGGCGATCGCCACGATGTAGATGACGATCACGCCGACGCTGGCGCCGAGGATGTCCGCATTGTCGCCATGCGTCGGGGCGAGGTAGCGATAGGCGGCATAGGAAATCGCGCCGGCCACCAGCAGCGCCACGATCAGCGAAATCACGCCATGGCCGAGCGTGCGGGCCTCGAGCGGCAATGCCGGCATCGCGTTCGGCCGGACAATCGACATGATCAGGATGTAGAGCATGTAGATGCCGGTCAGCACGAGGCCGGGGATCAGCGCGCCCGCGTACATGTCGCCCACCGAGCGTCCGAGCTGGTCGGCCAGCACGATCAGCACCAGCGAGGGCGGGATGATCTGCGCCAGCGTGCCGGAAGCCGCGATCACGCCCGAGGCGAGGCGCCGGTCGTAACCATAGCGCAGCATGATCGGCAGCGAGATCAGGCCCATGGCGATGACGGAGGCCGCCACCACGCCGGTCGTCGCGGCAAGCAGCGCGCCGACGAAGATCACCGCATAGGCAAGCCCGCCGCGAATCGGGCCGAACAGCTGCCCGACCGTGTCGAGCAGGTCCTCGGCCATGCCGGATCGCTCCAGCACAATGCCCATGAAGGTGAAGAAGGGAATGGCCAGCAGCGTGTCGTTCGACATCACCCTGGTGCCGTAGAAATTATCCGGCAGCGCATGCAGCAGCGGCCAGGCGAGGTTGATCGAGCCGCCGGAATAGGGCGACAAGAGCACGCCGATGAAGAAGAACAAAAGGCCGTTCGCGGCGAGCGAGAAGGCGACGGGGTAGCCGATCAAAAGGAAGATGATCAGCGAGGCGAACATGATCGGAGCCATGTTCTGCGCGATGAACTCGATCATGAGCGCACCTCGCCGGACAGCGCCTTGGCTTCTTCGGCAAGCGCTTCGGCCTCGAGCTTGGCTTGGTCGTGGGCCGACACATAGGGAGTGGGATCCTCCATGTCGCCGCGCATGATGGCGATCTTCTTGATGATCTCGGAGACGCCCTGGATGGCCAGCAGGAAGAAGCCGACGAGTAGGATGGCCTTTGCCGGCCAGACGATCAGCCCGCCGGCATTGGTCGACATCTCGCCGCTGCGGAAGGACAGCGACACGTAAGGCACGAAATAGATCACCATCAGCACCACGAACGGCATCAGGAAGAGGAGATGGCCGAGGAGGTCGATCCAGTGCTGCGCCCGGCGGGGGAACATGCCGTAGACGATGTCGATGCGGATATGGTCGTTCTGCTTCAGCGTGTAGGCCGCCGCCAGCATGAAGGCGGCCCCGAACAGATACCACTGCAGTTCGAGCCAGGCGTTCGACGAGATGTCGAACACCTTGCGGATGACGGCGTTGCCGGCGCTCACCAGGATCGCAAGCAGGATCAGCCATGAGACCCAGCGGCCGATGAACTCGTTGATGCGGTCGATCGTCCTGGATAGAGCGAGCAGCCCTGCCATGCATTTCCTCCCTCGCAGCATCGGCCCGAAATCGCGTTCGATCTCGGAAAGCACGATGCGTAACTCAAAGTACTGGCGCCGCGCCCGATCCCGCCTCCCGTGTCGCGCCGCTTGGCCCAACGGTATGCAGTGCGTGGTCCGGTTGGTCAACATGGCAAAGCACGTGCCGGCGGCCCAGGCGGCGAGCAACGGTAAAAACCGGTCACCTCACGGCGCGACATGCAACCAAAGTCTGATGAGGCTCAGGCGACCTTGGCCTGGTCGCGGCCGGCGCCGATCAGCACCAGCATGGCGACGAGGAAGAGGTATATCCAGCCGTCGCGCCATTCGATCGGGAAATAACCGGCCCACAGCGATTCGGCCATGCCGAAGGCCGCGGCGCCGAGAGCAGCCCTAAGCGGCGACATGTAGCCGCCGACCGCCGTGACGAACAAGATCTTGAGGCCGTAGACGAGGCCCGTGCCGAAGCTGATGTTGCCGTAATAGAGGCCGGCGAGCATGCCGGCAAAAGCCGCGCAGAAGCCGCCATAGAGCACTGCGTGGCGGAACACGGCGGTGACGTCGATGCCGCACATCGCCGCCGCCTTCGGGTCGTCGGACACGGCCCGCCAGGCGCGTCCGAAGCGCGAATGGGAAAACAGCCAGGCGGCCAGCGCCACCATCGCTATCACCCCGGCGCAATCCAAGAGCTGGATGACGGTCAGCGTCACCTTGAAGCCGGCACCCTGCGCGAAGGTCACGGGCTGCGCGAGCATCGGCGGCAGCCAGAGATCATGGGTGTCGGCGGCGATGCGGCTAGCTTCAGACAGGAACAGCAAGATGCCGAGCGTCGTCACCACGATGGCATTGGGCGACCGGTCCGCCAGCCTCTCGAACACGCTGCGCGACAGCACCTGGCTGATCAGCACCGCATAGAGCAGGGCGGCGACGATGCCGAGCGCGACCGAGGCGAACAGCGTCAGCCACAGCGCCTGATAGCCGAAGGCGGCGGTCAGGATCATGGTGTGACCGCAAAAGGCAAACAGCGCGCCATAGGCAAGGTTGGTCCGGTGCAGGATGCCGTTGGTCAGCACATAGCCGAAGGCGAGCAGCGCATAGAGCGCGCCCGAATGCAGCCCGTTCAGCACCTGCTGATAGAAATAAAGCATGGAGCATCCCCGGAGCCGTGCGACTTGACCCCGTTTGGAGCGTTGCACCCGGAATCTAACTTGTCAAACACGTTTTATCGGTTAGATTTCTGGCATGACGGTATCCTGGACCCCGCACCGCTTCACCGGCGGCATCCTCGCGCTCGACACGGCGAACACGGTCGTCCTGCGCAACGACCCGGAAAAGACCTTCGACCGTTTCGATGATCCGGCCGAGATCGCCCGCTTCGCCGAGGCGGCGAGCGGCTTTCGCGCCGCCGAGCTTGGCGGCCGGCGGCTGGAGGCGCCTGAACCGGGCGGCATCGCCGCGGTCGTGCTGTCGATCCGCGAAGCGACCGACCGCCTGTTCCGCCATGCCGCCGCGAAAGGCGCGATCGTCGCCGGCCATCTGCCGGATTTCCTGACCGCCTGCGCCGACGGCCTCTCCGGCAGCAGCACCGAGATCGGCGCGCCGGGCAGGCCCTTTGGCGATCCGGCGACGCCGATCGCCTTCGAGGCGGCTTTGGCCGTCTCGGCGCTTTCGCTGTTGCGCGACGACACCGTCGCGAGGCTCAGGATCTGTCCGAACTGCAGCTGGCTCTTCGTCGACCGCAGCCGCAACTCAAGCCGCCTCTGGTGCGACATGGCCGTCTGCGGCAACCGCCAGAAAGCGAACCGCTATTATCGCCGCCGCACGGCGGCCAGGGAGGTCACCAATGCCTAGAAAACTCCGTTCGATCGCTCTCGGCGCGGCCCTGATTGCCGCGACGGCGCTCGGCGCCTGCCGCGACACCGGCAAGGAGCAGCTCTTCGCCATTTCCGGCAAGCTGTTCGAATTCAACTACCGGCTTGGCATCGCCACCTATGTCATCACGCTGAGACCGCTGCGGCCGATGGGCGAGGGGCAGGTTGCCGTGGTGAATTTCCAGAATCCGGCCGGCGGCGACCCGCTCATCGTCAACCAGAAGATCTGGCCGAAGCTTCCGCATATCACCTTGACCAGCCCGCCGCTTACCTGCGTGGTCAAGGACAAGCCCTATTCCGTCACGATCCGCATCGAGGATTCGAGCGGCACGTTGCTTCAAAGCCTCGAGACGACGATGACCTCGTCGGCGGACCAGACCATGCTGCCGGACCGGCCGCTGGTGATCGGGCCGAAATACGAGCTCAACCCGGACCTCGCCGGCCATCCCGACGGCAAGCTGCCCGATGCGCCCAAGCCGGATTGCTCGAAGGCGGCGTGAGGCCCGCTGACTGGTCGAAATTTTCGTGCGCTGCGAAGCCTTTAGCGTGATATTGAATGCGGCGGCCGCTTCCAGCGGGACCGTTTGTTGCGTCCGCTCTGGCCCCTTCGATTTTGTTTGACCTCTCCCGCAAGGGAAGAAAGACTGCGGCCTCCCACTCCGACGTTGGCCGGCCGATCTGCGGCGCGCCTCCGCAGAGGACATGCCTGATGACGCTGCATGACGTCGCGCTCGACGACAAGTTCGACCTTGGCAAGGAGCGCGTTTTCCTGTCCGGGGCGCAGGCTGTCGTGCGCATGCTTCTGATGCAGCGCGAGCGCGACCGCCGCGCCGGCCTCAACACCGCAGGCTTCGTCTCCGGCTATCGCGGCTCGCCGCTCGGCGGCCTCGACATGCAGCTGTGGAAGGCTAAGCGGCAGCTTGCCCAATCTGACATCGTCTTTCAGCCGGGCCTCAACGAAGAGCTCGCCGCCACCGCCTGCTGGGGCGCGCAGCAGACCGAGCTGCTCGGCGAAGGTACCCATGACGGCGTCTTTGCCGTCTGGTACGGCAAGGGGCCGGGCGTCGACCGCTCCGGCGACGTTTTCCGCCACGCCAATCTCGCCGGCTCGTCGAGAAATGGCGGCGTTCTCGCCCTGATGGGTGACGACCACATGGCCGAATCCTCGACCAACGCACACGCCACCGAATTCCTGTTCGTCGACACCATGGTGCCGATCCTCAACCCCGCCGGCGTCCAGGAGATCATCGACTACGGTCTCTTGGGCTTCGCCATGTCGCGTTTTGCCGGCACCTGGGCGGCGATCAAATGCGTCAAGGACAACATCGAATCGACCGCTTCGGTCGACGCTTCGATCGAGCGGCTGAACATCGTCATTCCTGATTTCGACATGCCGCCCGGCGGTCTCAACATCCGCCACGAGATCGACATGCTCGGCCAGGAGGAGCGCCTGCATGAGCATAAGCGTGCCGTCGCTTCCGCCTTCATCCAGGCCAATGGGCTCGATCGGATCGTCTATTCGGGCGGCCGCAATCCGAAGCTCGGCATCATCACCATAGGCAAGAGCTATCTCGACGTCCGCCAGGCGCTGGAGGATATCGGCATCGACGAAAATGCCGCCAATCGCATCGGCATCCGCCTGTTCAAGGTCGGCTGCCCCTGGCCGCTCGATTATCAGCATATCGCCGATTTCGCCCGCGGCCTCGACACCATCGTCGTCGTCGAGGAGAAGCGCTCGCTGATCGAGGTGCAGCTGCGAGAAAACCTCTACGGCTCCGCCATCCAGCCGGCCATCGTCGGCAAGCGGGACGAGCGCGGCGACTGGCTGTTTCCGGCCAAGGGCGCGCTCGACCCGAACGAGATCGCGATCGCGCTCGGCGAGCGTATCCTGCGCACCATCGGCCCCTCGGAGGAGATCGCGGCGCGGGTGGCGAAGCTGCGCCAGTTCCAGGCGATGCTCGCCGATACCGTCGACATCGGTTCGCGCACGCCGTTCTTCTGCTCGGGCTGCCCGCACAATTCCTCGACTAAGGTGCCGGAGGGCTCGCTTGCCGCCGCCGGCATCGGCTGCCACTTCATGGCGCTGTGGATGGACCGGAACACAGTCGGCTTCACCGCCATGGGCGGCGAGGGCGCGCAATGGGTCGGCCAGGCGCCGTTCTCCAAGCGCGGCCATATCTTCCAGAATCTCGGCGACGGCACCTACAACCACTCCGGCGCGCTGGCGATCCGCTTCGCGCTGTCTTCCGGCGCCAACATCACCTACAAGATCCTCTACAACGACGCGGTCGCCATGACCGGCGGTCAGCCGCACGAAGGCGGCCTCACCGTCGATATGATCGCCAGACAGGTGCGCGCCGAGGGCGTCGAGCGCATCGCCGTCGTCACCGACGAGCCGGCCAAATATGCCGGCAAGGCCGATTTCCCGCCCGGCGCCACAATCCATCACCGCGACGACCTCGACCTCGTCCAGCGCGAGCTGCGCGAGGTGAAGGGCGTCTCGGTGCTTCTCTATGACCAGACCTGCGCCGCGGAAAAACGCCGGCGCCGCAAGCGCGGCACCTTCCCCGATCCCGACAAGCGCGTCTTCATCAACGAGCTGGTCTGCGAGGGTTGCGGCGATTGCGGCGTGCAGTCGAACTGCGTCTCGATCCAGCCGGTCGAGACCGAATTCGGCCGCAAGCGCCGGATCGACCAGTCGAGTTGCAACAAGGATTTTTCTTGCCTCAACGGCTTCTGCCCGTCTTTCGTGACGGTGCATGGCGGCAAGATCAGGAAGGCCGAAGGCATTGCCGGCAAGAGCGATCCGCTCGAAGGCGTGCCGGCACCCACCGAATTTCCGCTCGGCGCTCACGGCTGGGCGGCGATCATCGATGGCGTCGGCGGCACCGGCGTCGTCACCATCGGCGCGGTGCTCGGCATGGCTGCCCATATCGAGGGCAAGGGCTGCGGCATGATCGACATGGCCGGCCTTGCCCAGAAGGGGGGCTCTGTCTTCACCCATGTGCGCATTGCCCCGACGCCCGAGGACATCCACGCCATCCGCGTTTCCGCCGGCAAGGCCGATCTCGTGCTCGGCTGCGATCTCGTCGTCTCCGGCGCCAAAAAGGTCCTCGCCGCGGTGCGCGAGGGCCATACCATGTTCCTCGCCAACACCGCCGAAATCATGCCCGGCGAATTCACCCGTTCCGCCGATTTTTCGCTGCCGGTCGAGCGGTTGAAGAAGGCGATCCGTGCCGCCGCCGGCGACGACAAGGCCCATTTCTTCGATGCCACCCGCACGGCGACCGCGCTGTTCGGCAGTTCGCTCGGCGCCAACATGTTCATGCTCGGCTTCGCCTTCCAGCATGGCGGGCTGCCGCTGTCGGCCGAAGCCGTTGAAAAAGCGATAGGATTGAACGGCGAAGCGGTGGGGATGAACATCGCCGCGTTCCGCTGGGGCCGTCGCGCCGCGCACCAGCCGGATTTCGTGCGCGGCCTGGTCGGTCGTACCGGCAAGCCAACATCGGCACCCGCCGAAACGCTCGACGACATCGTCGCCCGGCGCGTGGCTTTCCTCACCGCCTACCAGAACGCCGCCTATGGCAAGCGCTATGCCAACAGGGTCGCGGCGCTGCGCGCCGCCGAGGCGAGGGCGGTTCCCGGCTCGACGGCCGTCACCGAGGCGGCCGCGAAAAACCTGTTCAAGCTGATGGCGGTCAAGGACGAGTATGAGGTGGCCCGGCTTTATACCGACGGCAGCTTCGCCACCGATCTCGCAAGGCAGTTCCAGAGCTACGAAAAGCTGGAATTCCACCTCGCGCCGCCGATCCTCGGGCGGCGCGGCAATGACGGCAAGCCGAGGAAATCGAGTTTCGGCCCGTGGATGATGACGGCATTTCGGCTGCTTGCTGCCATGAAAGGTCTGCGCGGCACCGCGTTCGACCTGTTCGGCCATACCGCCGAACGACGCGCCGAGCGGCAGCTGCTTGCGCAGTACGAGGCCGATCTCGATCTGATCGCCGCAGCACTTGCGCCGGGCAGGATCGAGGCCGCCGCTGCTCTGGCCTCCGTGCCGGCGCTCATCCGCGGCTATGGCCATGTCCGGCAAGCCAGCGCCGCAAAGGCTGCGGAGGAGCGCTCCAGGATGCTGCACCGGCTGACCCAAGCCGCCCCGATGCCGGTTCTCAGCGCTGCCGAGTGACTGCGCCAGACCAATTGCCCGCAGTTTTCGTCCAGGGCCGGGGCGGGCGTGCTTGCTTCACGCCGCCTTGATATCGTCTCAGGTCAGGCCGCCTCGTTGGACCTTGTTTCGGCGCGCGCACTGCCCGGAAAACCCCGCTTCGGCGGGGTTTTCTGTTTCTTCACTGCGGCAATAAAACATGCGGAAATTCGTCAGGTTTATCCTATTTGACGGAGTGGACGCCATCGCGTCCGTCGAATCAGCAAAAGGAGACCGCATGCTCGCCAGCACCGACACGTCCAGAACAAGGCTTTTCGTTCCGGCCCTAGGCGGACTCTATGCGAGGCTGAACAATGCGGCCGAAACGCTGCTGCGCGCCGTCGCCGGGGTCTTCCTCGCCATCCATGGCTCGCAGAAGATCGTCAATCCGTTCGGCGCCACGGAAATGGTCGAAGGTCTGGGCTTCTATCCTGGCGTCTTCTGGTCGCCGCTGCTCGCCTGCACCGAATTCTTCGGCGGCGTTTTCATTGCCATCGGCCTCGTCACCCGCCCGGCCGCTTTCGCCGGCCTGATCGTGCTTCTGGTCACGGTGTGGTTCCACTGGGTGACCATGGGCCAGGGCTTTTCGGGGGCGGAAAAGTCGCTGCTCTGGGCGGCAATCCTCGCCTTCTTCGTCATCCGAGGCGGCAACCGGCATTCGGTCGACGCGCGTATCGGCAAGGCGTTCTGAGCAGCTTTTATCTTGAGGCAATTCCGAACGGAAAACCGCTCCACAGTTTTCCTGGACTTGCTCAAAAGCAAGGCAGCGGCGACCTCCGGTCGCCCTTTGCCTTTGACGCGAAACGGATTAAGAAGCGGCTCAGCCAAGCTTTTGCGCGCGGAGCCAGCCATGACCGAAATCCTGCAGACCCCCAAGCTCGTCGTCGTGTTCGGCGGCTCGGGATTCGTCGGCCGTCATGTCGTTCGCGCGCTCGCCAAGCGCGGCTATCGCATCCGGGTCGCCTGCCGGCGGCCCGACCTTGCCGGCCATGTGCAGCCGCTCGGCAATGTCGGCCAGATCCAGCCGGTGCAGGCCAATGTGCGCGTGCGCTGGTCGGTCGACCGCGCCGTGCAGGGCGCCGATCACGTCGTCAACCTCGTCGCCATACTGCATGAGAGCGGCCGGCAGAAATTCGGCTCCGTGCACGAGTTCGGCGCGCGCGCCGTCGCCGAGGCCGCGCGCTCGGTCGGCGCCGGCCTGACCCATATCTCGGCGCTTGGCGCCGACCTGAACTCGCCGTCAGGCTATGCCCGCACCAAGGCTCTCGGCGAGAAATCAGTGTTCGAGACCGTCCCCGACGCCGTCGTCTTGCGGCCGTCGATCAATTTCGGACCGGAGGACGCCTTCTTCAACCGCTTCGCCAACATGGCGCGCTTCTCGCCCGTGCTGCCGCTGATCGGCGGCGGGCAGACGAAATTCCAGCCGATCTATGTCGGCGATGTCGCCGAAGCGGTAGCACGCTCGGTCGACGGTAACGTCGCGCGGGGCCAGATCTATGAGCTCGGCGGCCCGCAGGTGCTGACCTTCAAGGAATGCATGCAGGAGCTGCTCGCGATCATCGACCGCAGACGCCTCCTGGTGCCGGTGCCGTGGTGGGTGGCCAATATCCAGGCCTCGATCCTGCAGCTGTTGCCCAATCCGTTGCTGACCAAGGACCAGGTGCTGCAGCTGCGCGAGCACAACATCGTTTCGGAAGCCGCCGCCAAGGCGAACAGAACGATCAACGGCCTCGGCATCCAGCCGCAGGCGATCGCCACGATCCTGCCGAGCTATCTCTGGCGCTTCCGCGCCGCCGGCCAGTTCCAGCAGCGCCGGCCGATCGCCGACCGGTAGAAGAGGTTAGAGCGGTTAATCGCTCTACCTGTTTTTTCCGACGCAATTCCGGACGGAAAACCGCTTCACACTTTTCCTGGAATTGCTCTGATCAGGCGCGGCGGGAAACCTGCATCGGCAGGCCGCCCTGCGGCTGCGTGGTCAGCTTCTGCACCGGCCAGGGCCGGGTTTCGGCCGTAACGTCGAAGCGGAAGCGTGACAACAGGATGGCTAAAGCGATGATCGCCTCCTGCATGGCGAAGCTGGCGCCGATGCAGACGCGCGGGCCGGCGCCGAAAGGCAGGTACTGGAAGCGGTCGATCCGGTCGCGGTTTTCCGGATGAAATCGCTCCGGCATGAAGGCGTCCGGCCTGTCCCATAGCTTGCGATGGCGGTGAACCACCCAGGGCATCACCAGCACGGCGGCGTATCTCGGGATATAGAGGCCGTTCCAGGTCTCCGGCTCGATCGGCTCGCGGTTGATCGAGGGCGCCGGCGGATAAAGCCTCAGCGCTTCCTCGAAGGCGGCGCGGGTGAGCGGCATGGCGTCCAGCCACTTTGTCGGATCGGGCTCTTCGGCCAGCACCGCATCGATCTCCTGCTCGACCCTGTCGCGCTCCCAGGGCGCTTCGGCGAGACAGTAGATCGTCCAGCCGAGCGCCCGCGCCGTGGTCTCGTGCCCGGCGCCGATGAAGGTGATGATGTTGTCCTCGACTTCCGCGCGGGTCAGGCCGTCCGGCCCCTCGGCTTTCAGGAGCAGCGTCAAGAAATCCTGCGGCACGCCGTCGGGATCGTGCTTCAGCCGCTCCTCGCGCATCTTCACCGTGTTGGCAACGATGTTGCGGAAATAGGCCATGGTCTTGCGGCCGCGGATGCGGGTCAGCCGCGGCAGCCATTCCGGCGCGCGCAACAGGTCGAGCGGATCGACCCGGCCCATGGTCTCGAACAGGCGGTCAATCTCCTTGGCGAAGCTGCCGGGCTCGCCGGCGATCTCGCCGGAAAACAGCGTCTCGGCGAGGATGTCATAGGTGAGCATCGTCATGTCACGGGCGACGTCAGTCGTGCCGCCGACCTCGTAGCGGGCGGCGAAGTCCAGAGTGCACTTCAGCATCGGCTCGGCGAAACCGAAGATGTGGCGCGGCGTGAACACCGGCGCCATCGCCTTGCGCGAGCGTTTCCACACCTCGCCCTCGGCGGTGAGCAAGCCGTCGCGCAGGATCGGGCGCAGGATCAGCTGGCGCACCGTCGCCATCTTGTAGTTCCTGGCGTTGTCGATCAGCACGTGGCGGATGAGGCCGGGATCGTTGGCGATGACCAGCGGCCCGCCGATACCGGTCACCGAGATCCAGGGCTCGTTGTAGGTGTGCTCGCCCCACAGCTCGAGCGGGTTGCGGTAGACGATGCGTATCATCTCCAGCGTCGAGGGCGGCTGGGTGCGCGGCTTCGGCGCGGGCGGCACGAAGGGGGCGGGCTTTGTGTCCATCGGATGCTCCGCTGCGAGCGCAAATGTAATGCGCGGCAAAGCGGGCGTCCATGTGACCGAACTGCAAATCCGCCAACAGACCCCGCTCGCTTGAATGTGAACGGCGCGGCTCGATGGCTGCTTGTTGACGGTGACCGGTTCCTTTAGTCGCCAATGGATACCGTCAATCAAGGAGCCACCCGTGAAGCACCAGTTGAGCATCATCATCGGCAGCACGCGGCCGGGACGCGCCGGACCGATCTTCGCCGAGTGGCTGGAGGGCTTCGCGCGCGAGCACGGCAAGCTCGAGCCGGTGCTCGCCGACATTGCCGCCTTCAAGCTGCCGCTGCTGGACGAGCCGCATCATCCGCGCCTGCGCAAATACGAGAACGACCGCACCAAGGCCTGGTCGAAGGCGATCGACGCCGCCGACGCCTTCGTCTTCGTGGCGCCGGAATACAATCACTTCGCTGCTCCGGCAATTGTTAACGCCGTCGACTATCTGCTCAAGGAGTGGCGCTACAAGCCCGCCGCCATCTTCAGCTATGGCGGGGTGTCCGGCGGCCTGCGCGCGGCACAGGCGCTGAAGCCGCTGCTGACGTCCGTCGGCGTCATGCCGATCCCGGAAGGCGTGGCGCTGCCTTCCTACAGGACGCTGCTCGACAAGGAGGGCGCGTATCATCCGAGCGAGCAGGCGCTGGGCGGCGCAAAGACCATGCTGGACGAGTTGTTCCGCTGGAGCGAGGCGCTGAAGGCGCTGCGCGCCGGCCTTCCGGCGGAATAGCAGACGTCCCGATGTGACTGCTGCAGGCCGCGCTCGGGCGCTGCATTCGCAGTTGCATAGTCCCGCTGTCCGCCCCGCACTTCCCGGTGCATTGCGCCCCGGTGGCGAAACGCCGCTCGCCAAGCCGGCAAAATGCCTGCAAACCTTGGAAAAACGGCCATTTGCGCCTATATCTAGGACATCAAAACGGCGCGATTCGGGACCATTTTTCCGCGCCGGATCAGCGACATCAATCAGACAGGTATTTATGAGCGATCAGACCGAAAGCGCCATTGGCGTGGAAGCCGAGTATGGTGCCGATTCTATCAAGGTTTTGAAGGGATTGGATGCTGTCCGCAAGCGGCCTGGCATGTATATTGGCGACACCGACGACGGCTCGGGACTGCATCACATGGTCTATGAGGTGGTGGACAACGCCATCGACGAGGCGCTGGCCGGGCATGCCGATCTCGTCTCGGTGACGCTCAACCCCGACGGCTCGGTGACCGTCATCGACAATGGCCGCGGGATTCCGACCGATATCCATCCCAGCGAGGGCGTCTCGGCGGCCGAAGTGATCATGACCCAGCTGCATGCCGGCGGCAAATTCGACCAGAACTCCTACAAGGTTTCGGGCGGCCTGCACGGCGTCGGCGTCTCTGTGGTCAACGCGCTTTCGGCATGGCTCAAGCTGAAGATCCGCCGCAACGGCGATATCTTCGAGATGTGCTTCACCCACGGCAATGCCGACGCGCCGTTGAAGGTCACCGGCACCTACGAGCAGGACAAGCGACCGGGGACCTATGAGGGACGCAGCGGCAGCGAGATCACCTTCTTCCCGTCGGCCGAAACCTTCACCATGGTCGAGTTCGACTACAACACGCTCGAGCACCGGCTGCGCGAGCTCGCCTTCCTCAATTCCGGCGTGCGCATCGTGCTGACCGACGCGCGGCACGCCGATCTCGTGCGCCACGAGCTGCATTATGACGGTGGGCTCGAGGAATTCGTCAAGTATCTCGACCGGGTGAAGAAGCCGCTGATCGAGAAGCCGATCGCCATTCGCGCCGAGCGGGACGGCATCACCGTCGAGGTGGCGATGTGGTGGAACGACAGCTACCACGAGAACGTGCTGGCCTTCACCAACAACATTCCGCAGCGCGACGGCGGCACTCATCTGGCCGGCTTCCGCGCCGCGCTGACCAGGCAGATCACCGGCTATGGCGAGTCTTCCGGCCAGACCAAGAAGGAGAAGGTTTCGCTCACCGGCGACGACTGCCGCGAAGGCCTGACCGCCGTTCTCTCGGTCAAGGTTCCGGATCCGAAATTCTCCTCGCAGACCAAGGACAAGTTGGTCTCCTCCGAAGTTCGGCCGGTGGTGGAAAGCCTGGTCAACGAGGCGCTGGGCACCTGGCTGGAAGAGCACCCAACCGAAGGCAAGGTGGTGGTGGAGAAGGTGATCCAGGCGGCCGCCGCGCGCGAAGCCGCGCGCAAGGCGCGCGACATCACCCGCAAGAGCACGCTGGGCGTCACCTCGCTGCCCGGCAAGCTTGCCGACTGCCAGGAGCGCGATCCGGCGAAATCGGAAATCTTCATCGTCGAGGGCGACTCGGCCGGCGGCTCGGCCAAGGGCGGGCGCTCGCGCCAGAACCAGGCGATTCTGCCGCTGCGCGGCAAGATCCTGAATGTCGAGCGCGCGCGCTTCGACCGTATGCTCAGCTCCGACATGATCGGCACGCTGATCACCGCGCTCGGCACCTCGATCGGGAAGGACGAGTTCAACGCCGACAAGCTGCGCTACCACAAGATCATTCTGATGACGGACGCCGACGTCGACGGCGCCCATATCCGTACGCTGCTGCTCACCTTTTTCTTCCGACAGATGCCGGAGCTGATCGAGCGCGGCCATCTCTACATCGCCCAGCCGCCGCTCTACAAAGTCACGCGGGGCAAGAGCTCGCAATATCTCAAGGACGAAAGCGCCTATGAAAGATATCTGATCGAGTCGGGGCTGGAAGAAGCTTCACTGACGCTCGCCTCCGGCGAGGTGCGGACCGGACAGGATCTGCGCAGCGCCGTCGACGACGCGCTTGCGGTGCGTCACCTGATCAACGGGCTGCACACGCGCTACAACCGCAGTGTCGTCGAGCAGGCGGCGCTCGCCGGCGCGCTCAACGCCGACGTGCTCGCCAATCTCGGCCGCGCCACCGCCATGGCCGAACACGTCGCCAGGCGGCTCGACATGATCGCCGAGGAGACCGAGCGCGGCTGGACCGGACGGCTGTCGACCTCCAATGACGGGTCGGGCGGCTATGTCTTCGAGCGCACCGTGCGCGGCGTCAAGGACGCGGTCCAGCTCGATGCCGGGCTGATCAATTCGGCCGATGCGCGCCAGCTCGACCGCTATGCGCCGCGCCTGGCGGAAGTCTATGGGGAGCAGCCGGCGCTGCGCCGCAAGGAGACCTCCGAGCTCCTTTCCGGACCGCTGGCGCTGCTCAACGCGGTGTTCGCGGCTGGCCGCAAGGGACTGACCATGCAGCGCTACAAGGGCCTTGGCGAGATGAACGCCGAACAGCTCTGGGAAACCACACTGGATCCGAATGTGCGCTCGCTGCTGCAGGTCAAGGTGGCGGACGCCACCGATGCCGACAGCCTGTTCTCGCGGCTAATGGGCGACGAGGTGGAGCCGCGGCGCGAGTTTATCCAGGACAATGCGCTGTCAGTGGCCAATCTGGATATTTGACGCCGTGCCACTGGCCCTCTCAGCCTGCGGTCCGTCTGCCGTCTGTAGCCGATTGGGGTGATGCTGACCGGGAACAGAAGGTCTCCTGAAACATTGTGACAGATCGATCACAGTTTCTTTCAGGAGGTTTCGATGGGCCGCGGTATCTTGCTCTGGTTGCTCGGGGTTCCGATTCCGATCATCATTCTCATCATGCTTTTTGCCCGCTAGGAGGCTTCGATGCAGCCCACCCTATCGGCAACCGAAGCTCCCGGTACGCTAGAATCCTCCGCCACCGCAGTCAGTTGGGGGCCGATCATCGCTGGCGCTTTCGCAGCATCGGCTTTGACTTTCATCCTGACCTTGCTCGGATCCGGACTCGGGCTGACCATGGTTTCGCCTTGGTCCGCGTCAAATCCTTCGGTCACCACCTTCGCGGCTACCACCGGCGCCTGGTTGATTGTCGTGCAATGGCTGTCGGCGGGTCTAGGCGGTTATCTTGCCGGGCGGTTGCGGACCAAATGGGTTGGCGTCCACACTGACGAGGTCTATTTCCGCGACACCACCCACGGCTTCCTTGCCTGGGCGCTGGCCACGTTGCTTGTCGCCGGTGTTCTCGGCTCGGCCCTGTCGGCTGCAGTGGGGACGGGCGTGCAGGCGGCATCCACTGTCGCGTCGGGCGCCGCGATGGGTGCCTCGGCAGGCGCGTCTGCGAACGCCAACGGCGCCTCCGTTGACAATGCGACATCGTATTTCGTCGACACGCTGTTCCGTCCGGCGGATGTGAGCAAGCTTGCAGCCGCCAATCCGCAGAACGACGCGGCGACCACGGCGCAAGCGTCTCGCATCCTGATCGCGAGTGCCGCCTCCGGTGAGGTGTCGGCCGACGACAAGACCTATCTGGCGCAGCTTGTGGCTGCCCGCACAGGCCTGTCGGAAGCCGACGCCAAGGCCCGTGTCGATGCGGTGATTGCAAAGGTGGAGGACGCCAAGACCAAGGCCAAGCAGGCGGCAGACACCGCCAGGAAGGCAACGGCCTCGTTCGCCCTGATCGGCGCCTTGGCGTTGGTCATCGGCGCCTTCATCGCCAGCGCTGCCGCAGCTCTCGGCGGCAAGCAGCGCGACGAAGACGAGGCGCTTTTCCTATCCAAAGGCTAGACTGAGCCGTCTGGTCGTTGAAAGAGAAAGCCCGGCTGACGGCCGGGCTTTTGCGTCTTTGAGACGGCGAGCCGGATCAGTGATCAAAAGCCTTGACGATTTCCTCGGTCATCTTCTTGGCGTCGCCGAGCAGCATCATGGTTCCGTCCTTGTAGAACAGCGTGTTGTCGATGCCGGCATAGCCGGAGCCGAGCGAGCGCTTGACGAAGAGGCAGGTGCGAGCCTTGTCGACGTCGAGGATCGGCATGCCGTAGATCGGGCTGCTCTTGTCATCTCGCGCGGACGGGTTGGTGACGTCGTTGGCGCCGATGACATAGGCGACGTCGGCCTGCGCGAACTCGGAGTTGATGTCCTCCAATTCGAACACCTCGTCATAAGGGACATTGGCCTCGGCGAGCAGCACGTTCATGTGGCCGGGCATGCGGCCGGCAACCGGATGGATGGCGTATTTCACCTCGACGCCGTTGGCCTTGAGCTTGTCGGCCATCTCGCGCAGCGCATGCTGCGCCTGCGCGACCGCCATGCCGTAACCGGGCACGATGATGACCTTCTGCGCGTTCATCATCAGATATGCGGCGTCGTCGGCCGAGCCCTGCTTGACCGTGCGCTCGATGCCGTCATCAGCCGCTGCCGCCGTCTCGCCGCCGAAGCCGCCGAGAATGACGGAGATGAAGGAGCGGTTCATGCCCTTGCACATGATGTAGGACAGGATCGCACCGGAAGAGCCGACCAGCGCACCGGTGATGATCAGCGCCAGATTGCCGAGCGTGAAGCCAAGCGCCGCCGCAGCCCAGCCGGAATAGGAGTTCAGCATCGAGACCACGACCGGCATGTCGGCGCCGCCGATCGGGATGATCAAGAGCACGCCGAGCACCAGCGAAGCGGCGACGATCAGCCAGAAGATAAGCTTCGATTCGGTGGTGACGAGCAGCACGATCAGCACCACCAGGGCTACGCCAAGCGCGATGTTGATCAGGTGGCGGCCGCCGATCATGATCGGCTTGCCGGACATGCGGCCGTCGAGCTTGAGGAAGGCGATGACCGAACCGGTGAAGGTAATGGCGCCGATGGCGACGCCGAGGCTCATCTCGATCAGCGCCTGGGCATGGATGTCGCCGGCCGTCCCGATGCCAAAGCTTTCCGGCGCGTAGATGGCGGCGGCCGCCACCATCACGGCGGCGAAACCGACGAGCGAGTGGAAGGCGGCGACCAGCTGCGGCATCGAGGTCATGGCGATGCGGCGCGCCACATAGGCGCCGACGCCGCCGCCGATGGCGAGCCCCAGCACGATCAGGCCGAAGCGGCCGGCCGAGGGCAGCGCCAGCGCCAGCGTGGTGCAAAGAGCAATGCCCATGCCGATCATGCCGTAGAGATTGCCCTGGCGGCTGGTGGTCGGATGCGAAAGGCCGCGCAGCGCCAGGATGAACAGGATGCCGGAGACCAAATAGAGGAAGGAAGCGAGATTGACGGTCACGTCACTTTTCCTTCTTCTTGTACATGGCGAGCATGCGCTGGGTGACGAGGAAGCCGCCGAAGATGTTGACCGAGACCAGCACCAGGGCGATGAAGCCGAAGCCCGCCGCAAGGCCGGAAGCCGCGATGCCGACGGCGAGCAGCGCGCCGACGACGATGACCGAGGAGATGGCGTTGGTGACGGCCATCAGCGGCGTGTGCAGCGCCGGCGTCACCGACCAGACGACATAATAGCCGACGAAGATCGCCAGCACGAATATGGCGAAGCGGAAGACGAAGGGATCGATGGCGCCACCCGAGAGCGCGTGCGCCGCATTGCCGGCAGCCTCGGCGCCGGCGGGCGCGTTGGCCAGATCCTGCACCGCGAGGCGTACGGCCGCCGTCGCCTGATCGAGCTGGTCAAGGGCTTTCTGCAGCTGTTCCATCACGCGGTCCCTTCTGGCTTAGGCGAGGGTGACTTGGCTGCGGCCCTCTTCCTGGGCGCCGGTTTCTTGTCGGCGGCATCCGCGACCAGGACCGTGGCCGGGATCGCAGCCGGCTCGGTGCGCGGCGTCTCCGCGGCCTTGGCGAAATTGGGGTGCACGACTTGGCCGGCGTCGGTCAGCATCGTCGCCTTGACCAGCTCGTCATCGCGCTTGATCGCAAGGGTCTTCGTCGCCTTGTCGACCATCGTCTCGAGGAAGGCGTAGAGGTTCTTGGCGTAGAGCAGCGAGGCCGACGCCGCGACGCGGCCCGGCACATTGAGATGACCGACGATCTTGACGCCGTTTTCCGTCGTCACGACCCTGCCGGGCATCGCGCCTTCGACATTGCCGCCGCGCTCGACGGCGAGGTCAACGATCACCGAGCCCGGCTTCATCGAGGCGACCATGGCGGCCGAAATAAGCTTCGGCGCCGGGCGACCGGGAATCAGCGCCGTGGTGATGACGATATCCTGCTTGGCGATGTGCTCGGCGGTCAGTGCCGCCTGCTTGGCCTGATACTCCTTCGACATTTCCTTGGCATAGCCGCCGGCGGTCTCGGCCGCCTTGAATTCCTCGTCCTCGACCGCCAGGAACTTTGCGCCGAGCGACTGCACCTGCTCCTTCACCGCCGGACGCACGTCGGTGGCGGTGACGACGGCGCCGAGACGGCGCGCGGTGGCGATCGCCTGCAGGCCGGCGACGCCGACACCCATGATAAAGGTTTTTGCAGCCGGCACCGTGCCCGCTGCCGTCATCATCATCGGCAGCGCGCGGTCATATTCGGCCGCCGCATCGATCACCGCCTGGTAGCCGGCAAGATTGGCCTGCGAGGACAGAACATCCATCGACTGGGCGCGCGTGATGCGCGGCATGAATTCCATGGAGAAGGCGGTGACGCCGGCACTGGCCATCGCGGCAAGCGCCGCATCGTTGCCATAAGGATCCATGATGCCAATGACGGCCGCGCCCGATTTGTAGCCCTTGAGCTCGGCATCGGTGGGCCGGCGCACCTTCAGCACCACATCGGCGTTCGACGCGTCGGCAGCCTTGCCGATCGCGGCACCCGCCGCGGCAAATTCCTGATCGGTGATGCGCGAGCCCAGGCCGGCTCCCTTCTCGACGATCACCTCGAAGCCCAGGCCCGCCAGCCGTTTCACCGTCTCGGGCGAGGCCGCGACTCGCGGCTCGTTCGCATCAAGCTCACGAGGGATGAATACCGTCTGCCCCACCGGATGATCCTTTCGGCTGGAACCTTGCTGCGCAAGGCGTCGGCCGGGACCTCCGGCGGAACGTCGAACGCAATGGCTTGGAGAGTCTATCGCAGAATGAAATAGCCGACGGCCATGATCACGATGAACAGGATGGTCGCCGAGAAGAAGCCGCCCGCGAAGAAGCCGAAGGCCATGGCCAGCAGAATGGCGGCGCAGACGAGCGAGCCATATTTGGCGAGCGTGAGGAATGCGTTGTAGGTGCGATCATGCTCGGCATAGTCCATCTGCGCGCCCAGTTCGACAGGACCGGTCGGCGTGTGATCAGCCATAGGAATACCCCTTCGAAAATGCCTTCGAGGCACATAGCGAAAAGCCGGAGCAAGAGCAATGGCGCTATTGCCGCACGGCCGGCGACAACAGCTTCAAACGGAAGTTGGAATGGGCGGAAGCGGTTGTTGCGATGAGAGGCCTCGCCGCGGCGAGGGACATCGTGGACCCTTAAAGCGCGTCGCGCCGAAACGGATTCGGGCGACGCGCTTCAAAGCTCGTTTTGATGGGTGCCGCTGCCCAGAACCGCTGCACACTTCCGGGCAACACGCATCAGGCGGCGAGGTGCGGAAAAAGGCCGAGCAGGCCGACAACGATCAGATAAAGCGCGACGATATAGTTGAGCAGGCGCGGGATCACCAGGATCAATATGCCGGCGATCAGCGAGATCAGGGGCGTGAGCGCAAGCGAGTGGATGGTCATAATCGTACTCCTTCCCGTGAAAAACCCGATTTGAGCCGGCGAAAAGCCTGGTGGGCAAGAATGCGGCGCCGCCGATGATCAGTGACGCCGGTACTCGTAACGCGGGAGCCGCGGGGAAGGTTCACGATGCGCGGAAGGACGCCCTCTCAGGCGGCATCGCGATAGTATTTGGCCGTCGGTACGATCGACAGAGGCGTCAGCCGGTTGATGGCCGGATTGGCGAACATCATCCGCTGCTCCACTGGCGTCGACTTGAAGAAGGGGAAGCGGTCGAGCGTTTGGCGCAAATTTTCACCGCAGGGGATCTCGAACAAGGCGATCGGCGCAAGGACACCCGGAAACACCTTGCCTTCTGTCCGCTGCACGGCATGGAAGATGCGGGCGTAGTAAGCGGAATGCTCGACCTTGACCGGCGTCAGCACGGCCGTCTGGCCAAAATAGCTGGAAGCCACCATGCCGAGCCTCAGCGTCAGGAAAGGCAGGACTCCGGGCGCGGGCGCGCTATCCGCGTCGGTTGCGAACCGGGTTCCGTCTATGAAGGTTTCTCCGCGGGCAAGCCGCTCGGCCAAGATCTCCGGATAGGCGTCGACGGAGGGCGAATAGGGGTGCTCGCGGGAAATGTAGTGGAGCCGCAGCGTGCTGACCAAGTGGCCATCGAAATAGACGCCGAACCTGTAGGAATTCGGCAGGTTGTCCCAGCGATCCTCGAACATCCCGCTGGCGATGGGGCCGCACATGCCTGAGTGCAGGTAGGACTGATAGCGAAGGCGGTAAATCGCCTCCAGATCCTCGCCTCCAGTGATCAGACGATAATCGACATGCTCCAGCAATTGCATGATCGAACGATTCAGCGCCGAGCCAGCATTTGCGCCGGCGCCAGCCTGCGCATCGTTTCGTGCAGCATCCATTCTCAAGTCCTCGTATCCGCCTGTAAACAGGCTATTCGAGTCAAAATGAGACACAAGCCGAAAATTCGATACTGCTCGTTTACCTTCCGTTAACCTTAACAGGGCGCCGGAAAGGGTTGCGCGGAAAAGTCGACCGGACGCCTGGACCTTGGCTCGCGTTCGACATCAAGGAGATCGCGGATGCCAGAACTGAAAGCACTGGACCGCCACAGCTACCAGTAATATAGGGAATCCAGCCAAAATATTCGGATGTATTGAGTTTCTTGAAGAAAACAAAAGTGAACTTTTGACCCTGAAAAATTCGGATCAAAATCTTCCGATTTGGCGAAAATGGCCTAAGCAACCGCATTCTCAGCCCTGATCGACGAAGTTCGCAAAAAAGCGGCTATCTGGCCGACCGTCTGGGGGCGAGGCGCAGGTCGGCGGCGAATGGCCAGGTGACGTTCGACATCGTCTCGATGCCGGACGCGCTGAGCGCGGCGCCGAACAGGAAGCCTTGCACGAGGTCCGGCTTGACCGAACGCACCAATACCTTCAGCTGCTCGAAAGTCTCCACCCCCTCGATGGTGACGACCAGGCCCAGCGTCCGGGTCAAGCCGACGATACCCTTCAGAAGATCGAGCGACTGGGGGCTCTGGGTCACGTCGATCAGGAAGGAGCGGTCGATCTTGATCTTGTCGAGCGGCAGCTTGTGCAGGTAGCTGAGGCTGGAATAGCCGGTGCCGAAGTCGTCGAGCGCGATGCGGACGCCCAGCGCTTTCAGCTCTTCGATCAGCTCGCGGGTCAGCGATTTGTCGTCGAGCAAGGCAGTCTCCGTCACCTCGATCTCGAGCCGGTGCGGTGCAAGGCCCGACGCCGCCAAGGCATCGCGCACCTTCTGCACGACGTCACGATTGCGGAAGTCCTTGGCCGACAGATTGATCGAAACGCTGGTCTGGGCCGGCCATTTGGCGCATTCGGCGCAGGCCGCCTGCAGCACGAAGGAGCTGATCTCGGAGATGATGCCCATCTCCTCGGCCAGCGGAATGAAGACGCCCGGCGAAATCGGGCCGAGATCGGGATGATCCCAGCGGCAGAGCGCCTCGCAGCTGGCGATGCGCATGGTGCTCATCGACACGATCGGCTGGTAGACGACGCGCAACTCCTTGGCTTGCACGGCGCTGCGCAGATCGGCCTTCATCAGCTGGCGATTGCGGAAGGCGGCATCCATCGATGCCTCGAACAGCCGCCAGCTGTTCTTGCCGAGTTCCTTGGCCTTGTAGAGCGCGAGGTCTGCCTTGACGATCATGCCGTCGACGTCGGTGTCCTTGACCACGGACAACACCGCGCCGCCGCTGGTCTGGATGCGCAGGCCGTGACCGGCGACGTCGACTTCGCCCTGCAGGTCGGCGAAGATCTCGTCTAGCAGGCTGCTGAGATGGCTCTCGTCCTCGATGCGATCGAAATAGATCATGAACTCGTCGCCGCCGAAGCGGCTGACATTAATGCCCGGCCCGGCAACCGCCGCCAGCCGCTCGGCTACGGCGTAGATCAAACCGTCGCCGACCGGGTGGCCGAGCGTGTCGTTGACGCTCTTGAAATCGTCGAGGTCGAGCACCGCCAGGCCGCAGAGCCGGTCGCGGTCGCCGGACGCCATCGCCTCGCCGACCAGCTCGTGGAAATAGGCACGGTTCGGCAAGCCGGTGAGGTTGTCGTAGCGCGCCATGAAACGGATCTTTTCCTCCGCCTCGACGCGGGCCGTGACGTCCTCGAAGGTGATGACGCCGAGTTCCTGGCTGCCTTCGCGGGCGGAGAACTCGTAGTGCTGGCCGTTGGCCAGCGATACAAGCACCTTGCGGTCCCGGCCCTCGCGCAAGGCGCGCGTCAGTTGGGCCTCGATATAGCGGCAATCCTTGGGCGCCAGCATGCCGCCGGCGACGCCGCGCATTAGCAGGCCGTGGATCGAGCGGCCGAGCAGCGCGTCGGCCGATTTCAGCGACATCAGATGGGCGGCCTCGGCATTGGCAACGGCGACGCGCCCGTCGGGGCCGAGCATGACCAGGCCGTGCGACATCGTGTTGAGCGCGCGGTCGAACCTGCGCGTCAGGTTTCTCGCCTGCTTGTGGCCGATGACCGCCGAGAACAGTACGTTGCGGACATGATCGGCGCCAGTGATGGTGATGAACGTCATCGGGATGATCATCAGGCCGAGGACGACGGAGGGCGCGTCCATGCGTAGCAGGAGCGCGAGAGCCGCCGGACCGATGAAGGTCACGGAAAAAATCCGCACCATGCGCGGTGACCCATAGTTGCGGGCGACAACCGTGACCAGGGTCGCCAGCGTCAGCGACATCGCCGCCAGCTCGGCGAACGGTTCGGGATAGACATAGATCGACACGAAACACAGCGCGCCCAATCCGAGACCCTGAAGACAGCCCTTCAGGATGTAGCTACGCTCTAACCGCTGCGCGTGTTCGACATCGGCAATCGCGCCACCTGTCCTCAGGAAGCTGCGAATGCCGAAGTAACGGATAAGGCTGACGGAAAGCAGGGCAAAGGAAAACGCCAGGAACAGGGCATTGTGGGTGCGCTGATAGATCATGATTCCGAGGATCGAGTAGCACGCGCCACCGATCAACAACATGTGCGCGTTGTCGAACAACGACCGCACAAATTGGATATAAACATCCGCAGGGATGCTTTCGGTCTTTGTTTTGCCCATAGGGTCGGCCCAACGCTAAGCCTTGTCATGACACAACCGCCTTAAGAAAGGCTTAGAACAGGACCGGCTTGAGCAAGGGCTTCGGTCCGCCTGCCAAGAGCGCAAGGACATGCATGTCGCCCACAAGCGCGCAGCGGTTTGGGAGAACGACATGCGTCAAAACAAAGACTTAAAGCCCGTTGCCTGACTCCATGTCGACGCGACGCGCTTTAGGCCGACTGGACGCCCGGCGCGGCCGCAAGGCGCGACCCAGGCCACCCTTTTGCGGCTTGCGATGTGGGCTGCCGCCGATAGGTCGCTGCCGGGCAAAGAAAGGTTCAAAGGGGCGCCAAGCAAATGCGCGCCTTGTTGCCGGGCGATGCCTCGATCAGGCCGAGTAGCGTTCGGCGAATTCGGAAATGCGCTGCACGACCGCCTTCGGGATATCGACACCGCGCGCCGTCGCCTTTTCAGCGGCCTCTGCCCGGGCACGGCCGGGGATGTGCACGCCGTAGCGCCGCCGCAGCCGGTCGAGCTGGTCCTTCATGCGCTGTTCGAAATCCGGATCGAGCAATTTGGGCTCGATAGCGAGCACGAAGAGCCCGGTTCCGGGGCTGTCCGGCCCGCCGGAGAACCAGGGCGCGTCGAGCGACCAGTTGGCGCCGGAAATGCCCGCCGCCAGCACCTCGACCATAAGCGCGATGTTGGCGCCGCGCTGGCCGCCGAAGGCGAGCATCGCGCCCTTCATCGCCGCTGCCGGGTCGGTGGTCGAGTTGCCGCTGGCATCCAGTGCCCAGCCCTCGGGAATCTTCCTGCCGTCTTCCGCCGCCTTGCGGATGTTGACGAAGGCGGTGGCGCTCGACGATTGGTCGATCACCAAAGGCGGCCCGTCGGCGGCAGGCGCGGCAAAGGACATCGGGTTGGTGCAGTAGACCGGCTTGACCGAGCCCGAGCCTGCAAGCACCGCCGGCCCGTTGGTGGCGGCGAAGGAGACCAGCCCCTGCGCTGCCAGCCGTCCGGTGAAATAGCCGAGCGCGCCGCAGGTATAGGCGTTGCTCTGCGAGAAGATGGCAACGCCGAACAGCCTTGCTGCCTTGACGAGGTCATCGATCGTCCGGTCGAAGCCGGTGTGGGCAAGCCCGCCGCGCGCATCGGAGAGGTAGACGGCCAGCGCCGGCCGGGTGACGACCGGATCGGCATTGCCGTCGATGCGGCCGTCCTCGATCGCCTCCAGATAGTCGATAAAATGCGATAGTCCGACCGTCGACAGACCTTCCGCCTCGGCCGCGATGATCGAGGCAACCAGCGACTGCGTCGCCTCCTCGTTGGCGCCGGCGCCCAGTGCCGCCATGCGGCAGAGCCCTGTTGCCTGGTCGAGAGTGAGTTGCATCGGAGTTGCTCCGCAGCAGCGAGTAGGGAATAGCGAGTAGGGGAGATAAACGAACTACTCGCTATTCGCTACTCTCTATTCGCTAACCGATCTTGACCGGAATTCGAGCCTCGATGCGGCTGAAGATGAGAACGAGGATGCCGGTGATGGTCATGTAGATCAGCGCCAGCAGCAGCAAGGGCTCGTAGGTGAGATAAGTGTCCTGCCGTACCTTGGACGAGACGGCGAAGATATCGATGACGCTGATCGTCGCCACCAGCGGCGTCGACTTGAGCTGCAGCACGGTCTCGCCGGTCAGTGTCGGCAGCGCGCGGAAGAAGGCCTGCGGCAGCCAGATGCGGCGGAAGATCTTTAAGCGGCTCATGCCGAAGGCGCGCGCAGCTTCCAACTGCCCTTTCGGCACGCCAGCGAAGGCGCCGCGCATCACTTCTCCCTCATAGCCGGCGAATGACAAGGTCAGCGCCAATACGCCGTAAGGCCAGGCTTGCCTGAGATAGGGCCACATCCAGGACTCGCGAATCCATGGATATTGCGGAAACAGCGATCCAAGCCCGTAATAGAGCAGCCAGAGTTGCAGCAGCAGCGGCGTACCGCGGATGATGGTGCAGAAGATCTTGGCCGGCACGGCGAACCAGAACGGCCCGCCGGCCTGCGCCAGCCCAAGCGGCACGGCGAGCATGAAGCCCAGCGCGCAGGTGACGACGAGGATCCACAGCGATCGCCAGATGCCGAGCAGCCCCATCTGCCAATATTGCGGCAGCCAGTCCCAGCGCATGAAGAAGGCCGCGCAGAGGACCAATCCCAGCGCGATGAGGATCAGTACGATGCGGTGCGGCTTGAGCCAGAGCGAGGCACGCGCCGCCATGTTGATCGTGGTCGCTTCGGCCGACATCAGCGCGCCTCCTTGACGGAAGGCATGCCCCGCCGCGACCAGGCCTCGACGCGGCCGATGATCACGCTGGAAAACAGCGTCAGCGCCAGATAAAGCGCGCCGGCAGCAAGATAGAAGACCAGATAGGCCTTGGTGACGCCGGCCGCCTGACGCGTCGCAAGCGTCAGTTCGAAGAAGCCGACGACGGCAAGCAACGCGGTGTCCTTGGTGGCAATCAACCACAGATTGGCAAGACCGGGAATGGCGAAAGGCAGCATTGCCGGCAATGTTATGCGCCTCAACATCAGGCTGGGCGGCATGCCATAGGCGCGGGCGGCCTCGATCTGGCCTTGTGGGATGGCCAGGATGGCGCCGCGGATGACTTCTGTGGAATAGGCGCCCTGGACGACACCAAGGACAAAAATGCCGGCGGCCAGCCCGCTGATGTCGACGCGCTGGTAACCCATCGCAGTCAGCACCTGATTGATGAGATCGGTGCCGGCGTAATAGAGCAGAAGGATCAGCACCAGTTCCGGCACGGCGCGCACCACCGTGGTGTAGACGGCGAGCAGATCGCGCGTCACCGGTCCGCCGTAGAGCTTGCCCCAGGCGCCGCCGGTGCCGATCAAAAGGCCAAGGCAGGTGGCGCCGATGGCGATCTCGATCGAATGCAGCAATCCGACCAGCAGGGTACCGCCCCAGCCGGGCGGCACCGGCGACAGGAGTTCGATGATGCCGGCCGCCGAGGCCGGAAGAAAGGCATTGATCAGCTTCGCCCCCGAATTGCTGGCAGCCGACCGCAGCGTTCAGCGGCGGGCATGCTTGGCAAGGTTTGGGCCAAGGGGCATGGCGCTGGCCATGCCCCCAATATCAAGTGGACGTGTCAGTTCGACTGCGTGGCGCCGCCATAGATGTCGAAGTCGAAGTATTTCTTCGAGATCTCATCGTACTTGCCGTTGGCGCGGATCGCCTTGATGCCGGCGTTGATCTTTTCCTTGAGCGCGGTGTCTTCCTTGCGCACGCCGGCGCCGACGCCCGGTCCCAGCACTTCGTCGTCCGGCGCGACCATGCCCTTCAGATCGCAGCAGGCCTTGCCCTGGTCCGTCTTGAGGAATTCGCCGAGCGCGATGGAGTCGGCCTGCACCGCATCGAGGCGGCCGGCGGCGAGATCGTTGTTGGCCTCGTCCTGCGTCTGGTATTCCTTGATCTCCTGCGCGCCGGTGAAGTGCTTCTTGGCGTAGACGGCATGCACGGTCGACACCTGAACGCCGATCACCTTGCCTTTGAGATCGTCCGGCGTGGCGCCGAACTTCTGGTCCTTCGGCCCGATGATTGCTGTCGGCGTGTTGTAATACTTATCCGAGAAGTCGATCGTCTTCTTGCGCTCGTCGGTGATCGACATCGACGAGACGATGAGGTCGATCTTCTTGGTGGTGAGCGCCGGAATGATGCCGTCCCAGGCAACGGGCGTGATGACGCAGTCGAGCTTCTCCTCGGCGCAGACGGCGTCGATGAAGTCGATCTCCCAGCCGACCCACTTGCCCGTCGCATCCGGCGAGGTGAATGGCGGATAAGGCTCGGCGGCGACGCCGATCTTGACCTGATCGGCCTTGGCCACGCCCATCGCGGCGACACCGAACAGCAGCGCCGCGGCGAAGGTCTTGAGAACAGTCTTCATTTCAGGACTCCCAGTTTGTTGTCGTTCCCGGTTTTCGCTCCGCTTGACGCCTGCCCTAGCCGACATTGCGGAGGAATTGCTTGAGCCTTTCGGATTTCGGCGCGCCGAACAGCTGTTCCGGCGGGCCTTCTTCCTCGACCAGCCCGTTGTAGAGGTAGACAACATGCGTCGCGACCTCGCGGGCGAACTTCATTTCATGCGTCACCAGCACCATGGTGCGCCCCTCGCGCGCCAGGTCGCCGATCACCTTCAGCACCTCGCCGACCAGCTCCGGATCGAGCGCGGAGGTCGGCTCGTCGAACAGCATGACGCGCGGATTGATCGCCAGCGCCCTGGCGATCGCGGCACGCTGCTGCTGGCCGCCCGACAGGAATGCCGGGTAGACGTCGCGCTTCTCCGCCAGCCCGACGCGGGCGAGCAGCTTCTCGGCCTGGGCGATCGCCTCGTCGCGCTTGAGGCCAAGCACGTGCACCGGAACCTCAATGACGTTCTCGATCAGCGTCATGTGGCTCCACAGGTTGAAGTTCTGGAACACCATGCCGAGTCTCGAGCGGATGCGCTCGATCTGCTTGCGGTCGGCAGGAACCGTATGGCCGTGGCTGTCGGCCTTCAGCTTGATCTCCTCGCCATTGACGCGGATGATGCCGCTGGTCGGGTTTTCCAGGCAGTTGATGCAGCGCAGCAGCGTCGACTTGCCGGAGCCCGAGCCGCCGATGATGGCGATCACCTCGCCGTCGCGCGCCGACAGCGAAACGCCCTTCAGCACATGCAGCTGGCCGAACTTTTTATGCAGGTTCTCGACATGGATGGCTTCGGCGGCGCCGCTCTGCGCTTGGCCGGCTGGGACTGCGGCGGCTTCCACCGCGCTCACCGGGTGACCTCTATAGGGGCGACGGCAGTTCGTCGAACGTCCATCCGGCTCATCAACATACGCTATACTGTCCCGCTCCTCACTTCAGCATGGACCCGGCAGCGCGAGCCCGTCAATCCCGTTCATTACGGCACTTGCAGCCTTGTTGCGCAAGTGTATAAATAGCCTTTCATGAAATTTTTTCGGTTTTTTTCATCTAAAAAGGGCATTGATGAGCGCTTTCGGATCACAATCCATGGCGGCGCCGCTGCGGCGCGTGCTCATGCGGTCGGCGGCGAACGCCATGCGCGAGGCCGACAGAGCTCAATGGCACTATGGCCCGGGGTTCAACCCGGCGAAGGCAGCGTCGCAGCACGCGGCCCTTGCTGGACTGGTAGCGGCTTCCGGCGCCGAAATCGAATGGATCGAGGACAAGGCGGACGGCCTTTCGGATTCGGTGTTCACGCATGATCCATCGCTGATGACCGACCGCGGTGCGCTGATCCTGTCCATGGGCAAGCCATTGCGCGCCAGGGAGCCCTCCCTGCATGAGGAAACCTACAGAAGACTGGGCATTCCGATCCTCGGCCGCGTCGAAGCTCCTGGCCAGGTCGAAGGTGGTGATTGCGTATGGGTGGATGCCCGCACGCTGGCAATCGGGCGCGGGGTCCGCTCCAACCAGGAAGGCATCCAGCAGGTTTCCAACCTGCTGACGCCGCTGGGCATTTCCGTCTACGGTTTCGATCTGCCTTTGTGGCAGGGCGAAGAGGCGTGCCTGCATCTGATGTCGGTGATCAGCCCGCTGGCCGACGACCTCGCACTGGTTTATTCACCGCTTTTGCCGGCCCCCTTTTATCAGATGCTGAAGGCGCGCGGCATCAGGCTGGTCGAAGGCGACGCCGGAGAATTCGCCGCTTCCAACGGCCTCAGCCTGAACGTGCTGCCGACCAGCCCGCACAAGGTCATTGCCGTTGCGGGCTTTCCCAAGACCAAAGCCGCGATGGAGGCGGCCGGCTGCACGGTTGAGATTTTCGAGGCGGATGCGCTCTGCATCGCCTGTGAAGGCGGGCCGACATGCCTGACACGGCCGATCCTGCGCCAATGACTGTGCGCCGCAAGTTCCGTCGCGAGGGCGAGGAGCGGCGGCGGCAGGATCTGATCGAAGCGACCCTGGACTGCGTGGCGGAATATGGCCTCCAAGGCGCCACTTTGCGCACCATCGCGTTGCGCGCCGGCGTCACCGCCGGGCTGATCCGGCACTATTTCCCCGGCAAGGAAGAATTGCTGCAGGAGGCCTATACGGCGCTGGTCGGCCGCATGACCGAGCAGGCGAAAGCAGCATTGGTCATGGAAGAGGCGTCGCCGCGCCAACGCCTTGCGGCTTTCGTCACCGCCAATCTCAACGCGCCGATCATCGACCAGCGGGTGTTTTCGCTCTGGGCGACCTTCATCGGCCGTGCCAGTGCGGATCCGACGCTCGCCCGCGCCCACCGCGAAGGCTATCTTGGCTTTCGCAACGAGGTGGAAGCGGTCGTGGCCGAGGTGCTCGCCGCCGAACAGCGCAAACCGGACGCAAGTCAGCTGCGCCGTCACGCCATCGCCATCAATGCGATCATCGACGGGCTTTGGATCGAAGGCTGCCTGGCCGGTGAGATGTTCTCGCCCGGCGAATTGGCGGCGATTGGCATCAAGGCTGTCGAGGCCGAACTCGGCCTCGCGCCGCTAGAGCCGGAGATTTCAGGTCGAATCGGCCTGAAATCTGAATCCGGCTCTAAATCAAAGAGATAGAGCATGATGTCGTCCGAAACCGCTTCACACTTTTCGGCATCATGCTCTCGCAATTCCGGGAAAAGTGAGAAGCGGTTTTTCGGCGGGAATTGCGTAACGAACAAAGAGATAGAGCGGATCACTGTTTCCGTTGAACAGTGACCCGCTCTAAAGGGAGGAAACCAATGACCACGCTCGGCGAAGCGCTCATAAACTTGCTCGAGGCGCATGGCGTCGACACCGTCTTCGGCATTCCGGGCGTCCATACGGTCGAGCTTTATCGCGGCCTGGCGCGCTCGAAGATCCGCCACATCACGCCGCGCCATGAGCAGGGCGCCGGCTTCATGGCCGACGGCTACGCCCGCGCCAGCGGCCGGCCGGGCGTCGCTTTCGTCATCACCGGACCCGGGCTGACCAACACCATCACCGCCATGGGCCAGGCGCGCGCCGATTCGGTGCCGATGCTGGTGATCTCCGGGGTCAACGCCACGGATACGCTCGGCAAGGGTTTGGGTTTCCTGCACGAATTGCCGGACCAGCGCGGCATGATGGAGAAGGTGGCGCTGTCTGCTGAGCGTGTCACCGAGGCCGAGGAACTGCCGGGTGCGCTCGCCCGCGCCTTCGCCGTCTTCTCCTCGTCGAGGCCGGGTCCGGTTCACATCGAGATCCCGACAAACGTCATGGTGAAGCCCGCCGAGGGGCTCGCGCCGGTGCTCGGCAACGCCGCGCCGCCTGCTCCTGACGCGGCAGCTGTTGCGGAGGCTGCGAGGTTGATCAAGGCGGCTCGCCGTCCGCTGATTCTTGCCGGCGGCGGTGCCAAGAAAGCCGACGCGGCGCTGACGCGCTTCGCCGAAGCGCTCGGCGCCCCGGTCGTCGAGACCGCCAATGCGCGCGGCCTGCTGCATCGCCACCCGCTCTTGGTGCCGGCAAGCCCAAGCCTGAAGGCGGTGCGCGCGCTGATGGCGGACGCCGATCTGGTGATCGCCGCCGGCACCGAATTCGGCCCCACCGACTATGACGGCTATGGCGATGGCGGCTTCGTGCTGCCGCCGAAGCTCATCCGCATCGATATCGGCGCCGACCAGCTCGCGCGCCGCCCGGTGACGGTTGGCATCCACGCCGATTGTGCCGAGGCGCTTTCTGCCCTGCTGGCTGCACTCGGCCCCGTTCGTGTCGCCGCGAAAGACGGCCAAGCCCGCGCGGCCGCAGGACGAGAGGCCGCGCTGGCGGAGCTGCGGCCGGACTACCTGGCGCAGCTGCGCGCGGTGGAGACGATCCGCGATGCGCTGCCCGGCGCCATCATCGTCGGCGACTCGACCCAGCCGATCTATGCCGCCAATCTCTATTACGACCACGACCGTCCGGCTGGATGGTTCAATGCCGCGACCGGTTTCGGCGCGCTGGGCTACGGTCCGCCGGCAGCGATCGGTGCTGCCCTTTCCGTGCCCGAAGCGCCGGTCGTGTGCCTCACCGGCGACGGCGGCTTCCAGTTCACCTTGCCGGAGCTGGGCGCGGCGCTGGATGCCGAGGCGCCGGTGATCTTCGTCGTCTGGAACAATCGCGGTTATCGCGAGATCGAAACCTCGATGCTTGATGTCGGCGTCGAGCCGGTCGGCGTGTCGCCGGCACCACCGGATTTCTGCAAGCTCGCCGAGGCCTACGGCATCGAAGCCGAGCGGCTGACAGGGGTCGATGTCCTGGCCGGTGCGCTGAAGCGCGCGCGAGCGGCCGGCAAGCCGCGGGTTATAGAAATCACCGTCGATTGAAGGTCCTGGCGACCGTCTCATCCAGCCGAGACGCAGTCGGGTGACGTCAGGCGGCTGCGTCTCGACGCATGCAAAGACGGGACGCCTGCCATGTCGATATTTCAATTGAGTGACAACGCGAAAGGCGCGACGTTCGAGGCTGGGGGCGGCATAATCATAAGAACACGACAGGAGCAGTCGAAATATGACGGAAACGCTTAACGGCAGGCATGTCGTGGTGACGGGCGGCACTGGGGCGCTCGGCGGCGCGGTTGTCGGCAGGTTGCTGGAGCAGGGCGCGATTTGCCACGTGCCCAATGCGCATGCCGCGGCTCCGCCGCATTTTCCCTACGCGGCTCACGCCAGCGTCCATCTGGCGCACAATGTCGACCTGTCGGACTCCGCCAAGGTCGAGGCCTTCTACCATCAGGTTCCGGAGCTTTGGGCTTCGATCCATCTCGCCGGCGGTTTCACCATGGCGCCGGTGGAAAAGATCGAGTCGGCATCCTTTGCCGAGATGATGGACACCAATGCCCGGACCACCTTCCTTTGCAGCCGCGCCGCGGTGCGCTCGATGCTGGCGTCGGGCACCGCGGGGCGCATCGTCAACGTCAGCGCGCGCGCCGGGCTTGATCCCAGGCGCGGCGCCGGAATGGTCGCCTATGCCGCGAGCAAGGCGGCGGTCGCCGCGATGACGCAGGCGATGGCCGAGGAGCTGAAGCACAAGGGCATCTTGGTCAATGCGGTCGCGCCCTCGACGCTCGACACGCCCGCCACCCGCGCCGACATGCCCGACGCCGATTTCACCAAATGGGTCAGCCTCGAAGCCGCCGCCGAGGCGATCGCCTATCTTGCCTCGCCCGCCAATCAGGCGATGAGCGGCACGCTGGTGCCGCTCTACGGGCGAGCCTGATCTCACAGATCAAAGTGCAATGAAAACCCCGCCGGATCGCTCCGGCGGGGTTTTTGCTTTTGGTAAAGGAAGGAGCTTAGTTGCCCTGCTTCTTCAGCGCCGCGCCCAGGATGTCTCCCAGCGAAGCGCCGGAGTCGGTCGAGCCGTACTGGGCGACTGCTTCCTTCTCTTCGGCGATTTCCAGCGCCTTGATCGAGACCTGCAGCTTGCGGGTCTTCTTGTCGAAGGCGATGACGCGGGCGTCGACCTTCTGGCCGACGGTGAAGCGCTCGGGGCGCTGCTCGTCGCGGTCACGGGAAAGGTCCGAACGCTTGATGAAGGTCTCGAGGCCGCTGTCGACCAGCCGCACTTCCAGACCGCCATCCTTCACCGCGGTGACCTCGCAGGTGACGACGGCGTTCTTGCGCAGCTCACCGCTGCTCGCCGCCTCGCCGACCGTGTCGCGGGCCAGCTGCTTGATGCCGAGCGAGATGCGCTCCTTGTCGATGTCGACGTCGAGCACCTGCGCCTTGACCATGTCGCCGCGATTGTACTCTTCGATGACCTGCTCGCCCGGACGGGTCCAGTCGAGGTCGGAGAGGTGCACCATGCCGTCCACGTCGCCTTCGAGGCCGATGAACAGGCCGAACTCGGTCTTGTTCTTGACCTCGCCCTCGACCTGGCTGCCGACCGGATGGTTGCGCGCGAAGGCTTCCCACGGGTTCTCCAGCGTCTGCTTGAGACCGAGCGAGATGCGGCGCTTGGCCGGATCGACCTCGAGCACCACCACGTCGACTTCCTGCGTCGTCGACAGGATCTTGCCGGGGTGCACGTTCTTCTTCGTCCACGACATTTCCGAAACGTGGATGAGGCCCTCGATGCCCGGCTCCAGCTCGACGAACGCGCCGTAGTCGGTGATGTTGGTGACGGTGCCCTTGATCTTCTTGCCGATCGGGAACTTGGTGCCGATATCCGACCACGGATCGCTCTCGAGCTGCTTCATGCCGAGCGAGATGCGGTGGGTTTCCTGGTTGATGCGGATGATCTGCACCTTGACCGTCTGGCCGATGTTGAGGATCTCGGTCGGATGGTTGACGCGGCGCCATGCCATGTCGGTGACGTGCAGCAGGCCGTCGATGCCGCCGAGGTCGACGAACGCACCGTAGTCGGTGATGTTCTTGACCACGCCTTCGACCACCTGGCCTTCCTCGAGGTTCTGCACGATCTCCGAACGCTGTTCGGCGCGGCTCTCCTCGAGCACGGTGCGGCGCGACACCACGATGTTGCCGCGGCGGCGGTCCATCTTGAGGATCTCGAAGGGCTGCGGGTTGTGCATCAGCGGCGAGACGTCGCGGATCGGACGGATGTCGACCTGGCTGCGCGGCAGGAACGCCACGGCGCCGTCGAGATCGACGGTGAAGCCGCCCTTGACCTGGTTGAAGATGACGCCCTCGACGCGCTCACCCTTGGTGAACTTCTCTTCGAGGCGCACCCAGCTCTCCTCGCGGCGGGCCTTCTCGCGCGACAGCATGGCCTCGCCAAGCGCGTTCTCGATGCGCTCGACATAGACCTCGACGGTGTCGCCGACCTTGAGGGAGGAGTCCTTGCCCTTGGCGCCGAATTCCTTCAGCGGCACGCGGCCTTCGACCTTGAGGCCGACGTCGATGATGGCCATGTCCTTTTCGATCGCGGTGATCGTGCCCCGGACAACCTGGCCCTCGCCGGAATGGCCGGCGGTGAATGATTCTTCGAGCATGCTCGCGAAATCATCGCGAGTGGGATTTGCAGCTGACATTGTTTCTCCTGGAATGCCTCGCACAACAAGCGAAGCGGGCGCCGTGGGTTAGCGTTGCGTGAGCCTGCCGGCGTTCCGGGCTGAAGAGCCCTCGGCCGCTTACGCGGCAAGTCCGGCGCATAGAGAATGCTGGCAGGCTGGTTCGTGCCCGATATGGGTATTTTCATCGCCTCCGGCAACGGAAAACACGAGGAAAACCCGGATCAGGCCTTGTTTCTCTTGGCCAGCAGTCTTTGATGACTAGCCATGGTCGCCAGAAACGAGGCCTCTATAGCCATTTCGCCGGTGTCAGGCAAGTGCGCGTCGCCGCGGTGCGCCTGCTCCGCCCAAAAGTTTTGCGATTACGCGTTCGCGGTTGCAGTTCTTTTTGCCGACATGGATGGTCACGGGGAGGATCACTATGCAGTCAAGCGCCACTTTCAACATCTTCCTGCCAGTTGCGCTCGTCATCATCATGCTGGGGCTTGGCCTGTCGCTCAAGCTCCAGGACTTCTTGCAGGTGGTGCTGCGACCGAAGGCCCTCCTTGTGGCTCTTATCGTGCAGATACTGGTTCTTCCCGTCCTTTGCTTCGGCATTGTGTCGGTTTCGGCTTTGCCGCCTGCCATGGCGGTCGGCATGATGCTGCTCGCGGCCAGTCCCGGCGCCCCGTCCGCGGTTCTCTTCACCCACCTTGCCAAGGGCGATACGGCGCTCAGCCTGACGCTGACGGCGATCAGCTCAATGGTGGCGCTGGTGTCGGTGCCATTGATCACCAATTTTTCGCTGCTGCATTTCTATGGCGCCGGGCACGTCATCCCGCTGCCGATCGAGAAATTCCTGCAGTTCTTTGCCGTTGTGCTTGTCCCGGTCTCGATCGGAGTTGCCGTCCGGCACCGCTACACGGCCTTGGCCGAGCGCCTGGAGGGCCCCGTCAAGCTACTGGCGACGCTTTTTCTTGCGGCGGTCGTTATTTTTGCCGTCGTCGATCAGCGGCAGGTCATCGTGACCTGGGGGCCTGTTGTCGGCTTTGCCGCCTTTGCCTTCAACGTGATGAGCATGGCGCTCGGCTACGCCGTTCCGTCGCTGCTGCGCCTGGAAAGGCGGCAGGCGGTCGCCATCACCATGGCAACGGCCATCCACAACGCCGCGTTCGTCATAGCCTTGGCGCTTAGCGAATATCTGCTCAACAATGCCGAAATGGCGATCCCGCCAGCGCTTTACGCCTTGATTGCCTATGTCACCGCCGCGGTTTTCGTAGCCGTCCTGAGCAGGTCAGGCAGACATGCGATCGAAGGTACGATCAGGTCGTGACAGCCAAGCTCAGGCGAGGTCTTTCGCGGCCATGGCGCGGTCGACGATTGCCATGGCCGCCAGAAACGCGGACTCGATTGTCATGTCGCTGGTGTCGAGCAAGTGCGCGTCCGCCGCCGGCTTGAGCGGAGAGTCGGCACGGCCCATATCGCGCTCGTCGCGGCGCTCGATGTCGGCGAGGATCGTGGCGAAATCGGCGCTGCCTCCCATGCTTTCGATCTCGGCCAGCCGGCGACTTGCCCGCACCTCGGCGCTTGCCGTGACGTAGAGCTTGATGTCGGCGTCCGGACACACGACCGTGCCGATGTCGCGGCCATCGAGCACCGCGCCTGGCGGCGCCTTGGCGAACTGGCGCTGCTTCTCGACCAGGATACGCCGGACTGACGGAATGACGGCGACCTTTGAGGCGGCCTCGCCCACCGCATGCGCCGAAAGCACCGTGCGATCTAGGCTGGTGAGGTCGACCTGGCGCGCCGCGGTTTCCGCCGCCGAGACATTGTCGAGCGGCAGGCCGAGCTCGAGCAGCCTATGGGCGACGGCGCGATAGGTAAGCCCGGTGTCGAGCAGGTTCAGCCGGTAATGATCGGCGAGCCGGCGGGCGAGCGTGCCCTTGCCGGCGCCTGCGGGGCCGTCGATGGCGATGGTGAAGGTGTGGGTCATGGGTCGGCCGACGTAGTCGAAGAGCGCGATGAATATGACAAGCGCCGCGATCCTTCACACCCCCCTCTGTCCTGCCGGACATCTCCCCCGCAAGGGGGGAGATTGGCAGTTCCGATGCCGGCGCCTTCCATCCGGCGTTGGAGATTGGCGAAGGCCTGCGCGACATCTGATCTCCCCCCTTGCGGGGGAGATGTCCGGCAGGACAGAGGGGGGTGCTGTCCCGCCCGCATTTCAGTTTGGCCCCAATGCATCGCCCGTCACTCGATCTCCGCGCCCAGCCCCTTCATCAGCCCCATGAACTCCGGAAAGCTCGTCGCGATCATGTTGGCGTCGTCGATCGTCACCGGCTTCTCGGTGGCGAGTCCCATCACCAGAAAACTCATGGCGATGCGATGGTCGAGATGGGTCTTCACCGCCGTATCCGGGCCGTTGGGGTGAGCGCCCAGCCCCTTGCCGCCCGGCCTGCCGCGCACGGCGAGCGAGGCTTCGCCCTCGCTGCAGTCGACGCCGTTGAGCTTCAGCCCGTTGGCGACAGCCGACAGCCGGTCGGATTCCTTGACGCGCAATTCCTCGAGACCCTGCATCAGCGTCTCGCCTTCGGCGAAGCTCGCGGCGACCGCCAGCACCGGATATTCGTCGATCATCGACGGCGCCCGCTCCGGCGGCACCACGACGCCCTTGAGGTCGGAGGAGCGCACGCGCAGGTCCGCCACATCCTCGCCGCCGGCATTGCGCGGGTTGAGGATGTCGATGCGACCGCCCATCTCCTGCAATGTGAGGAGCAGCCCGGTCCGGGTCGGATTCATAAGCACGTTCTCGATGACAATGTCGGAGCCCGGCACGATGAGCGCCGCCACCAGCGGGAAGCCGGCGGAGGACGGGTCGCCGGGCACGGCGATGGTCTGCCCCGTCAGCTTGCCCTGGCCCTCGACGAAGATGTGGCGCGCGCCGCGCTCGTCGGTCTCGACGGTGAGGTTGGCGCCAAAGCCTTTCAGCATCTTTTCGGTGTGATCGCGCGTCATCACCGGCTCGATTACGGTGGTGATGCCCGGCGTATTGAGGCCGGCAAGCAGCACCGCCGACTTCACCTGTGCCGAGGCCATCGGCACGCGATAGGTGATGGGCGCGGCGTGTTTCGGACCGCGCAGCGTGATCGGCATGCGGTCGCCGGGGGCCGCGTTCAGCACCTGCACGCCCATCTGGCGCAGCGGCTCCAGCACCCGGCCCATCGGCCGGCCGGAAAGCGAGGCGTCGCCGATGAAGGTCGTCTCCATGTCGTAGGTGCCGACCAGGCCCATGGTGAGCCGCGAGCCGGTGCCGGCATTGCCGAAATCGAGCGGGCCTTCCGGCTCGAGCAACGCGCCGTTGCCGGTGCCGCGGATCACCCATTCGGCGTCCCTCTTTTCGATATGCGCGCCCATCGCCTTCATGGCCGCGCCCGTGCGCATCACGTCCTCGCCTTCCAGCAGGCCGGTGATGCGCGTCTCGCCGGAGGCGAGGCCGCCGAACATGAAAGAGCGGTGCGAGATCGACTTGTCGCCCGGCACCCGCGCCGTGCCGGCAAGGGCAGGGGATTTGCGGGCCGTAGCCGGCTTTGGGGCGGCAGCGTGAGACATTGTCTTTTCCAAATGCGGTGCCGGCGGGCCGGCTCAATTCGTCATGTTGCGGCGGTCTCGTATCACGGCGCGCCGCAATGGTCATCCCCTCACGCGGGCCTTCGAATGCAAGGTTTTGCGATGCCGGCTTTTGGCTTTGACAGCGCGGAAAACTGCGGTTAAGGGGACCATTCTTTTTTTGACGAGGCCTGACGTGGCAAAAGCTGAACTTGGCACCAAGCGTGTCGACCCGGAAACGGGTCGGAAATTCTACGATCTGAACAAGGACCCGATCGTCTCGCCCTATACCGGCAAGAGCTATCCGCGCTCCTATTTCGACGAAGGCAAGATTTCCGCGATCGAGGACGATGAGGACGTCGCCGACAAGGAAATCGACTCCGAGGAAGAAGAAGGCGCCGAAGTCGTCTCGCTCGAGGAAGCCGATGACGAGGCCAAGGGCGGCGGCGACGATCTGCCCGATCTCGGCGACGACGAGGAGGATGTCGATCTCGGTGACGATGACGATGACACCTTCCTTGCCGACGAGGAGGAAGAGGACGATGACGTTTCCGATATGATCGGCGTCGGCGACGACGAGGACGAGGTCTGATTCCGGGCCTTGCGCGAATGTTTGCCGGCCATTTTGGCCTGTGACGAAAAAGCGGCTTTTCAAGGCTTGATCTTGACCGAAGGCGGCGCTAGAAGCCGCCAGCACTAAACGACGGCGCGGCGTCCAAGCGCGCCGGATCTCTTCGCCGGAAACGGCGCCGGCTGACTGCCGGGAGTGGGGCCATAGCTCAGTTGGGAGAGCGCTTGAATGGCATTCAAGAGGTCGTCGGTTCGATTCCGATTGGCTCCACCAAACAGTCTTTCTTTGATGCTCGGTTTCGCGGCATTGGCGCTCGTCGCTTGTGAATCGGTATCCGAGGCCCCGCCTCCTCCTCCTCAACCTGGACCGGCTGCCGTCGCGGCTCCCGCTGCCCCGGACACTGCGGTGCTCGACCAAACCGTGGCGATCACGCCTCCCGGCAAAAGTGTCCCCGCCAGATATGCGGCTTTTTCAGGCATATGGGCCGGACGGCTGGATGGCACGTTTGAAGGCAAGCTGGCCGTGCTGACGGTTTCACCGGGCGGGCAGGTGACGGTCAGCTACGCGTGGGGCGATATGGCCGACAACAAGCCGGGGATCGCGGACGGCGCCGGCAGGATTGTCGGGAACACATTGAAGCTTGGGCGCCTGCCGAACGGCGCAGACATCACGTTTACGAGGCAGCCTGACGGAACGCTGGCCGGCACCTACACGCTTGCCGGCCAGACCTATAGGGGCCAGTTCGCCAAGCAATAGCGGCGGGCGGTCGCGTCGCCTTCGGCCGTGCCGGCCGGTCTCGAATCGGCTATGGCTTTCCCATGCAGGAGACATCCCTCTACACCCCGGTGAAGGGGTTTCTCGAGAGCCTCGACTTCACCGTCAAAGGCGAGGTCGGCGGCTGTGACATCGTCGGGCTGCGCGATGGCGAGCCGCCCGTGGTCGTCATCTGCGAGCTGAAGCTGCAGTTCAATCTCGAGCTCGTTCTGCAAGGTGTCGATCGGGCGGCGGCCTGCGACGAGGTCTGGCTTGCCGCCCGGATGTCGGCGCGCGGCAAAGGCCGCGAGCACGATCGACGTTTTCGCGCGCTCTGCCGCCGGCTCGGCTTCGGCCTGCTCGCGGTCGATGGAAGGGGCAAGGTCGAGCTGCTGCTCAGCCCGGCCGCCGTGCCGCCGCGGCGCGACCCGAGGCGGCGCTCGCGCCTGGTCGAGGAACATCACCGCCGCAAGGGCGATCCGTCCCTGGGCGGCAGCACGCGGCGAAAGCCGATCATGACCGCATACCGCCAGGAAGCGATTGCCTGCGCAGCAGCCATGGCCGATGGCCCGAAGCGGCCGCGCGATCTCAAGGCCCTTTCGTCGCGCGCGGCCAGCATCTTGCTGCACAATTATTATGGCTGGTTCGCCAGGGCCGAACGCGGCATATACGCGCTGACTGAAGCCGGCCAGGCGGCCGTGCAATCACATGGGATGGTTGAGAGCCCGTTGTAGCGAACGTTCATCGGCAAGACGGTGCTTCAGAAACGCTCGCGATAGTCGCGCGGGTTCGTCCCGAGGGCCCGCAGGAAGCCGCGTCGCATCGTCTCTTCCGAGCCGAAGCCGCAGCGGCGGGCAGCCTGGTTGACGGCCAGTCCCTGTTCCAGCACCCGTCGCGCCGCCTCGATGCGTATCTCTTCGACCGCGCGGGCGGGTGTCCGGCCGGTCGCCTCCCGGTAGTGCCGCGAAAAGCTGCGTGGGCTCATATTGGCGCGTTCGGCCAATGTCGTCAGCGAAAGGTCGCCGGCCAGATTGTCGAGGATCCAGCCATGCAGCCTGTCGAAGCGCTCGTCGCCATCCTGCAGCTTGAGGGTCTGGCTGAACTGCGCCTGGCCGCCGGGACGTTTCAGGAAGACGACGAGTTGGCGGGCCACTGCGAGCGCCATGCGCCGGCCGAGGTCGGCCTCGACGAAGGAAAGCGCCAGATCTATGCCCGCCGTCACGCCGGCGGACGTCCACACATTGCCGTCGCGAATGAAGATCGGGTCGGGCTCGAGCCGGACCGCCGGAAAGCGCCGGGCGAATTCCGCGCAGCGTCCCCAGTGGGTGACCGCGCGGCGGCCGTCGAGCAGGCCCGCCGTCGCCAGCAGGAAGGCGCCGCTGCAGACTGAAGCCGTTCGCATGGCGTCGCGCGAGCGGCCGATGATCCACTGGACAAGCTGGGGATCCTCGCAGGCCGCGTTGACGCCCCACCCGCCAGGCACGATCATCGTGTCGATCTCCAGCCCGCGCGTCGGCAGCACGGTGGTCTCCAGCACGAGGCCGGCCGATTGCCCGGAGTCAACCTGCGGAGATTTCCATGACCCTTCGTTTCGGCATCCTCGTGTTCCCCAATGTCCAACAGCTCGACCTCACTGGTCCGTACGAAGTCCTGGCATCGGCAAAGGGCGCCGAGGTGGAACTGATCTGGAAGGATCGCAATCCGGTGGTGTCGTCGACACGATTGTCCCTCAACCCGACGGCAACCTTCGACGACTGTCCGCCTCTCGATGTGCTGTGCGTTCCTGGCGGCGGGGGCGTCAACGGGCTGTTGGAGGACCAGGCAGTGCTCGACTTCGTGCGGCAGCGCGCGGCGCAGGCGCGCTATGTCACGTCGGTGTGCAGCGGCGCCCTGGTGCTCGGCGCTGCGGGATTGCTCAAGGGCAAGCGGGCGACGACGCACTGGTACGCACATGACTTCCTTACCGAGTTCGGGGCGCTGCCTGTCGACGAGCGCATCGTGGAGGACGGCAACCTGATCACCGCCGGTGGCGTGACCTCGGGGATCGATTTCGGCCTGGCGCTGGTCGCGAGGCTCCTCGGACGGGCCGAGGCCGAAACGGTGCAGCTCTCGCTCGAATATGCGCCGGCCCCTCCCTTCCGGTCGGGCACGCCCGCCGAGGCTCCACCGGCCGTGCTGGCGCAGGCGAAGGAGCGGCTCGCGGGTTCGCGGCGGGTCCGCGAGGAAATGTTTGCCCGCTGGCGCGGCGTTCGCGCGGCCACCACACCGGTGCGCATCCGCGGCTAGAGCAATTCCAGGAAAAGTGTGAAACGGTTTTCCGTCCGGAATTGCGTGAAAACAAAAGCATTCCAGGAAAAGTGTGAAACGGTTTTCCGCCCGGAATTGCGTCAAAACAAAAGATAGAGCGGTTTGCCGTCTCCCTGAAACGGTGAACCGGTCTAAGCCGATCGGACCAAATCGCACACTCCGCGCCGTTCGTTCTCTCTCGATTTTCGGCTGTTGACTCTCCATTCCGCCTGTGTAGAAATTGGTTGGACCATTGAACCACTTTGGGCCACGGCGTGACTGACCCTCTCCCGCCCATCCAGACCACGGCCCGTGATGACGCGGTGCTGAAGGCGTTGGCCGGCTTCGTGCGGCAGGAGGCGCTCGGTCCCGGTCAAAAACTGCCGACCGAGCGCATCCTGGCCGAACGCCTCAAGGTCAGCCGCAACACGGTGCGCGAGGCACTCACCCGTTGGGAAGGGCTGGGCCTCGTCGAACGGCGCCAGGGCAGCGGCACTTACCTCAAGGCGGCGGTCTCGCCCGACATGCTGCACATGCCGCTGACCCTTGCCGGCGGCAACGACTTCGCCGGCCTGATGCGCACGCTGGAGATCCGCCGCGCGCTGGAGGCCGAGGCCGCCGCTCTTTGCGCCGTCCGCGCAGGCAAGGCTGAGGTTGCCGAGATCGAGCGCAAGCTCGACATCATGGAAGAAGCCTTCCACAGCCGCGCCGGCATGTCCTCGGAGGAGGACTGGGAGTTCCACCAGTCGGTCTACCGCGCCTCCGGCAATCCGCTGTTCGAGCAGATCATCAGTGCCATGCACGAGCTGTTCCACCGCTTCTGGGAACATCCGCTCGGCGTGCGCGACTTCGGCCATGCCAGCTTTCCCTATCACCGCACCATCTTCGACTGCATCGCCGCGCACGACCCGGAGGGAGCCCGGGCCGAAGCGCTGAAGCTCATCGCTACTGTCGAAAACGACCTGAAGCGCGGCGCCGCCAACCTCAAACTTTTGGACCGCAGATGAACGAGCAGCTCGCCGCCTTCGACCCGGCCTCTTTGGCCAGCGACTATCTCGGCGAGGCCGCGACGCTTCTCGCGCATGACGATCCGTTCCCCGGCGGCGCGGTGGTGCCGCCGATCTACCAGACGTCGCTCTTCACCTTCGATAACTATGCCGACATGGCCGACACCTTTGCCGGCAGGCGAAGGCAGCCGATCTATTCGCGCGGCGACAATCCTACGGTGATGGAATTCGAGGCGCGCGTCGCGGCTTTGGAAGGTGCGGAAGCCGCGCGGGGCTTCTCCAGCGGCATGGCGGCGATCAGCGCCACCGTGCTCGCCTTCGTCGGCGCCGGCGAGCGGATGGTTGCCGTGCGCAACTGCTATGGCGACGCCTACCGTCTGTTCGAGCGCCTGTTCCCGCGCCTGCAAATCAAGGTCGACTATGTCGACGGCTCGGACCCCGATGCGGTGGCGGCAGCGCTTCCGGGCGCCAAGCTGCTCTACCTCGAAAGCCCGACCTCGATGATGTTCGAGCTGCAGGACATCGCCCATCTGACCCGGCTGGCGAAGGAACAGGGCATCGTCACCACCATCGACAATTCCTGGGCGACGCCCGTCTTCCAGAAGCCGATTTCCCATGGTGTCGATCTGGTGCTGCACTCGGCCTCGAAATATCTCGGCGGCCACAGCGACACCGTCGCCGGCGTCGTGGCGGGCTCGGCCGCGCATATCAAGCACATCAACGAGCAGACCTATTCGTCGCTTGGCGGCAAGCTCTCGCCTTTCGAGGGCTGGCTTCTGCTGCGCGGCCTGCGCACGCTGCCGCTGCGATTGCCGCATCATATGAAGAGCGGCCTCACCATAGCCGAGCGGCTGAAGGCGCATGGCAAGGTCGAGCGGGTCAACCATCCCGCCTATTCCAATCATCCCGGCAAGAAGACGCTTGCCGGCTATGCCGGGCTGTTCTCTTTCGAGGTCGCGGAGGACGTCGACATTCCGGCTTTCGTCGATGCGCTGAAGCTGTTCCGCATCGGTGTCAGCTGGGGCGGGCATGAAAGCCTGGTCGTGCCGGCCAAGGCCTCGCTCGAGCAGACGCCGGGCCTGAATTCGATGGCGCGATTCGGCGTCAGCCCCCGAACCATCCGCTTCAATGTCGGATTGGAAAATGTCGAGGATCTCTGGGCCGACATCGCCCAGGCCTTCGACAAGGCAAAAAAATAAGGTGTTCAAAATGGGAGTTCCGAACATGAAAAGACTGACAATCCTGCTTGCCGCCGCTGCCGGCCTGGCGATTTCCGCCGGGGCCGCGCTGGCCGATACGACCATCAAGATGGTCGAGGTCATCACCAGCCCGCCGCGCACCGAATTCCTGAAAAAGCAGCTCGCCGAATTCGAGCAGGCCAATCCCGGCATCAAGGTCGAGCTCGTCTCGCTGCCTTGGGGTCAGGCATTCGAAAAATTCCTGACCATGGTTCAGGCGGGCGACACGCCGGACGTCGTCGAGATGCCGGAGCGCTGGATGGGCCTCTATGCCAATAACGGCCAGCTCGAAGATCTTGGCCCGTACATGGCCAAGTGGGACGGCGCCAAGACGCTCGGCGACCGCGCCAAGCAATTCGGCTCGACCGTCAACAACACGCAGTTCATGATCCCTTACGGCTACTATGTGAACGCGTTGTTCTGGAACAAGAAGCTGTTCAAGGAAGCCGGCCTCGACCGTCCGCCGGAAACCCTCGACGAGTTCGTCGAGTTTTCCAAGAAAATCTCGGCCATTCCCGGCAAATATGGCTACTGCCTGCGCGGCGGCCCCGGCGCCTTCAACGGCATGCACATGTTCATGAACATCGCCGCCGGCAAGGGCGGCTACTTCACCGAGGACGGCACCTCGACAATCAATGACGAGGGTTCGGTCAAGGGGCTGCAGATGCTGGCCGACATGTACAAGAACGGCCTGGCGCCGAAGGATTCCGTGAGCTGGGGCTTCAACGAGACCGTGACCGGCTTCTATTCCGGCACCTGCGCCATGCTCAACCAGGATCCGGACGCGCTGCTCGGCATCGCCGATAAGATGAGTGCCGACGACTTTGCGGTCGCGCCGCTGCCCGTCGGCCCGAGTGGCAAATCCTATCCGACGCTGGGCTATGCCGGCTGGGCGATGTTCGCCAATTCGCAGCACAAGGACGAGGCCTGGAAGCTGATGGCGACGCTGCTGTCGCCCAAGGACAATCTGGAATGGGCCAAGGAAGTCGGCGTCGTCCCGATCCACAACGGCGCCGATCAGGACGCCCACTTCAAGACCGAGCAGTTCAAGGGCTGGTTCACCGAGCTCAACGACAGCTCCAAATACGAAATGGTGACGCCGCCGACGCATCTGGAAAACCTCGGCAACTTCGTCGACCAGGTGGCAATCAAGAACTTCCAGGAAGTGCTGCTTGGCCAGAAGCCAGCCAAGCAGGTGGCCGACGAGTGGGCGGCATTCCTGACCAAGGAGCAGCAGGCCTGGCTGGCGAAAAACAAGAAGTAACCCTTCTTCCTTCTCCCCGCTTGCGGGGAGAAGCTGTCACCCGATGCATGTCGCCCAAAAGTGCGTAGCGGTTTTTGGGACAACGACATGCACAGATAAGTGACGGATGACGGGCAGCGCCGGGTCCTGAAAGGTCGGCTCCGCCCCTCATCTGCCTGCCGGCATCTTCTCCCCGTATAGTGACGGGGGGAAGGACGCTGTCGCCAACGCTGGCCTCACCATCACCCGTAGAGCCAAATCCATGACCTACGCAGTGTCCGAAATCCGATCTACCGGCCGGCCGCGCAAGAAGCGGCTGAGCAAGGCCGCGATCGAGCCCTGGCTCTATCTTTCGCCGGCTATCGTCCTGCTGGTCGTGGTGCTCCTGGTGCCGCTGATCATTGGCATCAGCTATTCCTTCCGCAAATTCTCCGCCTTCAAATCGGAATATGTCGGGCTCGGCCAGTACCAGGCGATGCTCTCCGACGCGGTGCTCGGCCAGGCGCTGGTCAACACGCTGTGGTGGACGGTCGCCAGCCTGTTCTTCCAGTTCTTCCTCGGGCTTGGTCTGGCGTTGCTGCTCGACAAGCCCTTTTATGGCCGCAAGGTGGTGCAGGCCGTGGTGTTTCTGCCCTGGGCGGTGCCGTCCTTTCTTTCCGGCCTTACCTGGGCCTGGCTGTTCAACCCGATCATCGGGCCGCTGCCGCACTGGTTTTTCGCGCTCGGGCTCAAGGCCGAGCCGACCAACGTGCTTTCCGATCCGGCCACAGCCATGTGGGGGCCGATCGTCGCCAACATCTGGTTCGGCATTCCCTTCTTCGCCATCACGCTGCTTGCGGCGTTGAAGTCGATCCCATCGGAACTGCATGAGGCGGCAGCTATCGACGGCGCCTCGCCCTGGCAGCGCTTCACCAAGGTGACGCTGCCGTTCCTGGCGCCGACCATCGTCATCACCGTCATGCTGCGCACCATCTGGATCGCGACCTTCGCCGACCTGATCTTCGTCATGACCGAGGGTGGGCCTGCGGGCTCGACCAGCACGGTGCCGGTCTACATCTATGTCAGCGCCTTCAAGTCACTGGACAAAGGCTATGCGTCCGCAGTCGCGGTGCTGCTGCTGGTGCTGCTCATTGCCTATGCGGTTGGCCTGATCGCCGTCCGCCGCACGCTTGTGAGGCATGTCTGATGATCGCCGGCCGCTCCACCTCCTCGCGCATCGCCGGCGGCATCGGCCTCTACGCCGCGATCGCCGCCTATGTCATCTTCGCGCTGTTCCCGATCTTCTGGACGCTGAAGATCTCTGTGACGCCGGAGCGGCTGCTCTACTCCGAAGGCATAACCTTCTGGCCATCGGAAACGACGCTCAAGAACTTCGACACCGTGCTGGAGGCTTCCGACTTCCCGCGCTATTTCCTGAACAGCGTCATCGTCTCGGTGTCGACGGCGGCACTGGTCACCGTCATCGCCACGCTTGCCGGCTATGCGATGTCGCGCTTTACATTCCGCGGCAAGGCGACTTTGGCCATTTTGCTCTTGCTCACCCAGACTTTCCCGCTGGTCATGGTCATCCCGCCCATCTACCGCATCATGGGTGATCTCGGCCTGACCAACAGCCTGACCGGGCTGATCATCATCTACACCGCCTTCAACACCGCCTTCGCCACCTTCCTCATGCAATCCTTCTTCGACGGCATTCCGAAGGATCTCGAGGAGGCGGCGATGATCGACGGCTGCACCCGCGCTCAGGCGATGCGCAGGGTCATCGTGCCGCTCACCTTGCCCGGCATGGGTGCGACGCTCGGCTTCGTCTTCACTGCCGCTTGGAGCGAATTGCTGTTCGCGCTGATGCTGATCTCCAGCGACGAGCAGAAGACCTTTGCCGTCGGCCTGCTCACCTTCATCGGCAAGTTCGCCGTCGACTGGGGGCAGATGATGGCGGCCTCCATCCTGGCGCTGATCCCGGTCTGCATCTTCTTCGCCTTCCTGCAACGCTATCTCGTCACCGGCCTTACCGCCGGCGCTGTCAAAGGATAATCGATGGCTTCCGTCACGCTGCACCATGTCGAGAAGGACTATGGCGCGCTGCGCATCCTGCACGGCGTCGATCTCGAGATCGCCGACGGCGAGTTCGTTGTGCTGGTCGGCCCGTCCGGCTGCGGCAAGTCAACGCTGCTGCGCATGATTGCAGGCCTGGAGGAGGTCACCGGCGGCCAGATCCGCATTGGGGAGCGCCTGGTCAACGACGTCGCCCCGAAGGACCGCGACATCGCCATGGTGTTTCAATCCTACGCGCTTTATCCGCATATGGACGTCTCCTCGAACATGGGTTTCAGCCTGATGCTGAAGAAGGCCGAGAAGACGACGATCGACGGCAGGGTGGGCGCCGCCGCCAAGCGCCTGGGGCTGGAGACCTTTCTCGGCCGCCTGCCGCGCCAGCTCTCCGGCGGCCAGCGCCAGCGCGTTGCCATGGGCCGCGCCATCGTGCGCGATCCGAAAGTCTTCCTGTTCGACGAGCCGCTGTCGAACCTCGACGCCAAGCTGCGCGTCCACATGCGCGCCGAGATCAAGGCGTTGCACCAGCAGCTCAAGACGACGTCGGTCTATGTCACGCACGACCAGGTCGAGGCGATGACCATGGCCGACCGCATCGTCGTCATGCATGACGGCTATGTGCAGCAGGTCGGGCATCCGCTGGAGCTTTACGATCGTCCCGTCAACACTTTCGTCGCCGGGTTCATCGGCTCGCCCGGCATGAATTTCTTGCCGGCAAAGGTCGCTGACGGCGGCAAGGTCGATGCCGTTCTGGCCGACGGCCAGAAGCTGAGGCTGCCGGACGGCCTGCCGCTGAAGGAGGGCGATGCGCTGACCGTCGGGCTGCGGCCGGAACACATCCGGCTGGCTGACGACGGCCCGCTGAAAGGTGAGGTCGAGGTCGTCGAGCCGCTCGGCCTCTCGACGCAATTCTATGTCAGGCTGGCCAACCAGCAGGTCTGCGTCTTCGTCATGGGCCGCAGCAATGTCAAACCGGGCGACGCGATCCGGCTCGCCGCCGACCCAGCGGCGCTGCATCTGTTCGATCCGGCAAGCGGCAATCGCGTAGGGTAGGTCAGCGCCCTGACGCTTCGATCCTGCCGAGAGGTGAATTGCGGTTTTCGTCAGCCGCGCTCTGCTAGACTCCCGTTGATTCGTCTCGACAGGGAACGGCATGAGCAAGGCTCTCGGCACATTCGCATTGGTCACGGTTCTGAGCGCCTTGCTGATGGCGCTTTCGCTCGCGGTCGCCAGGCACGGCTACCCCCAGGGCGCCTTCGGCGTCAAGCGTCTCGACGGCATTGCCGACGCGGGTTCGTTCCTTGCCATTGCGGCCATTTATTTCTTCAGCGCGCTGTTGATGATGATCCTGCCCATCCGCGCCGCCGGCGTTGTGCTTACCCATGCCGCCGACGCGATCTTCTGGGCGACGATCGTGCTGTTCGCCGCCATTGTCGGTTCGCTTCTCGCCCGATGGGCACTCGGCCAGCGCGAGGTGCCTTGGACCCTTCTCAACTGGCGCTTCCTGTTCGTCCCGGCGATCGTCGCCGCGCATCTCACCATGAATGAGCTTCGCCGCAACGTCCTGCTCAGAAGCCTATTCTTCGTCATCTTCGCTGCGGCAACGCTCGCCTGCCTGTTCTGGTCGTTTTCGGTCTGAAGGCCGTCAGGTCCTATCACAGGTGGTCGGGTGGACTTCCACCGCCGTGCGCCTACCTTTACCGAAAGCTCTCGGGTAGACCTTTCCGCAGACGACGGCTATATCATTTGTCTGACAAATGATCGGCGCTTTGCCATGCCAGCCAATCTCGAAGAAACGAGCCAATTTCGAAGGAATGAAGATGACCGTGCTCCGCAAGAACCTGATCGACGGCGAGTGGCTGGGCGAGGCCGGCTCGCGCAACATCAACCCGTCGAACACCAACGATGTGGTCGGCGAATACGCTTCGGCCGGTCCTGAGCAAGCGAAACAGGCAATCGCGGCCGCCAAGGCGGCCTTCCCGGCCTGGTCGCGCTCCGGGCCGCTGGCGCGCCATGCCGTGCTGAAGAAGACGTCCGACGAGATTATGGCGCGCAAGGACGAGATCGGCCGGTCTCTCGCCCGCGAAGAAGGCAAGACCCTGGCCGAAGGCGTCGGCGAAACCATCCGCGCCGCGCAGATCTTCGACTTCTTCGCCGGCGAGACGCTGCGGCTGTCGGGTGAGATGGTGCCGAGCGTCAGGCCCGGAGTCGGCGTCGAGATGACCCGCGAAGGAGTCGGTGTCGTCGGCATCATCACGCCGTGGAACTTCCCGATCGCCATTCCCGCCTGGAAGATTGCGCCGGCGCTGGCCTACGGCAACACCATCGTCTTCAAGCCGGCGGAACTGGTGCCCGAAAGCGCCTGGACCATCGTCGACATCCTGCATCGTGCCGGGCTGCCCAAGGGCGTGCTCAACCTCGTCATGGGCAAGGGCTCGGTCGTCGGCCAGGCGATGCTCGACAGCCCCGACGTCAACGCCATCTCCTTCACCGGCTCGGTCGGCACGGGCAAGCGTGTCGCCGCCGCAAGCGTCGAACACATGCGCAAGTTCCAGCTCGAAATGGGCGGCAAGAACCCGCTCGTCGTGCTGGATGACGCGGACCTTGCGGTCGCCGTCGATTGTGCCGTCAACGGCGCCTATTTCTCGACCGGCCAGCGTTGCACGGCGTCCTCGCGCCTCATCGTCACCGCGGGCATCCACGACCGCTTCGTCGACGCCATGAAGGAGCGCCTGGACAAGCTGGTCATCGGCGACGCGCTCGACGCCAAGACGCAGATCGGGCCGGTCGTCGACCAGACCCAGCTCAAGCAGGATGAGGACTATATCGCCATCGGCCGCCAGGAAGGCGCCGAGCTCGCCTTCGGCGGCGAGCGGCTGGAGCGTGAGACTCCCGGCTTCTATCTCAGGCCGGCGCTGTTTACCGGCGCCACCAACGCCATGCGCATCTCGCGCGAAGAAATCTTCGGCCCGGTCGCCAACGTCATCCGCGTCAAGGACTTTGACGAGGCGCTGACTGTGGCCAACGACACGCCGTTCGGCCTGACCTCCGGCATCTGCACGACCAGCCTGAAGCATGCCACGCATTTCAAGCGCAATTCCGAAGCCGGCATGGTGATGGTCAACCTGCCGACGGCGGGCGTCGACTTCCATGTGCCGTTCGGCGGCCGCAAGGGCTCGAGCTACGGCCCGCGCGAGCAGGGCCGCTACGCCATGGAGTTCTACACCACCGTGAAGACGGCTTACACGTTTGCTGGCTGACAGGCAGGCTTCATGACGTCTGGTTTCGCCGGAATGGCCTGGGTCAACCCGCCGCCGCACCATGTGTTCGGCGACGGGACGCTGCATGTCCGCACCGGCAAGGAGACCGATTTCTGGCGCGAGACCTTCTACGGCTTCCGACGCGACAATGGCCATTTCCTCCATCGTCCCGTGGCGGGCGACTTCAGCGCCGAGGTCACCGTCAAGGGCGAATACAAGGCGCTCTATGATCAGGCTGGCCTGATGCTGCGGCTCAGCGAAACGCACTGGATCAAGGCCGGGATCGAATACACGGACGGCCTCGCCTATGTTTCCGTTGTCGTCACCAACGACACCTCCGACTGGTCGCTGGTCGGCATTCCGACCGACCCCGACGGCGTGAGGATCCGTCTGACCCGCCACGCCGAGGCGATTCGGGTTCAGCATCTCGATGCCGCGCACGACCGCTGGAAACCGGTGCGGCTGGCGCATTTCCCGGTTTCGCGGAGCGTCGACGTCGGCATGATGTGCTGCTCGCCGCAACGCGAAGGCTTCGAGGTGATGTTCTCGGGCTTCAGCGTTGGCCCGCCAATCGCGAGAGAGTTGCACGATTGATGGTGACGGGGGCGCTGCACGCTTGCGCAGTTCATTGGTCGATGCCCGCAGCGCGGCATGGGCGCGGTGACCGCCATCTCAGTCGTTCGGCGGCCGAGCATCCGGCGGACCTCGTTGCGACGCTGGAAGGCTGCCCTCCGCGGCCGGGCCGTTTCTGGAGGGAACCTGGGAACGACGGGGCGCTCACCAGGGGACGTGCTGTATCTCCAGCCGCGGCAATCCAATCGGCCTGATGCCGAGATCGTTCGCCAGGGCGCCGAAACCCTCGGTCTCGATCAGGTCGCGATAGGGGATCTCCGGAAAGCGAAGGCCGCCGCGATGCAAGGCGGCATCGACCAGGAGCATGGTGCCGCCGACACCATCCAGGCCGATGCTGTCGAGGTGGCGGACGTCGCTCATATGCAGCCTTGCATGTGTGTGCCGCGGAGGCTGATAGAGACCGTCGTGAACATGGCGGAAGTAGCTATGGTCTTTGTTGTGCCGCACAGTCACGAAACTGTTGAGGTCGAAGCTGTCGCCGCCTTGAACTTTCACGCAGTGCGGCGCGACGATGCGGTGCCGCCTTGCAATCAGCCGGGTCACGACGTCCGCTGGAAAACGCCAGACATCGATATCGATCCACAGCGCCCAGTGGTCCTCCTCGGTCAGCCCATGATCGATCAGATGGTTACGCACCTTGGCGATGCCGCTGCGCCTCACGCGCTGCAGGTGCCGGTTCGCTCGCTTGTCGCGGTCAAGCTCGGTGCCGAGTTGTTTCCGCAGCAGCACGACTTCGCGATACTCCTTGCCCAGGGCCGCAGTGGCACCTTGCAGCCGCTCCCAGCTGCCATCTGAACTGTCGCCTTCGCAAAGGACGAGCTTCATCTTGTCCTTTGGGTAGTCGAGCCGTCGCAACGCGGCGAGGAATGGCTCTATGTGTTGGGCCGCATCGCGCAGCGGCACCAGCACGGCGAGGTTGGATCCCGATGGTGGCGGCGCCGCGATGGCCGCTTGGCTGACGCTTTGCCGGGCGGCTTGCTCATCGGAAATAGTCCCGCGCGTTAGGCGGTGCCGGGCCTGGTAGATCAACTTGCGCAGCTTGTGCCGCAACCGGGCGGGCTTCTCCGGCGTCCACCAGGTGCCCGCCCAGTGGTGGATCGACAACGTCATGCCGCCGCTGCCCGCCCGCTTTCCCGACGAATCGAGAGGCGAGTACAATTCGGCCGGATGGATCGCAAACGCCGTCTGGTCAGGATAGCCGAGTTGCGCGGAGGTGAGCACGCAAGGCCCGGTGGCGTCGATCGCCTGTTTTGCACGGACGAGCCCGGGCAGGAACGACAGCAAATGAAGCCAGAATGGGTGCCCCGGCGGACTGGCCATGGTGCCGTTGAACAGAAGGTAAGGCAATCCGCGAAAGTCCGCCTGCACGCGCGCGTGGGCTTCCGGCTCCGTGCAGAACACGATCCGATCCTCGCCCAGGAGCGGATCGAACGGCGCCACGCATTCGCAATCGATATCGGCATAGACGCCGCCGAAATGGTGGAGAAGCAGATAGCGGCCCGCGTCGGCGCGCAAGATGCCATACTCGTAGCTGCAAAAGGTCGGCAGGAAGCTGGGATAGTGTGCGGCCACGAACTCGAGCAATGTCCGATCGTTCCAGAACATCATCGTCCAGTCCGGATGATGCCGCTTCCAGCTGTCGACATAGCCTCGGAAACGGGCTGGGACGATGTCGGTCTTCCACGTCTGGTGCAGGATTTTCGGGATCATCCGCGGCTCACGGCTTGAACTCGGTCACAGTTGGAGTCAACGGGCTGGCCATCCAGGCCCAGCCCCCGACCGACGGCATCGCGGATCGCTTGCGGTCCGAACCGCGACCACGCGGCATCGTGGGCCCGGAGGCGAAGGCTGGCCATGCGCGGATGGTCAGAACAAAGTCTGACCGCCATGTCGGCCAATCCCTCGTCGGTGTCGGACAGAAGCACCTCTTCGCCCTCGATCAGGTCGAGACCCTCCGCTGCCAGCGGCGTTGCAATGACGGGGACCCCCCAGGCCATTGCTTCGAGGATCTTGATGCGCGTGCCGCCGCCCATGGCAAGCGGCACGATGCTGAGATGGGCAGAGGATAACAGAGGTCTGATATCGTCCGGGTCCTCGACCAGACTGACCCCATCCAGTCCTGCCAGGGCGCGAACGCGCGGCTCTGGCGAACGGCCAGCAAGAACGAGCTTCGCGGTCGGCAGCGCCTGGCGAATGCGGGGCAAGATGGTGCGGCACAGCCGCCCGGCGGCGTCGATGTTCGGCTGATAGCCCAGATGGCCAACGTAGAGGATGAGCGGGAACGCATCCGAGACGGCTCGCCGCGGCGGCAGTAGCCGCGGCAGCTCGTCCGCTCGCGGGATGCCGTTGGGCACGATGTGGACGGGGACTTGAGGCCGGACAAACGCCCCCAGCCTATGGCCGTCCCGCTGCGAGCACACCCAGATCCGGTCGACGATGGCTGCCGCCTTTCTCTCGAGCGCCCTGAGGTCTGAGGAAAACGGCCGCCAACGCTTCTTGCGCGGCAACTGCCCGGCGAGGTCCGATTCGACATTGTGCATGTCCAGAATGAGTTGCCGGACCATCGGCCGCAAAGGAGCGAGAAATCTGAACAGCGCAACGCCTTCGACGACAATAATATCCGGGCGAAAATCCTTTACGAGCGCCTTGAGCCGCGCCAGCGCCGGGAGCGGTATACGGCTCTCGCCCTTGGCCCTCCAGCGGGCGAGCGACGGCGCTCGCGGCTCGGACTTGTTGATGAGCTCAGTCACGCGAATGTCCGGCCCGGCAGGTTGGACATCGCTGCTTCGCGGCAGGAGCGAAGCCAGGTAGACCGGGCCGAACGCGGCTGCTGCCATGGCGTTGCCGAAATTCCTGAGATCGGCGCCGGACGTCGGCGGGAAGGGCGGATCGTGGCATATGATCAGCGTGCGGCGCGACGTCGCTGAATTGGGCATTGGCGACGTCCCAGCCTCGGTCGTGGTCAGCTGCCCGATTCGGATCGTGGCCAGATATCGCAGCGCCTTCCAGTTGCGCCCCAGCTCCTTATGCGCTCGGACCGCGCGCATCATGCCGCCAGCATCGGCGAACTTGCGGTGCCTGATCAACTGTCGGGCAATCCGCTGAGCTATCCAGGCCTTTCGCCACCGCAACGCTTCCCGTTCGACGCCGGCGGCAGCCAGCCTGTTCAGTTCCAGCGCTATGGCAAGGAAAGTCCTGCGCGGTGCCGTGATGAAGCGCCGCGCCATACGTTCTTCGTCATGGTGGTAGAGCAGCACCGGGGTCTCCACGATAACCGCGTCGGCACGCGCCAGCACGGCGGTCCAGTAGCAGGTGTCCTCGTCGAGACCGATCGTTTCCGGAAAGCGGAGGTTTGCGGTCGCCCAGTCGGCGACCAGCGCGCTTCCCATCGCGATTGGCCACATTTCGTTGCGAAGGTAGCGCCGCACATTCTCTCGCCGGTCCGGGCCGTAGCCTTGCGGCGTCTTGAGCTTGTCCGGCCGGCCCGTCGTGCGCCGTATGCTGGCGCCGATGGCAAGGCCGGCGCGAGGCCGGCCTGCCAGCGCGGCGCTCAGCCGCGACAGGCTGCCGGGCATCACCTCGTCGTCGGCATCGAGAAAGAATATGGATGCGCCGCTTGCCCGCTCGAGTCCGACATTGCGCGCGGCCCCCGCTCTGCCCAGTCGAACGCTCACCACGTCCAGAGGCAAGCCATGACGTTGCGCGCTTTGCCTCGCAACGGCAGCCGTCTGGTCGTCCGACCCGTCGTCGATCACGAGAATCTCGCGGATAACCGCTCTGTCGGAAGCCAGATTCCCAAGCGCCGCTTCGATCGTTGTAGCGGCGTTTCTTGCCGGGATAACCACGGTGATGTCAGCCGCCATAGCTGAGCCGCTCATTGCTGTTCGAAGAAGCCACGCTTGAGCAGGCGGTCATAACAATGCTTGAGCATCGACACCGGGCGCAGCGAAAGACTGTCAAGATTGCCCACCACTTGAGGTTCGATGTCGAATGGCGACTGGCCTTCGACCCAGCTGTAGGAAGAGCCGTCCTTCAGCACCGACGGGCAGCCCACGACATAACCGCCCAGCGCCTTCGCGTGACCCACCCGGCGCAAGCCGAAATGAAGGCTGGAAGAGATCACCGGTTCCTGCGTTCTTAGATAGACATGAAATCCGCTCGGCGATTTTGCTATTGGCGTGTCGTTCGCAATCGCCTTGTGACCGGCCCGCCAGGCACGGTAGCCGGCGTCGTCATCGAAATCGAGGATCATCAGGTTCGCAAATCCGCCCAATATGCCGACATTGCCGGCAAAGTCGCCAAACCAGCGCGCGACGTCGCTGCGGCCCGGGGGCTTCTGCGCCAGTTGGAAGGTGATGGAGGTGAACGCCAGTTCCTTCAGGTCCTTGCGCAACGTCCGCAGATGCAACGGATCATACTCCATGGCCGCGAGGTCGAGATGCTTGCCGCCGGCACGAAGCGGCAGACAGATATAGCCCCGCTCGAACAGCTTCACGACGTAGTCGGTCAGTGCCCCTACATGCATGCCAAAGCTGTCCGCGATCCCCCTAAATCCGTCTATCTACCTTAGCCAACGGCATTGCCGTCAAGCCAAGGTTCAAGCGGCAAACCGCATCTTAGTCGCACTCCCGACATAAAGCACCGAGCGACCAGCGGATGTGGCACAAATGCGCTCGAATGTTAAACCTCCATCCGGTGCTGGAAGAACTGCAGGAACAATTTGGCGCTCGGTGGTGATGTCGAGATCGCCTCCAATCCAATCGTCATCGACGGCGCCATGACAACACTTCAAGCTTGGCAAGTCGGCGACGACGCCGAAGAATAAAGGCCAACGCTTCCTCCGCTCGGAAGAACGCGGCGGACGCCTGGGCATCTTGCTCGGGGCGTTCTTGCTTGAGCCGATAATCGAAATCGATTTCGGAGAGGATCATCCGTCAACGAGCAACAGCCCGCCCCATTCCGGCCTTTTCGCCGTGCAATATGCATGTGATGACGCCTCTTAGCCCGGGACAACATTTCCGGTTGAGCCACCGGCGATGGGGGGATAGACTATGCTGCAGTGCACAATGAGCCGGTCGGGCCGAACATCGGCTTGTGCCGGGTAGCAGACGCTGAACCGCTCTAACTGTTTTGTTTTACGCAATTCCGGACGGGAACCCGCCACACACTTTTCCTGGAATTGCTCCAAGGCTGAACGGACGAAAAATCCGGCATGAAAATTCCGAAATCCATTCTGCTCGATCCGGAGGCAAACAAGGCCTATGGAGCCTTCGCCGTCGCGGTTTCCGTTCTTGCCTTTGCCTATTCCAGCAATTTCGGTCAGGTCCTGATCCTCGCCTATTACGCGGTCTGGCTGCCGCTGTTCTTCGTCGACTACCGGCGTTTCACCTGGAAGCTCTCGAACGCCTGGCTGCCGATACTCTTCGCGGCCTATGTCTGCCTGTCGGTGTTCTGGTCGCAGGCCGCCGGCATCAGCGCGCGTGCGGCGGTGCAGTATTCCTCGCACATCGTCTGTGCCTACATCGCCGCCCGCACCATCAGCGTGCGGACGCTGGTGCTGGGCTCGCTGATCGGGATATTCTTCGTCCTGCTCTACTCACTGAAAGTCAACGCTTACGCACTCGACATAATGGACGGCACCTTCAATTTCGTCGGTGCCTTCGCCTCCAAGAACCAGGTCGGCTTCTTCTCGTCGTTCGGCATCTTTTTGTCCTTCGTCTTCCTGATGTTTTACCGGCGCAACTGGCTGAGCTTCTTCTGGACCGCGCCGATCATCCTGATGTCGGCCTACATGCTGGCGATCTCCCACTCGGCGACATCCGTCGCCTCGCTGCCGGCGGTGCTCGGCATCGTCGTCTTGCTCACCATGAGCAGGGTCCTGTCGCGGCGCTACCGCCGCGTGCTCTTCGTCGTCGGCGGCGGTGCGTTGGTGGCCGGCGTGGTGGCCGCGCTGAACCTCGGCCTGCTGGACGTCGTGCTCGGCATCTTCGGCAAGGATTCGACGCTGACCGGCCGCACCTATCTTTGGCAGCAGGGCTGGGAGGCGGCGCAGCTGCACCCGCTGCTCGGGTACGGCTATGCTGCCTACTGGGTGCAAGGGTTCGCCGATCCGGAACGGTTGTGGGCGGAGTTCTACATCACGACCCGCACCGGCTTCCACTTCCACAACACCTATATCGAGACCCTGGTCGAGATCGGCTTCGTCGGCGTCACCCTGCTGGCGCTGATCATCCTGCGCGCCTTCTACGGCCATATCTCGAAGGTGGTGTTCGGCGCCTGGAGCGCCGATTCGGTGGTGCTCGCCGGCGCCGTCGGGCTGATGCTGATCCGCTCCTTCTTCGAGGTCGAAATCCTCGGCCCTTATTTCATGGCCTCCTTCATCGTCTATTACGGCCTGTTCAAGCTGAACCCGCTGCCCGTTGCCCGGCGACGGCGGGTTGCCATTCCTGTCCGGGATGAAAAACCGGCCAGCGGCCACATGCCGGCCCCGGTCTGATCCCGGTTTTCGCCTCGGTCGCGTCGAGGCGTTAAAGCATGTCCCCGAAAGCGAGAACCGGTTTCCGGGTCAAGACATGCGTAAATCAAAAACCTAAAAGAGCACCGAGCGAATCTGAAAGATCGCGACGCAGTTTAGGCCACGGCCCGCGAGCGCTGCATTTGCCGCTGCAGGAAACGGCGCACCGGCTCGTCATAGATGCGGGTGGCGATGTCGGCGATGACGATGACCGAAGCGGCCATCACGATGCCGAACCAGGGATGATGCGCGAACGGGTCGACCGACGCCGCCTTGCCGGCTCCGGCGATGATCATCAGCATCGGCGTGTGGATGATGTAGATCGGATAGGAAATCCGCCCCAGCCAGCCATAAAACCTTGCCAGTCGCGGCGCGGTCGGTGCCACCGCGCCGGTCACCACCATGAGCGGGAAGACGACGGCGATAGACGCGAGGTCGTAGGCGACGCGCCCGGCAGCACCCGTAGGCGCGATGGCGAAGACGATCAGCGTCAGCAGGATTGCGGCCTCGACCCACCAGCCGCGCCGCAGAAAGCCGAGGCCATCCTGGTAGCGCACCATCGACCGGCAGAGCAGCACGCCGAGGAAGAAGGAGAACGACACGCGCGGCAGCCCGCTGATGATGGTCTTGCCGGTCATGCCGAAATCGAGGGTGCCGGCAAGCGCCGAGGCGACGATCAGCAGCACCAGGCTGACAACGACCAGCGTCGTCAGCACACGTCTCGACAGCAGGAAGAAGACGGCGGCATAGGCGATGTTGATGATCAGCTCGAAGAACAGCGACCACGAAGCCGGATTGAGCGGAAAGATCGTGTGGTAGACATCGCCGACCAGCGGAATGAAGAGCATGCCTGTCGTGAGCTGCGTGCCGATCTCGGACAAGGCCATGTATTCCGTCGGAATCAGCCTGTTCTTGATCAGCAGATAGAAGCAGCCGAGCAACGTGCCGGCGAGGTAGAGCGGATAGAGGCGTATCAGGCGGATGGCCAGGAAGGTGCCGAAGCCCATGCCGTTCTCGATCTTGCGGTCGTAAGCGTGGGCGATGACAAAGCCGCTGAGCAGGAAGAACAGGTCGACCGCGAGATAGCTCGACGGCAGCACCTTGCCGTCGGCCAGGAACGGCGAGAAGTGATAGAGCATCACGCTGATTGCCGCCACGCCGCGGATGGCGTCGAGGTTGAGGTAGACGTGACGCGGAGCGACAGGCTGCATTCTATGCCTTCAAGCGGTCCAAACAGATTGCTCGCCCGCACCTTGGCGCGAACGAGCCTGACTTGTTCCTCCCGCGGACCGCGCTGAGCGCGGCCCGGGCGCGTGGCTACTGGCTGGCCATGGGTGGGCCGCCGGCGGTCGGCGCCAGCTTCACCTTGATGACGTCGCCCGGCAGCACCGGCGTGTCTTCCTTGGCGTCGATCTCGCCGGTCTTGCCGTCGGCGACACGCACCAGCGAATACAGCAGGGCCGGCTCCTGGCCGCCAGTTATGGCAGCCGCCATTGTGGGATCCGAGGCCGCGGCGATCAGGCCCTTCTGCATGGCAGTCCTCAGCGTCGCTTCGTTCAGGTCGGCCTCGGCCTGCTGCCGGCTCGCGGCCAGGTTGGAGTTGAGCGTGTTGCGGGCATCGATGGCGTCCTGATCAGCCTTGCTGATCGACTGCTTGGCGGTGAGGATGGCCGTCTCATAATCCAGGATCTTGCCCTGCAGGTCCGCCACCGACTGTTTTGAATCGAGCAGTCGCGCATTGGCGACAAGGCCCTTCTGCGCCAGCGGACCGATGCTGGTGAGCTGCTGCTGCGCCAGATCCACTTGCTGCTGCTGGTTGGCGATCTTCTTCTGCAGCGATTCGATCTCGCCCTCGAGCACGCCTTTCAGGTCATCGAGCGCGTCGAGCTTCAGCTTCAGCGCCTTCTGGTCGGCCGTGAGAATCTGCATTTCGTCGGCAACGATGGCCTGCGTTCTCGGGTCGTCCGCGGCCTCCTTCGGAACCTCGAAGCTCGTCTTGCCGGCAAGGTCTGCGTCGATGCGGGCACGCTTTATGATCAGCCGCAGCCGCTGGTCGTCATAGATATCGAAACTGCCCTTGGCGGTGACCAGGTCCTTGCCGAGCTGAGGGCCGTAATCGGCGTTGCGCCGGATGCCGCCAGCGATGCTCACCGCCTTCAGGACCGTAAGGTCCGGCACGTAGGGAAACTGGCCAGGGTTCTGCACTTCGCCCGAAATGTAGAATGGTCGGAACTGCGCCATTTCGACCGAAGCTTCAGGCTTGTCGGGCAGTGCCAGCTTGCGCTGCAGCGCGAGCCCTATCGCCGCCGCGATCTCCGAGGTCGTCTTGCCGACCGCCTGCATCTCGCCGACGAACGGCACCGAGAGCGTGCCGGCGGGGCCGACCGAATAGTCGCCGTTGATGGAGGACCAGTCGCGGAACGTGCCGTCGACCGTCTGCCACTCGGCGATGCGGATGTTGAGCTTGTCCTGCGGTCCGAGACGATAGTCTCCGGCCGCCGCCATGGTGGGAACCGCTAGAGACAGGGCAAGCGCCACGGCCGCAAACCGGCTGGGCGCCTTGGAAAGGAGTCCGAGGGGGTGGTTTTTCAATGAACGTTTCCGATCCGCGTTAGCCCCATCCGCCCGATGAGATTACTGCCGGACGCCTGCCCCGGGGTTGGCGGGACAGGCCTGGCGGTCAATAGCTGCCGCGCGCCATCCACACGGCGGGCACGGTTTTGACGATGATGCGAATGTCCTCGACCATCGACCAGTTCTCGACATAGTGACGATCGAAGGCGACGCGCGTGTCGTAGGACACGTCGTTGCGCCCGCTCACCTGCCACAGCCCGGTGAGGCCCGGGCGCGACTTCAGATAATAGACTGCGGCGCTGCCGTAGATCTCGAGCTCGTCGCGTACGACCGGGCGCGGCCCGACCAGGCTCATGTCGCCCTGCAGGATGTTGATGATCTGCGGCAGCTCGTCAAGGCTGAGCTTCCGCAGCACCGCGCCGACACGCGTCACGCGCGGATCGTCCTTCAGCTTGCGGGTCGCGGCCCATTCGGCGGCAGCATCCGGATTGGCGGCCAGATGCGCGGCGAGCACCTTCTCGCCATCCTGCACCATGGTGCGGAATTTGAGGCAGGCGAAAATCCTTCCGCCGCGACCGATCCGCTTGTGGCCGTAGAAGATCGGGCCGCGGTCGGAAAGCTTGACCAGCAGGGCGACCATCAGGAAGAGCGGGCTGAGCAGGACCAGACCCGCCAGGGAACCGACGATATCGAAACTGCGTTTGAGCAGACCGCCGATGGGAGGTGGAAAATCAATGCCGGCCTGCGAAAAACCCGCATTAGCCGGCTTGGCGACGTCCCTCATGCAAAAGCTCCATACGTTGAACGGATGGTTTACGGCACGATATCAAAAAAATGCTGCAGCGCAACACACAATTTCCCATTCGCGTGAAATGTTCGCGTCATGAATTGACCAAATAATAAACCTGCCCTGCCCAAATTTTCGCCTTTGTGGCATGTTTATGACAAGGTGAGAGAATTTTCGGGAAATGTAGTACCGCTTTTGGGCTGATTTTGGGCAGTGCATTCTTTGCTGCAGACGAACGGCGGTTGCAGGGCGCCAGAATCACTCGCTCAGGTAAGTTCTTCGGATAAAATACTGGTTAACGTGTTCGGTTCTACTATCGACGATTTCGTTATGGTGAATAGGTGACAATGCAGGGGTGTGCGCCGCAGCATGGCAGAGTCGATGCCGCAAAACCGTTGGAAATCACCTGCGCTTGGCCTTGCTGCAAAGGTCTCGCCTTAATAGAGTGGCAAACTGTTTCTGTCATAGTCTGGATGGGTCGGAAAGGCCGGAAGCAACCGGTCGGATTGGGCAGCCAGAAATAGCTCTCTGGCGAAACGGGGAGTTACGCGGGTGGGTAAGCCACAGCTTTTGCATGCTCGTGCCGGTTGAAGGACCGACGAGCATGTCTTTGCCAAAGTTCATCGTCGGGATGATATTCGCGCTCGCCATTGTAGTCGGCTGGTCCTGGCTCGACGGCGAATCGCTTGGCACCATCCTCATGCGTGCCCTCATTTGCGCTGTGGTCATTCAGGTGGGTTACTTCGTTCTGGTGTTCGCCATGGCCGTCAGGAGCGGGCCGATACCCGCCGACAAGGCGCGGGAGGCCGACCGCGGCATCAAGGTGACCGAGGGCGAAAAGCTAACCGCCAGGCGCGGCAGCCTCCGCTGATCGTTCAGCCGGCGCCGGGAGCGGCGCATTGTCGGCCAATGGTGCGGTTTCGCGTTCGGCCCGTTCGCCGGAGAGCATCTTGGCCAACCGGCTGCCCGACTTTGCTTTCAGCCGCTGATATTGCCCGACCTCGACGATGCGGCCGCCCTCGATGGCCACGACCCAGTCCGCGAAGGCGATCATCGATGGGCGATGCGCGATCGTGAGAATGGTCATCTTGCCGCGCAGTTCCTCGATCGATTGAGCGATCAGCGACTGATTCTGCCAGTCGAGCGCGCTCGTCGCCTCGTCGAGGATGAGCAGCGAGGGTTCGCGCAGCAGCGCCCGTGCCAGCGCGATGCGCTGGCGTTCGCCGCCGGAAAGCCTGACGCCGCGGTCGCCCACCACTGTTTCGAGCCTCCGGTCGAACCGCTCGACGAAGTCGGCCGCATGAGCCTTGCGCAGCGCCACCCACAGCTCCTCGTCGCTGGCCTGCGGCGCCGCCAGGCGCAGATTGGCGGCGACCGTGTCGTGCAGCAGAAACACCTCCTGCGGCACATAGGCCACCTGGCCGCGCCAGGCCCTGCGGTTTTGCCCGGTGATCTCGACACCGTCCGCCAGGATCCTGCCCTCGGTCGGCTCGAGCAGCCCAAGCAGCAGGTCGGCGATCGTGCTCTTGCCCGAACCAGACGGGCCGATCAGCGCCGTCACCTCGCCGGCGGGAAGGCCGAAGGTGATGCCGCTCACCACCGGCCTGCCATCGCCGTCGCCATAGGCGAACGAGACGTCGCGGATGTCGAGGCCCGTGTCGAGCGACAGCCTTGCGTTCTGCGCGGCATCGCCGGGCTCCATCTCGCGCTCGGCATCGAAGCGCGCTTGCAGGGCCTGCATGGCGGTGTAGGCCGGCAGGTTGATCAGCATCTGCTGCGCCTGCACCTGCACCTCCATGAAGCGGGGCGCGACCCGCATGAAGACCAGGAGCAACACGACAATTTCCGCAAGGGAGAGATGGAAGCGGACCAGCGCGATGTAGATGAACAGGCTGAGCCCGATCACGCTCGCGACCTGGAACAACGCGGTGCCGATGGTGCTGTTGCGGACATAGGCGACATTGTCCGACTTCATTTTATCCAGCGTCGCGCGGAGCTGCGCGAAATAGCTCGCCTCGACATTCAGGCTCTTGGCCACCTTGATGCCGCCGAGGAACTCCGAGACCGTGCGGTATTGGTCCTGGCGGCTGCCGGTCAGCACGCGGCCGTAGGCGGTGGCGCGCGCCCGGAAGGGCTGCAGCGCGATGAACAAGAGCACGCCGATCAGGATGGCGAAGGACGTCATCACCGGCGAAATGAACACCGACACCACGAGATAGCCGGCAAGCAGCAGCGCCGTCTGGGCGAGCATCAGCAGCGAGAAGGCTGCCGCCTGAACGCGGTCGATGTCGCCGGTCAGGGCGTGGTCGAGATCGGAGCTGCGCATGCGGGTGAAGACGCCCCAGCGCGCCTTGCCGATGCTCTCGAACAGGTTCATGCGCACGCGGTTGACGAAGTCGTAGAGCAGCCGCGCCATGTAGAGCGACTTGAAGCGGTTGAACATCGCCTGCAGCGCCACCAGCGCGACGAGCAGGCACAGCACCGTCGCCAGCGAGATCGAGCCGCCCGGCACCAGCCAGCGCAAGGCGCCCGGTGCGCGCACGGCGAAATCCTGGTCGGCACTGCCGATCAGATGCAAGAGCGGGATCAAAAGCAGGATCGAGAGGCCCTCGGTCAGACTCCCGAGGATCAGGAAGGCAAGCGCCGTCAGCGTGCGCTGCCCGCCGATATGCGCCATGACGCCGCCGAAACCGGCCACCTCCCGCAAAAGTGTCAGGCGAAGTTTCGAGGACCAGACCATGCCGCTGCTCACCTTGCCCAGGCGCCGGCGGCCAGATCGCGCTCGATCAGGGCGACGGCCTCATCGATCCGCTCCAGGCCTGCCGGCACTTCCAGCCGGCTGACGCCGATCCGGCCGGCAAGCTGCGCGCATTGACCGAGATGCGTGGACGCGGAACCGCCGACCAGGGCCTGCCGGCCGAACCGCGTGATGTAGGAGAATTTGATGATCGCCGGCAGGGCGGCGGCGCCCTTTAGCGGCGTGATCGCCGCCTGCCCGCCGCGCTCCAGCATATAGATCCGGGCCGCCGGCACGGCTTCGCCGCAGAATCCGTCCTGCAGGCGATGCTGCGCCTTCTCGATCTGCGGATGCACCTGCGGCCGCACCTCCGCTCGTCCGATTCTGATGGCGTTCGCGGCATCCGCGGCAAGCTTGAGCTGCGGAAAGCCGGGCAGGATCATCGGTCGTGAAGGATCGGACAGGTCCAGCGCCACGACATCGTCGGTAAGCAGAAGGTGACCGGCGCGGACCATAGCGCCCGCCGTGGTCGACTTGCCGGCACCCTTGTCGCCCATGAAGATCACGCTTTGCCCGCCAACGGCGATGGCGCTGGCGTGCAGGACAAGCAGGCCGCGCTGATGCAGCGTGAGCGCCAGCACCGGACCCAGAAGTGGGAAGGCAAGCAGCGGATCATCGATGCCCGGCGCCGGATCGACATCGATCCTGGAGGCATCGTTGATCAGGAAGGTGCCGACGGCTTGCCAGGACAGGTACTGGCGCGTCGGCTCGAAGCGAAAGGCCGCAGCGTTCGCCAGTGCAGCCTCCGGAAAATCGATCGGCCCAACAGCGATCTCGATGTCCGGTGTTGCCGGCGCGGTCGGTTCCAGTTCCGGCAAAACCACCTCGGACCCGATCGTCAGGCCGTACGCCTTGTAGAACCGACGGGCACGCCCGTTTCGAGGGGTCGCTTCGATCGCGGAACCTGGCCTCGCGGCAAGGGAAGGGGCCGGAGAGTTCATGCAGGGTTTCCATGCTGTTGGACCTGCCGCAGCCATAGCGACAGTGAGGCCGAACGCCAGATATGCTGGACGTCGGGCAGCGTCGCTTGCTCTGGCCGCTGCAGCATGCGCGCATAGACCGCGTTCACCTCGGGCAGATTGACATAGGGGGCGATCAAGTCGTTGTCCGACACCAGCAGCCTGTCCAGGAGATCGCGATGGTTGAGGATCATGCCTTTGACCAGGTTGGCAGTGAAATCGATCTTGTCGCGCCGCCACTGCACCGCCGGCGGCAGCACGCCTTCCATCGCCCGGCGCAGCACATGGCGGCCGAAGCCGTTGCGCAGCTTTTCCTCGCCCGGCAGCGCCAGGCAGAATTCGACCAGCGGCTTGTCCCAGAACGGATAGCGCGGTTCGATGCCGAAATTGGCGGCGGCCTTGTCGAGAACCTCGAAGGCATGGGGCACCAGCCCGGTGGACAGAAGCCAGCGATGCGTGAGCGCTTCGCTCGTGCTGACATTGGCGGGCATATAGGCCGCGCGATCGAAACGTTCGGCGAGATCGGTGCGCTTGGCAAGCTCCGGGTTGACCAGTCCTGCCCAGGCCGCGCGCGGTGCATGGGAGGGTCGGCGCCGCAGTTTTCCGAGCAAGCGCTTGGCCTTCGCCGTCATCCTGGCAAGCCGCCAAGCCGGCCCGTAGGCGGCGAGGAACTTGAAGTACAGAGGTAGCATCCGGTCGCCATAGGTGTTGGCGGCACTGTGCAGCTCGCGCCACAGCTCTAGCCACCTGCCGCCATGGGCGAGTTCATGCAGATGCCCATGTCCTTGCGATACGACCTCGTCGCCGCCATGGCCGTCGAGAAGCACTTTGACGTCCTTAGCGCTGGCGGTGCGATAGATGCTGCGGGTCAGGGACAGGCCGGGCGCCAGGAAGGTTCCTTCCTGTTCCTCCAGAATTCGGTCAAACTCGGCGAAGGGCGCATAGTCGCCGACCGCAATCAGTGTGCCGTCGAGCGCATATTGCTCCAGCACCGCGTCGATGAAGGGCCGCTCGTCCATTGACGAGCCTCTGTCGAAGACCAGCGAAAAGGTTTTGAGCTTCGGCTTCTGCGCCGCCGCCGCTTGAAGTCCGGCCACGCAGGCGATCGAGGACGAATCGAGCCCACCGCTCAGCATGGCACCGACGGACGGCGTGCCCCGCATCCGGTTTTCAACCGACCGCGCGAAAAGATGCAGGAACTCGTCCGCTGCATCCGAACGCAGCTGCCTTTGCGACGGCTCAATCTCCCAGTAGCGGCTCAGAACGACCTGATTATTGGTCACCGTCATGCTGTGCCGAGCGGGCAGGCGAAAGATCTCCGCATAGAGCGTTGATTGCGGATCGTCCGGCAGGCCGGCCAGGAAGCCGGAAATCTGATGCTCGCTGAGACTCCTGCCGATACCTTCCAGCGCCAGGAGAGGGCCGATCTCAGAGGCGAAGGCAAAGCGCCTGTCGGCGCAATGGTAGTAGAAAGGTTTGACGCCGAAATGGTCGCGCGCGCAAAACAGCGCCCGGCGCTCGGCGTCCCAGATCGCGAAGGCGAAATCGCCTTGCAGGTAGGTCGGACAGGCCTCGCCCCATTTGAGATAGGCGCACATCAGCAGCATGGCGTCGGCGGCCGACCGGTCGCGGACGCCGAGCCGCGCCAGAAGCTCCTCGCGGTTGTCCAGCCGGCAATCGGCCGTAATGGCGAGCTTGCCGCCGGCCATTGTCAGCGGGCCTGGGCCCTGCTCGCCCGTCGTGTTGAGCCAGGCATGGCCTAGTGCTGCGTGTTTGTCCGTCCACCATGAGCTGCCGTCGCGCGCCCGGTGGCGCATGCGCGCCAGCATCTGCTGGATGTCGGCCGCTGCCGCTGGGCTGCCATCCCGTCTCAGCAGAATTCCGGCGACGCCGCTCATCGCCTATTGCCCGTGATCGACGAGATGGGCAAAGCCGTTGATCGAGCCGCCAAGCACGATGTGCTCGCCGCTGATCAGCCAGGCATGTGCCTTGAGATCGGCGCCGGGGTCGCGCGCGATGCCGATGCTGATCTTGGCGGCATTGCCCTGGCGGGCAAGCAGATACTGCCCGGCAAGCGCCTGGGTAAGGCAGCTGGCGCCGGGCACGTATCGTGCAGCAGCGGCAACGCCCCATGCGACGCGCCGCAGATCGGCGAGACCAGCGTCATTCCTCGCTTCCAGTCGAGTCACCAGCGCGCGCATGCGATTATAGGACGAAAGTGTCAGCCCCAGCCGCACGAGGCTGACCACTGCCAGGCAGCGCGCCAGAAACAGCACCTCCGGGCCGCTAAGCGAGAGGACCCTAGGCCAGTTCCTCATGGTGGAACCTCGCAAGCCCGGCTTCGATCAGTCCCTTGAGCAGGCCCTCGACATCGGCCTTGCAGCGTTCGGTATCGACATCATAGCGGGCGAGCACCGCGCCTCTTATGTCGAGGATCGGGAGTGGCTCCTGGATCAGCTCCCAAATGTAGGCGCCGACCCCGTTCAGGCTGTAGTAAATGTTGGATTTGAGATGGAGCAGCGCCAGTCCGTTGCCGAATTCGCAAGCCACGGCATCGCCGCTCGCGACCACGCGGTCATGGTCCGATGGGTTCCAGTGCATCCTAAAACCTCATTGTTGAACGCTATGCGTGACCTCGACCGGGATCGGTTGCCTGCGATTCTCGGCCAGGGAGCCCAAGGACACGAGTCCCCGGTTCACTGTTTGAAGAAAGAGAACGCCCGGAGCCCCAACTGCGACAACTCCGGGCGCTGCAAGCTCAGGAGAAGGTGAGCTCACCGACCGGCGTGTGCGCGGGAAATGCCGCGTCAAGCGCCGTGGTCCCGGAGGCACCCTGCGTGATCGTTTCGATCGAACCGTGAACCGTCAGGCTTGGGGTCTCGTACTCTTGCTTTTCAACATGCTGTTCCATTCTATTCTCCAATTAAGACTGGAAGCGGCGTCGGAATGCCGCCAGCATATTGCTATGCTGCGTTGCAATTGCTGCACGGCAACATTTATGAGTCAAGCCTGATTTACCAGGCAGTAATCAATTCTTGGTTGCAGATGCCGGCGTCAGTGATGGCGTCGCCGGCCTTTGCATCTCGGGCGAACTTCACTCGAACGTTCAGCATCGCCTTTTTGCCGCCTAAGTAAGCATATGATTTGATTGAGGTAAGTTCGTGAGCCTGGAGTGACTATGCGGGAATCGCGAAGAAAATACTGCAGAAGATAACGATTGCCGGCTCACCTGGCCGCCACCGGATCTGTCTTCAAAAGTGATCGGCGATTAGCGAATATGAACGCGCAGGTTGCAGACACGAGGCCGCTTGGGAAGGGGCTCGATGGCGTTCCTGATTTTTGGCGATGCTTTTCTTCGCAGGTGCGGTATAAACGCCGCCGCGGGCGGTTTTGCGGAGAAACGACAACGGGCATGGCCGTGCAGGACGCTTCTTACGACAGGCTGCGCGCGGCCGGCAGCGCCGACGAAGTCGCCTATGTGCAGGCCTGTCTGCGGCTGTTCTTCAATCCGACGGCGCGAGTAGCCGACCATGGCGGTATGCCGGCTCCGGCAATCTCCGTGGTCGACGTTACCGACATTGCGAGGTTGAACAAGGTCGCGGTCTTTTTGCTCAAGGCTCTCTCGCATGGAGCGACCGGCGCCACGCGCCCCGAATTGCTCGCATGGCTCGATTGTTATCGCCGGCGCACCATGTCGATGAACGCCGCCTGCATCGGGGACTCGATCGCCATCCATCGGGTGTTGCAGGGCAGGCAGATCGACTTCGTCTTCCTGAAGGGCCCCTTCCAGCAGCAATTGCTCTACGGCGATCATTTCATGAAGCCATCCGGCGACGTCGACATCCTGGTTTCGCCGTCCGGCTTCTCTGCCGCCCGCGAAGCCCTCCGCTCGGCCGGCTACGAGGTCGCGGGCAAGTCCCGTTCGGTCTGGTGGGTGCGTTTCCTCGGCGAGCAGCACATGGTCCGCGACAATGGCGTGCGGGCCGCCACGGTCGATCTTCACCATCGGCTGCAGCAGCCGGGCTCGCCGAGCCCGCGCGACATCGACGGCTTCCTGCGCCGCAAGCGCGAGGTCAAGGTTGCGGGCGCCACCATGCCCTTCATTTCGGCGTCCGACACGTTGCTCTTGTCCTGCATCAGCGTCGCCAAAGCCTTCTTCAACCGCGAGCCCTGCGCCGGCTATGTCTGCGACGTTAGAGCCGCGGCCGGCCGGCTGGACGAAGCCGAGCAGCAGCAACTGCTCGACCATGCTGAGGAGCAGGGCCTCGCCGACACGCTGCTGCTTGGTTTGCGCGCGGCCGACGTTCTGCTTGGCGGTACCGCTACCCTCCTTTCGGACCGTGCCACCCGGATCCTGGCGCGCATCGACAATGCCGACCTCTTCCACATGGTGATCGCGCCCTGGCTGTCCTCGTTGCGCTGGCCGCAGCGGCGGACGGTGCTGTGGGAACTCTGCGGGCGCGAGCCCGTGCGCTATCTGGCGGAGGCCGGCTGGGCGGCCTCCGCCGATCTCAGCCGGCGGATCTTCGAGCGGCCGGCCGCGTCCGCGCCGGTGCGGGGCAACGGATGAAGACCGGTTTTGCATCTAAGGCCAGGGGCGGGCTGTCAGCCATGCAATCGAAAGGTGAATCATGCCCGTGACGACCCCAAGGGTCTGCGTCATCATCGCCGCCCGCAACGCGGCGCGGACCATACCGGTCGCCATCGCTTCCGCTCTGCGCGAGGCGGAGGTGGCGGAAGTCGTCGTGGTCGACGACGCCTCCACCGACGACACACAGAATGTGGCGCTGGCCGCCGATGACGGCAGCGGCCGGCTCAACGTGATGCGTCTCGACGCCAACCATGGTCCGTCCTTTGCGCGCAACGCCGCGATAAAAGCTTCCGTTTCGCCTTTCATCAGCATCCTTGACGCTGACGATTTCTTCCTCGAAGGCCGTTTCCGCCGGCTGTTTGCCAGCGCCGACTGGGATTTCGCGGCGGACAACATCATGCTGATCAGGGACGACGCCGCGACCGACCCCACCAAGGTCGCGGCTCCCTCCTTCGCGCCAGAACCGCAGTTCCTCGACTTCGAGCGTTTCATCGAAGGCAACATTTCTCGCCGCCGGGTGCTGCGCGGCGAATTGGGCTTCCTCAAGCCGGTGATCAGCCGGGCGTTCCTCGATCGTTATGGGCTGAGCTACGACGAAAACCTGCGGCTCGGCGAGGACTACGAGCTCTATGCGCGCGCGGTCGCCTGCGGGGCGCGTTTCAAAATCATCAAGTCCTGCGGCTATGGCGCGATCGTTCGCGCCGATTCGCTGAGCGGCCGCCACAGGACCCAGGATCTGAAGCGGCTTGCCGATGCCGACTTGGCGCTGCTGGCGCTGGGCAACCTGCCGGAGGGCTCGAAGGCCGCATTGCGGCGCCACGAGCGCCATGTGCGTGACAAGTACCGGCTGCGCAATTTCCTCGACGTGAAGGCGGAGCGCGGCCTAGCGTCGGCCGCCGCCTATGCCTTCGCCAGCCAGTCCAATCTGGTCCCGATCGTTCGCGGCGTGGCGGCCGACAAGCTGGACGCGTTGCTCCGCCGCGCCGGCATTGCTGCAAAGCAGCAGGTGCCCCCGATGCGCTTCCTGATGCCGGCAACAAGTGCCGCAACAGAATGATCCGACAAAAGCGTCAGCGCTGGCGCCGTTCCCTAAAAAATCCGCTTTCCGAAACTACGAGGTTGCCTACTTGCCCCGAGAATGGCAAGCTATGTTGCGGTGCAGCAATTTCGAAAGGCCGATCGAATGGCTTCGATTTTTGGCTTCAGATCCAGGGATCCGGCTCGTGACCGGCAGACCGATCTCCAGCGGCTCGACCGTCTGGCGAAGCTGTTCGACCAGATCTCCGCTGAGATCGAAGCGGAAAAGACCGGGCTGGAGAACCGCTATCGCTCGACGGCGACCAACGCCGCTTTCCTGGTCGAGGCAATGGAGAACGGCTCCGCGTCGACAGACAAGTCGTCGGATGTCAGCGCGATGACCGGCGCGATCCTGAATTACGAGCGGCGCATCGCCGAGCTCACGCGCCAGAAAGGTCTGATGAAGGAACTGCGTCATTCGCTCGACGCGATTGTCGACCACGGTGTCGGGCAACCCGGTTCGCAGGCCGCACAGGCAAGGTCTGCGGGCAGAGGCTGACAGCGCGTCCATGCGCGGTCATCGCTGCAAGACATTAGAGGAGTAAGAGGCGGAGGATCAGAAGTGGCTCTCTGGAGGCGGGCCAGGAATGACTTTGGGTTGGGGCGGACAGCACAAAGGTACAGTTTGTCATGAACGCATATCCGAACGACACCTCCACCGCGGCTGCTTGCGGCATGCCGCGCGCGCATTCGAATAGGTCAACGAAGCTTAAGGCCTGGCTCGCCGGGGCGTTGCTTGCGGCCGCGGCCGCTATTGTGGCTCCGCCCCATACGGTGCATGCCGAGGAGATGCAGAGCGCGCCGTCCTTCGTTGACAATTTTTCGAATTTCGACCGCTCGCGCTGGTTCGTCTCCGACGGCTGGAGCAACGGCAATCATCAGAACTGCACATGGTCGAAGGACCTTGTCCGGCTTTCCGACGGCGTGCTGTCGCTGAGCTTCGAAAAGCGCAAGCTGAAGGATCGCGAGTTCGCTTGCGCCGAGGTCCAGACCAAGCAGCGCTATGGCTACGGCGTCTATGAGGCGCGGATGAAGACGGATACCGGATCCGGCCTCAATGCCGCCTTTTTCACCTATATCGGGCCGCAGCACAAAAAGCCCTGGGACGAGATCGACTTCGAGGTCCTCACCAAGGACCCGAGCAAAGTCCAGGTGAACAGCTACATCCAAGGCAAGCCGAAGAATGGCAAGCTGGTCGACGTCGAAGGCGGCGCCGACAAGGGGTTCAACGACTATGGCTTCGTTTGGGAGAAGGACCGGCTGCGCTGGTATGTCAACGGCAAGCTGGTCAACGAGGTGACCAACCCGGACGAATTGCCGACCAATCCGCAGAAAATATTCTTCAGCCTGTGGGGCAGCGACAAGCTGACCAACTGGATGGGCGCTTTCGCCGATCCCGGCCGCAAGGTGACCATGCAGGTCAAGCGCATCGCTTTTACAGCGCTCGGCCAGCCGTGCCAGTTCCCGGAGTCGCTGGCATGCACCATAACTAACAGCAACTAGGCATGTCCCCCAAAAGTAGGAACTGGTTTTGGGATAGGATCATGCCGAATATCTAGGCCTCATGCAGGGCCTGGGGGACATCTTAACTGGCCGGGCCGTTTTGCGGCCCGGCCTTAAACAGGAATAGAACCAAATGAATTTGACGGTGTTTGGAATTGGCTATGTCGGTCTCGTCCAGGCCGCGGTGCTTGCGGAGGTTGGGCACGAGGTGGTGTGTGTCGACATCGACGAAGCGAAGGTGCAACGGCTCAACCAGGGTTTCATCCCGATTTTCGAGCCCGGGCTGGAAGCTCTTGTCAAGGAGAACCACGCCGCCGGCCGCATCCGCTTCACCACCGACGCGGCCGCGGCGGTCAAGCATGGCCAGATCCAGATGATCGCGGTCGGCACGCCCCCTGGCGAGGATGGCTCGGCCGACCTGAAATACGTGCTTGCCGTCGCCGAGGCCATCGGCCGCGAGATGGACGCGCCCAAGATTGTCGTCGGCAAGTCCACTGTGCCGGTCGGCACCTGCGAGAAGATCAAAGAAAGGGTCGCCCAGACGCTGAAGGCGCGCGGCCGCGAGGACCTGACCTTCGACGTCGCGTCGAATCCGGAATTCCTCAAGGAAGGCTCGGCAGTCGCCGACTGCATGAAGCCGGACCGCATCATCGTCGGCACGTCGAGCGAGGACACCGAGGCGGTGATGCGCGAGCTTTACGCGCCGTTCAACCGCAACCACGAGAAGATGATCGTGATGGATGTCCGCAGCGCCGAGTTCACAAAGTATGCGGCCAACTGCATGCTGGCGACCAAGATCAGCTTCATGAACGAGATGGCGAACCTCGCCGAACAATTGGGCGCCGACATAGAAGAGGTGCGCAAGGGCATCGGCAGCGATCCGCGCATCGGCTACCACTTCATCTATCCCGGCCTCGGCTATGGCGGCTCCTGCTTTCCCAAGGATGTGCGCGCGCTGATCAAGACCGCCGAGGGCGTCAAGTTCGACGCCAAGCTGCTGCGCGCCGTCGAAGAGCGCAACAACGCACAGAAATCGGTGCTGTTCGACAAGGTCGACCGATATTTCCAGAGCGCCCTCAAGGGCAAGACGTTTGCGCTGTGGGGCCTGGCCTTCAAGCCGAACACCGACGACATGCGCGAGGCTCCGTCGCGCACACTGATGGAGGCGCTGTGGGCCGCCGGCGCCAAGGTGCAGGCTTACGATCCGGAGGCCATGCAGGAGTGCCAGGCCATCTATGGCCAGCGCGAGGACCTTCTCTTGTGCGGCACCAAGGAAGCGGCCCTGCGCGGCGCCGACGCGCTTCTCATCTGCACCGAATGGAAGAGCTTCAGGGCTCCCTCCTTCGACGCGCTCAAGGACGCGCTGACGACACCGGTCATCTTCGACGGCCGCAACCTCTACGACCCGAAGGTCATCGCCCGCTACGGCATCGAATACCACTCGATCGGCAGGATGGCGGCATGACGGTGTTCGCCAGTTTCCCGCCGGATGGCTCCGGCGAACGACAGTGGGGCCGACAATGATGGAGGGCCGACAATGATCGTGCGCGTTTCGGGAGATTCGATCTGATGGTGATGGACGTTCAGCCCGAACAAATCGCCAACGAGCATTTCGACCTCGTCGTCATCGGTTCCGGTTTCGGTTCAGCCTTTTTCCTGCATGAGTTCCTGAAGCGGCGCAAAGCCCGGGTCCTTGTGCTGGAATGGGGCCGCCACAACACGCATGAATGGCAGCTTGACCAGAACGCCAACACCGACATAGACGACGAGAGCACCTACAAGACCGACAATGCCGACAAGCCGTGGAACTACACGATCGGCCTCGGCGGCGGCACCAACTGCTGGTTCGCGCAGACGCCGCGCTTCCATCCCAACGACTTCAGGCTGAAGAGCACCTACGGCGTCGGCAACGACTGGCCGATCAGCTATGACGAGCTGGAGCCGTTCTATTGCGACGCCGAAGAGGTCATGTCGATCTCCGGCGACCCAGACATGGCCCGGATGCTGCCGCGTTCGCGGCCGTTCCCGCAGCCGCCGCACCGCATGTCGACACCGGACCGGATGATGAAGGCGGCGCAGCCGGAGCAGCATTTCGTCATGCCGACCGCCCGCGCCCGCGTCGCGACGGCGCAGCGCAACTCATGCTGTGCCAACCTCAGATGCTGGCTCTGCCCGGCCGACGCCAAGTTCACCGCCAACAATGGTTTGATGCACGTCTTCCAGCACGCGGATGTGTCGGTATGCCTGGGCGCCGAAGTGCGCCGGCTCGACCATTCAGCCGGCTCGGTGCGTTCAGTTGCCTTCCTGCGCGACGGCAAGGAGTATTCGGTCAGCGGCGATCTCGTCATCCTCGGCGCCAACGCCATCCAGAGCCCTGCGATCATGTTGCGCTCGGGACTCGGCGGCGAATTCGTCGGGCTCGGCCTGCACGAATCCTATGGCTGGAACTACGAGGTCTATCTCGACGGCGTCGACAATTTCGACGGCAGCACCATCACCACCGGCTTGAATTTCGGCCTCTATGACGGCCCGCATCGCGCCGAGCACGCGGCCGCGCTGGTCTATTTCGAGAACCGCTGGCAGCACGGCATGCGAGCCGAAAAAGGGCGGCTGCGGCAGGCGCTGCCGCTGGTCATCGTCACCGAAAACCTGCTCGACCCGGAAAACCGGGTGATCCTCGACAAGAACGAGAACGCGTTCGTCAGCTTCAAGGGTGCCTCCGACTATGCAACCAAAGGCATGGCCAAGGCGCTCGAGAGACTGCCGGCGCTGCTCAAGCCTCTTCCGGTCGAGCAGATTTTCGATCGCGGCATAAGGCCGACCGAATCGCATGTGCAGGGCACCTTGCGGATGGGCACCGGCCCGGCCGACTCGGTGGTCGACCGCGACATGATCCACCACCAGCTCCGGAACCTCGTCGTCGTCGGCACCAGCACCTATCCGAGCTGTTCCTGCGCCAACCCAAGCCTTACCGCCGCGGCGCTTTCGCTGCGGGCGGCGAGCCGGCTGGCATGAAGGAGGGGTCGATGAAGATCACGCGACGCACCGCATTGGCCGTTGTTGCCGGCGGCATTGCTTCGACCGGCATCGCCGCCGCGGCCGTATCGTCCTTCTCGGATGAGGATCTGGTCCGCATCACGCTGGAGAAATATTTCGGCCCGCTCAACATGCGCATCGAGCACCTGCAGCAATTCGTGCTCGAATTCCGCAACCGTAACCCATGGATATTCCCGAGCGAAAAGCTGGCGGATGCAGTGACGCTTTTGGAGACTGTGAGGCTTGACAGGGCGCGCGAATTGCTGCCCAGGCGCAAACAGCAGGATGTCGGCAATTTCGAGCGCTGGGTGATCGCCGAATTCCACATGCTGACCGACTATGCCTGGCGCAGCTCGCCCAACGATCCGATCCGCTTCACCGGCTGGCATCCATGCACCAATCCATTCGCCAATCTCGAGCAGCAGAATGCCTGACACTGCCCGCCGGTACACTTGCCGGCAAGCCAGGAAAACTGGCCAAGAAAAATGTGACAAGGAGCCGAACCTATGAAAGTTCTCTTCGCAGGCGGCAACGGCTATCCGCCGCAATTCAGCGGCGGCGTCCAGTCGAGCACCCATCATCTGGCGGAACAACTGATCGAACACGGTCACGAGGCATCGGTGCTTGCGGCGTTGTTCGGCCAGGGCATGTTCGGATACAAGGCGCGCGCCAAGATGAAGCTGCTCGGCCAGCGCGCCGTCATCGACAATTTTCCCGGCTATCCGGTGGTGCGTGCCTGGTTTCCCTGGGAAGCGGCCGCCTTTGCCGTCAAGAAGCTGCAGCCGGACGTAGCAGTGGTGCAGTGTCACAAGTCGGTTCCGCTCGGCAAGGCGCTGGAGGCAGAAGGCGTGCCGCTGGTGGTCTATCTCAGGAACGTGGAATTCCATGAACTGGGCGGCGATCTGCGCGAGCTGAACTCGGCGTCTTACATCGCCAATTCCGAGTTCACGGCGCGCACTTACAAGCGCGAGTTCGGCATCGATTCCACGGTGATCCCGCCGACCATCAATCCGGCTTCCTACAGCACGCCGACGACGGGCGAGTACGTCACCTTTATCAATCCCTACGAGGAAAAAGGTTTCGAGCTCGCTGTGCGGATCGCGGCCGCCTGCCCGGAGATCCCTTTCCTGTTCGTCGAGAGCTGGAAGCTGGATGACGATCACCGCGCCCGCATCGCGGAGACGATCGCGCCGTTCTCCAATATCAAGCTCGAGAACCGCACCGACGACATGAAGACTCTCTACGGTCGCACCAGAATCCTGCTGGCGCCGAGCAAATGGGAAGAGGCCTGGGGTCGCGTTGCCTCCGAGGCCCATTGCAGCGGCATTCCCGTCCTCGGCTCGCGGCGCGGCGGCCTGCCCGAAGCGATCGGCTCCGGCGGTGTCGTGCTGGACTATGACGCGCCGCTCGAGGACTGGGTCACGGCGCTCAGGCGGCTGTGGAACGATCGCGAGGAGTATGAGCGGGTCTCGGAAGCCGCGCTCACGTTCTCGCAGCGCCCGGAACTCGATCCCGAGCGCCAGTTCGCCACCTTCTTCGCCTTGCTGGACAGGGCTGCCCGGCAGCGCGCCCGGCGCGCTGCTTGATGCATTTCGCCCAGAAGGGTGCGGCGGTTCTGGGCAACGCGTCGATTGAATCCGGTTCAGAACGACGCGCTTTCAGTTCGCGTAAGATTTTACTTACGCCGGTCTTTTGACCCGGCTCTTCAGCATTTCATAGGCGCGTTCGCCAAGCAGGGCGCGCGCGGCGGTCTTGATGACCTTCTTGCGCCCTTCGGGCGAATTGATCTGTCTGAGCCGTGTCGGCAGGTTGCGGGCCGCCTGCTCCAGCGCCGGCAGGGAAAGCGCGTCGGGAAAGCTCACGATGTTGGTTTCGACGCACAGCACCGGCTTGCCCGATAGCTTGGCGATCTTGAGCGCCTGCTCGTGCTCGCTCTCGATGAACAGTATGGCATCCGACTTGCGATAGAACTCGGCCTTGAAGCTGCCATGCGCGCCAAGCCGCTGCCGCTCGGCCTTGCTCGGCAAGTCGAGCATGACGAGATGGTCGTATTTGATCTCATGCCTGGCGAGCCAGGCTTCAGTCAGCTTGCGGTACTTTTCCAGCCGGCTGGTAACCAGCCAGCCGATCTTGCGCGTCGGCCCGAGCAGCGGCCGCGCCTCGGTGAGGAATTTCTCGTAGGCAGGGCCGTCGTCATTCTCGTCCGCGGTCGGATCGAGGCAAAGCACGCCGTCTATGTCGACGCAACATTGCTCGAGGAACACGTGGTGCATGAAGTTCCACTGGAACATCCTGGGGTGCGGCACGACCTCGAAAACGATGTCGGTTTCCTTGTGCTGCGAAAGCAGGCCGAACACGGCCGCGTACACGAAATCGCCCGGGATGCCGGCAGCGGCGATTTTGCTGCGCGCGTCGCGCATGGCGTTGCCGCCGCTGACGCTGTCGTCGATCACCAGGATCTTGCGCATTTCGGAATGCTGCCGATCGAGCGCTGCGCGCCGCTTGGTGATCCCCGAGGTGTAGATCTTGCCGGCGAGAAAGCTGTCGAGATCGGTCATCGGGATATTCGCCGTGAGGCTGACCAGCGTCGCGGCGAGGATGCCGCTTCGCGGCACGCCGACCACCAGGTCGATGTCGCGCGGCAGCCGGTGCAGGTTCCGCGCGATCGCGTCGTTCATGTCTGAGATCGATCGGTAATTCATGCTGTTGCCTAACCCTCAAAAATCAGCAGTTTTGGGCATTCCGGCCGCGGCCGGAATGCCTGGCAGTTGCGCCGGTCATTTCGCCTCGCTGGGCGCGGGGGAAAACCCGCGCGCCGGGATCAGCCGCAGGGCCTCCCGAAGCGCCTCGCGGCCGGCGCTGAAGGCGAGCGCGACGATGATGGTGACGACATAGGACAGCACCGCGCCGCCTGCGAGAGCGATGATGGGCTGCGCCGGCAGCATCGGCTTGGCGACCCAGACCAGGCCCAGCGCCAGATGCGCGCCGAGCACGAAGGGGGCGGCCGCGTGCAGCACATGGCGCGCCCGCAGCGGCCCGGCCTTGCCGACATAGAGCCAGAGGAAGGGCGTCCGCAAATATTCGCTGACCGCATAGGCGATGGCGACGCCGAGCGCGCCATAGGGCAGGCCGATGGCGAAGGCCAGCACCGAGGTGACGGCGGTGATGATGCCCCAGCGCATGAAATCGCCCGAACGGCCCTGGCTGACGAACAGCCATCCGGCCGGATTGTTGAGCGGCTGCAGCAGGCCGGCGAAGCCCAGCGCGAGGAAAATGCTGGCGCTCTCGCGCCATTGCGGGCCGAGCACGAAGGGAATGAGCGTATCCGACATGGCGGTGGCGAAGGCCACGCCCGGCAACGCCAGCAGAAGGATCAGCGGCATGACGCGCAGATAGGCGCTGCGATAGCGGTCCGGCTCGTCCTTCAGCCGCGAAAGTGCCGGCACCATCACCTTCGACAGCGGGTTGGTGATCTGGCTGAGCGGGAAGAGCAGCAGCTTGTAGGCGCGGTCGTAAAGGCCGAGTTGCGCCTCGCCCCAATATTTGCCGATCAGCACATTGTCGAGGTTGCGGGCGAAGAAATTGGCGAAGTTGAAGCCGGTGATACCCGCGCCGAAATTGATCAGCTGGCCGATGCCCTCGACCCTGCGCGGCAGGCCCGGACGCCAGCGCGATGAGGCCCAGTAGCAAAGCGTCGGCAACACCGCGCCGGTCAGCGTGCCGGCAAAAAGCGCCCAATAGGAGCGGTCGATGAAGGTCCAGGCGATCGAGACCACAAGGCCCGAAACGGCGCTGGCGACGTCGATGATGGCGAGTCGGCTGAATTCCATGCGGCGCGTCAGCAGCGCCAGATGCTGGGCGCCGAGACCATAGGCCATGATTTGCAGGCCGAAGGCGGCAACCAGTCCCGTGACGCGCGGCTCGCCGTAGAAGGCGGCGACCAGGGGAGCCGCCGCGGCAAGCACGCAGGCCAGGATCGCGCTCACCGCCGTGTTGATCCAGAAGAGGTAGTTTACCTCCTCGTGTCGGATGCCGGTTTTCTGGATCGTCGCCTGGGTCAGGCCGAAGTCCTGGAACAGCGCGATGAAGGCGAGCACCGGCGCGCACATCGCAACGACGCCGAAATCCTGCGGCGACAAAAGCCGCGACAGCACGATGACCGATACGATTTGGGTGGCGACCCGCACGCCCTGCGCCATCGCGGTGACGACGGCGCCGCGCCCGACCGATCTGCGCAGTGAGCCCTCGGGCGGATCGAATGCACTGGTTTCCAAATTCTGGATTCCTGATTTTGCGCCAGTCATCTTCGCGACCGGCGCCCGCCGCCATTCGCAAACTACCGCAAGAGGTTTTTGCAGCGCAACAAAAAATGTGCGGCGATTGCTACGCTGCACCAAAAATGTTGCGATGCAGCAAAAGCTGTACTAGCATTCCCTCTTGGGTGGCGGGCCCAAAAGCGGTCGAGTTTCATGCTCCATGTCTTGTACCTTGTGCATGACATATCCGACCCGGCAGTGCGCCGGAGGGTAAAAATGCTCAGGGCAGGCGGCGCCGGGATAACCCTGGCGGGCTTCCGCCGCACCTCCAGTCCGATCGCCGAGATCGAGGGCCTCGAGCCGGTCGACCTCGGGCCGACGCGCGATGGCCGATTCGCGCAGCGCATCGGCGCAGTGGCCAAGGCCGGCATGTCGATCGGCGCCAAATTCGCTGGCGTGGCACGGCCCGACCTGATCATCGCGCGCAACCTCGAGATGCTGGCGCTGGCCAGCCGCGCCAGGCGCGCTTTCGGCGCCAGCGTGCCGATCGTCTATGAGTGCCTGGACATCCATCGGCTGGTGTTGCGCAACGACCTGATCGGCAAGACGCTGCGCGGCGCCGAACGCCGTCTGGCCCGCGACGTGAAGCTTCTGGTGACCAGCTCTCCCGCTTTCGTCGCCAATTATTTCGAGCCGTTCGGGCAAATCGCCGCACCGGTCGAGCTGATCGAGAACAAATATTTCGACACTATGCCGGTGCCGGCGGATCATCGCCGCGAGGACGACAGCCCGGCGGCGCCACCTTGGCGCATCGGCTGGTTCGGCGCGCTGCGCTGCCGGCGCTCGCTGGAGCTTCTGGCCGAGTTCACCCGCCGGCAAGATGGACGCTTCGAAGTGGTGCTCAGGGGCCGTCCCGCGCTGTCCGAATTCCCGGATTTTCATGCCTTTGTCGAAGCCGAGCCCTGGCTTTCCTTCCGCGGTCCCTACCGCAATCCGGAGGACATGGCGGCGATCTACCGCGAGGTGCATTTCTCCTGGGCGATCGATTTCTTCGAGCAGGGCCAGAATTCCGAATGGCTGCTTCCCAACCGCCTCTACGAAGGCTGCCGTTTCGGTGCCGTGCCGATCGCGATGGCGAGCACCGAAACCGGCCGGTTCCTCAAGCAGCAGGACATCGGTGTGCTTCTGTCCGAGGCCACATCCGAAGGGCTCGACATCGCGCTCGGCCGGATGGGTCAGGATCAGCTCGGCAAGCTGAAGTCGCGGGTGCTGGCTCGCAATCCGCGGACCTGGAGCTACGACCGCAGCGATTGCCTGGCTTTCGTTGATAAGCTGCGCGGCCTGACCGCCGGGCGTGGGAGCTTTGCGACCGAGGCGCTGGCATAGGATGGCTAAGAATGGACAAAAGCCGATGACGCGGACCACGGCATCGAGCCTGATCGTCATCCCATGCCTCAACGAGGCCGCTCATATCGGCGGGCTGCTCCAGCGGTTGCGGCCGGCCGCGGCGCGGCTCGGCGCGCGCATCGTAGTGGCCGACGGCGGCAGCACCGATGGCACACAAGGCATTGTCGAAAAACTCGCTGCCGAGGATCCGCGCGTCACCCTGATCGCCAATCCGAAGCGCATCCAGAGTGCGGCCATCAACCTGGCGGTGGCGACCTTCGGCGACGACGCCGACTATCTCATCCGCATCGATGCGCACGGCGGATATCCCGGCGATTATTGCGACAGGCTGGTCGAGGAAGCGCAGGCCACGGGTGCCGATTCGGTTGTCGTCTCGATGCTGACCAGCGGCACGGGCGCGGTGCAGAAGGCCGTGGCGGCGGCGCAGAATTCCAGGCTCGGCACCGGCGGCTCCAAGCATCGCCACATGTCGGCCGGCGAGTGGGTCGATCACGGCCACCATGCGCTGATGCGCATCGCCGCCTTCCGCGCGGTCGGCGGCTATGACGAGAGCTTCAGCCATAACGAGGACGCCGAGCTCGATCATCGCCTCCGTCTGGCCGGCTACCGCATCTGGATGAGCGGCAAGACGCAGATGGTTTATTATCCGCGCTCCACCTTGAAGAGCCTGTTTTTCCAATATCTCGGCTATGGCCGCGGCCGCGCCAGGAACGTGCTCAAGCATCGCATGATGCCGAAGCTGCGGCAGATGATCCCGCTGCTGGTGTTTCCGGTGGTCCTGATGGCGCTCTTGTCGCCGATCTTTGTGCTGGCGGCCGTGCCGTTTCTGGTGTGGGCGGGTGTCTGTCTCGGTTACGGCACCCGGACCGCGATCAGCCAGCGCAACCCCGCCATCGCGTTGGCCGGCGTGTCGGTGATGGTCATGCATCTGGGCTGGTCCATGGGCTTCTGGCTGCAACTTTTCGGCCCGCAGCCGTCGCGCGAGGCCGCGTGATGGCTGCGAAGCAGAACGGCAGCATCGACATCTGCATCTGCACGTTCCGCAGGCCGGAGCTTGCCGACACGCTGCGCTCCATCGCCGGGCTGGAGAACCCCGCCGGTTTCGAGATCGGCATCGTCGTTGCCGACAATGACGACAAGCCGAGCGCGCAGGCGCTGGTGAAGGCGATGGCGCAGGAATTGAAGTTGCCGATCCGCTACCGCCACGCGCCGGCGCGCAACATCTCAATCGCCCGCAACGCCTGCCTCGACGCCAGCGTTTCGGACTTCGTCGCCTTCATCGACGACGACGAGACGGCTTCGCCGCGCTGGCTCGTCGAACTCGTGGCGACCGCGGAGGCGACCGGCGCGACGGCCGTGCTCGGGCCGGTCCGCGCGACATACCGCCAGGACGCGCCGGACTGGATGCGCAAGGGCGATTTCCACTCGACCTTGCCTGTCTGGGTGCGCGGCGAGATCCGCACCGGCTACACCTGCAACGTCCTGCTCAGGATGACCGAGGAGAGTCTGCGCAACCGGCGCTTCAGCCTGGCGCGTGGCCAGACCGGCGGCGAGGACACCGAATTCTTCGATTCGGTGGTCAAGTCCGGCGGGCGCATCGCCTTTGCCCCGCAGGCCTTTGTCGACGAGGTGGTGCCGAGCTCGAGGGCCGCTTTCGACTGGCTGCGCCGCCGCCGCTTCCGCTTCGGGCAGACGCATGGCCATCTCATCGGGCGCAACACCGGCGGCCTGCGCCGCGTCTGCCAGATCGGTCTTGCCTCGGCGAAGGCGGGCTACTGCTTCGGTATGGCGCTTTTGGCCGCAGTCAGCCCGGTGCGACGGAACCGCAGCATGCTGCGCGGCATTATGCATCTCGGCGTCGTCAGCGGTTTGGTCGGAGTCCGCGAAATCCGCCAGTACGGCATCACTCCGCAGGAAGGGGACAAGCGTGCAGCCTGACGTCAGCTTCGTCATCGCCGCTTACAACGCCGAGGCAACTCTCGACCGGGCGATCGCCGGCGCGATGGCGCAGCGCGATGTCACGATCGAAGTCATCGTCGTCGACGACCGCTCGAGCGACCGCACGCTCGATGTCGCACGTGCCTATCCCGAGTACATCGTCAGGGTGGTCGCGCTTCCCGCCAACCGCGGCCCCGGCGGCGCCAGGAATGCCGGGCTCGATCTGGCCCGCGGCCGCTGGGTCGCCGTGCTCGATTCCGACGATGCCGTCCTGCCCGGCAGGCTGGCGGCCATGATCGCGCGGGCGGAGACGGCGGGTGCCGAGATCGCGGTCGACAATGTCCAGGTCGTGCGCGAGGACGGCACGCCCGAAGACATCATGTTCCCGACCAGCTATCTCGAAGAGCTCGGCGAAATCTCGCTGACCGACTATATCGCCGGCAACATCGTCTTCGAGTCGCGCTTCAACCTCGGCTATCTGAAGCCGATCTTCCAGCGCCGTTTCCTGGACGAAAATCAGCTCCGCTACGACGAGAAGCTGCGCATCGGCGAAGACTACATTCTTCTGGCGAGCGCGCTGGCCAAAGGCGGGCGCTGCGTGGTCGAGCCGACCGTCGGCTATGTCTACCATATCCGCACCGGCTCGATCTCGCGCGTGCTCGAATTGCATCATGTCGAGGCGATGGCCGAAGCCGATGCCGCTTTCGCGGCCGAGCATTTCATGGACGACGGCGCCAGGGCGGCCTTCGCCAGACGCGGCCGCAGCCTGCGCAAGGCGGCGTCGTTCCTGTCATTGGTACAGCACATCAAGGCGCGTGCGCCGCTCAAGGCAATACGCACGGCGCTCAGCGATCCGGCCGCGGTCCGGCATATGTCGATGCCGATCGCGGTTCGGCTGAAAAGGGTTGCGGCACAGCTTGCCGTGGGCACGGGGAGGTAAAGCATGCAGGCGCATGGAATGCGGTTTCATAGCCAGCGATAGGTAAAAAAAGCGATATCCTCAGAAGGAATAAGCGATGCAGAAAGTCAGGAAGGCAGTCATACCGGTGGCGGGGCTCGGAACGCGGTTCCTGCCGGCGACCAAGTCGATGCCGAAGGAAATGCTGCCCGTCGTCGACAAGCCTGTCGTGCAGTATGCCGTAGACGAGGCGTTCGAGGCCGGCATCGAGCACATCGTCTTCGTCACCGGCCGCAACAAGGCGGTCATCGAAGACTATTTCGACTTGCACCCTGAACTGATCGGGACACTCGAGCAGACCGGCAAGCAGGCGCAGCTCCAGTCGCTGGAAAGCCTGCTGCCCGTGGCCGGCGCCACCTCCTTCATTCGCCAGCAGTCGCCGCACGGTCTCGGCCATGCCGTGTGGTGCGCACGGGACGTGATCGGTAACGAGCCCTTCGCGCTGCTGCTCCCCGACATGGTGTCCTTCGGCGCGCCGGGCTGCCTGGCGGAAACTGTCGACCTCTATCAGCGGACTGGCGGCAACGTCATCGCCGTCGAGCGCTGCGATCCTTCGGAAACCAGCAAATACGGCATCGTCGGCCGCGGCGCCGAGGTGGCGTCGGGCTTCGAAGTGACCGCCATGGTCGAGAAGCCGGCCCCCGCCAACGCGCCGTCGAACTTCTACATCAACGGCCGCTATATCCTGCAGCCGGAGATCTTCGCCCTGCTCGGCACCCAGCAGCGCGGCGCCGGCAACGAGATCCAACTCACCGACGCCATGGTTCGCCTGGCCGAGAGCCAGCCTTTCTACGCCCAGCCCTTCAACGGCCGCATGTTCGACTGCGGCTCCAAGGAGGGCTTCATTGAGGCCACCATCGCCTTTGCTCTGGCGCGCGACGACATGAAAGGACCTGTCTTCGAAATGCTGCAGCAATTCGTCCGGTCGCACGAGCGCCGGGAAGTAGCCGCATAATGCCCAAATTTTGGGTGCATATGCGAAAGCGCGATGGCGCGACAGCCGCGCAAGCGCTTGGCCCTCTTGGCCAGGCGCTCCGCGGCACGAATGTTGCGTGGCCTTTTCTGGTAACGACGCCACTCCTCGAAGGCCGGTAGCGCCTGCAACCTGGAATTGGACCGAAGATGAATTATGCCAACTTTCCTCTCGACAAGAGGATGCCATTGCCCAGCACCGAACCGGAAAAGGGTGAAGACTTCATCGACATCGAGCGTCTGCTTGGCATGGCCGCCCGGCAGGCCAAGGTGGTGGCGGTCTGCGCCGTCATCGGCCTCTTCCTGGGCGTGATTTATCTCCAGACGACGCCCAAGCAATACACATCCCTTGCGAGCGTGCTGATCGACGACGGCCTGAACAAGGTCGTGGACGACATTTCGGCTGTCAGTGCCACGCAGCAGACGGACGCGACGATCCTCAGCCAGATCGAGATACTCAACTCGGCGCGGCTGGCATCGGAGGTGGTCGACAAGCTGAAGCTGGACCAGAACCAGGAGTTCATGAACCCGCCGCAATCGGCTTTGGCCCAGGGAATCGGATTCTTGCGCGGCATCGTCGGCTATTTCCGCAGCGGCGGGGGCAGCCAAATCCCCGGGATCGAGAATGTCGATGCCGCAACGCGCGAAGCCATGATGAAGGCGGCGACCCATGACTACGCGGTTCTCGTGCTGCAAACTGGATTGATGGCGGATCGCAACGGCCGCAGCAATGTCATCAGCATCGGTTATCAGTCGACCAATCCGGCTTTGGCCACGGCCATCACCAAAGCGTATGCGGACGCCTACCTTGCCGACCAGCTCAACGCCAGCTTCGACGCCACCGAGCGCGCGGCCGTTTGGCTGCAGGGCCGGCTCACCGAACTGCGCGAAAGCTCACAGGCAGCTGCGCTGGCGGTCGAGAAGTTCAGGGCCGAGCACGGGCTTTCCGCAAACAGCGACGGCCAGTTGCTCAGCGACAAGCAACTCGCCGATCTGAACGCCCAGCTTATCGTCGCGCAGGCCGATACAGCCCGCGCCAGCGCCCGCTACCAGCAGTACAAAGCGATTGTCGACAGCGGCTCCGAAAGCGCCTTCAACGATTCCGCGATAGCGGCCGATCAGCCGAGCAGCTCGGTCATCATCGCGCTGAAAACCCGCTATCTCGCGATCGCCAAGCGGTTGCAGGACGTCGAGAACAACTTCGGCAAGGATCACCCGCAGGCGGTTGCGCTGGCCAAGGAGAAGGCCGACGTGTCGGCGCAGATCTTCGGACAGTTGAAACAGATCACCGAAAGCTATCGAAACGACTATCAGGTGGCGCAGGCGCGCGAGACCGCGCTCAGGGAGAAAATCGCCACCCAGGCAGGCAAGAGCTCGATCGACAACCAGTCGCAGGTCAGGCTGAAGGAGCTCGATCAGCAGGCGCAGGCGCTGACCACGCTCTATCAGACCTTCCTTAGCCGCTACGAGGAAGCGTCGCAGCAGCAGTCATTCCCGGTCGGCAAGGTCCGCATCATCTCCGACGCGTCGATGCCTCTCACCGCCTCGGCTCCGCGCACCTTGCGCGTGCTGGCGCTCTCGCTGGTGCTTGGCCTCATGCTCGGCGCCGGCTGCGGAGGCCTGAACGAATTCAACGAGCGCTTCTTCCGGACAGGCGAGGACATTCGCGACCGTGTCGGCCTGAAGTTCCTCGGCTATCTGCCGACGATCGGCGGCGGCAAGGCCAAGGAGTCGAAGCCGGACGACTTGCCGGCCGACGGCAAGGTCACCAGCCTGTCGGCCGCCGAGAAACGGGCGCGCATGCGGGTGAGCCTCGATGCGCCGGCCTCGATGTTCGCCGAGACGCTCCGCAATGCCAAGATTGCTTTCGACGTGGTGATGGAAGACAAGGGCAGTCGGGTGATCGGCGTCATCTCCGTCCTGCCTGGCGAAGGCAAGTCGACGGTTGCGGCGAACCTTGCCGGTCTGCTCGCCGCCAACGGCGCCAAGACTTTGCTGATCGATGGCGACCTGCGCAATCCGGGCCTCAGCCGCAGCCTCGGCATGGAGTCGGAGCACGGGCTGATGGAAGCGGTGGTCAACGGACAGACCTGGCAGTCGGTCGGCAAGGTCGACCGCCAGACCAAGCTGGCGATCATCCCGGCCGTGGTGCGCGGCCAGTTCTCGCACACCAGCGAGCTTCTCGGCTCCGCCGGCATGCGGCGCTTCATCGAGAACGCCAAGGAGACGTTCGAATATATCATCGTCGACCTGCCGCCGCTCGGCCCGGTGGTCGACGCCAAGGCCTTCGCGCCGTTGGTCGACGGCTTCGTGCTCGTTACCGAGTGGGGACGCACGCCACGCGCCATGGTGCGCTCGATGCTGGAGTCGGAACCCTACATCGCCGAAAAGATTACCGGCGCGGTGCTCAACAAGGTCGAGCTGAAGAAGCTGGCGAAATACGGCTCTCTTGGCGGTTCGGAAAAGTTCTTCGATCGCTATTCGAGTTACTACCTGGAGAAGTCGGAATCGCGCTCCAAGCAGGCCGCCTAAAGCGGTTCATTCCAGGAAAAGCCGCGGCGGTTATTCTGCGGTCGACAGCAGCCGCCCATATTTGCCGACGATCCTGAGGGCGGTCAGCCGGCCGCTCTGAAAGGCGCCCGTGTCGATGCCGAGCCGCCGCCCGTCGAGCGTCGGAACGTCCACGATCGTATGTCCGTGGACGACCCAGCGGTCGAGGCGGTGCGCCGCAGCCAGGAACTCGGATCGTATGTTGAGCAGGTCGGCCTCGTCCTGCGCTTCGAGCGCGATGCCGGGCCGGATGCCGGCATGCACGAAGACGAATCTTTCCGAGCAGACCATCACCGGCAGCGTGCGCATGAACGCGACGTGGGTGGCCGGAATGGCCTCACGGATACGCTCGTCTACCTCTTCGTTCGATCCGTACAGATCGGCTAGCCGGTCGGGATCGATACCGTAGGAGAACAGCGTTTCCTGTCCGCCCACGCGGAGCCACGGCTCCCGCGACAGATGGCCGTCGAGATAGGCGAGCATCGCCACTTCGTGATTCCCGGCAAGGCACACGCGCATGAAACCTTCTGGCGGCGGCGCCATCAGATGCTCGACGACGCGCCGCGAATTAGGCCCGCGGTCGACATAGTCGCCGAGCATGATGATGATCTTGCGGCCGCGGAACTGCAGGGCGTCGAGCTCGATCTTCTGCTCCAGCGTGCGCAACTCGTCGTAGCAGCCATGCACGTCGCCGATCGCGTAGACCACCGTGTCGCGCATATCCATCATCAGCCGTTCGCGCGGCAAGGGCCGGGGTCGTCTCGATCGTTGGAACAGGCTCACGGATTGAGGCTCGGTACTCGCACTGGGATCATGCCACGGAGCGTGGACCAAGCCTCGATATCATGCCGAATGCAAACAATTCCACACCGGCGTGCTGCTCGACGCATGTCGCCCCAAAGTTCGCTGCGGTTTTGGGAAGACGGCATGCATCCAAAACAAGACCTAAAGATGCATGTCGCCCAAAAGTGCGCTGCGGTTTTGGGCGACAGGCATCAATACCCGAAAACGCGTCGCCTGAATCCGTTTCAGCGCCGCGCGCTTTAGGCCGCTTTGAGCCGGTAGCGGAAAAGCGTGCGGTCGAGCAGCAGGCGGACGCGCGGCTCGGCCTCGGCCGCCACCACCCAGCTTGCCGCGATCATGGCTGTGCCGACGATCGGGATCGAAACGAGGTATGGCACGCCGGCGCGGATCAGGACGCCGAGCAACGCCGCCCCGACGACATCGTGGATGAGGTAGAGCGGATAGGTCATCAGCCCGATCCGGCGCCAGCCGCGCCAGGAAAGGTTGAGACGCAGCGACCAAGCCATCAGCACCACCGTGGCCAGGAAGATGATGATCGGCGGCGCATAGGGCATCGCGGCTTCCACCTTGATGCTGTGCACGTCGACCGAGCTTACGATCTGCAGCGCCCCGCCGGCGAGAAACAGCGCCGAGAAGCAGAGCCGTGCCACTGTCACCGCCTTGAAGCGCATCAGCCAGATGAGCACGCCGACGGCGAAGAACGCGCCGTGATGCACCAGGGTGAGCTGCAGCCAGCGCGCCTCCGCGAAATCGGTCCAGCCGAAAGCGAAATAGAGGCACCAGAACAGCGTGCTGACCAGGCCGATGACGACGGCGACAGCTTCCATCAGGTCGAATCGGCCGAACCGCAGCAGGGTCCAGACGACAGCGTAGAAGGCGATCTCGATGCCGAGCGTCCAGTAGACACTGTCGACCCATGGCTCGAACGGCACGAACAGCGCCGTGCGGGCAAGCCTCACCACGGCATCTGTTGGCCAGGAAAGACCGACCATCAGCAGCACGATCGCCGAGATGGGCGCGCAGACCCAGACCGCCGGCGCCAGCCGTCTGACACGGGCCTCGAAGAACTTGAGCGGCGTCGAATTCTCGGCGCTGAATGCGATGACGAAGCCGCTGATGACGAAGAACACCTGAACGCCGACCCAGCCGGAGCCGACAAACGCCATTTCGGGATGGGCAGGGATGCCGCCGGTCGAGCGCGCCGACACGCCGTCGGGAAACGCCCATACCCAGAAGCCATAGTGATAGAACATCACCATGACGGCGGCGAGGAAACGCAATATGTCGACGCCGCCGAATGTGGTCTTGTGCTGAGCCATGCCGTGCCTTGGGAATGGCCCCCCGCGCAGACTTTTAGGGGGTGTTGCTGCAATGCACAACAGTCGATTGCAGGGCAGGTCGGATTCGAGCGGCCTCGCGTGCGATCCCGCGAGGCGGCTAGAACCCGATGCCGCGTCCCTTGAGCGCCGCCGTGATCTCATCGAGGATCGCGGGATCGTCGATGGTCGCCGGCATCGTCCATTCCTCCTTGTCGGCGATCTTCTGCATCGTGCCGCGCAGGATCTTGCCGGAGCGCGTCTTCGGCAGCCGCTTGATCGTCACCACCGTCTTGAAAGCGGCGACCGGTCCGATCCGCTCGCGCACCAGGCCCACCACCTCGCTTTCGATGGCGCCGGTGTCGCGCGACACGCCGGCGTTGAGCACGACGAAGCCGAGCGGCACCTGGCCCTTCATCGCGTCGGCGATGCCGATGACGGCGCATTCGGCGACGTCCGGATGCGCGGCCAGCACCTCCTCCATCGCGCCGGTCGAGAGGCGGTGCCCCGCCACGTTGATGATGTCGTCGGTGCGGGCCATGACGTAAAGATAGCCGTCCTCGTCCATCATGCCGGCATCGGCCGTCTTGTAGAAACCGGGGAACTCCTCGAGATAGGCTTGGCGGAAGCGGGTGTCGGCATTCCACAGCGTCGGCAGGCAGCCCGCCGGCAGCGGCAGCTTAACCACGACATTGCCAAGCGTGCCGCGCGGCACCTCGTGGGCGGCATCGTCGAGAATGCGAATATCGTAGCCCGGCATCGGCACGCCCGGCGAGCCGTACTTCACCGGCAAAAGCCCGAGCCCGGCCGGGTTGATGGTCATTGGCGAGCCGGTCTCGGTCTGCCACCAATGGTCGATCACCGGACGGTTGAGCTTCTGCTCCGCCCATTTGACGGTCTCGGGGTCGGCGCGCTCGCCGGCGAGGAACAGCGTGCGGAATTTCGACAAATCGTATTTTGGCACGAACTCCCCGCGCGGATCCTGCCCCTTGATGGCGCGAAAGGCGGTCGGCGCCGTGAACAGCGCCACCACGCCGTGCTCAGAGATCACCCGCCAGTAGGTGCCGGCATCCGGCGTGCCGATTGGCTTGCCTTCGAAGAGCACGCTGGTGCAGCCATGCAAAAGCGGCCCATAGACGATGTAGGAATGGCCGACCACCCAGCCGACATCGGAAGCCGCCCAGAACACTTCGCCGGGGTTGACGCCGAACTCGTTGCCCATAGTCCATTTCAGCGCGACCATGTGACCGCCATTGTCGCGCACGATGCCCTTCGGCTGCCCGGTCGTGCCGGAAGTGTAGATGATGTAGAGCGGGTCGGTGGCCAAGACCGGCACGCAGTCGACATTGGCGCCGGCGGCGCGCTCGCGGGCGACCGCATCGGCATAGTCGATGTCGTAATTGTCCTTCATCTCGCATCGCAATTGCTCGCGCTGCAGGATCAGGCACGCGTCGGGCTTGTGCTTCGACATCTCGATCGCCTTGTCGAGCAGCGGCTTGTAGGCGACGACGCGTCCCGGCTCCAGGCCGCAGGAGGCGGTGATGATCAGCTTCGGCCTGGCGTCGTCGATGCGGGTCGCGAGCTCATGCGAGGCGAAGCCGCCGAACACCACCGAATGCACGGCGCCGATGCGGGCCGAGGCGAGCATGGCGATCGCCGCTTCCGCCACCATCGGCATGTAGATGATCACGCGATCGCCCTTGCCGATGCCACGGTTCTTGAGGACGGAGGCGAGCGCGACCACCTCGCGCTTCAGTTCGGCATAAGTGAATTTCCGGATCGTGCCTGTGATCGCGCTATCATGGATCAGCGCCAGCTGATCGGCGCGGCCCCCCGCCACGTGGCGGTCGATGGCATTGAAACAGGTGTTGCAGGTGGCGCCGCTGAACCAGCGGCCATAGACGCCCGCCGCCGGATCGAAGACTTTTTCGGCTGGCGAATACCAGTCGATTGCTTTGGCCGCTTCGGCCCAGAACGCTATGGGGTCGCGTTTCCAGCCCTCATAGACTTCGTGGTAGCGTGAGGCCATCGACTTTTCCTCCCCAGGAACATTCCGTCGTACGGCAATAGCCTAAGCCGCTTTGGCCGGCCATGTCTCCCCGCATTTTGGTCGACGTTGCCGGCAAACGGATCCAGCCGCGCCCGGATCGGAGCGCGTTGTGATGTCAGCAAGTGAATTCGGCTTAGAGCGGCAGTGCTGCCAGCATCAGCCCGACACCGCCGGCTATTAGAATGGCGGCCGCCAATGCCTTCCGATGGCGTTCGAATGCCGTCGGAGCGCGATCCCAGTTGTAACGCATACTGTCCACTCCCCAAAAAGCCGGAGACTCTTAGCTTACTTATGGGAAAGATGGCAACCCTGGCGCGAACGGCGGCTTGATAGTGGTTACAGCCCACCATCATTCTCGCGCGAGTTCGATAGTCTTTGCGGGGGAGAGTTTGATCAAAGGAACTTACGAAAAACCGGTTCTGGTCAAGCGCGGAGAGCTCGCGAGCATCGTTGCCGGCCCGAGCGGCCCGACCGGCTGACACGAAGCGTTGCCCGCTTGGCAATGGACAGCGGCGGCATGCCGCGCTAATTGCAGTTCGGCATAGGGAGCGGGCGTATGGCTGAAATCGCCTTTGAAACGGTTCTGCGGATGGTGGACGATGCCTCCGTGCAGCATGTCGGCGACGGCGCCGTGGTGCTTCTGGCGCGCAGCGGCCAGCTTTACACCTGCAACGGCACCACCGAAGCGTTCCTCGACAAGGTCGACGGCGCCCGCAGCCTCGACCAGATCGTCGATCTGCTGTCGGAAGAATTCGAAGTCGACAAGGCGACGCTCGGCGACGACATGACGGCGCTCGCCGCCGAGCTGGTGGCCGAAGGCATCCTTGCCGACCCGGGCGCGTGATGGCCGGCGGACCGTTCCTGCGCGCCCTGTTCCGCACCCATCTGTGGCTCAGCGCCCGGCTGATACCGGTACTGGTCGCCCGGCGCGATTTCGAAAGCGTGCTGAAATTGGCGCCACTGCAATTGCCCACACCCTATCGCGGCCTGCCATGGAGCTACGTCGTCACCCGCGTCAACCGCACCGTTCGGCACCCCTGGGTGATGCGTGATCGCAGGTGCCTGAGGGAAGGCCTGCTCGGTTTCCGCTTCCTGCGGATGGCGGGTTTCGACCCCGACCTCCATTTCGGTGTCGACGCCAAATCGATGCATGAGCCCCGCCTGTCGGCTCATTGCTGGGTTTGCCTCGACGGCAAGCCGGTGGTCAGCGACAGCCTTCCCGACATGGTTGAAATCTATCGCCACCCCGGCGGCAGCGTGAAGGCGCGCGCCGCTTGACCGGCGCCGCAGCCACCGCTTGCTATGACCTCAACGGCCAGGTCATCGGCATATCGGCGGAGCGCGCCGAGCTTTGGCCGAGCTTCGATCTGATGCTCGGCACATTGCGCGTCAATGAGGCGGTCGAACCCGGCTTTCGCATCGATATCTTCGAAACGTCGGCGCTGCCCGAAAACCCGGAGGGGAAGCTCGCCTTCGACGGCGAAGTGCCGCTGGACGGCCATTGCCGCATCATCGACGCCGGCGACGTCGTCCATCTGGTCTTTCCCGGCCACCAGACGGCCTCGATCCGTGCCGACGAGGGCTCGGCCGAAATCCGCGTTCATCCCGACAGCAACGTCAAATGGACGCTGCTGATGATGGTGCTGGATGCCGCGCTCGAGTCCGGCGGGCAGCACATGCTCCATACCGCCGGTCTGACGCTCCCCGATAGCGGGGCGCTCGTGCTGATCCATGCGCCGAGCGGCACCGGCAAGTCGACGACTTCAATGGCGCTGGCATCGCAGGGCTTCGGCCTTTGCTCGGATGATGTGATGATCCTCGGTCCAACATCTGATGGCACCCTGGCCTGGGGCATGCCGCGTAAGGTGAAGATCCATCGCAAGACCGCGGCGATGCTGCCATTTCTCTCTCCCTGCCTTGGCGACAGATGGGACGCCGAGGGCGAGCAGGCCGTCTCGCTGGACCGTCTCGCCGAGATCATTCGCATCGAGGACGTCCGTCCCAGGCCGGTCACGGCGCTGCTGCATCTGGCGCGCTCGACCGACGGCTTGACCCGGCTCACGCCCTTGGCCAGGACCGATGCGATGGTCGCGCTTGCCACCGACAATGTCAGGACCGGCCTGACCGGCCTGCTGCCGATGCAGAAACGGCGGATGGCGTCGATCGCGGCACTGGTCAGGGCAGTCCCCACCTTCACCCTGGAAGTCGGCTCAAGCCCGGCCGATGCAGCGGGGTTGATCCGCGCCGCGGTAGGAGTAGGTCTCCAAACGGGCTTTCAGGCTGGATAGGGCCTTGGCCGGGCAAGCCGCTGGACCCAGCGGAAGGCGTCGCGGCTAAGGCGCGAGCGCAGCTTGTCCCGCGAATTGACCCTGAGCAGCATGTTGCCGGTGATCAGCCATTTGGCGAGCCGTATCGACAGATCGGGCTTGATGCGGTTGGCAAGGGCGATCGCGCGCGGCTCGTCGAACAGCCGCCCGGTCACATTGAGCACGGTCGCCAGCTCGAGCTCGATGCCGGTCATACGCGCGGCTTCGAGAAGGCGCGCTTCCGCTTCCGGCGATGGCAGAGCGCGCACACCTTGCAGCACGTCGATACAGAGCTGCAGCCGGTGGAATTTGTGGCCTCCGGCGGCGTGAACGATGGCGATGGTGAGCAGCGACGCCGGCGTGTCGGCCTCGCCGCCGTCGATCACCTGCAACTCGCGGAAGCCAAGCGACAGGCGCCGCCGCATGCCGGTGTCATGCACCAGATTGCCATGCAGCTCGATCAGCAGGCTGGAGTTCTCCTTCTCCAGCCACTTGAACTCCTGCAACTCATGGGATTCGGCCTCGCCGCTGGCAAGCTTGAAGCCGCATTCGGCGATCACGTTGTTGGCCTCGCCGATGCTGGCGGGATCGACAAGTATGTCGATGTCGGTGAACGGCCGGTCGGTGGCATGGCGATAGAGCTTGCGCGCGAACACCGGGCCCTTGACGATGCGAGCCGCAACGCCTTTCGCCGCCAAGCCCTTCATGATCCGGTCGCCGTGATATTGCAGCAGCATCGACTGCCCCGTCGCCAGTGTCGCCTGATCGCGAAGCCCGGAGAGTTTTTGCTGCAGGGCGGCATCGTTCGGCAGATTGGCGTCGCCGATTTCCCGAAGCTTGCGCAGCATGATCGGCAGCACGCCGTGGAACTCGGCATTTGCGAGCAGCGCCATGAGGCTGCGTGCCGAGAGGGCCGCGCCCCGCTCGGGCGGCGCCTCGGGATCGGCAAATTCGAGCAGCAGTTTCTCTTCGGCAGGCGAAAGCGGGGACAGCATCAACCGGGCAATATCGCGAACAACAGGCGACCATGGTTGCAGAAAAGCCCGCGCGACGCTACATCCCCCAGCGCAGCGCCGCCGTATGCACAGGGGCGTCCCAAAGCGCTGTCGTCTCATCTTCGAGCATCGTCAGCGTGATCGAGCAGCCTGCCATGTCGAGCGAGGTGACATAGGAGCCGACCAGCGAGCGGGTCACCGTCACGCCTCTCTTCTCGAAGATTTTTCGCGCGCTGTTGTACATCAGGTAAAGCTCCATGGACGGCGTGCCGCCGAAGCCGTTGACGAAAAGCAGCGCCGGTCCCCTGGCGCGGTTACCAAGATCGCCGAGGATTGCCGCGCAGATCTCTTCGGCTATGGCGTCGGCGCTCTTCAGCACATCGCGCCGCCGGCCGGGCTCGCCATGGATGCCGACGCCGAATTCCATCTCGTTGTCGCCGATGTCGAAGGTCGGCCTGCCCGCTGCCGGCACCGTGCAACTGGTCAGCGCCACGCCCATCGAGCGCGTCGCGGCGTTGACGCGGTCGCCCAAGGCCTTGAGCTCGGGCAGTGCCATGCCTTGCTCGGCCGCGGCGCCGACGATCTTTTCCACCACCAGCGTGCCGGCAACACCGCGCCGACCGGTGGTGTAGGACGAATTCTCGACCGCAACGTCGTCATTGGTCACCACCTGCAGAACGCCGTCCGACATTTCGGCGGCCATGTCGAAATTCATCACGTCGCCTTCGTAGTTTTTGACGATGAACAGGCAGCCGGCGCCGGTGTCGACGGCTTGCGCGGCCGCGAGCATCTGGTCGGGCGTCGGCGAGGTGAAGACCTGGCCGGGGCAGGCGGCATCCAGCATGCCGTGGCCAACCAGCCCGCCATGCAGCGGCTCGTGGCCGGAGCCGCCCCCCGAGATCAGCGCCACCTTGCCCGGTTTCAGCGTCTTGCGGCGAACGAATTTGTGCTCGTCGCCGAGCGCGAGGATGTCGGAATGCGCGGCGCCGAAGCCATCGAGACTTTCGGTGAGGATCGTGTCCACCGAATTCAGAAATTTTTTCATGGCAGTCCTCCCGAATAAATCTCGCTCAGCCGCTGCCCTTGCCGGCGATGCTGGTGATCTTTTGGATGAATTCGTTGACCGCCCGGTCAAGCGCTGCGTTCTGCTTGTCGTCGCCGAAATCCGGCACGATGAGCGAGACGTGGCGCGTCTTGCGTGGACCCGAAGCCGCCGGCAGCTTGCCCGGATGCGCCTGGTGATAGGCAGCCAGGAACTGGTCGCGCTCGGCCGGGCTGAAATGGCAGACGGAAAAGATAGCCGGCAAATGCTTCGACGGGATGGGGATCGAATAGGCCGGGCTGGAGATTTGCGTGACGAAACTGCGATGCTTGCCGAGCGCATCGGCAAGCCGCTGGCGCATGCCGGAAGGCCGCTGGTCGATGACTTGCGACAGGATGGTCTTATAGGTGCGGATCGCGTCTTCCACGCCGGTTTCTTGTGTCTTGGCTGCCTTGGCCATGACGCGCTTACACCGGGACGTCCGCTATGGCCGCCTTGGCCATGGCGAGTTGCGCCGGAGCCACCGACAGGTCGCGCAGGCCCGCCTCAATCAGCGCCGGAATGGCGGCCGGATCGCCGCCGGCGTCGCCGCAGAGGCTGACCGGAATTCCTTTCTCGCGCCCGAAGGCCGCGACCGAAGCGATCAGCCGCAGCACCGCCGGGTGGCGGGCGGAATTCAGATGTGCAACGGCGGCGTTGTCACGCGCGGCTGCCATCACATATTGCGTCAGGTCGTTGGAGCCGATCGAGAAGAAGGCAACGTCGGCAAACGCCTCGGGCGCGACGGCCACCGAAGGCACCTCGACCATGATGCCCAGCGGTGGCAGCTTGTGCGCAACACCGCGCGACGCGAGCGCGGCCTGCTCCTCCGCGAACAGCGCGGCGGCTTGGGCGTACTCTTCGGCTATGGCGATCATCGGAAACATCACCTTCAGATTGCCGTGGACAGCGGCGCGCAGCAATGCCCGGATTTGCACCCGGAAGATGTCGCTCCGCGCCAGCGACAGCCTGATGCCGCGCAGGCCGAGAAACGGGTTGGTCTCCTCGACGGTGAAGCCCGGGATCGGCTTGTCGCCGCCGGCGTCGACGGTGCGGATGGTCACCGGTTTTTCGCCGGCCCATTCCAGCACCTTGCGATAGGCTTGGTACTGTGTCTGCTCGTCCGGCAGCGCCTTGCCGAACAGGAATTCCGTCCGCATCAGCCCGACGCCGTCACAGGTTGCAATGTCGATGCCGTCGACATCGGAAGGGTAGGCAATGTTCACCTGCACCCGCACGAAAGTGCCGGCCTTGGTCGCCGCCGGCTGGGTAAGAAAGGTCTGCGCCTGGCCTTGGCGCGCCGCGAAGGAGGAGGATGATTGCCGGAAGTCTTCAAGCTCCGCCGGCGAGGGCGAGAAAACGATGCCGCCATGCTCGGCGTCGAGCAGCGCGTTCCCTGCCCGTCTATCCGCCAAGGCGCCAAGCCCCACCACCATGGGCACGCCGCGCGAGCGCGCCAGCATGGCGACATGGCTGGCCGTACTGCCGGCCTCGAGCGCGATGCCGCCGCCGCGGCTCCAATCCGTTTCGAGAAAGCGCGTCGGCGCGATATCGCTGCCATAGAAGATGGCCCCTGGAGGTGGTGCGGTCTCGCTATTCTCGCTCAGCGCTCGCAGCACCTGGTCGCGAATGTCGCGCAGGTCGGCCGCGCGCGCTCGGAAATAGTCCTGGTCGGACGCCTCATAGCCGGCGATCTCGGCATCCAGCGCCTGCCGCCAGGCAGCGTCGGCCGGCTCTCCGGAGCCGATCGCCGCGAAGGCGGGCGCGCTCAGCGCGTCGTCCTCCAGCATGGCGATGTGGAATTCGAGGATTCCTGCGGCATCGCCATCGGCGGTTTCGATCATCGCGGCAAGCCGGCTCACCGCCTTGCCGGTGGCCGCCTTCAGCGCTTCTTTCTCCTCCGCCGCGCTCGCCTTGACATCATAGGCAGCCGGTGGACGGTCTAGGTCGAACAGCGGCCCTTCGGCATAGCCGGGAGAGGCAGGGATGCCCTCAATCCGCATGGCCCGCATTCCTTGCGAATAGAGAGACCGGCAGACCCGTCTCAAGCGGACCGAGCATGGTCCGTGTCCTCGTCGAAGTCGCGCTGCACCAGATCGACCAGCGCGCCGACCGCCTGCTCAGCGCCGTCGCCTCGCGCCCTTATATGCAGCACGGTTCCTTTCGGCGCCTTGGCCGCCATGACCTTGACGATGCTCTTGGCATCGAACCAGGGGCCGTTCGCGGCGACTGCCACCTCCACCTCGGCCGCGAACGACTTGGCGAGCTTGGTGAACTTCACCGAAGGGCGCGCGTGCAGGCCCACCTCGTGGGTGATCAGAACCGTGGCTTCGGCAGATGCGGACATTCAGTCGATTCCCGTTCACTCACGACGGCGACAATTCATGCGCCGTCGCGACCACTTCCTTGAGCGAGGCACCGCCCGAAGATTCCGTCGCCGCCATCACCGCGCCCTCGACGATCGGCGCGTTACAGACGACGATCTTTTGAGAGCGCGGCTCGCCGATCATCTCGACCGCCATCTCGCTGTTGGTCTCGGCGCCACCGAGATCGACCAGGATGGCGACGCCCGCTTCCGACCAGGCCTTCTCGATCGCGCCCATGATCGCCTCGACGCTGGTGCCGAGCCCGCCATGGCCGTTTCCGCCGCACCATGCAAGCGGCACTTCGTCGCCCACCATCTGGCGCACCATGTCGGCCGTGCCTTCGGCGACCAGCGGCGAATGCGAGACGATGACGATACCGACATTGCTCATCAAGAATCCTCGATCGCTTCAGCGATTGCGCGCACCAAGAGCGCGGTCGAGCGCGCCCCGGCATCCATATGCCCGATCGAGCGCTCCCCCAGGAAAGAGGCGCGCCCGCGGAGGGCCTTCATCGGCACGGTGGCCTCGGCCGCCTTGTCGGCGGCGTCTGCGATTGCGCCAGCCGTCTTGCCCTGCGCCAGTGCCTCATACACCGGCTGCAGCACGTCGAGCATCGTTTTTTGCCCCGGCTGCGATTTGCCGCGCGCCGAAACCGCCTCGATCGCCTTGCCCAGCGCCGCTGTCAGCGCGGCGCGGTCGGGCGTGGCGGACAGTTCCTTGCCGAGCGCCATGAACAGCGTGCCGAACAAGGGGCCGGAGGCGCCGCCGACGGTCATCACCAGCTTGGTGCCGACCGCCTTCAGCGCGTCCGGCAGCGGCTTTGCCGCGATTGCGTCCTTTTCGGTGCGCACCGCCTCGAAGCCGCGCTTCATGTTGAGCCCATGGTCGCCGTCGCCGATCGCCTGGTCGAGCGCGGTCAGCTCGTCGGCATGCGACGAGATCGTATCCGCAGTCGCCGCGATCAATTGTGAGAAATCGGATGCGGCCATCGCCTGTCCTTCACGCCGGGGCGAACATGGCCACCATGGCCGCGAACGCCTCGGCGACTGCAAACGCGCCCGGATCCGCTATGTCAAGCCGGCGGCCGATATAGGCCGAGCGCCCGGCCTTCGCCTTCTGCATCGCGGCAGTCGCCTCCGCGCCCCGCCGCGCGGCCGAAGCAGCCGCCTCCAGCCCGTTCGCGTCGAGCGCCTTGAGCGCCGGCTCCAGCGCGTCGACCATCGTGCGGTCACCGACCTTCGCGCCGCCGTAGAAGGTCATCCGGTCAAGGCCGGAGAGCAGCGCCTTGCTGAGCGGCGCGCCGCCGTTGAGCGACTGCGCCGCAGCCGTGAAGAAGATCGACAAAAGCACGCCGCTGGAACCGCCCATGGAAGTTCCCAATGTATCGCCGATTGTGGCGAGAGTTGCGGCCTTGTCCGCAAGCGGCAGCGTGTCGATCCGGTCGAGCACGCTGCGTGCGCCGGTCGCCACGGTCGAACCGGTGTCGCCGTCGCCGGCTTTGGCGTCGAGGTCATTCAAGGCCTCCTCGAGGGAGATCAGCTTCAAGCAGATCGCAGTGATCAGACGCTCGGCGCCGGCGTCGCGGCTAGCCGCTTTGGCGGTGTCGCGACCTGCCGGTTTGGCCGCGGTCACCACGACCGACTGGCGAACCGGCCGGGCCGGTAGCCAGGCATGCGGGCCGACCGGCGCCAGCAGCGCCGCCTCGCGCTCGGCCTCCAGTCTGATCAGCGACAGCGAGAACCCGTTCATGTTGAGCGCGGTCATCAGATGCCCGGGACCGATCGTCAGCGTCACCGCCTTTGCCAGCGGCGAGGCAAGCACCGCATTGGCGATCAGCGACATTTCGAGCGGCGGAACGGATCCGAGATTGTTGATCAGGAGCGCATAGCGGCTGCCGGCATCCAGCCGCGCCGCGAGGCGGTCGGCCATGATGGCGACAAGTGCGCCGGCGCTCTGCAAGGTTATGCGCTCCACGCCCGGCTCGCCGTGAATGCCGAGGCCGAGCTCGCCATCGTCGGCGCCGAAGCGGTCCTCGTGGGTCTGGCCCGGGATTGAGCAGGAGGAGAGCGAGATGCCGAGCGAAACGATGTCCTTTGCCGCTCCGCGTGCCGAGGCGGCGACCGATGCCAGATCATGGCCGGTCTCGGCGAGGTGCCCGGCGATCTTGTGCACGAACAGCGTGCCCGCGACGCCGCGCGGCTGTGCAATGTCGGGCAGCGCGATGTCGTCGCCGACGATCACCATCTCGACCGCAAAACCTTCGGCGCGCGCTTTTTCCGCGGCGAGGCCGAAATTGAGCCGGTCGCCGGTATAGTTCTTGACGATCAGCAGGCAGCCGGCCGGTCCGGTTGTTGCGCGGATTGCCGCCAGCACCGCCTCGACACTCGGCGAAGCAAAGATCTCGCCGGAGACTGCCGCCGTCAGCATACCGGCGCCGACGAAGCCGGCATGCGACGGCTCATGCCCCGCGCCGCCGCCGGAAACGACGCTCACCTTCGCCTTGTCCCAGTCGGCGCGCAGCACGACCTTGATCTCCGGATAGCCGTCGAGGCGCGCCAGAGTGCCGGAACCCGCGGTCGCTAGAAAGCCATCCAGCGCTTCGGTAACGATCGAGTCTTTGCGGTTGAAAAAGTGCTTCATGGATTTCGTCCAGTCCGTATCTGCGGGTCGTCAAAAAGTGCGGGTGCGCCGGCTACATCAATCTTTGCCCGTCCGAACCAAAATAAAGCGGCGAGCGATAGCGGATCGTCACTCTGTCCCCCTTTGCGAGCGGCGTGTCGGGATCGGTCAGCGTCACCAGCTTCTTCGCGCCAACCGTGACATGCAGATGGTTCTGGTCGCCGAGATGCTCGACCCAGTCGACGACGCCGTCGGCATGTCCGTTCGCCGCCTTCTCGATCGCGAGATGTTCGGTGCGCGCGCCGATCGTCGTCGTGCCGGTCGGCGCGCCGCCGTCGGGCAGCAGCCCTGCCGGCAAAAGGTTGATCGCCGGCTGGCCGAGGCGGGCGGCGACATGCAGGTTTGCCGGCTCGGAATAGATCGCGCGCGGCGTGCCGATCTGCACGAGCACGCCCTCGGAGAGGATGCCGATGCGGTCGGCCATGGTCATCGCCTCGATCTGGTCATGCGTGACATAGAGCATGGTGGCGCCGAGCTCGGACTGGATGCGCTTCAGCTCCAGCCTGAGATCGGCGCGCAGCTTGGCGTCGAGCGAGGACAGCGGCTCGTCCATCAGGTAGATCGACGGCTTGCGCACCAAGGCGCGGCCGATGGCGACGCGCTGCATCTCGCCGCCCGACAGCCTGGTCGAGCGGTTGTTGAGCTTGTGGTCGATGCGCACCATCCGCGCCACTTCTTCGACGCGGCGGCGGATGGCTTCCTCCGGAAAACGCCGCGCCGGCGAGCGCAGCGGGAAGGCGAGGTTGTCGAAGACCGAAAGATGCGGGTAGAGCGAATATTGTTGGAACACAAAGGCCGTGTCGCGCTCGGCCGGCGACAGCCCCGTCGCGTCGTGGCCGCCGATATGGATCGTGCCGCTGTCCGGCCGCTCAAGCCCTGCGATCAGCCTGAGCGTCGTTGTCTTGCCGGCGCCGGTCGGGCCGAGCAGCACGACGAACTCGCCATCCTTGATCTGCAGGTCGAGATCGCTGACCGCGGCGGTGTCGCCGAAGCTTTTGGTCACACCCTGAATCTGCACGTCAGCCATGGCGCGCCTCCGCTGTCTGCTCGTACATGGCGGTTTTCACCGCGCGTCCAGTGCCTTTCTCGAACAGCGACAGCCGCGCGCTGCTCAGCGCCAGCCCCACCTGCTCACCGGGGCTCAGATGGATGCCGGCGGCCACACGGGCCTTGATGATGCCGTCGGCGGTCTCGACGGCGACGATCTGCGTGGTGCCGAGATATTCGGTGCCGTAGATCGCGCCGCGCAGCTTCGAGGCGTCGTCGAAGCGGATGTGCTCTGGCCGGATGCCGAGCGCCATGTCGGCCGGCGCCACATCCTCGCGCACTTCCGGCACCGTCACCCTGGCACCCTGCACGACGATCTCTTTCGCACCCTTCGCGAGGCCGCCGCCGAACTTGAGGAAGTTCATCGGCGGCGAGCCGATGAACTCGGCGACGAACATCGTCGCCGGGCGGTCGTAGATTTCGCGCGGGCTGCCGAACTGCTCGATGACGCCATGGTTCATCACCGCGATCTTGTCGGCCATCGACATCGCTTCCATCTGGTCGTGCGTGACATAGACGGTGGTGGCGTGGATGCGGTTGTGCAGCTCGCGCAGCTCGTGGACCATCAGATCGCGGAATTCCGTATCAAGCGTGCCGAGCGGCTCGTCCATGAGGAAACACTTTGGACGCCGCACGATGGCGCGGCCGAGTGCGACACGCTGGCGGTCGCCGCCGGCAAGCCCGGAGACCGACTTGTCGAGCAGATGGTCGATGCGCAGGAGTTTCGCGGTTTCGTCAACGCGGGCGCGGATCTCGGCCGACGCCATGCCTTGCGCCAAGAGCGGGAAGCCGATGTTCTTGCGCACATTCATATGCGGATAGAGCGCGAAGAGCTGGAAGACGAAGGCGATGTCGCGCTCGCGCGCCCGGCGCATGGTGACGTCCTCGCCGCCGAGCAAGATCTTGCCGCCGGTCGGCAGTTCCAGGCCGGCGATCATGCGGAGCGTCGTCGTCTTGCCGCAGCCGGAAGGCCCGAGCATGACGAAGAACTCGCCGTCCTCGACGACGAAGTTGGAATCCTGCACGGCGACGAACTCGCCGAAGGCTTTCCTCAGGTTCTGAACGCGGATCTCGGCCATTTCTATTCCGGGAATTTCGAGACGACGATGAACATGGCGGTGCCGGCGAGCATGGTGACGAAGGAATAGCTGTAGAGCGACAGCGCGAAGGGCTGGAACAGCATCAGGAAGCCGATGGCGATGATCGCCGTGGCGATGTTTTCCATCAGGCGGCGTCTTGCCCAGCGTGGCCAAGAGGAGCGCTTGGAGACAACCGTGCGGCTCATGCGTTCCTCCCTTCCTTCTCCTCGTTTACGGGGAGAGATGGTTGCCAGGTGGTTCCCCCACTCCGTCGCTGCTTCGCAGCGCCACCTCTCCCCCCTCCGGAGGGAGAGGAAGGGAGCCTGGCTGAATGAAGTTCGCGCCCTTCCTCTACCCCGTCGATCGGGGGAGAGGTGTCGAGCGAAGCTCGACGGAGTGGGGGTCGACTTGTTCCCACATCAATCATTTGCGCACCGCGCCGAAGGTGATGCCGCGCAGCAATTGCTTGCGGAGCAGGATGGTGAAGACCAGGATCGGCACCAGGAAGATCGTCGTGCCGGCGGCCACGGCCGGCCAGTCCTGGCCGCCCTCGCCGATGATGGTCGGGATGAAGGGCGGCGCCGTCTGCGCCGTGCCGGAGGTCAGAAGTGCTGCGAAGGCATATTCGTTCCAGGCGAAGATCAGGCAGAAGATGGCGGTCGCGGCAATGCCGGTGGTGGCCTGCGGCAGCACGGTGCGCCAGAAGGCCTGCAGCCGCGTATAGCCGTCGATCATCGCCGCTTCCTCGTATTCGCGCGGGATCTCGTCGATGAAGCCCTTGAGCAGCCAGACCGCCAGCGAGACGTTCACCGCGGTGTAGAGCAGGATCATGCCGAGTGCGGTGTCGGAAAGGCCGAGCTCGCGGTACATCAGGTAGATCGGGATCGCGACGGCGATCGGCGGCATCATGCGCGTCGACAGGATGAAGAACAGGAGGTCGTCTGCCAAAGGCACCTTGAAGCGCGAGAAGCCATAGGCCGACAGCGTGCCGAGGAACACCGCGCAGAAGGTCGAGCCGAAGGCGATGATCAGCGAGTTGACGAAGCGCGGCAGGAAGTTCGAAGGCCCGGCGATCACCATGTTGCGCTTGCGCACCGTCTCGTCGCAGAAGCCGGTCGCCGGTCCGAGCGAGTTGATGTATTCCGGCGTCTGCCTGGTGCGGGTTGTGAACAGGTTGCAGTAGCCCTCGATGCTCGGCTGGAAGACGATCTTCGGCGGATAGGCGATCGAATCCGGCGGCGTCTTGAAGCTGGTGGCGAAGATCCAGAGCAGCGGCACGATCGAAATCAGCGCGTAGCCGACGACGAGCACGCCGGCGATCCGCTTCGAGTTGGTCGACGGTGCGACGACCGAATGGGCGGTGGTCAGGCTCATCTCTGCTTCACCTTGTTGAGCGCCTTGACGTAGATGTTGGCAAGGCCAAACACCGCGACGAACAGGATGATGGCGAAGGCCGAGGAATAGCCGGTGCGCCAACTTTCGAAGGCCTGCCGCTTCAGCGTGATCGAGGCGACCTCGGTGGTCGAGCCCGGTCCGCCGCCGGTGAGCAGGTTGACCATGTCGAACATCTTGAAGTTCTCGATGCCGCGGAACAGCACCGCCAGCATGATGAAGGGCAGCGCCATCGGCAGCGTGATCGACCAGAACTGCCGCCAGTTGGAGGCGCGGTCGACTTCCGCCGCTTCATAGATGTATTCGGGGATGGAGCGCAGGCCCGCGAGGCAGATCAGCATCACGTAAGGCGTCCACATCCAGGTGTCGACGATGATGATCGCCCATGGCGCCAGTTCGACATTGGACAGCATCTGGACATTCGTCGGCGGGATGCCGCTGAGGAACGAGACCGCATAGGCGAACAGCCCGATCTGCGGCTCGTAGAGGAAGCGCCAGAAATTGCCGACCACCGCCGGCGACAGCATCATCGGCACCAGGATGATGGTGGTCCAGAAGGCGTGGCCGCGGAATTTCCGGTCGATTAGCCAGGCGAGCGTAAAGCCGATCACCGTCTGCAGCAGGATCGTCCAGAAGACGAAATGCGCCGTCGTCTGCATGGCGATCCAGATGTCCTGGTCGCCTAGGATGCGCCGGTAGTTGGAAAGCCCGAGATTCTTCACCACTTCGTTCGGGCGGTTGGCGCGGTAATTGGTGAAGGAGAGGTAGATCGCCCAGAACAGCGGGAAGATGTTGATGGCCAAAAGCAGAAGGATCGTCGGCGAAATGAACAGCCAGGCGAGGCCCTTGTCGCTGATGCCTCGGATCCTCTTGGCCAACGGCTCCGGTGTGGCCCGGGCGACGTTGTCCGCGGTCCGATTGAGCATGGTTAGTCCTGCATCGGTCACTGGTCAGTCTCGGCGCTGGAATTTATCTGAACTGCGTCCCGTGCCAAGGGCGGCACGGGACGCACCTGCTCGGGAGGAGCCTTACATCTTGCCGTCGTCCTGGAAGATCTGCGTCCAGTCCTTGACGAGGCCGTCCAGTGCATCCTTGGGCGAGCCCTGGCCGGCGACGACATAATCGTGGAAGCGTTTTTGCGAGGCCTGCAGCAGCGGTGCGTAGCTCGGCTCTGCCCAGAAGTCCTTTACGATCGCCATGGAGTCGAGGAAGGCCTGCGCATAGGGCTGGCTGGACGGGAACTTCGGATCCTTGACGACGGAGTTCAGGCAGGAATAGCCGCCGAGCGTCCACCACTTGGCCTGCACGTCCTTGTTGGCGAACCACTTGATGTATTTCAGCGCCGATTCCTGCTTGTCGGAATAGGACACCACCGAGATGCCCTGGCCGCCGAGCTGTGCGAACTGGTTGCCGTCGGGACCTTTCGGATTGACGAAGTAACCGATCTTGTCGCCACCGACATTCTCGTCCTTCTGCAGACCGGGCCAGGTGAAGGCGAAGTTCATGTGCATTGCCACCTGGCCGGATTTGAAGGCGTCGACGCCTTCGCCCATGTAGCTGTTGGAGGCGCCGGGCGGCGTGCAGCAATCATAGAGCGCCTTGTAGAATTCCAGCCCCTTCACCGACTTCTCGGAATTGACGAAGCCGTCCATCTCATAGGGCTTCTTCGGGTTCTCGTACTGGAACCCGTAGCTGTAGAGCACGTCCATGGCGCCCATGGTGATGCCTTCCGAGCCGCGCTCGGTGTAGATCGAGGCGCCGTAGACGGTCTTGCCGTCGATCTGCCGCTTCTGGAAGAACTCGGCGATCTGCTTCAGCTGGTCGAAGGTCGTCGGCGGGGCGAGGTCCCAGCCATACTTCTCCTTGAACTCTTTCTGCAGCTCCGGCCGCGAGAACCAGTCCTTGCGATACGTCCAGCCGACCACGTCGCCCATGGCCGGCAGCGCCCAGTAGTTCGGCGTGTTCTTCGGCCATTCGGAATAGCCGACCACGGTCGCCGGCACGAAGTCGTCCATGCTGATCTTCTCCTTGTCGAAGAAGTCGTTCAGCTTGACGTAATGACCGTTCTCGGCCGCGCCGCCGATCCACTGGCTGTCGCCGATGATCAGGTCGCAGAGCTTGCCGTGTGAGTTCAGCTCGTTGAGGAAACGGTCGGCATAGTTGGTCCACGGCACGAATTCGAACTTCATGCCGATGCCGGTTTCCTTGGTGAAGTCCTTGGACAGTTCCACGAGCGCGTTGGCCGGATCCCAGGCCGCCCAGCAAAGCGTCAGGTCTTCCGCATGCGCGGCGTTCGAGACGGCGGTCGACGCGAGTGCCGCCGAGGCCAGTCCCAACGCCAGTTTCAAGGTCGATTTCATGCCTTACCTCCCATTTGCGAAACGCGTCCGGATGACGGTTTCAAAAGCCCTCACCCCTCGCTCCTCCGAGGGTCTGAACATGGCGCGCGCTGCGCCGCCGGTGTTTAGTAATTTGTTTAGTGATGCTCTTTTTACTAAACAACGCAAGCGAAATCGTTGCTGCGCCGCAACATGACGAAAGCGGTGCTTGAAATCGTTGGGAAATAGTTGTCGGCCGCCTCGGCGGCTCGTGCTTCAGCCGGCTACTTGACGATCTTCGGGCTCACCGTGACCGGCCGGATCGGCGGCGCCGGAGGCAGCAGCTCGCGAATGTCGGCAAAGGGGAAGATGGGCTCGAACCGGAACGCCTCGGCCAGCGCGCCGGGCGCGCCGTTGCATTGGCCGGCGCGGAATTCGTTCTGCGTGCGCGCACCGTTGAGATAATGCTCGGGCGCCTGTGAGCGATGCGCGAGAATCGCCTGCGCCTTGAGGTCCCAGTGGCTGGAAATGTCGACGTAATGCGTCGGCGAAAAACCGGTGCCGCCGAGCGTGTCGGCCTGCAGCACCGGCACCGCGAAGGACGCCGCGATGCGCACGCCATCCGACAGCGCGCGGTGGTCGCCGTGATAGTCGTTCGGCGCATGCGTGATCGCCAGATCGGGTTGCACCTCGCCGATCAGCGCCTTGAGTGCGCCGATCAATGCGGCATCCGCAACCAGCGCGCCGTCGAGGAAATCGAGGAAACGCGGCGTGACGCCGAGCAGGCCGGCCGCTTCGGCGGCTTCCTCGCGCCGGATTTTGACAAGCGCCTCCGGATCGCCCTTGCCGCCCTTGGCGCCGTCGGTGGCTATCGCAAAAGTCAGCTCTGCGCCTAGCGCCGCATAGGCGGCCATCGTACCGAACATGAATATCTCGATATCGTCGGGATGAGCCCCCAGCGCCAGTATCTTCACTTCTACTCTCCCGGAAACGGAACGTGCCGAACGGAATCCTGCTCGCCCTGATCGCCTATGCAAGCTACTCATGCAGCGACGCCGTCATCAAGAGCCTGGGCGGGCAGTTCACCGTCTTCGAGATCGGCTTCTTCGTAACCTTGTTTGCCGGCTGTTTCCTGTTCTTCACAAGGCCTGCCGATGAGCGCTGGCGCGACTTCTGGCGCACCAGCCGGCCCTGGGCCGTGCAGGCCCGCGCCTGGGCAGGCATCGCATCGGGCGTGCTCAGCGTCTATGCCTTCACCACCATCCCGCTGGCGGAAGTCTACGCCTTGATTTTCCTGGCGCCGTTGTTCGTCACCATCCTCTCCACTCTCATCCTGAAGGAGAAGGTTGGGCCGTGGCGATGGCTTGCCGTGGTCGCCGGCTTTGCCGGCGTCATGCTGGTCGTCAGGCCGGGTTTTCGCGAACTTCATCTCGGCCACCTCGCGGCCTTTGCCATCGCCTTTCTTGCCGCCGCCAGCGTCATCCTGATGCGGTCGCTGGCGCAGCAGGAGAAGCGCACGACGATGCTCGGCGTGCTCGTCGGCTATGGCCTGCTCTTCAATGGCCTCGGTGCCGCGGCAACGTCGTTCGCCTTGCCGGATGGCAAGCAGTTGATCTGGCTGGTCATGGCCGGCGCCTTCACCGCCTGCGGTCAGCTGTTGCAGCTTGTCGCGGCCAAATACGCGCCTGCCAACCGTATCGCGCCGACGCATTATTCGCAGATCGTCTGGGCGGTGGTGCTGGGCTCGTTGTTCTTCCGGGAAGATCCCGACCTGCTGACGCTGGCGGGCCTTGCAGTGCTCGGCGCCTCGGGTCTGCTGACCATGGTTCGCGAGGAGGTACGGCTGGGCACCGTGCGCTGGAACCCGTTCACGCGCACCAGGCTTTAGGCAATTGGCGGACAGGTTGCGCGCTCACCTTGGCCGCTGATATGCGGGCGCCATGAACAGAGGAATTTTGCCGGAACTTCCGGTATCCGCCGTGCTGCCGGCGCTCGGCGAGGCGCTCGCCGGGCGCAACAGCGCCGTGCTAGTGGCGCCTCCCGGCGCCGGCAAGACGACGCTGGTGCCGCTGGCGCTGCTCGACGCGCCCTGGCTCGGCGAAGGCAGGATCGTGCTGCTGGAGCCGCGCCGGCTCGCGGCCCGCGCCGCGGCGCGCCGCATGGCCGAGCTTCTCGGTGAGGAGCCTGGCGGTACAGTCGGCTTTGCGATGCGCATGGAAAACCGCACCTCGGCGCGGACAAAGATCCTCGTCGTCACCGAAGGTGTTCTGTCGCGCATGATCCTCGACGATCCGGAACTGCCCGGCGTTTCCGCGGTGATCTTCGACGAGTTCCACGAGCGCTCGCTCGACGGCGATTTCGGCCTCGCGCTGGCGCTCGACGTTCAGGGCGCATTGCGGCCGGATCTGCGCCTGCTGGTGATGTCGGCGACGCTCGACGGCGCGCGCGTCGCAAAACTCCTGGCCGGGGCGCCGGTGATCGAAAGCGCGGGCCGCGCCTATCCGGTGGACATCCGCTATGACGAGCGGCCGGCCGGCGTGGCCATCGAGGATGCTATGGCCAAGGCGGTTCGCTCGGCTTTAGCCATCGAGCAGGGCAGCGTGCTCGCTTTCCTGCCCGGACAGCGCGAGATCGAGCGCACGGCGGAGCGGCTCGAGGGCAATGTCGCGGCCGACACCGATATCGTCCCGCTCTACGGCCAGCTCGACACCAGGGCGCAGGACGCGGCGATCAAGCCGGCGCCGCCCGGCCGGCGTAAGATCGTGCTGGCGACCTCGATCGCCGAGACCTCGATCACCATCGACGGCGTGCGCGTCGTCATCGATTCCGGTCTGTCGCGGCTGCCGCGCTATGAGCCGGCGAGCGGCCTGACCCGGCTGGAAACGGTGCGCGTCAGCAAGGCTTCCGCCGACCAGCGGGCCGGCCGCGCCGGACGAACGCAGCCGGGCGTCGCCATCCGCCTGTGGCGTGCCGAGCAGACGGCGGCGCTGCCCGCCTTTACACCGCCGGAAATGCTCGAGGCTGACCTTTCCGGCATGTTGCTCGACTGCGCCGCTTTCGGCGTCGCCGATCCGTCGAGCCTGTCCTTCCTCGATTCGCCGCCGGTGCCGGCGCTCAACGAAGCGAGGGTGTTGCTCAAAGCGCTGCATGCTATCGACGACGCCGGCCGGCTGACGGAAGTGGGCGCTGAGATGCGCAAGCTCGCTCTGCCGGTGCGGCTCGCGCATATGGTGGCAGAAGCGGCTCGGATCGGGCAGGCGCAGGAAGCCGCGACGCTTGCCGTGCTTTTGACAGAGCGCGGCCTTGGCGGCGACAGCGCAGATTTGGAACGGCGGCTGATCCGCTTTCGCACGGAAAAATCGCCCCGCGCCAGTGCCGCCCGGCAACTCGCCGCACGCCTGGCCAAACCCTCCCCCTCGCGGGGAGGGTCGGCTCGCACGCTGAGCGGCGCTCAGCGCGCGAGACGGGGAGGGGTCGCCGATGGCATGCCCGAACCGCCCCCCCCCCCCAACCCCGCGGCGGGAGCCCCACCCCCCCAAGGGGGGGGGTAAAACGCCCGCGCCGGGCCCCAAAAAACCAAGCCCGCAGCG